>JBCBPY010000040.1:0-54828 GCA_039820525.1 Cyanobacteria bacterium J06634_5
AAGATGCCAACCAGCAAAACTTGTAAAAAACGGAAGCAATCATATGAAAGTCAGAGATATTTTGATAGGAACCTTGCTTGGCATGCTATTTTATTGTCCATTTGCTCTACATAGATTTTATCTAGAGCATCAAACCAACACTGGCTTACAAAATGGTTGGCCCTATGACAACCCATCTATGCTTTGGTAGTAGGAATTTAGAACAGGTTCTTCTATTCAAAGAACTTGTTCTAATCAGAAACGCTGGCTTGTCGTCATCCAGAACATTTTGCAAGACGAAACCTTCTACTTTTCGAAGCGAAAAAAGAATCAGTCAATTTTGATTTCACCTACACCTAATAAAGCTTGTCCAACATCAACACCTTTCTTGCGAGGTCATTTCAAACATGAGTCTTAAATCACTGAATAGCTTAGCAGCTGGAACTTGCATTACGATCGCTACTACGCTCGGTTTCTCTAGTTTTTTATCAGCGATCGCCGCACCAGATATTCGAGTGTACTCGGAAGTGCCAGACCTAGAAACACGTCTGAACACAACATCTAACAATCTCAATCGGCTACCGCAAAGTCATTTAGATGTTGTCGATCCAATCTTTATCGTAGATCGTCTTCCCGGAGGACGCCGCACGGGTGGCGGCTACTATAGCCCTGCCGAAGTTAGAAGCGCATGGCTAGGCAAAGAGCATAGAACAGGTGTATCTGACGAGGATATCCATGACTATGTTTTGAGTCAGCCAGATACAGGGCTCATTGCCATTACGAAAGCGGCCTTTGAAAATCGAATATACCAATTCACTGTATTTCACGAAATTGCACATAGCGTAGACCATCATTTGGGGATTGTGCCTGCTGGTAGCTCAGTTTCTGACTTTGCAGGTGTGCGGTATCAGCATCCGAGGGTTGGTGAATATGCCGCTGAGACCTATGCCCGCTTTATGCTAGTTCCTAATCGGATCTGTCGAGATGGCAGCATACCCGCGAATGAGACTCAATCCATTTGTAGCCAGCGATTGACCAATGTACTGATGAATTCTCCCGCCTTCTGGAATGTACCCATCAGTTTCCGAAATCAGGGATAGGCGGCGTATCACGTGTCTAGCTCGATTAAGTGATTTTGCATTCTCCAGGTTAAGAGAAGTGAATCAGTCCGTTTTGATGACAACAATAATTATTCAGAGATGAATCAATCCTTCAAAGCACTTGATTAGAGCATTTCTACCATCATTCTTGTAGAAATAGTCAGCCAAAAAGGATATTAGCTACAAGAAATTTGCAAATACCCCATTACTGAGGTTTCTTATGTTTTTTCAAAGAGAATCAATCTTAGTTGCTCACAATATTAAGGAGTTTATCTTGAAAAAAATCTCCACTCCCATGCTGTTAATAGTGGCCATCATTGCTATCAGCATCAATTCTGTAACAAGAGGGCCAGCCTTACTCTCAGCAGTTGTGATTACCGCTGCCACTGTTGTACTTCTAAAACAAGGCTTTCTGCGAGTGTCCACACGCTCAGGAAAACACACTCGGCGACGTCTCCTTTTAAGTATGAGCTTCATCAGTAGCTTAGCGTTTTTCTTTTTACTGAGTTTGTTTTCAGATCCCGCTCACGCCTTTCTGTTTGAAAGAGCGCAAGAGTGGTTTCTATCTGCATTCGAAGAAATGGATGAAACCACTATCAAGCTTGTATTCAATGTTCTGAGAGGGCTGTACATCCTTTACATCGGTATTTCAATGGTTCAAATTGTGAACTCTGTGCAGCAGGATGAAGATTGGCAGACAGCGGCGAGAGTCCCCCTAGTTGCAATCCTAACAGTTCAAGTTTCCGATGTTCTAACAACTGTTCTGTTACCAGAGTATTGATAGCCGTTCCATCATCACAGATTACGCAAAATGACTGAGAAACTACACCGACAAAAGCCTCGCCCTGTCAACAGAATTCTGGGTGCCAAACCCAGATTAGGCCCTATTCCTGCCGATCAGATCATTCCTTGGGCATCTATTCTCGCTGTTTCTTATTTACTGGGTCAAATTCTAGGTCTTAGCTGGTCTAAAATTGGCTTCTTTGCCGCCTGGGGAATGAGTACCTGGTGGATCTTAACCGGGAGTAAGAGTTGGAAATTCCTCTCTAAGTTTATGCCCGCACCTAATTGGAATAGGGGCTATGCCCGATATGTGAGTTTATTGAGCTATGAAAACAAAAATCCGAAAAAAACGTCTAAAAAGTCCCGCAAAAAGTTCAACAACTTTAAGCCCTTTTGAAGACTCGCTGCATTTAGCGTCTTTAGCCCGAATTGAGCTTCGTGGTCGGCGGGTCGGGACCTCTATTCTGGTCAAAGATAAAGATGCTAACAATCTTAGATTTGTCTTTGCTTTTGAATGTCAAGGCATTCACAGTACAACGACTTACGAGCGAGCTGTGCAGACACTAGAAACGCTGGAATCAGGGTTGAAAGATTTGCCAGAACGAGAGCAGCTCACGCTTCATCTAGGTACATTTTCATCAGATCAAGTGCGTCAGGAAGACTTAAACCAGCTAATTGGTCAGTGTTCAGATAATCCATTAAAATTTCTGCTGATGGCTGACCAAGCTAGGGTTCAACAGCTATCGCAACAAGGATTGAGAAAGCCTAAGTTTCTAAGATTGTACGTTACCTACACGGTAGCCAGCGATGCCGAAGGTGCGCAGGATGTCATTGAAAAGCTGCTGACTAAGATAGAAAGTAGCTGGGCGTCTTTTTCAGGGACTCTGAAGCAAAAAAAGAGTCAGCGTTTGCATGCAGTTATGGAAAAAGCTCTCGTTGACGGATTTATGCACTGGGAGCAACTGCTCATTAATAAGCTAGGTCTTTCTATACGCGCTTTAAATGAGAAAGAACTGTGGGAAAGTCTATGGAGTCGCTTCAACGACAGCGAGCCGTGCCCTATCCCGCAGCTACTTATTCTCGATTACAAGGGCTTGCGCGAGGAGGTTAAATCAGAGGTGCATAGTGCAACGATGCTAACTCAGTCCTCAATGCCAGTCGCCAACCGGAAATGGGTCAAGGTAAAAAACAACTATGTTGCGCCCCTTTCCTTCTTGGATAAACCGGGCGGATGGGCAGATGGTTCTTCTCAGTTGCGCTATCTGTGGGAAGTGTTGTCTAGAGATAATGTCACTAATACAGAAGTTTTCTGTCAGCTGAGTCCAGCTAATCCTAATCTGGTGAAGACGACTGTTCAGCGCATGATGAAGCAGTCAGACCTTTCAGCCTCTTTGGCTGAAGATACGAACTCCAGGGATGTGGGTGCAGAGCTTAAGTCAGAACAGGCTATTGAGGCACAGCGTCAGATGCTTCAGGGAGCTTCTCCTATTTACACCGCTGTTGTTGTTCTGATACATCGTCCAAATCTGGACCAGCTCGATGAGGCCTGTCGATATGTCCAAAGCTGTTTTCGTCAGCCAGCTTGGGTTGATCGCGAGCATGAATACGCTTGGAAAATATGGCTGCAAACCCTGTGTGGTGCAGTTTGGGAAACCCTTATGGCAAAGCCGTTTGATCGTAGACAACTCTATTTGACCAGTGAAGTCCCTGGTTTGATGCCTTTGATGACTACTCAGCCGTGCGATCGCAAAGGATTTGAGATAGTCGCAGACGAAGGCGGCAGTCCTATTCATCTTGACCTGTTTTCACAGCATCGTAATCTTGGGCTATTTGCAACAACCCGCGCAGGAAAGTCGGTCTTGGTCTCAGGCATCCTGACCCAAGCACTAGCACAACAGTTTCCGATTATTGCACTAGACTTTCCTAAGCCAGACGGCACCTCTACGTTTACAGATTTTACGCAATTTGTAGGGGGCTCATACTTTGACATATCAAAAGAAAGTAACAATCTATTCGAACAACCGGACTTGCGGCATCTCCCCTATGAGGATCAAATTGTCCGATTCCACGACTTCCAATCATTTTTAGAGTCTGCTCTGCTAACAATGGTTGTCGGTTCTAGCAACATCGATCCTCTTATTTCTCAGACGGTGCGTGCGCTATTAGTGTTAGCGCTCAAGAACTTCTTCGCCGACAAGTCAATCCAGACACGGTATCATCAAGCCCTTGAAAAAGGCTTTGGTTCCCCCGAATGGCAAGAAACGCCTACGCTCCAAGACTTTATAAAATTCTGCACGCCTGAAGCGCTGAAAATGAAAGCACCTAGCGGTAGAATCGGCGATGCGTTTCAGCAGATTGAACTACAGCTCAATTTCTGGCTTAGCAGCCGAGTGGGCAAAGCCATTTCTTCTCCTTCTAGCTTTCCAACGGATACCCAGCTCTTGGTGTTTGCGCTGAGAAATCTATCTAACGACCAAGATGCTGCTGTACTAGCACTTTCCGCATATTCGGCAGCGCTAAGGAGGGCATTAGCGGCACCTGCATCCATCTTCTTTATCGATGAGGCACCCATTCTCTTTGATTATGATGAAATTGGAGCCTTAATTGGAAGGCTTTGTGCAAACGGTGCTAAAGCTGGAATTCGGGTCATTCTCTCAGGGCAAGACCCAGACACGATTCATAAATCGCCTTCCAGCGCCAAGATCTTTCAAAACTTGAGCACTCGACTAATTGGTCGAATTCAACCCACTGCAATCGATAGCTTTACAGAGATTCTGAAGTATCCTCGTGAAATTATTAGTCGCAATGCAGGAGAAAGCTTCTTTCCTAAAAAAGAGGGAATTTATAGCCAGTGGTTGCTTGATAACAATGGCGTATACACCGCTTGCCGTTACTATCCTGCCTTTGCTCAGCTAGCCGCCGTAGCAAACAATCCGGATGAACAAACCGCAAGAACGACAATCACCAACCATTGCAAAAACGAATACGTGGGCCTCTCGGAATTCTCAAAAGTGCTTATCACATCGATTCAATCGGGAGAGCCTCTTGACAGGCTAGTGGAGAACTGGATGAAAGACCGTAATGAAAAAGCTCAAGCGCTTTCCTTTTAGCTCTCTCGTAGCTGCATTTCATCACTAAGGGTTCGAAAATGAATGTAAAAGTCAAAAAAATAGTTCTATTGATTGTAGTAGGGTTACTCTTAATTGCTTCACTTCCAGTTCAAGCCGGAGATGAATTAGATACTGCCAGAGAGGCACTAGGTAACGATTTAAATGCTTTTCTGGAAAGTCTTAGAAAGTATCAGTCAAACATGATTCAATCTGATATTGGGCATCTCGAAGAAGATGAGAACATTGATATCGATAACAATCCGTATCGTGCCCTCAATGTGATTGAGAAGTTTCATGAACATATTCGGAATCTTTCTTCAAACCAAACCAAACAGATGCTGGGTATCGTAGATGAAGAGAACTCGTCTGAAGAAGATCCATTCAAGAAGCAAGCCCGCAGGCTCAATCGTAATTTAGAAAGACAGGCAGATTTGACCGCAAACGCCGGTACCGCCAACTCGACTAAAGAGGTTGCGCAACTTATTGCAAATGTTTCGGAAAATCAGTCTCTCATTCTAGGCGAAATTCAGATGCTTCAGGCGAAGTCTCTTGCTGTGGGTCAAATGAGTAACATGCTATCGGGAAGCGTTTCTGAAACGCTGAGTCAAGAAAATAGTGCTCGACGATATCGCAGAGATGCTGATGGCAGCGATGCGGCAAAGCTTGGTCAAGACGCATCGCTTTACTGAGCATCAATTGATTTAGCCCGTGCTTACTGAATTGTGAAAACCTAATAACGTGCAAGCCCATGTTTATATTCTTACCATTTGTGTCTTCGCCAGCTTTGGCTGAGGCCGGAGAGATATCCGCTGTGTGGCACAGCCTTTGGGAAGAACTTCTAAAAGGTGATTTCTATGGCTCTCTCTCTCATATCGGCAGTGTTTTGGCTGTAATGACATTGCTGTTTTTCATGCTGAAGTGGAGCCGACAAATGATGGATGGACATATTCAAAGGTCCATCTCTGATTTTATCTGGCCCATTTTAGTGATTAGTCTGCTATCAAGTAAAGGCGCTGTGCTCTCAAATGTGACTAGGGGTCTACATGACTCAATTAGTTACGTTAACCAAACCATCATCACAGCAGAGTTCGACAGTGAAAGGGAAATGACGCTCTCTAGTGCCTTTACACAGGCTTTAAGGCAAGAAGGAGACCGGCAAAAGGTCATTCAAAAGTATGAGCAATGCCAGGAGTTACAGGATGAAGAGATGAGAGCTAACTGTGAGAAAACCCATGAGATTCCTGAGTCTCCTTCTTATCTAAGCTCTGCCTCTCAAACGCAAACCTGGGTTCAGCTGATTGCCTTGCATGATTCTTTTCGGTGGCTAATTGAAGCCATTATGCTGTTGATCGGGATTTTAGGTCCGCTGGCTGTAGGTGGAACCTTACTACCTGTAGCATTAGGCGCAAAACCAATTGTCGTATGGCTCTCAGGTTTCTTTGCGATTGGACTAGCTAAAATCAGCTTCAATACTTTGGCTGGGTTGGCCTCTTTTGTTGTCATCACGGCTGACGAGGTATATCCGCTGACGTATGCTGCGTTTCTTGGATTATTAGCGCCTGTTCTTGCAATGGCGATTGCAACAGCGAGTAGTCTCTCTATTTTTAACGGTCTCAGCAGCTCAACAGAATATATTTTTGGGATCTCTATGCGAAAATCCCGCCGCTAATTATTGAGGAATCTGTCATGTCAAAACTACTTGAAAGCAAAAGTACAAACTATTTACCTTTCGTTGTTCTAGGAACAGCCATTCTACAGCTTTCCCTGATCATTTTATTCATTTCTCACCTCAAACCAACAGCTATGGTCGCTCAGCTGGAAAATGGATGCTCTATTCCAGTCACACCGATTACCTCAAAAGAACGTGATCCTGCTGTCATAACCTATTTCACAAAGAACTTTTTGTTCTTAATGTTTAATTGGAGCGTGGCAGACCCGGCTCATATTGCAGAAACAGAGGTTAATCCTGAAATCAATAAAGGGAAGGAGGTTTCTGTAGAGTCAGAAATGGTTAGTGAGTTCAATCTACTTTCACCCAAGGGCTGGCCCGTACAGGCGGATGACGGCAGCACATCAAAAAATGTGACTAGCTCAAGCTGGTACGCTAGCTACGCATTATCAGAAGACTTTCGAGGGCAGTTTCTTCAGAAAGTTGCTGAGATCACACCAAAGGAAGTGTTCACAGGTGACACCGAAGTGGCGATTAAAATCAGAGAGATTTTGCCACCTCAAGCGGTGGGCAAGGGCAAGTGGAAGGTTAATGTGCTTGCAGATCTTGTCATTGTGAGCGGTGAAAACACTGCCGGTGTTTCTCTTCCTTTCGACAAGGAAGTTTATGTAAGAACCGTGATAGTTCCAGATGCCGCTTTTGGCACGACTCCATTTGCACAGGCGATTTACAGCTTGCAGCAATCTGGGTTGGAAATTTACGCAATCAAAGACATTCAAGGAGAATAATCATGAACAACGAAACTCGATTAAACCTATCAACTGATTTGACAGAAGCCGATATGGCTCAGCTCGTTGGATTAAGCTTGCAACAGCCTGCTCATGCTAACGAGACGCCTTCTCCTACGTTAAACACACAGAAAGCTCAGTCTGTATCAGGAGCATCTTCTGGTGACGAAGCAAGTGATTTGGAAATAGCAGAGCCAGTGCCAGAGGCTGTCAAATCCTTTTCAGGCAATCCCTGGCATAAGTTTAGCCTTGTGGCCTCTGGCACTGGCATGGTCTTTGGACTGCTGGCACTGCTTATTTTCAGCTTTGGCGGTGGAAATTCAGAGAGTACGTTTGCATCTACAGAGAGCGAGCTAACACCAGAGGAAGCCGCTAATAGAGCGCTAAGAGCAGAGTTGGATAGTCAGAAGCAAGAGGTTGGCCGACTTTTAAGAGATCAAGCGATTACTCAGACAGATGCTGATAGGTTTTCTGAGTCATTGGCCTTGGCACAGCAAAAGGCTCCTCAGCCATCTTCTAGCAACCATGAAGATAATCCCACATCTCCGGCAAACATTAGAACAGTTTCTGCACCGCCGCCGCCGTCTTCTTTGGCTACTCACTCTCGGCGCGATCGCACCACCACACCCAGAACAATAGCCTCAGCACCGACTACATTTTCAAGTACCAACAGGGAACGCCCTAATCGAACAGCACTCGTTCGTGATAGTTCTCCTATTGTCGCTAACCAGCCTCCCATCGCTGAACCACTGGAACCAAAAGCACCATTGGCGCTCCACACTGCTTCACAACCGCAACTGATTCCGGGCACTCAGGCAGAAGCCACACTCACCAGCCTAGTCGCTTGGTTGCCGGCGATGGCAGAACATCCTCAGGCTGATAAATCATTCTCAGTTGAACTACAAGAACCCCTTAAAACGGCCAATGGGGAAATTGTTGTAGACGCTGGCTCAACTCTAAATGGAGAAATCGCATCCATTGATGAGAATGGCCTAGTGTTTAGCACGCTGACGTCAGTCATTCAGAATGGTAGGATAGTCCCCATCCCCGAAGGAAGCATTGCGCTTAAGCAGCTATCTGGACAACCGCTACTGGCACAAAGTTGCAAGATAGACAATGGAGAATGTCAAGACAGCCACATTGCTGCTTTAGATGTGTTGCCTATCATTCAACCGCCGGTAGAGATCTTAGTCAACGATGTTTTAGCAAGAACCAATCAAGAAGACAGCACTATTATTGACCGAATGGCCGGAGGACTGCTTCAAGGCGCAGTGTCAGACTTATCTCGACGAGGTCAACAAGCTAGAGCTGAGCGTGATGCAAAGCCTAACTTCTGGTATTTAGATAAAGGCACAGTTCTCCAAGTTGTTGTGACCCAACCGATATCTGGAATATCGCCGGTTGCCGAGGAGAATGATATCAACGAAGAACTCGTCATTGCTAGCTCTCATTCAATCTCTCGCCCAGATCGGCATCCCGAAATTGTCTCAACTCCAGACGATTTTTCGCTTGAATTGCCGCCACCTATTGAGGAAGCTTATGAGATTGTAGAAGTCTCAGATGACGATAGTATGCTTGCCTTAGAGAATGCTGAAGCATCACTTGCAGAAAGTGAGCAGCCGCAGACAAGTACATCTGTTGAGACGTTTTCTCAAACCGATGCAGAGCAGCATCAGCCAGGTATTGAGCCCAAGGATTCCGTTATACAGCTTTCTTCAGGTGGCAAAACAGAGATCAGTTTTGCCGCTGCCGATGAGCGTATTCAGAAAATTTGGGTTCAAGATGACTCTCTTGTGAGAACTGAATTTGATACTGAGGTCATCCATTTGAGCCAACCTCGTAGTGCTAGAGCTAAAGATATCCCTGAATCTGCGCGTACAAAGCTAACTGTGCAGACTCAAACCGCAGATGGTAGGTCATATTTTTACAAATTTGAACTGAAGGTAGAAGCACGCTCTGCTGAAGACCGACAATATTTAGTCCCTCGCCAAAGCTGATATTCAGTGAAAACGATAGCCTGATTTTGAGACAATATCGGGCTATTGATTCTATTAGTTCTAGCGAATTGAGTTTTACACCTTGCAATGTGATGAAACATCTAAAACCCCCTTCCTTTCGATGGATAAGACGGCTTTTCTTAACGCTTATTGCTTGCTCATTCATTTTGAGCATCTCTACTGTTATTTTTCCGGTATCAGTTAGCTCTATGCCGTCTATAGAATCTCCTATTCCGATGATTCAAGACGTGCAAAACGCCGACCTTCACTATCCTGACTGGGGGAGTATTACATTAGGAAATTTGCCTGTCTTACAAGAGTCAGGCGCTTACGTAGCAGCTACCGAGACTGTTCAACAAATGGATTTTGATCCTTCTTTGTCTTGGAACGCAGGGCAACACATTACTGAGCTTATGACATTGGGAGATTTTTCCGAAAGCCTACAGCTGCAAGCGCTTTCGCTTGAGCAGATTGCTGAAATGGCCAACTTAAGCTTAAGTGAACTAACACTAGATGATTTTCCTCTGCTGGGAAAACAAACAATTCGTGATTTAGTGACAGCCAATCCAGCTTTGAGCAATCTGTCAGTCGATCAGGTTCCTGCGATCGCCGACCTGGTCAGCAACATCACCTCGATCAATCAACCCATTGGAGAACTCTTAAACAACCCTTCAATTTCTGAACTTCCGCTCAATCGGTTAGATCTTAGCCAATATCCTTTAACCTCAATTCCTGGCATCTCAGAGAGTCTCTTATCTGAATTTGATCAATGGGATAGTATGCTAATCGATGAGATCCCTGGCTTGAGCGATGTGGCTTTCTCTAGCTTTCCAGGCTTCTCGGGCCTGCAAGGCATTCCGGCCATTGTCAATATCGTTTTGGGTGAGGCAGAAGAAGAGAGAAAAAATACTGTAAGCGGTGGCTACTATGAAGGGTTTGATATTCCTTGCACGAAAAAGTGTGCTCACATCGAACTAGGACTTCCGTTAGAAGGGAAACAGTGGATTTCTGGCATGTCTCAGGACTTCACAATGGGTGGAAGTGGCTTTTTGACAGGACTGGAACCCATAGGGGTCCATCCGTTCGGTAAAGCTTTCAAATTGGTCATACTTGAGGTCAACGAAGATGAAGGAATCGCCATAATCGGAGCCTTCTTTAGAATCTGCACCCAATATGGCTGCACTCCCTACATCATAGGACCTGTTCCTATGCTCCCTGCATGGGAAGGCGGATTTACCTTTGTTGGCCCCGTCTCAGGCAGCGCTCTTCTAACCGATTTAGTAAGCAATCAAGTCTCTGATCCACTACCTGAGACCTTTTCTGGAAAAGCGAATACTAAACTAGGTGAAACATCGGCAGCCTCTGCATTTCCTCGAAGTAGAACCGGAAGCTCGTTGAACACAGATAGCCCCTTACAATCATTAAGTTCTCCGATTGAAAACTTCTCTATTCTTCGTTCTTTTAGTACGGGAGAACAAGACATCACCACTAAAGTGATACGACCCAATCCAGGAATAGACTTGAAAGCAGATAAGGGCAGTTTGGTGAAAGCTGCTACAGCAGGAGTTGTAACCCATGCTCAGCTTGATGGCACTCAAACATCTGGATATGGCAATAAGGTCATTATTGAACACAGTGACAGCTTCAAGACGTCCTATTCAAACCTTCAGGACTACAGCGTCAAAGCAGGCGATGTTGTCGTTCAAGGTCAAGCAATTGGTCATTTAGGAAATACTGGATATGCAACTGCTCCCCAGCTGCATTTTGAGGTCTTTAAAGATGGATTGCTGCGAGACCCTATCGACTATCTAAACCTGAGTAATTCCTTATCAGAGGGTGCAAATGATGATTCTTAGAGTTCATAGAAATTGGCTTTTTGCGCTAATCAGTATTTTGACGCTGATTCTTATAGTTGGACAACTTGTACTCAGAATAGAAACAGGCTCAATGACTAAACCCCTTCCAGTAGAGATATTGAGTTGTTTACCCTCTCAAGCAGTGAAAACTGATCTCTCAGGTGAGGTTAAAGACAAAAATAACAACTATTATCTGGTCGGAACATCTCTCCCAAATCAGAATTCAGAAGAAAGCAAGTACAGAGAAATGCTGATCCAGGTAAATCGCCAAGGAACTTGTCTTTCTCTTCTGCCTGACAAAGAGTACGTACTGAGTCGCTATATCACAGTTAGGCTTGCGCGTCAGTTAGCCTTACAAAACTATCAAAAGACTATTCATCAAATGGGACAAGGTGCTTTCCAAGCTGAACTGTCCCGTCAGTTGAACAATTATCCTGACTCTATGAAAGCGCAATTGCCGAAAGAATATATTTGGGCCTTGAAACAGCTTGGGATTGAATTACCTCAAAATGGTTACAAAGTCCTCAATTGATTTTAGATCTCGCTTATTGATAAATCTCATCCATCTTGGAACCAGTAGTTTTCGATGTCGTCAGATTAGTTATATCTGAGACAGGGGAAAATGTCAGAAGTCAGTAGCCAAGTGACGTTGAAACTATAGCAATGCGATCGCTCCTCACCTCTATCTCAGCTTAAGCGGCCAAGAACAATACCTCCAATTCCTCAACCCCTTGCAGAAATCGCTTTCTGCGATCACGCAGACATACGAATTCTGCCATCCGACTTCGCGGCCTCAAAAAGTTGCTTACTTCATCCACCGCCCGGCAAAATCTTTGAGCTGCTTCAAACTCGCTAAACCCAAGCGTAGGATAATAGCGATGCTTGATGCGCCGATGGCTTTGTTCGACTGGATTGGCCGTGCAGGGGCGAACCTCATGTTCGATATCTGCACCCAACTTTTCCTCAATGGCTCTGGGGTAGGAAGCTAAACCATCAGTGGCGACTTTCTCTGGTGTATCTTCATGCAGACCAATGGCCTGGGTAAAGAAGGCTTTGGTTCCAGCTATATCACGCGTTTTGCTGACGCGAACGTCTACTAGATTGCCATCCTCATCGATGCCCCGATACAGATAGCACCACACCCCTTTAACTAGCAACACCTTACCAGAAAAACCCTAGTAAATGTGTGGACTTCAGCCTTATTTCACGGAAGGACAGCAAACTTCAGAATGCCTAATACAATAGAGGCAAGCTCGTTATCGTCAACCCATGACAGCCACTATTCCATCCCACCTGTCAAAATACGAACCCGATGACTTAGAACGTATTTTTAACGAACTGGTTCAGTCAGTGCTATCAGAAACGCGATCTGAGTCCTCTACCCAACGTATTGCGATTCACCCGACCTATCAGCAGATTATTGGCCTGGGACAGCCTGCGGTACCCCTGCTATTGAGAGAAGTGGAAAGGCGCTCTGGTCGTTGGTTTTGGGCGTTGAAATCGATTACCAGAGAAGACCCTGTGCCTGCGGGCGATCGCGGCAGAACGAAAAAAATGGTCGAAGCCTGGTTAGCTTGGGGGAAGCAGAAAGGATATCAATGGTAGGCAATAGCGCTTGGAATGCCTACGCAAAAGAACACCTAGAGCAGCAGTTTCCCAACTTAGCTCGCGCGGGCTACACCATCACCAGTCCAGACACCATTGACTACAACTGTGTCGCCTGGGCCGCTGAGACAGAAGATGAATGGTGGTGGCCAGATGCCATGGGGCAAGAATACTGGCCCATAGGTGTACCCCGAGAAGAGACGCTATCAGCTTTCATTGCTGCATTTGGAACCATTGGCTATGAGGTCTGTGATGACGCATCATTAGAACCGGGCTTTTTAAAACTTGCTATCTACGGTGATGCGCAAAAGGTACCAAGGCATGTCGCTAGACAACTGGCCAATGGCGAATGGACTAGCAAAATTGGCCAGTACGAAGATATTCGACACAAAACACTAGAAGCTCTGACTGGTGACCCTCCCGCATATGGGAAGATTATTCAGATCATGAGGCAAGCTATACCAAAGTCGTAGTTCACAAGCTTGTAGATAAGGCTGCATCAGAAACCTGAATTCCCTATGCAGCCTTGCCGCAAGTAACCAGCTATACCTGCCTACGCAATAGACTCATCGCCTCCCCTTGCTCAGGCGTAATAATCAAAGGCTCCTCAATGGTCATGATCGGGCTCCACAGTACCGTTTCGGCATAGTGCAAGCTATGGAGTAGATGAATCGTCTGCCTTACCGCACCAGGGCTACCGAGCAAAATGTGGCGCAGGATTTCTCGCTCTTCTCCACCTCCTGAAGAAGATAAGGCAGGGAGCGGGTTTTGAGCCTCAGGCAGGCTCTTAGACAGAGATCGCACGGTCAGTAGATTGGTTGTTTTCATGGGTTTCTCCGGAAGTGGTTGGAAGAAACCCCGAAAAAGTTAGCCACCCCAACTTGCTAAAAGTTAGGGTGGCTATGGCATCATGACCACAACCTCCACAACTGGCATGCACAGTTTGGGGGCGAGCCCTCAGCGTCGGTTGCAGCCAACGTTGGGGGCGACTAAATTTTTCGAGGCAGTGGGCCATTCACATCGCAGAAGTCGCGGGTAACGAATGACACTTATCGCTAGATTATCAGTGCCGTTTTTTATACGTCAACTATTTGGCAAAGAATGTTGTCAAACGATGAAATTTCGACAGGGCAAGTTGGCAACAATATCGCACTGACAGATCCCTTCGTCCTCCACACAACAACGATAAAGGACTCTCTCTGCGCCATCTAAAAATCGCAAAGTCAGTTTTTCCTGACATCGAGAAAGCTCCTGATTACTCGATAGACAAACTCTTTCACGGGTTACGACATTTTCTATTTTCGCCAGCAAAGCCCAGCCACATTGTGGCAAGATTATTCCACCAAGCCACACCTGATCCATTAGGGCGATCGCATCTACTGACAACCCTTCAGGACACAGTGCTTCCGGTAGGCCAATCGCCGTCGTCAAATGCTCATCAGACCACCATGCCCACCACTCCGTGCGGTGGAGCAACTCTAAATTTTGATGACGCTTGATGCTGCCTAAGGGAGTCCCGTCTAAGTTAGCGAGCCGCATGGCTTCCGTCCAACACACAGCAACATAGCGCCTTGTTATGTATCGGTTCATACACCCACCTGCAAAGCTGAATAATTAACAGCGAAGAAGGAAGACGATGTTTTCAGGCACTCAGAATAGAAGCGTTCAAGGGAGATAAGTAAAGACAAGAACACGTCTACAATAGATTTTTCTCAGTACTTAAGTACTATCCGGACAATACGTAAAAATACGCAGAGAATGTCGCCAGTTATACCAAATCATTGCCTTCTTGGACTTCTGCTTCCATACGGGCAACTGAATTTCGGTAGACTCTCAGTCCCAGTAGTACTAACCTCACCAGCATCTGATCCGGGTTGCGCTGGCTCGCCTCAGCTAGCTCAGCAATCTCAGCCGTTGGAACATGCTCATTGAAGAGCACTAAGTTAGCTTCCAGCTCGTGGGCCAAACTGCGCCGATTCTTGGCCGCATTCACCCGTAGTTGCTCGCCCATTGGGCCACTCAGCAATAGTTCCATGAGTTCAGCCAAGAAGGGCGATCGCTTCTTCCCCCCATCTTGAGCACACTGAGCATCAATCGCCGCCAGCAGCTCTGTACTCATATAAAAGGTAGGACGGCATCCACTATCAATAGGCTTACTGCCTCCAGATGACCCACTTTTCGACTTTTGAGGCTTATTTGTAGGAGCAGAATCAGACATTACAGAAGCCAGACAAACTCTTGCTATCCTAGCCCTTCATTAATCGATTTTGATAGGTCGCACAGTTTTCCTTTATACGACCTACAAAGTAGATATATTTTTCAAATAGTATTACTTAATACCATTTGAAAAATATCGAGTGCTGTCTGGAATTAATACGCAATATCAGTTTATTTCGTTGCGTTCATTGACCTTTATGCAGCGTTCACTTTCTTTCGGAAGCATAAATAATTAAGAAAGTATAAGAAGATGCCTGATATTTATTTACTAGAACATACTTTAAGTAGTACTAAGTTTCAAATAAGTGCTACTTTTGCTCCTGGCTTACGTTGCAGAGAAGAAGTCAATACATTTCCTTTGATTCTTCTGTTTAATAGGCTTTTGCCTACTTCTCGTTAATCACTTCAAGAGAGTAGAACTATGAATTATTTGCAGAGGGCGCGTTCTCGCGCTCACCGTTCGTCTGGTCGTTTCAACCCATCTAGCTTCGCCAGAAACCAACTGGTGGCGCTGATTAATTTGTTATCCGCTCGATTGTCTTTCACTCGCTATCCCTCGCTGTCTCGCTTCTCCGGTTGGAGGATTCTGGGCGTCTGCATTGGTGTACTGCTATTTTGTAGCATCACCACCCATGCAGATCCTGCCTCGGCTCAACTGTTCAAAACTGTAGAGAGCCAAGTCAAAACTATTTTCGGTACGAATATCGATCAAACCATCATCTCGTTCATGTTCGGGGTACTGCGAATCGTCATTTGGGTCACGTCTGTGGGCTTCATTCTGTTTGCCGTATACCAAGCGCAGCGGGGTGAACAGTGGCAACCGCTGATGCAGAATGCCTTCATTGTTGTTGCGGCTGTAGTTGTTGTAGAAGGCATGAGTAAAGTGTTCTTTGGAGCAGCAGCAGGAGGCGGAACGTAAGCCATGGCTGACACAACTCAGCGTCGTCTGTTTTGTACGGTCAATCAAAGCCTTGGCGCTCAACCTACGCTCGGCCCCATACCGACTAGCTTGCTAGCCCCTTCGATCGTCATCTTGGTTGGCAGCTATTGTTTCACGCAGATTTTACTGAGCCTCGGCTTCGCTTCATTTCTTTTGCTCACTGCCTGGCTAACCTGCACTTGGTGGGTCGTGGTGGGTGAAAAGACTTGGCAGTTCACAAACAAACTGGTGAGCGTCCCCAATTGGAGTCGAGGATTCGTACTCTACCACCGATATCTACCCTGATTTAAATCCCATCAGCTCAACTATGGAGGTGAGCAGACGCATGACTAAACAACGTCTCGGAACTCAACGCTACGCCTTTAAGCCCTTTGAGGATGAATCTCATCTGGAATGCATTTGCAGGATCTCTCTTCGAGGTCGCGATGTCGGTGCCTATCTGTTGAAGAAGCGAAGTCAGTTTACCTTTGTCTTTGGCTTCCAACCTGTTGGCATCCATACCCTACTTGCTCAAGGACAAGCAGAAACTGTATTGGGCCACTTAGAGGAAGGGCTCAAAGGCTTTCGTCCTGGCGACCGGATACGTATCCATCTACAGTCCTTCGGCGAAGATATTTCCAGGCAACAAGAGCTGGAATCTCTCGTTCACAGCAATGCAGGGCTGGAGTCTAAGTTCTTGCTTATGGCCCAGCAACGAGCCGTTCGTGAAATGACAACTCAGGGACAGCGTCAGCCTAAGCAGATGTATCTATTTGCCAGTTACACCATCGAAGCAGGGAAGAGCACCCACTCTGACCAAACTGAAAAAGTACTGGCTTGGTTCGTCGATAAGTACGATACCTTCAAAGGTGCTAAAGATCAGAAGGAACAGCAGGAATACAGTCAACTGTTGAATGCTGCTTTCACCGATGGTTATCTGCATTGGGAACAACAAATTAATTCCCGTATGGGTTTGCAAGCCTCTCCTATGGATGCTGAGCAGCTTTGGGCATACCTGGAATCACAGTTCAATCACGCTGCCCCTCGGCCTATTCCTCAATGCCTCACCCTCTCTGAAACACCAAACGGTCTTTCCTTTACTGAACAAATCAATGAGGAACTCCATGCTACTTCGGTATTGATTCGCGGTGAGAATGGTCGGCCTTCCCATCCCAAAGCAGACCGACAATGGGTGAAGGTCAAAGACCAGTTCGTCGGTGCGGTCGTTCTAGAGTCCAAGCCAATGGGGTTCACTTCGCCTGATCATCAGCTCTATTTTCTTTGGCAGGCGCTTTCTCAGTTCTCTGACTGTGAATTCGTCTGTGAGCTGGCAGCGGCGGATAGGACGATGACCCGTATTACGCTGCAACGACTCACGAAGCAAAATCTAACAGCGACTTTTCGCGCCAACTTGCTGAAAAACGTAGATGTGGCTTCGCAGATGCGAATGAAGCAAGGCGTGGATGCTCAAGAGCAAATCTACCAGGGTGCATTGCCGATCTGGGTAAGTGTCATCGCGCTCATTCATCGAGACACGCCTGAGAGCCTATCTGAAGCCTGTCAAAAACTCACGAATACCTTTCACCAAGGCGCGTTCATTCGTGAAACGGAGGTAGCTTGGTCACTGTGGCTGAAGTCACTGCCTATTGTCAAAGACTGGCTGCTGGGTGATGGCCGCAAGCAGTTGTATCTCACGAATGAAGCACCTGGGTTGATGCCTGTTGCTTGTCCTAGACAGATTGATAGCAGGGGTATCGAGTTGATTACGCACCAAGGCAATATGCCGGTGAAAATAGATTTCGCGACGAAGCATCGTGGGATTTTGATTCTGGCTGAGACTCGAGGTGGGAAATCGGTACTGGCGGCTGAGATCTTTGTATGGGCGATCGCAAATGGCATGAACGTTATCTCCCTCGACTATCCCAAACCTGATGGCACCACCACCTACACAGACTTGGTGAAGTTCTTCGGCGACCAGGGTGCTTACTTCGACATCGGCTCTGAAACTAATAATCTCTTTCAAATCCCTGATTTGAGGCATCTACCTGAAAAAGAACAATCTGAGCGGCTAGACGACTACAAAGAGTTTTTGGTGAAAGCCTTGGACACAATGGTCATGGGTGCCGATATTGAAAACCCAATGGGTAAGCGAGTGCATACGGTGCTTTGGCAGGCGCTGGCAGCGTTCTTCGAGGATGCTGAGATTCTGTCCCGTTACGATGCCGCGCTGAAAAAAGGCTTTGGTAGTACCGCATGGCAGAAGATGCCGACACTGGTTGATTTTGTCGATG
Organism: Cyanobacteria bacterium J06634_5; assembly: GCA_039820525.1. GTDB lineage: Bacteria > Cyanobacteriota > Cyanobacteriia > Phormidesmidales > Phormidesmidaceae > Phormidesmis. The sequence goes on from JBCBPY010000040.1 coordinate 18,315, forward strand.
TGGTAGAAGCGCTGGATTTGGGTTTGGAATCGGATTTGGTGACAGATGCGATCGCCACCATCCTTCTAGAACTTCGCGGCTGGCTCACCAGTCGTGTAGGCCGCGCTATCTCACAACCATCCAGCATCCGCACCGATGCTCAGCTCACTATCTTTGCTCTTCGCAATGTTGGCGATAACATCGAAGCCGCAGTTCTCGCCCTCTCCGCACAATCAATGGCTTTTCGTCGTGCGCTGGAAGTCACAGATTCTCTGCTTGCTATTGATGAGAGTCCGATTCTGTTCAAGTACAGCGGCATTGCTCAAATCATTGGTCAGGTGTGTGCGAACGGTGCCAAGTCGGGTATTCGCCCCAGGGCTATTTCATTCTAGGCAACTTAGGGAAACCTAATGAGAGTCGCTGATTAAGGTCTTTCTAGTCATGAGCACGTTAGCAATCGTAGAAGCGTTTCGAGAATTACCCGACCAGCGCCGAGGTGCCGGCCGTCGCCATGACCAAGCCCTCTGTTTATCGCTCTTTACCCTAGCGGTGAGTGCAGGCTGTCGAGGTTTCCTGGCTATCAGTGATTGGCTTGATAGCTATCGAGCCGAGCTGTTAGATTTATTTGCACCACCCAAACATCGATTGCCCTCCTACAGCACCATCCGTCGAGTACTTCTGAACTTAAACTACGAAGCTTACAGCCTATGTCTGGCCAAGTTCTTTGAAATCGAGCCCTTGTCAGGTGAAACGATTGCGCTAGATGGCAAGGTTTTAAGGGGCTCCTATTTGCGTGATACCCCAGCGAGTACGACAGAATCGCATCGAGCAATTCAACTCGTCACTGTCTATGTCGTCGAGAGAGGCTTGATTCTCCCCATTCAACCAGTAGACAAGAAGAGTAATGAAATCACTGCCTTGCCGCCTGTGCTCAAGGCATTGGCTAATCAGGGAGTGGTCTTTGCCTTTGATGCGCTCAACACCCAAAAAAACTTGTCAGCAAATTGTTGACTCTGGCAACCATTACTTAGGGGCGCTCAAAGGTAATCATGGTAACTTCTTCAAAGCACTCAAGCTGACTTTTCAATCCGTGGCGCATGTTCACTCGGTAGAAACAAGCCATGGTCGCGTGGAACGGCGCACCGTTCGCCTGTGTCGTAATATCGAATCGTTACCTGATGTTCGCCAGTGGGCCGGGCTGAAAACAATTATCCAGGTCACGAGCTATCGGCATATTCTCAAAGGCCAACATATTCTGATTAAGCCGCCTGCTACTCGCTATTACATCAGTTCGTTGGCAGAATCAGTCGAATCCTTTGCCCGACGCATTCGCGAGTACTGGCATGTAGAGAATAAAGTTCACCATGTGCGGGATGTGACACAAGGGGAAGATGCCTCTAGAATTCGGGTGCAGCCTCTGCCCAACAACTTTGCGCTAGCTCGTAATCTCTCCCTCAATTTGTACCGAGACCACGGCTTTGACAATATGGCCCAAGCTCAACGCAAAGCTGGACAGGGCCTCGACTTGCTCAAATCTCTCTTTAGAATGAAATAGCCCTGGTATTCGCCCACTGATTATCGGCCAAGACCCAGACACGATTGCTAACTCAGTTGCGGGTACTCAAATTTTACAGAACCTGAACACTCGCTTTGTTGGCGCTATTCAGGCTAATGCCTTGCCCTCTTATGAGCGACTGTTTGGCTACGATCCAAAACTACTGTTGCCCAACACAGATGAATCCTTTCGCATTGATTCATCTCGGGTTTGCTCGCATTGGCTGGTTGATGCTGATGCAAGGCTGACTGCTTGCTCTCATCATCCATCACCTGAACTACTGGCTGCTGTCGCCAATAATCAAAAAGAACAGCGAGCTAGACAGCGTGTGCTAGCTCAGTATCCCAACAAGTTTGAGGGCTACTCAGCTTTTGCCAAAGCCTACGTAGAGGCAGTCAGAGCAGGACGTTCCATGGATACGATTTCGCCTGTTGTAGAAGCAGTATCAGTCTCTGTTCCTCAGTTATTGAGCAATCCTGCATCAAGTGAACTGACGCAATCAGAGAAAGTATCCATCACCTAGAGCTATACCAATCATTTCAACAACCTAGAGGTCACTATGACGAAATCGCCTGTTACGAAAACAAGTGGACAATCGAGACGGTGGAAACTTCTGCTCGTTGGTGCCAGCACTCTGATTCCATTGCTTGGGGTAGGTGCCGCAACAGCATCTATTTTGCCCAATAATATGGGTGGAAACTGGCAGCAATGGGTTTTAGACCAGTACTCTAACCCCTTGGACTATCTGATGGGTCAGCTAGGCAAAGCCGATCCTATTTTCGAAACCATCATGGATGTTGCCCTGGGTGATGACTGGAGTGGGATTCAATCTGAAAGTGGGAAACTGCCTGATCCTTATGAGCTAAGGACGACTAAACCCTCTAAAGGGCCAGGGATACTGAGCAATAGTCCTGTAGTTCAGCAGCGCGATTTAGCAAATTTATACGATCAGGAATCGGCGCGGGCGATCGCAGCACCTGTCCTTGGTGAGCAGGGTAAAACTTGGCTCGGTGAGGAAGCTGAGCGTATAGCAGGGATAGTTGAGAGTTCACAAGAAGGGGCGACTCAAGTTCAGCAGATGGCTGAAGAGGCTCAAAGTCTTGGTGTGACTCAAGATGTGATGAAGCAGTCCGCTGTGATTGATGCTGCGATCGCTTCCCTCCTCACAAACCAAACTCAGCTCACCGCAGATAATCACGCCACACTTATCCAACTTCAGCAACTTCAAGGAATTCAGGCTCAGCTAGCGGCTAATACCAGTGAAGGAATTGATGAAGCTAACCGGCGCGATCGCCTAGAGCGTCAGGTCACTATCTCGGGGACAAGTCGCGCACCAGTCTATATTCCTGGCCTATTTGGAACAAGCAAAACGTCACAGGAGTAGAAGAGCTATGCACCCGGTCTACTCACTGCTTGCTCAAGTCCAAGGTAGCACCAGCATCATCGAAGATAGCATCGATCAGTTGGCAGCTATCCAACTGGCCTGGGATGATCGCTGGAATGACATTTTTGGTTCCACAAACGGGCTTTATCTAGGCATCAACCAGTTTGCTTCAATCATCCTGGCGGGAACGTTTATCTTCTTCGCGGTGGGCTGGGTAAAGGATGCCATTGAGCGTGGTATTTTTCCAGCTTTGCCCCATGTTATTTGGGTATTGGTTGTTGTAACCCTACTCTTCAATAATGGAAAGATGCTGGGAGCGGTCACGCTGGGCATTCGCAATATCATCAACGAGCAAACTCAACTTGTTCTAGAAATCCAGATCGATGAGGTCTCAATGCTAGAGGCTCTAAACGACGTTTTAGTTTCTCAGCAAGCCAAAGATCTTATTCAACAGGAATATGCAGACTGTGAAGCCAAAGAAGGACAGGCTCAAATCAACTGCTTCATAGATGCGGGGAAACGCACCGAACAACGTCTAGAAGAAGAGTATCGAGATACTGGCTTTTGGTCTCCAGGCGTCCAGCGATTGTGGGCCAGAATTAAGGCAATTACTGAACAGGTAGAGAGCAACTACGACCGTGATGCAAACCCTAGTCAACAGACTAACCCTCTGGTCGATATCTTTCTACAAACGGTTGTTCAGACGGCAAATCAAGCATTGGCTCAAACTTTCTTAAGAGGCTGGCAGTGGGCTTTCGGCACACTTTTAGAGCTCGCAATGTTGCTAACTGGTCTGATCGGGCCAATTGCGGTGGCAGGTTCAGCAATGCCAATGCAGGGCCGACCTTTATGGGCTTGGTTGACTGGCTTTTTCAGCTTAGGGATGGCGAAATTCTCTTACAGCGTCATTATCGGCCTTGCTGCAACGGTCGTTGTATCCGCTGAAGCTCAATCTCAAGGTGATTTTGGATTTCTGCTGTTGATTGGGGTGCTGGCTCCTGTGCTAGCGCTTGCGATCGCGAGCGGTGCAGGTATGGCCGTCTTCCGAGGCGTCTCAGGTGGCGTCACCCGCATCGTCTCTGTAGGCACATCTACCTTGCCAATACCCAGATAAACTCACACGCAAAAATGAATCATGCAATTCTCTCATCTCCTACGCAAACGAAAACTGCCAAGAGTTGACTCTAGCGATATTCTACCAATCGCTTTCGCAGGGCTTTCAGTTGGCATATTGACTTTGTCTATGGCCTTCTTTTGGCTGGCGCTTTCTCTTTCTAGAGTTGCTAACCAAAAGCCACCTACGCTCGTTCAACAGGTAGATGGCAAAGCCTTTACAGTACGCCCAGCAGACTACTTATACCGTGAGCCAGAAGTCATTCGCCGAGTCGTTTCTGACTGGGCCACGATGACCTTCACTTGGGGAACGCTCCCTGGCAACCAGGCTACAAAGGAGGATGAAGGTGTTGATGTCGCTGGCGGTAAACAAGTCCCTTCTACGACTTGGGCTGCATCCTTTTTAATCGCGCCTGACTTTAGAGATCAATTCCTGCAACAACTTAGCAACGACGTTATTCCAGAAAATGTATTCAGTGGAGAAGTGTCGGCAGTCTTAGTCCCTCAACAGATTTCACCACCGCAGGCTTTAGAGGAAGGTCGCTGGCAGGTGGATTTGATGGCAACTCGGATTGTTTTCGACTCGGCTAATCCTGCTGGAACCACTATTCCGTTTAATCGAAGATTCTACCTTAGAGCCGTTGAGCCACCTCGAAGTCCGCTAAAAGAACAATCAACCTCTCAACAACAGGTGATCTACCAGTCGCTAGAAAGCGGTCTGCAAATAGAAGAAATTCGCCCCATTCATACAGAGGAGTAAACCTGTGACTGAACCAAATCAGCCTCCCGTCATTCATAAAGAGTCGATTCCAGCCAATTCTAACGGCTCTGCAAACAAGCCTGCTTTATCTGCACAAGATGAATCTCAGGCAGAGACCGATGAAGAAACGCTGCGCCAAATGACTGGAGCACCGAATCTGAATCAACCGCTAGTCAGCAAAGATGCATTTGCTGATGTCGATATCAAATCCTCTCGTCCCATTTGGAAACTACCTGGCCCAAAACTGACTCTAATCGCAGTAGCATTGGTGCCTGTTTTTGGAGTAGCCGGTTATTTTATCGCGGGTGGTCGTTCACCACAGCAACAAACTGCCGTTCCAACGGAGCCAAAGACCTCTGAAAAACCTGATGAGACTGAGGAAAACAGCGAATTACAACAAGCTGAACAAGAGATTGCCTCGCTTAAATCTCAGATAGCCTTAGACGACCAAGCATATGTACAAAATGTCCAAGGCTCTCAAGAGCCAACACCGTCATCCCTTACTACAAGCAGTCAACCAAGCGACACTGTAACCACGCCTTCACCTGAGCCACAAGCTGTGAGTGTCACAACTCGTTCCTCGCCGCCACCGACTGTAAACTATAGTCCACCACCACCGCCTATACAGCCCAGCTTTACTGCGGCATCTAGCTCAGCACCCTTCCCAGAGAGCTTCGTTGATATTGATCCTGTTGAGCAGTGGCGTCAGCTTGCCCGATTAGGTAGTTATGGCAATATCGATAGTGGTAGAGAAACACAGCAGGTAGACGGAGATTTGGCCGTTGCCAGCAGCTCAGATCCGCCCTCTTCAGAGGGTATGACAGCATCAAGCGCAGTGCCTGTGGCTTACTTTGCAGCCACTTCCGCGACTGTTCCCACCTATGCCTCGATTGATTTTCAATCAGAAGTTTCTATGGAACAACAGCCATCGGAAGAAACGAGAGAAGACAGTGTAGGTAAACCAGAAGAAGACCCAGATTCCTTTGCAAATTCTCCCAATACAGACGAGCCAGAGATTTTAGAAGAGGCCGAATCTCGAATTTTGGAAGAGCAGGGCTTCGGAACGATTAGTGCTATGCAATCTCTAGTCGCTGGAAGCCATGCGGCTGGTGAGCTAGTAACGCCTGTGGTAATCGATAATGAGGGCGTGGGCGATCTCTTTATGGTTGTCCTTGCTGAATCGCTCACAGATAACTCCTCTCAAACGGTTATCCCAGCCGGTGCTTTATTAACTGTCCAGGTGGATCGCGTCTCAGAAAATGGCCTTGTACAGCTCTCTGCCACCGAAGCTATTTGGGAAGAACAAGGATTTCAGCGCGAGCTAGTGCTCCCGAATCAAACGATTCTAATTCGGGGAGATAGTGGTAATCCTCTAATCGCAGAAAGCTACGGCGATATCGGTGGTGATGTTGCTGCCATGGACATGGGGCAGTTCGCGCTTGGCGCGATTCGCCGAGTAGGTGAGCTATACACCCGCTCCGACTCTCGTGTCCAAACCGGGGATGGAACGACTGTCATTACTGAATCTAACCCCGCACCCAATATTTTGGCAGGTGCGTTAGAAGGCGGATCTGAGGCCATTCTCGATGCCATTAGCGATCGCAACCAACGCGCTATCGAGAAATTGCAGGAACGTCCCAGAGTGCCTCATATTCCTGCTGGTTCATCTGTTCAAGTTTTCGTTAATCAATCAATGCAGATCCCTTCTAGTTTTTAGTTCATTTGCTCATTTCAAAGGAATAAATCATGAAACGATTAACCTTCGCTGGGCTTTTCTTTTCAGTTTTGGCGATCGCACCTCCCAGCTTCGCCCAAGGCTTTACTCCCGCTCCACAGAACGCTCAAACCACAGTCTCTCTTTATCGAGGCCAAGGCGTCACACTAAACTTCCGCCCTGCAGACGAAACGATACAGCGAGCTTGGCTGGACGATCCCTCTCAAGCAACCCTAGATTTCGACGATTCCAACTGCTCAGCGACAGATACTACCGAGAGCTGCGCTGCCAGTGTTATTCACTTGCGTCGAATCAACCCTATCGACTTTCCAGGACTACCCAGTACTGATGTCACCAGCCTGACTGTACTGACCGACAGCAACTTGTACTCATTTCGGCTCACTTTCCCAGAAACTGGCAGTCCCAGCTATACCGTTCTGAACATTGAGCCCGAACGAGAAGTGGCCCCTGCTGCCTCGCCAACCATTCCCCCTCAGTTGGCACAGGCAGAAGGCATAGCCGCGATTGAACAAGGACTGGAAGTCGCTCGTTTGAGAAACCTGATCGCAATCGACGAGCCGCTATGGCAAAGAACTCAAAACTTCCTTGAACTCTTAAAAGAAGGTATTTCTGCGCGAGCTGCGGCTAATCAATCTGGCATTTCTCAGTCGTTGATTATCCGATTGACTGAACTCGGCCAAACAAGTCCAACTTTAGCCATCTAAAGGAGATTTGATCATGTTTAAGACGACGGTTAGACAACAGAATGGGCCAGCCGTCCAGCTTATTGGCATCTTTTTCAGCCTGCTAATTAGCTTATTTTTCTTTCTGTTCACAGCACCTGCTTTTGCCAGTATTGCACCTGAACCAGCTATTCCTACAACAGCTATTGAATGGGAACAACAAGTTGCGAAAGTGCCTGACTGGTCACGCATTACCTTCCGAACGCTGCCGCCAGTCCTATCCGATGGGGCGTTTACGGCACCCTCAGAGGCTTCTCAAGCCGTAGGGTATGACCTATCACGAGCATGGAAAGCAGGCCAAACCAGTGATACCTATCTCAAACTGGGCGACTTTCAAACCAGCCTATATCCTCAGATTTTCAATCTCCATACCATTGCAGAACTCAGCAGTCTCGACCTTCAGCAGGTAGCGCTGAGCGGTCTAGAAATGGCTACTTGGCAGAGTCTAAATGATTTAGTGACAGCTATTCCTGGCCTGAGTAATTTTCCTGTCAGTCAGGTCGAGCCAGTTGCACAACTCCTATCAAAATCAGGTCTCACTGCCAGCTCATCTGATTCTATTGGCGCAGTCTTATCAGAGTTTCCACAGCTCGGGCAAATAGAATTAGGAGCGCTAGGCGATCAGCTCAATAATTTTGCGATCACCGACATCCCAGGACTCGAAAACATCCCGCTTCAGAATCTGAAGGATTGGGGCAACAGCACGCTAGCAGACGTACCGGGATTATCTGACATCCCACTAGACAAGATGCCAAATCCAGTCGGTGCTGTTGGCATCTTGGGAATGGTCGATGTTGCCTATGGGCCAGCAGAACAAGACCGTAACAACACTATCTCTGGAAGTAAGCAAGCAGGTTTCACGGTTGTCTGCCAGAAAGACTGTGCTCATGCAGAACTTACAGCTTCTCCAGGACTCCACGGCAAGCAATGGATATCTGGTCAGTATCAGGAAGTTGAAGGAGGAGAAGGCTTCTTAAAAATGGTGAATGGTGGCAAAGAGCCCACTGGCCGACATCCTTTCGGGGAGGCTTTTAAGGTAGCGATCTGGGACGTGGATGAGAGCAGCGGTACTGTCAGCACTGCATTGTTTTTTCGCATTTGCAAAAGAGGCATTCCAGATCTTGGCTGTACGCCTTATTTCCTTGGCCCTGTTCCCTTTCTGAACTACCAAGAAAAGAGTTTCATGCTGATCGGGCTGCTAGATGGGCTAGGTGGTACCAGCCAAGCTCAATCTGTTCCAACTGGCGTAGTGGAAAAAGCACAGGCGATGGGAATACCAGCGAGTGCATTACCTGGAAGCAGTAGCTTCATTAGTGGTTTTGGGCTTTGTGGTGAAGGCCCTGGCGGTGTAGACTTTTCAGCTTTAGCAGCGGCCTTCTCTAGTATTGAAGGCAACTATGGCTCAGTCGGTAGCTATGTTTGCGATGGGGACAGTAACTGTGGTCGTGGATTGGGCCGATATCAATATATGAGCTACCGGCCAGATGTTCGTTCATCGCTCAGTCAGCGAGCAGGAGGTATTGCACTCTTATCCAGGCTGGATGCAGGTGAAGCCATTAGCCAAGCAGAACTGGAGCGTGTATTTCCGGCTGAAGCTCAGGACGATATTTTCAAAGGAGATCAAGGGCGTAACATTCAGCAAGCTCAGCAAGAAGGCTTCTCAGGAAAGCGATTAGTTGAGCGGGTTGGGCAGATTCATTTTGGTGGCCCTGGCGCTCCCATTGATGGTGGATCTTCAGATGTTCATGGCAGGCTAACGCTCAAAACCTATGGCGAAGAATTAGCCCATCAGTACAGCACGGCTGCTTCTGCTGGTGCTGGCAAGCAATGTTCAGGAACGGCCTTAGGAAAAGCGGCTCCTGCTGGTGAAACGAATCAGAGTATTTACGAATCGATGGGTAGCATGGGCGGCTTTGATACTTCTATGGGGCCAGACGGCGGGAATCTTGCTTGTGCATGGGCAGTGAATCGAGTGCTCTCCAACGCAGGGGTTCAGCCATTAGGCACTAATACCAACTATGTTCCTTCCGTAGAAGCTGACTTGCAGAGCGGTCGGGGAACTCAAGTTTCTCAGTCCGAGGCCCAAGCCGGAGACATTGTGATTGAGGGTAGTCAGGCTCACATTGGCATTTGCCTCAATCAAGGCTGCACCCAGGTTCGGTCGAATTCTTCTAGCCGTGCTCGATTCGCTTGGGACTCAAGCTTTAATTTTAATGGATTTTATGGAGGAGGAAGCAGCCGTGTTTATCGAATAGAACAATAGCCATTTCAACCTTTCAACAGTTTTAATTTTTATTTTGATGCTCACCTTGGAGAAACGTTTACCATGCAACTCAAAAACCTAGCACTACTCGCACTTACGACATGCACTCTCATCGTTATTGGTACAGGTATTGCCAAAGCTATCTTCATTCCCGAATCTTCTTTTTCGGCTATTACAGCAACAGCCGTTCTTGCGCAGAGTGTCCCCGAGGAACAAGCTACGCCGCCAGAAGTTGAAGCAATCAACCAAGCAACGCTTGAGTACTTGAAAGATGGCAGAGAGGATTTGCCAGAGACACCCAGCATTACCAGAACAGTTGTTGATGAGGGGTATGCGATCGCAACCTGGACATGGGGAGAAGCAGGTGGTCAGAGCGTATTGTCTCTAACCGATGAAATCTGGACAGTCATTGCAAGCGGTGGGGGCGCTGTCGATGTCTCTGTGCTAGTAGAAGCCGGTGTCCCAACAGATATCGCTGAACGGCTGATTGAAAGAGATCAAGCTACTTGGGAGGAGAGGAAGCAATGAAGCTGAAAACAGGCATTATGGCAGGCGGACTAGCACTCTCACTCCCACTCATCATTGGCGTTTATCGAGTTTGGCCGCGCTCTGAAAGTAGTGCGTGGCAACCTCTACATAAGGTCGCACCGCCTGGACTCATGATGCAAATAGGCGGAGAGCATTTAAGCTCTGGATTTGACAATCAGCTAGGCCAGATGAAAACGATGCAGCCCTGGCAACCGGGCCAGACCAAAGCGCTGTATCTGATTGATTCTCGCACTGATGATCTAACGACGGAAAATAATCCTCTTTGTGGGGCCTTGGGCTGTGCCTTTTTTGGATATGTGCCAGCGGATGACGGCTTTCAAAGCGTTCTTAATCTCTATCTTGATCCACACTTACCGCCAGATATTTCTCTGATAGAGACAAGCGACATGCTCCAGAACGATATGCCAGAACTGGTTATTCACCAGCTTGAAGGCAATCAGCTACTGCGGATGCGCCTAGCTCTAAACAATGAACAGTACGAAGTCGTTGAAACGCAGTATCTCCCCCTTGAGCAAGATGATTAGGCTGACTTTGCTACAAACCTATTCAAATACACTTCAGGAAATCATAGCTGCGTTCACTGAAGCTGGTATGGCTCAGCTGTTATTAGGCGGTGGGATTTTGCTAGGTGGTTCCTGGCTGTTGGGTGCTGGGCGCAAAGGCAAAATTTCAACGGGCAGATTTGCAGGCCAATCCGAACGACGGCAGGCCTGGCTCACCGCTAAAAGGCAACGTAAGCAGCGCCGAACCGCAAAGGTATCGCTTAAAGCAGGCAATGTGGATATTCCCCAAGCACAGCAAAGCCTGGTAATTGCAGGCGCACCCGACTCCGGCAAAACGTACAGCATCATCGATCCGGCGATTAGATCTGCGATTGAACAAGGATTTCCTCTCGTCATCTACGACTTCAAAGGTAGTCAGCTCGAAACTCATGCAGCATGGGCTGCGGCACAGGGCTATCAAGTAGACATCTTTGCGCCTGGCCAGCCCTACACCAGTGTTTGTAATTTATTGGATTTTCTTCGTGATGAAACAGATTCTCTCATGGCTTCTCAACTGGCTTACGTTCTACAGAAGAATGCACAGCGGGATAGTGGCTATAAAGAAAACGACTTCTTTAGCAGTGCGGGCACCACCCTAGTCGAAGCGGTCATGCTGTTGGCGAAACTTACCCCCTATCCAGATTTGCTGATGGCAGGCAAGATTTTGAGCTTGTCCGAACTCCCTTCAAGACTGCGAGTCGCGGGCGAATCTGGCTGGATTCCCATTTGGACAATGGAGAGCCTAAACCAGATTTTGTCTTCCGAAGGCGCAGAGAAGCAGATTGCAGGTATTGTGGCGACTGCTCAACGTACGCTCAAGTCGTTCACAGGCAAATCTCTGGTCGATAGCTTTTGTGGTAAGACTTCAGTACCGTTAGCTCTTACAGGAAAGCAGGTTCTCTTCTTACAAGCAGACATTCAGAAGAGAGATGCGGTTAGTCCCCTTTTAGCAGCAGTGCTACATCTAATTATCTCGCATAATTTCTCTAAGGCGAGAAAAGAGCCACTGGTCATTGCGCTAGATGAGTTACCCACCCTGTACTTGCCCGATTTGCCTAAATGGATCAACGAGTTCCGTTCTAACGGATTTGTGGCCCTACTGGGCTATCAAAACTTTGCGCAGCTTCAGCACATTTATGGACGTGAGCTGAGTAAAGCGCTCTTTGCGGCCTGTGGAACAAAGGTGTTTTTCAATCCCAAAGATCGAGAAACGGCACAGGAATTTTCCAGCTATCTAGGTGAAAAGGAGGTGAGATACCATACTCGTTCTCGTACTCATGGGCGGCATGGCAGTAGTAGCCGTTCAGAGCACTATCAGAAAGTGCCGCTGCTGACTTCTGACCAAATCTTGAAGCTAGACCAGGGAGAGTGTGTCTTCATAAATCCTGCCTATCGTGGCGGTGGAGAAGCTTCTGTACCACTCAGGCTAAAGGTGAAAATCTCAAAACGAGAGGACAGTACTCAGGCTCGTAGCGAAGCGTTGTGGCACAGCAATGTTAGAGAAGGCCTGACTCAGCGGGCGGTTAGTCAGCGTACTCTCATCGATTTAGACCAAGAAAATGAGGTTCGTAAAGAAATGGCGGAAAGACTCTTTCCGTTACCGATGAACAATGTTTCAAATCAGGAGGTTCCTTTTTCTAATGCCGATGTTGATATTACCGAAGACGAGTTTGATGACGTTTTTCGATAAGACCTATTTCACCAAGTGGAGTTTGATTGTATGTTTACAAGAACCCTGCGTCCGAAAACGATAGACCCAGCTAGATGGGGAATCTCTACAAAGGCGATTAATGCCTTGAATAATGAGCCCACGATTCTGCAAAGCCTAGCGGCAGATCGGAAGCTACCACCGCTGCCACCTGGCTACGTTCCCAAAGTAATAGAAGTGCTTTTTGACGACGTGCCGTATATTCGCACCGTCGATGGTGTCGTGACCCGATTGAGGGAATGCCACCAAGATTACCAGCCCTCTTTTATCGAGTATCGATTCGATGATGAGATTGCCCTCTTCCAAATTAACGGAGAGATCATCATCAACCGCTTAGAAGGTATTGCTCAAGTCCATGCCTTACAAAACATGTTGAATTAGGGAGAATTTCATTATGCCCTTTACCATTAGCCCAACAGAAGCTCAGGCGCTTCAAGAAGATGAGGCACAGTTACTGAATGCGATCGCTCAAATCGCGCAGCGCGTTCCGGGGGTATTCCGAGGGAACCCCAACGGTAATGACCAACAGGCGACCGATTCTCTACGCATCAAAATGGGACGGCGGCTAGTCTACGGTCAACTTGCCGATGGCCCTTTCCGCCATGAGCTAGACGCCAATAGCCTGAAGGTAATTGCCGATGCACTTCAGCAGCCTGTTACACCGGGCGTCAACCCTGAAAAATATCTGCGCAAGGTGCCTGCCATAGAAATTTTTGATGGCGGTGTTTTGCTTTTTAGAGAAGAGCGAGACGGCACTGTGACAACCAACGAGATTTACTTTGAAGTAGAAGAGCAAGCTAGTCAGCAACGTCAAAATGAGCAGTCAGTCTCTTTACAGGAGACCACTACAGCAGAACCTCTAGTAGATAGCAAACCTGTTGAGATAGAACCCGTTGATGCAGAACCACTGGTGGCAGAACCACTGGTGGCAGCTACTGCTGAGCCTATCGCTGAACCGGCTGACAATAGTATTGCCGTAGCTAGGGCGAGTCAGCTTCTGATCACTGCTCAGTATTTGCTCAATCCACTCCGACAGTCAGAAAGCATTTATGACGAGGTTTTTGTCCAGGGTTACCACATTAAAAATCGAGGCTCAGACATCATTGTTAGTGAGAGTGACTCAGTTGTCTTACATGCTCGTAATGGCGAGCTAGTTAATAGTCAGGTAACCGATTTAGATTGGGCGATTCTAGGTCAAATTCAAGTGCCGGAACGATTGCCACAACCGATACTGAATGACCTTCCTAAGCCTGCGGTCAATGAAACGTCTCAAGTACAGAATGAAGAGACTCAAAGCGCAAGTGACTCTCAATCTGCACCAGCCCTGTCAGCAGAAGCACTACCTGCTAATGATTCAGTCACTCAAGGGCCAGACAACGGTTTAGATGCAGCGGGGGAGCATTCGGCGATCACCATTCTGGAACGTGAGACCCAAAACTTGCCAGCAAGTAACACTCGCCAGTTGCTAGAAGCTACCGTTCAAGACTGGAAACAGCAAGCGAGTCAACGTTTCTCAAGCCATCTTCAGAAAGGGGCGAACTGGCTAGTAAATCAGCGAACCGCGCTTCAAAATCAACGGTTGGCTTACGCTGTCCACCAGCTATTTCAACGAGGTTATGAACGTACAGGCGAACAGTCATATCATGTCAGAGACTGTACTATTACACGTAGGGGACAAAACCTCTATGTCTTGAAAGATGCAGTTGGTGAGCTTATGCAGTTCAAAACCTCTAAAGTCATGGGATTCGGGCGGCGGATGACGGTACTCTCTGTCAGTGACAGCCTAACTCATAGTCAGCGCCAAAATTTGCTAAACAACCAGCTCGACTCATCTACGATGCCTCAAGGTAGTCTTGATGTGGAAGCTGCCTATGCTGCTAAAACGCAGAAGGTTGAGAAAACAGTTCGGCAATTTTTGACCAACTTTGCCCAGGCTCACACCTGGAATCGGGAAAATGGGCAGTTCAAGTTGGAGATCGGTGAAGGCGATACGCTCCGTATTACCGATAAGCAGGATGGACGTGGTGTTGTCTTTGAACGTAACAATGGTGAGGTTTCCTCTAAGCTAGCTGGTCAAGATTTTGCCCACTTTGAGCGACTGTCAGCCAAAATGGAAAATATGGCGGCACGTCAGAGCCAAACCACCAACGGCAAATTCGCCAACAATGGCGCGAAAAAGTCCCATGCAATAGAAATAGACTAAGGAGAGAATCATGCGCTTCTTTATCGTATTGCCCAGCTCTTTAATCGTTCTGATCGCCATTTTTGTTATTGGAGCTAGTCAAAAAACACCTGCTCCTCAGGCACTTTATCCTGCGCCAGAAGGGGCAAAAGAGTTTCTGAGACGAGGAGAAATGTATGAAGATGCAGGCGAATACGAGAAAGCGCTGAGTGACTATGAACAGGCAGCGTTACTAGAACCTGAGAATAGCGTTACGTATCTAGAGCAAGGTTCTGTGCTAGCAGCACTTGGCAAATCTGAAGCGGCGATTGAAAAGTATCTCATCGTGAAGGATATTGATCAGAAAAACGGTGTGAGCACTCGAATTGTTGAAGATTTGATCACTATAGAACAAGGAAAACTCTAGAGACTTTTCTTGCATTAACCGATGATTCTCTCCTGACGCAAACTCTTTGAGGCGTTTGGAATGAATTCATCCTTAGTTTCAGCATTTGCTGAATACTTTTCAGCAGGAGGTGGCTTTACCCGTATCGTAAATGCTCGTCAATTCGCGGCTCAGCAGCTCGGGACATCCGTTTTGTCTGGATCGGCATCAGCTAAACAAGTTGATGAGGCTATTGAGGCTGCAATTGTCCGTGTTGCGATCGCCACCCTCCAATCCACCCAAACCACCCACGAAGCCTATGAGAAACTCGTCGATTTACTTCAACGTCAGCCCAGGTTAGGCGTCAGATCCTCTACCTCAGTTCAGCAGCAGGCTTACAGCACACCGATGCCAATTGCCTATTTGGCCTCTGTCTTGGCAGGCATCAGCCCCGAAAAAACGGTGTACGAACCGACAGCGGGAAATGGAGCGTTGCTGATTGGTGCTAATCCGCAAAATGCGATCGCCAATGAACTCAACCCAGATCGCGCTGCTGAACTTAAAACTAGGCGCTACCGCCAACTCACGCAAAAGAACGCTCTCGTCTACCGTCCTGACATTCAAACTGATGTCGTCATCTGCAATCCTCCTTTCGGAACGCTCAAAAATGAGCAAGGTCGTACTCGTCGTTTCCCAATCTATGACACCTGGACGAGCCAAATTGATCAGGTGATCGCATTCAAAGCACTAGAGGTGATGAAGGATGAAGGCACTGCTGCACTCATCCTCGGCGGCAAGCTTGGGCAAGATGCTACTGCTAGATCAGAGCGCTACAACCGCCGAGAAACCCGTGCCTTTTACCACCTTTTATACGGCCACTACAATGTCACTCAACACTTTTCACTCTCAGGTGAGCTGTACAAAAAGCAGGGCGCAGGCTTCCCCATCGACTTCATTATCATTGGTGGCAGAGGGCGATCTCAAATCCTTCTGCCAGCAGCTCAAGTTCCACCTATCTACGATTCCTATCAGTCACTCAAGGAGCACCTTCTCAATGAACCTATCCACAGCCCCAACGCTGATCTCCCCCTTCTTCAATCAGCAATACCCCAGCTTTCCAATAATTTGGAAGCCTCAGACAATGTCGAGTCTCTTTATCGTTCGGGCACCTCAAGTGCTATCCAACCTGGACGAAAAGACGTACCTGGAGCTAATGCAGACCCGAGTAGATGGACTCATTCAAGCCTGGGCGAACGAGACCTCAATCGCAGAAACACAAAAACTACTGACCAACGCCCTCGACCAGTTGGACAACACACAATCAACTCCCCTAGTGATGGTCACAGCAGACACGGGCACCTGGCGGCAAGTGTGGAGCAATCTCCTCATCCACGACAACTGGAGATTTCAAGAACGGATGAGTCACTACGGCGTGACGTTCCCCATGACCCAAATCAACCCGAACAGCTCGGACTATTCCGACTGGATGGAAGTTCACAACGAGACAACCCTAGAAGAATGGCTAATGACATTGATCGCCTAACAACAGCGGAAAAAGCAGAAGAAATAAACGACGATTCACTTCAGCCAAGGCAAGTTCCCTACAGTCCGAAAAGCCAAGGCCAATCGTCTGAAACGCTGATTCCTTTCAATATGGCCAGTGCTGCCCAGCTCGCCTTAGAACGATTCGAGCGTAAGCATGGCAACATTGATGAGTATTTACGAGCAAAGCTAGGCTACGCCTCTGCTCCAGAACTACATCGTTACTTCAGTGCTGAGCAAGTCGATGCCTCTGCTCTAGCTATCAGCAATATTGAGCGTGGTTCAGGCTTTATCACTGGCGACCAGACTGGCATTGGGAAAGGTCGTATCTGTGCCAGTATCATCCGCTATGCTCAACAGACTGACCAGATAGCGATTTTTATCACCAAAGATAAGCCGCTCTATGCCGATATGATGCGCGATGTTCATGACATCGGCCTACGGAACTTCTCTCCTTTTATCACCGATAGCAACGCAGAGATTCCGCTTGCGGATGGTGGCATGCTGACCACGTCGAATTCTACAAAGCAGAAGAAGGCGATGATGGAGGTGATGCGGACAAAGCAGCTAGGCGGATATGGTGCGGTGTTTACCACCTATAGCCAGCTGCAAACGGTGAAGAAGAAAGAGCCGTTGAGACGAGAATTCTTGAGAGCGATCGCACCCAACGCCGTCCTCATTCTCGACGAAGCTCATCAAGCAGGCGGCAGCAAAAACGGCTGGAAAGAAAGCGTCCCTCCCGACCGTGCTGAGTTCGTCCGTGAACTAATCGATCTCTCACAAGGGGTGTTCTATTCGTCTGCTACCTATGCCAAGCGCCCTGACGTGATGGATTTGTACGCCAGACGCACTGACCTGCGGCAGGGTGTACAGAGTATGGCCTCGCTCGAAAATATTCTGTTGCGTGGCGGCGTACCACTACAGCAGATTGTCGCAAGCAAGCTGGTTGCTGCAAGCCATATGCTACGGCGTGAGCGCTCCTATGAAGGTGTAAGCTTCCAAGCCCAAACGGTCTCTGTTGATAAAGACGTAGCCGATCAGTTCTCCGCCGCCATGCGGTCCATTCGAGACTTTGATAGGGCCAAGCAAGAAGCTGTAAAAACCATCAAGGAAGAGATAAAGGCACAGGCCAAAGCCTTTGGCACGGATACTTCGGTCGGAGACGTAGGTGCAAAGAGCACGAACTTCACGTCGCTGATGCACAACTGTATTGAACAAGGCCTGCTGGCGCAAAAGGCTGATGTAACAGTACAAGCGGCGATCGCATCTCTAGAACAGGGTGAAAAGCCTGTGATTGCCGTGGCCAATACGATGGGCAGTTTTATCAAGGCCTATGCAGATGCTAATGATCTCAACCACGGTGATGACGTTAGTTTATCTTTTGGCGATCTGCTAGAGCGCTATCTTGAACGTTCTCGGGATGTGCTGATTCGAGATTATCGCGCCCAAACGACGCGCCATCGCCTAACGGATGACGAGCTGGGCACTGGGGGTGTCAGTGCCTATGAAGATGCGCTTGAGTGCATTCAAGCCGGTGACTTTTACAGCATTCCGATTAGCCCGATTGACTACATCGAACAACAGTTGGAGCGGGCGGGTTATCGAGTCACAGAGGTGACGGGACGAAAAGTCGGGCTTGCCTATAGTGCAGATGGCTCGGCCACTTACAAGGTGCGCCCACCGCAAGACACAACCGCCAAGGGAAAGATAACTGCGGTTGCTGAGTTCAATGCTGGTAGAGCAGATGTGATTCTGTTGAATTGCTCTGGTTCCACGGGTATATCGCTTCATGCTTCTGAAAAATTTGCTGACCAGCGGCCTCGGCATATGATTGTGGCCCAGGCAGAACGCGATATTAATGTGTTTATGCAAATGCTGGGGCGGGTCCATCGTACAGGGCAAGTGGTGCGGCCACGCTACACCTTACTCATTGGTGATATCCCGGCTGAAAAGCGGCCTGGGGCTTTGCTGTGTCGGAAGATGGCGAGCCTCAATGCCAATACGACTGCGGCTAGAGACTCTGATATTTCGCTGCAAAATGTCGTTGACTTTATGAACGAATATGGTGAGCAGGTCGTTAGCGATTTGCTCAAAGATGATCCAGATTTGAATGCTCAGCTAGATTTCCCGTTGGCTCAAGTTAGTGATAGTGATGCTGATATTGCACTGGTTAGAAAGGTGACAGGACGCATTCCGTTATTGCCGATCGCCGAGCAAGAGACGGTTTATAGCCTGATTGAATCGGACTATCAGGAGCTGGTGCAGCGGGCACAGGCAATGGGGGATAGCAACCTGGAAGCGGGGCAGCTAGACCTGGAGGCCAAAACGGTTGCCCGTGTGGAGGTGGTAAGCGCGGCTGAAAGTATCAATGAACAGGTCGCTGGTATGCAGGATGGGAGTGGTCAGACAACCCGATTGAATGAGTTTACGGGTGCGGTGTATTTAGAAGTGGTGGATGCCAAGGTGTTGGCTAAGCCCATGACGCAGTTGCAGGTGATTGATGCGGTCCGGCAGAGGCTAAAGCTGCCGCCCGTATTGGAAGTAGCGGAGTACAACCGCAACACAACGCTCACGGTTGCTCAGCAGCAGCGGGCGGCTGTCGTGGCCAAGCTGAAAGCGGAAACGTTGAAATATCGGGTGGCCACAATCGCGACTAAGCGGGATGCGAAGGCCAGAGAGAAATTTACGGAACGGCTGGATACTCAGTTGCATCAGGTGATGACTACGTTGGAGAAGTTTGTGCCTGGACGGTCGGTGCAAATTCAGTCGCCGCAAGAACGGTTAGGTGAGTATTTGTATGGTGTGGTGGAAAGCGTTGAGAAAAAGCGGAAGTCGGCAAATCCGGCTGCGCCGCATAGTTGGAAGATGCGCGTGCTGATTGCGGGGCCTGCTCGGGAGCTGGTGATTCCGCTCTCTAACGTTAATACTGATCGGCTAAGTTCGCTGAGGGTAAGTCCTACTGAGCAGACGCTAGAAGGAGAGACTGTTTATCAGCTCTTTGACACGGCTCAAGCGGTGCAGCGAGAGCAGTGTCAGATTTTTACGGGAAATTTGATCAAGGCGTTTGAGAAGTACCCGCGTGGGAAGTTTGTGAACTACACAGACGACCAGGGCAAGGTGCGGCAAGGGCTGATGATGCCGAAGGGGTTTGAGCTGAAGAAGGCGCTAGAAAATGAGCCGGTAGTGCTGACGACGCCTGAACAGGTGAAAGCGTTCATGACCACGCTGACAGATGGGCAGGGGGTAGTGAAGACGCTGGATGAGTTGCTGACCATTAAAAAGATCCCGAAGGAGGAGGCGTTTGTCTTGGAGACGCCGAAGGCGAAGGGGGTGGGTGGAAAGTACTATTTGGATCAGACGCTGTTGGCTGCTGTGGAAGGAGACTTTTATTCGGTAAGTAGTCGCATGACTATCACCGTCACCTCAGCACAACTCGATGTGGCTTTGGATGTACTAATAAATCAACGACATCACACTCTAGCAGCCTTTGAATTTCAAGAGATTGCTCGGGACTATTTGGGCATTCGGCTACCTGCGCTGTCTACGGTAGATGAGGCTATTGGGAAATCACCACCTGAAGCTGTCCAAAGGACACTAGAAGACCCCAGAGCACTTTCACCACCGAAAATTTCTCGGCCACCGATTAAGCTCGCTAGGGCACCCTCGGAAAATAGAAATTCACTTGAAGGACAAGTAATCGATTTCTTGCAGGCGGCAGGATTTTGGGAAACGGTTCAAAAAGAACGAGACTTTCATTTCAAGATTCTCAATGAGCCTTATATTCCTTTGGTGATAGAACGGCTAGGCGATGACCTTTGCTTTACTCACTACCTGAGCCAGAACGGCGACACCTACATCGATACGGAAATGGTGTTTTCATTCCAGGGAAATGACCGATTGACATTTAAGGAAGTGGCCGTACCTAATACATTACAGGGGGGAGAGCTACGCGGGCATGACCGAGCATTTGCCAAGATTTTTGCTAAGAATATTGTTGATCAAGGGTTTGGTGAAGCGGCTCAAAAGCAATTTCAGCCACAAGAGAAGAATTCAGCTGCTGAGCTTCCCGTTCAACCAGTCACAGCTAGTTCGATGGCAGAACCTTCGCTGAAGGAGGTGGCTGATGAAATGCGAGAAGCTGATTTAGAAGGGGTCGCAGTTGAGTTGGGATTGGAGCGCGACACGCATGACAAACATAAGTGGCGAGACGGTGACCACATCATCAGTATCAATGAACAACTCTTCATGGATTGGCTGGCCGATAAGGGCGGAGGTGGGGCGATTGATTTGGTGATGCATGTCAGGGAGTGTGACTTTAAATCAGCAGTTGAGTGGCTATCGGGGCGAGATTTCTCTCGTCCTTCGGTAGCCATTATCAAATCATTGGAATCCAAAGGGCCTCGGCCTTTAGTCATGCCAGCAGCCAATGCGCAGCGTTGGGCAGCGGTGCAGAAGTATTTGGTTGAGACGCGTAAGCTACCGCTAGCGTTGATAGACCGATTGCACGAGAAGGGTCTGATTTACGCAGATGATTTCCAGAATGCAGTGTTTGTTCGTCATGCCATGGCTGGGGGGCAGTGGCAACGAGGTGAAGTGACGGGAGCCAGTTTGAGAGGGACTTGGCAGCAGCAACATCCTTTTCGGGGGATGGCTTCGGGGACAGTGCGGGATAAGGGATGGTTTTGGTTGGGGACGGGGCGTGGGCAGATTTCTCGGGTAATGCTGACGGAGTCACCGATAGATGCGATGTCACTGGCGGTGTTAGATAAAGAGAACCGTTCTCAGAGTGGAGTGACACTTTACTTTTCTGTAGATGGGGCGGGGGCTTTGCCTGTGGAGCCCTTACGGGCTGTGGTACAGCAAGGAGGGAAGGTGGCGATCGCGTTTGATGCAGATAAGCCAGGTGAGCTAATGGCGTGGCGAGTAGTTTCAAGATTACCGAAAGCCGATAGGCTATTTCCTACCCAAGGCAAGGATTGGAACGACCGACTGATGGGAACTGGCGAGTCGTTTGCTCAAGACCAGCAGCTTTCTGACTTATGGCAATGGCATCAGGCGGCGTCTAAAATTGGACGCTCTAACAATTATTTGAAGCGGATAGAAGAAGTGGCGATCGCTTACATTAAAGACCGTTTTTTATCTGACAACGCCAAGCTTGCGATGCAACGGGACTTAAGTCAGTGGGAAAATAAGGTATCTCATGGTTATGAACATAGCCAAATGCCGGATGAATTAGGTGCTTGAGAAGCATAAGCAGGGGTACTCCAATTTTTGGGATGTCCACATTGTTTTATGCTCATTCCCCGAACGGGTACTGTGCATGGTGTGGAAAAGCCGAATATCATTATTTCACAGCCATAATGCCAATGCCATCTCGATTGTCTACATTGGACAAATCTAGCGCTAGACTGACGGTTATTTTTTGCAAATAAAAGCCAAATTTCTCCTTTAGAGAGCGTAATTTATCTGTTTGTGGTTGTATTCTCTGTAGAGTAGATGCCCTAAATGCTAGCCCCCCTTGCTCCCATGCCCAAGCGGAAGATCGTCGTCCTTACAGCGAATCCATTGGAGACGAGTCGGCTACGGCTGGGTAAAGAAGTAGCCGAAATTCAGGAGGAGCTGCAACGCGCTAACCTGCGTGATGAGTTTGAGTTTGTTTCCCACTGGGCCGTAAGGCCAGCAGATATCCAGAGAGTACTGCTGGATACAGAACCCCATATTGTTCACTTTGCGGGTCATGGTGGAGATCAAGACGGCCTAGTCTTTGAAAATGAATCGGGTCAGCCTCAGTTCGTGAGTACTAAGGCGCTGAGTCAGCTATTCCAACTATTTTCTGACCAAGTTGACTGTGTGGTACTCAATGCCTGTTATTCAGATACCCAAGCAGCGGCGATTTATCAGCACATTGACTGTGTCGTGGGGATGGGACAAGCGATTGGAGATAAAGCAGCGATTAAGTTTGCGGCGGGATTCTATCGAGGCTTGGGGGCAGGCCGCTCTTATGAAGATGCCTACCGCTTTGGATGTAATGCGATTGCGCTGGAGAGTATTCCAGAAGATCAGACGCCAATTTTTCATAAGAAGATTACTGCCGTAGAGCCCCAGCAGATTTTTATTAGCTATCGAAACGAAGAACCTGATCTAAGCCTGGCTGGGGACTTGCATAAGGCTTTAACAGCGGCAGGCCACTTCGTGTTTATGTCGGCGGAGAGTATTGACTGGGGCGAGAACTGGGTAGACCGTATCGATCAGGAACTGAAGCGGTGCGATTACTTTTTGCTATTGCTGTCCGAGCAGTCGATTACCAGTGACATGGTGGCAGGTGAGGTACGAACGGCCAAGCGTTTGCTGGATCAGCTGGGTAAGCCTGCCATCTTGCCCATTCGGATCAATTTGCCCCTGGGTGATCCGCTAAATTATGAATTGAGAAGCATTTTACAGACCATCCAGCAGAAGTCCTGGAAAACGCCTGAGGATACACCTAGACTAGTGCAAGACATTCTGACGCTGATTGACTCTCGTCGGGTACCTGTCGCTAGGGAAAATGGGCAACAGGTATTGACACCGCCTACATCCCAGCGTCCGCCTCTGCCCGTGGCAGACCTTGAGCTACCCAGTGGCACTATGCCGCTGGATTCTGCGTTTTACATTCGACGAGAACCCTGGGATACGCGCTGTCTGCAAGAAATTGAAAATCGAGGCGGGCTGGTGCGAGTTAAAGCCCCTCGACAGATGGGGAAAACCTCTCTGCTTGTGCGTATCCGAGACCGGGCAGATGCCCTCAACTATCGAACGGTTACGCTGGATTTTTTAGAAACTGATGAGCGCACCTTTACTGATTCCAGCCTGTTTTTTAAACGGCTCTGTGCGTTGGTTAGCCGAAAGTTGGGACTCTCGCCCCGAAAAGTGACTGAGTTTTGGGATGAGGAGTTATTTGGCCCCAAAGAAAACTGTACTGACTACTTTGAAGAATATGTGCTCTCCAAGATTGAGACTTCTTTATTTTTGGGTCTGGATGAATTGGATCGGCTGTTTCCTTATGAAGCGGTATCTAAGGAGTTTTTAACCTTGCTGCGTTCCTGGAATGAAAAAGCCAAGGTTGATGCAACCTGGGCCAAGTTGAAGCTGGCCATTGCCCATTCAACAGAATCCTACATTGTTTTAGAAAGCAACGTTTCTCCATTTAATGTGGGGTTGGCGGTGGAGCTACCAGAGTTTACAGCGGCTCAGATGCTGGAACTGCTAGAGAAGCATGGTCTGAATTGGACATCAGCAGATATGGATGCCTTAATGGCGATGGTTGGCGGGCATCCCTATCTGGTGCGGCTGGCGCTATATCACATTGCACAACAAGACTTGACCCTAAAGCAACTGCTGACAGAAGCCCCTACCGACGCAGGCATTTATGGCGAACACCTGCGCCGACACCTGTGGAATTTGCAGCAACACCCGGCGTTGGCCAAAGCCTTTGAGCAGGTGATAGTGTCTGAGCATCCGGTTGAGTTGAAATCGATGCTGGCGTTTAAGCTGAATGGCATGGGACTGGTGAACCTTCAAGGTAATGGTGTGGTGCTGCGCCATGAAAGCCTATATCGGCCTTATTTTCGGTCGCGGTTGAGGATGGCAGTATGAGTGGTAAAAATTCCTCATTTTATAAAGTGGGTGGGGCGCTGCCGCAGGATGTGCCGTCCTATGTGATTCGGGAAAGTGATTCTGAACTCTATGAGGCGCTAAAGGCAGGGGAGTTTTGCTATGTGCTGAACTCCAGGCAGATGGGGAAGACCAGCCTGATGGTGAGAACCCTGGCTAAGTTGCAGCAGCAGGATGGCTGGGTTGGAACAATTATTGACTTTTCTGCGAAAGACAGCCAGGTTGATAAACCAGATCTCTGGTACGACGGCATTATTAATCAACTAAATCGTCAGTTTGGTTTGTTGGATTGGCAAGCCTGTCGGAGCTGGGTGAAGGTGCGACGGGACTTTCTTGCGCCGGTAGAGCGATTAGCGGAGTTTATCGAAACGGTTCTGCTGCCAGGCATTGAACAACCAATTGTGATTTTCATTGATGAAATTGATAGCACGCTTGGGTTACCCTTTACGGATGACTTTTTTGCGCTGATTCGAGTTTGTTACAACAAACGGGCAGAGGATCCTGATTATCAGCGGTTGACGTTTGCGTTGTTAGGAGTGGCGGCCCCGTCAGAGTTAATTGGAGATGCGAAGCGGACCCCTTTTAACATTGGTGAGAGTATTGATCTGAAAGGGGTTACGCTTGAGGAAGCGTTGCCCTTAGCTGTTGGGCTACGGCAGCAAGCGGAGCAGCCAGAGACAGTTTTAGAAGAGATTTTGCGATGGACGGGGGGACAGCCTTTTCTGACGCAGCGGCTATGTCAGTTGGTGGTGGACTCACAGGGAGTGATTGCCGCAGGTAGTGAGCCGAATGCGATTGATAGGCTGGTGGATTCTCGCTTGATTAATAGCTGGGAGGCCCAAGACCATCAGGAACACTTAAAGACAATTCGTAAGCGGTTGCTCGATGATGAGCAGAAAGCGGGATATTTGCTGGAGCGATATCGGCAAATTCGGCAAGCGAAAGAGACCTCAGCAAGCAACCAACCTGAAGAGAGAGACCTACAGTTGTCCGGATTGATTGTGAAGCGGAACAGTAAGTTGCGGGTCTATAACCCTATCTACACAGCTATTTTTGATGAAGCCTGGATTGATGCTGAGCTGAGAAAGCTCAGGCCCTATGCGGAAAGCTTTAGAGCCTGGGTTACTTCTGGAAAGACAGATAACTCTCGTTTGTTACGAGGGGGTGCGCTGACTGAGGCCGAGGCATGGGCCGCTGAAAAGGCAACTCTGAGTGCGGAAGATCGGGAGTTTCTGTCGGCTAGCCGTGCTCAACTGAGGGAAGAGGAGATTGCGGTCAAGGAACGTGAGGCAGAACTAGAACGGGAGAGAACCGCACGGGAAGCCGCTGAAGCCGCTGAGCAGATTCAGCTAGAGGCAAATCAAGAAGCCCAGCGAAAGATTCGTCGGGGCAGTTTGGTTCTAGGAGGTGCGCTGGCGGCTTCCTTAGTTTTAGGAGGATTAGCCCTCTTCTCAGGAAAACAATTGAGCGTGGCAAATCAGCAGCGTGAAGAGGCTCAAACCCTGGCTCAGGAGGCAAAAGATGAATTAACCGAGATTCAGGTGCAAAAAGAAGAAGTTGATCAAGCGCTGGGCCAGGCTGAACAACAGGTCAAGGCTATACGTGAGGAGCGTGACCAGGCAAATGAAGAACTAGAGCAATCTCAGGAAGAGCTTGAAACTCTTGATGCGCAACGTCAGGAAGCAGATGAGCGACTCCAACAAGCCCAGCAAGCAGCCCAAGGACAACAGGTATTGCTGACTCAGCTTAAGCAAAACTTATCTAGCGCCGAGGCTGCTGTTGACCAAGCGAAACAGGCAGAACAAGAGGCTCAACGCAAAGCAGAACAAGCGACAACTGAACTGGCAGTCGCGGAGAAAGTACTAGCAGAAGTTACCCAGGAGCAACAAAAGATTGCTGCCTTGAATGAAACAACTCAGGAGCTTTCGGACCTCATTGACGATCTGTACGCTATGGATAAACCCGAAGCGGCAAAGGATGCGATCGCCCAAATTGGTTTATCGTTTACCGACTTTACAGACGATAAGTCTGAACTAAAACAAGCGCTCTTAAAAAGTAGTACTGCGTTGGCGCATCTCCATCTGATTCCATTTCCATACCCGTTGGATGAAGCCCATGAAGAAAAACAAGCACAACGTAGTGAAAAGAAACAAGCACAGCTTAGTTATGCGCAAGCCCTAATTGATCAGCTACTTGATGAGCGCGATGGGTTGATCACAAAGAATCCTGATGTCTTTAACTCATCGAAATCTGGTCGGGCGATCGCATTCTTTGCCCATGCCGTTGAGGGCAATTTGCGAGAAGAGCAAGAACCCTCTAGTTCTCGTTCTTCCTACGAACAAGCCTTCAGTTACCTTTCTGAAACACCAAATTTTGATTCAGAGGACGTTGCAGCCTCCTTCAGGCAATTGCTGAGGGCTTCCTCCTCTGACGAAACAGAGGACAATCAATTTCGAGCATTAATCACAGCTACCCTCAAAAAACACTACGACTTTCGAGTAAAGCAACTGATTCCGGAGGTAGATCAGGCTTTGGCAGCGCATCGGTGGAGATACGCTAATGCGCTGACCTCGAATGTGCTCGTTTTGTCAGCATACTCTAGGGGTTTAGATTTTTCGTTTTCGAATATCGGCTGTGACCATTTGCGCAAGACGGATGCCCTCTGGGTTGAGCATTCCGATGAGCGTTATGGCTTCAGCGTTCAGTTGGGAATTTTTCAAACAGCAGGCAATACTCCAGGGCAGTATAATGAGGCTTATACCAGGTTCGCACAAGAGGTAGGCTGGCTGCGTAGGGAAGAAAGAACTTGGTTTAGCAGAAGTGAGCTAGCGTGGTCGGATGGCGTGGAGGGTGGGAGATTGCGTGCACCGTATGGGCACCTCCCTTTTTTGGGTCGTTACCAAAGGGAGTTATGGGGTGATGTAGTTATTGGTGATTTGATTAGAGGAGAAAGTTTTTTTGTTCCTTTCCTTAGTAGGTCAAGCTGTAACCTTTAGTCTATAAAGACTTCAGGCTGCTTGTCAAGTTGTATTCTGAGAACTTTCGCTACGTATTCATCGGGCTTTTCTCTTTCCATTCGTTACCTGGTACTGTTCCACTATCCATCATCAGCGAGGGATTTGGTATCCCCCTATACTGCCCAGGCCAACGGATAGCGCTGTTCATCGCTACGAATCATTAAAAAACTGAGCAGCCACCTTGGGGTCATAGCAATTGGCCATCACAAACTGTTCAGCAACTTTACGAATTTCTTGCTGAGTCGGCTCCCATGCATTCCACAGTCGCAGTTGGCCCGGCGAGCGTTTTTTTCGCTCGGAAGTTTTTAGTACTTTGGGTAGCAATTTACTTCCCCAAAAACTACGTCTTTCTGACTTGGGCTTAGGCTTATAGCGGTTGCAAAACTGCTGATACTCACTGGCACATTCATCCAGCGACTCTCCTAGTGACAGAAAGGCAGGATGCCACTCCGTTAGGCCATCATCATTGAGGCGATCGTAGCTGCCATAGTTGGAAAAATCATAAAAGAACCCCCGCTGCATACCCGCTGCTTTTGGATTAGCGTGGATATAGCGAAGCGTATTGAGCACCCGTCTACAATCCGACTTCTCGAAACCACTACTGTAATAGCGCTTCTCCCAAAAATGCCCTGTGCGATTCAGCATGCGATTAAAACACATAGCCGTATACCAGTTTATCCAGTGCATGATTTTAGGCAGATCATCAGGGACAGCCGGTTCCAGTAGATAATGCACATGATTTGACATGATGCACAGGGCATAAAGCCTGAAGTTAAACTTTTCGGCGTTGCATAATATAGGTATGAATTGAGGTTTTCTCAGAGATGCAATGTCTAGAATGTCAGTCCACTCATATCCGCAAAAATGGGAAGAAAAAAGGTAAACAAAATCATATCTGCGTGAATTGTGGTCGCCAGTTTATCGACCAATATGATGAAGCTGGCTACTCCGATGAATTCAAGCGAGAATGCTTAAAGATGTATGTCAACGGCATGGGGTTTCGAGCAATTGAACGCGTCAAAGATGGCCACCATACAACGGTCATTACTTGGGTGAAAAAAATCGGCGAGTTGTTGCCTGATGCCTACGCCCCTGAGGGAATTCCACAGGTTGGAGAACTCGATGAACTTCAGACGTTTGTCGGCTCAAAAAAGCCAAAGTCTGGGTGTGGACAGCCGTAGACCATTTCAAGCCTGGTATTCTTGGCTGGGCAATCGGTGATAGAAGCTCAAAAACGTTTGCGCCGCTATGGGCAATTGTGAGCCTATGGCAGTGCTTTTTCTACGTGACGGACGGATGGAAAGTCTATCCAAAATTTGTGCCAGATGGCGACCAAATTGTCAGCAAAACCTACATGACTCGAGTCGAAGGAGAGAACACTCGGTTAAGACATTATTTGGCTCGGCTGCATCGCAAAACGTTGTGTTACTCGAAGTCTCTAGACATGCTGAAACATTCGATTCGTTTGCTAATTCACTATCTCAAGTTTTGGGATGTTCCAGTGCCTGCTCGATCATAGATTCATACCTGAATTCAGCAACGCCAACTTTTCTTTGGCCTGCTTGAGGGCATACAAAAAGACTTCCCGACATTCATGTCGTAACAGTTTGAATTCGCGATTGTTGCAGCACACTGTGATGTGATAGGCAAAGTTAGGTTGCAGATTGCGTGGGGTACGTGGCATTGGGATAGCAAAGGGTGAGGCCGAAAAATTCTGCTGAAATAAAAAAACTTATCCGATGGATGCATCTGAGGTGAGCCTCAAATGAAGTTCTTGATTCGCCTTCGGGTACTACTCGTCCATCTCAATCTGGTGCTTGGGGGGAGCTCTCCGAATAGTTGATGTTTCTCCCTGGCAAATCCTACGAGTCAACTGATTCGCATAGATCATAGCCTCACGCTTGCCATAAGTCTGGTAAAGTTGCTTGACGAGCTTACTTTCAGAAACGAGCATGAGTGCGATCGATTTTTTCCCTATCCCACCTAAAAACGCCCGCTGTCCTACCTTATAGTCCAACTCTCCCTCACTCCGAGCCGTCACACCTTTACAGAAGTGCTGCCATAGCGCCTTATAGTCAGGCGCTGTAGCTTTCTCCTTCTCATTCAATCCGACTGTCACGACTGGTTTAGCCTGTTTCCTGCTAGCTTCTTCTCCAACTGCTGTATCGAATCGATCAACTGCTGCTGCGAGCTGATTTCTATTTTCAATTGCTTGTTCCAGCTGCTCAAAGCTGTGATTAACTGCTTCAACTGTTCTTGCAAGGTCTCCTTCGCATTCGATGAGTTCTGTTCGTTGAGCGTAGTCTGCAATTGCGCAAGAAAATGACTCAACTTGCTCGCTAAGGACGCTGGCAATTGGGTCGAGACCACCTTCATTTCCTGCACCTGCTGTTCTAGCAGATGCGCCAGCTGCTTGAGATGTTGAAGGTCCGCCTGCAAAGGCTGCAAACTTCTGAGCAAGGCGTTCTCCAACGCCTGTTCCAATACACTGCCCGACATCTCTACCGTCACCGGCTGTGCCGTACTCATTTCCTGACTGATTTTCTTTCTGGGTCTCGGCATAATTCTCTCCTAGTTTGAGTAGTGAAATGTAGTCACTGGCGTTTTCCTTCGTCCTCGATACCTGTACCCGTTTAAGCAGCTCATCCTTATCAGCGGCATACAACTTCAGCCCATGCTTTGCCCGCGACACCGCCACATAAAAAGCCTCTCGATTCGTCGTTTTCTCACTCATTAGCGCCAACACCCGGTCCGCCGTCTTCCCCTGACTCCCATACGTCGTACTCACCCAGGCATAGTCCACATGCTGATGCCCCAGCAATGGAAACCATCGAGACTGCCCGGCCTCATCCACCGTCCGCACCATCCCATTTTCTAAAACCTCAGCCACCGTAAACTGCTGTCCATTACGAGTTTTCGTTTGTCGGTCATTCTTTGTCCATCGCATGCGATCGCCCACTGCAACATTCAACGTCTGCACCGAATACACCGCCTTTCGCTGACACCGCGCCGGGTCAACACGCAGCAACTGACCATCGCCTGTTTCCACCACCAGCTTCTGCGCCTCTTGGTCAATGCTTCTCACCGTGTAGTGCTGATACTTCGCCAATCCCTGCTTTTTGTAATCCTGAGTCGGCATCAGTACATCTCCTGGCTGATAGGCCACCAGGTACTGCGCCTGCACCTGAGTCAAATCCTTCCGCCGTAAACTGGAGATTTCTAGAGCATCTGGCCCAAGCACCCCTTCCGCCTGCAACGCCCGTCGTAGGTCTCCAGCCAATGCTAGTCGTTCCTGATTCGTGCCTGCCAAAAGCAATGTTTCTGTGCGCTCAGCTGGCGATAGCGTTAGATAATCACTAACCATTTGGTTAATTTGAGCATCAATCTCAGCCTCAATCTGTAAACATCCAGCCTGCTCAAGCACATCAATGCCACGAGCAGTATGGCCCTCAGCAATTAGCCCCACCGCACTGCGAAGCACTTCAGTCTTCTGCCGCAAGCTGTTATCCAACCGGGCCAACGTAATACCAGCTGCCTGCATACTCCTAAACGGATTCCCCGCTTCAACGGCTGATAGTTGTTTGGTATCGCCCACCAATATCACCCTGGCATTCTCTTGTTTAGCTCGCACCAGCAAAGCGTGAGCATCTTTCATACTCAGCAACCCAGCCTCATCGATGATCCAAAGTAACGGCATAAGCTTCTGTGACTCAACCTCCTGCGACTCAGACACCAATAATCCAGCAACGGTACTCGTCTCGATTTTCAACGCTTCCGCTAGCGTATGGGCAGCTTCCGCACTGGGTGCAAAGCCCCGAACTTGATAGTCTTGCGACTGTGCAATTTTCCTCACCTCATTCAGCGCATACGTCTTTCCTACACCTGCCGAGCCCTGCCAAGCCATGACATTATCTGGCGCAGTCATGACAAGTGAGATCGCCTGCCGCTGCTCCGTCGTCAACGACTCAGAAATCTGTTGTTCAACCTGATGACTAGAGGCAATGGCGCTTACACGTCCCTTACCCTCACGCATTAGCCGAATCGTCTCCAGCTCCAACTGAATCGCCGCCTGCGTCGTCATTCTCTTGTCATCAATCTGAATCAACTCAGCACTACTCGCGATGTCCTGCTGCAATTGCTCGAAACTGACTTGGCCCAGCTGATGCTCAAACACAAATCGCTCCAAAGCTGTTCGCCGAAATACCGCCTCCCGCTCACCACAATGCTGAATAGCCCGTTCAAGCTCAGCGCCTGCTTTTTCCTCTGAAGCCACCAATCTAGTTCGTCTTTTAACATCTGCTTGCCGCTCATTGGTCTGCGGACTCCTTTCTATCGGCGGAGTCTTGGGCAGTTGTGGCAAAGCTAAATCATTCAGTTGAGCCAGTGCATTCCACCCTTTCCTTAATTGCTCCGGCTGCATCGGCGTCGGCTTGCGCTTCCGAGACTTCAGCGCCGCTGCCTCATACATCGCTAACTTAGAGCGCAGCACCTGCCCGCTTTGACCGACAACTGTTTTCCCCTCCGCCTCCCACAGCGCTACCAACGATTCAATCTGCTGCCTGCGGGTTGAAAACAGTTTGAGCAATTCCGGAGAATACCCCACCAGCTCGAATTGTCCATGAGCTTTGGGAGCAATAAGGTAGCCATGCTTTTGGAGTGCGATCGCCAGCTCATTCTGATAAATCTGGCCCAAGAGCTTTTTATTTGCGATCGCCTGTTCATTGGCAAAGCTAAACCACCGCCCATCCGGCAACTGAGTCGCATTCATCACCACACAATGAGAATGCAACTGTGGCTCCGCCTCCCGATTCGTCGCATGTGGAAATACCGCCGCGATCACATTTCCCGTCGTCACCCGCTGCCGACCAAAGTCTGTAGAAATCCTTGTCTGCGCATACCGCTCCTCCAGCACAGACATCGCCTTTGCCACCGCCTGATGATGCGCTGCCAACGCCCTTTCGTCACCCTGCACCAACACCGCAATGCTCACACTCTTCGGCGCACTAAACGTAAAATCCGTCGCTGCCCGTCGCTTCTTCAGGTCAATCTTCTGCCCCGAAAGAGACTCTCCATGCGGCCCAGTCCCACCCAGCAGCTCACCAAACACAGCCTTATCCACTGTGCCAGTTAGCCTCAAATTCGCCGCACCTTTCCCTATCCAGAACGAAGCCTCATGCTGTTCTTCCTGGGTGTAGTAGTCATCTTTAACGAAATAGTTCTCAGCTTGGGCTGCTGAAAGGTTGCTAGTCGAGAGCATGGTAATTCGCACCTGAAACGAGGCGAACAAATGGGTGAAACGACAAAAAATCCTTAAACCGATTGATGTGTGGGGTTTACGAGATTTTTTGCCAGAAACCTGGCGTCCTGTGTGGCTTTCTTCGCGAAGCCCCCAAAAGGGCGTAGCTGCGAAGACGATGTTTTTGCTGACATCGACAAAGTAACCTTATCTAACCCAATAAGAGAAATCAAGGTTAATTATTTCATTTTATTAACCACGATGAACCGTCATCATAAAAGTGCGATTACTATTGCGGTGTAGCTCGCTTCAAAACGCTATGACTAAAACGACCGTGGGTACGCCCACCATTCACCTTGCTGGAGACATTGGTGCTTCAGCTTCCAAGTTCTTCTATCGTGTTCAGCCCGGACAGACTGTGCCACTTTGGATGGATGCCGCTGTCGCTAACGGACTAACCGATGCAGCTCTACCCAGTCTCAACGCAGGTGGTCGGCCACAAGACAGCACCTGGCTTCAGCTCAACGATGAAATTGTTCTCGTCGGAGAGTCGGCCAAGGCATTCTTGGAGACAACCAGTATCAGCGCTAACAAATCCGAAAAAGCGGCTTACAAGATTGCTGCTGCTTTGGGCGTTATCGCTGAGCTGGAACAGTTGCCCAGTCAATACCAAGCCTTCGTTTGGTTACCCTTGCCGCTAACTGAAATTAGAACCCGTGAGCAAATCGCCCATAAGCTAAACGACATTTGTGAGCAGGGCTTTGTCTGCCGAGAAAAACGACAACAGGTACAGCTCATCCTCAAGTTCTTCCCGGAAGGCTTCGGGCTCTATCTCAATCGAAAACAACAGCTAGACATCATCAACTGCGCCATCAATCAGCGACGTACGCTCATCCTCATGATGGGTCATCGCAATCTCTCGATTCTTTGCTTCGAGGGCGGCTCGCTACGGGCGGGCCGATCCAATTCCGATGGCCCCGGCTTTTGGCCTGCGTTCGAAAAAGCAACTCGCTCAGCGGGGGTGCCACCCACTGACTATACAGCTCTGATGCTGGCACTCACCACCGGGCGATCGCAGCAAATTTCTCAAGCTCAAGCCAGTGTTGCTGACTTTGGGCCTCAAGCTACGTTTGTCAGGCAAACCTATTGGCAGTCAGTCAGTATCTACCTGCAAGACAATCTATTAGGTCAGCTAACTGATGGTGCAGTAGATGTTGTGCTCAGTGGCGGTGGCTCTTCTATTTTGCGAACTGAAATAACCGACTATTTCAGCTCGCTGGGATTGAGCGACCGCCTGATCTTTGCCGATACAATGCAGCCACAACTAACCGATGTGGTTAGTCAGCTGCCAGAAGCCGCTCAAAACTCGTCGATTCCATTACGAATGGCTGATTGCTATGGCCTCTTTCAGGGGCTAATCGGTAAACTAACCAAAGTGGCAGCCTAAAACAAATTGCTCAATTTACTTCGCATTCATCATGGCTCGCAAGCGTTCTCCCAACAGCACCAACGATAGACAGCGCATCCAGTTTGCCTTCAATGCAGACCGAGATACACCGATTGGAAGGGTATTCAAATATCTGCTGAAGAGCGATAAGCTGCCTAGCCGCAAGGGGAAGCTCAAGGGGCTTGATGCGATGGCGGCGTTTTGGCGACCGTTTGCGTATCAGGAAGATGAGCAGTTGAGCGATGATGAGAAAAAGGCGATCGCACGAGAATCCGTCGAAGCCTTAACCCATCACATCTCTCTTCTCCGAGAAACCTTCGACTTGGAGAACTCTCAATCTTCCAGTGACTTCAAGGAAGAAATAAAGGCTACTGTTACCGAGGCTATCCAGGCAGCAATGGCTTCTACTCCGGTATCACCTTCTTTTTCTACTCACGCAACAGCGCCTTCAAGTCATACCCATGCTACTACCGCTGGCAGCTCAAGCAGCTCCAGTACTGAAGGCGTGGATTTTGATGAGGATGCCTTACTCGGCGGACTTTTTGAAGAATCTGATATAGCAGCGTAGTGAGAGCAATTAAATGTCACTAAAGCCCAAACAACCCAGTAACGAGTCAGGCAAAGCTGCTCGGCAGCAGTACCTAGATTTGGCCAAGCGCGTCACTGGCGAAGCCAATCTGGATTACGACACCCTCTACCAACGCTTTGCTGAAAATGACTGGGCAGCAGTCAAGCTTGACGATGCCGTTGCGTCTCTGTCTCTGAAAGCGGGCAATTCACCCAAGCAGACAGTTGGTATTCTTCATCAAAGTCCCTACCTTCAACACCAGGTGCATCAACGAAAAGTGCCTTTAGCACCCATGAGTCAGTACGTGCGCTCTACGGTGCTAAAGACCGTTCAACAACAGAAGCAAACACAGTCTCAACAGCGGAGTACATCACGAAACTCTGAAATTGAGAAAAGCTAAACTTACTGTGCTTGCGAAACAATCACAACCACTCAATCGACTCAGGCATAGTCTGCTATCGCAAGGTAATCACTACAGCACCTTTGCAACTCTCTTCTTCAGTTTTAATAAGAGAGCATAAGACTTCAAAGCTTAAGTCCTTGAGATAATTCCCATCTCGGACACATGACAATGCTGAACAACACTACAGAGTTGCTACAGCTGATTTCAGGACAATTGCGCCAGGTACTGAACCGCAATGAGCATCTGGAGCAGCGAGTCGAGTACCTGACAGATCAGCTCGATATTTTATGTGAAAGGCTGGATAGCCAAACGACAGATCCCTATCCAATTGGCGGAAAATTTAAGGTCTCAATAATTTTAGGAATCCAACCAAATTCCGTGAAAAATTATCATCGCCATTGGACAAAAGGTCTTCACTATATGAAACCTAGCCCTCGAAAATTTATTTATAATC
Source organism: Cyanobacteria bacterium J06634_5 (assembly GCA_039820525.1). Lineage (GTDB taxonomy): Bacteria > Cyanobacteriota > Cyanobacteriia > Phormidesmidales > Phormidesmidaceae > Phormidesmis. Next base: position 53,488 of record JBCBPY010000040.1, read on the forward strand.
TTATGCTGATCAAAGACTGGCATTTACATCGAGATAATCCTGGGTTACACGCAAAAGCTGTTGAAGCTTATGCTGACTACGCTCGTAACTCCCACAAGATATAATGCTAAATACCAATATCGGGCAGCGTCTTTGAGCCATCACTATTGCCAACATAATGTCGGTAAATAGTTTCGACTCTATCACCGACTATCTCAGCTACTTTAGCTGGTGATGCGCCGCTCGCTAAAGCATGTGAAATAAACGTTGATCGCGTGTTGTATAACTTCCTATGTGGAATGCCAGCTCGCTGTAACGTCCGAGTCCATATCCGCGTGCTCAAATTATTATCGTTGATATAGCTACCTGTTTTTGGTGCTGGGAACACCAGCGTGGACTCGTCATATTGCTCGGGTCTGACTTTCCGCAGGAGAGTTTGTATTTTTTTAGAAGGATAAATGGTGCGAGCCTTGTGCATTTTAGTGGCTCCGCGATCGCTCCCGCGCTTATAGCTTTCTCCTATCCAAATCTGAGATATATTCTTTTGAACGACACCCCATCTGAGTCCTATAGCCTCACCAGTGCGGCAACCTGTTCCGAATAAAAAACGAATCAATGGTGTGTAGTATCGATAAGACCTAGACTCATCCATCGCTTTGATAATGGCTTGGATTTCATCAATGGTAAACGGCTGTGGTGATTCAGTCGGTGGAACCTTAAATGCTGAAATCATCGCAGTCCAAGGATTGCTCTGAAGCCACCCTCTAGAGAGACCCCATTCCCACGCAGCATTAATAACAGAAAAGTATTCTGCTGCACTAATAGGTGCGACTTCGGTCAATAAATAATCTCGAAATAAAATTGTTGTTCGCTCAGTATAGTCAGAGACGAGCTTTGTTCGAGAGAATTTAGCGAGTTTTTTTCCAACGTGCTCATACTTCTCTAACGTCTTAGCCGCAACCAATTTTGACTTAGCCTCTGCAAACTCAGCCAGCAGTGTCTGACCAGTCATTGGCCTAACACCCTGCACCAGTTCCCCTTTGTACTTCGCAAGGGTCGGGTCAAATTGCCCGGTCGCCATATCAATTTCAATCTGCCGGGCCTTCATTTCAGCAGCGGCCTGACCAATCACGTCTGCATGCAGCTTCGGACTGAACTGATAGCGCTTGCCGCGCCAAGACCATCGGAGCGAAAGCAGCTGATTCCGCTCAAAAACGACTACAGACCCTGTTTTAGCCTTCGACTTAGTAGCCATAAATTTTGCACCAATTTTGCACCAATCTTTATCGAATCTGGTGCTATATTATCGAATCTGGTGCTAATATTCCGTCGCAGAACGAACTGAACCAACCGCTGAACGTC
>JBCBPY010000041.1:0-54645 GCA_039820525.1 Cyanobacteria bacterium J06634_5
AGCATCGCCCGAGAATATTCCTCTAATTAGTTTTATCATTATTGATCAAAACGAAGTATTTACTAGAGCACCTGTAAAACGCGGAAGCGAAGATGAATATATTGTAATTAGAAACCAGAAAGTGGTTGAACTATTTAAGAAGTATTATGAGGATCTATTTCAGGGTGGGCGCTCTCTTAAGGATGAAAATTATGAGAGACTAAAAGATGATTTTATGAAAATTCATCAAATGCAATAATTTATCTTTTCGTCACGTTTTTTGTCTTCGATGGAATTGTGGAATTCTTTGAGTATTCAGCTATAGCTGTTTTAGGTATTGAGTCTGACGGGCACCTCTATTGATTCGTATTCTGCTGAAAACGATAACGAGATATCAATGCTTTCGAGTCCGAAAAAGGCAAGAGCAGGCAATTAACAGAGGTGCCCTGACGAAATTATTATATGCAAGTTACTGGAGAGTTATCTGCGGGTTACTATAATTTTTTCGGGTTTTGGTCAGTTGCCTAACTAATGCTTGTATCCGACGCATGGGGTTTTATGGCCTCTGAGCAATTTTGGAGATAAAGAGATCGGGTGAAGCTGAGCGTTATTTAAACAAAAATGAACATTGGAATCTATATTTATGATGAGGCAGAAGTCCTCGATTTTTCGGGGCCATTTGAGGTTTTCTCGACTGCTTCAAGAGTCTCGAAAACGCCAAATCTATTTAGTGTTTTCCTGATAAGCGAAACTGGAAAGACAGTGACCGCTCGCGGCGGCTACGAAGTGAATCCGACTTACGGTATTTCAAATCATCCATTGATAGATGTACTGATAGTGGTTGGTGGCGTGCATACAGGAGAAATGAAAAAGCCTCTTGTGTTGAAGTGGATTATAGAAGCATCAAAGCAAGCAGAGCTTGTGGCATCAGTTTGTACTGGTGCTTTCTTATTGGCAGAGGCTGGCGTACTATCCAATCACAAAGTAACAACCCACTGGGAAGATATTCCAGACCTCAGAAAAAGTTATCCGAACCTGGAGGTCCTTGAAAATCAACGGTGGGTTGATGAAGGCAATATCATCACGTCAGGCGGTATATCGGCTGGCATTGACATGAGCCTGCATTTAGTCAGCAAAACCCATGGAGTAGCGTTAGCAGAAAAAACAGCTAAACAGATGGAGTTTGATTGGACAAAAAACACATAACAAGCGCATGCAGCGGACTGGTTTGACCACCAGCAGATAATGCCATGTGTCAACAAGCAGAAATCATGCTTTGAACATTTCGTTGCGGTACTCCTTGGGAGACAATCCTGTCCATCGCTTAAACGCTCTACGAAATGCTCGAACATCGGCATACCCAACAAGCTGCCCCACGGTATCAATCGTGATCTCAGGGTTGTTCAAGAAGGTTTTGGCATTTTCCTGACGAATATCATTGACGAGTTTTTGCACAGATTTGCCGTGCTGCTACGCTAAATGTTGTGCTGTGCGCAAACTCATGTTTGCGGCGGTGGCGGCAGCTGCCACCGCATAAGTACTCTGAATCTCATGGCTGCGAGTGTTTTGGTACTTTCCCACCTGACTGTCGCTCAAACACCTAGAGTGCTGCTAGTTTCCTCAACCATAGATTGAAAGCTCTCTCTAGGTGATGCCTCATTATTTTCTATCTGAATGGCCGCATCAACAAGCGGCTGCAAAATACTTGTCTCTAGCAACTGATTGACACAAGCAAGAGTAGCTTCAGCCATTGCACCCTTACCACCAGGAAAGTGGTGATAAAGGCTTGCTTTGCCTAAACCTGTTTCCCGAGAGATTTTGGTGAGGGTTACCCCTTCATAACCAAATTGACGAAACAAATTAAGCAGGGCAGGTACATAGGTTTGCCTAGGCATGACCCAGGAGGTGAAATTTATTTGTTGACAATTGTACCGAACGAACGGTACAGTTCTGTAAGAGCTTTATATTAAGCCTCCGGAACGAGCACACATTGCACACTTACATACACAAGGGAGAAACTCCAATGGTTAATGTTTATGGTTTTGAGTTGTCTGGTAACAGTTACAAAGTTCGTTTGTTGTTGGAACTGTTGAACGTTGACTACGAGTGGAAAGAGATGGATCTAGTAAACGGAGAACATAAGTCTCCAGAATACCTAGCTATCAATCCTTTAGGGCAAGTGCCTGCCCTAGTTGACGGTGAGACTAAGCTAACTGACGCTCAGACTATATTGGTATACCTAGCAAAGCAGTATGGGAATGAGCAGTGGCTTCCAGAAGATGCGTTGTCTTTAGTAAAGGTCGTCAACTGGCTGTTTACTACAGCAGGAGAGGTGCGTCAGGGGCCTGAAAGCGCTCGACTTTATCACTTCTTTGGTGTTAGCAATATCAATGTTGAGCGAACTTATCAAAAATCTGAACATGTTTTAACTTACTTGAATCAGCATTTAAGCACACGTACCTGGTTGGAATTTGAGCGTCCAACAATTGCTGATGTTGCCGTCTTCCCTTATGTTGCTCTGTCAAGGGATGGCAAAATTGACCTCGATGCCTATCCCCATATTTTGAACTGGATTGAGCAGATGAAACAGCTACCTGGTTTTATCTCTATGCCAGGTTTATAGGCCGATTTGTAACCCCTTGGCAGAGAGATGTTAGCGAGATAGTCACTATGGTGATTTCGGGCTGGATACGATCTGAATCACCTTTCCATGAAGGTGAGTTAGCTATTCAATCACGCTTGAATGTCCAAGCACAAATCGACAGGCAAGGACGACGAAGCATTCGAGAATATTTGCTATCTAGAACAAGGATATCGCATAGAAAATAGTTTGCCCTTTCGCTGATCAGCTTCTCTGTAGAGATTTCGCAACTGGAAAGGATTTCGCAACTTTTGAACTCGCTACAAGCATATGGAACTCGCCTTGAATTTCTTCGAATCGTCATGCGGATAGAAAAACAGCTTTCATTCTTTTCTAACCATTGGTTCAGGTAGCGTATTCGTTAATTACATACAATTCTGAGGGTGTCTCACTTTTGTTTTAGATGGTTTCTATTTCCTATGATTTTTTTCGCAACGTGACTGCGAAGCTGACGTACAGCGGTCAAACCTTGCTTCTAGATCCGATGCTGTCTGAGAAGGGGGCGCTGCCTTCTTTTGCTGGAATTGTAGCGAATCCGACTATCGCTCTTCCTGTTGAGGTGGCGTCTATTTTGAGGGGTGTGGATGCAGTGTTGGTTAGCCATATGCACGTGGATCATTTTGACGCGGCGGCGGCGGAACAGCTTGCTAAAGATACGCCTATCTTTACACCCGACAATCAGTCGCCTACTGACCTTTCAGATCCGTTGAACACAGGAAAAACGTTTCTAGTGAGGTTGACGGAGATGGGGTTTACAAACGTTACGACGATGGGGACTCCTGACTGCGAGTTTGAAGGTATCTCCATGACGCAGGAATTTGGTCAGCATGGCATCGGCAAGCTGGGTCAGATGATGGGCGGGGTAAATGGCATCATTTTGAGGGCGCAAGATCAACCGACTATTTATTGGACAAGCGACACAATACTGGATGAGACGGGTGAAGTCGAAGCGATTTTGAAGAAATATAAGCCGGATATTGTGATTGCACACACGGGCGGGGCGGTGATTGAGGCGATCGCACCCGATCCGCTCATGATGAACGAAGCTCAAGCGCTCCAATTCTTTCAGCTAGCCAAACAGAACAACGCTAAAGCCAAGATCATATGCGTTCATATGCAGGCGCTAGATCACTGTTTTACAACCCGAGAGAGTTTGAAAGCAGCGATGCAAGGGTTGCCGGAGGCGATTCGCCAAGACATCTATATGCCAACTGAGGGCGAGACAATCACCATAAAACTTTGAAACGCCAGAGGCTGAAACCTAAACCTTGATGCCGCTGAGTTTATCCTAGGGTCAATGTTACTGACTTAAGCTGGAAGTCCTTAGGAATAAAACTTATAGCCCGTTTCTTGCAAGATTACTCTCTTTGGTACATTCTTTTTTCTACGAAAGCATGGGGTTTCTAGCCCACGTAGCCGTTGTCCATAACACTACGTTGGTGCGGACGGAGCAGAGGCCATCAATTGAAATCAGAGATACTGACCGCCGCACAACTCTGCCGTTATCCTGCTTGGTAAAGATCTTGTTGCGATTTATTCTTTTCTAGTCGAACTACGGCGACCAACTCAGGGACGTCTTCTGCTCGGAGAGCATCCAGAGTTTGGCTGCCATGTCATGATCCAGGGCGCACGTATCTAACGGACACTCGTCAATGGGGCCGACCGTCTGGGCTCTTCTGGTCGGGCCATAGAGCTTTTCAGTCTCCAATGTCTCCTCTGTTGCACACATCACTTCGGGCCAAGAACCCTTCTCTGCGGATTGTGCGATAAAACGAGAGGCGATGGACCAAACAATCTTATTGAAGGCACTGGCCGTGTCGTTCAACAAATTTGTTCGTGATGCGCCAGGATGGCAGACTTGGACCTGAACGTTCTTGCCAGCAGCCTGGACTCGACGCTGCAAGTCGTAGGCAAACATCATCTGCGCCAGTTTGCTCTGGGCGTAGGCGTTCCACGCGGTGTATTTCTCATCGAAGTTGAGATCCTCGAATTGAATTTTCTTCAGCCCCATTTTATAGGCGTTGCTGCCAACGACCACGATTCTCCCCCTCGAAGCTTCGACATGATCAAAGAGCAATCCACACAGAAGAAAATGACCGAAATGATTCACACCCAGCTGGCTTTCAAAGCCGTCTACGGTGATCTCCTGGTTCGCTACCTGCGCGATCGCAGCGTTGCAGATGAGCGCGTCGATGTGGGGAACCGTCTCCAATACCGCCGCAGCTGCTTCCCGCACGGAAGCCAACACTGCCAAGTCCATGCGCACGAAAGTCATCTCAGCGTCACTGCCCAATTCCTGTTTCAGGGTCGCGATCGCGGCGGTTGACTTATCAGTGTTGCGGTTCATCATCACCACTTTTGCGCCCTTGGACAGGAACACCCGCGTTGCCTCAAATCCCGCACCGGCGTTGGCTCCGGTGATGACATATGTTTTGCCTGCGAGGGAGCCCAGTTTTTCCGGTATCCAGCCCTTTGCTCCAAATTGTTTCGTGGTGGTCATTGTTCAAACGTCATGTTCTGTGTGCTTAGTTTGCGTGCTGGTGGAATAATATTTATTTTCCATCTTAATACTCTTTTCAGTGGCGACTAGCTCTACAACACAGGCCGCAACAAGCGCAGGATAACAATGCAATGCAATACACCGGAGCCGCGAAGTCAGGGCACTTGGAGGTGGGCGATCGCTCGTCGCGGCCCGGTGATTGCGGACGTTATCTTGCGCTTTAGTTCAGTTAATTGGCTTTATCTAAAGCATCAGACTTCTTCAAAAATTGGCGTGAAATGCGACAAACTTGACGCCCCATGTTACTGCCAACAAAAAATTAGCCTCTATGCTGATAAATAGAGAAGCTGGAACCTTGAGCAAATACCCCATCAGCTTCTGGCGTAACACATCCAAATTATCATCTATGTCATCGCCGTTATTCCATAAACATGGAAACAATTTACGTCACAAACAGGACAAACTATTTAATCATGGGCAATAAAAATGTGATCTGGTGTGATGCAGAAACACTTGCAAAAGACATCAGCGGAAAAATATACATCGTTACTGGCGCTAATTCTGGTGTCGGGTTAGAAACCACGAGGCAACTGGTTAAACAAGGGGGACATGTGGTCATGGCCTGCCGCCGGGTTGCTGCTGGAGAAGAAGCTGCTCAGTCCTTTAAGGGATTAAATGGAAGCGTTGAGGTGATCCGGTGTGATTTGGCCGATCTGCAATCGGTGCGGGACTTCGTTGGGGCGTTTCTGGCCAAATACGATCGCCTCGATGGATTGATGTGTAATGCGGGTATGGTTTGCATGGAAAATGAACCCCAATACACCAAAGATGGGTTTGAACTGACGATAGGGGTGAGCTATTTGGGACATTTTCTGATGACAGAATGCCTGCTCGATACCCTTAAAAAAAGTGCTCCGTCTAGAATGGCGATCGTCTCGTCCGTGGTCCATGCAGGCAGCCCCAAGAATCGGTATAAGGTTCACCTCGATGACTTGAACTTCAAACAGCGAAAGTACAACAACTTTGCAGCCTACGGGGAAGCCAAAGTAGCCGTGGTTCAATATGCGATGGAACTGGCAGATCGTCTGAAAGATAAGGGTGTTTCCACCGCTTCAATTCATCCCGGTTGGGCCAGGTCCAATTTTGGTGGGGATGGATGGTTAATGAAAGCCACACAGATTGTGATGCTACCGTTCCAGTCATTCATTACTAATAGTAATGAAGAGTCAGCCCAAACCTCTCTTCACTGCCTCCTTTCTGACGATGCTCCTAACCATTCTGGAAGCTATTTTAGTCAGCACAGTGTGTTGTATCGGGATAAAGAATGTCGAAAAGGGGGGTGGCCCATGAAGTCTCCAAATCCCCATGCAAACGATATGGATGCGGCCAAGAAATTGGTTGAACTGAGCTACAAATTAGTCGGGTTAAAATCCTAATTGGGAACAGGGATGAAATCAGTCAATCAAAAATTTGTGGTGGATATGAGTTGGCGGGTGCTGTTGAAGGATTTGGGCGTGGCTCCCCAGGATCTCCTTCGTCAAGCGAACTTACCCCTCGACTTGTTTTGTCAGCCTGAAGTCACATTGACCATCGCACAGTACTTTGATTTTTGGCGAGGGTTAGAAACGCTGTTGTCTGGCGATCTGGCCTTTCCCTTGCGCGTGGCCCAATCGGTGACGGTGGAATCTTTTAGTCCGCCTATTTTTGCCTGCATTTGCAGCGACAATCTCAATCTCGCACTACAGCGCTTGGCTCAGTACAAGCCGTTAATTGGTCCACTGCGACTCGATGTAGCGCAAACGGAGCATCAAACCGCGATCGCGTTAGGCGAGTTGCCAGGTCAGCCGCCTCTCCCCCCTTCATTGGTGGCCATGGAACTGACCTTTTTTGTCCATTTGGCACGGTTGGCAACCCGCGATCGCATTATTCCACTCAAGGTCCAGAGCACGATCAGTCTCCCAGGGGAAAATGAATTTGAGGCATTCTTTGGAGTTCCCTTAACTAAGGGAGCATTCGATGGCGTAATCTTCTCGGCAGCAGATGCCCAAACACCATTTCTGACCTCTAATGCAGGAATGTGGTCGATTTTTGAGCCAGCGTTGCAAAATCGGATGCAGGATCTAAAAATAGATTCGCAGTTTCGAGAACGTGTTAGGGCTTGTCTGATAGAAATTCTAGCCAGTGGTCAATTTTCTATGGTTGATGTGGCCAAACGCTTGGCACTCAGTCCACGAACTTTACAGAGACGCTTACAAGAGGAAGGTACCAGCTTTAAGCAAGAACTGAGTCATTTACGGTCAGAACTGGCCAATCACTATCTGGAAACGACCTCCTATTCCAGTGCTGAAATATCATTTCTGTTGGGTTATAGTGAGCCGAGTTCCTTCTTTCGCGCTTTTCATGTTTGGACGGGAAAAACCCCTGAAATGATACGTGCAATGTCACAGTTACATTGAATTTTTCCTCATATGCCTTACAAGATAACCAATCGATGGAGCCGACTGTTAGAAAACTATTTGTTTGAATGAGAAGTTGCATACAGCGGCTCATCTCAGTCGTTAGGCGGCACTACTACTTTTACCGAGAGTTATCGAAGAGGAACCCAGTTACCGTACGTGTGTGTAGCAGGCGCGGGAATTTGCAAACATCGAACGTTCTAGGAGTTATTAAGTGTTTGATCATGTAGTTTTCAGCGCCAGCGACTATGAGGCTAGCAAAGCGTTCTTTCTCAAAGCCTTGAAGCCAATTGGCATAGAAGTTGTTTCAGAGGGGCCGCTCGGGATTGAGCTTAGCTCTGATGGCAAGTCGTCACTTTGTATTCGTCGAGTCGAGGAAGCGCCCACACACCTGCATCTAGCATTCGTTGCGCAAAATCGCGAGCAGGTTGACGACTTTTATCGTGCGTCGCTTGAAGCTGGCGCCAAAGATAATGGCGCGCCGGGCATACGCCCGGAATATAGTGGAACGTATTACGCTGCTTTCGTGATTGGGCCAGACGGTCATAACATTGAAGTTGTGTTTCACGAAGCCTAAGCGCCTATGAGAACTGTATTCTGTCGCCGCCTAACGAGATGTTGAGGCTGTCAAACGGGACAGATGTCTTATTCGACAGCCCTGGTACGATTTAGTGTTTTCCTGGTTAGAAGGCTGTGAGTTGATTGCTCGGGTTCCGCTAAAAAGTCTGAGAAATTTTGGGTCAACGTCCAGCAGAAATTTGAATAGACGTAGAAGAAGAGCCCCAGGGTGATGCCGATGAGGGCGTATTCGGGACGGGGCAAAAACGTCGAGGCGATGGTCACACCGATACAGACGACTGTAATAATAATGCACGGCACCCGTTAAAAACGAGCCGCATTTTCAGCCACAGACTTGGTTTCATCTCCTTTGCCAAAGAAGGCAGGGAAGGGCTTGGGAATCGTGACGGCTTTTTGGGTCGCCGGTCGGGCATCGATGCGATCGCACCAGGCTTTGAAGTTATCCAACCCTTCAATTGAGACCTTGGCCCAGGGGTAAGACCGCGCCCAGGGATAGGTGGCCATATCCACAATGGTGAAGTCGTCGCCGAGGATATAGGGTTTATCCGCTAACTGATTGTCTAAGACTTCGAGCAAGCGGCGGGATTCGGTCACGTAGCGCTCGATAGCGTAGTCGTCTTGAATGCCTTTGGGAGACGCAATCCGCTGGAAGTACATTGCCTGACCCATCATCGGACCAATGCCCGCCATCTGAAACATGAGCCATTGCAACGCTTCAGATCGGGCTTTTTCACTGATGGGGAGAAACTTCTGATACTTCTCGGCCAAGTACCAGAGAATTGCTCCGGACTCAAAAACGGCAAAATCATCATTGCCGCGATCAACAATAGTGGGAATGCGACCATTGGGGTTGAGCTGCATGTACCAATCGGACTTTTGCTCTTTCTTCCCAAAGTCAATGTAGGTTAGCTCGTACTCAACTTCCGCTTCCTCAAGGAAAATAACGGGCTTCCACCCATTCATAGTGGATGCGGTGTAGAGATGAATATCAGGGGATGCCATAAATATGTCTGACAATGATGGAACGGCAAATCGAATATAGGAGATGGATTGTGCTAGGACTCCATCTGGCAATCTAGACAGGAATGGCACAGTGCAGCGACACGTCTTAGGATAATCAGACTGGTAACCAGGATCAACCAGTATACTTTTAGTAACCTATATTCATATGGGCACCACCATCAATATCAGCACCGACAGCAAGGGTCGCAAGGTCGTTGCCGAACCCTGTTTAGAGCCTTGTCCTATTGAGCGAGGCATGCGCTTGTTAGGGGGGAAATGGAAAGGCTCGATTCTCTGGCATCTCAAAGATAGGCCAGTGCGCTTCAACGATCTGGCGCGACAGTTAGGGGGAGCCAGTAAAAAAATGGTGAGCCAACGTCTGCAAGAAATGGAAAAAGCGGGCTTGGTTAAGCGGGAAGTGATTAGCGATCGCCCCATTGCTGTGACCTACGAGATCACTGACTTTGGTAAAACAGCTCTGGACTTTTTGGAAGCCCTGAAAAATTGGGCAGAGGCAAACCATATTTAGCCTATGACGGATAACCTTGCCTAACACCTCGTTAGTGCGGACGGTACAGCCTTTCTGCGGCCTACTAACAAGTCGATTCGTCGGGAAAGCTCCGCATTATAATTAAGCATGAATCTTTGCCGATAATACGGGCGATCGCAACCATGTCAACTCTATCCAAACTATCTGCCGAGCCCTGCGTAACGACCTTCGATGAGTTTGTTCAATTGGCAGATTATTCTCTAATGGACAGCTTAAATGCCGATCCTGATGCCACGGTCGATGGGGATGATCACCGTGCCCGCCAGGTGTTTTCGGGTCATTTCGTCCCTGTGACACCCACACCGCTTGCAGAACCAGAATATGTCACCCATAGCAGCACTTTTTTTAAGGAACTTGGGTTGGGCGATGAGCTGGCGCTCGATGAAAAATTTCGCCACGTATTTTCTGGTGATCTCTCTGCTGCTTATGAGCCGATGCGTCAGGTTGGCTGGGCGACGGGTTATGCCCTGTCGATTTATGGCACCGAATATATCCAAAATTGTCCATTCGGTACGGGTAATGGCTATGGCGATGGTCGGGCGATATCTGTGTTTGAAGGAATACTCAATGGCCAGCGCTGGGAAATGCAGTTGAAAGGGGGCGGGCCAACGCCTTATTGTCGGGGTGCCGAGGGGCGTGCAGTGCTGCGTTCCAGTGTGCGTGAGTTTCTCGCGCAAGAATATATGCAGGCTTTAGGTGTGCCCACATCGCGCGCTTTGACACTGTATGTTTCTAAATCTGAGACCGTTACCCGGCCTTGGTATTCTCAAGACGCCCACACTTTTGAACCTGATATTTTGGTGGACAATCCTGTAGCCATTTCAACTCGCGTGGCACCCTCCTTTTTGCGCGTGGGTCAGCTAGAGTTATTTGCCCGCCGCGCCTACAGCAATGCTCATCCAAAAGCATCAGAAGAGTTGCGTATGATAGTGTCGCATTTAGTTGAGCGAGAATACAAAAGCGACATTGATCAAAATCTCGGTTTTGCAGATCAATTGGTTGAGTTAGCTAGGCTATTTCGCCAGCGTCTCACTTCACTGGTGGCCAATTGGCTACGGGTTGGTTACTGCCAGGGTAATTTTAACAGTGACAACTGCGCCGCTGGCGGCTTCACCCTCGACTATGGACCCTTTGGGTTTTGTGAAATGTTTGACCCTTGGTTTCAACCTTGGACTGGCGGCGGCGAACACTTTTCATTCTTCAATCAGCCCGTCGCAGCAGAAGCGAATTACCATATGTTTTGGAAAGCTGTGAGACCGCTACTGGCAGAAGATGCTAAAGCTTTAGAACAGTTCGACCAAGTACGCCGTGGCTTTGCAGAAGCGATGCAAACACAAATTCAAAAAATGTGGGCGACCAAACTTGGCTTGACTGAATTTAACTCAGAGCTGTTTAAACAATTAATGCAGTTAATGACCGACTCAGAGGTGGATTACACCCTTTTCTTCCGCGAGCTATCCCACATCCCAGACGATGTCTCCGCATTGAAAAAGAGCTTCTATGGTAAAACCTCACAACAACTCGATGAACAATGGAACTCTTGGCTAAAAAACTGGCACGACCTTGTCATCGAGGGCGGCGATAACAACGAAAAGGTGGCTGAGATATCAACAAAGATGAAACAGACTAATCCAAAATATGCATGGCGAGAGTGGTTGATTGTCCCCGCCTATCAGCAAGCCATGCAGGGTGACTACACCTTAGTCAAAGAGCTGCAAGAAGTACTTACCTATCCCTATGATGAGCAATCACAAGCAGTAGAAGATAAATACTATCGTCTGAAACCTAAGGCGTTTTTTAACGCTGGTGGCGTGTCGCACTATAGCTGTTCCTCTTGATGACTTCGAGCGATTCAAAAAGGAGCAATACTCTGATCCCTTACATGATCTCAAATAGCTCTCGGTGCCGGAGGCAACATGATCACCAAAGAAGACGTTCGCGAGTTTCTCCATCGATTCGAGCAACTCGCTAGCGAGAAAGACTTCGGCCTGATTGAAAACCTCGTTCACGAAGACGCTTTCTTCCGATTTAATGACGGCGACTTTCGAGGCCGCGCAGCAGTAAGGCAGGTATTTCAAAAAACTTGGGACTCATCCTCCAGCATCGTGGGCGAGAAGTACTACTTGAATGACATCGAAGTTTTGTCCGCAGATCAAAAATCAGCAACGGCCACGTATACCTACAACTGGGAAGGCCAAGTTGAGGATCAAGCTTTCTCAATCAAGGGACGGGGAACTCGCGTACTCGTGAAGGTTAACGGCAGCCTCCAGATTATCCACGAACACTTGAGTCGATTTCCGGAATGAACGAAAAGCCAGTTAACGCAGTGTCAGGCAGCACTTGACTTTCATACCTAACTTGCCATTTCATAAATGAGCTGGTTAGTACTACCTCTACTTTCAAATATTTTCTTTTCGATTAACTGTTTAAGATCGCGCTGAAGGGTTCGGCGTGATGTGTTGAAGCCTATAGACTCAAGCGTTTGAATAGTCAGATTGCCATGAGTTAATACATGGGCGATCGCAGCTTGCTGCCGAGAATTCAGAGCGTGTTGCTCAGTGAGGGCTTCTACCTGCGCTCGGATGGCTGTTTGTGAAGAGGGTAGGTCACCCTTGAATGAGTCAGCACAGATTTGGTCGCCCACGTATGGTTCCAGATAGTTGATCAGGACACTTTGAATCTCTAATTGCAACTGATGGCGGTGGGTGTCGTTGCTGCGCAAAGCAACTAACAATAATGCTTGGTAAGTTCTTAAGAAAACCTCAGACAATAGCTCGCATCTTTCCGATGTAAGAGCCGAATTTCGCCCTTGCAGAAGCTTTGCTAAGCCTTGAATCATATCTCGATCAAAGCTCTCATCGAAATATAAAAAGATATTGGGGGTTAAGTAGTACTGAATATAGACAATCCTTGGACCCATTGCTTCAAAATAGTCAGCATAGGTTTCAACAATTTTCCGAATAACAACAGCTAGGGGTAACTGAAACGTTTCAGGACTCATCAGCTGAGGGACAGTCTTATCCAAATACTGCTTGTGACGTTTTTCAAGTACGTGAAAGATAGCAAGCTTGTTTGGGAAAAAGCGATAAAGCGTACCGACTGCTGTTTGGGCACGCCTGGCGATGTCTCTAGTTGTCGCAACATCGTAGCCTTTCTCCCAAAAAACCTCAGCCGCAGCTTGCAGAATTTGTTCGACCCTAACCTGACTGCGCTGCTGCTGTGGCGGCTGAAGAAAGTCTGAATCACTATTAGACACGTTGGATAGTTGGATAAAAGTTCCGCTTGACAGTTCTATGGCTAATGAATCTAATATAATAGAAAATGAATAATTAATCACATTTATCATCACAAAGCCATGAAACCACACATCAGACCCAGTCTCAAGCAACCTGCTGTCCCACAACCACCTGAACCAGCGGCGGACCCTCTATACTCGCCGCGAGGTGCCAAACTTGCGACAAGAGTCTGGAAAAACAGCGTGGAAAGTCCACGTGCCATTTGCCTTATGGTTCCGGGTGGAGGCTGGCATTCTGGCTACTTTGAGTCACTCGCTTTGTTCTTGAACCAACAAGGATTCGCCTGCACAAGTTACGATCCGGTTGGTATGGGCTACTCCGAGGCCGAACCGGGGACGCCCAAAGGATGCATACACATCAACGAATTTGACGACTTTGTAGAGGACATCTTTGCGGCCCTAGTTTGGACTCAGCAGCAGCTGCAATGCTCGGCAGACCTACCCATCTTCCTCATCGGTGAATCGTTCGGGGGGCTTCAAGTACTTGCCGCGGGTCTTGCAGAAGATCGGGCAAAAGCGGCTGGCATCAACCTGGCAGGGATTATTGCGACAGGTGCGGCGCTTGAAATTGATCCGGCCACATTACCGCCCAAACCTGTCATCAAGGTTTTAGCCTTTCTGTCACGCTACTATCCGAGACTGAAAATGCCAGCAACCGACTTTTCAGCCACCTTTGACGACGCGTTTGGGAACAAAGATTGGGCCAAGGTCGCTCGTCTCGACCCAGGCGTCCAAGTGTCTCCTCAGCCAACGATGGCGGCGGCGACTGCGATCGTGACAGCTGGAGAAAAGATCGCGAGACGGGCCGAGACTTTTGGCGTCCCGTTACTCGCGATTCATGCCGTTAACGATTGTCGAACAATGTGCGGGGCCATGCAGCGGTTTGTTGATCAATCAGGCCCCCTAACAGAGGGCTTTTGGATCGAGGACACGACAGGTCATCAGCTGTTGCAGGATCGTGAAGAGGTTACCAGCCGTGTGATGGAAAAAATGGCCAGCTGGTTGCTCGAAAGGACTTGAGCGACATGTTTACTGACACAGTGAATACTTTTCAGACTTATTTACATCTTTTCCCGAGACAGTTCCATCCCATCTGCGTGACGTAAGAAGTAATCAGTTGTTTGCAGTTGCTGAAACCTAACACTTCACGGCAGTAGACGGACAGAACCTGTCTGTATATTTTTAGAAACCATCTGTCGCTGCTGCGTTTTGACGTTAGCTCATCTTTGCAAAAAGGCTAAAACAGTTTCAGCTACATCCTGACCATATTCTTCAGCCATACCTAAAGTACCTGGTAACGCCACTGACTGCACCTTGGGTAGTGCTGCCATGGCCTCCATTTCCGCCTTGGAAGACGGTGGGGCGTTTTCACCAACAACAACCATAACTGGCACGGTTAGGGACTGAAAATAAGATAAAAACGCTTCTCGGGTGCTGACGGGGTCGAGGCCGCCAGTAACAAAGGCAGCGGGGGCATAGCGAGCGCCCGTTTTCTGGGTGCCCTGGTAGCGCTGGGCGATGTAGTCTGGCGTTAGCTGGGTTTCATCAACAAATACGTGGCGGCGGTACATCCATTTGAGAAAGCTGGGACGGGTGTTGAGCCAGTAGAGAAACGAGCCGATCAGGGGCGTGCGTACTAACTCTCTCACGCCGCTGCGCAGGGTGTCGGGAGCGCCCATTGCAGCCAGGGGGCCTTTCCAGGTGGGGGCTACTAGGGCGATTTTGGACCAAGCGGGTGCCATAGCCAGGGCATAGCCTGAGGCATGGCCAGCGGCGATCACTGGGATAGGTTGGGAAAATTGGGCTGCGACAAAGTCTTGCAGAAACTGTTGGTAAAGTGCAGGACCATAGGGCAAGCGCAGTCGGTCGGAGTCGCCAAAACCAGGCCAGTCGAGTATGGTGACTTGGTATTGGTCTGCCAAGTGATTGGCTAAGGTGGCCAGCTCTGTGCGACTGGAAACGGTGCTGAAAGCAGGAAGTAATAATATGGGCTGGCCGGTGCCTAGGGTTTCGTAGGTGGCGGTGATTGACTGGTCCTGCCATTGCCAGAGGTAGGTGGCAATGGTGCCTTTAAGTTGAGTTGCGTTCTTCCCTTGGAAGGGCTTCGTCGTCGCGCTCATACAAACCTGCCTCACTATCTGATCTGCACTATTAGTTTAGGGGGAAGGCGCGATCGCTACAACCAGGGTATGTTTTACGAGTAAGCGGCATGTTTATAGATAGCCAAAAACCACTTCCCTTACAGCTGTATCAACTGGGTACGGATAAGTTAACCTGCCACTGCGCGTTGCCATCGCAGCGTTTAAGCCCATTTATTTATTACTATTGGTGGCTTGATGTCGCTGACGGCGAGACTTTACTAGATGTAATTCCAGACAATGCGACTGACTTGGTGATGTCGCCCAGTATCGATGAATTTTCGATTGTGTATTTACCCACGTCTGAAAAATTCAGCATTCAGTTAACAGGTCCTATCAGCTATGTCGGCGTCAGTTTTCGCACCGAGCACATGCCCATGTTTTTTGGTATGGATTTGTCGTTAATAAAATCCCTAGTTCCAGGTGAGCACACAACCAAAAGTCTCGCCATTCAAACGCTGGTAAGCGAAATTCAAAATCTGCAACACTATAACGAATTGGCTAACAAGCTAGACTTACTTTTAACAGATCGTCTGGCGCGATCGCCAAACGAGCCCAGCACAATTAAGACAGCAATTAAGAGATTGGATATCAGCAATGTTTTGACGGCTATGCAAGCCTCTGTCGGTGAAGCCGGTGTTAAGGCGATCGCAAGCCATTTTGGTCTTAGCGACAGGCAATTCAGACGCATTATGCAGTCACTATTCGGATTTGGCCCAAAGAAAATTCAACGCATCATGCGATTACAAGCCTCTCTGAGAGCGCTGCTCAATCCCGACACATTGGCAGGTGACGATGGATTTTACGATGATGCCCATAGAATTAAAGAGATACGCACTCTAACTGGGCTGACACCGGGGCAAATTAGACACATGGCCGAAATCTACAATTCATTGTCCTAGGGACTGTATAAAGTCATCACATACTTTATCCCATAGAGGTGTGACATGATTCAGCTCAAAGCGATGTACCCGCTGTATGTCTGCGAAGATCTAGAGGCCCAGCAGACCTTCTACACAGAACATTTTGGATTTCAAGTAGCCTTTTTTGATTCAGATTTTTATTTGCATTTGGTCAATATGAACAAGAGTGCTCAATTGGGATTCATGTTGCCCAACTTGGCAACGCAACCTCCGTTTCTACATACAAAAGCGGCAACCGATGGCATGGTTCTGTCGTTTGAGGTAGCTGATGCCAAAGAGGCTTATGCAAAGGCGCAGAAACAGGGACTTGATATTCACTTTGAGCTTAAGGAAGAACCCTGGCAGCAGACTCACTTTATGGTCAGGGATCCGGCTGGACTGATTCTAGATATTGTAGAAGATCGAAATTAGCCACGTCTCCTATGGCCTTTTCGATATTGGCGCAACCAGCTGTAGGGTGCGACTCTTGATCTCACTTCATCCTGTGTCTTAAAAGATGCCTCAGAAACGCTTCCTCAAAAAAACTAAGAGATTGTAAGATACTTCTCTAACACCCTGTTGAGCAGTCTGCTCCAACTACTCGTTAGGCGAATCATCTCTGGGATCATCACTTTCCGAATACAGAGACTCGCCAGGTGTGAAACAGATGAACTTAGCACCGTTTGGTGGCCAAAGCTATAGTGTGTTGGTGCAGCGACTTGTTATGCCGTTTTAGGGCCTCGATGAACTGTGCTCTTGAGACTGGGCACCCAACCAGTTCTCCTGAAACTCGCCTGAGAGCACAAACTTCGGAAATGAATAGAACTGCTCGGTGTATAGGCGAGTCGCAACATTCCAGCCACTGCTGAAGGGTTCTGGATCCTGCACTTCTAGAGCATGTCCTTTGCGCTGCAACCCCAGTGATGCCACGGCTACGCCAACGCACGTCAACGCTGGCAAAGGCTTGCGATAGGCGATCGCAGCAACCAACCCGACATGGGCCAGGATAAACAAGGGAACGGCAACCGAGTGGATTAACAAGTTAGTCCGGTGGGCGTGGACGTGAGAATAGGGTTTCATAGCTCATTCCTTCCATATGTTTACGATGTCAACATTAGGTTAGCGCGTTAAGTTTACGGTGTCAACTTTGTCTTGATACAGTGTTTGCATTTAGTTGCTTAAGTCACTTCACCAATGCCTAAAGTACTCTCCAGGGCTACGTATCACCATGGCGATTGACGACAAGCATTGATTGACGCAGCATTGGAAATCATTGTGGAGGACCGAGATGCTGCTCATGTTTCTCTGCGAGAAGCTGCCCGCTGAGGCCACAAAAGTTCCAGCGGTTGGTGATCCGTTGTCGTGGTCAACTACTGCCTTAGGACGTATCGTCAATTTCACTGTATAAGAGGTGACCAGACTTAAGGTCTTAATTGGAGTTACAACGATCGCTTCATTGTGAATCGTGTTTCAATGCAGGCGATCGCTAGTAACTAATGGGAAAACTATAAGAGAATCGTCTTTAAGGGAATAATCTTTTAACAAGAGGACTTTTCGTCCGAAGCGCACGGAACTCTTTCTATGGCATAATCCCCAACAGCAATTTTTGGAGGTGATTTTGTTGCGCTTACCCTGAATACATTGGAAATAACCTGAGTCAAACAAGCCTAGTGAACAGTCCCTCAAGCTCGTCAAATCGTTTACAGCGCAACCTAAGCCGTTATTCTGCAGCAGGCGTTTTTTGCATCAGTTTAGTAGTGGCATTGGTAAGTGTCATTCCCCTCTACAACAAGCTTAAAACAGCTCAGGAGCAAGATCTTCAGGCTAAACTGAGTAACCGAACGTTGGCGGCTGAACAGGTGCGGCAAAGTAAGATTGAGGTTGCTGAACAGGTCACAAGTCGTACCTTTGCCCGAAAGATGCTTTCTGACTATATCCAGGGCGAGGCAAGCTTGGCTGAATTGCGGGAACTGAGTTTATTTGATCTAGAAGATGCGATAAATCAAAGCGATTCACTGGTGGGGGTCAGTCGCTTCGATCAAACTAACCAACTCCTGGTTCATGTCGGTGTTGACTCTCCCCTGGAACTCTCAGATATTCTCCAAGGGGAGGCTGACGAGTCCATTACGGTTGGCCCAATCACGATTGATAATCACCCCCATCTCTTGGTGAGTAGCCCCATTTTTTCTGAGCAGCAAGCGCAGATTGGCCGAGATATTGCTGTGTTTAGAATGTTTAAGATGGAGAGGCTCGTTGCGGAATACAGCGGTCTGGGGGAGACAGGCGAAATGCTCTTGGCTCAAGGGAACGGGGACACCTTAGAGTTGTTCTTTCCTTTGCGAAACGGCTCACAGGTGCTGCCAGAACGCTTGGTTCCTTTACTCAAAGATGCGATCGCCCAAGATGCAGCAGAAATTGAACATTACGACGCTCAGGTCATTGCCTTTCAGGCCTTGCCGAATACTGGCTGGATCATTGCGGTGCAGATGGAGCGTCAGGAACTGTATGGTGCAGTGAACCGAGATTTGTTTTTTGTGGGTCTGGCAGTATTTACACTCAGCACGCTCGCCACAGTTGGTTTGGTTTTTGTGTTGCGTCCCTTGATTGGACGGGTTACCGATGCTGATGAGTTAGAGAAAGAAATGCTTGCCAAGACAATAGCCTTTGAGGAACTCAAGCAGACCCAAATTCAATTAGTCCAGGCCGAAAAAATGTCAAGCCTGGGTCAATTAGTCGCAGGCGTTGCTCATGAGATCAACAACCCAGTGGGGTTCTTGAAAGGGAATATTCAACCTGCCCAGAGCTATGTGCAAGATTTACTCAGACTTATTGACTTGTATCAAGAAAAAGTGCCTAATCCTGATGCAGACATTGAAGATGAAATTGAAGAGATTGACTTGGCGTTTGTGCGAGAAGATTTGCCCAATATTATCAACTCAATGAATGCAGGGGTAGATCGCATTCGTAATATCAGTAATAGTTTGCGTATCTTCTCTCGTCAGGATCAAGATCATAAGACAGCATTTGATCTCCATGAGGGCATTGATAGTACACTACTCATCCTTAAGCATCGAACCAAAGCCAATGAACAGCGGCCAGAAGTTAAAGTCATCAAGAACTATGGTGAGCTGCCGGAAGTGCAATGCTTTCCAGGTCAATTAAATCAGGTGTTTATGAATGTCTTGGCCAATGATATTGATGCCTTTGATGAGGCGAATCGAGGCAAAACCTTCAAGGAGATTAAAGCTGCCCCCAATACAATTATGATTACGACTTTAATGGTTGATGAACAGGTGCAAGTTCAGATTCAAGACAATGCCTGTGGGATGAAACCGGAAACGATTGAACGAATTTTTGAGCAGGGATTTACCACCAAAGAAGTTGGTAAAGGAACCGGTTTGGGGATGGCGATCGCGCATCAAATCATCACGGAGAAGCATAGTGGCTCGATCGAATGCAGCTCAGAGCTTGGCAAGGGAACAATCTTCACCATCACATTTCCCATTGTTTAGACATTACCATCTTCAGCACAACAGCAGAGAATCCCACCATGGTTCGAGTATCTGGATGTTTTGGCGGGCTCGGCATGATTTCTCAGTCAAGTGGTCTCCCTTTGCACTACTTAAATATGATATGTAGCAACATGCAAAAGTATAATAATGATAATCATTATCATGCAAAGCTAAGACGATGGTTGATGACACTCAACTGCTTCCCATAATTGAAATTTTAGAAGGACTAGAATCCTTGATAGACAAGGCCCCTTCGGACGATATCGAAGAAATTCTGCTGGCGGCTTGGCTCAAGGTCAGCAAAACTCTGCCAGAGGATTTTTTGGCAGCAACCTGTGAAGATGCCAGCGCAGCCGGCTTGCGTCGCTACCTTCGAGTAAAGGCATTTTTTGATGACCCAACTCAGCATCCAATTTCGTCCCAAGAATTGGCTGATTACCACCAAAATCGCCGGGCCATCGATGAAGAGCAAACAGAATATTTCTTTCTTGACTCAACTGACGATCAAGATTGATTCAAACACAAAGTACATAAAAAATTAGGGGTAGCGCAAAGCTACCCCTAACCAAAAAACTAACAAAAAACGAATTGTGTCTCGCCATTGACTTAACGTTTTTTGTTCAGTCAATGGCTTGCGAAGTTCAAAATCTATTCGCCACAGCAGCAAGTTTCTTTACAGCACTCACAGGTCTTTTCTTCACAGCATTTGGCATTTCCACAGTCACAATTACAAGTTGTCTTTTTAGTCGTATTTTCCATTGTCCTTATCTCCTACATTTCAAGCGAAGGGTCTGCTTCAATAATGTCGGCGAGCTGGCGAAGCCGCTGTGCCACTTCGTCCCTGTTCAGAGAGTACTGTATCTCACGGCCCTTCCTTTCGGAACGAACAATACCCTCTTGAGAGAGAACCTTAAGATGACGTGAGACGCCAGAAGCGTCCACACTACAGCATTCACACAAGCACATCGCATTTTGAGGCGCTTTACATTGGCACAATTCATAAACGAGGGAAAGCCGGTTAAACTCTCCTAACGCTTTCAGCAAATTTGCTAATTCTTGTGCCTCTCTCTTATCCATAGGCTTATATTTGCATATTTGCGCAAATGTGTCAATTTATCGTTCTAACAGGCGGGGCATCAACTCCACCAGGTTACAGGGCCGATGGCGGGCGTCCAGCTGGTCGTTGATTAGAGCATTCCAGCCGGTGCGGCAAGCCCCCGAGGACCCTGGCAAGCAAAAAATGTAGGTGCCGTTGGCCACCCCCGCTAGGGCGCGGGACTGCACTGTGGACGTTTTAATCTCCTGGTAGGACACCATCCGAAAGATTTCTCCAAAGCCGGGGAGTTCTTTATCTAGCAGGGGGGTAATGGCTTCAGGGGTGCCGTCTCGCCCGGTGACTCCCGTGCCCCCCGTGGTGATGATGGCCTGCACCCCAGCATCGATAATCCAACGGGAGACCACCGCCCGAATTTGGTAAATGTCGTCGGGCACGACCATTTTTTCGGCCAGGGTGTGGCCTGCGGTTTGCAGGTGCTCCACCAATAGCTGGCCCGATTTATCCGTGGCTTCTGTGCGGCTATCGGAGACTGTGAGAATAGCTATAGGGACGGGAATGAAGGTGGCTGCGGCCATGGCGCTTTTCTCTGTTTAGGTTAGGACGTGATTTAGGGCGTGATGCAATTCAAACTATGAATAACGGGGTGGTGCAGTTTATGTCAATGCCACGGTGGTCAGACCGAGGCCAATGCCTATGGTGACCAAAGCGCTGACGACTGACAGCCGCTGCATAACCCCATTACCGATAGGGAAACTTTCAAGCCACTTTCGTCCACTCACGGCGGCTAACCCCAAAGTCGTGAGTACCGATGCCAGGCCCAGACTAAAACCGCCTATCAGCACTAATCCATAAGCGACTTTGTGTAGCGCGATCGCACTCAGCAGCAAGACTAGGGCCGATGGGCAGGGCACCAACCCACCCGAAATACCAATCGCTAAAATCGATGACCAGTCTTCTCTTGGTTGGTCATCATGGTGATGGTCGTGATGGTGATGGCCATCGTGATGGTGATGGTGATGGCCATCCCTCAAGCGTGTTGTCAGTAATCGCACCCCCACCAAACAAATCGCCAACCCGCTGACAGCGCCCAATATCGGAGAAACCCGGTCGAGATCGATGTAATGAGAGGCTAACAGGGTGGTCATACCCAAGACAAAAACTGACAGAGTGTGGGTCACAGTGGTGGTGAGCCCTAGCCAGAGCGCGGCCTGTGGGGTGCCTTTACTACCCACCAAGTAAGCACCTACTAAGGTTTTGCCGTGACCGGGGGCAAGGGCATGCGCCGCACCAAAGACGTAGGCGATCGCAATTCCTGCTGCGATCTTCCAAAGGAAGGGCTCCGCCATCGCGCTTGGCGTGAGCTGACCATCCAGCAAGGTTGTTAATCGGTTGGCCGTTTCAACATGGGCCAGAATGAGCAGCGGAGCCATAATGTTGTTCTCCAATCAGGAAGTCATGAAATGTGGCCAAGGTTTAGTTCTTCTGGTCCTTATTTCCGCCAACTTTCACCAGTGCGAGTGCACGTTAAATAGTTGTAGGCTTTGGGCGAACCAGGAACCTTAGTAAGTTCAAAGGAGATTACCTGCCATCGAGAGTCCGCCTGAGTTCCAGGCAGAGTTTCATGCTGAAATGTCACTGGCAGACCATACAGACGCAGCTTGCCATAGTAGATCTGGCGAAACCAATCAGACCCAGATTCCAGATAGGGAGTTGCCAACTCTCGATACCGCTGGGCTAGGGTGATTTCGGTCGCGTGAAACCCTTGATGGTGCAGATGATCCAATGCAGCAAAGAGTTCGGCCCGCAGACTCTCAATCTGCTGATGCTGCAGGTACCAGTGACCTTGCCAGGACCGCCATCGCCGCCCCGAGTCGAGATGAACCACTTCGTTTTCTTCAGAACCGACTTCAAACAGACCGTGGTGTGGGCAGAGATAAGCATTCGTCAATATCAGCGCTGGAATCGGGCGATCGCAGCAAGGGCAACGAATGGTTTCGCCTAGCGCAGGCCAGAGAGAAGGTAGGAGAGAATCCAGGCTCACAGTAGCGCCTCCGGTTGCTGAAGAATACGCTCTCTGGCATCGGGGCAAAGGGCCCACACCAGTACCTCACCATGCTGACCGCCAGCTGCCAGATACTCTCCAGTAGGATGCCAGGTCAAACAAGAAAAGCCCTCCTCGGCACCTTCCAACACTTGAACCGGCTCTACAGCAGACTGCCAGAGCAAAATCCAGCCATGATCCGACAGAGAAGCCAGCAAACAGGTCTGGGGTTGAAAGGCTATATCTAGAACCGTGCCTTGATGCAAATCCAGCAGCCAACTCTGCCAGCCTTCATCGGGAATAAATATCCACATTGCGACCAGGTCTCGCGTGGCGGTCGCCAAAATGGGGGAGCGAGCAGCATCGGGAACATCGGCCCAGGCGAGTTGCCGAACCTTGCCAGGAAAGCCTCTCAGCGTAGCGGGCAAATCATCTTCGTTTGTGGAGGGTGAATTATCCGCAGCTTGCTTCAGGGCGCGGACGTTATCCCAGGTGAGGACGCCGACGCTGCTATCTTGATTGGCCGAGGCTAAATAAGCGCCCTCCGGAGACCATTGCAAGGTTTGACTCGCCGCCGTCAGTTCCCACTCATACTGAGGGGAGATCCAGTGAGAGGTTTCCCAGATGTGAACCCGTTGCTGAGCCGAAACCGCCAGGTGAGTGCCATCGGGGGACCAGCCTAAATCCTGCACAGTGGCGGGTAATTCTAGGGTGGTCAGGGTTTCTCCCTGTTCGGCATCCCAAATGTGAACCGCCTTGCCACAGTTGCAGGCCAGCCAGGGTTGATGGGGATGCCACTGCAATCGATCGATCCAGGATGACCCCCAGGTCAGCGTCTCTACCAACTCAGGTGAGTGTGCAGATAGCCGCCAGAGCGTCACTGCTCCGGCTTGTCCGGCTGCGGCCAACCACTGCCCCTCGCTGGAAAACCCCAGGGCATCAATGGAAGCACCACTGGCCGTCTGGAGGACGGTTTCTTGAAAGTCTTTTTGCCACAGAACCACCTCCCCTGCACCGGAAGCGATCGCCAATGTTTTCCCGACCGGCGACCAGACCAGGACGGTAATGTACTCCGATAGCCATCGGTGAACCTGGAGTTCTACCAGGGGTTTGAGAGAGAGCATAGTGCAACTTTGAACCAACAGAGTGGACTGACTTACCGCCAGAAAATCTGACCCACACGCCAGAATAAAATGATAATGATTATCATTCTAATTCAAGTCCGTCGTCAAGCTGTTGGGTTCTCAATCGATTTGTGCACTCAACACATGCCTTAAGGCTGGGGCGATGGCGAAGCCCCTCGTGCCGAGGATCGCACAGGCGGAATGCGAGCCAAAATTCCTTTTTGCAGGAGGACAGGACGGTCCCTGCGGGGGATTACTCCATCGCCGCTGGCCGCATATTGAGTCGCCAATTGAGCAATGGCAGTCGCGCTGCCTTGAGCGGGCAAATCACCAAACATGAGGGTTGTCTTTTCGGGAGAGGCGATCGCGATCGTGCAAAATCGATTGCAGGCACTGAGGCACTCCACGGGTTGAACCCTAAAGGTCGGTGGGAGCTGCCCTTGCTGATGACATTTCAACAAACGCTGCCACAGCTGATAGCCTCCCCGCTGGCCCAGGTACTCCCGTTGACCATCGGCAAAGGCGCAGGCGGTGCAAACAAACAAGGTGTGCTGAGACAAGGTGTGCTGAGACATAAGGCTTTATTCCGTTTGAAATATGCGAATTAACTTAACTAACTCAATGTCATCCAATGCTTTATCTGTTGTAAATCGGCTGGATTGGGCTTGGGTCGAGACTGAAAAAAGAGATGCACAACGACAGGAACTCACCTCAATTCCCCCACAAGCTAAGCCTGTGAGGGAATCCATCCAAAATACAGATAAAGAAGTAAAAGAGAGTTAAGAACTAGCTTCCACCAAGGTCTTGGCAGGCTCTCCTGTTGGCATAGGCCCTAACTTGACGCCATCAGGATAGTACTCCCAACCGTCTCTAATCTTGATGTCCTTATCCCAAGGCAACTCGTACTTCCCTTCCGCCAAGTCCTTGACCCAAGTCAGGTAATTTTCGCGTCCTCCACCAGGCTTACCGACGTAGCCTCGACAGCCAACATTGAAGATATTGTTTTCAAGCGCCCAATTTTTGCGCGCTTCATCTACCATTCTTGGGAACAGCTCAGCTGTCACAATTTCCCAAGGATTACGCTGACCCTGTTGAATGACATTGCCATCGTAGTTGCATACAGTGCCTTCACCAAAGTAGTAGAACACACCGTCATAGCCCGCCAAGTTAACGGAGATGGTATACATCAAGTTTTGCCAAGCGTTAGATTGATTGGTCAAAATCCACTGGTCGTTGACCTGGGTTGAGTACCCAGAGATGCGTATGTAAACATTGGCTCCTTTATAGGCAGCTTCGCGTGCTAGTTCAGGGAACATTCCATCATGACAAATGCAGACCGCTAGCTTAGATCCCTTAGGGCCATCACATACGGGCATTCCATAGTTTCCTGGGTACCAAGGTTCAATGGGTACCCAAGGTTGCAACTTGCGATAGTGAAGGGCAATTTCTCCTTGATCGTTGATGATAATTGCCGTGTTGTAAGGGGGAAGTCCAGGCACATCATTCTTCTCCATAAGAGAAAAGACGCCCCAAACTTTGTTCCGCACACAAGCTGCTTTGAACTGATCAATTTCTGGACTATCGACGGTCAACAACATTTCGTCGTAGGTCCAGATTTTCGTATTCAGCCCTTGAGTAGAGTACTCCGGCATCACAATCAGATCCAGGCCAGGATAACCCGCTTTGGTGTTGTCAACGGCTTTACAAATCTGTTTTACCTGAGTCTGAATATCTGCCGGTCCAGTGATAACTGGAACCGGATACTGGATCATGGCAACCAGCAGAGCCTCTGACCATGAACTGACACTTCCTGTACTACCCATATTGAAAGTTCTCCTAAGGACGGTGGTTTATGACCAGCACCATCATAGGGAAGGCGGTAGGTGAGTTATGTATATGCCAACACGAAATGAGAATGATTATTATTCTCATTTCGTGACATATCGTTTCACAAGGCTACTGCAACACCGAGCTGATTGAAGCTTGGGTTGAACAGATATGAGTCCTCGAATTGAAGCCGGAACAAAAAGACTTCTTAGGTAAGTCGATGAAAGCGTTTGATAACTCGTGGGATTCTGTCGATGACGCTTTTAGTCAACTGTCCTAACTAGGCCCTTAGATGCCAGAATAGACTTCATTAGAAATTAGGACATATTTTATGGAACGCATGTTGGTCGGCCAGCTTAAATCGCTGTGGCGCTATCCGGTAAAGTCTATGCAGGGAGAAGTTTTGGAATCTTCTGAAGTTGGAGACAAAGGGTTGTTAGGCGATCGCACCCACGCGCTGTGGGATGTGAAAACAAGCCGAGTGGCCAGTGCCAAAAACCCTAAAAAATGGGCGGCTCTGCTAGACTGCAACGCTAAGTTTGAAAATCCACCTCAGGCAGGTGATCCGATGCCGCCTGTTCATATCGAATTACCCATTGGCACGACTGTCACCAGCACTCAGACGAATATCAATCCACTGCTTTCTGATTGGATTGAGCGAGAAGTTCAGTTTCTCTCTTTTGTGCCTGAATCCCCAAGTCTGGATCAGTACTGGCCGGATGTAGAAGGTCGAGAATATCGAGACACGGTGCTTGAGCTGTTTATGCCGGAGGGCACTTTTTTTGATTCGTGTCCGATTCATGCGATTACGGTAGCAACGCTCGAACGGTTAAAGGAGCTGTATCCGAAGGGTGACTTTGAGCCTTGTCGTTTTCGGCCTAATCTGTTGATTGATACGCAAGCAGTGCAGGCGAGCTTTGTTGAGAATGATTGGGTTGGCTCTGTTCTCACGATTGGAGAGTCTGTGATGCTCAGGGTTGATACGGCATGTCCTCGATGTGTGGTGACGACGCTAGCGCAAGGAGGTCTGCCACAGGATTTGAATATTTTACGAACGACAGCGCAGCATAACGATGTGATTGCGGGCATTCGGATGTCTGTGATACAGGGTGGGGTGATTCGAAAAGGAGATTCTGTATCGATTTGTCCTCACTAGGCCCTTATCTGCAATAGTTGGCAGTATTGATAAGGGCCTAGACCTTGTTGAAACAAAAAGAGAAAATGACAGCTAGCAAACGCTCTTTTGAGCGATCGCATCCTGTAATTTCTCAATCACCTCTGGCACGCTCAGCGCGCCCAAGTCACCATTTGTACGGGTACGAATACTCAACGACCCAGACTCCACTTCTCGCTGACCGATCACCGCCGTCACCGGAATTTTCTCTAGCTCTGCCGTTCTAATTTGCTTGCCTAAGCGAGCGCCGCTGACATCCACTTCAGCTCGATAGCCCTTGCTAACTAAGGTCTTGACCACTTCGTTGGCATAGTCTCGCTGGGCCTCACTCACGGGCAACAGTCGCACCTGCACGGGGGCTAACCACAGCGGAAAATCTCCCGCATAGTTTTCAATCAAAATGCCAAAGAACCGTTCCAAAGAGCCAAAAATAGCGCGATGAATCATAATCGGACGCTGGCGCGAACCATCAGCGGCCACATATTCCATACCAAAGCGCTCCGGCAAATTAAAATCGACCTGAATCGTTGAACATTGCCAGAGTCGGCCAATGGCATCGCGGATTTTGATGTCGATTTTGGGGCCATAAAAGGCACCGCCTCCCTCGTCAGTCTTATAGGCCCAGCCTTTGTCACTCAGTGCTTGCTGCAAAGACTCGGTGGCCAATGTCCAGATGTCGTCGCTGCCGACTGATTTCTCAGGCCGGGTCGAAAGGTTGACCTCGTAATCATTAAAACCAAAGTCAGAGAGAATTTTTTCGGTCAGGTTCAGCACCGCCAAAATTTCACCCGACACTTGCTCAGGCAAACAAAAGATATGCGCGTCATCTTGAGTAAAGCCGCGCACACGCATCAGTCCATGCATCGTGCCTGAGCGTTCGTAGCGATACACTGTGCCCAGCTCAGCCCACCGCAGCGGCAGCTCCCGATAAGAGTGCAAATCATGCTGGTAGGTCAGCACATGAAAGGGGCAGTTCATGGGCTTAATTTGGTATGCCTGCGACTCGATCTCCATCTGATCGAACATACTCTCGCGGTAAAAGTCGAAATGTCCGGAAGTCTTCCACAGATCTAAATTGGCGATGTGGGGCGTATACAACAGCTCATAGCCTGTTTGGGTATGGGCTTCTCGCCAATAGTCTTCTATAATCCGGCGCATTCTTGCCCCCTTAGGGTGCCAGAACACCAGGCCGCCGCCCGCTTGTTCTTCTAGGCTAAACAGTTTTAGCTGTTTGCCTATCTGACGATGATCGCGGCGTTTGGCCTCTTCTTTTTGTTGTAAATAGGCCTGCAATTGCTCAGGCGTTTCCCAGGCAGTGCCATAGATTCTCTGAAGCTGGGCGTTGCTTTCATCCCCCCGCCAGTAAGCACCGGCCACACTTTCTAAGGTAAAGGCTTTGGGATGGACCTCTCCGGTAGATTGCACGTGAGGGCCTGCGCACAAATCCCACCAAGATTGGCTAGGAGGGGCTGGGCGCAAATCGAGTAAGGAAGGGTCTGTTTCTGAACGCTTGCCACGGCCCACATCTGGGCTACCGATAAAGTAGCGCGTGATAGTGTCTTCTGGCGCAATCCCGGCCAAAATCTCTTGCTTGTAGGGTTCATTGAGCGCGTCAATTTCAGCTGCTATATCAGCGCGCTCAACCTCTTCTCGAATAATAGGCAAGTTGGCTCCGATAATTTTCCGCATTTTTTTCTCTATTTTTTTGAGATCTGCGGGCGTAAACGTATCAGCGCGATCGAAGTCGTAGTAAAAGCCCGTCTCGGTGCAGGGGCCAATGGTGACCTTGGTCTCTGGGAATAGTTGCTGTACTGCCATGGCCAAAATATGGGCGCAGCTATGACGAATCTGCTGGAGCCGCTCCGAATTACCTGGCGTAAGCGGGTTGGACTCGTCAATTTGAGCAGATTTAGACTGGGCAGATTTAGCAGAAAGGGTAGGAGACTGGGCAAGTGGATTCGGCATCTAGACTATTCTCGGCACGGTACGTTTGAGCGGTGTGAAAAGGGACGTTGTGAAAAGGGATGTTGCGAAACAGGGTCTACGAAATAGAGTCTGCGAAGGTATGAGAATGATTATCAATCTCATACATCATAGTGAATAAAGTTCCATTTGCAGCCATAGTAGATAAAGTTCCATTTTTATCGTTTATTTGTATGGCTAAAATTGATCGCAAGATACGCCTCGCTCGGTGGGTAAGTGCTGGGACAATGGGTGCGATCGCGGCGGCTGTATTAGGGCAGGCGGCTGATGCTTACGAGGTCACTATTTCGCCGAGTGCGCCACGGTTGGGGGATACGGTTTCGGTGGTGGTGCAGGCGGAAAGCGCTGAAGGTGGCGAAACTGCGCCGACTGTCAGTGCCAATGGCGTGGACTATCAGAGCTTTTCGATTGGGAATGAGCAATTCCAAGCGCTGATTCCAACCAGCCCGCTAGACTCGCCCGGTCAGATAACTATTCGGGTGAGCGGCGCAGAAGACCCCCGTAATTTGTTACTGAACCTGAGCGATCGCGCTTTTCGTACCCAAAGGATCTGGCTACCGCCTGGAGATAACGAGCTGGGCACAGACCTGGAATTTGACCGAGTGGCTCTTTTTAAGGAGCTAGTAACGCCCGAACGCTACTGGGATGGGCCAATGACGCGGCCTAGTCAGGGCTATGTGAGCACAGAATTTGGTGTACAGCGCTATTACAACGGTGTCTTTGCCGATGACTATTACCATCGGGGTGTAGACTACGCGGCGGCGACAGGTGCTCCGGTGGTGTCACCCGCAGCCGGTTACATACGGTTAGTCGGCGAAGAGGCTAACGGCTTTGAGGTACATGGCAATACGAATGGCATCGATCACGTGCAGGTCGAGCTGAGCAGTATGAATCACCTGAGCCGGATAGATGTTAAGGAAGGGGATTTTGTGACGGCGGGTCAGGTGATTGGGGGTGTAGGTAATACGGGCGCTTCTACTGGGCCGCATTTGCACTGGGGGCTGTATGTCCATGGCATTGGCGTAGATCCGGTGCCTTGGAGAGAAGCGGGGTTTGATTAGGGCAGTCCTTTTACGAATGGGCGCGGCCCTCCGCTAGCCGACTATTGAGCGGCTGATGCAGTACTCTGATGTCAGTCTGCACCAAAAAAGGTACGATAGTGGCTGATAACCAAAAACGCATACCTGCTCTGTTTTACCAGTCTGAGTCTGGTAAGCAGCCCGTTCGGGACTGGCTAATGAAGCTTGAAGTCGCTGATAGAAAGACGATAGGCATAGACATCAAAACCGTTGAGTTCGGTTGGCCTATTGGTATGCCGACCTGCCGAGCGATGGGTAAAGGTTTATACGAGGTGCGCTCGTCTCTCGCTAGCGGTAGGATTGCACGAGTTCTCTTTTGCATCCATAACAACCAAATGGTTTTGCTACACGGATTCATCAAGAAGTCGCAGAAGACACCGAAGCAGGCGCTAGATCTAGCCCTTGATAGAAAGAGCAAAGTAGAGGAAGCCAGCTCATGACGCACAATCCATATATTGGCTCTTCACTCGATGAGCTATTGGAAGAAGAGGGCGTTCTATCTGAAGTGAGTGCGATCGCCATCAAACGAGTATTGGCATGGCAGGTCTCTGAAGCCATGAGCAACCAAGGCTTGAACAAGTCCCAAATGGCAGAACAGATGAGAACTAGCCGGACATCGCTTGATAGGCTGCTAGACCCAGATAACACGTCAGTCACGCTAAAGACACTGGAGCGAGCTGCGACTGTTTTAGGTAAGCGTTTACAGATAGCGCTGGTTGACACAGACGCGAGCGATGCGGCAGTGGTCAAGTAACAGTAGACAGGTTGCCCCAAACTTGTAATAGTCGTCGAAGATACACTCATAAAAGCGTATGAAACAAGCCCAGTGTAAAGTGAACTAGATCAGCGAGTCAGCCATAAAACAATGAATCTAAGCATCAAAACTCATGTTGGCCCTAATGGCGTTTTACATATAGAAGGGTTAGAGCAGATTGCTGATCAAGACGTCACCGTCACCGTCTCGCTCCCGTCTGCATCCGCTAACGTTCTAGAGTTCGATCTAGAGCAGTATGCCGCCCCCACAGTAGGGCCGGATGTCGCTGCTAGCATCATGACTATCAGCAATATCTGCTCCACCCTACCTGTTTGGGACGACCGTAGCGCAGACGAAATCCTGGCCTACAACGATATCGGTCTCCCTTTCTGGCCTTGTGAAGTTAGCTAGGCGAGATCTCTCACAAGGCCAGAAAGGAAAATCCTGCGAAACCTGTCTACGGCATTTTCTTCTACGGCATTTTCTTTTTACGCTATCTTTTGGCGGTAGCTCTCTGTTGAATAGACATTCCAGGTTGAATTAGGATGCAGCTCTAGTACCTTATGGTGATACTCCAAGAGTGAAGGTCGATGGCCCACACTCACATACACAGCCTTCATCTCAGCCAGCATAGTATAGAGATCGCGCTCGTTATCAATATCTAGGGCGCTCGTGGCCTCATCCATCATGGCGTAAGCAGGCTGCGATAACATAACCCGCGCAAAGGCTAATCGCTGTTGCTGCCCTAAAGATAGGACACTTAGCCAATCATGAATGGTATCGAAACCGCCAAAGCGCTCAGGTAATTCGCTTAGGTTTACCTGCTTTAAAGCATGGGCCAAGGTTTCATCAGGGCGATCTATGTTGTAAGGGTAGATGAGCTGTTCTCGCAGAGTGCCTAGCAGCATGTAAGGACGCTGCGGTAAAAACAACATTTCATTAATATCCGGTCGTGCAATACGGCCCTGACCATTGGTCCAAAGGCCCGCGATCGCCCTCAGCAAAGAACTCTTACCACAGCCGCTGGCCCCCACAATTAATAGGCGATCGCTCGGCTCAATCTGTAAAGACAAATTTTCTACCAGCGTTTGCTCTGAATTCGGCGTAAAAATAGTCAAATTATTCAATGACAATTGGGGGGCCATCGCCGTCTCAATTTCATGCTGGTGCTTCCGTTTTTGGGGCGCAGCCGGATCATCCATCCGTTCGTAAAAAGCCCCCAGTCGGTTAATGCTAGCGGCAAATTCAGCAATCTGCTCAATGCGGTTGGTGATGAGCGATAAAGCCGTGAGCACCTGACTAAATGCGATCGTTGCCTGGGAAAAAGTCCCAAAATCAGTGTCGCCTGCAAAGTACAGCGGTGCCACAATCATGTAAGGAACAATTCGCGTGAAGTAGTTGTAGCCAAGCTGAAACAAATCGATTAGCGATTGCCAAATAATTAACAAGTCAAAGTTGCGAACGGCTGTGAGCAACCGTTGCACCACCTGTTGTTGCTCTAATCCTTCACCCCTATAAAAAGCAATCGATTCTGCATTATTGCGCACGTGTACCATGCCGTAGCGAAAATCAGCTTCCAAACGGAGCTGATCGTAGTTAATTTTAATCATTTGGCGGCCTGCAATGATGGCGACAGTCGTGCCAAATAGGGCATACACCAACAGTCCTACAGTCAGCGCTTTAGAAATGGTGTAGAGGATTGCGGTAAATGAGATTAACGTCAAGATTGAGTCCAACACATCCAACAGAAAAGACAGCGTGACTGTCGTGAAAGATTTCACATCTTGAGTCACCCGCTGATCTGGATTATCGATTTCTGTGTTGGCGGAGTTGGAGTCCAATTCGTAATAAGACCGATTGGCAAAGTAGCGTTCTAAAAAGTGCTCGGTCAGCCATTTTCGCCAGCGCAGCGCTAGCTTAAGCCGGGTGTAGCGGTACAGCGTGATGATCGGAACCGCCGCTACGATAATTCCGGCGTAGATAAATAAATATTGCCAAAAGGTATTGGGATCTTGAGCGTTCAATGCATTATTGACAAATCGAAATACGTAGCTAATAGAGACATTGATGCCATTTACAGTAAAAGAAAGCAGCAGCAGCAACCCCAGCAAGCTCCACTGCACCACTCGCTCCCGTAGCGCCCCGCGCAGCCTGTAAGCAATGAAACCCGCAACAGCTAATGTAATGCTTGCTGCGTAAGGCACCCATGAGGCGAGTAACCCCGTTATCCGTTCCACCAAAGGCCCCGCTAGATTCGTGAAAAAGGCCGGAAATACTGCTTTGCCTCCGAGCGTAAGGCCCACGGTTAACCAAAAGGCCACCGCAACGACCGCCATTAACAGTAATAACAACAAGCCTAAATACACGCCTGTACGACGGCGACCCAGTGGATAGAAATAGGGCTGGGCAATGGTAATGAAGCGCTGCCAAAGCTGGCGATCAAATCGAAAACGCGTTGCACGTTTGGGTTCAGTAGTAGAAGTCACTTGCATAATGAGTAGATAACAAACATGCTGGCACTAAGGTAACTAAATAGGGGTAATCCCTTGGCTTTGCTGGGGAGACTATCAACGGTTTGACCGTGAGCGTCAGTAGATAGGAAATTCTCCTTGTGAGAGACAGTAAGCCTCTGAAATAAGCGAGAATGGCATGGATTATCAGAAGCTAAACCATACGAAATGGAATTGCAAGTATCGTGTCGTGTTCATCCCGAATTAGGGGTCGCGCGAGCATAGCTGTCACCAGGGGCAATTAGGCGCTAGAAGTAGCTCAGCTCCAACGAATTTGACATTACTCTTCTTCGCACTGTCTGCAAAGAAGTTGTCCATATTGGCACCACTGAAGTCTACATCTCCCAGGTCAAGGTTACTAACATCAACTCCGGTCGAACTAATATTAGAGACATCTCTCTCTCTATGAGTAGAGATGTCAATGAGATCTTCACGCTTCATAATTCAGTTAAAAACGAAAGTCCTTTTCTTAGGGCTAGATACCTCATCATTAAGCCCTTTGTGTGCCTGCAATTTGCTATATCAATAGTCCCAAAAGCCTTTGGTTTTGGGACTATTGATTGATAACTTCCGGCCAGTTCTCGTTTGCTCTGGCAATGTTTCCAGGAATATCTCGTCATCGCCTTTGAATACGGGCGTCATAGTTGAGATATAGTTTGCCCTCTACGATTTCCCAAGCATTGGAGTCAACGGGCGCAGTGTATCCCTCAGTGACAGCCCAAGCGCAGAAGCCACCGTATTGAGGCGCATACTGTTCAGGATTCAGGGCAAACACATCATAGTTGTTATCCGTTTACAACTTCGTTGAGTGCTTCCTGAATAACATCATCCTCGACACCATGCCGCTTCAAGCTATCAATCAAGGAAGACACAGTATCGTTTTCTAGTCGTTCGAGATCGCTGCGTAAGCCCTGACCAATGTAAGTTCGTGCAAGTGGCTGATATCCGGAAAAGCCTAAGACAGGAGCTATACGCTTTAGGTCTTCGATAACGTTTTCGGGCATACGAATAGTAACAGTATTCATCGGACGATCGCGCTTCAGTCGCTTTTTGAGAGCATCAGGCTTCATAGAGTTCGCGCTCCTTTCGAGTCGCTTTGCGGGCGGACACAATACGGATGTAGTCGTCTTCTCGTTCTACGAACACAACAAGCGTGAAGTATAGCCAAACGTATTGACTTTGTACATACGTTTGGGCATGACTTGTTGAACTGCTGGCCTAATCATTCGTCGCTTGCAAAAACGGCAGCATCGCCGCTGTGATCGCCTCTCCATATTCTTCGGCCATGCCCAGCGTCCCAGATGGCCACTTCTAGCAGTTGCATATCAAGGGAAGTTGCCAGGATATGGAATATTGAAAGTACCGGGTAGGAAAATGCCAAAGCCTAGCTGGTTAACATCTGCACCGTGTTCAATCAGCATTTCGCAGATTTCAAGATCACCGCCCTCCGCAGCTAAATTCCAACGGACAGCTAACGCTTTGAGCAGCAGAACTCATACAGGCAGGTCTGCACCGAAATTCAATAGCCGTGCAACAGCTTTAGCATTGCTGCATATGACAGCTCTCTGAAGAAACGACTCAGACCAGTCATCGTCGATGGCTCTAAGCTCATTGAAGTCGCCTCCTTGCTGTTACCGATTAGCATCATCGTATAAGTTCTGATTCTTTATGATCTCAAACAAATTTTTCTCTGCCCAGAGCTTGGTAACCTGAACAATAGGTAGCAAACTTTTGCCAAGCTCACTAAGGTGATACTCAACTTTCAACGGCAGTACATCAGCGTACGCAGTTCTAATGACTAAACCGCTGCGCTCTAACTTCCGTAGGGTTTGAGTCAGCACCTTTTGTGAAATACCTTCGCAGACCCGCTTGAGTTCACCAAAGCGCATAGCTTTGGTTTCCAAAGCGCCGATGACTAGCGACACCCACTTTTCCCCAATTAGGGCTAAGACCTCTCTAGAAGGACAGATAGCCGCATAAACATTGGGTTTTGCTTCAGCCGCTCCTTTAGCCGCTCTATGCTCGCTCATAGTAGTTACCTTGAGGTACCTAATTTACATTAGCTACTGACCGTAGCTATATTGTGGAGCATTGACGCCTTTGTCGCGTTGTCTCTTGCTCGGGAGCCGCTTATGAAGATTGCCGTTATAGGATATGGAAGCGTTGGCAAAAAGTTTGCTGAGCTATTTCGCAGCGCGGGTTACGACGTGATAGTTGGTCTCCGTTCTGTTCCAGTTAACCCAATACCCTATCCCCATGCTTCTTTCAAGGAGGCTGCCAAAGCTGCGGACGCGATCGCTTTAGCGATCCCTTTCTCTGCCTGCGCTGACGTGTTGCCTGGAATCGCAGAAGACAGTAAGGGAAAGGTTGTTATTGACAGTACGAACCCCCTCAATCCTGACTGGTCACCCAAGCTGCTAGGTCAAGAAGACTCGGCGGGTGAGGAGGTCAGCCGTCTTTTACCAGGTGCCCAGGTTGTTAAAGCCTTCAACACTATCTTTGCCGATGTCATGGATAAGCCCGTTAGAGACGGTCAGCAGATTACTGCTTTTGTCGCAGGCAACGATGACAGCGCAAAGCATATCGTTGCTAACCTAGCTGCTAAGATTGGTTATGCGCCGGTTGATACGGGCCCTCTGTATACAGCGAGATATCTAGAAAGCATGGCCCATCTGAACATTCAGATTGCTGTTGGTCAAGAGGGCGGAACGGATGCAGCGTTTATCTATTCTCAGGGCTGAGAAATCTAATTGAGCGATCTCAATAGCCTTTTGGGAGTCTCACTATCTCTTAGGTTCATTGATAACCTTGCAACGAGACATCATTTGATACGCGTCTATTGCATAGTTCCAAGAGGTCCTAACTTTGAGACTCTACGCAGAACTATAGGATAGGCGTTACTTGTCCTGTGATCATCTGCCACTTCCCATCGCGTTTCATGTAGATATGTAAGTCTCTGACTTGCTTTGGTTCCTTCCCTTTCATCTTCAAGGTCATGCGAAAGTGAACAGCAGCGACTGTCTCAGCATACCAACTTATCTGAACCTCATCGGTTGAGTAGGATTCAACTTCAGCCTGCCCAACATTCTTCAGTTCCATTTGCTTGTTGGCAACTATTCCGTTTGGAAAGATGGCGATAAAGTCGTCTGGCAAGTCTCGATTGACCGTTTCTACATCGCGTTGTAAGAAGGCGTCGAGAAACGCTTTATCCAGTTTAAGAATAGTGCTTTCATCAGCGGCTCTATCAGTTGTCATTTATTCATCTGGAAAGGTCACTTTATTATAGATTATGGTCTGTACGAACGTATACTCAAACCCAAAAGGGTGATGGCATCGTAGTTGCGTAAAAGGTAACTAGGCAAGGTTAAATTATTTTATCTAACATAGTCTCAGAGGCCCTAGATAAAGAGAATGCCAAACGTACTACAAAAAGATTCAGTTGGTGCAAAGTACGTCACCTACTCTGTCTTAGGGAAATATAGTATGGATTATATAGCCGAGGGCTTGCGCTGGGTGAGAAACAGCGTGGTTTCAGGACGTGATCAACAAGTTTTCGGGATGTCCAAAGTTTTTTGAAACTCTCGTTTCTTTGCTGGGTCTAGAGCTGTACGATTGAGTCGTCACTGTTGTCACTAATAAAACTCCAATGTTATGGCTGATATAGCAACAGCACGCAAGGCTTTCGATTTATTTGCACAGGGTTGGGCAATGGGCAACTTTGACCCATACATTGCTGTGTTGGCTGAAGAGATGACCTTTTGGTTTCCAATGGGCACTCATCGCGGTAAGTTCAGTGGCGCTGAGGGCCGACAGGAGATGATTGCCAAGTGCCGAGATCACGAAGCGGCAGGTGATCGCCTTACGTTTTCTTTACCCCATTATGCGCTCAGCGACGAATCTTCTGTGATATTTGAGTTTGAATCAGAAGGGTTATACGCTGGCAAGCCTTATAAAGGGCACAACGCGATCGCCTTTGAGATAAAAGATGATAAGGTTGTCGGCTTTCGCGAGTACTTCGGAGATCTTGGCGCTTAGCCTCTAAATTGTAGTCTTTAAGGTTTAGTCTCTAAGTTATCAATAAGTTGTTAAACACCCCTGGTTTTCGTCTTAATCGTGTAGAGAGAAGAACTCGTCGTGATAAAAAGAGAATCGCGCTCTTTGCCACCGAACGTCACATTCGTACAAACTTCTGGCGTCTGTATCTTCCCAAGAAGTTTGCCTGCAGGTGAGTATATCTGAACGCCGTCTTGAGCGCTGGTAAAGACATTTCCGGCTTGGTCAATGCAAAAGCCATCCGGCTGACCGGGCTCAACAACAGCGAATATTCGCATGTTGGCAGCATGGCGTTCATCTGTAATGTCATAGGCTCGAATGTCATGACACATCTCGGCTCTTTCAACAGCAGAGGTATCTGAGATATACAGCAGCGTCTCATCTGAGCTAAACGCTAGACCGTTAGGGCGTTCCATATCTGTAATGACGGCATCGAGTTCACCCGTGGCAGGATCAAAGCGAAAAACAAAGCTACCCGCTTGTTCTTGCTCACCGCCACAGCCTTCGTCTGCTTGAGTTAGGCCAAAAGGTGGATCTGTAAACCAGAGGGTGCCATCACTTTTGACGACGATATCGTTTGGACTGTTGAGTCGCTTATTTTGATAGCGTTCAACGATTTTGTGCCACTGACCATCTTTCTCCTGACGCACGATTGCACGTTCCCCATGAGAGCAGGCGACAATACGTCCTTCCAGATCAAGCGCGTTGCCGTTTTGGAAGTGAGCGGGTTGTCTGATGATACTGACGTGGCCATCACGCCAGCGGCGCAGACAATTTCCTTTTACGTCACTCCATACAACACTCTCATCAGTAGGGATATACACTGGCCCTTCTGCATGTATGGAACTATCGTCGAGACGAATAAGCGATCGTTCAGAATCAAGCAACGCATTTGCGCTCTCAGCAAATACTTCGATGGCGTTACCGTTGATGCTCATAGCGCTAGGTCAAATAAGAGGACTTCTGTGTTGTCTTCCATCGCAGTGAAAGTCGCGACCTCTATATCGCTAAGGGCCGCACCATCCCCTGCGCTGAGTAAGTATTCGCCGTCCACTCTAACTTCACCACGAGTCACCTGAAGCCACCCCTGACGGTCTTCATCGAGCTCATAAGTCACTTCTTTCTGGGCGCTCAGCGTTGCTGTATAAAGACTGACATCCTGATGAATCAATACGGACCCTTGCCGACCATCTTGTGAGCCGACTAACCGCCACTGGTTATGCCGTTCTGCCAGCTCGAAATGTTTCTGCTCATAGCTTGGCTCCAGTCCCTTCTTCTCCGGTAAAATCCAAATCTGTAGGAAGTGAACAGGTGCTCTCTTAGAGTAGTTCATCTCACTGTGGGAAACGCCCGTCCCTGCCGTCATTCGCTGTACATCCCCTGGACGGATGACGGACCCTGTCCCCATACTGTCCTTATGAGCGAGTTCTCCTTCTAGGACGTAGGAGATAATCTCCATATCCTGATGGCTATGCGTCCCGAACCCTGCGCCTGGAATAACGCGATCTTCGTTGATAACCCGTAGGTCGCCAAAGCCCATATGCCGCGAGTCCATATACTGGCCGAAAGAGAAGGTATGTTGGCTGTTAAGCCAGTTGAATATAGATGTTCCTCTATCGTCTGCTTTTCGAGCTGTCAGCATTTGATCGAACCTCCTTTCTCAATTCTCAGTACAGTGTAAAGACTAGACAGTGTAAAAACTGATCCTGACGCTAGGCTGCCTAACTAAGAATAACAATTGGTTAAGAACTGGCTTTTATCGCTAGCTGGTTTTTATAAATTTCAAAACTGCGCTCTGACAACACAAAATTACTGCGTATGTCTTCTCTCTCAACTGTGACACCGCTATCAGATGACGACAGCCAACAGGTAACAGCGGTTATCTCTCACCTAGTAAAACCTCAGCAGGTTTCTGTTTATGAAAAGTGGTTGCGAGACGTCTTGGTCGTGGCAAAACAGTTTGAAATTTACGTTGTTATGACTCGCATCACGCGGTTGTTTTATCGCTGGTTATACCCACAGGTGCAAAACGACTCTAGTAGACCTAGCTAACGGCACTAGGCAATATTGAGTCTACCCTTTGCTTATAAAGCTTTTTTAGTCATTGGAGTATGTGTCTAAACCCTTCATTTTGGCACTATTGATTGATAACTTCTGGCCAGTTCTCGTTTGCTCTGGCAATGTTGCCAGGAATATCTCGCTGCCATCGCCTTTGAATACGGGCGTCATAGTTGAGATATAGTTTGCCGTCTACAATTTCCCAAGCATTGGGGTCAACGGGGGCAGTGTATCCCTCAGCGACAGCCCAAGCGCAGAAGCCACCGTATTGAGGCGCATACTGTTCAGGATTCAGGGCAAATACATCTCGATTTTCAGCGCTGGCAAATTGCCATGTTGCATCGGCCCACTCGTAAGTAAAGTCAGCGCTGCCTGGAACGTAGCGATTATCTGTGAAGTACGCAACCGGATCAGCGCCTCGAATAGCCACGCTGTCTTCAGTAAAGATAGCGGGTGGCAGCACTTCTATTGATGACGCTTCTATCACGTCCGTACTCGGTGAAAGCTGAGAGGTAGCGTTAGTATCTTCTACTGTCGGGTTCGCTGTTGTCGTTTCGGTAGCTGTTGAGACGGGTTGAGTGCAGCCAAACATCAGACCTAATACTAAGACAGACGTTGTCAGGGACAAGGGTAAGTGCATAGTTTCTCCTAGCGAATCTAGCGAACACAGTTAGAGTTGAGTATATCTATCGCAATGTACAAAACTGTCATCTCCAGAGTATTAGAAGACAATAAGAAAGGTGAAAAGCGCACCATCCTAATGGCGCATCACCTATCTGAGTGACCAGTTTCCGAGTAAAGCACTACACCTGGCAAATGTCGCTGAGTTTAGTTTGGAGCACAAATTTAACCAGGTGCGAAGTTTATACAGCAAACAGTCGAATGCATAACGCCAAGGCGAGGCTTCGCCAACGGCTGTTTGTCTTGGTGAGCATT
Organism: Cyanobacteria bacterium J06634_5; assembly: GCA_039820525.1. Taxonomy (GTDB): domain Bacteria; phylum Cyanobacteriota; class Cyanobacteriia; order Phormidesmidales; family Phormidesmidaceae; genus Phormidesmis. The sequence goes on from JBCBPY010000041.1 coordinate 40,151, forward strand.
CCCAGCGCCGCAAGGCGACGTGGGGTCTCACCGCTGCACGTCACTTAGCTAGTAAACATAACGGTTTTAGCCGTAACTCATGCCGTAAGCTAAGTGACCAAAGCCATAGCTTAATTCTAACGGTCGGTCGCCTCATTCATTTAGGAGCGCTTTGGCGATCTCATCAATCTGATTCACCACCACCGAGATATGTCCTTCATTTGGATACATCACTAGCTGAGCCGTAGGAAGCGTCGCAGCAGTTCGCTTTACTAGCTCGAGCGGAACATTCTTGTCCTCTTCACCATAAAACAGTGTTAGCGGCATCCGAATCTCATCTAAACTAAAGTCCCACTCTCTGAAGTAAAGCTGAAGATCATAGGCAGTGCCTCGTGTTCCTGAACGAAGTCCTTCGTTTAAAGCCTCACAGCTTTTCTCTATCCGACCTGGTGATTTCAATACCGCATAATCTGCTGCTGGAAGTGTTTTTTTGAGGGTTTTCAATAGTTTGTCTGTAGGACTATTAAGCGATCGCTGCGTCAATTTCATTGAGGCTCGATATAGCCAGGGAAGATACCTGATTAAAATCAACCCCCAACGCTTGTGTTCCAGCAAATCCGCAGTTGTAAACTCCCATGCGCCTGAAACAATCACAGCTGAGCGTAATCGATTAGGAATCTTTGCAGCACAGGCCGCAACATAGCCGCCGCCCGACGAAACACCCAGTACTGAAAACTTGTTTAATTCCAGGGCATCAGCAAGACATGTAACATCTTTCGTCCAATCAGAAAATCCGCGATTCGGTTGGAAATCTGAACGTCCTATTCCCGGACGATCTGGCGCAATCAGCCGTAAACCTAATCGGACAAATACATCATCGCCCAGCAACAATGGTTCTAAACGAGAAGTCCCACCGCCATGAAAATAGAGAACGGGATGCCCGTTAGGGTCGCCATAATCTGCATAGGCTAATCGTCGATCGCCGGGTAGTGTAAGAAGATTCGTACTTTTCATAGCAGTATTTATTCTTTAATCGTAAATTGAATGCAGTTATGATCGGGCTATGTATAAATTTGCCACAGCTTCGGAAAAGGAACCCATTGTCTTTGGAGCTGCCCGACCGGGAAGCAGTCATGAGCAAGTCAACGAGTGGCTTCAATTTATGCAGGGTCAAGACATTAAAAGAGTCTGCTGTTTACTTTCAGCCCCTCAGCTCAATCAATATGCCAATTTGTTAGAGATTTACCAACAGACCTTTGGTATTGGCCAAGTTTGCTGGGCACCTATTGAAGATTTTTCCTTTGCTGACCCGGAAGTTCTCATTCACCAGATTTTGCCGTTTTTGGCTACGGCCAATCAGAAAAATGAGCGAGTTGTTGTTCATTGCGCTGGTGGCATTGGGCGCACGGGACACGTTTTGGCAGCTTGGCTGATTGCAGCACGAGGATTCTCTAAGAAAGCAGCAATTGAAGAAGTCAAAGCAACCGGAAGAAATCCATACGAAGCCATCATTGCAGCCCCCCTTAAAGGCCGTAATCCGTGGAAAGCTCTGACGGAACTTAATTTGCTTCTGGATGAATGTATTCGATTTTGAGATACTAACCATTTTTCTCTACTCCCCCGTAATTTCTACTCCCCCGTAAACAGTACTGTTGAACGATACGTCCTAAGCTAGAATCAAGCCTGCTCAACCGTGAAGTCTCAACCGTGGAGTTAGACAATGTCAGATCCAATTTCTACCTTCTTCGATGCGTGGCGACTCGAATCCGCTGACGCAAGACTTGAAAAAATTACCAGCGCTGTAGCGGCAAACATCCAGTACGACGACCCTCGTACGCCACAAACTATAAATGGCATCGATGCATTAAGTGAATATGTTGGTATGTTCAGCGCGAACGCGCCCGGCTGGTCAGCCAAAGTTATCGGGAGCGACACCATAGCCGGAATGACTCGCGCCACTGTCGCATTCGGAGGAAAGGGGTCTGATGGCAACGAGATAGTTCAGCTCGGGCAGTACTTTGTAGAAACCGATGGCGATCTGATTTCCCGTATGGTGGGCTTTGTTGGCACTGGCACGCCAGAATAAACTCAGCGGCGGTAAATACTTCGAACTCAGATGAACCATAAGCCCCACGAAAGGGCATTTCTTGAGCTAAGATACTCGAAAATGATAATCATTATCAAACTGTGGCTCCATGAACAAATCACTGAATAAATCATTTCGATTCCTTTCCAAGCTAACTGCGCTTTCATTGACGCTGACGGCCTTCAGCTGTAGCACACAGCCGACAGAGGAGCAGGCTCAAGATACCAGCAGTCAGCCGTCTGAGGTCTCTGCGGAAGGCGTGCCTCAAGTGGTTGCTAGCTATAGTGTGCTTTGTGATTTGACTGAGCAGATTGCTCAGATCACTGTAGATGTGACCTGCTTGATTGATGCGGGGCAAGACCCTCATGTTTATAGCGCGACCCCTGCTGACAGGCGAGCCATTGAAGAGGCTGAGTTGGTTTTGTACGGTGGCTATGAGTTTGAACCCGAAATTATTCAGATGGTGGAAGCCACTGACCTCTCTGCACCTGCGGTGGCTATTTCAGAAGTGGCTGTGTCCGAGCCGCTCTTAGGTGAGCATCATGATCACGGTCACGCAGAGCATGCTGAAGGCGAAGGTCACGAAGAGCATGCCGAAGGTGAGCACCATGAGGAGCACGCTGAAGGCGAACATCATGATCACGGTCATGAAGAGCATGCTGAAGGTGAAGGTCATGAAGAGCATGCCGAAGGTGAAGGTCATGAAAAGCATGCCGAGGGTGAAATGGAGGCGGATCCTCACGTCTGGCATGATGCTGAAAATGGCGTTGCCATGGTGCAAGCGATTCAAGCGCAGCTCAGCGAAGTCTCTCCAGAGAATGCTTCCCTGTATGAGTCCAATGCTGAGGCTTTGATTGCTCAGTTAGAACAACTTGACACCTGGATTCAAGCGCAAATCGATACGGTCCCGGCCACTGGACGGACGCTCATTAGCACCCACGGCGCGCTGGGCTACTATGCTAATGCCTATAGCATTGAACTTGAACCTGCTTTGGATAGCTTTAGCACCGAAGCACGCCCCTCAGCCGCAGATATTAAAGGGCTAGTAGATGTGGTTGCCGAGAAGAATGTGCCGAGTATTTTTGTAGAGTCAACCAGCAATCCTGGCCTGATTGAAGCGGTCTCTAGAGAAACAGATATTGCGATTTCTGACGATCCGATTTATGCCGATGGACTAGGAGAGGCTGGAACATCTGCTGAGAGCTATCAGGGCATGCTTGTGGCCAATACCTGCACCATCGTCAGTGGCTTGGGCGGTACCTGCGATCAGGCCGCGGCCCAGGATTTGTTGCCTGCCAAATAGCTGACTCTCTCGTTTTATATTGTTAGTTCACTAGGCTTGTGCTAGCCATGCAAAATCAAGAACAAGCTGTTGTCTTTGATGAACAGCGCGCTTCTACTTATGATGAAAGGGCGGCCAAAATTGCGCCGTTGCGTGACACACTCCATTTACTGACTCGCCTGATACTCTCTGAGCTTCCGACTGATGCCCGAATTCTGTGTGTCGGTGTTGGAACGGGTTTGGAATTGATTTATCTTGCTCGTGAATTTCCACAGTGGCGATTTACGGCAGTAGATCCTGCGCCTGCGATGCTCGACGTTTGTCGTCAGAAAGCTGAAGCCTGTGGGGTGGCGTCGCGCTGCACCTGGCATGAAGGCTATCTTGACTCGCTGCCTGTTTCAGGGCCGTTCCACGCGGCGACTTGTCTGTTGGTTTCCCACTTCTTCATGCAGCAAAAGGAGCGGTGCGATTTTTTTGGTCAAATCGCTTCGCGGCTTTGTTCTCAAGGGTATTTAGTGAACGCGGACCTGGCATCTGATATGTCTAGCGTGCCTTACCAAAATCTTTGTGAGATTTGGACTCGACTGTTAGAGTATGCCGGATATCCAGACGAGGATGTCAAAGAATTTTTGGCTGCTCACGATCGTGATGTCGCTGTGCTACCGCCTAAAGAGGTCTCATCGATCATCGCGTCTAGTGATTTTGATGAGCCTACGCTGTTCTTGCAAACTCTTTTTATCCATGCCTGGTATGCAAGACGAACGTGACGAGATTAAAGGTCTTTTTGTAGCTTTTCATCGTAAAAAGCCTTTGCCGCGATCGCTCTTCGCCCAAATCAGCCACTCTCCCTGCGCTGCGCCTGCGGCTAGTAAATTTCCCCGTGGATTCCAGGCCAGTGTGGAAAAACCTTGGTTTGCCCCTTCTAATATTTGGCTGAGTGATTTTGCTTTGTGCCAAAGAATCACGCGGCCATCTTCACCAGCCGAGGCGAGCAGTGAGCTACCGGGTTGAAAGGCCAGGGCTACAATCTTTTTATGGTGCAGGTCAAAAGCTCGCGAGGCCCAGCCTGCTTCATCGGTGCGCAGCTTGCGCCAAACGATTAAGCCTGCGCCGCTAGCGACGGCAATGATCGGCGCTGAGGCTCGGGTGGCGTTTGCCCAAGCCAAGTGAGAAACTTTGCCAGGAAAGCCCGTCATCCGCCAGGGGTGAGGGCTCCTCCAACCCCATACCACCAGTGTATTGTCGAGGTTGCCTGAGGCGAGGTATTGGCCGTCGGGAGAAATGGCGATCGCCAATCCCGCTGCTGCCAGCGCCTGCACCACCGGATCGTCATCCCAATCTGAGCGGGACCAAATTTTCACGGATAAATGGCCACTCACCGCGAGCTGTTCTCCGTCAGGATGCCAGGCCAGGTCCAGTGCCGAAGAGGTTTCAAAAGGGAGCGTGGAGACGATCTGGTCGCTAGCCGCATCCCAAACTTGAACATAGCGCCCCAAGCCAAAAGCCAGCTCATGTCGAGTGGGGCTCCAGGCCAAGCGTTCTACCCAAGTACGAGGGTGTTCTAGCACTTTCAGCAGTGAGGGCTGTGCTGATTTTAGATCCTGTGGAGGGGCATGGGGAATTTGCCAAATTTTCACCTGCCCAGTCTGACCGCCTGCTGCCAAAAACTTGCCATCATAGGAGAAACCTAGGCAGTCAACTGAGGCCGTCCCAGCAGGCTCAAGGACGATAGTTTGACGGTCGGCGACATTTAACAAAGCGACTTCACCCGCGCCGGATGCGATCGCTAACCATGTTCCATCGGGCGACCAATCCATCGCCGTTACATAGTCTTGCAGTTGCCCTTGCCAGCTCAGCGATAGAAAAGGTGATTTTTGGGATGACTTTTTCGATGACTTTTTTATGCTAGGCACGCCCGAAAATCCTCTTTTAGTTGGTCTGCATCCAAATTTCGACCAATAAAGACTAGCTCATTTTTACGAGTCTCTTCCGGTTTCCACTGGCGGTCGGGTCGTCCATCGAACAGCATATGCACCCCTTGAAAGACAAACCGCCGATCTTCGCCTTGAATATTCAAAATCCCCTTCATTCGAAAAATATCTGGCCCTTGGGTTTGGAGTAAATTGCTCAGCCAGCTGTTGAGCTTTTCGCCGTCAATTTCACCAGACTCTACCAGGGCGATAGACCCTACGGTTTCATCGTGTTCGTGGGCATCTTCACCCAAAAAGTCGGGATCAATTTCCAGCGCGCGGGTCAAATCAAAAGCCTGTACGCCTAGCACAGAATCCATCTCTACAGCGGCATCCTGGGTATGGTACAGCTTTGCCAGGGCATTCATGCCGCTAATTTTAGTTTCTAAGTCAGCCAGCTCTGCGGCGCTCACCAGATCGGTTTTGTTGAGCAAAATCACATCGGCAAAGGCAATTTGCTCTTGCGCTTCTTCAGCTTCCCAATGCTGGTGGATATGCTTGGCATCGACCATCGTCACCACCGCATCTAGGCTGATTTTATCTTTCATGTCTTCATCGACAAAAAAGGTTTGAATCACGGGCGCTGGGTCGGCCAAGCCAGTGGTTTCAATCACCAGATGATCGAACTTGTCGCGGCGCTTCATCAGGTTGCCAATAATGCGAATTAGATCGCCGCGCACGGTGCAGCAAATGCAGCCGTTGTTCATTTCAAAAATCTCTTCATCAGCATCAATCACAAGCTGATTGTCGATGCCGACTTCGCCAAATTCATTGACAATAACCGCCACCTTTTTGCCATGTTCGTGGGTGAGAATGCGGTTGAGTAGAGTTGTTTTTCCTGCGCCTAAGTAGCCGGTTAGCACAGTCACCGGAACCGTTGCCAACGCACTATCTGCAACCATTGCATTCGTCATAATGCTACCTTGAATTATGTGAGTATGATAATCATTATCATACGACAGGGGCTGCCAATTGAATTACTTTTGCGCCCTAGTCCCCTACAAAAGCGATAGCCACAGCCTACGCAGCTAGTCTTAATTTATATGAATCGATCTAAGGCTGCTTTGAGCGCTGCCAGTTCGGTTTCGATATCGCCTGCATCAGCAGCTCGCGTGATGCATTCGCTGAGGTGTTCATCTAAAATGATGCGGGCAACTCGATCCAAGCCGCCGCGTACCGCCGCGATTTGGATGAGAACATCGGGGCAGGGTCGGTTATCTTGCACCATCGTTTTGATGCCGCGCAGATGTCCTTCAATCCGAGAGAGTCGGTTGACGATTCGCTTTTGAGAGGCTTCGCTATGCACATGTTCACTGCTGTGGGTGTGGGCATGTTCGTGGTTGTTTGTATCGTGAGCCTGTGCCGAAGACTGAGGTGAAGGATGAGATGACGACTGGGGCGAAGATAAATTCACTGAAGGTTCTAGGTGAGGATGGGAGAAAACATGTTTAGGGAATTGTTATGTCAGGTATTGTATTGTCGGCTAAAGAAAAGTGTGAAAGATTATTTTTAAGTTTTGTTTGAGAACATCTGGTTGAAAGCATCTAACTGGTCAAATAGCCTCTGTCAGCGATAAGTGAGTTCGTGCTGACTGTCTGCTTTGTTTTTTGTCTTGATGACATGAGTGCGATCGCGCTCCTGTGGAGTATCGCCTTTTGTTGGGTGTGATGTTTCTGATTCGATATTCAAAAGGGTATCGCAAAGTCTTTTTAGCAGCGGCTCATCATGACTAATAATGATCAGCCCGATCTGCTGCTGTTTGACAAAGGCAAGAACTATTTGCCAAATCAGCGCCTGAGTATTGGCGTCTAGCATGGCGGTCATTTCATCGGCGATGAGGTATTGAGTTGAGGGGTTGAGGATACGAGCGATCGCAACGCGCTGCAGTTCACCGCCGCTGAGTTCGTGAGGATAACGGCTGAGCCAGTCAGGGTGAATGCCCAAGGCGTCTAGTCGGGCAGCCTCAAATGGATGGCTCTCCGCTAGTATCTGACGGATGCGCCAACGTGGATTGACCGATAGCTCTGGGTTTTGGAAGACAAGCTGGACGGGGCAATAGCCTTTTTTAGGCAGCGATCGCCCGTTAACGCTGACGCTGCCCTTCGAAGGTGACAAGTAACCTGCCAGTAGCTTGGCCAGCGTGGTTTTTCCATAGCCTGAAGGTGCCATTAGCCCCACAATTTCACCGGGGGACACCGTTAAACTTTGATCTCGCACGACCCAGCGCAATCGCTGGCTATAGCGATACCACAGATGACTACCCTTCAGCATGAAAACACCTCACTTGGCCAGCTCGAACAGTTTTGAGCGGGGGCCGTTCGGCCCGACAGCGCTCGCTCACCCAGTCGCAACGCTCGGCAAATAAGCAACCCTGCGGCAGATGCTCTGGGCTCGGCTGATTTCCTGGCACGGGTACAAACTCATTTTGCGGCAGCGATCGCCAGAGTGCCTGCGTGTAAGGATGGCGCAAGTTATCGCTCGAAAAGTCTGTTGCGGCAGCAATTTCTACCGTGGTTCCGGCGTAGAAAATAGCCACTCGGTCGGCCACTTGCAGGGCTGCTGCAATATCGTGCGTAATTAAAATGATGCCACATCCCGCTTGCGCTAGCTCTTTTAGGTGGTTGAGCGTTTCTGCCACAACCTCAGGATGTAATCCCGGCGTAGGCTCATCAGCAATCACCAGCTCAGCCTGGCTCACTACAGCGGTAGACACCAGCACCCGTCGTGCCATACCGCCCGAAAGCTGGAAAGGATATAGAGGGTACGTTTGGTCCGGAAGATCGTAGCGAGAAAATGTTTTTTCTACACGGGCTCTCGCCGACTGAACCTCACCGGAGAGCTGAGCTACCCGCTGAACCTGTCTGCCCACGGTCATCAACGGATCTAAATATCCAACAGATTGAGGGATTAGGGCGATGGCTTTACCGCGTAAAGCCCGGCAGCGCTGCGGGGTGAGCGGCTCGCCCTTGAAAATCATGGTGCCGCTAAGGGCTGCATTTTGGGGCAAAATGCCGAGCAGCGCATGGGCTAAGAGACTTTTGCCAGATCCGCTTGCACCAACGACCGCAACCACTTCACCGGACTGCACGTCTAGGTCTAGGTCAGTGATGACCGCGAGCTGTTTGCGCCGCAGCCCCTGGTCGTATTGCGTGAAGGTCACACCCAGATTTGATATAGATAGCATAGAACTTATCCCTGGCTGGTTTTGGGGTCGAGGAGCGATCGCAAATTCTCACCGAGCCAGTCAAACGCTTTGACCGACAGCAACAGCAGCACACCTGGCATCACCCCTAGCCACCAGTAGCCGGTTGAAAGATGACGCATTGATTCGGCCAGGATAATCCCAATCGCTGGCAAGTGGGGCGATAAGCCAATGCCAATAAAAGACAGCGCCGCCTCGTGCAAAATAGCGTGAGGAAACAACAGAATGAGGCCAACGATGAGCTGCGGCACCACATGCGGCACCATATGATGCCGCGCAATCCACAGAGGAGACTTGCCGAAGCGATAGGCCAAATGCACATAGTCAGCACTGTTGATCTGCAAGACTTCTGCGCGAATCACCCGCGCTAAACTCGTCCAGTGGGTCAGCGCCACTGCAATGATGACGCCTTTGGTGCCGCCACCAACTGCAAAGGCAATCAGAATGAGCAGCACCAAATGCGGCAGGCTAAAAAAGACATCAATAATCCAAATAATCACCGCATCTACCCAGCCGCCAAAGGTACCAGCGACTAAACCTAGACCTGTGCCAATCAAAGCGCTGACGCTGGCAGCAAGCAGGCCAATGCGGAGGCTAAGAGAAAGTCCGTGGAGCGATCGCATCAGCATATCGCGCCCCAGCCAGTCCGTGCCAAAAGGATGGGCGATCGCAGGCGGCTGATTGCGCTGAGCCAGCGCCGTACTTAACCCTGAGTCTCCTAAGAGCCACGGACTGAGGATGATGGCCAGCAAGAAAACGGTTCCTAGCACAATCGCAACTAACGTTTGCTGTCGCTTGTTGTTCTGTTGCTTGCCGGGGTGCTTGTTGGATGGCTTGCGCTGCCGAGAGCGACTCGAAGAAGAAGGTGAAAGTATGGTCATCAGTGGCTCTGACCTCCCACTTGAATGCGCGATCGCATACGCGGATCAATTACCGGATAGGCTAAATCTGCCAAGGTATTTCCGGTGTAAACAAACAAAGCACTAAAGAACACAATCCCTACCAGCAAAGGAATGTCACTTCGCAGTGCGGCCTGCACGGTGGCTTCACCCAAGCCGGGATAGGCAAATACTTGCTCTACTAGCACAGATCCGCCAAATAGCTCGCTCAAAGACGCGAACTGTAGGGTAATGGCCGGCAACAGAATATTGCGCAAACCGTGATAGCGAACAATATTCCATAGCGTTTCGCCCTGGGCGCGGGCAAAAAGAACATAGTCGCTGTGCAGCACCTCAATCAGCTTTTGGCGGGTGTGCAGAGTGATGTTGGCAATACCAATAATGCTGAGCGCGATCGCAGGCAGCAACAGATGGTGAAGATGCTGCCAAACGGTGACATCTTGTGCCAGGACGCCCGGTGGCGCAGCGCAACAAATCGGCGCAATTTTCCAAGAGACTGCAAAAATAATCAACAGCAATAAAGCCACCCAAAAAGTAGGAGAAGAGGCCAGCGTGTAGGCGTAAAGCCGAATCAGCCGATCTATCCAGCTTTCGGCCATAGCACCGGCTAAAATGCCTAGCGCTAAGCCTAAAATCCCTGAAAGCAGCCATGCGATCGCCAGCATCTGCAACGATGCCTGAAACCGGGTTGCAATCACCTCACTCACCGGCAAATTAAAGACCATTGAATTACCCCAATTTCCCTGCACTAGCTGCACTAGCCAATCCAAAAAACGAGCCCACATTGGCTGATCGAGTCCCCACCGCTGGGCGATTAGATCCTGCTGCTCGGCGCTAATACGCATCATATCCGCACCAATGTACGCCCTTACCGGATCGATGGGCGAAAGGCTCAGCAACACAAAGGTGAAAACAGCAACTGCCATCAGCAACAACAGCAGTCGCAACAGCTTTTGCGCCACAAATACCAGCACTATCCGCATGTCCACTCCCATTCAGCGATATTCGCCGTAATGGGCCAGCCGTGACCATGCGGTTCTACCTGCGGCTCGCCAATATCTAAGCACTCATCGACAAAATAGGTGTGGTCTAAATTCACTAGCCAAGCCCAGGCAGCATCTCCTTTGGCCGTCACGCCCGCATCTCCATTCCACTGAGCCGCCTTCCAATAAGTAATGGCTTCAGCTTCTGAAGGTGCACCCATTGCCAAATCTAAGGTGCTGTCAATCGCCTGGTTAGCGTAGTAGCCCGCGTTGTAGTAATCGCCCTCAGCAGCCTGAGAATGGTACAGATTGTACATTTCGGTTTGGTCGTGGCTGCCCCAGCCAAACACCACCACATTGCTGTGCATCAGCGGCTCAATGTCGTCCCAGCTTTTACCTTCCACATTCGCCAAGATGCCAATCGGCTGCAACATCTCTGCGGTCGCCAAAGCCAGTGCCTGCCGAATGCTGTCATCCGCTTTGTACAAAATAGTAAATTCAGCCTTCACGCCATTTTTTTCAAGAATCCCATCGCCATTGCCATCAGTCCAACCGGCCTCTGCCAAAATCTCTTTCGCTTTTTCAGGCTGAGCATCTTCAATGTTGGCCTGAGTCTCTTCCCAGGCGAGCCCGCTCACTGGCCCATAGGCAGGCGACCCGTAACCTTCCAAAATGCCGTCTACTAAAGTTTGACGGTCAACGGCATAGTTCACTGCCTGCCGGATGGCCAAATCAGCAGTGACATCGTTACCTACCGGGTCACCGTCGGCAGTCTCTTTCGCATTGGCAGGCAGATAAGGGAACATCAGCCCCCGGTTATCTACGCTGGTGACATCGTAGAGCTGCATCCCGGCAATCTCTTGCACAGCCAATGATTGCGGCACTGCGGCCACCTGCGCCTGCCCCGCCTTTGCTGCTGCAAACGCCGCGTCTTCTTCATTGAATAAAAACACCAATCGCTGAATGCCAGGCGCTTCGCCGTAGTAGTCAGGATTAGCCTCAGCGATCATCTGCTGACCTTCGTCCCACTGCACCAGCTGATAGGGGCCAGAGCCGACAGGGCTGCGGGCGTAGTCTTGTCCGTGAGCATGTTCTGGCACAATGCCTAGGGTAATCAGTCGGTTTACAAAGGTGCTTTGCGGTTGTTTTAGCGTTAGTGCGACGGTCGTATCATCCAGCGCGATTGCTTCCTCTAGCTGGGTGACATCGGTGAGACCGCCGCTTTCTGCGGCTTTGTTGAAGGTGTAAGCAACATCGGCAGCGGTGAGCGGTTCACCGTCAGAAAAAACGGCGTCTTCACGCAGCGTGACCGTCCAGGTTTTGCCGTCTCCACTGACGCTGTAGTCTGTGGCTAAGTCGTTAACAATGTTTAAATCCTGATCGCGCTTTAGCAGCGTGCTTTGAAACAGCGGCGAACCGTAGCGGCCCCAGCCTAAGGTAGGGTCATAGCCTTCTTCGCTTTCGCCGCCAATGGCCAGAACAATTTGTTCGGCTGACCCTGTGGTAGCGGGTGAGTTTTCGGCTGTGTTGGGATTGGTAGAGTTGGCGGTGCAGCTAGCGATCGCCACACTCACCAACACAATGCTCAATTTTTTCGCTGTTCTACTGCGCTTAAATGTCCGAGAGCTAAATATCTGGGAGCTGAATATCTGCATGTGAACCATTGAGACTGAAAGACCAACAGGTTGTTAGAAGCACAACACTGCAAACCGTATCGTCAACAGCTCACGAAAACAATCCGGGGGGAGGGGATAATTGCATCCTAAAATGAGGGACAGCTTAAGAATGGCTGTCAGGTAATTTCGCCACAGATATCAGCTGGGCGAAGGATCCTCAGGGCGAGGACCACCATTAGGCCTCTCAGGGCGAGGGCCACCATTAGGATCGCCGCCGCCTCGGACAGGTCGTGACGACGGATCGGGCGTTCCCTTTACGCAACGCTGTACGAAGGGATAAGTGTCGGTCGCATAGTAGTGGTAAATGCCTTGTGGGAATTCTGGCGTCACCGCAAAACGACCATTACATTCGTCCAGATCACCAGAACCCTCAACATATTCATAGTCTTCGGAAAACGTACCCATGGGAATCAGGTCAACATTCGGACGCTCCGAATCCGGCGTAGCTTTCAGTTGATAGCTGGGGTCCATAGCTCGCAAGGCACCCGTGCCAGCATCAGCCTCGCTGTATCCATATCGCGCATACAGCGGAAACCCATCTACCGCCCAGCCGATGAGCTGCATTGATTTTCCTGCCAAGTTCTCTTCTGACAGCATGCCTTCAGGAATGCCGTGATAGTGATATACGCCGCCCCGCTGCACATGGGCGTGATTATCATCTTCACCAAAATCAAAACTCGACTGGCCCAAAGCCTCTATTGTCCACTGGCCGCTGCTACCGGGCCGCTGACTGCATTCAGATATATCTGTAACATCGGAAGCACACCGTCCACCCGTACCCGGATTGAACAGCACTCCGTTCAACGCATAGGCTATTTCTATGATCTGCCGGCCAGTGCCTGTGCGCGCAACAGGTGTAAGGGGCATTGCAACATTGACCTCATGCGTCGCAATGCGGCCACCCTCCGCCACAAACTGTTCACCTGTTGGATGATTTGGCACACCATTGGCTACCAGCCGCCGCAGCCCCTCACTGCAGGACCATTGCGCCTCACTTTTCATATCTAACTGCTCATTCAGCATATCGGTGCTGATATCGCAAAGGACACCCCGCGTTTCGGCCTCGGTAGAGGCAATCGGTTCTCCTAAGTCTTCTTCTCTCCTATCGCCGTTTGGTGGTCTGCCGCTTGGTGGCCCGCCGTTTGGAGCATCCTGCGCAACATTTTGTGCAACACTCTCGTCGCCTTGCTGGGCTATCAGAGCGCGTAACCCGAATATTAGCGCTGCGATCGCAACGCCTGACGTGAGAACAACTAATTTTACTTTTTTCATAAGTATTTTTCTAGAGAGAGAAAACACTAAATAGCGCGCTAGTAAATTTTCTGTCACTGCCGGAGCACGCCCCTGAGTGACAGAACCTAGCGAATCTGGCACTTATGACACTGACTCTGGTTGATCAGGAACAGATATCACCTCCGAGTCCAAATTTTATAGACTCTCAAAAGGCACAATGTGTACACAAGAGAGAGTCATTACAAGAACTATTAAGGACCTGAGAGGGTGACACAACGGCTAGAAGGCAGAGAGGACAGTGTCCATAGCCTTGAGTCCTTTGAGATGATAGGGGAGTTTGTTGCGGTCAAGCGCCAACAACTCGAGAACTTGTTGCTGGCAACGAGGCCAAAAAGGAACCCATCGATGGGCCGCTAGCCCGACGTGAAAAGCACTATGCCTTCTGTAGGGTTGGTCGTAGCGCTCAGGTCTTGCGATGTACTTCTGTAGTGCCTTTTGCTTGAGGGTTTGACCTTGGCTAGTGGTGCACGTATAGGCAATGGCAAGGAGGAGCACAATTGCCAAAAACCGCTTACCTTGTACGCGGCAGCGCTCTAGCGAGTAGCCACCTGATTTAAGGTCGCGAAACATCTCCTCAATGTGCCAGCCACAACACCCCCATAAGAACGAAACCAACGTCGTCTCCGACAATCGGATTGACGGGATTATTGCGATTAGCAAAAGCGATCGCGAAAATGAAGGCACATCCCCCATCGTCAATCGAGGAAGTGCTTTCATGCCAAAGCGCCCTGAGCCCCCCCGCCTACTTGCCTGCAACCCAAGCACCTGTGGCAGCATCTGCCAGAGCCGAAGCGCCAACGGCTAATCAGCATCCTCAGTCAGATGCTAGAGAGTCATCTAAGCGCCTCTGTAGTAAAGGAGGCGAGCAATGAGTCTAAAAACTGAAAACAGTAGTTGGGTCTCAGAAAAGCTTCAAGCCCACCATCTAGAGCGATTGGCTGTGGTCTACGTTCGCCAGTCCACGTTGCAGCACGTGCTCGATCATCAAGAATCGACTCGAATTCAGTATGGCTTGGTAGATCGCGCTCAAACGTTGGGCTGGAAACCAGAGCGGGTGCTCACAATAGACGAAGATCTCGGCAAGTCAGGCAGCAGTGCCGAAGGCCGTTTAGGCTTCCAACGGCT
>JBCBPY010000042.1:0-53796 GCA_039820525.1 Cyanobacteria bacterium J06634_5
GAAGCGAAAAGCTCGGCTGATGGGCTTTGCACTGGTTCCTCAGCCAGATACTGTCTAGTTGAGTTTCTTAGAAGAGGTTTTGTCTCGCTCCTCACTACCATTGCCTGACACAAATTCAATGGCAATCAGTGGTGCCACGATCTCTTTCCACAGTACATAGGAGCGTCGCCCTTTTCCGTCTAGTACCGGTGGGACGCCAGGTACATAAAACCAATCTGGAGCTTCGGCACCTCGCTGCGGTGGATCGGTTAATCGCCAGTAAATACCGCTGTCTTGGCCAATGCAGTACTGTTCATCAGGATGTAGCGCGTCGAGAGTAGGGCGAATAGAGTCAGTGAGCAAAATGCTCTGTGGATGCTCTTGAAAATTTTTCACAAATGTTCCATCGGACTCCGGTAGCTGAGTGTGGTCCGGCAGTGACGTTACTGGTTGAGTACTTTGATCAGTCGTCTCCAGGGGCGCTTGGCCTTGGGAGGGATTTTCTGATTTTTTTCTGACAGAGCTCCCTTTTTTTTTGGCAGAGCTCTCTTTTTTTTTGGCAGCGCCTTGTGGCGGACGGGAGTCTTTGGCGATGGTCATAAAGCTTTACCACTCTCCAACAGTTGCCCCATTGTAGCGTAACCATTCATGCCTGATGTTTCGCTGTTTCGCCTGCCGTGTCTGACTGGTGCGGATTGTCCTCGTAAGGATCTCGATCGTATCCAAGCGTGCTTAAATGCTCACCCGCTTAATGGCAACAAGGCCGCAAAGAAGTCACTGTTGTGAATCCCTTACGGCCTTGTTGTGCGTCTTATCGAGTGCCTTGTGGTGATGTTTCTACTCTAATTTCGGGCTGTCTTAGCCAACGCTACTGGCGACTTTATCCTTTTGTACCCCAGCTTCAGCACTGTCGGCTTCAGAAGGCGGAACCACCTGCCAAAACTTAGGCAGATAGCTATCCCAATCGGCCAAAATCGCTTTTGCTTTTGGACTGCCTGTGCGGTCTGCGTGGGCTTCAATCAGTGACTTAAGCTGCTGCGCGCCTGCTGCTGTGAGCACTCTTTGCACTTGAACAATTTCAGGATTCACTCTGGTTTGAAAGTCTCCTGTTTCATCTAAGAAATAGCCCAAACCACCTGTCATTCCAGCGCCAACGTTGCGACCAACCGCGCCTAAGACAACCACAACTCCACCGGTCATGTATTCGCAACAGTGATCGCCTGCGCCTTCAATAACCGCTTTGCCTTTTGAGTTGCGCACGGCGAAACGCTCGCCCGCGATCCCGTTGGCGTACAGTGTGCCGCCAGAGGCACCGTAGAGACAGGTATTGCCAGCGATGACATTGTTCGCCGCTTCGTAGGTGGCTTTTTCAAACGGCTTGATAATAATTTCGCCGCCGTTCATGCCTTTGCCCACATAGTCGTTCGCTTCGCCAATCAGGGTCATGGTTTTACCCTGGATGTTGAACGCGCCAAAGCTTTGGCCGACGCTGCCTTTGAAGGTGAAGTTGAGCTGGCCGGTGAAGCCTTCGTTGCCGTACTGCTTGGCGATCGCACCCGACACCCTTGCACCCACCGTCCGATCGATTGTCACGACGTCGTAGCTTTTCTCTACGTTGCCCTGATGGGCGATCGCCTCAGCAACATCAGCATCCGCCAAAATCTCATCGTCTAGCACCGGCCCATTGGTGTTGATGTCACCATGGTCCATCCAAGCTCTGTCGCTGGAGACGTCGGGCAACTTCACCAGCGTGGACAGATCCAACGCCTTTGTTTTGGCTAAGGACACATCCTCTCGAGACGTGAGCAAGTCAGCGCGGCCTACAATTTCGTGTAGTGACGAGTAGCCCAGTTTCGCTAGCAATGAGCGAACTTCTTCGGCCACAAAATAGAAGAAATTAACCACCTTACCCGGCGTGCCTGGGAAGCGCTTCCGCAACACTTCTTGCTGCGTAGCCACCCCAACGGGGCACTGGTTGGTATGGCACACGCGCGCCATAATGCAGCCTTCTGCGATCATCGCAATCGAGCCGAAGCCGTATTCTTCTGCGCCCATAAGCGCGCCCATGATCACATCCCAACCGGTTTTTAGCCCGCCGTCTACGCGGAGGGTAACGCGATCGCGCAGGTGATTTTCCATCAGCGATCGGTGTACCTCTGTCAAGCCCAGTTCCCAGGGCAAACCCGCGTGCTTGATCGAACTCAGTGGTGAAGCGCCTGTGCCGCCATCGTGACCCGAAATTTGAATGACGTCCGCGTTCGCTTTTGCCACGCCTGCGGCAATGGTGCCAATGCCCACCTCAGCAACCAGCTTCACCGATACGCCCGCTTTAGGGTTGATTTGGTGGAGGTCAAAAATCAGCTGAGCTAAATCTTCAATGGAGTAGATGTCGTGGTGCGGCGGCGGTGAAATTAGGGTTACACCCGGCTTCGACTTGCGCAGGGAGGCGATGTATTCACTCACCTTTTTACCGGGCAGCTGACCGCCCTCACCTGGCTTTGCGCCCTGTGCCATTTTAATTTCAATCTGCTTGGCGCTCATCAGATATTCAGGGGTGACACCAAATCGGCCTGAAGCAACTTGCTTAATCGCAGAAGACGCCGTATCCCCGTTTTCGAGTCCTTTGAGGTGAGGCAACGTAGCCGAAAGCCCGTCGCTATCTACGTCGTCAAGCACTTTGAAGCGCACGGCATCTTCGCCGCCTTCGCCCGAGTTCGACTTACCGCCAATTCTGTTCATGGCGATGCCCAAGGTTTCATGCGCTTCGCGAGAAAGCGAGCCTAATGACATTCCGCCTGTGCAGAAGAGCTTCATAATCGACTCAACCGGTTCGACCTCTGAGATGTCGATGCTGTCTCTGTCGCTCTTCAAGTCCAACAGATCGCGCAAGGCTGCAATCGGTCTGCCTTTCAGCTGCTCACGATAAATTTCGTAGTGGTCGTACTGCTTACTCTCTACGGCCTTATGCAGCAGCTTGGTCATGGCCGGGTTGTTCATGTGATACTCACCCGAGGGCCGAGATTGCACAAAGCCCATGTTATCCAAGCGTTTGCGGGTGAGTTCAGGAAAGGCTTTTTCGTGGAAGGTCATGGTCTCTTGGGCCAGCTCATCAATGCTGAGTCCGCCCAGGCGAGACACGCTTCCTTTGAAGGCTAAGTCTTTAAGGTTGGTGCCAATCCCCACTGCCTCAAAAATCTGCGCGCCGCGATAGCTGCTGATCAGAGAAATGCCCATTTTAGACAGAATCTTCAGCAGGCCATTTTCAACCGCTTTGCGGTAATTAGCCTGGGCACCGTTAAGGGTAGACACAGGCAGCTTACCCGAGTCCATTTTCTTTTGCGTCTTAGAATCCGCCCACCAGTGACGAACACTTTCCAAGGTGAGGTATGGGCAAATCGCCGTAGCGCCATAGCCCAATAGGCAGGCGTAGTGGTGCGTGCTCCAGCACTGCGCGGTATCCACGATAATTGAGGTTTGCATCCGCAGCCCTTTCGCAATCAGAGAGTGATGCACTGCGCCAACTGCGACCAGCGGTGGAATATAGGTTTTTTCATCAGACAAGGTCGTGGTTTGGCCTTGCTCATCTAGGCGATCGCTCAAAATCAGAATTTGAGTGCCTGCACTGACCGTTGCTGCGGCGCGATCGCACAAGTCTTGAATGGCCGCTTCTAAGCCTTCTGGTCCGCTTTCGATGGCGTACAGCGTCGAGATATCCTCCGTCGGAAAGTCCGACTCACGAATCATCGCCATCTCAGTATCGTTAATCACCGGTGACGCTAGCTTCATCAGCCGGGCCTGCTCAGGATGCTCTTCTAGCAAGTTACCCTGCGCCCCTAGCTGCGTAGACAGCGACATCACCAATCGCTCGCGCAGCGGGTCAATCGGCGGATTTGTTACCTGGGCAAAGCGCTGCTTAAAATAGTCATACAGCAGATGCGGCTTATCAGAGAGCACCGCCAACGGCGTGTCGTTCCCCATGCAGAAGGTCGGCTCTTTCCCCTGAGCGGCCATGTCTTGAATAATCATGTCCACATCTTCAGCGGTAAAGCCAAAAGCCGTTTGCTGCGTTAGCAGCGTCTGCTTCTCTAGCCGTGTTTCTTCGCTAAATAGCTGTGGCGAAATCTCCATCCGGCGCTCACTCAGCCACTTTCCATAAGGTTGAGCCGTTGCAATTCGCTGCTTAATATCCCAGTTGTGCAGGATCTCATGTTCTGTGTCAAAGTTCACAGCCAGCATCTGGCCAGGGCCAAGTCGCCCTTTTTCAACAATGTCCTCTACTGGGATATCTACAACTCCCGCTTCAGAAGAGACAATCACATAGCCGTCTTTGGTAATCACGTAGCGGGCAGGTCGCAGGCCGTTGCGATCGAGCGTGGCACCGACCTGCTTACCGTCGCAGAAGACAACTAAGGCAGGGCCATCCCAAGGCTCTTGAATACTGCTGTAGTACTCGTAGTAGTCAACAATCTCAGGATAGTCAGCCAGCTCAGGCTGATTTTTATATGCTTCTGGCACCATCATGGTGAGTGCTTGAGCGGGTGATCTTCCCGTGCGAACCAACAGCTCCATAACGTTGTCTAAGTTAGCTGAGTCGCTGTTTTCCGCATTGACAACTGGTTTTAATACCTCAATGTCATCGCCCCAACTGGGGTGATGTAAATTGGCCTGTCGTGCGGTCATCCAATTGATGTTGCCAATGAGCGTATTAATTTCGCCATTGTGACCCAGCAGTCGCATAGGGTGAGCTAGCGGCCATTTGGGTAGCGTATTGGTGCTAAATCTGCGGTGATATACCGCAAACGCGCTTTCGTAAGCCGGATTTTGCAGATCTTTGTAAAACTTGCGCAGCACATCGGACTTCACCATGCCCTTGTACACGATGGTTCGTGCAGAAAATGAGCAGGTGTAAACCTCCGCATACTGCGGCTCGCCAGCGTCCTTAACGAGCTGGCTTAGGGTTTGTTCAAACCGGCGGCGTGCGAGGAAGAGCGCGCGCTCTAAGGCATCTCCTTGTAGGTCCTCAGAGGTCACAATGGCTTGGGCGATCGCAGGCTGAAATTTAAGCGCAAGCGGACCCAACGTCTCAGGGGCAACGGGCACTTCTCGCCAGCTAACAAAGGTCAGCCCTGTTTCTTTGACCGCTGTTTCAAAGGCTGCGCGTGCGGTTTTGTTAATGTCTGCTTGCTGAGGCAAAAACACCATGCCAACGCCTGTGCGCTCAGGAGATAGCTCTTTGAGACCGGTTTCACTGGCCCATGTTTGCAGTAATCCCCACGGAATGGCCGTCATAACCCCTGCGCCATCACCCGATTCTTTGTCTGCACAGCATCCGCCTCGATGCTCCATGCAAATCAACGCTGTTAGCGTGTCAGCAACCAGCTTGTGACTAGCGCGGCCCTGTTGGTCTGCAATAAATCCGACGCCACAAGCATCGCGCTCCTCGACTAACCAGCTAGGTCCCAAGGGCTCCAGAGTGTCTGTTTGAAACGTTGTAGGGTTAAGAATCACGCGCGTATTACCTGCTGAAAAAGACTATTGATGGCCCTAGAAAAAGGGCGTACTGTGATTGGTTGTGAGTGTGTTTTGTCCGAGAGATATCCGGTATGACCGCCCGATGTGACCGTTCGATGCGACTGTCCAGCGTGACCGTTTTGTCTAACTGCGCTGGAGTCTGTCACTCAAAAGAGAAGGCCGCCAAGGGGTGAAAGTCCTGCCATTACTCCTCTTATGTAGAGAGAGTGTCAACAGACCTTTTTTCGGCATTTGAAGACGTCCAGAATATCTTTATTATTTAATTATAGAGAAGTATTAAGGAATATTAAACCAAAGGTATCTTTTTTTGATGACAAGCCAGACTCAAGGCTTGCGGCGGGGCGAGGCTCCCCTTTTGTACCGGTGTTTTATTCCGATAATGGCCACTGTCACAGTCCAACTTAGGGTGTGTTAGTCATGGCTATCCGTGTTTATACGGTGGCAGGCAGGTCCGGTGTGAAACATATTCATCATAAAAATATTATTTCTACGGTAGAAACCTTCCTATGGCCATTGTCTGATAAAAGTGCCCCTTACCTTATAAAAGCCCCCTCAATTGCGGTTCCTTTTATCGGTTGGCTGCGTTGGAATTGCCTGGTTTTTGCGAAGGTTCTGTGAAATGAAGCGCAATCACCTACTCACAGCCAATAAAATCACTGTCAGGCTACAGATGGTCTTTGCTTGCCTGTGCTGCTTATGATCAATTCGTACAAAGACGCAGTGCTTTTTGATACGCTTTCAAGCTCGTTTGACCCGTTTTATCTGATCTGTTTGTTTTTGGATCGGAATGTACGGGGGAGTTTGTTCAAATCGTGTTTAGGTAACTTTCTTCAAAGCTTTGCTGCTATTGGAGCCATTTTAGGTAAGTCTTAAAAACGGCTATTTAGCCTGCACCGTTCTTTTTATTTTTCTAGCACCTTAGCTGCGCTCACGTTTGAGCCTTTACGCCCTTGGCTACCACATCGAAGAAACCCGTGAAAATGTCTTCGTCTTTTCGCCGACTACAGCTCCGCCAGCTGTTTGCGCGTCGAGCCCTGTCGTTGAGTGTGCTAACCGGGTTGGGCTGGGCGATCGCAAATTCCGGCGTAATGCCGCCGCTGTTTGAGTCTACCGATGCAGGACCCACGACGGTTACCTCTTTAGTCTCGGGAGTAACGCCCGATTTATCTCATCTCAAGCCGGTGCAGCCTTTCCATCCGGTTGCCAAAGCCAATGACACTACTGCGCTTTCTGGCAATCTTATTCGAATTAATGGCACTACGTTTTCTGGTTTTTGGCAGCAAAAAAATGGGCGTGTGGGCATTGCTAGTGCCAGCATGGCGAATATCATCGGCGCAGAACTGCTGAGTTCTACCGATCCTGCTCAGCAGCCGATTCGCTGGTTTCCGACTGCTCAAGACGAGGTGCTGACCCTGCCTGCCTGGTGGGATTCGACCGATCGCTATATCGATATTTCAGATTTGTCAGTAGGGGCTGGATGGTCCGGGCAGGCAACGGGTAATACATTAGAGTTGGCCCTGCCGGCCAGTCAGGTCAAAGGCATTCGTCAGGGTAAGCAGACCTGGGGCGATCGCATCGTTGTTGACCTTTCTGGTCCGGCGACCTGGCAAATGGAAGCCGGCGATGGCTACACCGTTACGGTTGCAGGCAACATTACCCCTGACATGGTGAAAGGGTTTCGTGCCGCGTCCGGTAATCTCATCACCCAGCTACACGTTGCTCCCCTCGGCGGTCGTACCGTCCTGAAATTTAAAACTAAAGACGGCGCCAGCCCTCAAATCTGGTCTTCTGGCAATCCTGCCAAAGTTGTGATTGATATTCGCCGAGATGCTATGGTCGAGCGCGATGTCGCTTGGGCGCCAGGGCTCAGATGGCGACAGCAGTACATCAGCGTCGGCGCGCATCGGTTTCCGGTGTACATGTTTATCACCCGGCCCAACCCTTCAACGCTAGCGCTGCGGACTATCCACGCCAACGCCAATAGCGCCATTGGCATCGAGCCTATTTTGACCACTGCTCAGCGTCAGCGGGCCACAGGCGCTGTCAATGCAGGCTTTTTTAACCGTAACAATCAGCTGCCGCTAGGGGCTGTCCGCAGTGACGGTCGCTGGATTTCTGGTCCTATTTTGGGTCGGGGTGCCATGGCCTGGAATGACCAGGGCGATTTGATTATGGATCGCCTTGCCCTTTCGGAAGTGGTGTCTACCTCTGATCAGGCTTATCCGGTATTGGCAGTAAACAGTGGCTATGTTCAGGCCGGAATGGGTCGCTACACCTCGGGCTGGGGCACCACTTATAGCCCTATTGTCGATAACGAAATTGTTGTGACGGTCCGCAACGATGTGGTGAGTGCGCGGCAAACGCTCGGCAAGGCAGGATCTGGCAATGTGCCTATTCCTCGCGATGGCTATTTGCTGACGCTGCGGAGCAATCGGGCTGCGGGCGATAGCTTTGCGCCCGGGACATCGGTTACGTTGTCTAGCCAAAGCCAGCCAGCAATTTTTGATCAGTATCCCAATGTGGTCGGCGGTGGCCCGCTGCTGATTCGCGATCGCAATATTGTCTTGAACCCTCAGCTAGAAGGGTTTAGCACCAATTTCATTCAAGGCTCAGCGCCCCGCACCGCCGTGGGTAAAACCGTCGATGGCACCTGGATTATTGCCACGATGCACGATCGGATCGGTGGTCGTGGTCCCAACCTGTCTGAAACTGCCAAAATTATGCAGCAGTTGGGGGCTGTTGATGCCCTCAACCTCGATGGTGGGAGTTCTTCTAGCCTCTACTTAGGCGGGCAGCTGCTCAACCGTCAACCTCGCACGGCAGCTCGCGTTAATAACGGGATTGGTTTATTTGTCTTGGGTCAGGAATAGTGAGTCAGGCAGCGCCAAAATGAGGCAGTGCCAAAATACGGCAGCACCGAGGACTCATCCCGAGACTAATTCTATACAGATGGGAATAATGCGGTGACTTCTTTGCCGTTTTCTGGCGTGTCGTTTTCTGGAGATATCTATTACTGTTAATTGTTCTGCAATGACACCCATCTTCAACTATGTTTGACACGGATGAAGACTTGGTAGGGAACGTCGTTTCATCGCCTTCGTCACTACAGCTAGTGGAAAGGCTTTGTTAGAATCAACCAGAACTGATTGGCTTTAGTCCCTCGCGGCCTCGTCAACAGTGCGTAATCCGACGGCCTGCCACTGGCAACTTTCAAAGTTTTTAGTTCCAACCTTTATTTATTTAAATTCATTCACAGACCTGGATGTTTATTAGGTCGCGGTTTACGGCGCTCTTTCCATAGCCCTAAAACCTGATGCCAATATAACGGTCAGGTTTACCCGCCTAATCCATCATCCACTCTATTCACTAACTCTAATTAGGAGACACCATCATGGTTCAGACTCAAGAAATCGCATCAACCTCTGAGGCTGCTGTAAAGTCCCCCGATTCAGTCATGTTTGAAGGTGTTGCGGCTACTGAACTCAGACCTTGGGGCTCTTTCACCGTATTGGAAGAAGGCTCCGGTTACAAAATCAAGCGTATTGAAGTCAAGCCTGGCCACCGTTTGAGCTTGCAAATGCATCACCACCGCAGTGAGCACTGGATCGTCGTTTCGGGGACTGCTAAGGTGACCTGCGGTGAGGAGGAGGTCATGCTCTCTACTAACCAGTCCACTTACGTTCCTCCCTGCACCACTCACCGCCTAGAAAACTCCGGTGTTATTCCTTTGATTTTGATCGAAGTGCAAAACGGTGAGTACCTCGGTGAAGACGACATCGTTCGCTACCAAGATGATTACGCCCGTAGCTCTAAATAGGCTCTAATCTAAATAGGCTCTAAATAGTTAGCCGCTATGCAGTGGCGGTGTGTCGCAATTGCTCGGCACCACCACGCTAGTAGATGGCACGTGCATAGTAGAAAAGTCAACGAAAAAAGTGGGAGGACGATGACACGTCCTCCCACTTTTTTCGCGTTGAGGGTTATCACGTTCCTCTTCTAGATAAGCCCGTCGATAAGCCAGTACAATGGGCGTGGTTTTTCCCCGTAATTCTCAGCTCGAACCGCCTCTATGATTCAGCTTACGACGGCTGCTTGCCAAGAAATTAATCGATTGCGCGTTCGGCAAAATCAACCTGATGCATTGTGCCGGTTGGGGCTCCAGCCCAGTAGCTGTGCAGACTGGTCTTACACACTATCTTTGGATGATGCCATCAGCGAAGGCGATGAGGTGTATGAGTTTGAGGGCGATTTTGAACCTGTTCGGTTTGTAGTGGAGCGCGATCGCCTCAATATTATTCGAGACCTCTGCATCGACTTCTCTGAAGATCTCATGGGTGGTGCTTTTCGCTTTGACAACCCGCAAGCGACCGAGAGCTGCCGATGTGGCTACGCTTTTGCAATCCGCTAGCCCGTTGTTACCTTGCCTAAACAAGTATTTGACAACGATTCAATCGCTTTGATAAGCTCAGATCTCATGAAAAAAATATTTTGCGGAGTAACTTACCCCCGCCTTATGCCTACGATTCAACAGCTCATTCGCACTGAGCGTAGTAAAGCTACTAAAAAGACAAAGTCCCCAGCTCTCAAGAGCTGCCCTCAGCGTCGTGGCGTTTGTACCCGTGTGTACACCACCACCCCTAAGAAGCCCAACTCGGCTTTGAGAAAGGTCGCTAGGGTTCGCTTAACCTCTGGATTTGAGGTGACTGCCTATATCCCTGGTATTGGCCATAACCTTCAAGAGCACTCAGTGGTTATGATCCGTGGTGGTCGTGTTAAGGACCTTCCCGGCGTTCGCTATCACATCATCCGTGGCACCTTGGATACTGCTGGGGTTAAAGACCGCAAGCAGGGTCGTTCTAAATATGGTGCAAAAAAACCTAAGGGCTAGACACTTCCACCGCACACCCAAAAAGCTGATTGGTTTGGTGTAGCCTGATTTTCCTTAGGCGAGGTGAGTAATGCTGAGACTCCCCCGTTATTAAGGTCAAACCGGGTTCGTTGCTTACGCCATTCGACTCAACTTCTGATTTAGCGTTTGCATAGCGCTACGCACAGCAATACTCAATATCCAGAAACACTCCATCTATTTGAAGGTTAACTTCTCATGTCACGCCGTTCAGCCGCACAAAAGCGTACCGTTCCCCCAGACTCGGTTTACAACAGCCGTCTGGTGAGTATGATGTCTCGTCGAATCATGCTCAGTGGTAAAAAATCCGTCGCCAATAAGATCATCTACGGTGCCTTTAAGGTTATCGAAGAGCGCACTGGCAACGATCCATTAGAAGTGTTCGAGCAGGCTGTTCGCAACACGACTCCCCTGGTCGAAGTTAAGGCCCGTCGAGTGGGTGGTGCTACTTATCAAGTGCCTATGGAAGTTCGCTCAGAGCGGGGCACAGCCCTGTCTTTGCGTTGGCTCACTCAGTTCTCCCGCTCTCGTGGTGGTAGAACTATGACGATGAAGCTGGCTAACGAGCTGATCGATGCTTCGAATGAAACCGGCGGTGCAGTTCGCAAGCGCGAAGAAACTCATCGTATGGCTGAAGCGAACAAAGCATTTGCCCACTACCGCTACTAATCCGCTCCTTCATACTCTTGTGGGATAGTCCTGTTGGCTCGTGCTGCTGGGTATTTGCAATGTGCTCTTCACGAAAGCAGCCACTAGCTTTCCCCGCAGCCCAGTTACAGCAGATGTTTTTGGTGAGTATTCTTTGGTGCGAATGCTCTCTGAAACTCCCATGGAAAAGTGCCTGCTGGGTCTTTCCCATAGCGAGCGAATGGTTAAACGCCTCTGCGCTGTGAGAATTGCTCGCACGTAACAGAGATTCTTTGAGCAATTTTTCTCAGTACTTTCTATAATGGTCTCCTGCCATTAGTTATTTTTTTGTGGCAATTTGCTGCAAGGAACCCATCGTGACCCGTAAAACGCCCCTGGAAGACGTCAGAAATATCGGAATTGCCGCGCATATCGATGCGGGCAAAACAACGACGACTGAGCGAATTTTGTTTTACTCAGGGGTCGTTCACAAAATTGGTGAAGTCCATGACGGTAACGCGGTTACTGACTGGATGGAGCAGGAAAAAGAGCGGGGTATTACGATTACCGCTGCGGCCATTTCTACGACTTGGCGAGACCACCAAATCAACATTATTGATACCCCTGGTCACGTGGATTTCACCATTGAGGTAGAGCGCTCCATGCGCGTACTCGACGGTGTGATTGCGGTTTTTTGCTCTGTAGGTGGCGTTCAGCCCCAGTCGGAGACGGTTTGGCGGCAGGCCGATCGCTACCACGTACCCCGCATTGCCTTCGTCAATAAGATGGACCGAACCGGGGCAAATTTTTTCAAAGTGTACGAGCAGGTGAAAGAGCGCCTGCGCGCTAAGGCTGTGCCGCTGCAAATTCCGATTGGCGCAGAAGATAAGTTTGAAGGCGTGATTGATCTGGTGCAGATGAAGGCGCACCTCTATACCAATGACCTAGGTACAGATATTGAAGTGACCGATATTCCTGCTGAGATGCAGGCTAAGGCTGATGAGTGTCGCACTATCCTGCTAGAGACTGTCGCTGAGTCCAATGACGACATGATGGAGCGTTATTTGGAAGGGGAGGACATCTCTTCTGACTCGTTGATGAAAGCTGTTCGAGAAGCCACTATTAACGACAAGCTGGTACCCATGCTCTGCGGCTCAGCCTTTAAAAATAAGGGCGTTCAGCTGCTCTTAGATGCGGTCGTAGATTATTTACCCTCACCGCCGGAGGTTCCGGCGATTGAGGGTGTCTTGCCCAACGGTGAGACAGGCACCAGAGCCGCTAGCGATGATGAGCCCGCTGCGGCGCTGGCGTTCAAGATCATGGCAGATCCCTACGGGCGACTAACCTTTATTCGGGTGTATTCGGGCGTGCTCAAAAAGGGCAGCTACGTTTACAACGCCACAAAAGATAAAAAAGAGCGCATTTCGAGGCTAATTATTCTCAAGGCGGATGATCGGATTGAAGTAGACGAAATGCGGGCGGGCGATTTGGGCGCGGCATTGGGCTTCAAGGATACTTTTACGGGCGACACGATTTGCGATCCGAAAAAGCCGATTTTGCTGGAAACGCTGTTTGTTCCTGAACCTGTGATTTCGGTGGCAGTAGAGCCGAAAACCTCTCAGGACATGGAGAAACTCTCCAAGGCGCTTCAGTCACTCTCTGAAGAAGATCCTACTTTTCGGGTCAGCATTGATCCGGAAACGAACCAGACGGTGATTGCCGGAATGGGTGAGCTTCACCTAGACATTCTGGTTAACCGCATGCTGCGGGAGTTTAAGGTTGAGGCCAACATCGGTGCCCCTCAGGTGGCCTACCGTGAAACGATTCAGAAGCCTGCGAAGGCCGAAGGTAAGTTCGTTCGTCAAAGTGGTGGCAAAGGCCAGTTTGGTCATGTTGTTATCACGATAGAACCCACCGATGAAGGCTCTGGGTTTGAGTTCGTCAACAAGATTGTGGGCGGTGCAATTCCAAAAGAATTTATCTCACCAGCCGAGCAGGGCATGAAAGAGGCTTGCGAATCTGGTATTCTAGCCGGATATCCATTAATTGATGTTAAGGTCACTTTGATGGATGGTTCTTATCACGACGTTGACTCCTCGGAGATAGCATTCAAAATTGCTGGCTCTATGGCAGTCAAAGAAGCAGTGATGAAGGCTTCTCCGGTTCTTTTGGAACCCATGATGAAGGTCGAAGTGGAAGCTCCAGAAGACTTCCTCGGCGATGTGATGGGAGACTTAAACTCTCGTCGCGGTCAGATTGAGGGGATGGGGTCGGAAGATGGCATTACGAAGGTATCTTCACGGGTGCCTTTGGCCGAAATGTTCGGTTACGCCACCGATATTCGCTCCAAAACCCAGGGAAGGGGCTCCTTCTCTATGGAGTTCAGCCAGTACGAGGAAGTTCCGCGTAATGTGGCTGAGGCGATCATCGCCAGAAACAAAGGGAACGCATAGTTAGTTTTAGGAACACACAAGAAAATTCATGGCACGCGAAAAATTTGAAAGAAGTAAGCCCCACGTTAACATCGGCACTATTGGCCACGTTGACCACGGCAAAACTACATTGACAGCAGCTATCACCATGACCCTGGCGGCTGCTGGTGGCGCAAAGGCACAGAAGTATGATGAAATCGACGCTGCTCCTGAGGAGAAAGCGCGTGGTATCACCATCAACACTGCTCACGTAGAGTATGAGACTGAAACTCGTCACTACGCTCACGTGGATTGCCCCGGCCACGCTGACTATGTGAAGAACATGATTACAGGTGCGGCGCAAATGGACGGCGCTATCCTGGTTGTATCTGCTGCTGACGGCCCTATGCCTCAAACTCGTGAGCACATTTTGCTCGCTGGTCAGGTCGGTGTCCCTAATATCGTTGTGTTCTTGAACAAGCAAGATCAGGTCGATGACGAAGAGCTACTTGAGCTTGTTGAGCTAGAAGTTCGTGAGCTGCTCAGCTCCTACGATTTCCCTGGTGACGACATTCCTATCGCTGCGGGTTCTGCGCTTAAAGCAGTTGAGAAGCTGATCGCAACGCCTGCTACAGGCCGTGGTGACGATGAGTGGGTCGACAAGATTCACGACCTAATGGACAAGGTTGATTCCTACATTCCTACGCCTGAGCGTGAAGTAGACAAGCCTTTCTTGATGGCGGTTGAGGACGTCTTCTCGATTACGGGACGTGGTACGGTTGCGACCGGTCGGATTGAGCGCGGCGTTGTTAAGGTCGGTGAGACTGTACAGCTTGTAGGTATTCGCGACACTCGCGACACCACGGTTACTGGCGTAGAGATGTTTCAGAAGACGCTAGACTCTGGTATGGCCGGCGACAACGTGGGCGTACTGCTCCGGGGTGTTCAAAAGGAAGACATTGAGCGTGGCATGGTTTTGGCTAAGCCTGGTTCTATCACACCTCACACTGAGTTTGAGTCCGAAGTATACGTGCTCAACAAAGAAGAAGGAGGTCGTCACACGCCTTTCTTCCCTGGTTATAAGCCTCAGTTCTACGTGCGTACAACTGACGTAACCGGTTCTATCGAGAGCTTTACTGCTGACGATGGGAGTGCTGCTGAGATGGTGATGCCTGGCGATCGCATCAAAATGAACGTTAAGCTCATCAACCCCATTGCGATTGAGCAAGGCATGCGCTTTGCCATTCGTGAAGGTGGTCGCACAGTCGGTGCGGGCGTCGTTTCCAAAATCACTAAGTAGTAGATAATCGCTACATAACGCGATAATCTGTAGGGGTGGGTTGCCCAAACGCCTACCCCTCTGCTTTTGTCCCGTTAAGAGGACAACTTTTACAGGTCTTTGGCCTGCGTCTATTGGGAAATAGACAATACTTGAACCTAGAAAACTAAATCACTGGCGCTAGAGCGCTGACACTTTCCATGGCCGCTACTATTCAACAGCAGAAGATCCGCATCCGCCTCAAGGCTTTTGACCGCCGCTTGCTGGATACTTCCTGCGAAAAAATTGTCGATACCGCCAACCGCACTAATGCAACTGCCGTTGGCCCTATCCCACTGCCTACTAAACGCAAAATTTACTGTGTGCTTCGCTCTCCCCACGTAGATAAGGATTCTCGTGAGCACTTTGAGACCCGTACTCATCGCCGCATTATTGATATTTATCAGCCGTCTTCTAAGACAATCGATGCCCTGATGAAGCTTGATTTGCCTGCGGGTGTAGATATTGAGGTTAAGCTGTAAGCCGCTGGCCTGATTGATAGCACTTTTCGATAGAACTTTGTAAAAGCACCTGTAAATAGGTGCTTTTTTGTTTTTGTGTCTAATATTTCCGCGTCCGATTGCGCATGCTCTTCATAGCAGGGAGGAAACGCCTGGGTTAAAATACTGTTAACGCTAGAGGTTGCTTTTTGTGGCAATGCTTTTAGCGTCTTGGCCTTACTCTACACACAATGGACTTTTCCTCCTCGGTTGCCGTTCGCGAACTGCCGCTCTTTCCGCTTCCTGAGCTAGTTTTATTTCCGGGTCGGCGGCTACCGCTGCACATTTTTGAGCTTCGCTATCGTATGTTGATGAATACGATTCTTCAGGGCGATCGCAGATTTGGTGTGCTGATGATCGATCCCAACTCAGGCGAAATTGCCAAGGTTGGCTGCTGTGCTGAGGTGGTTCACTACCAACGCATGCCAGATGATCGCATGAAAATTATGACCTTAGGTCAGCAGCGTTTTCGTGTGTTGGACTATGTGCGCCAAACGCCTTACAGAGTTGGGCTCGTTGAGTGGATTGAAGATGAGCCTGTTGAAGAAGACCTAGAGCCGCTGGCCAGTGAAGTCGATAGGTTGCTTAGAGATGTTGTTCGGCTCTCTGCTAAGCTCACCAGTCAGGATATCGACTTCCCTGAAAATATTCCAGAGCTGCCGCTAGAACTGTCATATTGGGTAGCCAGCACGCTCTACGGCGTTTCGTTAGAGCAGCAGTCACTGCTCGAAATGCAAAATACGCTGAGCCGTTTGGAGCGCGAAGCTGAAATTTTGACCTCTACTCGCAATAATTTAGCCGCTCGCACCGCGCTGAAAGATGTTTTGGAATAGCTGCCGGTGACGTTATCTGTACCGTTTTTCGGGCGTAGCTGATTGGTTTGATGACTGCTCCAAAAGATTTTATTGGTTAGCCTTTCATGGGTAAAGCGCTAGGTCACAGCACTTGTTGGATGGCTGTTAGGTCATAGCTTCCTAAGAACTTAAGCGTAGCGGTGTGCATTTTTAGCAGCTCCAGGGCGGTTGCCATGGTTCGTTCGCTAGCATCAGCTTCTACATCTACAAAGAAAACATACTCACCTAATAGTCGCTTAGTTGGTCGAGATTCGATACGACTCATGTTGATATTAAGTGCAGAGAACAGCTGTAGAGGCTTAAGTAATGCGCCCGCCTCATTTGTCTTTAGGCTGAAGGCCAAAGAGGTATATTGGCCTTGTTTTGCTGCGGACTTTCCCAGTACCCAGAAGCGGGTGTAGTTATCTGCAAAGTCGTTGATAGGGTGAGCAAGGACCGGAAGGTCGTATAGTTTGGCACCCCAGCTAGATGCGATCGCTGCCGCTGTTGTGGTTGTTTGAACATGTGGCAGCGGCTCTGAGGTCGAGCTGGCTGGAACCAGTTCCACACCCGGTAAATTGGCTGCGAGCCAATCACGACACTGGGCCAGTGCCTGAGGATGAGAATAGACTGCTGTAATCTCACTAAGGCTTTCGGCTTTAGAAATGAGCGCATGCTGTACGGGGAGTGTGAACGCCTGCTGTATCTGTAGCGTTTCAATTTCCCAAAGCGTGTCAAGTGTCATGGTGACACCGCCGCCGATAGAATTTTCGATAGGCACGACACAAAAATCCGTTTCGCCCTGTTCAGTTGCTTTAATGGCCTGAGCAATGGTGGGATAAGCCTTCAGTTCTGATGCTTGAGTCCCAGTTTCAGGGTGGGGCAAACTTTCCGCATAAGTTGCAGCAGCAAAGTCTGAAAACGTGCCCTTAGGGCCGAGATGGGCAATAGAAACCATCATAGATAATGTATGGGTTATCAATAGCTCTGTGAGCAAAGCTATTTGGAATGTTAGGGTTAGCTTATACGCTTTTTAATTCCTTTTCACTTTCAGCCCATGGTTCGCTTTAGCGCATCCCAGGCGGTGACAATTTCGGTCCCGTCGCAGCCACAGTCTATTGAAGCGTATCTTAGTGAAGTAGACCGGCTAGTGTACGCCTTAGTGGACGAAAAACAAGTCGAGGTACTGAGCCCTAACTTGTTTAGATTGAAAATGAACGCCATCAAATTTTTAGGGCTGTCACTGCGGCCTGTTTGTGACCTAGAAGTTTGGCTAGAAGAAGGCACCGTTCGGCTACGGTCTAACCGCTGCGAGGTGGAAGGGTATGAAGCGTTTAACGAAAGATTCACCCTAAATTTGCAGGGGTATTTAGTGCCTCAATCTACTCAGAAGGGCAAAAAGCTGAGAGGACAGGCTAATTTGGGGGTCAGTGTAGATTTGCCCCAGGCGATGCGATTTACCCCTCGACCTTTGATTGAGGGGACTGGAAATAGCCTACTTAACGGTATTTTGGTCACGCTGAAGCAGCGATTGATGCGGCAGCTGATTGATAATTACTGTCGGTGGGCCTCTTCTCTAGTGCTCTTTGAGTAAGTCTTCTTCCAAACGAGTCTTTACTGAGTGAGCCTAACTAAGCTGGAGGTTTTACTAAGTCGACATGCGCTGGTCTCTTGTTTTTTTAGGAATTACGAGTTTGCTGCTAGTCGCTTCTGTGACGGCAAATGTGGCTTTGTTTGAAAGTACGCAGCAGTATTACCGAGAGGTCAATGCTACTCGTTTAGATCCGGTTGGTTTACGCGAATACCCCCAGACCCCTGAAGAATCGGAGACGCCTAATGCTCTTAGAGTCGTTGTCTTTGGTGATTCTCGTGCTGCCGGCTGGCGTCTTCCAGAGACTGAAGACTATGACGTGATCAATCGAGGTATTGCTTCTCAAACCTCTGTTCAAGTTTTACAGCGCTTCGATGCACATATCAAACCGCTGAGTCCAGATATTATCCTTGTGCAGGTTGGGATTAATGACTTGAAGACCATTGGCTTGTTTCCCCATCGTGCCGATGATGTTATTCGTAACTGCCAAGCTAATATTACGCAAATTGTTCAGCTTTCTCAGGAGACAGGTGCTGTCGTCGTGCTGAGTACAATTTTGCCAGCGGGTAAAGTTTCCCTGGCACGGCAATGGGTTTGGTCTGATGACATCGACCGTGCTGTTATAGAGGTGAATGACTACTTGAGCACCTTGGCAATGGCACCTAATGTGGTTGTGTTCGACGGATTTTCACTGATCGCGACGCTTCCCGAGCAGACCAGATTGACCTATTACAAAGATGAGCTGCACTTTACGCAGGCTGGATATGATCGATTGAATGGGGCCTTGATGCCTCAGTTGCAAACGATTGTTCAGTCTTTAGATAAACGCTAGACAAATTCAGCCCCGATGTGAAAGCCTCACTCAAGCTTTTGACTCACTACTCTTAACTTACAGGCGTTGACGTCTTGGGGGGTAACGTCCAAGGGTTAAATCCCAAAGCTGCCCTGTTCGTTGACTTGGCAGGTCCGAAAAGATGTCCGGTGTTGCCTGGAAATACCTTGCTCGGCGATCCCGGCACGATGCTTTGCGCTGCCGTAGCCTTTGTTGGAGGCCAGATCGTAACCGGGATAACGGTGGTCTAAGCGGATGATGAGGTCGTCTCGCCACACTTTTGCAATAATGCTGGCCGCTGCGATCGCTAATTCATGTTGGTCCCCTTTCACCACTGTTTTCTGCGTCATGGGCAGCTGTGGGATGGGTTGATTCCCATCGACCAAGCACAATTCCGGCTGAGGCGATATCCGCGCGACAGACCGTCGCATCGCTAGTAGAGACGCCTGCAAAATATTGAGCCTATCAATTTCGTAAACAGAGGCCATGCCAACCGCATAGGGCGCCATTTGTTTTATCATCAGCGCAAGCTGCACTCTCTTTTTGGCCGTGAGCTTTTTACTATCGGTAACACCTGCTTGCCTCAAAGGAGAGACGGCTGTCGGTGGCACGATGACAGCCGCTGCAACCACAGGCCCAAACAAGGCACCTCGTCCAACTTCATCAACGCCAGCAGTGACTGGGTGAAGCTGCGCGTTAGGCAAGGCTGTCAAGGTGGCTATTCCTGTGCTGAAGAACGACGACGGCGACGACGGACGACTTTTTTCTTGGGCTCTGCGTCCGCCTCAGGCACTTCAGAGGGGGCTTCACCCGAAGCTTTTCCATTGGCTGAGGCATTGACAACCCTAGGTTTTGGGTTGCTCCTGCGCTTGGGCGTGTTATCTGCGGTTGCTGCTGGAGACGATTCGGCGTCTTCCGCCAATGACTCTGTCTGTGATTCTGCCTGAGTGGATTCTGACGAGCGAGACTGTCGGGCGCGTCTTCGTCTTCTAACCGGTGCTGCCTTGGAGGGGTTGTCTGCGCTTCCTTCCGGCTCTACAGGCGTGCCAGATTCTCCTGATGACGATTCTGCTGGGTCTGCCAGTGACTCTTGGCTATCCTCTGCTTGGCCAGCCTCTGGAGCCTTTTCTAAGCGACTGGGCGCATCGATGACGCGTTTGTTGGCCGCTGCTTCCTCAGCGGCTGCTTTTGCGTCGGCTAAAAACTGCTCTGCTTCACCGGGTAATACGACTGAAACCGCAACGTTTTCAGGGGCTTTAACTGCCTGCTCTGTAAATACCAGTGGCGAAATGCCCATAATGGCGTATACACGCTGTTCTTCCAAAGGCATTTCAACGGCAACAATTTCAGGCGGTTCCTCAGGCTTACGTCGGCCATTACGCCCCCGTTTACCTTTGTTTGCTGGCTCTTCGTTGTGAGTTCTTTCCTCTTGTTGGATGTCGGCGCGCTCGTCCGACTTGCTTTTGGCACGGCTACGGCGTGGCTGTGATCGCTCCTCGGTGTCTTTTGCGATCGCCGGCACAGGCGATCCCGGTGCTGAACGATTGCCTCGGTTAGAGCTTGGGCTCTCTGATCCCCGCCGCCGCCGCCGGCGATTGCCCCGACCATTTTTATCCTGGTAGTTCGGATGGTTGAGCAAGTCAAGTTCCTGTAGCTCAGAGCCAGATTCTAGGCTGCTGCCGCCTCTGTCGCTCCTGGCAGAAGGCCTGCTAGAAAAGCTCTGCGAAGGCGAGCTATAACCTGGCTGACGGCCCACACCAACGGTTAGCGAAGTCGCTGCCTGTGGCTCTTGTCCTGGGAGCTTTGCCAGGTGTCCTAACCCACCACAAGTCGGACAGGTTTGACCGAACAGTTCATATAAATTTTGACCTTGCCGCTTGCGGGTGAGCTCTACCAGTCCTAGTTCAGAAAGCTGTGAAATTTGCGGCCTTGACTTATCTGCCCGTAGCGATTTACCGAAGATCTCCAGCACCTGCATCTGATCGCGGCGCGAGTCCATATCAATAAAGTCAACGACGATAACGCCTGCCACATTGCGTAATCTTAGCTGTCTAGCAATTTCTACAGCCGCTTCACAGTTCGTCCACAGTACAGTTTCCCGAGCGGTTGCAGACCGTGTAAATGAGCCTGAGTTGACGTCAATCACGGTTAACGCCTCTGTTGGCTCAATGATGATGTAGCCTCCCGAGGGCAGGTCTACTCTAGGTTTAATCGCCTCGCGAATGGCCGCGTTCACCCGAAAATACTCAAGAATATGAGTGGGCTCACGGTGGCTGTCAATCAAAATGCCTGACGGAATCGACCCATCACTCCAGCTGGATAGGTGCTTACGAGTTCTCTCTAATCCGCTATCTGTGTCAGTAACGATCCGATTAACTTCATCGCTGTACACATCTCGCAGTACTTTTTGAATAAAGTCGTCATCTCGATTGAGAAGCGAAGGAGGGCGAGTGGCTAAGGCCTCCTGCTGAATGTTCTCCCAGCGCTTTTGTAGCGCTTCTAAATCCTCAATGATGGCTTCTTCCGAAACCCCTTCTGCTTCTGTTCTAATCAGCAGTCCTGTGCCAGAGGGTTTAATCAGAATCCCCAACGCTCTGAGCCGGTTGCGCTCAGTCTCATTGCGGATGCGTCTGGAGAGGTTCACACCCTTACCGTAGGGCATCAGTACCAAATAACGCCCTGGAAGCGTGACTTTTCCAGTCAGACGAGGGCCTTTGTTTCCAGTGGGCTCCTTCATGATCTGAACCAGCACTTTCTGCCTAGGTGCCAGTAGCTCAGTAATAGAGCTGGCCATGCGCTTTAGCTTGAGTGGCCCAAGATCTGTCACGTGCATAAAGCCGTTTTTATCGCCATCGCCAATATTTACAAAGGCGGCATCAATACCTGGCAAAATGTTCTCTACTGTTCCCAGATAAATGTCTCCAACTTGGTGACTACCGGTGGCAACAATAATTTCTTGAATCTGGTCTTCGGAAAAGACAGCAGCAATTCGCTGCTGCTCGGCAATAACAATCTGCTTTGGCATTCAATATTCCTCTGAAGCCGATTAGCGTAGTGCCCCATATGTAGGACCTTTGCGCTAATGGACCCTTGAGTCGTAAGTAAAAAATGTGGGAAAAAACTTTTAAGTGGTGAAAACCTTGAAGTGTAAAAACGACTTGACGTGAACAACTCTTGTCGTAAACTCAGAAGACTTATTTCTTTTTGAACAAGCTGTTGAATACTCAGACGCTAGGCAGGGTGATTGTTTCATCCTGTGCCTTTGCACTTAGAGTAGAAGACAGAGCGTGAAGGACAGCGGTCACCCTCGAGCTCAGACAACCTGAGGTAGAGATAACCCGTAAAGCATCTACTGGAAAACTCCGATAGCGAGAGTCGTAGTGAGAGTACGCCCCTGTCTATAAACGTTTTCCTTCAACCTTACTTTGAAATTTGCTCTCTTTGAGTTGTTCTTTTCTAGATTGCTTTGCAGCTCTCTATCGTGCTTCTATCATGCTTTTGGGTGTTGCGCATCAGTTCCTTGATGGGGAAGGGATGACAACTGACATATTTTGACAGAAGCGTGACGCTCAAACTTAAAGTACGGAAATTCAATGTACGGGGTAGCTGCCAATAGCGAACACCTTCTACAAAGGGCAACTGGCTATTTTTAGCAACTTCCGTGGATGTATTATAGCGCCAGTGGTGCTTTTGTCAGCTTTTGATACACAAAAACTTAATCTGGAGCAGCCAATGAAGTGATTTTTGCCCCTCAAAAGCTATGCGACTTTAATCTTTAATACGCGAAGTATCGATCGCCATACATCGGCCCGACACCCTTTATTTTCAACCCACCAGCAGGCTAGCCAAAAATAAAGGGTGCTGCACTTTGTGTCGTGTCAAGCCGGTTTATTAAGAGGCCGAAGCAGTTGATAAGGAGCGCTTACGGCGGCTAGGCCCCTTTTTCTTAGGCTCATCGCTGCTGTTGTTATCTGCAACTGGTTTGCCGGTAACCTCTACATGCTGTAGCATCAGTGCGGCCACCGGGTATTGCTTAGGCAGCTCGCGACGAATAAATCGGCGGATATCTTCTTCGAGCCTCGACTGTAAGCCGTCCCACTTTACGGTGGGCTGATCGCTGGTTGGATCATCAATGACCTCTTTCCAGCGCTCCCGCAGAGACTTTTTCACAACTGGAATCACGCCACGCTCCCACTGTTCTTGTGTTTTTACGGTGACAACGCCGCGTAGGTTGATGGAGGGCTCGCCGAGTAGATTCCCCCTATTATCAACCGTTGCAGACACTGTGATGATGCCGTCTTCAGCGAGCTGTTGACGCTCTTTGAGAACGCCGCGTTCGACAATACCTGTTCGTGAAGCATCGACCAGCTCAATACCTGCGGTAACTTTACCGTCTACTTTCATTTGCTCAGGCGTTATTTGAATGACATCACCATTGTTGACAATGGCAACGTTTCCAGCTTCAACGCCCAATTGCTGAGCCATTTCAGAATGCTTAACCAGCATTCTGTGTTCGCCGTGTACCGGAATGAAAAATTTAGGCCGGGTGAGTGCCAGCATGAGCTTGTGGTCTTCCTGGTAGCCGTGCCCAGAAACGTGGAGACCTTTGCCTTTGCCGTAGATAACGCGAGCGCCCTGCTGCATGAGCTTGTCAATTGTGTTAACCACCCCGATGGTGTTCCCTGGAATGGGGTTAGAAGAGAAGATCACCGTGTCACCTTTTTGAATTCTGATTTGACGGTGTGAGCGATTGGCAATGCGAGTGAGGGCTGCCATGGGCTCACCTTGCGAGCCCGTGGTCAAAATCATAGCCTTTTCATCGGGGCACTGTTTGAGCATGTTCAAGGGCTTGAATAGGCTGTCTGGCGCGTCGATGTAACCCAGGTTGCGAGCGTGGGAGATGACGTTGAGCATGGAGCGTCCGACGACGAACACATCGCGCTTATGCTTTTGGGCCAGTTCCAGCAACATGCTGACTCGATGTACAGAGGAGGCAAAGGTGGTGACAAAGAGTCTGCCTTTAGCGTCGTTAAACTCCCGGTCGAGATTGGGGAAAACGGCGCGCTCTGAAGGCGTGTTGCCTGGAATTTCTGCGTTTGTAGAGTCACTGATAAGGCAGAGGACGCCTTTTTCTCCATATTCAGCAATCTTTTGGAAGTCGAAGAACTCGCCGTCTACCGGGGTGTGATCGACTTTAAAGTCGCCGCTGTGGATGATAGTGCCTACCGGCGTTTCAATGGCCATCGTGAAGCTGTCGGCCATGGAGTGCGTGTTGCGAATGTACTGGGCTTTGAAGTGTTTGCCAAACTGTACCGTGTCGCGAGGGCCAACCGTGTGAATGACAGTGCGATCGCGCACACCCGCTTCTTCCAATTTCCCCTCCAACAAGGCCATCGCTAGGCGAGGACCGTGAATAACTGGGATATCAAATTGCTTGAGGTGGAAGGCAATACCGCCAATATGGTCCTCATGACCATGGGTGACAATCATGCCTTTGATTTTGTGTTGGTTCTCCTTTAGATAGGTGATATCGGGCAGAACGATATTGACGCCGTGCATCCCTTCTGTCGGAAAAGAAAGGCCCGCGTCTAATAAAACGATTTCATCGTCGTATTCAAAAACACAGGTGTTCTTGCCGATTTCGTGGAGTCCACCCAGAGGAATAATCTTGAGGGCTTTTTGGTTACTTTTACCGCCTTTTTGCCCACTTTTAGGGCTTACGCTTTTATCCGCGCTTTTGGTAGCAGGTGTGCTGTCGCTGCGTCTGGTTCTGGTTCTTGTAATGGGTCTACTCATGTAGGTTCCTGGGTATGAACGACTGTATAAAAAACTGAAATGATTGAAATCTGGGTTGGTCACGCTGAGCCAAGATTGGGCCTGTGGTGATTGGCCTGATGGCTTTTAGCGTGCATATGTAGCTCAGTCAACGACTGCTGCTTTGCCTTGTTTTTCTAAGCACGATGGCTTGCTTGTTCGTATGCGGCCCTTTTCAAAAGTGGCGTGCATCTGTTATCAGCACGAATGTTCTCTAGTGCTGATAACTTGCTGATTGCCCGTGTAGCTTGGTTTGTTCATCAGGATACTGGTTACTGTTTTCCTAAATTCATCCGTTGCAATAGTTAGCGAATGAATCAAATGAGCCATCGTCTGAGGAGGCTTGAGTGCTTGAGTGTTGACGAGCAATTGAATTTACCTTGAAACAATATTGATGAGGGTAGATACGCGCTGGATATGTGTCAGCTCAACGATTAGCTTTTACACGAGCCGATAGTAAGCTCTTTTATCGCTGCTGTTATCCCAAACCATTCCTTTTCTAACTTTGTTTAGGATGCCTGGTGTGACTTTTGAGTGCTCAGCGATTTTTGGCTGTTGGGTGGACGCTCTGCGTTGAGTAAGCGGCTAGGGATGATGTCTATCATCGACCTGTTATCTACTAGGTGAGTGAGCTTTGAGTGCCCTATTGAGCTTTACAAACAAAGGTTGGTACTTCTTTCGATGACGATTAAAGTCTTTGGAGAAAGCGGATGATTTTGTGGCTGCCTATCGGGCCACCTCTGCTGCTTCCTTATCCAATTTTAGCAATTTGGCTTTTCTTGTACTTCCTACTGTGGTGTGGATTTTACGTATACTGTCTGCGGTAGATTGCCGAGGCTCTCTCAGTGCTTTGTCCCTTAACGCTTTGTTCGGACGGTTAATAACTTTCTGATACTGTTTGTCAGGTTATACGGCCTTCAATCTTTACCCCTAAACCTTAATTTTTGGGTGAGTGCCATTCGATGGACAGGATATGTGTAAGAGATCGATGGAAAAAAGGCTGTGCTGTATTGGATAAGTTCCCGACTAAAAGGAAATGACTGCTTCCCCCAACTGAGCTTGTAAAAGCTCTTGACCAGCTTGCTACCCCTTTAGTAAGTCGAGCTGTGTGAGTGTTGTTTTCAATGAACGTTCCAGTTCGGGGGAGCCTTCGCAAAGGGGTAAGCGACAGCTCCCAACATTCCAGCCTTGCAGCGTTAGCGCTATTTTTAAGGGAATGGGACTGGTGACCTGAAACAATGCCTTATACAGGGGAAACAGCTTCAAGTGCAGGGCCGATGCTTCACGAACTTTTCCAGCTTCGAACGCTCGAATCATCTCTTGAAGAGAGTCACCTACTAGGTGGCTTGCTACACTGACAACGCCAACGGCTCCTACAGAGAGCATGGGCAGCGTCAAAGAGTCGTCTCCAGAGTAGATTTCAAAATCAGCAGGAGAGAGTCTACTAATTTCGCTTACCTGATCAAGATTCCCACTTGCCTCTTTAATGGCAACGATATTAGGAATATTTGATAGCTGAACGACCGTCTCAGGTAAAAGGTTGCAACTGGTACGCCCAGGGACATTGTAAAGCATGATTGGCAAGTCGGGCACGGCTTGCGCGATCGCCTTGAAGTGTCCCTCCAATCCCGACTGAGGAGGCTTGTTGTAGTAAGGCACCACTTGTAAAGAGCCTTCTAGCCCTAACTTATGGGCCTTTTGAGTCGCTTCAATCGCTTCTTCGGTGCTGTTAGATCCGGTGCCTGCCAGGACTTGTGCTTTGCCACTTACGGCCTGTTTGACTGCCTTGAACAGGGTGTATTCTTCATCCCACGTCAGAGATGGGGATTCGCCGGTCGTACCGCAGACAACGACCGTATCTGTCCCATGGTCTGCTAGGTGGCTAGCCAATTCTTCTGCCACGGGATAGTTAACTTCCCCAGAAGGAAGAAAAGGCGTTGCCATGGCTGTTAGCACTCGGCCAAACCGGGGAGTGCTGTTCGCGCTATCAGTCATACTTATCCCTTAACTACTTAACTCTAGACCACTACTGGACTCAATTAATCTTCGTTCTTCTAGACGTTTAGCTCTTGAAGGTTCTGCTAGCTCTTGGAGGCTTTGCCTCGTTAACCCCCTATTTGCCTCATTGGCTTCCTAAAGGTGCTACCGCCGGGTAATTAGGTTAGATGTGATGCTATGAACGTGTCTAAACGGCAACTGGCGATTTTAGCCAGCGTTTACTCACCACCAATTCCGCAATTTGTACGGCGTTAAGTGCGGCGCCTTTACGAATTTGGTCGCCGCATAGCCAGAGTTCTATCGCTGAATCGTGAGAAAGATCTTGACGAATGCGTCCGACGAGCACATCATCTTCGCCACTGGCATCCATGGGCATTGGAAAGTAGTTTGCACGCCAGTCTTCTACAAGTTTTACGCCATTAGCCTGTTCAATGGCTTTTCTGGCTTGAGCGAGATCAAAGGGCTGGTCGAATTCAAGATTGACTGTTTCAGAATGCGCTCTTAAAACAGGTACTCGAATACAGGTCGCAGATACTTTTAAATCGGGAATGCCGAAAATCTTACGCGTTTCACTCACCATTTTCATTTCTTCTTCGCAGTAGCCCTGCTCATTGATAGGCGTATTGTGAGGAAACAAATTAAAGGCGAGTGGATATGGAAAGCTTTCAGTGGGCGGCGTTTTTCCGTCTAAAATTGCCTGGGCTTGCTGCTTAACTTCCTCCATGGCCCTTGCAC
Source organism: Cyanobacteria bacterium J06634_5 (assembly GCA_039820525.1). Lineage (GTDB taxonomy): Bacteria > Cyanobacteriota > Cyanobacteriia > Phormidesmidales > Phormidesmidaceae > Phormidesmis. The sequence goes on from JBCBPY010000042.1 coordinate 27,077, forward strand.
CAGCGCCGCTAGCAGACTGATAAGTTGCCACAACGATGCGGCGGATCGGCTGGATTTGCTGTAAGGGCCACAGCGCGACGCTCATGAGGATAGTCGTGCAGTTTGGGTTAGCAATAATGCCCTGATGCTCTTCGGCATCGTTTGGATTGACCTCGGGTACTACCAGTGGAACAGATGCGTCCATGCGGAAGGCACTGGAGTTATCGATCATCAATGCGCCAGCATTGACGATGGCTTTTGCCCACTGCTTGGAGGTAGAGCCGCCTGCGGATGCGAGAACGATATCAACCCCTTGAAAGGCTTCGGCACTGACGGGCTCGACTGCGATCACACTCCCTTTAAAGCTGATTTCTTTTCCTGCTGAGCGCGGCGAAGCCAACAGCTTGAGTGACTTAATTGGAAAGTTGCGCTCATCAAGTAGCTGTAGTAACTCGGTGCCTACCGCGCCGGTAGCACCCATGATGGCAACGTTGTAAGCGTCAGACAATTCTAGTAGCCTCCTATAGATATCTTAATAAAACGAATATTAATAACTAACGCCTTTTCCTAAAAACAGGTCTCTTCATGATGATTGGAAGCTTTGCTATTGAGCTGAATAGCCCTCAAAAAGGTGAGCCTAACCTAATTTAAGCCATAGGCTTTGGCCGCATGGAGTCGTCAGTCGCCGAAAGTGAGGAACCCTAAGATACGCACAAAACAGGGCACGACAAAGTGTGGTGGAATGTTGACTGCCTTGCGTAAATATTTGTGAGTGTAATTCCTGTGCTCACCACGAGACAGGTCACTCATGTCATCCGGTTAGGGCCACCAAAAGCTGTATTTGCTGTACCTACTATACACGAAGTGAAACAGCGCTCTGCCTAGCCTATGAGGTCATCTTCGATGGAACGTATTCCCCATATTTCCGTTTTGACTAACCTTTACAAAGGCGCTTAACGCAGACCTAAAAGAAGATCTTGAAGGGAATAGAAGTTTATTTGGAATCAATATAATCAGGTGTATGATAGCTAACTGCAATAGATGATCGGCCTACTGCTTCTATTTTGCAAGTCTCTATTTGTAAGAGGGCAGGAAGCACAAAGCAGGATTAAGAAAATAGAGCCGTGCGTAGGCGGCTCCCTATTTGGAGCAGATCATATCCTCTACAGATGGTGCGCAAGCGCCCAACGTAAGGATGCCGAGCGCACTTTTGTACCGTAGCTACATTGGCCGTGCTCTCACGCCCGTAGTAGTCAATTATTAACCACCGTATTCGTAAATGAAAGTTACCCAGGAAAATTTGCCCGATAGCCAGGTCGGACTGGAAATAGAAGTACCCGCAGAGCTGACGAAGCAGAGCTATGAAAAAGTTTTGCGGGACTACATGAAGTCGGCCAATATCCCTGGGTTTCGTAAGGGTAAGGTGCCGCGCCAAATTTTGATCCAGCGGATCGGAACGCTACAGCTCAAGGCCGCCGCTTTAGAAGACCTGCTCCAAAAAGTGATTGATCAAGCGGTCAAGCAAGAGGACATCGAAGCGCTGGGTAACTACCAACTGCGCTCGGATTTTGAAACGCTGATGGGTGAGTTTGAACCTGGTCAGGTCGTAACGATTTCAGCCTCTGTAGACGTGCCGCCACGGGTGAGCTTGAACCAGTACAAAGGTCTTTCTGTCAAGGCTGAAGAAATCAAGCCTGATGAGAAAAAGGTTGACGAAACGCTAGAGGGCTATCGCGAGAACTTGGCGACGCTAGTGCCTGTCGAAGATAGAGTTGCTCAAGAAGGCGATGTCGCTGTTGTTGACTTTGTTGGTAAAGCCACTAACGATGAGGGCGAGCTAGAGGAGTTTGAAGGCGGTAGTGCGTCAGACTTCCAGGTGGAGATTAAGGAAGGACGCTTTATTCCTGGCTTTGTGGAAGGCATCGTAGGGATGGCACTAGAGGCCGTCAAAGATGTAGAAGTGACGTTTCCTGAAGACTACCCTCAAGCTGAGCTAGCGGGTAAGCCATCGACTTTCACAATTACGCTCAAGGAGCTCAAAGAGAAAGAGCTACCAGACATTGATGATGAATTCGCAGAGGAAGTCAGCGAATTCGAGACGTTAGAAGCGCTGCGTAAGTCTCTGACAGAGCGCTATGAAAAAGAAGCCGCTGACGCGACGGACGCCAATACTGAGCAGGCGCTGTTAGACGAGCTGGTAAAGCATATTGAGGCAGAAATTCCCGACACGCTGGTCAAGCGTGAGGTGGACTTTATCGTGACGCAAACGGCGACACAGCTGAGCCGACAAGGTATTGACTTGAGCAAATTCTTGACAAAGGAGCTGGTCGATAACATGCGCAGCAACGCGCGGCCTGAAGCAGTTGAGCGATTGAATCGCACATTGGCCTTAGGTGAGATTGCGAAGCAGGAGTCCATTGCGGTTGAAGATGCTGAGGTGAAGGCACGCGCGGACGAGATGATGGCTGAGGTTGATGACCCAAGCCAAGTCGATCCAGAAAGGCTCAATCAGGTGGTCAATGAAGACTTGCTGAAAGAAAAGATTTTGGCTTGGCTGAAGGAAAACTCAACAGTTGAATTAGTGCCTGAAGGGTCCTTAGCACCTGCTGAAGATGAAGTCGCTGAGCCTGCTGCCGCTGACGGTGGAGACGGTGACGCGATAACCGTGGAAGCTGAAGCTGTGGAAGCCGAAGCCGTAGTGGACTCGACAGAAGCAGCAGAATCTGCTGAGCCTAATGTGGAAGAGGCACCTAAAGCTGACGATAAAAAAGAAGCCAAGAAGAGTTCTAAGAAAGCGCCTGCTAAGAAAAAATCCACGAAGAAGAAAAAAGACGACTAAAGCGGGTCCCCTTAGGGCGAGCCTCCAGAGTGGTGCCGTTTGAAGGCTGAAAAGTGATTTCAACAGGCCAGTCATATCAGGCCTGATATGACTGGCCTGATTAGCCGAATGGAAGTTTTACGTCTTGAACTGGTTTCCATAACAGAGCATTACTCGAACTTAAGTAATGTTCTGTTATAAATGCTCCCCTGACTGACTTAGAGGCTCTACGTGTAGGTCTCCTAAGTGCGGTTTATCAGAATGTCGAAAACAAATTGATTCGTTACAGTGGTATCGCATCTTTAACTTTAGATTTGCTAGAGATGCGGTACATTAGGCACGTATATAGGCAGCTGCTTCAATTTTTATGGATATATCAAACCCTAGGTCTCGGCCATTTATCCCAGGCCAGAAGCGTCAACCTGCGACTTTTGACCGCTCGCACTTGAGCCTTCCTCAGAATGTTGTGCCGATGGTGGTAGAACAGTCTGGTCGTGGCGAAAGAGCCTTTGATATTTATTCTCGTTTGCTGCGTGAGCGGATTATTTTTCTGGGCACGCCTGTGATGGACGATATCGCTGATGCCATCGTCGCACAGCTTTTATTTTTAGATGCTGAAGACCCTGAAAAGGATGTACAGCTCTACATCAATTCGCCCGGTGGTTCTGTGACGGCTGGAATGGCCATTTACGATACGATGCAGCAAATTCGTCCAGATGTTGTGACGATTTGCTTTGGGCTTGCTGCCAGCATGGGAGCCTTTTTGCTCTCGGGTGGGGCAAAGGGTAAGCGGATGTCTTTGCCAAGTTCCCGGATTATGATTCACCAGCCGTCGGGCGGTGCCCAAGGGCAGTCCGCGGACATTGAGATTCAGGCGCGAGAAATTTTGTATCTAAAGAAGCGTTTGAACGAGATGCTGGCGACACATACCGGTCAAGATTTGGCGACAATTGAAGCGGATACAGAAAGAGATTTCTTCATGTCTGCTGCTGAAGCGAAGGATTACGGCCTGATCGATCAGGTGGTGACGCGTCAAATGCTCTCTGATACTAAGCTGACTGCGGTAGGGTAACGAACGGATATGTCTAAGTACGACTCCCATTTGAAATGCTCTTTTTGTGGCAAGTCCCAAGAGCAGGTCCGCAAGCTGATTGCGGGACCAGGGGTTTACGTGTGTGATGAATGCGTTGACCTATGTAATGAAATTTTGGATGAGGAGTTGTTTGACTCCAATTCGTCTGTGTCAGCGCCCTCGCCTCGCCGTGAGCAAATGCCAGAGCGACGGCGAAAGTCTCCTTCGCCCATTGCGCTTAATCAGATCCCTAAGCCTCGCGAAATTAAGTCGTATCTAGATGAGCACGTCATTGGTCAAGATGAGGCCAAGAAGGTGCTTTCTGTTGCGGTATATAATCATTACAAGCGTTTGAGTTTTGTGAATGCTGAGTCATCTGAGGGTGACGATGATGATATTGAACTGCAAAAGTCCAATATCTTACTGATTGGCCCGACGGGCTGTGGTAAGACCCTGCTGGCTCAGACGTTAGCGGCCATTTTAGAAGTGCCGTTTGCGGTGGCTGATGCGACGACCCTGACTGAAGCTGGCTATGTGGGTGAGGATGTTGAAAATATCCTGCTACGGCTGCTTCAGGTAGCCGACTTAGATGTGGATGAGGCTCAGCGCGGCATCATTTATATTGATGAGATTGACAAGATTGCACGTAAAAGTGAGAACCCTTCTATTACACGTGATGTGTCGGGTGAAGGCGTTCAACAGGCGTTACTCAAAATGCTAGAGGGTACGGTTGCTAATGTGCCGCCTCAAGGGGGACGTAAGCATCCCTATCAGGATTGTATTCAAATCGATACGAGTAATATTTTATTTGTGTGCGGTGGGGCCTTTGTTGGGCTCGACAAAATTGTGGAGCAGCGCATCGGCAAAAAGTCTATGGGCTTTGTGCAGCCAGGGAAGGATATTACAGCTGAGAAGAAGTCCTCCCAGACGTTGAAGCATTTGGTGGCTGATGACATTGTGAAGTTCGGCATGATTCCTGAATTTATTGGGCGGATTCCGGCGATTTCAATTGTTGAACCGTTGGATGAAAAGACGCTGGTGTCTATTTTGACAGAGCCGAAAAACGCTTTGGTGAAGCAGTTTAAGAAGCTGATGCGGATGGACAACGTGGAGCTGGAGTTTGAGCCGGAGGCAATTAGGGCGATCGCAAAAGAAGCCTTCAACCGCAAAACGGGTGCGCGCGCACTCCGCAGCATCATCGAAGAAATTATGCTGGATGTGATGTACGAGCTACCCTCCCGCGAAGATGTGAAGCACTGCGTTTTGACCAAGGAAATGGTCGAGAACCGCTCTACCGCCGATTTGCTGGTTCATCCCTCTTCTATCCCTGAGCCTGAGTCTGCCTAGAAGATGCTCAACTATGACCGGGAACGATGCCAACATTATTTATAAAAAATCTTAGTCGCATCAGACTAAGATTTTTTATTGCGTTCATTTCGGCGGCAACTTTATGAGTGATTTCGACTTTTTAAGCTTTATGTCCCTTGAGGATGTGGGGGTAAAATGATTTTTTATAATTACGCCGGTGAGAGAAAAACTGAGAGAAAAATAAGGCGAGTAGCTTAAATGCCCTACGTTAGTGTTAATGGCGTTGACCACTATTACGAGTGGATTTCAAGTCAGGACAATCCAGGTGATTATACGAAGCCTGTGATGGTGTTTTTGCATGGCTGGGCAGGCTCTGCCAGGTATTGGGAGTCAACCGCTGAAGCCATTAAGGACAAGTACGATTGTTTGCTGTACGACATGCGGGGCTTTGGACGGTCACAACCTGCCACTACAGAGGCGATGACCGCAGATCCTAGCCTTAATTCACTCGAAAGCTTTGCTGAAGATCTCGCCGTATTACTAGATGAGCTGAATCTTAAGAAGCCGGTGTATATGAACGCCCACTCTCTTGGTGGCACTGCGGGACTCTACTTCTTAGACCGTTATCCGGAGCGCGTAAAGAAGGCAATCTTAACCTGCAATGGCAGTTTCCCTTACCAAAAATGGGCCTTTGAGGCATTTTACTTTTTTGGTGCTTACGTGGTTGCTTTCCGTCCCAAATGGCTAGGGCAAATTCCATTTGCGCCGCAGATGTTTATGTCGCGTTTTCTCAAAGGTTCCATCCCGCTCTCTGAGAAAAAGGCTTTCTTAGGAGATTTTTTGATGGCGGATGGGCCTACTGCTATGGGGACGTTGAAAGCAGCCGTGAGTAAGCACGCTACCGAAGTCATGCCGGTTGCGTTTCAGTCTTTGAAAGTGCCAACGCTGATGATCTCGGGTGAGTACGACAAAATTACGCCTGCCAAGCTTGGAAAAGGAGCCGCTGGCATGAGCGAGAAAATGCAATACGTACTGATGAAAGATACTGCCCACTTCCCGATGCTGGAAGATGCAGAGCGCTACTTGAAAATCACAGAATCATTTTTGACTGGGACCGAAAAACTGGTGGGCGCTCAAGCTTAGAGTTGATTGGAGCTTGATCTCGTCGCAGTCATTTTGAAGTCATGAAAAAAGCCCCTATCTGAATCTCAGATAAGGGCTTTTTTCGATTCGTTATCGTTGGGCTTAGTCGTTCAATCCAGATTCCCAATCTTCTATGTAACGATTGTTGTAGGCCATTCTGCGCGATCGCGCATTCTGATCTTTTTCTCTCATAATTCTAAATCGCTCAGCGGTGCCCTCAGGCTGTAGCTGCTGATTGATTTCTGTGAGCTGCGTTTGAACATCGCCCATGCCTCTCAGCGCATTTTTTTCGCTAAGCAAGGTCACCAAATACTGATTTAAATCAACACCCTCACGCGCTGCCGCTTCAGCGAGCTTCCGGTGCAGGCTTTTAGGCATTTTGATGACTGTTTCGCCGCTGTAGTCTGCCTTGGCTGAGGGCGAGGTTTCAGCCGGTGTTGAATTACTCATAGTGCGAAATAGTGCGAATGATTGCGGGTGTGATAACGGCGTCTTATGGGCTGGTAGCCCTTTTATTTCAAGAACGATTATCAAGAATACCGTATGCATCGGCTAAAAATGTGCCCTAATACACAATCTGTTAGCTCTTTTCATGTTCGATCTTTGACAAGCGTTGCGTGTTAACGGCTAGTTAGCTCTCTCAGACATTAAAAAGCATCAAACAGTCAGACTCCGCTTGATGCTTTTACTCTATCTTTTGAGTTGACTGTTTGAGTTGACTTTGGCCTAGTCCAACCCTAGTTCGCGCTTAAGGCGGCCTATGGACTTTTCACCAATGTAGTTCTCGCAACGGATAATTTCAGGTGGACGAATGATGTCGTTGCGAGCGGCCAGCAGGGCTTCTTTTATGGCCGGGTAGCTAGCGGTGTCTAACGCGACGATGGTCTGGGCGCTGCGGACGACGGCAGAGAGCTTTTGCGTATCTTCCGTTTGTGCTGTCATCACGAGGATATCGTCGCCGCGAAGGCTATAGGAGAGCACTTCGGCAATGCGGATGATGCCACTGCTGAGGCTCACTAGGCCAAGACAGGTGTCTTTGGGTAGGTTTTTCAGTAACTCACGTTCTTTGGCGTAGTCGTAAATGTCGATAGGAATCACGCGAACAGACTTCGGCGCTGCGATCGCCTCTGCCTCGTTCACATAATATCGACTGGTGACAACCGTCCCTGAGCGGGTCTGTGCCAGCACCTGATCTAGTTCTTCTAAAGGTACCAGCTGCACCGGAATTTTTAGCGCCTGCTCCAGCTCACGCACCATGAGCTCGCCTGCGCCATCTTCTCGCTTAATAGTTACCAGCACCCTAGCGCTACAGCGCAAGCGCCAGTCAACCTCAGTCATAAATAGCTCTCGGGCCTGGTGCAGAGAGCAGCCCTGTCGGAGCAGCTCATCCAGGCTATTTTCCACCAGCTCCTGAGCTTTTGGAAACTTATCGAGCAGCGGCGATCCAGGTTTTACAATTTCTGTCGTGCCTTCCGCGCGCACGTAAATGCCCGAGCCTGGCATGGCTTCAACCACGCCAGCCTCTTCCAGCTGGCGGTACACCTTACTAATGGTGTTGCGATGAAGGCCCGTTTGCATGGCAAGCTGTCGCGTGCTGGGCAATCGATATCCAGGTGGATACTGCCGCGACGCTATGGCAAACCAAATTTGGTCATATAGCTGCGTGGATGCCGGTATTTCACTATCGGTTTGAATATGGAACTGAACCACTGACTTACGCACTCCCCATGTGGCAAATACGGCTACGTTAATACATCTCGATACACCTGGCTCAAACAGCTCAAATATCTAGCGATCAATAATAGCCAACGGAATTTTAATATAAATTCTCTCTACCTAGACATTAGTCCTGAATTTGCCATTCGTGGTGAGGGATCTTCTTTTTTTGGGTTCTGCTCAATAATTCTTGACGATAGCCCCTACGTTAAAAACCACCAATTACCCGATATATTTGAAAGACTAGATATATTGACTTATTAGGAGACCTCTCCGTTGACCTTTTCAGCCGAAGATTTTGCGAAAGCCTTAGAGCAGCAGGATTACCAGTTTGCGCCTGGTAGTGTGGTGACTGGCAAAGTAGAAACCCACGAAAGCGATGGTGCCTATGTTGATATCGGCGGTAAGTCGGCAGCCTTTTTACCGTCTAAAGAGCTTTCGATAGAATCAGACGTTTCACTCGAAGAAGCCCTGCCGTTAGGCACAGAGCGCAAGTTTTTGATTGTGCGCGATCAAGATGCCAATGGGCAGATGGTCATTTCTATTCGTGCGATGGAAATCAAGGCCCTGTGGGAGAAGCTTCAGGAGCGTCAGGATAATGGTGATGTGCTAGAAGTCACTGTCTCGGGTAGCAACAAGGGTGGCGTGACCGCTGATGTCAGCGGCTTGCGAGCCTTTATTCCAAGATCTCACCTGGCTAAGCGTGTAGAAGATCTCGATACGCTGATGGGCCAGACGCTGAACGTTGCCTTTTTAGAAGTCGATTCTGAGAAAAACAAGCTGGTTCTCTCAGAGCGGATCGCAGCGCGTTCAGCAGCTATGAGCCATTTAACAAAAGGTGAGCTAATTGAAGGGACCGTTGCTTCTTTGAAACCTTTTGGGGCGTTCATTGATTTCGGCGGTGCTTCGGGTCTGTTGCATATAAAACAAATTAGTAAGAGCTACATTTCTGCTTTGAGCGATGTCTTTAAAGTGGGCGATCCGATTAAGGCCGTTGTGCTCAATATCGACGATGCCAGAGGCCGGATTGCGCTATCGACCCAGGTGCTTGAAAAATACCCTGGCGAGATTTTAAAAGATATGGCGACGATGATGGCTGAAGCTGAAGAGCGGGCTAAGCATGTGGCAAAGACGTTGTCTGAAGGCGACACGAATTAATTAAAACTATGGGCACTGTTTGGGAGCTGGATTTTTACTCCAGACCGATTTTAGACGAGCGTCAGAAAAAACGTTGGGAGATCCTGATTTGTGAGGGATTACAGTCGGTGGATGATGACCCTGAGTCGCTGTTTCGCTACAGCAAGTATGTGTCTAATAGCGAGGTGAATTCGGAAGAGCTGAAGGCTGCGCTGGAAGAGGCGATCGCACAGTCGGGCACTCAGCCGACTCGAGTGCGCTATTTCCGCTACCAAATGCAGAATATGATCAAGCGGGCCTGCGAAGAAGCGGGCTTGCTGCCCTACCCTAGCCGCCGTACCCTAGCGCTTCAGCAATGGTTAGAAGACCGGCACAAAAATGTGTATCCCAATGAGGAAGGCTATAAAGAAAGCGTTTCGCCATCGGTCGCACGGCCTTTGGAAGTCGTGAGCCCTTTGCCCGATGCGCTGATGGGACAAAAATGGGCGCTAGTGACGCTCCCTGCCAAGGACTTTTTAGAGATGGGTGATTGGGACGTGGGCTTTGGTGAATCTTTCCCTCCGTCTGCGGCAGGCGTAGATCCAGAAACGCCGATTCCAGGATTTATCATTTATTCCAATCGGGCGACGCCTTTGGCAGCTTGGATGTCTGGCTTGGAGATTGCCTGCGTGCGTGCGGGACGAGAAGAGTCAACGAACTATGCTTCTACCAATACCGAGACTGCTCGGCTATTGATGGATACGGGCACGACCGAAACCTGGCTGTTGGCCGATTTGGTTTCGCCAGAATTGCAGGCTGAAGGGCAGCGATTTGAGGCCACCAAAGCGGCTGCAAACAACGTTCACTTTATTGCTGTTCAAGAGAGCCCGGAGTCGGAATCGTTTGCCGGACTTTGGCTCATGCAGTCGCGCGAGTTTGGCTAAGGGCAGCTGGCTGAGGGAATTTGGATAAGGAGTGATTAGATGGCGGCTGTTGGGAAAATGAGCCGGTTGCGGAAGGTTTTGATGTATGGGCTTTTGAGTGCGATCGCCTTTATCATGCTTTTGCCTTTGCTCTGGTTGGTCAGTACTGCCTTCAAAGGCCCCACCGAGAACCTGTTTCAGGTTCCACCTCAGTTTCTTCCCCACTCTCCTACCGTCAGCAATTTTGCCAAAGTATGGCAGACCAATCCCTTTGGCCGCTACTTTTTCAACAGCACGATTATTGCCGTTGTCACCGTCGTCCTAAACCTAATCCTGTGTTCTTTAGCCGCCTATCCCTTAGCACGGCTAAATTTTAAAGGGCGAGAACTTATCTTTTCGGTCATTGTTTCCACGATTTTAATCCCCTTCCAAATCGTGATGATTCCGCTGTACATCTTGGCGGTAAAGCTGGGGCTGACCAATACGTATCTGGGTGTCATTATTCCTTACGTCGCCTCAGCGTTTGGCATTTTTCTGATGCGCCAAGCCTTTCAATCTGTACCCAAGGAACTAGAAGAAGCTGCCCGAATAGACGGTTGCACCGAGCTAGGCATTTGGTGGCACATCATGATTCCCTCCGTACGTCCTGCCCTGGTCACGTTGGCCATCTTTGTCTTTATCGGCTCTTGGAGCGATTTTCTTTGGCCGTTGCTTATGCTAGACCGGCCTGAATTTTACACACTTCCTCTTGGCGTTGCCCGCCTAGCAGGTAGCTTTTCTCTCGACTGGCGACTCATTGCCGCAGGCTCAGTCATTTCGATAGTGCCCGTGATTTTATTTTTTGTGGCAGCGCAGCGCTACATTGTTCCATCGGAAACGGGCAGTGGCGTGAAGGGGTGATGCTCAGTATTTTGGTCAATCGAATGGATTGATAATATTGATATCGCATAACTCAAAGTCTTTGACGTTTCGGGTGACAAGCGTGAGCTTATGGCGATATTCAGTGGCTGCAATCATCATGTCTGCTTGATGCCTAGCGATGCCCTTACTTCGTAACTGGCCTCTTAGCTCACCAGAGCGCTGAGCAATTGATGAGCTGACTGGCAAAATTATGCATTGAGCTTTCACAAACTTCTCGAACCGAGTGGATACGCGCGGACTGGGTTTGGCCGATAGCCCAAAAAGAATTTCGTCTATGCTGATGACGCTGATATGAGCTTGTCTGATGCTTTTATTGAAAAGAATGACGCCTTTATTTGGGACGTGGCGAAATAGCTCGCTGATAATATTGGTATCAAAAAGAAACATCATCAATCACAAACTGATTTGGGCGGTCTTTTCGAGGCGGAAGATCTAGTTCAAAGTTTTCTTCAATACAGATTTGTCTAATCTCATCAAATGTTTCAGCGATGGTTGGTAATTGCTTGAGACCTTTAGGGATTTCCTGTTCACCCTCTTGTAGGACAGTTGCTTTCTGACGCAAGCGAGAAATTAGATCAGCAGCTTCTTGCAAAGCATCTTCTGGTAGAGCTTGTACATCCTCTATTAGCTGTCTGCGTTGTTGCTCTACTGCACTCATCTTGCTCTGCTCCGCTCGCATAGTCTGCTCTTAGCTTACCAATTTTGCTTATGCCTTGTACCTTACGCCCCCACAGCTCGCTACTATTGAAAGCAGCTAGATAAAGACAGGACGATAACTCAGCTATGAAAATTGCCGTTACGGGTGCTACAGGCTTTGTGGGTACTCGGTTAGTCGAGCGCTTAATTGAGGAAGGCCACGATGCCAGAATCTTTACCCGCAGCGTAGAAAAGGCGCGTCGGGTATTTGGTGCGTCTAAGTTTAAGCAGTCTGTAGAGTTCGTAGCCTATACACCCACGGAGTCGGGCGACTGGCAAAAGGACGTTTCCGGTTGTGATGGCGTCGTTAATTTAGCGGGTGAGCCCATTTCCGAGCGCTGGTCTGCTGAGCGGAAAAAGCGGATTCTCAATAGCCGTAAGCTCGGGACCGAAAAGCTGGTGGAGGCCATTTCACACGCTGAGCAAAAGCCTGCTGTGCTGGTGAGCAGCTCGGCGATTGGCTTTTATGGCACGAGTGAAAGTGCCGAATTTTTTGAAACCAGTGAGCCTATCGAAAATGATTTTCTTTCGCAGGTTTGTCAGGACTGGGAAGCTGCGGCCAATCAGGCTAAGGATGCGGGTGTGCGGGTCGCTATTGTGCGCACGGGGATTGTTCTCGGCGATGGGGGTGCAGTCGCAAAAATGCTGCCGCCTTTTAAGCTTTACGCAGGGGGACCTATTGGCAGCGGCCAGCAGTGGTTCTCCTGGATTCATATCGACGATTTAGTGAATCTATTTATCAAGGCGTTGGTCGATTCTTCTATGCAAGGGGTGTACAACGGCACTGCGCCTAACCCGCTTCGTATGAAGGACTTTTGCCAAACCTTAGGCGATGTGATCGATAGGCCTTCCTGGCTACCCGTGCCTGATTTTGCGATTGAAGCGCTGCTAGGTGATGGCGCGGTGGTTGTGCTCAAGGGGCAAAAGGTACTACCTGAAAGAACACAGGCATCGGGCTTTACCTATGAATACGATGAGGCGAAAGCCGCTATCCAAAATATTGTGAGTTGATCGTTTTGGCCGAGCGGCACTGTTGAATAAATCTCTGCGCGATCGCCCGATTATCTCCCCAGTGCAAGTGAACATAAGACGCTAGTAAATTCCCCTTGCAGTATCCTTCTAATTGTTCTGAGGCCATGTCACCCCAGTACCGCTGAGTGCTGTATCCGGGATGCGAAAGCGTTTTGATAACGCTTGACTTGTGAAATTCATGCCCCACAACCGTTTGTCCCTTGGCTAGCAAAGGGCTGTCTTCCAATGCCGTGGCCCGCCGATAGCCCAGCGCTAGCCGCCCGCCCATTTTCACCGTTTGAGGAATGGCCTCCACCATTGCCCAGGGCTTTTCCTCAAAATCTATCAACGTGCGGCTGAGGTACATGAGTCCGCCGCACTCTGCGTAGGTTGGAGTGCCTTGGCTCACAGCTTGCTGTACGGCTATTCGCATCGGCTGGTTTTCGCTGAGCTGTTCGGCAAAAACCTCGGGAAATCCCCCCCCAAAGTAGAGCCCGTCTGCCTCGGGCAGTTTTTCATCTGCCATTGGGCTCCAGTCAATAAGTTCGGCCCCTTGGCCTGTTAGGGTTTCAACGTTGTCAGGGTAGTAAAAATTAAAGGCGGCGTCACGGGCGATCGCAATCTTCACCCGTTTTTTTCCACAGCCAATATCTGCCTGCCCGTCAGACCCTAAAAACTGCTCCGAGTAATTGGGTTGTCTGCCGATTGAGTCGTCTGTTTTTAATAATGGCTCCAGCCGTTCCCAATCAAAGCACTGCTGGCCTAATGCGGCGAGTCGATGGGCGATCGCATCAAAAGCCTTTATTTCTCCGGTCGGTACCAGCCCCAAGTGACGATCGGGCAACTGGATATCTTTCTCCCGTCGAAAAACACCCAAGATAGGCATATTAATCGCCGCTAGCGCATCTCTTAACAGCTGAAGATGGCGATCGCTCCCCACCCGATTAAGAATGACGCCAGCAACCTTGACCTCAGGGTCAAAAATTCGATAACCCTGCACTAATGCGGCCAGCGATCTAGACATCCGTCCGCAGTCGACCGCTAGCAAGACGGGTATCCCTAGCAATCGAGCAATGTGGGCCGTACTGGCTGTATCGTCTATACCCGTAGCCCCATCAAATAGTCCCATGACGCCTTCTATCACCGCATAGTTAGCCTTTGCACAATGCTGCCGGTAACTGTGCTGTACATAGGCTTCACTGGTCAATACCGGGTCGAGATTGTAGCAAGGGCGACCGGTGATCGCTGCATGAAACATCGGGTCAATGTAGTCGGGACCCACCTTGAAAGACTGGATGCGACTGTGGTGCCGTTTGAGTGCCGACAGTAGCGATAGGGTGAGTGTTGTTTTCCCTGTGCCACTGCGATCGCCTGCGAGAATAATGCTCAAAATAGTTGGAAGATAAAAAGCTAACCCTAAGAAAAATAGGCGGTCTTAGTCCACTGAAAGAGAACTCCGCCTGGAACTTCACCTGACGGTATGTAAGTGCGTTTTCACTGCTTAAATCATGTCCTGCGATTATGCCACCTCTAAGATCTTCACAACTTGTGAAAGCCTTTAAAAATCAGCTGGCTATACTTGTCCCGGAGAGGGCTTGCCTCAGGCTTGGTATTTACAAGCACCTGCTAAGCGGCTACTCCTAATACCGTTCCACACCCAATGAGATGGCCTTCTACAACCGATCTATGATGTCGTCACTTCACCTCCCTAACGCTATATTTGCTATCGCGAAACGCCCTATGCGTAAAAGCATGCTTCGTTTAGGCAGTGGCCTGATGGCTTTGAGCCTTAGCCTGGGCGCAGCGCTTCCCACCGTGGCTGCCGATCCCTTTCGCACCGACTCACCCTACGAAATTGGCGAGCATACTGAAGCTGCCTTTGAAGCGATCTTTAAAGAAGGTAATTACGACAGTGCCCGTGCTGCTTTGGTGTTAGCAGAGGACAGCGAAGCTGATGAGCCCTTGGTGCATGCGCTGGCGGCCTCCATTGCATACCTTGAAGGCGACCTCTCGGAAGTAGAAAATAGGGCTAAGCTCACCACTCAAATGGCGGAATCCTTGGTCGATTCAGATCCCCTGCGAGGGAATCTCTACACGGCTGTTGGGACTTTCCTTGAAGGTGCCTATATTCTTCAGACCCAAGGCGTTGCTAAGGGCACCCCCAGAGCGCTATCGATGCTACAGCAAGTGTTTAGCGCCCTAGACGATGCTGAAGCCATTGACCCTACCGATCCAGAGCTGAACTTGATCAAGGGCTACATGGATTTGCTGCTAGCGGTTAATCTGCCGTTTTCTAATCCGGAAGAAGCCATTGAGCGGATGACCGAAAACGGCAGCCCTGTGTACGTCGCACAGCGGGGAATTGCCGTTGGCTATCGCGATCTGGAGCAGTACGATGACGCGCTGGTTGCGGTGAATAAAGCGATCGCAGCTGCGCCGGATCACCCCGAACTCATGTATCTAAAGGCTCAAATCCTAAGACGGTTAGGCAATGAAGCCGAGGCTATTGAGCTGTTCGATGCAGCATTAGTTTATGCCGAGCAGCTTCCTGCCGGGCTTGTTCGCCGTATCGCTTGGGAAAACTGCTCAGCACAAGGTGAAGATCCGCCTGTTTGTGTCGAAGCGAGCGGCTATTAAGACGCCAGCTCCTAGGACACCAGCTCCTAAGGCACCGACGAATAGGAAAATAGCAAAAAGTAAGCACAAAAAAGCTCTGCTGCGTCATTTTCAATAAAGACGTTGACGCGGCAGAGCTAGAGACGCAGTTAGGAGGTATCTTGCCTACACTGTATCGACTCCAAATGAACTTGGGTCGGGGTTTTAATAAGTTCTTAAACTCTGTTCGTGCTCCGTTACAAAGCAATGCCCGGATTCTATTGCTGCTATAGAAAATGGCCGCAAACCCGTGCCGAAAAAGCCTCTCGATAGACCTCTAGATAGAAATGGGAAAAGCGTTCACCGTTCTCAGTCGATTGATCGCTGCGGCCAGCTCGAACCTGCGAAATTCTGCTAGGTCACCCAAGCGCCTTCCGTCGATGCCTTCTGAAAGTGCGTCCAATCCGCCTCGTTCAATATCTGCTATTACGACGTCGAGCACGTCACTTAGCGGGCGCTGTGGGTCGAAATAGTACTTTTGAGCGTAGATGATAGCAAGCGCGATCGCTCTGACCTGTTGACTTTCTACAATTTGCTCAATCGCTTTGAGGTCAATCTCCTCGTAGCCCAACATGAGGGAGTCTTTCCTAGCCTTTATTTTCAGAGGCTTGTTCCCTCTTTGGGGAGGTAGGCTATCTGGCAAGATGACTCTTGAGGCTGGCTTGCCGAAGTGTTGGGGGCCTTCTGGTTGCCGTGGCGCTGCATTGGATTGTGCGATCGCCTTAGCTTGTCTGGTGACAATTCGAGGTTGATACTCCTCCATCGCAATTACGGTATCGGCCACCGAAAAATAGTCCCCACTGCCACCCATCACCAAAATTGTTGAGATGCCGTAGTCGTCATACAGCTGTCGAACTTTATCCACAAGCGGCGTGATCGGTTCTTTGTCTTTTGCGATTAGATCCTGCATATTGCGATCTCGAATCATAAAATTGGTCGCTGCCGTATCCTCATCAATCAGCAGCACTTTCGCGCCGGCTTCTATCGCTTCCATCAGTCCGGCTGCTTGAGAGGTACTGCCACTGGCATTCGTCGTTGAAAAATTATGGGACGGTTGGTTTTTCGGCAAATTGTTAATCACAGGAGATAAATCGACTCCCACAACGCTGCGCCCGTCTTCCGCGCGCAGTTTTACCGTGCGGCTATCGGCCACGACCTGCTGCCGTCCATCGCCTGGAATGTGGTTATAAATGCCCTGCTCAATCGCCTTGAGTAGGGTCGATTTGCCGTGATATCCGCCACCGACAATCAGCGTGACCCCTGCTGGAATGCCTAATCCTTTGACTTGCCCGCTATAAGGCGCTGCTAGCGCGACTGTTGCCTCTGCTGGTGGCGTAAATGAATCGATATCTGTCCGGCCATCGTTTGTCAGGACGTTACCTCTTAGGACATCACTTATCTGTTCATCGCCTATCTGTTCATCGACTATTAGTGGCCGATCATCGACACCGCTGCGTCTGGGCAACCAGGCATCTTTTGCAATGAAAGCCACCAGTCCTTTTTCGGACAGTTGATTCCTGAGCGCTTCTGACTCTTGCAAGGTGTGTATATGTTGCTTCAGCTTGTCTGCATCCACCGCCGAATATTTCAGCGCTCGATCGACTAACTGCGGAATATCTTCACAGAGCAGTTCGGCCGCAGCAGCCCCTGCGATTCTTCTGCCTATGGCCGGTAGCCCAACTGTCAGCCGAGCTTCCAACCCGCCTGCGTCTATCCAAATGGCTGAACGTCGCAGAATTGCTTGGCTAGGGCCTGATATATCAATGTTGCCACTTTTACCAGAGCCCCGTTTTTTCTCGAGGGACTGGGCCACTTGAGCGACTTGCCTAGTTAAATAATCTGCGATCGCCACTTGCGCAACATAATCAGTCAGCCAAGGCGATGGGAAACCGGTGACCTCTTGCTTCAGCGTCAGTCGAATCCGACTGGGGGCCGCAAATGGATCGCCCTGCACATAGTCTAGCCACAGTACAAACTCAGGAAATGCGTAATGGCCCCGGATGCTTTTGTATCTCTTAAAACTGTGACCCTCTAGGTTACTGAGCTGCTGATACAACGTCTGCTGATCTGTCATGGCATCTAACGTTCGAATTTGTCTGTTCTTTTGTTGCGGTTCTTTTGTTGCTTTAGAGGAAACGGGCCTTTGCTTTGTAGACAGATATGTCTCTTGGTTAAGGATCATTATGCTTTCTCATTAATAGGCTCAAAAGCGCGATACAACACAGATGCAGATACGGACACTTCAGCGTTTTGAACCCATCAACTCACGCTTGGAAACATCACTTTTACGTTCTAATCCACACGTCTCCCGATTTGCCCAACTCAACATATCGCTAACTAGCGGGACTAAGTCATGACCCTACTCAGCAGTGCATCTCCTCGAACTCAGCGCCTCAAAAAAACGCTATTGGCTCTGGCCGTTTGTGGCCTTGCCTTTCCCAGCGTCAGTAATGCTCAGGTTGTGGATTCATCGGCTGACGTTACTACTGCCCGTGCTTCCACATCGCGGCCTGCTTTAGATGAGGGGACTTACTTATTTGGTCAAAGCCCTGAGGCCAATCAAGTGGGCTCTGCTTACGCTGTTTTCTCCGTGCAAAACAATAACCAGATTATCGGTGCGTTTTATCATCCTCACTCTTCATATGATTGTTTCTCTGGTGAAGTCCTCTCCGATCAGCTGGCCGTCAATGTCATAGACAGCTACGACCAAACAGGTCATCCCTACTCGGTTGCTTTGAGGGTAGAAGAGGCTTTGGTCGCAGGTGCAGGGGCGGGAGCTTATACCTTGGAAGGCTTTCATCGAATTTCAGAGGTTAGCCAAGGTGACTACGACATGCTAGCGGTGTGTCAGGCTGATTTTTCTCAATAAAATAATTTCACTCATAAACAAGGTTTCTCTCTGCGAATCTTTGCTTTGTGTAGGTCTTATCGTCGTGTAGTGCTGCAATGCTCTTCACGGCTGGGTTAGGCATTGCCCAAGTCCATCTATTTCAAGTGGGAAAATCGGCAAAAATAGCCATGAAAATAGGCGTTAGTGTGAAGGCTAATCTTGCACACTAACGCCTATTTTTGAGCAGATATTTTTAATTTAGAACGGCCTTCAAAAGCTCATACTTTTGAAGGCCGTGTCCTAAGAGTTACATTCTATATAATGAAATGAAGTAATTTGGCGGATGTGCTGGACCAATTAAGTTTTATATCTTTAAACTTAATGTGGGCATCCTGCGAAAGCCTATGCGTGGGTGCTTTGCTCCCTATGTTACGGGAAACACCCCATCAATTACGGCTCTCTCTAGTGCCACAACACCTGAGATGCAAGTATATTGACATAAGTAGATAAATAACTTAACGAAAGCCAGCGTTACTGTTCATGCAAACAGGTCGCGCAAACAATGGGCCGTCTGCTCAGCTAGTAGTCGCCTGTTATCCGTTAAGGATAGTCAGCCAAAGCTATTAGCAGCAGTACGTTAAGCCATTAATTGGTAGAGGTCTCTTCAAGGTATGTTTGAGCATTTTACAAACACAGCGATCGCGGTCATCATGCAGGCGCAAGAGGAGGCCCGTCGCCTGGGTCACAACTTTGTCGGCAGTGAGCAGTTGCTCCTCGGTATTATCAAAGAGAACACTAGCATTGCGGCTAAGGTGCTAGACGAGTTCGGTATCAATCTGGCCAACGCCCGTACTGAAGTGGAGTCTATTATTGGTCGTGGCTCTGGTAATGGCCCTGTAGAAATTCCTTTCACGCCCAAGGTAAAGCAGGTATTTGAGCAAGCCTTTCAGGAGGCTAGGAAGCTCGACCATCCTTACATTGAGCCCGAGCACCTGCTACTGAGCCTCACTCAAAACTCCGAGAGCGTTGCCTATCGGGTCATTGCTAATCTCGGCGTAGACCCCGACAAAATTCGTGTTCAACTTGTCCGTGTAATTGGCGAGAGTACGCCAGTGGCCTCAGGTCGCACGGGCGGTAGCAGCAAGTCAGAGCGTAATAAGTCTGACAGTGTGCTGACTGAATACGGCACTGACCTCACAGCTGTAGCGGCTGAAGGTAAGCTTGACCCTGTGATTGGTCGCCACAAGGAAATTGAGCGTGTAGTCCAAATCTTGGGCCGCCGTACGAAAAATAACCCTGTACTGGTGGGAGAGCCTGGTGTCGGTAAAACTGCGATCGCCGAAGGTCTTGCCCAGCGCATCGTCAATCAAGACGTTCCTGAAGCCCTCATCGACCGACGCGTCATCAGCTTGGACATGGGCTTGCTCGTTTCCGGTACTCGTTTCCGAGGCGACTTTGAAGAGCGCATCACTCAGGTTATTGACGAAGTTAAGAACTCGCCTGACGTTATCTTAGTCATTGACGAAATTCATACCTTAGTTGGCGCGGGCTCTCTAGAAGGCGGCATGGATGCTGCGAATCTGCTTAAGCCTGCTCTAGCGCGTGGCGAGATGCAGTGTATTGGTGCAACTACTCTTGAGGAGTACCGCAAGTACATTGAGAAGGATGCTGCGCTTGAGCGTCGCTTCCAGCCTGTGACCATTGCGCCGCCGTCTGTAGAAGATACGGTTGAAATCCTTTACGGCTTGCGCAGTCGCTACGAGCAGTTCCACCGTCTAAACATTACAGATGAAGCCGTGGAAGCTGCCGCGACTTTGAGCGATCGCTACATCACAGATCGTCACCTGCCCGACAAGGCGATTGACCTAATTGATGAAGCTGGCTCGCGAGTTCGCCTGCGTTACTCCCGCAAAATTCCTGCAAGCGACCTTCGTAGTGAGCTACGTCAGGTCCAAAAAGACATCATTGAAGCGGTGCAGCATCAAGACTTTGATCAGGCGGCGACGCTGCGTGAGTCTGAAGCTTCTCTAACTCAGCAGATTCAAGCCACCTTAGATGATGAAACCGTCATCACAGGTATTCCTCAAGTCAGTGACGAGGATATTGCTGATATTGTCTCTTCTTGGACGGGTGTTCCCCTCAATGCCATCACTGAGACTGAGTCCGCCATGATGATGCACCTTGAGGACACCTTGCATGAGCGCGTGGTGGGTCAAAATGAAGCGGTTACAGCTGTTTCTAAAGCTATTCGCAGAGCCAGGGTCGGTTTGCGTGGCCTGGATCGGCCCATTGCAAGTTTGGTGTTCTCCGGCCCAACGGGCGTCGGTAAAACTGAGCTGGCCAAAGCGTTGGCGGCTTCAGTCTTTGGTTCAGAAGAGTCCATGATTCGTCTGGATATGTCTGAGTTTATGGAGTCCCACACAGTCTCTAAGCTGATTGGTTCGCCGCCGGGCTTCGTTGGTTACGACGAAGGCGGTCAGCTCACTGAGGCGGTTCGCCGTAAGCCTTACAGCGTCATTCTGATGGACGAGATTGAAAAGGCTCACCCCGATGTCTTTAATATCCTGCTTCAGGTTTTAGATGATGGTCGCCTATCCGATTCAAAGGGTCGGGAAATCAGCTTTAAGAACACGCTGATTATTATGACCTCGAACATCGGTTCTAAAGTCATCGAGAAAGGTGGCGGTGGCCTCGGCTTCGAACTGGCTCAGGAAGATGGACTTACCAGCCGCTACAACAATATTCGCAACCTTGTGAATGAGGAAATGAAGCAGTTCTTCCGTCCTGAAATGATCAACCGGATTGACGAAATTATCGTCTTCCGCCAGCTCACTAAGGTAGAAGTCACTGAAATCGCTGAGATTTTGCTGACGCAGGTAAGTGATCGCCTAGTGGAACGCAATCTATCGTTTAAGCTCACCGATGCCTTCAAAGAGAAGTTGGTTGAGGAAGGCTACGATCAGCGCTACGGCGCTAGACCCATGCGTCGTGCGATCGCCCGTCTTGTCGAAGACCACCTGGCCGAAGCCATTTTGGCAGGCAATCTTAAAGACGGTGACACGGTTGTCTTTGACATTGATAAAGAGGGCGAAATTACCGTCGCGCCAGAACGTGAACCTGCGCTTGCAGGCGTCTCTAAGTAACCTGCTGAGTTGAGTCAATAGTGTCAAAAAGCCACGGGATTACCCCGTGGCTTTTTGATGCCATGTATTAAGTTGTTACCCAAGTTTTATCTGAGATTTTTATGTCCCCATCTGCTTCTTCTAAAAAAGTCGTCGTTGTTGGCGCTGGTTGGGCTGGCCTTGGCGCTGCCTATCACTTGGCCAAACAGGGCTACGACGTTACACTGCTCGAAGCAGGGGCACAACCGGGTGGCTTAGTGGCAGGCTGGCAAACCGAAAAAGGCCGCTCTGTCGAAGCTGGCATTCATGGGTTTTGGTATCCCTACAACAACATTTTTGCCTTGACTGATGAGCTAGGACTTCAACCCTTCACGCCCTACACGCGCTCTTCTCAATATTCTCCTGCGGGCTTAGAGGTCGAATCGCCCATCTTTCAGCGCGAGCCCTATTTACCGACGCCGTTAGGCACGTTTATTTACACACGCTTTAAGCGATTGCCCCTAGTGGACCGGCTCTCCGCATTGCCCTTGCTTTATTCGCTCATCGATTTTGATAATTCGGATGAAGCCTGGAAACGCTACGACAATATGACCGCCCGTGAGCTGTTTAAGCAATACGGCGTTTCAGAGCGGCTTTACAAAGAATCCTTTGAGCCGATGCTTCTTGTCGGACTCTTTGCTCCAGGTGAACAATGCTCAGCAGCAGCAGCACTCGGCATGCTGTACTACTTTATTTTGGCGCACCAGCCGGATTTTGACGTGCGCTGGTGTCGCGGTACTGTGGGTGAAATGATTTTCCGTCCTTGGGTGGCGCAAATCGAAAAGGCAGGTGGACGTGTTTTAGCTGGCAAGCGTGTTTCTGACGTACGGCTTGGGACCGGCAACACTATTGATGCGGTCATTTGTGGTGATGAAGTTTTTGAGGCAGATGCGGTGATTTTCTCAGTGGGGATTACTGGGATGAAAAAGATTGTGGCACAGAGCGATGTGTTGCGCGATCGCCCAGAATTCCGCAACCTTCCCAACCTTGGTGGCATAGACGTCCTCGCTGCCCGCCTCTGGTTTGATCGAAAAATCGACATTCCCCTGCCTTCCAATGCCTGCTTTGGTTTCCACGAAACCACCGGCTGGACCTTTTTCGATCTCAATGCTCTACATGACGAGTATAAAGACGAACGTGGCAGCGTCGTCGAAGTCGATTACTACCACGCAAATCAGCTACTAAACCTCAGCGATGAACAAGTACTTCCTTTGGTTCAAAAAGACCTTGCAGGATGCATTCCAGCTTTCGGCGATGCCAAAATCACCGACCATGCAGTTGTTCGTATTCGTCAGGGCGTCAGTCATTTCGCGCCTGGCAGCTATCGCTATTTATTACCAGGGACAACCAGTTTTTCAAACGTCTTGATGAGTGGCGACTGGATTGTTACGCGCCATGGTTCTTGGTCTCAGGAGAAAGCTTATGTAACTGGATTAGAAGCTGCGAACCGTGTCATTGAACAGTTTGGCTCTGGTCAATCTGCCAATATCATTCCGATTGTGCCCGACGAACCCCATATCCAAGCCGCCCGCGCAGTTAATCGTGCCGTAAGAGATCTGAGTGAGCATTTCTTACCTTCGTTCTGGCTGCCATAAGGGTAGGGTTTGAAAACTCAAACCAAAGACGCATAGATGAGGCTGAACATCGTCTATGCGTCTTTGGTTTTGCTCGAATTACTTTGAACGGAGAGAGAGGGATTCGAACCCTCGTTAGGTTTGACCCTAAAACAGTTTTCGAGACTGCCGCATTCAACCGCTCTGCCACCTCTCCTGGTTGTTCCCCATCTTACACCGATTTCTCTTTATGTTGAGCCTGGGGCTATCGTGATTTAGCATTTGTTCGCCCGCAGGCTGGCATAAAAAGAATCCTATATCGGTCTCTCTCAAGTCAGGTTGCTAATGTCAATATTACGCCCTTTTGTCGTCGCCACAGCCAAATGCTAATAGCGGCATAAATGCTGTAAGTTGCGATTACGTGCCATGACCCAAACCCTTCGAACTCAATGGAATGTCCCGGTAGCTGGTTAAACTTCCCGACGAGCCAAATCAGGAAATGGATTGGGTAGTAAAGGTTTGTGGCGATAAAGCTTCCCAAAACTGGCCAAATCATGGCTGCGATCGCACTGATAAACCCGCCTATACTGATCAAAATTACCAGCGGTGTTGCGATCCCATTCAGCAAAATGCTGTAGGACGGCAGCACTTCAAAATAATGCAGCTGAAGTGGAATCGTCCAAAAGTAAGCCGCCATTGGCACAGATAGAAGCGTGGCCACATTGGTCGGCAGCCACTCCATCCGTTCCATCAGCCAGGGCACTGTCAGAATTAACCCTAGCGTTGCCATTGCACTTAGCTGAAATCCCACATCCCATATCCACTGAGGGTTACACAGCAAAATCAAATTTGCTGCAACCAGTAAACACCCCAACGGTTTGATTTGTCGCTGTAGTGCAATACCCAGCAAGGCTCCTGCACCCATGACAGAGGCTCTCACAACACTCGGTTGTAGTCCTGTCAAGCCAACATAGATAGCCAATGCCAGCAAACCTGCGATCGCCTGCGTTCGAGGTCTGCTAAATTTCACCACGCTCAATACTAAGCCCAGAATCAAAGAAACATGGAACCCAGAGGCTGCCAGTGTGTGGGCCAATCCCGCTTTGATAAATTCATCTTTTACGGCGTAAGGCAAATCCACCGCTCGTCTACCCAGGGTCATTGCACTTAGCAAGTTTCCTGCCGGTTCACCTAGCCAACGATCCTGCGCGGTGACAATTCTTTGACGTAATTTCCACAGGGCCCATTGAGGCGGTTCCTGTCCTGGCAAAAACTCTACCCAACGTGTCCTAAAGCCGGCAAAGCATCCGCGTTTCGCTAAGTAATCCCCGAAGCTGGATTTATCTGTCTCACGTCCACGTTCAATGGTGTATATTTCGCCTTTTAATTCTACAATTTGCCCAGGATAGAGCTTCTTACTCGGTGATAGCGGCGCTGTTACATATAGTTTTCCGCTGACTGCTTTGGGGCTTTCAGTCAGGCTGCGATCACCCACTCCTCTGACTGACTGTGCTTCAAAAAAGAACCTTCCTTTATTTTGACGCGTTGTCTGTGGCAGTTCCATCACCCGCCCGAGCACGCGCTGCTCCTGCTTAGATGCGAACCTACTCACATCATTGGGGGCAGGCTGTGGGGCCCGCAATAAGCAATAGCTACTGGCGACCAATCCTACAAGTCCTGCAATCCACCACTGTTTTGCCGTCGGTCCTACCCGCCAAATGCGCGATACGAATGTGCCGACAATTCCACTCAGTGCAAAAACGCCGCATCCAGCTACTGATATTAAACCGAGTAGTTTGCTCTCCGTGATGCCTGTTGCTAGCAGTCCTAACAAATAAGCCCAACTGACAATCAGTACCGACCAAGGCGTCATGTTACGATTCCATCTACTTGTTTTGTTTAAAGAACCCATCAAGCGCAGCGTGCTATCCCTCTTTTTTCAAAATCACGTAGGTGGTTCCCTCTTGGCCCAGTGTCTAAATAAAAGTATCCAAATAAAAAAGAGACCGCGAAACAAATTTCGTGATCTCTCAACTCTAGCGATATTGATTAGTTAGATAGAAAGTCCAAGTTGTGTACCAAAGACAGCATGCACAACGAGGAGTGCAAGGGCAGCACTGCCGATATAAGCATGTGCAGTTCTCAGTGTTGTACTACCTTTGCCGAACTTAGTGGCTGCGATGAGAGCATTCGTCGTCAGAAGTGCGATCGCCCCCATCCCTGTCCAAAAATGCGGACTCTCTAAAATTGGCTCACCCTGCATCACCAAGGACAATATGCCTCCGGTCGCACCTAAAACGATAAACAGATACATCAACGGTGCAATTTTTGCGTGAGTTTGCTTTTGCTCAATCGCAACACCTGTCTCTGTTGCCAGTCGTCCTTGCCAACCTGCATAAGCTGCAAAGCCACCCATCACAAACACCACAATCGCCATCATTACTGGGTGACCCCAGTGAACTATGGGCTCAGGTAAATTAAATTGTGCAAACCAACTTGCAACGGGTTCTAAATAGCTTCTCAATGCTATGCCCACAGTTTCCATCCTCAAAAATATCAAGATACTTAATATTTCTTAGCATAGTAAGGACGTCTACGTCTGCAATGCTCTTTCGTTTTCGATCTCTTCCTTCGAACCCTTCAGCAAAGGAAATCCTAGCTTTTCACGCTGTTCTAAATACAGCTGAGCTACCTTTCTTGCGAGTCCGCGCACCTGCCGAATGTAGCGCGTTCGCTCAGTTACCGAAATCACGCCTCGCGCATCTAGCAAATTAAAAGCATGAGAGCACTTCAAAACGTAGTCATAGCTAGGCAGCACTAATGCCTTTTCCATCAGCTGCTCTGCTTCCTGCTGATAAAGCTCAAACAGCTTGAATAACAGTTCCGAGCTCGACGCTTCAAAGTTGTAGGTCGAGTTCTCTACCTCTGCCTGCATATATATGTCGCCATAAGTTAGCTCATCATTCCACTGAATTTTAGCCATAGCATCCACTTCCTGTAGATACATCGTTAGTCTTTCTAAGCCATACGTAATCTCGATAGACACAGGCCGACAATCTATCCCGCCGCACTGTTGGAAATAAGTGAACTGTGTCACCTCCATTCCATCTAGCCATACTTCCCAGCCAACGCCCCACGCGCCGACAGCGGCATCTTCCCAATTGTCTTCTACAAACCGGACATCATGATCCTCCGGTCTAATGCCAAGTGCCTTCAGAGACTTCAAATACAAGTCCTGAATGTTACTAGGCGATGGCTTAATCAGTACCTGATACTGAAAGTAATGCTGATAGCGGTTAGGATTTTCCCCATATCGACCATCCGCAGGTCTTCTGCAAGGTTCGACATAAGCTACTGACCAAGGTTCAGGCCCAATTGCTCTTAAAAATGTGTGAGGGCTCTTCGTTCCTGCGCCTTTTTCTGTGTCGTAAGGCTGCATAATCACGCAGCCTTGACTGGCCCAAAACTCATTCAACGTAGCAATGACAGACTGAAAATTCACCGCGCGTCCTTAAATACACTTTCAACACCTTATATGTAGTGTCTACCCAAGCGCTAACAAATAGAAGCCCAAATACATAAAAACTACCTAACCGAGCTTTATTTCCCGAGACTACAAAGAGTGTGGCTTAGCTATTCTTTGCGTGACTACATTTGTAAAGACGATGCAAGCCTTACGCAGCGAGGCTTGCAAACTATCCTAGAAAGTTTTTCAAAAAAAGAGTTGACGCAGCCTTCAGAAGGGCGTTATATTCATTAAGCGCTGAAGGGCGCAGGGGCTGATGCTGCTGCGACTGAAGCGAGGAAGTAGCACCTAG
>JBCBPY010000043.1:0-51198 GCA_039820525.1 Cyanobacteria bacterium J06634_5
TCAATCGCGCTCATCAGCGATCGCCTCTACATTTCGACGGCATCATTCTGGATTAGGATTAGTTGCACATCGCGTTAGTAGCATCTGCAAAGTCTCAGCGTACTGCTTCATTCATCGCTCTCAGTCCGCTGAATTAGCATCCGTGACGGGTAAAACACGAACAGCGCCTAAGCTTAGAAGCTGCCATGCAGCATTCAAGTCATTGGGGCGCTCTCCTAGCAGATGAAAAAGCATCACCAGTCAACAATTGCTTCGGACTTTTGCCCACCCGTTCATCTTCTCGCTGTTGGAATTCGGCCTCAATAAAGTCAAAGAGTTCCTGACGCACGGCCAGGGATGAGCCAGCTAAAGACAGTACATCGTGAGAGAATCAGTGCAAGAGTGTCTTGACATCCTGAGCAAGTGTGAGCAGGGCCTGTTCTCTATCATTTGCTTGGGCCTGTTGAATCACCAGCCTTCGAGCCACAATGTCGGCCAAGCTAGTTTTAGCCATCTCCTGCGCTAGCTTGATGCACTGTGTCGTCGCCCCTTGAGCTCGGTGAACGAGGCCATTGGCCACTTGCTCAAACTGCTGCTGGATGTGGAAGACATCACCATGACACGGAGTCTATGGCATGGCCGCTTTCTGCCCAGCCCGCAGGCCACTACCGCCATCGGCAATTGTGTAGTCTGGGTCGAAGCCTTGTTCTACAACATCCAGTAGATGAAAGCCTTGTTTTGAACCGTGCCACTGGTTTTTAATCGATCTCAGAGGGCTTTAAGTACGACGAGAATACTGCCAATTACCGTCAACATTGAGGGTGAGTAAATGCTGGTGATGATGTTTAAGGGAAAGGCGATGGCCGACACTGATAGGGGTAATGGCATGACGTTTGAGCTGTTGATACAGTTTATCCTCATTGTTTAGATCTAGGGCGCTGGTGGCTTCGTCTAAAATTGCATACTGTGGCGGATTGACTAGCAGTCTGGCAAAAGCCAAGCGTTGCTGTTCTCCTAATGAAAGGGGGTGGGTTAGCGAGGTTTCTAGTGAAAGGGTGGAGAGGTGGGAAAGATTAACTTGCTCTAATGTTTGGCATAGGTGTTTTTCTCCAGGTCCGTTTGAAAGTGACTGTCCTTCTGGTGATGACACGAATGGATAGAGGAGGAGGTTTTGAAGATTGCCATGGGGCAAGTAAGGTTTTTGGGGAATGAAAGCGATATGCTCTGGGCAGGTGATGTTTCCTTGGCCTGTCTGCCAGAGTCCGGCGATCGCACGCAGCAAAGAGCTTTTTCCAACACCACTGGGTCCCATAATGAGGAGACCTTCTCCTATTGGTAAGTCTAAAGACAGGTCACGAATGAGCTGGTGTTTTCCATCAGGCGTTAAGAGAGAGAGATGATCTATTTTTAGAGCATCTCCGGTTTGGAGTGTGATGGTTTGAAGTGGAGCTTGAGGCAAAGTGCCTGAGGGTGTGGTGAAGGTCGCTTTCAGCGTTTGTAATCGTTCGGTGGCGGCCCCTAGGCGGGTGAGCTGCTGGAGCTGAAGAACGATGAGTGCTAGGGCAGAGAGCGTGAGGGTAAAGGCTGAGCCTGCTTGAGTGACATCGCCAATTTCTAGCTCTCCGGCAAATAGTCTGGGGGCTAGAATAAGGCCGGGAATGATGAAAGTGGCGTAGCGGTAGTGATTTTGAAAGAGATTTAGGCCGAGCTGCCAGCGGATCAGCCGAGTGAAATTGTTGAAGACACGGCTAAACTGAGCCGAGCTTTGGGAAAGTTCTTGAGCTTCGCCCCTGTAAAGGGCGATCGCTTCTGTGTTTTCACGAATGCGGGCAAGATCGTAGCGAAAGTCGGCCTCGCGGGAGAGCTGTTCAGCATTGATACGGATTAGGGGCTTGCCAAAGCCGAGCGCAGCGATCGCACTTCCCATCATTGAATAGGCTAGTAAAAAGAACATCAATGGTTGAGAGATAGACCATAGCAATCCGGCAAATCCAATGAGCTGAAAGGCTGATTCCAAGCCAATCTCAAATAGTTTAAGGGATTCTTGTGTGAGGGTTCTGATGTCTTCTTCGATGCGTTGATCGGGATTGTCGATGTCGTTTTTCAGCCGCAGCTGGTAAAAGGTTTGATTATTGAGATATTGATTGAGATAGTCGCGGGTGAGCCAAGTACGCCAATGCAGACCTAGCTTGGCCCGAATATAGCTGCTCACCGAAGCAAAGGGGACGCTGACAACAAGGATTCCGGCGAAGATAATAGCGGCCTGGACGAAGCGATCGCTGTCTTGGGCAGCGAGGGCGGAAGTGAGTTCTCCGCCATAAATAAGAAAGACGACCTGTAGGGCGGTACGAATAAATAAGAAAAGGACGAGAAGTGCCATCAATCCCCAGGCACCCCATTTTTCTCGTGAGAGCCAGTAGGGCGCGATGATAGAAAAGAGATTAGATTTGGAGGGTGAAGGGGAGATCATGAAAGGGCGTCGGATTTTTGTAGGGTCCAGGTCTGTGAATCT
This sequence comes from Cyanobacteria bacterium J06634_5, assembly GCA_039820525.1. Taxonomy (GTDB): domain Bacteria; phylum Cyanobacteriota; class Cyanobacteriia; order Phormidesmidales; family Phormidesmidaceae; genus Phormidesmis. The sequence goes on from JBCBPY010000043.1 coordinate 2,492, forward strand.
TTTAGGGTAAGGACTTGTGGATGATAGGCCAGCAAGCTAGGGCGATGACCAATGCTTATGAAGGTCGTATTTGTAGCTGCGAGCCGTTGGTATAGAACTTTCTCTTGCGCTAGAGAGAGGGCACTGGTGGCTTCATCTAAAATGGCGTAGGTGGGTTGCTTTACGAGCAAACGGGCGAAGGCTAGTCGCTGCTGTTCGCCGGTTGAGAGTTGGCCGGACCAGTCTTGTGTTTGGTCTAGATCGGTGAGGTGAGAAAGTTGCACTTGCTTTAAGATGCTCAACAAGCTTTCGTCAGAGAGGGCATTGGTGGCAAGGTTACTAGGATAGAGCAGCTGCTGGCGAAGTGTGCCAAGCGTCATATAGGGCTGCTGGGGCAAAAAGAGAATGTTGTTTTGAGGGTAGCCAATGGTGCCTTCTCCACAGTCCCAGAGTCCAGCGATGGCTTTGACAAGGGAGCTTTTCCCAATGCCGCTGGGGCCAGTAATCAAGAGTGGCTCAGAGACTGTAAAGGAGAGGTTGTCGAAAAGGGGGTTCTGTTGTTCTGGTTGTTGATCGGCAGAAGCGCTGGGGAGCTGAAGCGTAAGGTGATCGATCGCTATATGGGGCTGTTCCACAATTTGAATAGATGGGGTCGTGGTGCCTGCCTCCGCTCTAGATTGAATGGCGCTGAGCAAAGTTTGTAAGCGGCCTGTGCTGGCGGCTAGCGCGGTTAATTGTTCAAACTGAACGACGACTAGGCTCAGCGATAGCCAAATACGGTCGAAGGCAGCTTGGGACTGAACGATTGCACCCACTTCTAGATCGCCTGATAAAATTCTGGGCGCTAAAATCAGGCTGGGTAAAATGAAGGTGAGGTACAGATAGCCATTTTGGAAGCAGTCTAATCCTAGCTGCCAGCGAATGAATCGATTGAAGTTTTGGACGACTTGGTCAAATGTTCGTCCAGCTGTTTTCTGTTCTGCTGTTTTTCGTTCCGGATTGTTGTTTGGCGTGTGGCCCTGAGTAGAGCTGTGAGTAGAGCCTTGAGTGTCGCCTGAGGCGTGCTGGCCTGCCTGAAACTGCTTTTGATAGAACGCAATAGTTTCAGCATTTTCGCGAACGTCTATCAGGCCTGCTCGAAAGTTGGCTTCTCGCTTGAGCTGTTCGGCATTGATGCGGGTGAGTCTAACACCAAATGCCAGGGTGACAATTCCACTGCCAACTAAGGCATACACCAGCAAAAAGCCTGTGAGCCCAAAGGAAATTGACAACAGCACGCCAACGAAACCGAGGAGCTGCACGCCGGACTCTAAAAGGGTGGCAAAGACAACGACTGACAGTTGAGAAATATTCCTAGTATCTTCTGAGATTCGCTGGTCAGGATTATCGACGCTAGCAGGCAGGTGGTAGTAGTGCCGATCGGCTAGGTAGGTTTGCATGACCTGATGGGTCAGCGCCTTGCGGGTTTGTAATCCTAGGCGATCGCGCACATAGGCACTCAAGGACAGCAGGGCCGCGCTACATAGCAAAATAACGATAAATTTAGCGAGTGCTATTTGGAATCGCTGGGGATCGCGGGCGGCTAGCGCAGAAATAAATTCACCGCGCTGAATGCTTTCAAAAACCAGAACAGTCCCGACCAATATAGAGAGTAGGCTCAGCAAGAGCAGGCCGATCAAACCGATCCGCCTTTGAGGGGCGTCGGCAGTGGTCTGGTAAAACTGAAAGACTTGCTGGATAGCGCGCCATGAGGATAGCCTCGGCTGACGAAGGGGTCGTGCCATGCTTGTATTTTGAGATGTTCGATGAAGTGTTTGAATCAGTACGGTAGTAACCAGAATACAGGTGCTGAGTGCTTTTGCGAACCATTATCGTTAGCATGATAAATTTATGAATCCTTGATGCATGTGAATCTTACTAAGTCAAGTTAATGGGTTACGATTGCAACGAATATTTTGATAGCATGGTTCCCGGAGCATCTATATTCATCTTTGAATACTGTCTTTTAAGGCAGCCTTTCAATACTGCGTGTGGGTGCGATTTGTAAGTTTTTTTTTGCCAATTTTCTCGTTAAGTTTGTAACTTATTAGTCTGTAACTATGGCGCGTTCTGCTAAGCCTGCACCGATTACCGCTCTGTTTGACTATGACAGTCTTGAGGCTGGGCAGCGGTCGATTATTCAGCAACGTACGGGTGAAATTCGGGAGCGTTTGCGGCGGTCTGCTCAGGATGTGTGGGAGATTGGCCAAAAGCTGTCGGATGTGCGATCGCGCCTAAAGTACGGTCAATTTTTGACCTGGATTAAGGCTGAATTTGGCTGGAGCCAGCGTACCGCGTACAACTTCATCAATGTGTATGAAACCTTTGGGGATAGATTTGCAAACCTTGCAAAAGTAAATATTGCGACGTCCTTGCTCTATCAGCTGGCCTCCCCTTCTGTGCCGGAGGAATTGAGAGAGCAAATTTTGCGAGCGGCTGAGCAGGGCGATACGATGACGGCCAAGGAGCTTCAGGCGACGATTCAAAAACGTCGGAGGCTCAAGTCAGCGGCGGTACGGAAGGAAAAAAAACAGGCAAAGGGGGCTTCCAAGAAATCGTCAAAACAACAGTCAGAGAGCGCCACTGAGCGTACGGCTGAGCGAACTGCTGACAGCGTGGAAATTGTCACCGTCATCGCCCAATCTGCTGATGAAACATCGACCCAGGGTGCTAAAGAGAGAGCTAAAGGAGGACGCCGTAAAACCACAACTACTTCAGACGCTGAACTCGTGATTCAGCCAGGATGGTATCAGCTAGAAGGTCAGCATTTGGTCTTTTGTGGTGATACGGCAACCCAGGTGTTTGCAGCTTGGGCACCGATGGCAAAACTGGCGATTGCCATTACGGGCAATGACTGGGCGCATGATTGGCTGATTGATCAGGCTGAGAATGTCGTTGTGATCCCGACCGCACAGTATAGCGACGATAAGCTGAAGCAACTGCTCAAGTTATTGTCTCGCCCAGGGGATGTGGTGATGTTTCCCTGGTTGCCCGATGCCAAGATGTTGGCCATTGCCCATAAGCTGGGGCGCACGGTGTATGCCGGGGAAGACAATATCGGAAAATGTGGGCAGGCGATCGCAGCATCTGGGTTAAGGGCTACGCCAATTGAGCCGAACTATGTTGCTGAGCTAGTGGGCTAGTGGAAAGTGGGGCTAACGGAGAAGTTCGACTAATCAAGCAGCTGGGTTAGTGTCGGCAGCAGCTTTTGAACAAATAAGGGGTGCTGTATAAAAAAATGGTCGCCTGCGATCGCCTCCAATCGAAACTGGGGCGAATGCACTTGCCAAGCGACCACCTCTGCTTTTGTCACCACCATATCTTGCTCTCCCCAGAGCCCTGTTATCGGAATATTTAGCGGAGCCCGAGATTGATATCGATAGGTTTCTAACAAAGTAAAGTCTGCACGGAGTGTCGGCAGTATGATGTCCATCAACTCCGCGTTGTTCAAAACGCTACTAGACGTGCCCTGGTAGTGTTTCAATTGACGAATGAAGTCAGCGTCTGGCAGCGTATGCATCAGCGGTGATGCGGTCTGTGAGTTGGAGCCAGCGGGCAAATGGGGCGCACTGGCGGCTGAAGCCCAAAAGTGAGCAGGCGTAATATTGCAGGTGTGCCTTAGCCACCGGCAAAGCTCGAAGGCAATAAGTGCACCCATACTATGGCCAAAAAAGACAAAAGGGAGGTTTAGATGCGGCAAGAGATGGGGACCAAGACTTCGAGTGAGCAAAGAGAGATTGCTCACCGGCGGTTCCGTCAGTCTTTTGCCTCGTCCTGGCAGCTCAATCGCACAAACTTCTATGCTGGCTGGCAAGTGTTTAACCCAGGGGCGAAAGATCCAGGCTGACCCACCCGCATAGGCAAAGCAAAACAACCTGAGTTTTGGCTGCACTTGCCGCTGAGGGCAAACCAACCAGTTCGTCATGATTGCTCTCCTTGAGTTCGCCCTTGAATTCGTTCTGGCGTCTGTAGCTCAGCATAGCCGTAGCCTAATTTGCGAAAGTCAAGCACGTCCGAGGCGCTGACGATTTTAGTGACGTCTGGCGGGATGTACCATTCTCTTAAATCAACCTCAGGCGGGCCGTAGTTTCCCGGTGATGAGAGTCCGCCATCCCAAGGCCACATAGGATCGGATAGGTTATGGCCAAAGGGCTTGTCTGTGGCTGGGTAAAAGTCGCTGCCGCTATGGCCGAGATCCTGCCACTGTGCCCAGAGCCTATCGACATTGGCATGGTGTAGCCAAAAAATGGGGTCGTAGGGGGAAGAGGGAATGCTGTCCATCGTACCGAGGATGTCGAGCTGATGGGCAATCCCCTGACGCCAGTCATCCCAGTCTACCTGGCTGCCACCGATCACAGAATGGGCGAATGCGTGGAGCGCCCAACCGGGGGCGTAAGTGTTCTTTTCTGGATCGGAGATTAAGGCACCTTCAAGGAGTGCATTGAACACTTCGTAATTGTTGGTATTAAAAAGACTATCGATCTCACTTTGCGGTAGGGGATATTGGTCAAAAGGGGGCATACCTACAAACCGCAGTAAATGGGTGCCCATGGACGCTAGGGTAATCGCGTCAAAATTAAGAGACTCGTTCAGCTGCCAGGTGGCCAAGGGCCCTGTTTGTACCTCGCCCCCCTCAAAGTCACCGTGGCCGGGAATGTTGACCACTGTGCCTTTTCCTGTCGGACCGAGGAAGTCGTCTTGTAATATTACATTTAGGGCCTCTGGATCGGTCCAGTCCCAGTATGGCAACATTATGCTGGGATCAATGTTTTGTAGGGCCGCCTCAAAATCGAGTAAGAACTGCCGGTGCCAAGGCAAAAACGCAGGGTAACTGTGGGCTGGATTTCCCCGAGCGGGTCCCGTAGCTCCCAAGCTTTGCCGAAACCCCATCGTCAAAATGTGCTGAACAACGAACTGCTCGTACAAGCTCAGCTGACTGCCCTTGGGGTAGGTAGATTGAAGGGTGTTTAGGGCTGTGACAAAGGCTTTTTTTTCAGCGGCGCTCAGGGCGGTAACGCTTTTGCGTAGGGAGAGGTTGGTCGGCTGAGAAAGGGAAGGAAAGACCAGGGCGGGGCCGGGCGCATCCGGCGGGGGAGGATGGTAAACCCCTGAATTGTTTCGCACTCTCGAAAGGGTGATGATGGCGATCGCAACGACGACGATCAGTCCCACAAAAACGGTTAGGGTTAGTTTTCGAGAAAGGTTGAGTCTTTGCAACACAAGAGAAACAAATTAGGAACGATCGCTCAAAAGAGACGAGGTCAAAAAAAGGGCGTCAAAAAAGTTACAGCCTGCTCTCAACGTTAACATGATGTAGGTAAGACTCATTCTCATTTATTGATGGCAACTGACATCCCGACCAATCGACTATTGCCCACTGATCTGCCACTCACTAATCTGCCGCGCACTGAGCTGACAATGAGCCCGATTCAAAAGCACGCTTGTCAATATTGCTCGGTCACCTCTAAAGCCAATGGAGAAGATCCCATTGGGACAGCGGTCACCGCGCAGCAGTGGTTATTTATTGAGGTGCCTCAGCCTTGGGCTAAAAATCCTTGGGCAAATCAACCCGCCGCACTGCTGGATCTTTTTCAGCAGATTGAGCGTCAGCCTCGGCTGTGGAAGGCGCTACGGATTTTAGCGATCGCACCCGATAAAACTGAGTCTACGGCCAGCGAGCGTCACGTATTTTTTTACCACCAGCCCAAAGGTGCGATCGCCGCCTACACCCCCCAGCACTACCATGTACCTACCAAGCAGCTCTCTAATTTAGTGCAAGCCCTTATTTTCAGTCCGGCTCAAACGGATCAATTTCGCCAATATTCTCAGCCCGCCGCCCGCGCCCTGTTTGTGTGTACCCATACGAACTATGACCTCGCCTGCGGCCGATTTGGCACCCCCCTCTATCGCACACTGAGAAAGCACTATGCCCAGCCAGCCGCCAACGCCAAGCCGCTCAGCGTATGGCAAACCACCCATTTTGGCGGTCACAACTTTGCGCCCACACTCATCGACTTTCCCACCGGTCAGTTTTGGGGGCATTTGGAGCCTGAGGTGCTAGATACCCTCGTGCACCGGCAAGGAGATGTCACTGAGCTAGCACGGTTTTACCGGGGGTGGAGTGGCTTGGGGCAATGGGCGCAAATTGCCGAGCGAGCGATCTGGATGCAGCACGGCTGGGACTGGCTCACCACCCCTAAGTCAGCGCGAATTATCCGTCAGGATACAGGCCCTTTGCCCTATCAATTGCTACGGTGGATCTTGGGATGGATTTTGGTTTGGGTGCCGACGATCCAGGCCCAAGTGCTCTTGAAAAAACTACAGAAAAAGCTGACCTGGGCAGAGGTGGAAATATGCTGGGAAGCTTCCCAAGGAAAGCCTTCTGGCCGCTACCATGCCCGAGTGGAGGTGAGTCATCAGGTGTTGAGCCAAATGCGCTCAGGGACTGATGCAAGCCTGATGCCCTCATCGCAATATCAGGTTCGTGAGATTGAGAATCGCAAATATTAAGCGGTTCCTAATATTTATTGAAAACGATTGCCAACAATTAGAAAAGACCTGTAGTATTTTGATAGGTGCTGCTCCGGTATTTTACTGGCTTTCCAATTTTTCTCTAGCTGTTCTGCTTTTTGCTTTTCCCTAAAGAACACTAGCCCCCTGACCTAAAGACACTGCTATGGACTCCGCAATACAAATTGGCTCAAAGTCGATTGATACCCCGACCCTTGTCCAAAAGTTGTTACAGTATCGACTGCTTGAAAAGTTCGTGCAGGAGACGGTAATCGATGAGTTGCTGGAAAATGTACCGTGCGATCCCGATATGGCCTACGAAATATTTTGCCAGGAAAGAAAGCTGCAAACAGAAGAGCAGCGACAGGCTTGGTGCCAGCAAGCACATTTTACGCGTGAGCAAATGCGCGCTGAAGCTATTCGTGACTTCCGCCTGCACCAGTTCAAAGAAGAAACCTGGGGAGATCGTCTCAAAACGTTCTTTTTACAGCGAAAAGATCAGCTCGATCGGGTGATTTACTCACTGATTAGAACCAAAGACAAAGAACTTGCCCGCGAACTCTATTTTCGTCTGTGTGACGATGGCGAAAGCTTTGCAGATGTTGCCAGACAATATTCTGAAGGGCAAGAGTCCCAAACAGGTGGCCTCGTAGGGCCAGTGGAACTGAGTGTGCCCCACCCCACCCTGGCCAAAATACTGCGGGTGAGTTACGACGGACAGCTGTGGGAGCCCACTCAAATCGGCGATTGGTTGATTATTGTGCGGTGCGAAAAGCTAATTCCGGCTAAGCTCGATGAGGCCATGCGGAAGCGGATCCTTCACGAGCAGTTTCAGGCGCTCCTGCAAAAGCAGATGCAGGCGAGTCCAGTGAAGCTATGCCCTCAAACCAAACCAACCATGTCCTCACAGAAAACGCCCTCTCCCTCACAGTCAAAGGCAAAACTAAAGGCACAGCAAACAGCACAGTCAAAGCAGATTGCGAAAACCCCTCCTCATCCAGAACAACCCGCTAAGGCAAAACAACTTAAACAGGAACAGAACTCGACATCATCTGTTCGTAACACCGTAGCGGCTGCCGATGGTATGCCCCCACCCCCAGAAGAAACACCAGAGCAACTATCAGACCCATCAGACCAGAAGAATTTACCCCTAGAAGCGGGTGCCGTCAGTGCCCAACCCGTTAATGCCTAACCCTGAGGCGGAGAAGACTGAGATGAAACAATCTTCGCCTCACCAAGAGATGTCTTCTCGTGCCATTCATCCGACGGTAAAAGCACTGGGTTGGGTCAGTCTTTTCTCCGATTTTTCCAGCAAGATGGTGTATCCGATTACGCCGCTTTTTTTGACAGCGGTATTGGGCGCACCCGTGTGGACTGTGGGGGTTGTAGAAGGGATTGCAGAGAGTACGGCCAGCTTGCTGAAGCTGTACTCAGGCTGGCTCTCGGACCGGGCGGGGCAGCGAAAGCCATTCGCGCTCACAGGCTACGGGCTGGGCGCGGTTTCTAAACTGGGGCTGGCACTGGCCGGGAGTTGGGGGGCGGTGTTGGCCGCGCGCCTGCTCGACCGGGTGGGGAAGGGGTTACGAGCCGCACCGAGAGATGCCCTGATTGCAGAAAACTGCGAGCCGCATCAGCGCGGGCAGGCCTATGGCTTACACCACAGTTTGGAAACCGTGGGGGAGGTGTTGGGGCCATTGGTGGGCTTTGTGTTTTTGTTGCTATATGCCGGAAATTATCGTGGGGTGTTTATCCTTGCTTTTGTCCCAGCGCTAGTGGGTGTGCTCGTGTTGTTGAAGTGGGTCACTGAACCCAAGCGGGGTGAGGGGCCACGAAACCCTCCCAAGTTTACGTTTCAGGGCCTCAGTCCAGCGTATCGAAAGTATTTGGGCGTGATTGTGCTGTTTGGGCTAGGCAACTCTTCGGATGCTTTTTTGTTGGTGCGATCGCAAGATCTCGGATTTAGCGGTTCCCATCTGTTGTTACTCTACGCTGCCTTCAATTTGATGTCTGTCCTTTTAGGGCTTACCATTGGGCGACTCTCAGACCGAGTAGGCCGCAAACCTTTGTTGATGATGGGCTACGGGCTATTTGCACTGGTGTATGTAGGGTTTGCCATTGCGACAAGTGCCGTTTTTATCTGGATTTTGTTTATATTTTACGGACTCTATACGGCCCTCACTCGGGGCGTACAAAAGGCCTTAGTCGCTGACTTAGTCCATGCCGAACGGCGAGGAGCAGAGATTGGGACGTTTCATATGCTGGTGGGCTTGGCAGCACTCCCGGCGAGCTTGTTGGCTGGCTTTTTGTATACGCAGGTTTCCGGGGGGGCGCCGTTTTACTTTAGTTCGGTGATGGCGGCACTGGCTGCGATCGCCCTTTGGCAGCTACCCTTCCCGCAAGCTTTGAAAAATCAGTCTCAATGACAGCCGTAATTCCTTAGACTTTTCCCAGGTAATCACTTCAGTAATAGCAGGTTGAAGACGTGTTCAATAGGCTACGCAATTTTCCACACTTCAACTCTAGCAATGTGACTTTGGCCCTGAGCGTCCTCAAAGCTTCCATCAGAGCCCCTATCGATGAACTTCGCCTTTTCGCGCTCAGGTTCTCAGTACAACACCTCCATGGCCCCCAGCGCCTAGATCACCAGCTAAATCACAAGCTAAGTCACCAAGATGCCATTGTGCTATGTGTTGTTAAAGATGGTGAAAGTCTCGTTCAGGCCTTTATAGAACATTACTTAAGCTTGGGCTTTAAGCATATTGTCTTTTTAGATAACGGATCGACAGACGCTACCATTGAGGTGATCAAATCCTACGAACAAACAACCTTAGTGGCTTCTGATAAGCCCTTTGGAACCTATTTAGTTATCTTTAAAAACTTCTTACTTCAAACGTTTGGACGGGGTTGCTGGTGTCTGATCGCTGATGTAGATGAGTTTCTTCATTTCCCGCTAGAGAGATCGTTACATAACGTGCTCAGATACCTAAACGAAAATAGCTATGGCACTGTCTGTATTCAGATGCTAGATATGTTTTCCAAAGCGGGAATGCCACTGCCCACTAGCCAGTCGGCTGATACAACGGCCAAGACATCTGCTGACACCAAGCAATGGAATTTAGCCGCGTTAACCTCTGTTTTTAACGCCTATGATTTAAGCAATATCACCCGCAGCCCCTATGTGCGTAAATTACAGCCTAAAACACACCCAGGCATTCAGTTTTTGTATGGTGGCATTCGTAAAACAGTCTTTAAAGGGAATTGTTTTTTGACGAAAGAGGCCATGATGTTTGTTCGTCGTGGCACTCGGCTTGAGTCATCTCATCTGTTAAAACGCTTTCTCCTAAAACGCTTTTTCCTAAAACGCTCAGAGGTAGCTGATTTTTCTGCTGTTTTCCTGCACTATAAATTCACTGAAGACTTTTACGGCACCACGGTAAAGGCCATCGAAGCCGAAAATCATTGGCACAAAAGCAAAGAATACAAGGCTTACTTCTCTGTTTTGAAAAAGCAAATAGAGAACCAGCAGCCAGCATTCTCTCTATGGCAACCATCATCTCTTACTTTGAGGCACATAGATGATTTGGTTGAGCAGGATTTTTTATTCGTTTCCACTGAATTTGGTAATGCCGGGCAGCTTTCTCACAGATAGTCAATTCGAATAGTCAATTCGAAAGTCCAGCTGCCCTCGCGTGCTGCTTGAGACAGCTGGATTTTTTGATAGTGTCTACACACCGTAGATTAGCTAACAGATCAGCTAACCAGCAGTTACCTAGATAGTGGCCAATGATGCCTGTGGATTGGCTATATCAGAGACGCTCACAAAACTGCTCTCAGCCAGGTCAGTGGCTTGGACATTTTGCAACACTGCGAGCACTTTACCGCTACTGGTGACTCCAAGTGATGTATTGACCCCATCCTGAGTAAGCGTGAGATCTGCGAAAGTGAGTTCATTGGTGATTAGGCCGATGAAATCGGTGCCCACTGCAAAATCGAGGATGGTGTCAGTCCCATTCTCGGTGCCAAAGACAAACAGATCGCTACCGCTACCGCTAGAAAAATTGTCGCCGACGAGGATGTCATTACCTTCACCGCCAAAGACAATGTCATCGCCATCGTCACCCCAAATGAGATCATCTCCCATATCGCCGAGGAGAATATCGTTACCGGCTTTGCCGCCGATGCGGTCGTTGCCCTCACCCCCAAAGATGATGTCATTACCGCCAGCGCCGCCGTCCTGAGGAGAGCGGTTATTGAGGTCACCACGCAGGATGTCATCGCCGTCGCCCCCTAGAATGATGTCGTCACCCAGACCACCTGCTGCCAGATCATTACCCGCTAAAGCGATGAACGACTCATTGGCCGCTGTACCCACTAGCTCATCATCGCTGCTAGTACCAACAAAGCGAGTTGCTGACACGTCTTCAGGCGCAGTGCCAAAGAGCGTTTGATACATCACGCGGTAGATGTCAGTGTTGTCGGTAGTCGCAGGCAACAGCTCCGCGTTCAGACCATAGGATTTAGACACAATGCCACCGTTTACGTCCGAACGCGTTGCCCAGGCGACCCCAAAGTCAAAGATGTCGCCATCCGCATCGGGAGCACCGGTTGTAAACGGCTCGAAAACATCGGTGCTAAAGCCAGGTAGATCGTTGCTGCCATCTTGATCATCGACTTGCACCAGAACACCATCCGCCTCATCGCCAAAGGCTGCTAACTCAGCTTGAGCACGTAGCGTAAAGCCAGATTCAACCTGCTCAGGATCAAGGCCGAACCCACCGATAGGGACATCATCCACTTCCAAACCGCCAGCATCGGAGTCCGCTGCGGTAATAACCAGGGTGTTGGGATCGGTGTTGTCAACAAAGTCAAGCGCGACACCAATGGCCTCGTCCGCCCTTATTGCTGCCTCAATGGTGCCAGCGGCGTTGTTATCGTTACCAAAGTTGTCGGTGGCTTCTTCTTCTAACACCAAGAAGAAACCGTCGGGATCGGCATCTAAAATCGGCAGCGCGACCTCTAACATCTCCGCAACCGTGGGTGGATTGGGATTGAGGGGCGGCTGACCATAGAGGATGAGGTCGCCGTTCTCATCGACAAAGCCATCGCGCCGTAGCTCGTCTTCAAATAAGTCGTTGTAAGTATCTTCAGCGGCAAAGATGCCCAACAGTCGTTCAGTGCTGTTAGGGTCAACCGCCATGAGTTCTTCTCGATTGAAGACAACAGTATAGCCAGCCGCTTCAGCTTCTTCGATTAGGTTACGACCGTCCGTGCGGGTGCCTTCCTCACCAAAAACGCCCACGGTGCCTTCAGGCAAGTAGTCGGTCTCTCCTGCGCCGAGGATAACATTGGGAAGCTGAGCGAGAATTTCAGCGGTGATTTCTTCAGTTTCTCCCCGGTTATCCACATCTGCAAGGAAAACACCGGTACCCGGTTCAGCAATAAACCCGGAGTTAATGATACCCACTGCCTTACCGGCGGCTTGGGCTTCCTGCATGATCGTGTCATTTGAGCCAGAGAGGGAAACCACCTCTTCGCCACCGTCTTCAACAGGGGCATCAAAACCATAGCTACCTGCAAAGGGCTTGGTACCATAAGCGTGAACAACAGCGCCAGCATTAGAGGTGGAAACCAAGCGATCTTCAATGTGACCGAGGTAAACCCCGGCATGACTCATTTGATCCCAATTGAGGCGACCGTCGGTGCCCTCAGAGGCAAAGCGAGCAGCTGCATAGTGGGATGGACTGGTGCCGTCAGGGTGAATGAAAATGACGTTGCCAGCCTCTGCGGTGGGCTCAGGGGCCTGACGCCCTGCAAGGTCATCTGGGACACCTTCGGGGGCCTCTAGACTGACATCGAATAAACTCTCGTACATCAGGCGATAGATAGCCGTATTGTCAAGGGTTGCAGGCAACCGCTCCGCGCCTTCTCCGTAAGCTTTGGATACGATACTGCCCGCAAAGTCAGGCAACCCAGCCCAGGTAACACCAAAGTTATAGCTGTTGCCGTTGGCATCTGGAGCCGAGACAAAAGGCGCTGTATCACTGCCCGTGGTGCCATCAAAAGGAACCGTAATACCGCTATTTTCGCCATCGGCGTCGAGCTGTCGTTGGGTTGTCAACGTGCCGACAGTTTCGCCGACAGTTTCCTCTTCTGGATCGATATCATCAACTTCTAAGCTCCCACCAGCACTGTCAGCAGCCGTGACGACAAAGGTATTGCTGTTGACGTTTTCGATAAAGTCGCGCGCGACACCAATGGCAGCATCTGCCCTTAAGGTGGCATCTATCGTACCGCGAGCATTGTTGTTGTTGCCGAAGTTATCAGTCCCCTCTTCTTCGAGGACGATCATAAAGCCATCTTCTTCTTGGCTAAAGACATCGAGCTTTAGCGTGGCATCGAGCATTTCGGCAACCGTGGGCGGGTTGGGATTGCCCGGCTGCCCGTAAGTGATGAGTTCACCGTTCTCATCCACAAAGCCGTCGGCAATCAGTGCGCCTTCGGGAACATCGTTATAGGTATCGTCAGCAGCAAAGATCCCCAATACCCGCTCGGTATCAGCCGATAAACTTTCGAGCTGCTCACGGGTGAAGACAACGGTATAGCCCATGTCTTCAGCTTCTTCAATCAAGTTTCGACCATCACTGCGGGTGCCTTCTTCGCCAAAGAAGCCGACTGTACCCACCGGTAAATAGTCAATTTCGCCAGCGCCCATGATGACGCTGACGCCGGATTCAACAATCTGGGCTGTGATACCTTCACGATCCCGGCGGCTAACAGCATCTGCTAAGAAAACACCGGTTCCAGGCTCGGCAATAAAACCTGAGTTGATGACGGCTGTAGGGCGTCCGGCGGCGATCGCTTCTTCTAGGATGGTGGCGTCCGCCGCTGACCCCTCGACATTTTTACCTTGCAGGGCGGCCAGTGACTGATACTCAGCTTCATTTTCATCGAAGCCATAGCTAGGTGCAACTGCTTTAATACCGTAGGCGTGGACCACCGCGCCCGCATTGGACGTCGCTACAATTGCGTCGTCTAGGTGGCCAAGATAAACACCTGTTTTAGGGGCTAAATCCCAGTTTAAACGTCCATCAGGCCCAACTGACTCAAAGCGGGCCGCAGCAAAGTGAGACGGGTCGGCCCCGTCTGGATGGATAAAGATTACGTTGCTTGACATAAGTTCAGTTCTAAATAGATAAGTGTTGCCGTTGACAGTCGTGCTGCTTTTTCTTGCGAAAACCTAGGCCACTTGCCCCCTTTGCAGCTCACTTAAGCGCTGCGATAAAGACCAACCTTCCGAAGGGACAGCGTTGACTTGTCGCTTCGGAGCATAGGGATCTAGTCTTAAGAAGGAAATAAGATCTCTTTAAACTCTTTTCTTGACCTGAAAATTCTTGTTGAAAAAGTTTTTTTGATGATCTGTTGTTGTCTCGGATACAAAAAACTACAACAAAGGAGAGTAAAAAAGGCGGGAAATATTGTATAGTTTTTAGCTAGGCATTATTTCAGACTGCTTAAGCGGAAAGAGAGGTAGGGGTGTTAGCACTGTTGGCGAAGCCATACAATTTGACTGCCCAGGTTTGACAAATTCGTATAGATAATGAAGCTGTTTTATTACAAAACCACAACCCCCTCACAAAATTTTGGCGATGAGCTAAATCCCTGGCTATGGCCGCGCCTTATCTCTGACTTTGATGACAGTAAAACGAATGTTTTTGTTGGCATTGGCACGGTTCTAAATGACCAAACCCCTCAGTGGGTCAATGAGGCCAAGAATGCAGTTTTTTTTAGTACAGGGGTTGGTTATGGTAGAAGCCTTCAACTCCAGAAAAAGTCAAACTGGCGAATTTATTGCCTGCGAGGTCCCCTCTCCGCGAAAAGGCTAAAGCTCCCTGCCTCGCTAGCCATCACCGATGGTGCCGCACTACTCAAACGGTATTTTGCTCCGATTGCGGTCGGTGAACGGGTTTACAACGTGTCTTATATGCCACACTTTCGCCATGGCAGTCCCCGACGATTCAAAACCGTCTGCCAGCGGGTGGGGATTAACTTTATTGATCCTGCCGGTGAAGTAGAAGACGTGATTGCCCAAATCGCCCAGAGCAAAGTTTTGATCAGTGAGGCGATGCACGGGGCGATTGTGGCCGATACCCTACGTGTGCCATGGATCCCGGTCCGCACTAGCCCACGGATACTACCGTTCAAATGGCGCGACTGGTGCGCGTCGGTTAACCTGCCCTATCGGTACACCGTCATCCGAGGCGCAAAGACCCTGACAAAAAGCGATTATCGGTATCCTATACGACCCTACTTACAGCGGCAAGCTCCGTTTACCAGCCTATTTGATGGTGTGAGGATGAGTGATTTTTCAGGATCTGGGGGTGAGAAGCATGATATGAGCGATGCCAGAAGTCACGAGTCTACAACAGAACAGATTCCAGAAAAAACACTTGAGAGATTGAGTGTTCAGCTAGAAAATACGGCGCGAAAATCCCCTTTTTTAAGTAATGAGGCTCACCAAGAGTCCCTGGTTACTCGGCTAGAAGAGCGCTTAGACGTTTTAAAGCAAGATATTCGCAAAGGGGTATTCTCCTAGGTCTTTTTTATGTCAGTTCCTAAGCCTGTGATATCTGTTGTCATCGCTACTCGAAATCGAAAAGGCAGTATTGTTTGGACGATCGATAGCATTTTGAATAATGCTCTCTTAGGAGAGGCCGCTCAAGGTCCTATCCCCTCTTTTGAGATTTTAGTAGTTGATCAAAGCACAAATAATGCCTGCCAGCAGGCCATGGAGACGTATGCTGGCGATACCCGCATCCGATATCAGCACACTGAGACCGTCGGCATGGCACGGGCCAGAAATTTGGCGATCGCACAAGCCCAGGGCGAGCTGATCGCCATTACAGACGACGACTGCGTAGTTGCCGATAACTGGCTATGGGAAATTTACAACGTGTTTCTCTCCTACCCTAAGGTCGCCTTGCTTTTTGGCAATGTTTTACCAGGAGACCATGATGCCTCAGCGGGATTTATTCCGAGCTATTGCCGTCAGCACGCCAAGATCGTTTCTAGCGCACTCGATAAAAACGATGTAGATGGGCTAGGCGCTTGTATGGCCATGAGGAAAAGCCTATGGCAAGCATTTCATGGTTTTGATGAAATGCTTGGGACGGGCGGCCTGTTGAAATCCTCGTCAGAAGGTGATTTGGTTATTCATGCGTTGCATAAAGGGCATCAGGTGTGTGAGATGCCCAGCGTGGTTGTGGTACACCATGGGTTTCGCACTTGGGAAGCCGGTGCTGGGCTGATTGGGCGATATTGGTACGGGACAGGGGCCATGTACGGGAAGCATTTGAAGCTATACCCTGTCAGCACTTTGCTGACGTTAGTGTTGTTGGCGGGGCGCTTTGCGTTTGGAACCTCTCGGGTCGCGAGTAGCTTGGGACGCAATACCCACAAGCGCGATCGCCTCCGGGCTTTTCTCTTAGGTTTTGGTAAGGGGCTATGGCTTAAAATTAATCGACAGACAGGCCATTTCAAGCCTACCGGTTCGATAAAATAAGCAACTATTCATGAGCTTTAAGTCTCGCCTGCTCGGGGGCACAACTTGGATTACCCTCGCAGAAGCGCTCATTCTCCCAACTGGATTTCTGACGCTCACATTTTTAACCCGGCAGTTGGGCGCAGAGGGGTACGGGCTCTTTGCCTTAGCCGCAACGCTAGTGGCCTGGATTGAGTGGGGGCTAAATTCTGTTTTTGCCCGCACGACGATTAAGTTCGTGAGTGAATCGGAAAATCCAGATACCATTGCGACAGCGGTTTTACGGGCTCAGTTGGGTTGTGGTTTACTCGCCGCTTTGTTGGTGATGCTTGCCGCGCCTGCGATCGCCACACGCCTACACGAACCCACCCTCACCCAGTTACTTAGGCTCTTTGCCTTAGAAATCCCGCTCGTAAACCTTGCCCAAGCCCATCAGAACATTTTGGCAGGGATGGGAAAATTCGGCGCACGGGCCATGGCCACTGCCGTTCGGTGGATAGCCCGACTGGTGTTTATCGTTTGGCTAGTGACACTGGGATTCTCCATCACCGGGGCCATTTTAGGCAGCTTAGCAGCCATGCTGGCAGACGTTGTTATTTGCCGTTTTTATATTCAACCCTCACTCTGGTACTTACGGGGGCGAGCGTCTACCTTTCCGCTCAAAACGTTGGCAGGCTATGCCGTTCCCTTATTTTTAGCAGCGCTCTCTACTCGCCTCACCGCCAAGCTAGACCTGATTGCTCTAAAGGCCTTGGGCGGCACTGCCGAGCAAGCAGGCATTTACGCAGTGGCTCAAAATTTGGCCCTCCTTGGGGGCATGATGAGTCCGGCATTAGCACCTGTGCTGATCGCAACGGTGAGTCAACTGCGAAGTCAGGGCGACACGGCGCAGGTCAAGTCGCTGAGCGGCTCAGCGATGCGTGTGGTTATTCTCCATTTACCCTTTGCGGGATTATTAGTCGGGAGTGCCGGGGAGATTGTTCCCATGTTATTTGGGCAGCCCTTTCTCTCCGCTGCGCCCTTGTTTTCCATGCTTATTTTCGCCACTATCGGCAGCGTGATGATTGCGGTAACCAGCGCGATTTTAGTGGCTTCGGATAATCCGCAGTGGACGGCGGTATTAACGGTGCCGATGCCGATAGTGGCCCTGATGGGGCATTGGCTGCTCGTCCCTAAACTGGGATCCATGGGGGCGGCGGTGACCACGCTAGGCGTGGCGGGTGCAGGGGCGATCGCAGGGGTGATCGCGGTCTATCTGCGGTGGCAGGTATGGCCCCCTGGAATGACGTGGGTACGGAGCGCGTTAGTGTGTGGGCTGGTGGGTGCGATCTCTCAGTACTGGAGCACACCTGGCATTTGGCTACTGCTCAAGCTGCCAGTACTCGGCATTGTTATTGTGTTGTTGCTCTGGGCTTTAGGGGAAATAACTCAAGCGGACAAGGCCTTATTACGCTCCTACCTAAAACAATCGCCCTAAAACAAGTGCCCTCAAACAATCGCTCTAAAACAAGTGCCTTAAAAAAACGCCCATCCTATCTGTTTACCGTAGCAGTCGGTCGCGTCAGTGTTGACCACTCCGCATTTGTAAAGTTCTCATGGTAAGACCGTTCAACATTGACGTCCCACACATTGTGATGCTCGCCCACAATATTTCTAGCCGCTAACAAGGCGGTCAGCATGGAGTGGTCTTGGTTATTGTAATGGTGCATGCCATTGCGTCCGACCGTTTGCAAATTCTCAAACGTGTCAAGATAGTCTTTTATCACCTGAACGTGCTGGCGATATTCCCCGTCGTACACCGGATAGGCTTTCCGCTGTCGAATGATACAGCCATCTTCAATATCGCTAAATTGAACACCCAACTTCAATTCAACAATCTCGCGACTGGCGAATGTAATCAGATCTGCATCCGACATTTTCCATAGGGGCTCACCTTCATTGCAAAAGTACTCCATCCCCAAACATGTTTTTCTGGGTTCCGGAACCATCGCTGGGCTCCAGTTTTTAAAGTTTTGGATACGCCCCACCATGAAGCGAGGGCTATGGATGTATAGCCAGTTGTCAGGGAACAGTGACGCCCGATTGATAATAAGGGAAACAATCAAAAAATCTCGATATTTCAGCCCCCTAGCTGCTGCCAGTACGTCTTCTGGCGCACGGGGATTGAGGGACTGAACCAGGGTAGATATCGGCATAGAGTTAATAAAGTCAGTACCCGTCAAGGTAGAAATCCTATGTTCCTGATGTGTGGCTTTATGTTCGGTCTCGTTATGTCCGATCTCGTTATGTCCGGGCTCTTTGTGTCTGACCGTAATACGAATAATTCGCTGGTCCTTATGCTCAATGCTGACCACTTCTGAATTGAGATATACCGGATGTTTTCCCTCGATGAGTCGCTGCTCACAAGCCTCCCACATCATGCCAGGCCCTAAGCGAGGATAGTCAAACTGCTTGATTAAGCTTTTCGCATTTTGACTGCCAAATACCGCATTGATAACTGCTCGCTTCAGCGACATATTTTTAATTCTTTGGGCAGCCCAATCAGCCCTAATTTCACAGCAGGGGATACCCCAAACCTTTTCTGTATAGGATTTGAAAAACATGCGATATAGGCGTTCCCCAAAACAATCGGTCACCCATTCTTCGAATGTTTCTAGTTCATAATCCGGATACAGCCCCTTCCTGACAAAGGCTTTGAGCTTAGCTTTTAAGTAGCTAAACAAAATAAGTACACTCTGGCGAGGCCCTAAGTTTTGAAGCGTTTTCCCCAAAGAGAGCGGATAGTCATAAAACTTACCGTCATAGTAAATTCGAGAAATTCTGGGGACCTGAATAAAATCATCTCCTAGAATCTCTTTCCAAATCGCTTGGACCTCACCCACTTTTGTGAAAAAACGATGCCCGCCAATGTCAAACCGATACCCCTTATAAATCTCTGTACGGGAAATACCGCCTACTTTTCCAGCTTTTTCAATCACCGTTGATTTCACGCCCCGCCGCATCAACTCATAGCTGGCCGTCAGTCCAGCAGGTCCGCCACCAATAATCACCACACGACGAGACCGCAGAGACCTCGCAGGCAAGGGCTTGATACTATTTTCGGTTATTACAGTCATAAACTCGCGCTGGGTTCTCTTTTCATAGCAGAGGGATTAGAAGACTTATTTCATCCTTTTGAAGGGATTAAAATAAGACAGATGCCGCTGAGAAGGGAAGATTGATTCCCAGTAATGTTGTACGGTGCCATAGGCAAAGGCCAACCCACCGTACAAAAAGTAAAGCCAGTGCCAAGGAACAACACGCAATGCAAACCAGACCCCTCGCTTGCGCGTAAAAAAACGGTAAACACTCGCATTTATCACAAGTAAGAGACCACTAAGAACTAGGGCTACCACTATCCCCTGGGGTAGCCAACTGCTGATAGCTACGCTGATTATGAATAGATAAGTGCACACAACGCTTGCCTGATTAGACGCACTGAGGTTGAGATCTGCCTGTATCTGCCGCTGAGATAGAAGCAGCTTAGTCCAGGGAATTGCTCGATAAAAGATTTCGGCTTTGAGTAAAGACCTGACAGTCCAATGCTTGAGATGCTTTACCTGTAAGTGCTTGCACAGGCGTATAGAGTAGCCTGCCGCCTGTAGCCTGTAGCCTAGCTCAATATCTTCAATACAAGGGTCTGTGTATTTTTCATCAAAGCCACCTATGGCCTGGAAAATGCTGCGGTCAATCGCCCCACAGGCTCCCCAAAAGGTGGTAGCTGCTTCTGAAGAAACCTGATGAGTATAGTGATGAAATAAGTTTTTGTACTGTGATAAAAAATTACTGGCCCCTGGAGCATCATCATAAGAACCAATGACCGCTGATGTCGTTGGCGATTGCAGAAACAGCTGCTCTACAACGCTTAGTGTTTCTGGATGTAGCGTTACATCAGCATCTATAAAAAATAGGATATTTCCTTGGGCTATTTTTGCACCGATATTTCTCGCTCGTGCTGGCCCCCCAGACTCAGAGAGCCGTATAACCCTTGCGCCAAAATCTTCAGCAACCTGCCAAGATCTATCTGTTTCACCGTCTGCAACAACGATCACGTCATCGGGTGGGCGAAGGCTCGTTTTTATACTAGCCAAGCAGGCTTTAAAATTATCTCCACCGTAATAAACCGGAATGATGAGTGAAATAGTGATAGGAGACATCAAGAGAGAGACCCTCAAGAAAAGAATCAGTGAAGCATTAACCGAGGCGTTAACTGATAGAAGAAAACAGGTTTCCCATAATCACTATACTGATAGGCATCGAAAGTTTCTATGAGCTGGAGAGTGTAGTGTTGATTGAGAAGTTGCTCTCTTTCTCCACCAATATCTTCGATAGGTCCGATGGAGAGATAATAGCCAGGGTTAAAAGTTTCTAGTCGCTCAGACAGTGGCCGAAATCCCATTTTGTCATTAACGCCTTTAATCGGGACAGCAAGGGCGATTGAGTCAGTAAAATGACCCAGAATCACCGTTGATTGCGAAGGCTGCTGGGCTATGTAGCGTTCTATAGATAAGGCCATAGAGACAAAGGTAAAGTTTGGGGATTGAAGATAGAGCCCAATACGAGTGAGACTAAGCAAAATAGAGAGATAAACAGTGCCTAGAAAAATGATGCGATGAAACGCTCTACCTAGAAGAAGACGTTCCCGAGAAAGACGCTCCCTCAGCATTATTTTAGCCTGTAATTGCTGGATAGCTAAGGGAATTGCTAGGGCGATGGGTACAATCAAGACCAAAAAGTATCGCGGTGCTGCGTAATTACTGGCGGAGAAAATGCCGAGAGATAGGATACTCCAGAGGGCGGCGACGCGAAAAAGAAAACTGGTTCGATAGGCTTTCGCCCTTGTGAGCATGAACAGCGCCGCAAAAAGACTGGGCAAGAGGAGCGGAAACAGGGGCAGCGCGTACTTAAGCGTACGGAAAGGGCCTTGCAAGACCGAAAAGACTGTTCTATGGAACTTTCTACTAACGTTGTAGTTACTAAAGTATTGATAGCTTTCCTGACTGAGTGAGTACCCCTGGACAAAAACAATATAGTGAGCCCCATAGAGCACACCAAAGCAGAGTAACCAAATGCAGACATGGGTCACTTTAGATCGAGTGAGCGTGGGTCTCGTCCAGATAAAAAAGAGCACCATAGGCACTGCAAAAAGTGCGGTGGTTTTCGTGAGTGCGGCGGCGGCGAGAAGAATAGCGGCACCGAGTGTGGTGGTCATGCGAGCTTTTTGCAAGGTGGCAAACCACAGGCTAAAAAGAATGAGCAGTATCATAGGCATTTCGAGCAGGGCAAGCCGACTGAAAGCAAATGTAGGATAGCTACTCAGGATTAAAAAAGGAGCCAAGAGCGCCAGACGAGGGCTTAGCTCACGGCGGGCAAAGTCATACACCATCACGCTAATCGCTAGGGTACACACTGCACTGAGCCCGCGCGCTGCCGATAAACCAATGCCAAAAATCTTGAACCACAGCACCTGTAGTAGCGGGAGCACGGGCAAGTTAACAATCGGGTTGTAGCCGTCATCGATATACCAGTCACCTTCTCTTATCCAGGCGATCGCGTTACGTGACCACCAGCCCTCGTCCGTGTAAATCACACCAGGGCCGCTGACGCCAATGGGAAAATCTGCCGTGAGCCAAAGGAATCGTGAGAGTGCCAGAAGCACGAGGGCTAAGACAATTAGCCAAAAGGGGAGTCTCGAAAACAGGCTGGTGAAATCTCGCTGAGCTATTGTTTTGGATGATAAAGCCATCTTTTGTATGGGTGATGTGCTTGCCAAGTCAATCGCAACCTTCTGCTTACTGGCCATTAAGGGCTACTAGCACAGGGCTGGCGAACCACATTTTTTTAGAGCCTCAAAACCTTACTCCGCGTTCACCTTTTCAAGAATTATTTCTAAAATCATACTCTGTACTTTAAATTACTCCCTTGGACCAACTGGCTTATGTATGCTGTCTTAACCCAATCAATATTTTATCAGGAATAATTACCAACTAAAGCAGGATACCTATGTCATGAATCCATCTATCGGCATTGCTTGTGGCTTTTTAGGCGGGACTATTTTTTCTGTAGGCGGTGGCTACCGAGTATTGCAACATCCTAAGCCGACACGAATATTTTCTCGTATCGCTGATGCCAAGTGGTTTTTGGCCATCAACTGGTGTGAACACTGCGACCTACCATCGGGAATTTTGACCCATGAGGGACACGTCTCTTTTTTCAATACGGCGGTGCTAGAAATCGGGGAGACGGCTTTCTTGCCGCTGGAGCATCGCAAATCGATTTTTAATACCTGCCTAACGTTGAGCCCCGGAGAATCGGCAACCTATCAGATCGCTCCCAATAAGGGTGTGGAAGTGCTAGGTGTAGAGGTTGATCCCAGGTATGGAAAAGTTGCGATTGTTAAGGAAGTTGCGGCATATACGTCATCGCCTTGAGCATCATTGCTACGCTTAAAGAGATTTAGTACCAATAAATTTTTTTGGAATTTTTATTATTTCCTTAAAGGATGAAAAGAGAAAACGCTGAAGCCGTTTAATTGCAAGGAAAAAAGGGACTAAACTTATGACTTCCTTTCAGGGTAGTCAGGAATATTTC
This sequence comes from Cyanobacteria bacterium J06634_5, assembly GCA_039820525.1. Classification (GTDB taxonomy): domain Bacteria; phylum Cyanobacteriota; class Cyanobacteriia; order Phormidesmidales; family Phormidesmidaceae; genus Phormidesmis. Next base: position 25,188 of record JBCBPY010000043.1, read on the forward strand.
TGTTAATTTTCTAAAAATTAAAGATATTGATTATCAATAACGTAGTGTATTATTCTGATTATTGATTCCATTCTCAAATAGATTCATAAGGACAGATATGGCTAAAGTAGGTTTGTTTTATGGCTCGACAACCGGAAAAACGGCTGATGCAGCAGAAGAAGTGCAAGCAGCGCTAGGCGGCGAGTCTGTTGTTGATTTACAGGATATTGCTGATGCTGAAGCAAGCAGTTTGGCTGAGTATGACTACTTAATTATTGCTTGTCCCACTTGGAATATTGGCGATCTTCAAGACGACTGGGAGGCCGTGTTTGAGGATTTGGACGATGTTGATTTTAGTGGCAAAACCGTGGCTTACTTTGGCACGGGCGATCAAATTGGCTATGGCGACAACTTTATGGATGCCATGGGCCAGCTGGAAGAAAAGATTTCTGGTTTGGGCGGCAAAACAGTGGGCTACTGGCCTGCTGATGGCTACGAGCATAACGAGTCTTTGGCCCTCCGAGATGGCAAGTTCTGCGGATTGGCCCTAGATGATGATAATGAGTCCGATAAGTCTGATGCGCGCATTAAAGAATGGACAGCGCAGGTGAAACAGGCTATGAGCCTGTAACGATAACGTATGGGGATATGGCAGAGCCCAAAACAGGCTGCATGGACAAGTGCTACAGCTTATCGCCAAGTGCTCGCATAGAGAAATCTACGCCGGCTTTGAGATGGCCATAGTGCTTGCCAGCAGTATCTAGCAGTTTTTAGCAATAGCTGATGTTTTGAACGCTTATTACCTGAGCACTTATTTTTTAAGCACTGAGGAAATAAGCAACGTGACTAAAGCTACTTGCTGTTGCGGGCTCTGCTTTTTTTGTTTGTTCTTCAGCTTGAGGAGGGGGCTGTTTCGGTGAAAAATACGTTCAATGTGAGATTAATCAACGAAAAGCAAGGGATCGACCAGACGATTCAGGTGCCCCAAGATGAGTATATTTTGGATGCTGCAGAAGAGTTGGGTTTAGACTTACCTTTCTCTTGTCGTGCGGGCGCGTGCTGCACTTGCGCATGCAAAGTTTTAGAAGGGGATATTGACCAGTCTGATCAATCATTTTTAGATGACGATCAGCTGAATCAGGGGTATGGGCTGTTATGTGTGGCCTATCCTGTGTCCGATTGCACTATCGAAACAGATGTCGAAGATCAGCTGTTTTAACAACATTATTTTTTAAGCGAACCTTGATTCCTGACACCTATGACTGTTCAAGCCTTGCCAGGGTTACCTGCCTTTCCTCCAGAGAATAGTCCGCACAAAAAGCGTTGGTACCAACCTACTTTTTCGCCTGAGCACGGCGTTTTGCTGGTGCTATTGGGGGCGATTCTCACAGGGGCTTCGGTAGCGGTGGACTGGACGGGGGATACGTCATGGGCTTGTTTGGCGGCTTTCTTGGCGCTTCAGGCAGAACATCCCGTGATTGTGCAGGTAAAGCAACGGCGACGTTGGCGACCTCGGTATTGTGTGTGGGCGGGGGTGTATGGCTCGGCAGCATTAGCGATCGCACTTTGGCTCTCTTTTCAGCATCCGGTTCTATTTTGGATAGTGGGGGCGGGTGTTCTTGCCCTGGGCTTAGACGTTTTTTCAATTTTTCAGCATAGCCATAAGGCCGTTGCCAATGAGATTGTGATGTTCAGCGCTATTTGCCTATCTACATTGTTCGTTTTCGGTGCAACCACCGATACTATTACGACTCAAGCGTTGGGCATGTGGCTGTTGAACAGTTTGTTTTTCGGGGGTGCGGTGTTTAGCGTCAAGCTACGAAAGAAAAAGACCCGTTCTCTAAAAGCTGGTTTTATTTATCATGGCGTGGCGATCGCACTGGTTGCTGCTCTTTACGCCATCGGTTGGCTCTCTCTATTCACAGCATTGGTATTTGCCGTTGCCCTCCTCAAGTTAGCGGTCATTACCTGTTGGCAAAACTGGTACCGCACCTGTCGGTTTGAACATATTGCCAGGTTTGAAACCTATTTCGCCCTGAGCTACACATTTTTAGCAGCATTAACGGTGTTGCCACCCAAGCTGCCCCCTGCATAAGCGCCTCAAGTCTCTTAAACAACCGATACTGGCTGAGGGCAGCTCACTAGGACACATTCAGCCACCGCATACTTCACAAAGGGCGTTGCCATCGCACTACTGCAAGAGGCTTTGACACAGACCGTGTTTTGATAATCTTGAATGAGCTTGGCCCAGTAGGTGACAGACTCACTCCGCTCTAATAGCGTCTCGTTTTCTGTCTGATTCTCCTGCGTTTGATAGGCAGATCGATTTGCAGAAATTTCTACGAACAACTCGCGTTGACGTCTTTCTTGCTCAGGTCTTGGCTCAGGTCTTATTTGATCAGAGGACTTTCCCTTTCCTGTCCCCCTAGAATCCGACAAAATACGGTAAGTTACGTCGTAATCGAACCAAGTCCAGCCATGTTGAAGCAATAGCTGCCGTTCTAACACCTGGAGTGGGGCGGGTAGCAATCCCCAACCTCGATACACCTCGCGCAGCTTTTCAACCGGCCCACTGCGGGTGACAATCGCCGCCAAGGCTGGCATTGAAAGGCGGCCATAATAGCGACCGTCCGGCAATGAAATGGCGGTGGGGGCAAAGCGGTGTCCGCCAATATGGCTAACTTTCCACACGCGGGTGTTTGGCAAGTTGCCTTGCTTGAGGCTATGGGCTGCTTCTCTAAAAAAAGGTTGGCCAAACCGGGCGCAACACTTATCTCTCATGCCGTGGGTGCAAATGAGAATGTCTTGCTGGGTGATGGGCTGACCGATGCGATCGCCCTGCCAATGTGCCTCCACACAATCTACGACTTGGCTCAAATCATCTAGCTGAAACTCATAGCCCCGATATCCTCCAGTTGAAGTGGTGATGGGTGGGTTACTCGCATCAGTAGAAAGCGCTGAGGGGACCGTTTTCTCGTACACCATCACCGTGACTGACGGGGGCGATGCTGATGCGGAAAGGCCACGATTGATGGCTAAAAATTGAACAGAGCGTTCGGCTTTCATCGTTTTCACGTACTGACGAAGCGCCGGCGGAATGCTCTGAGAATTAAATACTTTAGCGGCCCAAGGCATCGGGCACTCGATCAGGACATAGGTTTGATAGTGTCCTGCGGTGCCGATCAGGTCCTCTCCGGCCTGCTGATTGGCGATCGCACAAAAAGAAGGTTTCATACCCAGTTCATATATACCGATTTCATATCGACTGATTTCATATCCGCTAACGTCATTGATGCACCAATGAGCTTAATCAAAATGAGCTTATTGAAAATATATCTCAACAGTATACTACCCAGCAGGCCCTTTCTTTACACCTTTATCGTCGTTCTTTATACGCCATAACAGCTGTATGTTTTTCAAGCCTTTACAGTGTCATCGAACACATCTTTTCTATCCTTTTGGTAGTGAGCAATACCTTTTGGAACGAGTTCTAGAGTTTGAGTCAGCACTATTGATGGTCAATGGGTAGTCAGTGATATTACGGAGGTTATTATTGAACATACTTAGATGTTCTGGGGGCACTCTTCGGAGATGTTCTAGGGTTAGAACTTCGGGGCCGCTGCGCCTCTAAATAAGAGTCATAATCATTAGTGGAGTTGCAAGGGGCAATCGCCGCAAAATCTTGGCAGCTACGAGCATCTTCAGTCAATACCTCTAGCGGATTGACCGCGCACTGAATAAACTCACCATCGGTAAAATAGTGACAGGTCGAGCAGGGAAGCGAGCGCACATAGCACCGCTGCTGATACTCAGTCCATAGGCAAAGCGCTCTTTTCACGCCATACACAATGATCGTCGTGAAAAATATCGCAGGCCCGAGTAAAATGCCAAACAAAATTAGCGCGGTTGAAACAATCTCTGATGCTGACATAAAAAATTTCCTGCTCATGAGTGGTCCCAGTCGGGCTTCACCGTTTTACGACTGTTGAGATAGCGGTCAATCGCCATGGCTGCCACACAGCCATCGCCTGCGGCCACCACGGCCTGCTTAAACGGCGTATTGCGAATATCGCCCACGGCCCAAACCCCCGCTACGCTGGTTTCCATTAGCTCATTTACCTGAACGCCCCCATCGGAGTTAAAAGCCACCTGGTCGCCGATAAAATCGGTAATCGGCTTTGAGCCACTTTTGTACACAAACACCCCTTCCACCGGCAGCACTTGAAGGTCTGTGGAGCCTTTCTCTTTTATTTGCACGCCACTGACCCCGGCATCGCCACCTTTAATTTCCATTAGGCGCGTGCGGTTCCAGTGCTTTACCCTGGGCGAGGCCAGCAGAGACTGCCCATGGGAATTTGCCGGGTCAGGCGCTTTGTTGGTGACCCAATGCACCGTTTTGGCAAATTTAGTTAGTACATGAGCTTCTTCTATCGCTTCTGGATTGTCCCCGACAACAGCCACCTCACTGTCTCGATAAAAGGCTCCATCGCAGGTCGCACAGTAGCTCACCCCGCGTCCTAAAAACTCGGATTCGCCTTTGATAGAAGCCTTTCGGCCCATCGCACCTGTCGCCAACACCAGCGCTCGCCCGACAAACGTCCCCTCTGGGGTATAGACCTTTTTCTGGGGGCCACTCACCTCTATGCCAAACACCTGAGCTTGCTGGTAGGTCGTACCAAAGTCAACGGCCTGCTGCCGCATCACATTTAAAAGCTCAGTCCCACTAACTTCCCCCGACACGCCTGGATAGTTCGCAATTTTATGGGTAATTGCAAGCGCACCCACAGCTGAATTTTTATCTACAATGACCGTTTTAAGATCAGACCTTGATGTGTAGAGTGCGCAGGTGCAACCGGCTGGACCGCCACCAATAATCACCACATCAAATTCGTAAGTATCCAAAATAAGTGTCCTGCCAACAAGCGTAAAAGGAAAAAGAGAAAAGTTCACCCCTACTCATCAGTAAAGGTGAACGGTGTTAGCCGAGAGGAGAGATTTCACAGCCAACAAACTTGATAACCGCGCGCGCTTTTGCCGTAGTGATGTTAGGAGGGTGCGCGGTGACTAAACTAAAACGGCTATAAGCTAGCAGCACTGGCAGCGACGAGGAGAATAGAGACCGCCACCAGTAAAACCAACGCCGCGACAAAAATGCCTTGGCCAATGTTACCCAGCTCAGCCATATCAACCGTAGGGATATAAAGTACGCCCACCGGATTAGTGACTAATTCTGGGCGGTCGCTACGGTCGTAACGAGCCATCCGGGCAAAGGGTAAGTTGCCTTGCTCCCGTGAAGGCAGGATGCGCGATCGCTGATAGGGCACAACCGAATCACCAAAATTTGCTTGGTATTCTTCACTATTGAGTAAGCCGTCAACAAAAGCCTTTACCCCTTGAGTGGCAATCACAATCGACCATGCTATTTTTTCGCGTTCGTTAAAGACCTCTCGACCTAAAATGCGCTGAATGCAAATCTGCACAAAGCGATAATTGTTATTGCTTTCAAAATTTAGCCGCTTAAACGCATCAGAGGTGGCTAACGCACCAATAAAGTCTTGCGTTGTGATTTGGCCAGCTAGAAACTGAGACTCTAAAAACGGTTGCCGATAGCTCTCTAGCGTATGCTGCTCATGGAAAATTTGTCTGTAAGCAGCTTGAATCAGCACATCTTTTTCACTGGCGGACAGAGAAATCTCGGCATTGTGAATCCAGGGTTGCTCATCACCACCCACGGCATAGTTAGCCACGCGCTGGTTTTGGCTAGTGGGCGGGTACGACAAAGTAGGTAGCGTCATAGGAACTCATTCCAAGGGGCTATAGGATAAGAATTTTGCTATTGGAGAGCAATAGGATTCGAAAAGGCGGTTGACCACATTTACTAAGCTCTAGGCGAGCCTCATCGAATTCTCTCAAGCAGCTAGTGAAGCTGACCAGTTGAGGTAGCCAGCTTAATCAGACTCTAAACGAACCGGCGGCTTGCCCTCATCTATAGCAATGCCGCGATAGGCATGCCACAGGTGTCCGCCTAAAAACAACAGCCCTAGCGTTAGCTGGACCGCAGCTCTGCCTGCTGTTTGGGCCGTACCGTAGAGATCAGCGGGAAATACGGTCGTGTTGTAGCTCACGAAAGCCCAGGAGACAAACGCCATGAATGCGAGTGAACCCAGACTATAAGAGAGAATGGCATCCGCATTTAATCGAATCGGAACAATTAAACGCGCATTCACGACAATATGAAAAATGCCACCGCCAATCAGGAGCAGGCCAATCCAAACATGACCACCGATGACGTCCTCTAGATTATTCACACTCGCGATTCCCAAAATATTCCAACCATCCGGCGTTAACCCTACCAAATAGCCAAAAATATCAGCCGGATTGAGATTGGGTGTCACTAGCCGCACGCCGCCAATTGCAGGATCATAAATACCGCCTGCTTGGGTCGCTTTATAGACAAATGCTAAGGCCGCTGCCCCTAAAAACAACAAGTGATGTCCTAAAATTAACGTCAGCTGATTAGGATCGTCCCACTCATAGTGGAACTTACGTGCCCAGCCTTCAGCATCTTTGAGCCTTCTGGGACCGCCAAAAACGTGAAAAAGTCCGCCCGCCCCCAGCACTGCCGAGGCCACTAAATGCAATATCCCAATCACAAAGAACGGATAGAGCGACACAATTTGGCCCCCCGCTTCAACGCCCCAGCCCAGACGGGCTAGGTTACTCACCAACGCCAGTCCCTGCTCATTCAAAGGAATGGCTGGATCGTAACTGAGCGTTTGAGACACTGTAATAGAGCCGGCCCAAAACATAATCAGCCCCGCGTGGGCAATATGAGCCCCCAGCAGCTGCCCCGACAGCCCGATCAGGCGGGCGTTGCCTTCCAACAAATTTTGATAGTCAAACGGTGAGGTTGCGTTAAGACTATCAGCGGATGTTGATACCATACAAAGTCTCCAAGTAGAGAATAGACAACAATGAAATCAAGCTAGAAAACGACTGTGAAAACGACCGTGAAGAAGGCTCCTGTGAAGAAAGCTGAACCATACGTCATCCGTGACGATTAATCACGTCGAACAAACATTAGAAAACACGTCTATAGCAGACCTAGCCAAAAGATAGTTGGTACATAGCCCTTCAAAAAGGCGCTACAGACGTGGGGTGAGAGGAATCCATTAGCTGCTGTTAGCGAGGGGCCTGTTATCGCAGGCATAGCGGCACTACAGATCTAAAACAATAGAGATTAAAGCTATAGAAGGTAGCGCTACAGAACAACAGAGTCAGGATCGATCAAACGTTGATAAAACTATTCAGATCAGACCATTCAACAATGGCGACAGGCAAAAGCACTAACCCACTCGACTGAAGCCATCTAGCAACAGGGCCGCAAAGAGACAACCGCCAAGGCCACCGACCAGGAAGCTGAAAGAGAACTGTCGCCATCCAGCGACGCTGCGCAAGGATTCGGGGAGTTCCAACACATCATCATCAGCTCTGGCTTTGGTGTAAACGGGCGTTTTAGCTGCCGAAGAAAGAGACGCCAAGCCATAGCCCAACAGAACAATAAAGCCAATCACAATCAGTCCGCAGCCCGAAAGCGTTCCTGCAATCAGCGCCTGGTCACTATTGCGCAATGGCCCCAGCATAATAAAAGGACCAATCGCCCAGTATCCATGGGCCATACCAACTTCTAGCCCACGCCGAAGGGGCGACAAGTTATCCCGTAAAATCGGCAGCTTGCGGATAAAGTCTACGCTTAAGGCTGAGGCATTGAGCGGGGTTTGGAGATTGCCCTGCAAAACATCCTGGGCAGGGGTGACAGCGGCGTCTTTTTTAAAGTTCAACCCAGCTGCATCCGCCCTTGCGCGGAAGGCGTGCCACCAGTGCCCGGTTAAGAACAACGCACTTAGCAGGCCATGGGACAACGCGAGCGAGCCCCTAAGGGTTACGTCTCCCGTGAGTGTTCTTAGTTCACCTACAGGGCCGTAAAAGACTTCTGGATACACCGTATCATTCACGGTGACAAAGTAAGCAGCCAAAATCCCCATGTAGGCCAACGCGCCCAAACTGTAGGACAAGTAGGCCTCACCCGACCAGGTTAAATAGCGCTTTGCCCAAGGTAGGGGCTTGGTTGCAATATGCCAAAAGCCACCAATAATGCATAGCGAGCCTATCCAGATATGACCGCCCACAACATCTTCTAAGTTGTTGACAGCGGCGAGTCCTTCTGAACCCCAGCGACCGACTAAGTATCCGAAAATTCGAGTGGGATCTAACGTGGGCGCGGTGATGGCTCGCACATCGGCTACGAGTGGATCATATAGCCCACCCCAAAACATTGCCTTAAACACCAGCAGCCAAGCCCCGAGGCCCAAGAACACAATATGAATGCCTAGGATGGTCGAGATTTTGTCAGGATCTTTCCAGTCATAACTAAAAAATCCGATGGCGTTATCGCCTGTTGGCAAGACCGCCGGACCACGGAACACGTGGAACAGACCGCCTGCACCCAGCACCGCTGAGGAAATCAGGTGAATCGCTCCCACCACAAAGTAGGGATAGGTATCTATCACGACGCCGCCTGCCCCAACACCTAAGCCCAAGGACGCCAAGTGAGGCAGCAAAATCAGCCCTTGGTTGTACATGGGCTGCTGTAGATCAAATTGACTTATCTCAAACAGGGTCATGGCCCCTGCCCAAAACACAATGAGGCCAGCATGGGCAATATGAGCGCCCAATAGCTGCCCAGAAAGATTGGTTAACCGGGCATTGCCGGAGAGCCAACCGCGATTGTCAAAACTGTTGAGATTGCCATAGGTTTGCGCCATAGGTTTACATGGATATCTCTTAAGGTGAACAAGATAAAAGGTGAACAGGAAATGTAACTAAAGGGCGTTAATTGAACGGTTACAGCAACAAGCTGAATGAATACTGTGCGAGTAAGTCGATCAGATCTAACAGGCTACAGATGACGAGCTTAAGGAACATTGAGTGGCAGTTCTTTATCGAGAAGCAAAATCAATAACGCATTGAGTACAGATTAGAGTCATTCCCAATAGAAAATAATTAAATTTTGTTGCGAAAACTGGCATCAACTCATTGGAGCAGCCTTTTTTTCTTGGTTTCAGCTTTGAATTACGTGGTCAAATATGACGCTAAAAACGCAATGTTCATGGGGGAGCTGCTAGTAAAGGGTGTTCCATGAATCTCATCTATTGATAATTAAAATCAATAGATGAGAGGAACTCTATTAGAAAAGTGACATCTTGCAAGCAGGATGACTTTGTAACCTGGGTAACTTTTTCTTTTTAAGCCTATTTCTCGGACCTATTTTTCGGGCCTATTTCTTCTGAAGGCACAACAACAAGAATGCTATTTATGGATCCAGAGGGGTCGTCAATGAACTGAGGCGGAGCCGTTTCCGATTGTCTTGTAGGTAGGCAGAAGGCAGAATGTAGTCTGGATCGACAGTGACATAGGACGGCAGCTCAGGGGTGATTAGGGTGAGCGTGGTGGGCGTTTCGGTGAGCAAGGGCTTGAGCACTTTTATTGGGTTGTCGCTGGCATCTGTGAGTTCAACGGTGACGGGTAAATTAATCGGGCTGATCTGTTGCTGACCCAAGCCAGTGGTTTGGAGCTGTTGGGCTTCTAGCGTGAGACGGATGTCGTACTTGCCATCGGCGCGCGGGGTGTACACGGCATCGGCTAGCCCCACCTGATAGGTGAGCACTTGGCCAAACAGGTCACGGATGGTCGCGCTTGCTTCAGCTGTGGGGGCCTGAGCAGCGATCGCATCGCGCAAGTCCAACACGGTGGCATAGGGTGGCCCCTGATAGTGATGCTCCGCCAAAAAGTCTCGAATTCCCTTAATCAGTGCATCTTGCCCAATCTGATCTTCAATCAGTTCCAAAATCATGCCGCCTTTGTGGCGGGCAATCGGGAGTTCGTTGTAGATATCAGTGAGCGGGGGCTCTTGGAAGTCGAGTTTGCCTAGGCTACGGAAGAAGTCTCGCAGGTGCTGCTGTTGGAAGCGGTTTTGTTCGGTGGGGGTGCGCTGTGATCGCCTATACAAGTTACTCGCATAGGCACTCAGCGCTTCTCGAATTGTCATGCCTCCAGCCACATCCGCTGCAATCAGCTGATCTTCCCACCACGACTGGGCTAGCAGGTAAGTCAGCCACTCGGTAATATGCTCTTTACCGAGCCCTTTCGCCTCGGACTTCCACGCCAGCACTTCTGGAATGCCCAGCGTCCCGCCTTCAGAAAAGACCATGCCATCGTAATAAACAAACTCTACAACCCGCACCTGCTCGAATGGGTAAGGACCAAACGTCTCTTCGTAGAAGCTCAGGGCTTGTCCTATTTGCTCACTCATCAGCTCAATATTGTCGCTGTGCTGAGGATGGTAGTAAATTTCAATCGGGACGCGGTAGCGCTCGTCTCGGTGAATGGCGTAGCGGCCAGAGTACACCGTGAATTTCCCGCGATTTCGAGGATTCTCCCCCGGCTTACCGGATCGATAGTGAAAGTAATTGCGCCCGTTTTCTTGCCACTGATTGACGAGTTCCCCGGCGCTCACAGCGATTTGGTCACCGGCTGTGCCAATGGTGACCTCTGTTGTTCCCCACACGAGATGGGTCAGCATCATCGCCTGAGCCAACCCACTGGGGTCGTCATGGGCGCGCATGCGTTCATCTAAAGGTGGCAAGTCAAGCTTAGCCCTAAGCCACGCTTTCTTGTGCTCCACCATTTTGGTATAGCCCACAAACGGTAAGATAAATGGGCTATAAAGATTAGTGCCATTGCCCACCACATCGTTGGGATACACCATGTACACGTCATCGCTATCGACATGATTTTGAAACCCTCGGGGCTTCTCAGTGTTTGTGGCGAATGTCATGGTTTGCTGAGCGCCCGGCAACAGCGGCTCTGTCAAATCGTAGATGTAGTAGCCCCATTCCGGATGAGCTTCTCGCAGGGTTGCACCGGGATACGCCACATCTTCTAAATTGAGATTGATAAAGGTAATCAGGTGAATCTCTTCGATGGGCCGCTCGGTTCTGTTTTCAAGCTGGTATTCGCCTGTGGCCTGAAAGTAGCGTTCGTCAGGATATAGCTCAATGTTGAGTTTGGTGTTCGTCACCACGGGCATGGGCAGGTTTTCATGCTGCTTAAAGCGCTGCTCAATTTCGGCAGCTGTTTGTTCTTTTCCCGGTGGCTGGTAGGCATTTACAAGAGTTGTGTTGTACACAATCCAGCTGCCTACAGCGGCCCAAGCTAGCACGAGTCCGGCCAGCAGCTGCTTCATCCGTTTGCTGGTTTGCTGCCAAATGTTTCGCCAGCGTCGCTTTCCCTGCACGCCTCTTGGCCATAGCCGGTAGGCCACCAGCATGAGGACAGCACCGAACAGGCCCCAATAAAGGCTGTACCACAGGTGCCCTGTAAAGAGATGGCCGTAGCCGTTAATCGGCGAGTATTCAATGTCATTTGTGGCTGCCCAACGATAAAGATTGTGGTAAAGCCCGAGTGCATCTAGTGGAATGTGTGAAAGAGAAAGGAGGACAACAAGGCCCATCCCAGCGTATTTGTTCCGGGTGATGACTTGGGTGAATAGCGCCAGGATGGCGGTGAGGTAGAAGTACGGGCCGTGCTCACCAAAAAGCATTTGGAAGTAGAGTGGGAAGTCGAAATTTGTGTAGCCGGAGAGGAGTTGGTAGATGATGAGCACGCCCATCGCCAACAACAAGTTGAAGGTGATGATGGCGAAGAGGGCGAGGAGCTTGGAGAGGAGGAGGACGGCGTTGGAGATGGGGGTGGCGTCGATGACGGCTTGGAGGCGGAGAGTGCGATCGCGCCACACCAGTTCAGCTGAATACACCACAATGATGGCAAACAAAATGTAGTCCAGGTAGACATTGGCTGAATGAATCAGGATGTCGGTACTGGGGTTGGAGTAGTTAAAGGAGTTGCTGCCCATGGCGGCTAGGGCTAGGCTGATGAGGCCAAAGCCAGTGAGCAGCCAGAAGGCGCGGCCTTGGAGAATAGTGCGGAGCTCGAAGGTGGTGCGGTGGAGGAGTTGAGTGAGAAAAGAAATTGGATTGGCAGCGCTATTTGAGCGCGCGCGCGGTCCATTGTTGCTTCTCAGCCGAGAGTAAATCCCCTCTTGGGAAAACGCACTATGATGCCGGTGGATAGCTCTAATGTGCTTCCCCCAGGGTGGGGTGGGTCGGCTACTCTCGCTATGCACCGAAAACCCACCCCTAGCCCCTCCCGAGAGGGGATCTACCTCAGGCTTGTTTCTTTTCTTTTTGGCAGAGGTGTTATCTCGATGGGACTGCATCTTGTAAGCACGGTAGCTGATTGTCCAAACGGCCAGTCCGATTGCCAGCCACAGCAACCGGTTCCAGAGCAACAGTCCGCCTAGCTGAGGCATGAGCGTATTGTGCTCAAATACCGTCCAGGTGAGGGTTTTGGACTCAAAGGCATAGAAGCCAAAGGGATCTACCATGGCCCAGAACGAGTATTGCTGGTAGTTGATGGTGTCAGCACCGACCATCATCAGCGAGGCCAGGTAGAGCATCACTAGCACAATGGCCCCGGCAAAGGTAATGGCTAAACTGCGGGTGCGCGCTGCGATCGCAAAGGCTAAAGCACTCACTAAAAATATGTTGGGCAGCGCAATTAGCCCATAGCTCGCCAAGTAGCCATCCGCTCGAAAGGGGCCTAGGGCATAGGCATTTAGCCCTGGCGCTAATGTGCCGATAATCATCCCTGGAATATAGCCAGAAAAAGCCAACAACGTAACGCCAAAGGCTGCGCCAAACCGCGTCGCGAGATAATCCCACTTGCGAATAGGCGTCGCTAGAATGAGCGATTCCATCCGAGTGTTGGTATCGCGTACGAAGGTTTCAGCGACAAAGGCAGCGGCGGCTAAAATGCCAAAAATGCTGTACCACAGCGTTGTTTGAAAAATTTGGGAGGGGCTATTGACAAAGAAAAAAGCATTGCCCTGACCCGCCTTAGACACAATATCAACCAGGCCGATAGAAAAGAACAATCCGGCGATGAGCCAGAAGGTGGGACGACGAAGGTGATAGCGAATTTCAAAAAAGAGAATAGGAAGGGATGTGTTCATGGCAGGTCGTGTTCAGGGAGAGTCGTATTGAGGGGAGAATAGCGCTATACAACCTCAGCAGGTTCTGCCATCAGTGCGGTAAAGTACACGTCATTCAAATCAGGCTCAGCCAACACAAACCCTTCGTCAGGGCAGGTTTTACTCCACACGCGAACTGATCGCTGGCCGCGCATCATACGAGCTGTAATCACTATCCAGTTAGGATTTATTTCGGAGGTGTCATTAACTTGTTTCGCCCACACTTGCCCTTGCAGTGCTGCGATCAAGCTGTCTGGGGCCCCTTGGCGAACGAGGCTGCCCTTTTGCAAGATCGCCATATTGGGACAGAGTTCAGCGACATCCTCAACAATATGAGTCGAGAGAACCAGCACTCTATCTTGACTAATTTCGGCCAAAATATTTTGAAAGCGAATGCGCTCTGTTGGATCGAGCCCAGCGGTGGGCTCATCGACAATGACAAGTTGAGGAGAGCCCAACAGGGCCTGGGCGATACCGAAGCGCTGGCGCATCCCACCAGAAAACGTCCCAAGCTTTTGCGATCGCGCTTCGTAAAGGTTCACCAGTGAAAGCTGACGGGCTACGACCTTTTGTCGCTGCGCTCTTTGAGTGAATCCCTTAAAAACAGCGAGCTGATTTAACAAGTCTTCAGCGGACACATTGGGATACACACCAAAGTCCTGAGGTAAATAGCCTAGGCGCTGACGCGCTAAGTGCGGCGCTTTGAGGACATCGACACCATCGAGAAAAATGGAGCCACTATCCGCATCCTGCAAGGTTGCGAGCGTACGCATCAGTGAAGACTTTCCAGCACCATTGGGGCCAAGCAGGCCAAAGATACCTGCGCCCATGTCTAATGAAATGTTTCGAAGGGCCTGAATTCCATTCGCGTAGGTTTTGTTGAGATTTTGAATAGACAGCATATGGGGAGAGCCACGTAGTTATAGATGCGCTCGCTAAAGTTGCAACATTTGCAACTTTTAGGCAAGAAAAAACACGATAAAGCTAAGAGGACACCGCCCCGAATAGCACAGCCAAGCGTGCCATATTCTCAAATAGCTTCTGGAATAGCTTCCTCAGGACATAATTTCTTCATTGGAACAGTCGGACAATGGCTTGTAGATGGGCGTTGACGTAAGCGTCTTGACCGTTTCTAGGTAAGCGCCAATCATTCTCAGTGAGATTTGCCAAACGAGATCAGCCTGCTCAGGCGAAGAAAGCGCTCTCGTCTCCAAATGAACAGCACAGGCAAAGCCATCTATTTTGGCATCGGAAAAGGCCGATTCCTGAATGATCCATTTGAACTGAACCGGCTGATTAAAGCCATTTTCTCGAAGCGACTTTTCGAAGTGGAAGTACAGTGCAAAGTAGTTAATTGCATCTTGCACACAGCCCGCACAGTTCCAAGCAAATGAGAGATAGCCTCGGCGGCGGTGACCTTGTTCTGTTTGCGACCTCTCACTGAAGCAGCCCACCGTAAAAAAGCAGGTATTGCTTTGGTTGATGGCTTTAACCAAAGCCTTAAGGCTGGCATCATCGGCTAACTCTGGAATCGTTTCAATTAGCGAGGGCTTAATTTTAAGATTTTTGAATCCGTAATTAACTTGCTGAGAGCTCGTCTGGAGAGTGCCCGTTTGCTGAGCGTCTATTGCCAGGCGATCAGCCGCATAGGGGATGGCTCTAGCGTAGGGACTCAAGGTGAGATCGTTGCAATATAAAGGAGATGTTGTCATTGAAATGCTGGTATTGCATGAATTGAGATTCATTCCCAATAGTATGATAGAACAAAACTGAGCAATGGCGACGGTAACTCGGTAAAGGGACCTCGGCAAAGGGACCTCGGTAACGGTAACTTACAGCGATCGCACATCATCATTGCAGTCGGCCATCTTCCATATGCAAAATTCTGTCGGCGATATCGAGAATCCGATTATCGTGAGTGACTAACAACACGCTGCAGCCCTCTTCGCGGGCCAGGCGCTGCATAATTTCCACCACATCTCGACCTGATTGGCTATCAAGTGAGGACGTCGGTTCATCGGCGAGGACGAGTTTGGGATGGCTGACAAGGGCACGGGCGATTGCGACCCTTTGTTTTTGCCCACCCGAAAGATTTTCAGGATAGGCATCGACTTTATCGCCTAGGCCAACGGCTTCCAGCAGCGCCGTCGCCCGCGCGAGATAGTCTCGTTTGGCAATCTGAGGATGGAGACTGAGCGACGTGCTGACATTCTCCCAAGCGCTTAGACAGGCGAGTAAATTGTGGTGCTGAAAAATATAGCCAATCTGGCTGCGGGTTTGTCTTAAGCGAGATTTTTTAGCGCTGTGTAGCTCGTGACCTAGTACCCTCAAACTGCCAGACTGTACCGAACGCAAAGCGCCTAGGAGCGTTAGTAAGGTGGTTTTACCGCTGCCAGAAGGGCCTTCGAGAATGACCACTTCTCCGGGCTGGAGTTCTAGGCTTACAGATGAAAGAACAGACTTTCTGAGGGTGCCTTTGCCAAAAGCGTGGGTGAGCTGCTGAGCAGAAACAACGGCGGACATAGCATCGAGATTCCTTGTGAAAGACAGGGTCAAAAGACATCGGCGGGATCGGCGGCGCGAAGTTTGTTCATGGCGATCGCACCCGACACCACACACATCACCAGCGTCAACACAAACACTTGAAGGGCAACCGCTGTTTTCATCACCAGCGGCACACGGGTAATCATGACCAATAGCTGATACACGCCGTACGAGGCAAAATAACCAGGAACAAATCCCAGCACTGCTAAAATTAACGCCTCCTGTAAAACAACCGCTAGCAGCGCCCGGTCCGAATAGCCCATTGCTTTGAGGGTGGCGTATTCTGGCAGGTGTTCGCTGACATCGGTGTACAGCACCTGATACACAATCACAATGCCCACAATGAAGCCCATTGCTGCGCCAAAGTTGAGCACTTTACCGTTCGGTAAGGACGCCCGGAAGGCTTGTTCAGCGGCAGAGAGTTCTGACTGGGTGAGAACTTTGATGGAATTGGGTAGGGCCGTGTTTAAGCGCGATCTCACGGCTTCCAAATCAGTCCCCGGCTCTAAGAACAAACACCCCACACTCACCCGTTCCAACCTCTCAGCCCCATACCACTGAGTAAAGCTCCAGTCACTCATCACAATATGGCCATTATCAAACAGCGTACTGCCCAGGCTAAACAAACCGGCTACATATACTCGCTGATTACTCATTAGCGTAGAAACAGTGCCCGAAGCTTGAAACTGTTCGACAACCGGCCCGAGCTTCTCCTGCCCTAATCGATCGTATAGAACAGCGCCAGGAGCGCTTAACCGATCAATTTGTTGATTGACTTCAGGAATTGCCAGCACAGGTTGCTCTGGGTTGAAAGCCAATATTTTGACCGAATTTGGAAACAGCTGAAATTCTTCTGAACTATCGCTATTGTCAGGCCGAGCCAAATCCTCTGGATTCACCCAGTTAGAAAATTCTATATACAGCGGACTCGCCAAGCGAACGCCCTGAACTGCATTTGCCTGATAAAGATAAATGCTCGCAAAGGTGCCCCGATCAATATTGGGCGCATAAGCCGAAACCAAAAACAAATCACCCTGAAGATGGTCTGGCACGAGTGTGACACCATCGAACAGCATGTCTTTGAGGCCCAGTTGGGTGAAAATTAAAATATTGGAAAAGGCAACGCCGGTAATTGCCACCAGCAGCCGAATTTTGCGATGCGTCAGCTGCGCCCAGCCCAGCGGCTTACGGACTTGCCAATAGGTTTTAAGCGATCTCTTGCGGCGTTTCATGGAGAGCGTGTAAGCGAACCTGCCTCAATCTCGACCCGGACCTGCATGTTTGTTAAGCTCGCAACTTTAGGACTATCTTCGGGGTGAATTTGCAGGCGAACTTCGACCACGCGCTGATTTTCATCGGTGGTGGGATTGGTGGACCCATCTTGCAGGCTGCGCGAGCCAATTTGCAATCCCACATGGGCTACCGTTGCTCGCAGGTGATCGTCAAAGCCCCCATACTCACTGGTAATGGTGGCGTTTTGGCCAGTGGATACTTGAGAAATATCTGTTTCATAAATTTCTGCGATCGCCATCATTTGCTGCGTATTGGCCAACTCAATAATCCCTTCTTGAGTATTCACTCGCTCTCCTACCCGTGTATTAATCCGCAAAATTTGCCCCGCAACAGGTACCCGCACCTGAGTTTCTTCCAAATCAGCCTGCCGTTGCGCCACTGCAATCTCAGCTTGGTCTAACTCAGCTTGGGCGACGGCAACATCGGTAGGACGCACTTCACTTAAGGTCGCCAGTAAGTTGCGCTCCTGCTCAATTCGCTCTGCCATTGTTTGCATTATGTTTCCTAGCCGAGCCTGACTTTGCACCAAGTTCGCTTGGGCCATGGCCAGCGTTTCAGTCGATTGGTCTAGCTGGTCTTGGCTTAGCGCCCCTTCTTGTACCAGCGTGAGGTTTCTCTCTTGGGTCAGCTGCGCCTGGCGTAGCTCAGCTTCAGCACTAAGAATCGCCGCCTGATGCTCTAAAGTTTGATTTTGTTGCTGGGCTTCCAATTCTGCGATCGCGGCCCGCTTAGCCGCAATTTCAGATTGCTTTCCCTCTCCTGCCAGCAGCTGATTTAGCTTAGCCTGCTGAAGATCTACTGTTTTTTGGGCTGCTTGCAAATCGCGCTGCCGCCGGTCAAATCCTTGCAAAATGGCAATTATCTGATTGGCGCTCACAAAGTCTCCTTCTGCTACCAACACTTGGTTCACCCGGCTATCTTCAGCATTGGGCACCGAAAGCTGAATCACTTCGCCTTTAGGCTTGATTTGTCCTAACGCAACAATACGGGTGGACACAGGAAGCGAACTCTCTATACCCACCGATGGGCCTACAGCGCCTGCCAGGGTATCTTCTGACTGCCCCCGAGAAAAGGGAGAACATGCGGCACAGACTATCCCGGCAGCGATCCAAGGAGCCCAATAAGACAGAGCCCAACGAGAGGAAGCCCAACAAGAGCGTGGCATGGAAATCTCCAATAGGCTGATTAACGTTGAGAGTAAGGGGTTTGCCAACTTTGATTGAGGGCCACAACCAGCGCTTGGCGAGGCTCTGAAACGCGCCTCACAATACTCCACAGCTGAAGGGCTTCTGTTGGGGTTTGAAGTGTGACTTTCAAAGGCTTAAAACCGCTACATTGGCAATCAATATCTAATTCTTGCAAGCGATGATACACCTGCCAACGGTCTTCACAAGAAACCGTAATATCAGACGACATAGACGTGAACCCCTCTAGAACGAGCAAAACATTAAGACTTATTAGATACCAACGCCACGCGATAACTAGAAACTGATTTCAATAGAGCTGACAGAAGCCATAGGCGTCATCACAGAATCCGGACATGAGAGCACCTGATGACAACGAAATAACATCGAACCTCATTTTGATGAATCGAACTTCTTTTATTGAGAATGAGTCCCGAAGGGAAAGCACTAAATACCTATATTTACTAGGGATTGGGCATTTTCAATAAGCTATACTCCTACTGATAGACCCACTCACCCAACAACCTATCCAACGCAAAAAATAGTAAAAGGAAACCACTATGGCTGCTTTATCTGCTGTCATTACCCCCTTTGGTCAAGTTACGGACAACGCCATATTGCTAGAAAAGGCAATCACTGAACCTGTGTGTGAAGGCTTGAACATAGCACTTGCCAGCTTTCAAGGTCTCTATATCCAGTATCAAAAACATCACTTCGCCGTAGAGGGCGCTGAATTTTATTCGCTCCATCAGTTCTTTGAAGAAGGCTACGATGCCACCAAAGGGCACGTGCATGACATTGGCGAACGCCTAGATGGCTTGGGTGGAGTTCCTGTAGCCACCTTTTCGAAGCTGGCTGAGCTTTGTTGTTTTGAGCAGGAAGCTGACGGTATTTATGGCTGTCGCCAAATGGTGGAAAACGACCTGAAAGCGGAACAGGCTATTATCCAAGTCCTCCGTCGCAACGCGGCTCAAGTAGAAAGCTTAGGAGATCGCGCTACGCGCTACCTGTATGAAGGAATTCTGCTCAAAACCGAAGAACGCGCTTACCACTTAGATCACTTCTTAGCCTCCGACACACTGACTAACTTGGGCTGACTAACTTGGCCTGATTAACTTTGCTGAGCAACGCCTTAGCGCTAACGACTGGGACATTGGCGCCAGCAGTTGGTTGACAACCTAAAACAACACTAAAAAGCAGTATCCAGCAAACGGTTACTGCTTTTTTGATGAGAATAAATCCCATCAGATTATTTATATCGTTAATTGATAATCAATGTCAAGAATATATCGCACGAATATAGTGTGAAAAGGTTGCTTTGTACACCACCTTTTCATATACAGACCACCGAATGTGCCCTTCACGCTCCAGTTCTTTGAGCAAACGGGATATCGTTACACGCGTGCAGCCAACAGACTCTGCAATGTCCCGATGAATCAACTTCAAAGGAATTTCATACCCCTCCTTAGTGGGGTAACCAAATCGCTGGGCTAGCCAGCACAAAAACTGTAGTAAGCTCAGGTCCGTCTGACGACAATGGGCAATCCGGAGTAATTCGTTAGACTGGCGTACTTGGGCCAGCACAGCTGCTTGAGGAAAGGCATACGTGCTGCCCAAATAGTTAGCCGTTACAGGGCCTAGACACTGGGCTTCATAGGGAGAAGCCTGCGCTATGGGTTGACCCACAAGATCTCCTGTGGTCCAAAACCCCAGGGGAATCGCCTCTCCATCGTGGCTCCAAGTGAAGGTGCGCACATAGCCACTTTCAATTCGCCAGAACCCATTATCACGGGTAGGCAGCAGGTCATGGCGCTTAAAGCGAGCCATCTGCGCTGCCCTAGAGACAGGCTTAACCGAAGATTTAGTAGGTCTGATTGATTTGGATGGGGAGAGATGTAGAGCCAGTGCCATGGGAAAATTGAGTTAAGAAACAGTCGCTTTTGATGCGATCGCCTCAAGACTGATCGCCGGTTGCTGAAACCTTTCTGTGGCTTGACGAACATGTTGGGTAATCACCGCAGCAACCGCTTCCGAATTGTGGAAGTGAAAGAAATGATGACCGTCCGGGCATTGCCAAAGGCGATCATCTGGCTTCATTGAGTTGTGCCATAGCGTTTGTTGTTGGCTATACACAATAGAATCAAGCTCACCGTTACACACCAGTAGCGGCATCTCTGTCCCGCCCGCCGGAATGGCAGTGTGATGGGCCAACGAATGAAACGTCAGGCTGCTATCTAAATCCTTCGATAATAGCTGCGCGAGCGCCTTAGAAAATCTGGCTGGTTGCTGGCCAAACAGGTTTCGCGCCATCTGCGCCAGAATGATTTCTCGACTACAGGGCAACAGCTGTCGGAGCGCGTAATAATGAGCTTGCCAGTTGACGGCGGGTTTTGAATTAACGGATAAAAGTGTCAGAGAGGCGACTTTTTCGGGGTGGCGACGGGCGTATAACAGCGCCACAATGCCACTCACGCCATGACCTAATAAATGCACTTTGTAATCGGCACTGCCAGCTCTTTTCTCTAGCGCAGCGCGATCGCTCACATACTCGTGCAATGCACTCACCACTGAATCCACACAACAGGGCTCATCCACCGTCTGAGAATATTCCCACTGCCTAACGGGTGCTGTTTTGACCAACTGCGACAGCAAACGCCGATCAAAGCATTTGAGGTGTGGACTAACTGACAGCCAAAGCATATTAGGGTTGTAATTCATGGATGAGTGCACAGCAAGTGTGGCAAGACAGCAGGTGAAGTCAGTAATTTAGAATTCGCGGAGGAAGCGCATAGGCCCGCGACAGCTCATTATTGAATACTAATCTCAATAACTGACAGTCGAAGTATACCTCAATTCCATTTTAATCAAGAAATATTTTCAATAACGAATTAGCTTAAAAAGCGGTTCCGCAGGAAACATATCAGTCAGCCATCTCCGATTAATCCCTAAGAATAGGCTTTTCGAAAGGAATTCAAGCCCTATAAAGGACTTTAAGTGGATCAAAATCCAACTGACTTAGCCTCACTATCAGTAATGAGTCCTGACTTTTATGAGAATTTTGATAAAATAAGTTTACCTTAGTCCTTAACCCTCTATTTTCAGAGGTTTTAATCGGTTTTCCATCCGCTGAGTGGTTTGCCTAGCCAAAAAAATTATCAAGACCTATTGTCATTAGATGGAATGTGGCCTAATGTTGGTTGAAGCGCGGGCAACTTGCCTGTACTAATGCGATGGCAATGATAAAAATCTACAGAAGAGCGCTTTGTTCTCCATTGAGCCGCCTCAAGATTTAAGCCTCCTCTGAGACATCTTCCAGATAATCTCCGCTCAGTTCCGTATCTCGGCAGCGTAGGTTCTCACATCGCATGAAAATTGTTCATAAAACATATGAGGCTTTGCAACTATGCAAGCGTATGGAAAACCAAGCGTAAAATATGATTGGTGGGCGGGTAATGCTCGTTTTGCCAATGATCCTGGGTTGTTTATTGCTGCCCACGTCGCTCAGGCCGCTCTAATTACCTTTTGGGCTGGCGCATTCACACTTTTCGAACTCTCTCAATTTACGCCTAGTTTGCCAATGGGTGAGCAGGGTCTGATTTTGCTACCGCATTTGGCCACACTGGGTATTGGTGTAGGAGAAGGTGGTGAAGTGGTTGATACCTATCCTTACTTTGTCATTGGGGTTGTTCATTTAATCTCTTCAGCAGTGTTGGGTGCGGGCGCACTCTTTCACACCGTGAGAGGGAATAACACCAGCCTGAAAGAGGCCAACGGCCCCGCTAAGAACTTTGACTTTGACTGGAATGATCCTGCCAAGGTTGGCTTAATTTTAGGTCATCATCTGTTGTTCTTAGGGGCTGGGGCACTGGCGTTAGTCGCCAAAGCCACTCAGTGGGGCGGCCTATATGATTCCACTCTGGGTGAAGTCAGAACGGTGACAAATATCACCCTCGATCCGACCGTTATCTTTGGCTACCAAACTCACTTTGCAACTGTGAATAGTCTCGAAGATTTGGTCGGCGGCCATGTATTTGTAGGTGTCCTGCTCATTGGTGGCGGCATCTGGCATATTTTGGTTCCCCCATTGGCCTGGGCGAAAAAAGTACTCATCTTCTCAGGTGAGGCGATTCTCTCTTATTCCCTAGGCGGCATTGCCCTGGCTGGATTTGTTGCTGCTTACTTCTGTGCGGTCAACACGTTGGCTTATCCCACTGAGTTTTACGGTGCGCCCCTAGCAATTAAGCTGGGCGTTACCCCTTATTTTGCCGATACGGTCACCCTCGCACCGGGTGTTCATACCGCCCGTTGTTGGTTGGCAAACGCCCACTTCTTCTTGGCGTTCTTTATGCTTCAGGGCCACCTCTGGCACGCTTTGCGAGCGATGGGTTTCGACTTTACAAGGGTCACCAATGCCTTGGATGCAACCTACACGCCTCCAGCAACGCCTACGGCTAAACCTTCAGCCGCTACGAAGCAAGCTGCTGCTGAAGCCAAGCCAGCAGCTTCCTAATGGTGAATTGCGAAACAACAGTTCGCAATTCAATAAATGACGCGCTAAACCTACAGCAATTCACTCGCTTAGGGTCAGCGTCATAACGATTGTCCTCTCAAGACACGCAGTCCACTGTCGATAATGACAGTGGACTTTTTTATGACACCTGATTTCATGGCAGGTAAGACAACGCACAATGGTTTTACACAATGGCTTTATCCGTTGATACTGTAAGCCAGCAAAATGGCCAAGCCTACAGGTAACGGACCAATGACAAAAGCCTATGGGAGAGCAGCTCGCTGGCAAGTGGGACAAACAGCACGAATAGAGAGCTGACAGTCTAGTAGCTGGTAACCAGCGTTCATAGCCGTTTGGGCACCGGATTTTAACACTGAGTCATCTTTAAATTCAATCGTTTTATTGCATCGCACACAGATCATATGGTGATGATGATTGGGCGAGGGCTGGTTAATCTCGTAGCGTTTTTGATCTTCGGCAAGCTCTAATTCTCGCAAAATCCCCAAGCGCGACATTAGCTTAAGGTTTCGGTATATCGTAGACAGGCCAATGGGCGTACCGTCACTTTTCAACAAATCGCAGAGGGCTTCGGCACTGAGATGTTGGCCTTCGGGTAAATTTTGAAACGTTTTGAGGATAGTTTCCCGCTGAGGGGTCATCCGCCAACCGCGATCATGTAATTCTGCCTTGAGGGCAGCGGGTGTGTATGAAACCATGGAGTGACTTCTTAGGTGTGCTTCCCTGAAGCTGTGACTATTAACTAAGACAAGTATCCTTACTAAGGATTATCTATTGAGAATGATAATAGATAATTGGCTCATTTTTCAACAGTGAAGTCCTATTGAGAGAAGATTTTAGCTGGAGAAAAACCCCTGATAACGGGCTAAGTGCTGTAGCGAATTTACAACTGAGAACGTTGAGAAATAATGAGAAAGCCAGTTTAATCGTTTGGAGATCGTGCCATCCATAAATCCGCTGGCGATCGCATAACTTACGTTATATTTCGATTGAATTTGCTAGATAGTCAGCATAATACTATTGAGAGAGGATGCCAATTATGAGTGGATATGAATTTTGAGCTCAGGTCATGGAACTATGTGATCTCCAATATCAAGCAGAATACGGGCCAGAATATGGGCTTTAATTCGGAGCGTTGGGATCATTGGCTATTAATAATGGCCTTTTGCGGAATTGCTTTCTGGGGCCTTTACCTCTCCAGGCAATGGAAAAAGGAAAACCAACGCAAAAAAGCTCATGAAAAACTGGCTCGACGATTGATGCGTGAAGTTCATCCTTTACATGTTTGGTCTAGTAACGTGACGGCGATGGATAGTCACCCAATAGATAATCCCCTAATAAATAGTCCTCCAACAGAAAAAAGTGACAAACAACCTTAAAATCGTTTGTCACCTATAATAGGTTGACTGTAATGTTGACGAATTGAGTAACGATAACAATGCGCCCTAAGCTTCTTGAGAAGGCGTTGCGATGAGTTGTTTTTGCTTTTTGACCAGAAACCCAGCACCTAGCATTGCGATCGCCAAACCTAGAACAGACATTAGCCTCAGCACCCAAGTGGTTGAAGACAAACAGATCACGATTACTGCCGTTAGAGAAACCGTTAGAGAAGTTGTCGCCAACTAAGGGGGCATTACCGCTTATGCCCATGATGATATCGTCACCATCTGGGGGGCTCTGATCAGTCAATCAGTTCAAGCGTTACCCTTAAACCATCGGCCTCGAATCAGTCTTAATCTATCCAGCAACGCATCAAATTTGACATACTTTTTGAGATAAGGTCAAAGTTCTTATTTTTGCCTTGCTCATTAAAAATACTGCGTCGGGCCGTGTCTAGATCAAATAAAATTTCGCGCTGGGCCGGGTCCCTCACCCAGCTCTGAGCCCAGCCGACAATTGCCCAACGGCTGCCTTGGGTAATTGGTGCGACCCGGTGCAAGGTTGAGGACGGATAAGCGATCGCAGCCCCAGAAGCCAACCGATACTTCTGCTCATAGCTTGGCCCTTCAATTACAAGCTCGCCGCCTTCATAGGTTTCAGGGGGTGTGAGAAAAATAGTAAAGGACACATCTGATCGCCAGCGGCCCGCCATCATAGCATTATCGGTATGGGTGCCATAGGACATGCCGACTTCGTAGCGGCTAAATAGCAGGGTGTGGATAGTTTTTGGCCTTACGGTTGCCTGAAACAGTGAGTTTTTAGAGAGGGCGGTTTTGACCCTTTCTTTTAAGGCAGTGGCATGCGGATCACTGCTTTTGAGCTGTCGGTTGTTTTTAACACCACGTGCGTTCCAGCCAGCTGTTTTCTTTCCATCAATAAACTCTGACTTGGAAAGCTTATCTAAGATATCTTTTACTTCTTCTTGGGTAAAAACATTTGGAATTTCAACAACCATAAAAAATCGGGCGGACAAAAGGATGAGCTGGAAAGGCTAATGATTAACCCTCGGGTAAAACCCTAACATCGGTCGGAAGGATTGTAAAAGCTGAGAGTGGGCTACTTTGTCAGTTACTTACAATTGCCAGGTACTGACAAAAGAAAAGACAAAGCCTGGAAAAAAATCCAGACTTTGTCTACCAGTTTTACTCTTCATAAGAGGTTGGTTTCGCTAATTCGTCGAACTGCTCCACCGAACTAAGCGCTAGTTATCATGCTTGATGGGAGAGTCTTCTTTTTCTTGAGGTAACCGGCACAGGCAAGAGCAGTGACCGACAGCCCTAAGACATTCCCTGGTTCAGGCACGGCCCGATACTCGACTGTTCCTGAACCAAGAACAGGGGCACGAGGTTCGTCTTCAGGGGTGTAAAAGGTCGGATCAAAACCATCCGTCAGTTGAGTACCGGAAATGCGAACAAAATCACCAGGGTAGTTTTGCTCTGGCACATTGGTAAACGGATGGTAAACCGCAAACCAGTCTAGCCCTAACAACTCTCCGTCTTGAAAATTGACTTGGGGAAATTCAGGAAAGCGAAAATCTACGCTTTGATCCACGCGTGGATCTTCTGCCAAGGAGACTTTTAAATTAGCCTCAGCACCCAGGCTTTCAAAGCCAGTGCCTGTAAGGGAACTGTCATCAAACGAGAATGTGCCTCTGTAAAAGTCAGGCTGGGGTGGAATGCCAATTTCAGGAGCCCCTGTCAGAAAGAGACTCTCGTTAAGGGTGGCCTGAAATTGAAAGGTGGCGGCACTGGCAGCCGTGGCTGTCCCAAGTGCCACACCCACAGAGGTCGCAAGAGAAAGTGCGGTTAGTCGAATAGAAGAAAGTTTTTTCATGGGATGAGCAAGCCAGTCTAGTGTGGCTGCTATTGAATGGGCTGAGACAGGGAAGAGGGG
>JBCBPY010000044.1:0-47601 GCA_039820525.1 Cyanobacteria bacterium J06634_5
CAACCTTTGCTGGAAGCACTGACAAATGCCTTCATCGCAAAGCCTACGTTTCCGCTACTTCAGGCTGAGTAGTTACTCGCTGAGACTCATTGACTAAAGGACCTGTTAGCTGAGACTCATTAACTGAGTCTCAGCGACAATGGCATGCAAGCATCCTGTGACGCCTATCATCCGCCTCCAAAAAGCCATACACTAACAAAACAACAGGTCACTGCTAGGAGCAATTGATTGCCAGTGAATACGCCGATTACCATCCTTGTCGCTGAAGACCATGGGATTGTCCGTCAGGGCATTGTCTCTATTCTTCAGCTACAGGAAGACTTCACCGTTGTCGCTGAAGCCCGCGATGGCGTAGAAGCGGTAGAACTGCACAACCTTCATCAGCCCGATATTACGCTGATGGACTTACGCATGCCTAATATGGAAGGGGTGGATGCGATCGCACGCATCCGCGAAGGAACGCCCAAAGCCAACATTGTTATTCTCACCACCTACGATACCGATGAGGACATTTACCGAGGGCTTCAGGCAGGCGCGCGGGGCTATATTCTCAAAGATGCTGACTTCGAAGACCTTGTCGATGCTGTGCGTACGGTTCATCAGGGCAAGCGATATCTTCCCCCCAATGTGGCCCTAAAGCTAGCCGAGCGCATGGATTCGGAAGACCTCACCGAGCGCGAACGAGATGTGCTTAGCATGATGGCTCGCGGCACCAGCACAGCGGTCCTAGTTGAAGCGCTAAACATCAGCGAAGGCACGGTTAAGTTTCACATTAACCACATTTTCCAAAAGCTAGGGGTCAACGATCGCACCCAGGCGATTATTATCGCGCTCCGACGCGGCCTGATTCGCCTAGAAGATTCTTCGTCCTAATTGCCTGCCAACGTTCGATCCGTTGACGCCATCACTGCTCAGACGCCATCACTGCTCAGACGCCATCATTGCTCAGACGCCATCACTGCTCAATAGTCTGAAACACTCAGCCCAGTTGGCAATACCGCTAAACTAACTAAACGCTTGCCTTCCCATGCGATTAGCCTCATGAGGACTCACGACTACAGGGCCCGTTTCATTAACGTTCTTTCCACAGCGACCATCCAACCGGTATGTGCACTCTTCAGGTGGGGCCGAGGCTAATCCCCATGCTCGATCTCTCTCCGCTGTGGATCTCTTTGCGTATCGCTGCGATCGCCACCCTACTCACTTTTTTTCTGGGGATTGCGGCTGCCCACTTTATGCAGCGTTATCAAGGCCGCTGGCGATCGCTTCTCGACGGTCTTTTGCTTGCGCCCTTGGTATTGCCTCCCACCGTTCTTGGGTTTTTACTCCTACTGCTGCTGGGCAACAATGGGCCACTAGGTGCTGTGTTTTCAGCGGCTGGCGTGACGGTTGTTTTTACATGGTATGCCGCCGTCATCACCGCTACGGTCGTTGCCTTTCCGCTGATGTACAAAACTAGCCTGGGTGCATTTGAACAAGTCGATCGCAGCCTACAACAAGCTGCGAGGACCCTAGGTGCCTCAGAATCCACCGTCTTTTTGCGCATCACGCTGCCCCTATCACTACCTGGCCTATTAGCCGGAACCACCCTCGCCTTTGCCCGCGCACTGGGCGAGTTCGGGGCGACCTTGATGCTCGCAGGCAATATTCCAGGCCGCACACAAACTCTCCCCATGGCCATTTATTTCGCAGTCGAAAGCGGAGACTTTCGCGAAGCGGCTCTTTGGTCATCAGCCATTCTCATTCTCTCTTTAAGTGCAATTGTTGTAGTCAACCAGTTTACCCCCCGCAACTTCCCTTTACAGCCAACTCTTCTCTTTAATCTAAAACCGAAAAAACAAATCCACCCACGCCCCCTTCATGCTGACACTGACGCTGTTCCTCTCGCCCATCTTGAAGTCAAGATTTACAAACAGCTCCCCGATTTTTGCCTAAACGTAAGCTTTATCGCAGATAGTCAGCATCCGCTGGGCCTACTGGGCGCATCCGGCGCTGGCAAAAGTCTTATTTTGCGATGTATTGCAGGCATAGAAACCCCAGATACCGGGCGAATTGTGCTCAATGGGCGAGTTTTATTTGATTCAGACCAGGGCATTGACGTGCCTGCGTGCGATCGCAAAATCGGCATTCTTTTTCAAAACTATGCCCTATTCCCACACCTCAGCGTGGCCGAAAATGTCGCCTTCGGCCTGCACCAACAGCGCGCGTCTCTCAATCCCACCAGAATCGAAACCGCTGTCCAACATCAGCTCGCAGCTATTCAGCTTGAAGCGTTGGCCCAGCGCTACCCTCGCGAACTCTCCGGCGGACAACAGCAGCGAGTCGCGCTAGCAAGAGCCCTGGCCAGCCAGCCAGCCGTCCTGCTTCTCGACGAACCTTTCTCTGCCCTCGACACCCATCTGCGCAGCCGCCTTGAACAACAGCTCATCGCCCGTCTTCAGCACTATCGAGGCATCGCGCTACTGGTCACTCACAACCTGGAAGAAGCCTACCGGGTATGCCATCATCTGCTCCTTGTCGAGGGCGGTCATCTAGTGGCCCATGGCCCCAAACATCAAATTTTTGAGCAGCCTCGTACGGTTTCTATGGCCCAACTTACCGGCTGTCAAAACGTTTCTCCTGCGATCACGCAGGGCCCCCAGGCCGTAAAAGCGCTCCACTGGAAATGCAGACTTCAGGTGGCTGCCCCTATCCCGGCGAATCTCTCCCAAATTGGAATTCGCGCACACCAGGTTACGTTCCTTGAGAACCACCCTCCCTCTGTTAACAGTGAACCTGTTGCCAGTGACCCTGTTGCCAACACCTTTTCCTGCTGGCTAGCAATGACCAGCGAAACCCCACACTATATGACTTTGTACTTAAAACTCCACAGCCAGCCAGTTCACGAGCAAGACTATCACCTACAAGTAGACATTTTGAAGAGAAGATGGTCTTCCCTCAAAGCCAAACCCCTCCCATGGAAAGTCTTTTTAGATCCGCTACAGCTGATTCTATTAGTAGAGGCTTGAGTACGCTTTCAAAAAAGAAAATCAACTGGAATCAGCTTGCTGAAACGAAGCCTTATCATTTATCCAAAATTATCACGGTGCTGGTCGAGCCCCTCAAGAATCAGTTCAAGGCCAAACTCAAACTCATGAATACCGTCATATTGGCCGCTGATCACCTGCTGGGCTATGCCATTGAGATAAGGATACTTATCTGCGGGTATGAGAGGGAGATAGTTTTCGGCTACGTCTGAATACTCCTCGGCTTTAAATGGAAAGTTAAGCGCTTGGAGCGTAAACCCATAAATGTGGCTGTCCATCGCATTCCAGGCATGGTCGGCCATCTCAAATGAAAAGCCAGCCTCTCGCAGACAGCCAATAGTCGCCTCTATATAGCGCAACATTGCAGGACCAATATTCACCCTGCTCACAATTTCCATCGTCGCCCAGGGATGGCGCAACAACACTGCATGGGCAGAATTAGCCCGTTTTCGCATCGCTTGCTTCCAGTCAACAGTCATCTCTGGCACTTCAATTTCACCGGCGACCCTGTCGACAATGCCATCAATAATGTCGTCTTTATTCTTCACATGGTTGTAAAGCGACATTGCTTTGACACCAAGCGCCTCAGCCAGCTTGCGCATAGAAAGTGACGTAATCCCTTGCTTGTCAGCTAGCTGTAGGGCTTGAGCCAGCACACGCTCCCGACTGAGCGGCTCTCTGGGCCGATGAGGCTCTCTAGGCTTTGGTTTAGCATCTGTCGCTTTAGCCATTTCTCTCTCTTGTCGCTATCGTGAGCCCGTGCGATCGCCAGCGCAACGTCTAGAGCAACGTCACAAAAGGGTCGCAATGCTTATCTTGACACACTTACAGTGTATGTTAAACTTACAGCGTAAGTCGAAGTACCCTTGCATTGGCCTCATTGCTGGCTAATGCTGTGCTATTCGTCTTTTCTATGCATGAGTGTGAGCAAGACAACCCTACACAAGAGGTCACCAGATGAAAGCGATTGTTCAATCTGAGTACGGCTCAGCGGATGTTTTACGGCTAGAAGAGTTAGAAAAACCAACAGTTGCTGACGATAAAGTCTTAGTCAGCGTTCAGGGCGCGGGTGTGCATGCCGGGGACTGGCATCTGATGCGCGGGACCCCTTTCCTGATTCGCCTGATATTCGGTGGCATCTTAAAGCCTAAGCTCAAAACCATCGGGACAGATATGGCCGGACGGGTAGAGGCTGTGGGTAGCGCAGTCAAACAGTTTCAGCCAGGTGATGAAGTTTTTGGGGATTTGTCTGAATGCGGATTTGGTGCGTTTGCTGAATACGTGTCTGTGCCGGAAAAGGCGCTAGTGCTCAAGCCCACGAATCTCACGTTTGAAGAAGCGGCGACGGTGCCTGTTTCTGGATTAGCCGCGCTGCAAGCGCTGAGAGATGTTGGCAAGATTCAGCCAGGGCAGAAGGTACTCATTAATGGGGCCTCTGGCGGCGTGGGATCTTTTGCGGTGCAGCTGGCAAAGAGCTTTGGAGCTGAGGTAACGGGCGTGTGTAGTACGCGCAAGATAGAGATGGTCAAGTCGCTGGGTGCGGACCATGTTGTGGACTATACCCAAAGCGATCCGACCAAGCCAGTGCAACCCTATGATTTGATTATAGATACGGCGGCTTATCGCCGGTTTTCTGATTTTTTAAAGGCACTTGTACCTGGCGGCACCTATGTCCTGGTAGGTGGCGATACGGCTAAATTTTTCCGGGCCATGTTGTTGGGATCTTTTGTGGAGCGTTCTGAAGCTAAAGACCGTCGCCGTCAGGTGAAGTGTTTAGAGTCCAAACCCAATCAAGCTGATTTGACCTTGTTAAAAGAGTGGATTGAAGCAGGCAAGCTTAAGCCATTTGTTGATCGAGCTTATTCACTGGCAGACGTGCCCACAGCCATTCGCTATGTGGAAGAAAGACAGGTGAAGGGAAAAGTGGCGATCAGCGTATAGTCTCAAGCTCGGCCTGCTTTTGCAGACCGAGCGATTTACAAACTGCCGACTTACAAACTGCCGACCTATAAACAGTCCATTTACAAGCCCATCGCAGAACGTGTCGCAAAAATAACGATACCTGTCCCCAGCAACACAACAACGGTGACGACAGACAAGAGTCCGACTTTCTCGTTTTTGTCTGCACTAGCCTCGTCAATGGTTAGCGCATCACTCACATAGCGGTGGCGCCGATTGTTGTTGAGCTGATTGTTATTGAATAGATCGCCGTCAACGTTAGCTGTACTAAATGACAAGGCTGCCAGGGGAATAGAAAGAATCGTTCCTAGCACCTCAATCATAAATAGCGCTGGTGGCATGGCATCTGGAGAGACGGGGAACCAGCGAGCTAGGTCCAATACATAGACCAAGCAGAAAGCAAGGCCGCTAATGCCTGACGCAACGAAGGCCCATCGCTGCTGCCGCCAAACAAAGTACAACAGCAAAAAGCTTGTCAGGCTAAGCGTCGTTAGAAAGACGTTAAAGCTACCCAATACCAGCGGACTAATATGTGAGAAGTCGCGAGTTTCAATAGGTCCGCCCGGAACCAGTACGCTCAGAGAAATAGCAGATAACAGCAAGAGAGCAAACACTAAATATCCGATGGAATTTTTCATCGTTTTTACCTCAAAATCTAAGAGAAGATGGAGAAAATCTGCTACCCGATGGGCAGCGTAAACATAACCCAGCTAGGAATTGAATTGGGCTAGCGCGAAGTGAAGGTGCTGCATGAAACCGATGTCGTTGCGCTATCGGCGATCGCACGGCTGATAAGCCGTTTCATGCAGCAAGTGACTGACCAAGAGTTTCAGGAAGAATACAGGGAGGAACCACTCCAATCCTGTGATTGGCGTCAGCAGATAGAGATTGCCGATTAACGCCAATCCATACAATCCCAGCGCAACCGGACGTTGCAAATACAGGGGCACCCACAAAATCAAGCCTGTCGCCACAAGCAAATAACCGGACACACCCCCAAAGAACAACCCATCGCCACTACGAAAAAACAGGGCAACTAAGCCAATATGGAAAAGATGAACTGCCACAAATGACAAATGCTGCTGCCAACCTTGGCCAGGGCGGTGATACCACCGCTTAGCAGCGCTGGTGGCATTGGTGAGAACACCACCCGCCAGATCAAAACCAAAGATGACAATTAGGCCAAGTTGCCAGGGCGTCCAAGAAATGGGCAGGCTAAGCGCGTAGGCATAAGCTGCGATCGCAGCCAACACCGATGGCACCGATTGAACAAACAGCTCAGCGCGAGTTGCCCCTGGCCCAATAAATCGATCCAGTGCCCCCTGAATACCTGCACGCGGAGCTGGCAACGAAGGCTGCGCGCTATCCGCCGTGCTCGTCGAAGCTTTTACTGAAGCCGTCATAGCCAAAACCTCATAACAGTTGTCATGCAATTTATAACAACTGTTATGATATTCTGTCAATAGGGTCTGTTAAGAAGGCTTAATCAGCATGATGGAACGGCCTTGATAGAAGCTGTATAGAGGAGTGACGTGAAGTGGCTGCATCCCAGCGCGATCGCCGATTAGAAGTGTCTGAAGCTGCGTGGCGAGTGATTGTGCGTGAGGGCTTAGACCGAACGAGTATGCGGGCGATCGCGCAGGAAATGAGCTGCACCACAGGCGTTGTCACCCACTACTTTCGCAATAAGGAGGCCCTGATTTTGTTTGCGCTCAATCAGGTGACTGAGCGCTTGCAGGTGCTAATGCAAAACGCCTTAGAAAACGTGTCGGGTACAGAGCGATTGGTGGTCATGCTCTCTGCTTTTCTGCCTATCGACCGTCAGCGGCAAGAAATTCTGAAAGTATGGGTCGCCTTTCTCGGATACGCAGTCGGTCGAGATCAGCTGATGGCAGAGCATCAACAGAGTGCGGCTCAGCTGCATGAGGTGATTATTCAAGAGCTGAAGCACTTGCAGGCAGAACAATTAATTCGCCCAGATATCGATCCATCCATGGAGTCTAACGCGTTGTTAGCACTGGGAAATGGCGTGAGTCTTGACTCTCTTATTCAATCGAATAGACTCAGCGTCGAGCAACAGCAACTCGTTATTCGCCGCTATATCGAGCAGATTTTGACCTAACGCGGCCAAAGGTTTTCTGTGATGGGCCGTTTATTCTGGAGGGGTTTAAGCGGCGTGATACTTAAAGTTCGATTGAGTGAGAAGAGTATTTTAAGCTTTTTGCATCTACGGCTGTTCATCCAGCCTACTCAAGCGACTGATTGTATTGAGTTAGCGCTGCTTTCACCACATTTACATCAATATCTGCTCGGTCGGACTTGGAGTACACTCGGCATCGATGCCGTCCCACATTTGCGATGCTGGAATTGTCTGGCCTGATAGCGCTTCCGCTAAGCCCTCGCGTAGCCCTTCCAACACTAATTCATTAGGCGTATCGTCAGGATCTGCCTCATCGGCCTCTGCAATCAAAACAATCACCCGAACTCGCTGATTTTCGCTCACCTCCAGGGGAGAGTCTAAACGCAGCTGCCCTTGGGCATTAGTAGTGGCCGTAGTTTCAATAGCTTTCATAGTAGTTTTCGTAGCTAGCTTTCATAATAGTGCAACATCTTCACATCCATCTTGTACCTACTCCGTATCCGTTAATTCGCTGCTATCTCAAGCAGATTTTGCCCAACGCGGCCAAAGCAAACCCTGTAGAATACAGAGGCGTATAGGATATTCTGCAATGAAGCTAAGTCAGGGTCTGTTAGTGGTTGGCGTCATTCTGACGGGGGCGTTGTTGTTTGGCGCGTGTAGTGCCGCTTCTGCACCTTTGCCGGAAGGGTTTCCGGCGCCGACTGAGCCTGGCGAAATCGAGATCAAGCAATATCCAGGGTATCGGGCCGCGACAGTGCAGGTGCAGGGGGATTTGGCGTCGGCGTCTTCGCGAGGGTTTTCACCCCTATTTCGGCACATTAGCGACAATGACATTTCAATGACGGCCCCGGTGGAAGCGCAGTATCCGGCAACGACGCTGGAAACAAATGCGGTGACAGAAGGGGAAACGGCGGTTTCTTTTTTATATCGGAGCTTAGAGATTGTGCCGCAGGCGGTGGCCGATGAGGTGCAGGTGGAAGATAGCGGGCCAATGACGGTGGTCAGTGTGGGTGTGCGAGGCGGGTATGACTACGGGGTGTATACCCGTGGGATTGAGCAGCTGAACGGTTGGCTGGCGGCGCATCCTGAGTATGCGGTGGTGGGCGCACCGAGACGGTTTTTCTATGATGGACCGTTTATTCCCGATGGGCTGAAACGGAGTGATATTCAGATTCCGATTGAGCGGCGGCCTTAATAGTTGTGATGTTAAGCGGCAAGGTCGCTGATGGCAGAGGAAAAATCAGCCATCTTTTGAACAGCGGCCATGATGAAAGTCTCCTTTTATGGCTGACTTAAGTATTGATGAGGTTTATTTCTCGCTCCATAACAGAATGGCAAAAATGATAAGAAGAAGAGCTTCAGTGCCCAGCAATCCATTAAGAGTTTGGGCGTCTTCGGGTTTGAGAATGAAGTGCGATCGCAGCAATGTATAGGGCACAAACTGCAACAGGATAATGCCACCAAAAACAAACCACACACACCAGGACAACCCTTGCCACAGGCTCACCGCAGCGACCACATCAAATATCAGGAGGGCCACATCCATGCAGCGCCATAGTAACGGCGTTGATAGCCAAGGGGTTCCAGTGAGTCCGGCCATATTGCCGAGGTGGACCGTCGCACCATAGGCGAGGACAACGGCCATTAGCTTGGCGTATCGAGCCGTCCAAGGATTAAACAATGTAGTTAGAGCTGTTTCCTGGGATGTCATTTTGAGTGCTTCCTTGTTTGCGTCTTACATAAACCATTGAATGGGTGCTTTGAACATCCTTATAGACCTCTCACCCAAAGTGGCTAAGCCGATAGCTAAGGTATCTATTGGAATTGTAAGTCGGCAGCAATCATTGTCCGATGAAGTGCCATAACATTTCGCAAAGACCAGTGGTCCAGGTCAGTGCTTCGATTTTCGGGGTCTTCTCAAAAACAACACCAAGCACATCTACCAAATCCGTGTGCTTCATCTAATTGATTTGACCGATTGAGTAGGTCAAAACAGTTCGCTCATTCAAATAGACTGCGGCAGCTAAGACATGACATAGGCCAGTTCGCCAAGAATGTATGTGGCTTGAACAGCTCGGTCATCGCCCATAATGACTAAAGAGAAAACTCGGTCAGCAAGTTCATCTAAAGTGCGAGGAAATTCGGTACTGTTACGAAAGGCCATCAGCGGTGTTTCCTGAGGGTTAAGGACAATAAAATCGGCGTCTTTCCCAACATCGAAGCTACCTAGCGTGTCGTCTAGGCAGAGGGCCTTTGCACCGCCTAACGTAGCCAAAAAGAGCGCTTTGAATGGAGAGAGTTTTTGCTGGCGTAGCTGCGCGACTTTATAGGCTTCGTTAGCAGTTTGCAGTAGCGAAAAGCTAGTGCCTGCACCAACATCTGTACCCAGCCCTACTTTTACAGGATGCTCCGTTGATTTGGCCTGTTCTATTTTAAACAATCCGCTGCCTAAGAACAAATTAGACGTGGGGCAAAAGGCGATCGTACTCTTGGCCTCCGAAAGCCGCTGAAACTCACTGTCGCTTAAGTGAATTCCATGAGCAAACACTGAGCGCTCTTTCACTAACCCAGCTTGATCGTAGACATCTAAGTAACCTTCGCAGGCTGGGAAAAGCTCCTTTACCCACTCAACTTCTTTAACATTCTCGGAAATATGCGTATGCATATAAACATCTGGAAACTCCTTCAACAGCTCTCCCGCTTTTTGCAGCTGTTCATCGGTTGAGGTAATTGCAAACCGGGGTGTCACCGCGTAATGTAAGCGCCCTTTTTTATGCCACTTCTGAATTAAAGCCTTGGTCTCTTGGTAAGCAGATTCAGCGGTATCGCACACAGATGCTGGCGCATTGCGATCCATCATCACCTTACCTGAAATCATGCAAAGGTTACGGGCTTCTGCCGCCTCAAAAAAGGCATCTACAGACTGAGGGAATACGGTCGCAAGTACGAGCGCGGTAGTGGTGCCGTTACTGAGCAGCTGCTCTAAAAAAAGGTCAGCGACTGCTCTCGCGTAGTCTTTATCTTGAAATTTTTCTTCAGTGGGAAAAATGTATTGATTTAGCCATTCTAGAAGTTGTTCTCCATAAGCCGCAATCATGCCAGTTTGAGGATAGTGAATATGGGTATCAATAAACCCTGGCACAATCAATCGCTCGGTATAAACAGTCGTTGGAATCTCTCCATAGTTGGCTTTCAGATCGTCGTACGCACCAAAGTCTTTAACTTTACCATTTTCTACTACGAGAAAGCCATCAGGGAGGTATCGAACACTTTCTTTTTCTGGGACATAAAAAGGATCGCCCACAAAATCTAGAAACGATCCGCGAATAGCCTTAAGAGTTTGTCC
Organism: Cyanobacteria bacterium J06634_5; assembly: GCA_039820525.1. Lineage (GTDB taxonomy): Bacteria > Cyanobacteriota > Cyanobacteriia > Phormidesmidales > Phormidesmidaceae > Phormidesmis. Next base: position 10,472 of record JBCBPY010000044.1, read on the forward strand.
TGATTGATTTCGTGAGTGATCCATTTGAATAGGGCTATTGCTTGTTTTGGTAAGACTGTTCCTTCTGAGAGTACTGCTTCTCATCAGCACTCATCTGACTCGATTGATTGCTTTGTTGACCATTCTGAGGCTTAGCCTGGTCCTTCTGCTTATCTGTATAGCTATAATCGCTAGCATCTTGAGATTTTTCGTAGTCGGATTGGCCAGGGTAAGTCTGATTCTTTTGCTGGCTGGCAGACTGACTTTGGCTGTATTCAACAGACTGATACTCACCCGCGATTGCCGATAGTGGAGAACTCAAGAGGCTACCCAGGGCTACAACTGCAATAGCAACGACTACTAAAAATTGACAAATCATCCAAACTATCTCCTAAAAATTAAGTCACTAAAACAAAGGGGTACGAGAATAAACGATCAATCAGCGATCGCATCAGATTCTGAAACGTCGGCCTCTACTGAAATGCTTTCAACTGCACTGTTAGGTGAAATTGTCTGAAACCAATTGGAAACAGAGCTTTCGATCTGTTCTCTTTGGTTAACCAAATAAACACTAATCAACGTCAGGACAACGCCGCCCCACTGAAGCATACTCAGCGATTCTCTTAAAAAGAGACTGCTAAAAAACAACGCAAACACAGGGGTTAAGAAAATGAGCGCACTGACACTGGTCATATTGCCGTTCGCCGCCAAGTAAAAGAACATCCCATAGGTCAGCGCTGTACCGAATACAGTGGCATAGAGCAGTCCAGCCCAATCACCTAAAAGTAGATTGTTGATTGAGAAAGGCTCCCATAGGCCGGACATCACAGCCAGCGGAATACCGCCTAAAATCATGTGCCACCCCGTTGCTACAATCGGATCGGCATGACGCTTCACATAGCCCATCAAAATTGTACCGACTGACATCGACAACGCCGCTAAAAACATTAAAAACTCACCACTTTGGAGTAAGTTCGCAATCTCCCAGGTGCTTTCACTAGCGCCATATCCCTGAATATATTGCAGCCAGCTTTGCAGCGGAATGCCGTTTTGCCACAGGCTATAAATCCAATCTGCCGGAAGTCCGCATAGGCTAATGCCTACGATCCCAATCGCTAAGCCTAGCCATCCCCACGGCCCGATTAAGCTGCCAAAGAGAATTCGAGCTAGCAGTGCTACAACCAGTGGCTGAGCATCAATGAGAACCGCGCCTAGCCCTGCACCTGTATTCACCAGTCCGACGGTTAAAAGGCCTTGAAACATGGTCCCATCGACCAGTGCAAAAAGTGCGATCCACAGCCAGGCTTTCCAGGTTTTGGGCTGCGGCAATTTGAGCATAGCAGCAACCACCAAGATCAACAGTCCTGCTGGCAAAAGCCTAAAAGCGGCCAGGAAAAGTGGTGATGTGTGAGGAAGAATATACTTCATCACGACCATTGCCGTACCCAGAAAAAAGAAAGGCGAAACTAGGAAGATAGGAGATTTTGCTAGATCAGTCTTTTGAAGCTGCATAAGCTTACGGGGGAATAAGAGAGCGGATGAATTAGCCAACAACAGAGCTATAGGCGTCAATTCTATGAGAGAACAATTTTCGCGACCGATAAGCTTGTTACCAGATAAAAGATTTTCACCTTGTATAGATTGTGTTGATTACATAGCTGCTCTTACCGCAGATGTAGGAATGTGTTGGGACACTGATAAATTTGAAGCGTGCTGAAATGAGTCTTTCTGTAAGGTTTGACTTTGCTCTACTTTGCTATATTGTTTGAGCAAAGCTGCAACCTTCTTACGAATCATAATGCCAGGGCGATCGGTAAACATATGTTCTTCTTGGCTAGGCATTAGAGGAACATCGTAATCGGTTGATTCTAGAATGCGTTTATCTTCTAAAGTGACGGCGCGGTCAAACGCGATGATATCTGCCGCAGGGGTATCAGCCTCTGTATCGTTACGAACGCAAAACTGAACCATTTGGGATGTGCGATCGCTTACAGGCGTCATGGTATTCACCACAATATGCTCCAAACCATTGGGATAAGTGATTTTGAGCTTAATGGTGAACGGCATCAGCCAATCCATAGAGAGCGTTCTAAAAGTCACGCTCTCACCCATCTTCAAATTCTTCTGCTGTAGCTCTGGATTCACGACGCCTAGCTTGCCAAATACTTTAATTCCCCAGTCAGTTTCAGTAATTTCCAGTTCATCAGGGGTCGTATGTTCTTCGCTACCAAAAGTCTCAGTATGTACAAATGTTGGATGTGCTAAATCCAGCTCGTTTTCCATTACCCGCAATCCAGCACACTGCCACGGTTCATAAAACTCTTGAATCAGTCGATAGTTCGAGCCTTCAGCCTCTTCAATCTCAGGAATATCAATCAGCGGATCTTCTAGGCACACCCAAACATAGCCGTAGCGCTCCTTACACCGATAGGCATCAACGCGGTAGTTAGCCGGAATCGCACAGTTAGGTTTGAGCTGAGGCACCTTCACACACTCTCCTTTAGCGCTAAACTCCCAGCCGTGATAGGGGCAGCATATTCGCCCCTGACTAACCTTGCCTAACGAGAGTTTGGCCGTGCGATGACAGCAGCGATCACGCACCGCAGCCGCCTCTCCTGCCTCATCTAGCCAAAGCACCAAAGGCTCTCCCAACAACTCAAAGGACTGCGGCCCCTCGCTGAGCTGCTGAAGAGGAATAACGGGATACCAAAAGCGACGGAATACGGGCTGTTGAGTCACTAACATAGGAAGTGTTCTGAAAGCACACCGTATACTGTATACAATTTAAACAAACACTGTTTTGTAGCTTTGGTTACAGGTTACGGCCTAAAAAGCTTCGAGCTGTGGGCGACATAGTCTCTCGTCAGGACGCAGGCTACCGTTAGTATTGCGATGCCCTCCATAGAAAAACCGGAACCGCCAGCTCTAAAACAGCGCCGAGTATAACCAGGGTGCAGAACAAAATGCCGGGTTCTATCTGGCTGAACAGCAACGCGACCCAGTAGGCCTGCGTGATCGCAATACCACCCGCATACCACAGCGCTGTTTGCCGATCGGCAGAATCGCTACCAGCCGCTCGCAACCAAAGCACGACCATTGCCAGCCGCATAATCACATAGGCAATCACCACCAGCGTCAGGTTGGCCTCTGCAAAAAAGATATCAATCCCAGCCGCAATCACTAGCGCCCCGCCCATGATGACCATCGTCAACAGACGAAACAACGTATCGTCGTTATCGTAGGCAGAGGCAAACCTAAATCAAACAACAGCTCTAGCGGTGTTGCGGCCCGGTGAACCTCATTTATGTCGCGCGATCACAAAGGAAAATTCTTAAACACTTTTTTTACAAGAACGATACTAATCAGCCAAATCGTAGCGCCTCAAATGCAAATCGGAAAATGAAGACAGCCGCTAAAACCCACGTGATGACGGATATCTCTTTTGCGCGTCCGGCAGCTAGCTTGGCAAAGGGATACAAGATAAGGCCCGCAGAGAGTCCAGCGGCAATCGAGAAGCCCAGCGGAATGAAAAACATCGTGACAAAAGCAGGAATCGCTTCGGTCAAATCGCCCCAACGAATGCTCAGAACGCTAGACATCATCAGAACGCCCACAATCAACAGCGCAGGCGCAGTCGCAAAAGCAGGAACAGCCTCAAAAATAGGCACAAACAACAAAGCGATAACGAACATAATGCCAGCAACGACGGCGGTCAGCCCGGTGCGTCCCCCTTCGGAAACACCCGCAGCAGATTCTGCGAACGTAGTCACCGTAGAGGTGCCCATAACTGCACCTGCGGTGGTGGCGATCGCATCTGCAGAAAGCGCCTGATTAGCCCGAGGCAGCTCACCCCTATCGTCGATGTAGCCCGCCTGCGTACCGACCCCCATCAGCGTGCCAATGGTGTCAAACATATCGACAAACAAAAAGACCAACAGAACAGCTAGAAAATCAATGATGTTACTGCCGTTGATGCCGCTGAGCCCCACGAAGGCTTGACCAAAAAGATTAGAAGGAAAGGCTGGAATCGCGATGATGCCAGTGGGTGCTTGAGCAACCCCAAACACCCAACCCAAAATGGCAGTACCCGCGATGCCCCAAAGCAGCGCTCCTTTTATCCGTCGGATGATGAAAAATGCTGAGAGTAAAATACCGAAAGTTGCTAGTAAAGTTGCGGGCTCTCGGAAGCTACCAAAGGCTGTTTTTGTGACATCATTGGCCACAATCAAACCCGCACCGCCGATAGCCGTGTCTCCACTGAGACCAATATAGGCCAGGAACATGCCAATACCGACAGTGGTAGACGCTTTAATGCAAGACGGCACGGCGGCAATGAGGTGACGGCGAACGTCTGTAACGGTCAGCGCAATAAAGATAACGCCTTCGATCAGTACGCAGGCCAGGGCAGTTCGCCAATCAATGCCTAAGCCCAACACAACAGAATAGGCGAAGAAGGCATTGGTTCCCATCCCAGGGGCGAGCACAAACGGATATTTGGCGTAGAGCCCCATGACCAATGTGCCAATGGCAGCCGTAATGCCAGTGACGACCACTAATTCTCGGAAGAGATCGCCTGACTCCTGCAAAAATACCGCATCCGACATAATTAACGGATGCACGACCAGGACATAGGCCATCGTCATAAAAGTCGTTAACCCGGCCAGTATTTCCGTGCGGAAGTTAGTTCGATAGCGTTCAAAATGAAAGTAATTGGCAACCGATGCCTGCCACCCAGAATAAGGAGGAGGTGACGGGGGCGGGGCTTCAGGGGGTTTCGACTGAAGCTCTACATTGGTCTGGTTCATTAAAAGTTCTCCAGGAAATAGACTGCCTTACCTAAAGTGGCCCAGTTTACAAAACTGAGAAGAATTTGCGATTTGCAAATGTCACTATCAATTCTGAATACTGTATACAATCAAAAGACGGGCTATTGTGCCGAAGACTACACTTCATCTTTCATAAAAAAAGACCTTTGAGTTCAACTCAAAGGTCTTTTTAGCTAATGAAATTGAGTACTTTAGACCGACCAGAAGACCCTACGAACACAACACTATTGAGCATGATAGACACGCTCTAGCCAATCACGCTGCTCTTCTTTTGCAGGAAGATAAACGTAGCGTCCAGCTTTAGAGCTGTAGCGGTCTTTGGACGCAATATTATATTGCTGAGCTGACGTCTCAGGACGAAGCACCATAAAACGAAGCACAGCTCTTAGCGCATTTTTGAATAATCGCTCAGACGCTCGTTGAGTCTGACTAAAAGATGAAGTGGAATGAAACTGGTTTTTCACGGTCTGCTCAGGAAATTAAACTGTATAATTAGCTACTATTTTAGCAATTTCATTTCATTTTATTGATATATATTTCAAACATCTATCTATAGAGATAGTCAATTATTCCTAGATTTTCTGTGCGTAAGCATCCAGCCTGTTACTCATCTGTCGATGGAGATAAGTTCTGAATTTCCTTGACGACTCTAGTCTTGCTTGCGAGGAGATGGAGTTGAACAGAGGCGATCGCGATATCTGCGTTCTTTTGTGCGATCGCCTCGTACACCTGACGATGCTCCAGCTTGATGTCTAGCACCGATGGATTTTGCTGCAACGTTTGGATGCGAAGCAAGGCCATTGAGTCAAACAGCTGACCGAGCAATAATACTAATCTCTGGTTACCCGAACTTTCAGCAATTAAATGATGAAACTGATAGTCCAAGTTCAGCAGCTGTAGCTGCGCTTGCCTATCGTTAGTCTGTAAATCTTTAGCTTCTGAGCGAACAACACATTCCTCCAAAGCCTGAATGTCTTCTGAGCTAGCATGTTTGCAGGCTCCGGCCACAGATAGCTTCTCTAACGCTAGACGGCAATCATATAGCTCTATAGCGTCAGTCGCTGAGAGGGTCGTGACTTGCAGTCCCTTAGCATTTGCGGTGACAAGGCCCTCTCGCTGTAGCTGACGCAGCGCTTCCCTAAGCGGCGTTCGGCTCACCTGAAACCACTCGGTGAGCTGTGTTTCAATCAAACGACTGCCTGGTACGAACTTGCCCTTTAGAATGCCGCTGCGTAGAGCCGTATAAACCTGCTCAGAAAGGGATTCTCGGCGTTGGATAGGCGAACGTGAAGGAAGAGTCGATGAAGTCACAAAAATTACTCGGCAAAAAAATGTCAGCAGAAGTTAACAGCTCAGCTTGAGAAAAGGTGCGCCAAACACGCACAGAAGTACTATTATTCTATCTGTGCATACTGTATACAATAAAAATACTTAGTCAATCAGCTGTAGCTCAGTAGTCTTTTCAAGATCAATTTGCCTACAGCTCCTATTTTCTATGTCTCCTATTTTATAGTGTCCCATGTTGAAGAGTTGTAATCCTATGGACTGGCGATTGTACCAGAGGTGGTTGAAGGCTATTGTACTGCCTGCGCTTATTGCTGTTCTTATTTTAGCGGCCCCTGCCTTTAGCTGGGCCGCTGGTGCTTCTAGCAATCAGGCACTCAACCAGGCGGCTAGCTTGCTTGCACCAGAACCCGATGCCAAAATCTCTGTCTATCTTCAGCCTGAAGCTAACGATGATCAGGCTGGATACGGAGTAAATGGTGATTCGGTAACGGTTTTAGAGCAGGTCAGCGATAATCAAAGCCTTATTTGGAAGCATATTCGCTTTGACAACTCGCCCTATGCTGAGGGTTGGGTGCAAGAAACGTTCATTACTTTAGAAGCTGCAAACGCCACAGAGCCTAATGCCCAAAAGTCTAATGCCCAAAAGCAACAGGCCCAAAAACAGCAAGCATTAACAAACAGCAGCACAACGTCTGCTGCGGGAGGTCGCTATTTAGGCAATCGGCAATCGCAGTCTAGCCAGAGCGCTCAAACTAGCCAGCAATTGCAGTCCAACCAAAGGTCACAGTCTTACTCGCAGCAAAATCAAAACTGATGGTTGCCCCTGAAGTAAGTACGCTGGCAGCCGCTAGCCTCGTCATAGAGCATACCGTCGCCGCTGGAGATGGACTGGCTTTTCGCTGGTGGCACTCAAAGCTCACGCGCAGAGCCAAACGCTTTAAAGGTTACATTCGCACAGATCTATGCGCTCCTGTGAAGGGCAATCGGGCTGGTCAACCGTTGAAGTGGTACTCGATTGTTCACTTTGATTCGACCGAGCGGCTAAACCAGTGGATGAAATCACGCGATCGCGAGACCCTCATAAAATCTGGGCAAAAAACATTTTCCTCCTACCAATTTATCTCTTTTGCCACGGGTCTCGAAGGGTGGTTCTCTAGCAAAACAGGCACAGAACAAGTCGGACTTGGCCCACCCGCCTGGAAGCAAAATGCAGCCGTTATTTTGGCACTCTATCCAACTGTAATGCTTCAGTCTGCGCTGTTCGCGGCGCTGGGCTTCACGCAGTCATGGCCAGTTCCCAATGCAATGATTGTGAACAACATCATCACCTCTTCTTTGTTGACCTGGGCCGTCATGCCATTGGTGACACGGCTACTAGGCTTTTGGCTGCAACCGACCCCTCAACCGATCACTCGAAAAACAGAGATATTAGGATTAGGTGCAGTGATACTCGCATTAGGGCTCTCAGTCCTTCTGTTCAATCAATTCTTAGCGTAATAAGCAAGTCTATGAGCAACCTTTACAGCCAGCGGAATGTTGTTCTCTCTATTATTATTGTGGGTCTTTTACTTGGCTGGACCTGGCTGGGCTGGCTATATCCGACGACGAAACTCACAGCCAACTCACCTACAAACAGGGAGTGGGAACAGAGTGGTTTGGATCAGATAGCGACAAAGGCGATCGCGTCCTACCCTGTGAAAGCAATTCTCGTGAACACTACTGCCGATACAGGTATCGGCTCATTACGCTGGGCAATTGATCGCGCCAACGCACACCCCGATGATGACCTAATTGACTTAAGTGCGGTGGAAGGCGCGATCGCCTTACAAAGCCCGCTTCCATCTCTCAACAGTAATTTAACGCTAGCAGGCAATAACATCACTCTTAGCGGCGAAGGCCGCCATCGCGTTCTTCAAATTAACAGTGGAGACATTACGCTGCGCGACTTAACGTTGGCTAATGGACTAGCTCAAGGCGCGGCAGGTATTAATGGCCGTGGCGGCAGCGCTGGGATGGGAGGTGGATTGTTGATCAATCAAGGCACTGTTCGCCTAGTACGTGTCAATTTTTTGAACAATCAGGCCATCGGTGGTAGCGGCAGCGAGCGCCTACAGCCAAAAACTCAAATGAAAGGTCAGAAGACTCAGTTTAAAGTCAATCGGGGTGCGGTCAGTGGCATCAACGGTGCAAGCCTGGCAAAGACATCGGGTGTAAGCTTGCCAGATGTTGAAGTTGATAGCACAAAAGAAAAATTCAACGTGAATCGGGGAGCGGTGGCAGGCGTTAGTGGTATCGGCGTAAACGGCATTGGCAGTATTGTTTTCGGCGGTGGCGGCGGATTTGGCGGATTTGCTAATGGGGGCAATGGGGGTAATGGCGGGAATGCAGGGGCAAATGGCGGCAGCGGCGGAAACGGCGGTGACGGTGGCGATGGTGGCACCGGCCTGTTTGGTAGCTTTGGGCGTTGGGAACAAGATGGAAGCATAGGTGCGATCGCCTTCGGTGGCGGCGGTGGCTTTGGCGGTTACGGCAATGCTGGCAACGGGGGAAATGGCGGAAATGCGATCGCAGAGATTGCTAACGGCGGCAACGGCGGTAACGGTGGCAATGGCGGATTTGGCAGTGGCGGTGGCGCAGGTGGCTTCGGCGGGAATGGTGGCAGTGGCGGCATTACCCAATCAGGGACTGGTGGCAACGGCGGCTTTCTCGGCGGCAATGGCACGCTTGGCTATGGTGGCAATGGTGGTGGCTTTGGCGGCGGCGTGTTTGTACGCTCGGGTCACTTAGTTTTGAACAAAGTACGGTTCGAAAACAATTCGGCGTTATCAGCAATGCCGTTATCTACAGAATCAGTTGGTTTAGAAAGAGCGATTCTTAAAAGGAGCGGCTACGCTAACGCGCAGGCAAAGGGGGGAGCAGTTTTTATCTTTTCAGACTCCTCGTCAGAGACAAGCTCAAAGAGTGCAACCGTGCCTTCAGAGCTGTCGCTGCATCAGGTGCGATCGCTAGGTGCTCCACCAGTGTTCATCCATAATACGGCAGCTGATGCGACTGGGCAGCCAAATGACAATAACGATGTTTACGGAGAAATTAAGTAGTTCAAATGCTACGCTCTATATGCTGCGATAGCTGTTGAATAAACTCTTCTGTTTTTCGAGGTAAATATGCCCTGGCTACATATACAGCGTGAATAGGAAAACTTTTCAAGGCATATCCTGACAGTATTTTACAAACATCGCCTCTCTCCAAAGCTGCTCGAAACACCCAAGCTGGTCCTAAGTGAACACCCAATCCACCTTTCACTAATTTTCGAATTGCATTCACACTATTAACAGTGATATTGCTTTGTATTTTTGAGTGAGGAAAATGATTACCATTGGCAAATTCAATATCACTTCTTGCTTGGATAGGAGAATATAGAATGAAGTTATGAGCAGCCAAGTCGTTCGGCGTATTAGGCGTGCCGCAACGCTTCAAGTAATCATGACTGGCAACAAGAACTCTTGGGACTTCACCGATCTTTTGTGTGAGCAATTTAGATTTCGAGGACTCTCCAATTCGGACAGCAACATCTATATTTTGCTCAACTAAATTGACGAACTGGCTACTCAGAGATAATTCTATGGACAGTTCCGGCGCGCTTTTCAGCATCTTATGAACGACTGGAACGACAAACTCAGCACCAAAATCAACAGGGGCGCTAATTCTGAGTGTTCCTCTGAGCATCCGGGCACCACTGGTAACTTCCTCTTCCAGTGCTATTTCATCGTCAAGTAGCCTACGCAGCCCTTCATAATATCGCTGACCAAGCTCGGTTGGCCTGGTGTGGCGCGTTGAGCGATGGAGTAACTTTACAGTCAAGCGTTTTTCGAGTGCCGCTATCTTACGACTAAGAGACGATGGCTCCATGTGGATCTGCTCAGCCGCTTTCTTAAAGCTACCGGCTTCAACAACTTGAATAAATAACTGCTGTAGGCTGTGCATATTTATTGCTTTTATCGCAATTTATGATTGCAATTTTCCCTACTACCCATCTTTTTGTCAACTAACTACAATAACTGAACAAGCAGCATTGCTATCTGATGCGTGGAGCAGTTGCCGTACAAAACATTCAATTGATTAAGGAGATAACGATGTCTAATTACGATCTGACTGACAAAGTTGTTCTTGTTGCCGGGGGTGGTAAGAATCTAGGCGGACTGATTAGTAGGGAATTTGCAGGGAAAGGATCTAACGTCATTGTTCACTACCATAGCCAGTCATCCCAACAAGAGGCTGAAGCGACCGTACAAGCGGTACAAAAACTAGGGCGTGAAGCATTTTCAGTCCAAAGTGATCTGACAAAAACAGAGAACATTGCGGCTCTGTTTGAGCAAGCCCAGGAACAATTTGGCGGCGTAGACGTGGCTGTAAATACCGTTGGAAAGGTGCTGCGCAAACCCATCGCCGAAACGACCGAGGCCGAATTTGATTCGATGTTCGACATCAATGCAAAGACAGCCTATTTCTTCATAAAAGAAGCCGGGAAGCATCTCAATGACAATGGCAAGCTCATCACGATCGTAACGTCGCTACTTGCCGCATTTACCGATGGTTACTCGACCTATGCTGGTGGCAAAGCGCCAGTAGAACACTTCACCCGCGCAGCAGCTAAAGAATTTGCCCCTCGTAGCATTTCTGTGACGGCTATAGCCCCTGGCCCAATGGACACGCCCTTCTTCTATGGACAAGAAACGCCAGAACGTACGGCTTTTCATAAATCCCAGGCGATGGGCAATCAGCTAACTAAAATTGAAGATATCGTTCCTATCGTAAGATTCCTCGCAACTGAGGGTTGGTGGATTACTGGGCAAACTATCTTTGCGAACGGTGGTTATACAACACGATAAAAAAGCCGATAGCCTGCAAGCTGCTCTTTGCGAAGTATTTAGCGTAGAAGAGCAGCAATGTTTGATTAAACTACTTAAGGACGAATATCTTACTGTTTTTCCGGAGGTGAAAATCAGCTCTCGCTGTGCTTTGGGAGGAGCACGAAGCTCGCATGCACCTGATGAAAATACTATCTACTTAGCAGAAGATTTTGTTGCAGGAGCCAGTAGAAACGAGTTGATTAGAGCCTTACTGCAAGAGTTAATCAATACCATTGAATGCTTCGCTCGGTAGCGTCTTAGAACAGTTTAACTAGCTTTAAAAGATGTCAACTGCTCTCAAGGCGCTGTAGCGTTCGTCGAGGCTGAAGTGCAGAAAATGTCTCAAAATCTATTATTAAAAAGGTGATAAGGCCCGCTAACTTTGCAGGCATAGTCTCCTGTTTGAATAGACGTTGGAGAGCCGCCGTACGCCATTTACTTTACCTTTCAGTGAGTGAGTTGGTTAATCTATCGTGTAAAGCAACAGCGCGAGTATAGACAATAATTACCTTTGGTATCCTTTTATCATTGAGTTGCCTAGGATTGGTTTGTCTGATGCAATGGCAATCACGGGCGCAGGTAAAATTGAGGCAGCTTACCGAGGAGATAGGGACGAAGAATACAGCCTTGCTCTTAGAAAAAGAAGCGCTGATACAAACAAACCGTACGTTAAAGCGGCAGATGGTACGGCGAACAGCAGGGCTGTTAGAAAGTGAGCGAAAGCTCTCTACGCTCATGAAAAACCTACCTGGAATGGCCTTTCGATGTCACAACGATCCCATTTGGACGATGGTCTTTGCTAGCGAAGGTTGTTTGTCGCTAACAGGATAGCCTCCTGAAATGCTGACGAATCAGACTATTCGGTTCAGCGATCTTATTCATCCGGAAGATAGAGTACCCGTATCACAGCTTGCTCAAATAGCCATTAAAGAAAATCGAATTCAGCAGCAAACTTATCGATTACTGTTGCCCGATACAGGAGAAATTAAGTGGGTTTGGGAGCAGTACCAGCCTATCTCAAGTAAAAACGGTGAGCTCGTTTTCTTTGAGGGATTTATCACAGATGTTAGCGATCGCATTCGTAGTCAAGAAGCTTTAAAGAAATCTAATCAAGAACTCCGCTGCCTCAAATGGAACTAGCACGGCAGCTTCAACATTTGGCTGAGAACTATCAGTTTGAGAAAATTATCGATCTTCTTGGGCGAAGGTCGCAATGAGAGTGTAACGAATATGAGATCGTTGGATAACTATGATTTCGCTGGGCCTGATTAGACAATAGTGCGGGCAGAACTAAGAGAAATTGAGATAGATACGCTGCGCTCACTGGCAATGGCGCTGAGCGTCCTGATATATGGCTCTTTCGGGCTCTCACGGCTCCTGGGGCGCAGCACTGAAGGGGCCAAGCTGTGGAGTCAATATCTCACGAATTGGACCTTTTAGAACCACGTTTGTACAGCCGCCTTTTTAGCAGCAGCGATGTTCACATTCTCTCTTCCATAGCCCTTGGTGGGTAAGCACCGCAATATTTTTGCCCTATATAGTGCAGTCTAACGCTTACAGTCGGACTGCACTATTCTTATCTAAAGAGTTATCAAACAGTCTCTTGACGCTAACCGAGTCCATCCAGAATCAGTCAGTATGCCGTCATCATCATAGTCAGAGCTTATCGAATAGTCCTGCCATCAAAGTCAGTCCTACAGCCAAAATCATCGACCCTAAAGCATCAGCCTTCCATTTAGTTTTGCGGTAGGCCGGGTACAGCCAAAACCCCATCAGCCTAGTTACGATGGGCATCACCATAACAGCTAAAATAGAAGACGTCACAATCGTAGCCAGCAACATTGCCCCCGAGGGCGACCAGTCGCCAATAACGCCCGTTCCAGGAAACAGCTTTATCCGGATCATCACAATTGGATATAGTCCAAACACGACCGACAGAATTTGTTTCCAAACGGGTGGACCGAGTCCTCTTTTCTCATCGTCATCAGCTTGCTGAGAAAACCATCCCTCTAAGCCTGTTGTAAACGACTTAAATCTGTAAGCGCTAACAATATTTTGTCCGTGCTCAATGACTTGTTTCCGCTCTGCGGAGTTTATCCAATCATTTAGATGGCCAGGAGAGTCAAAGTGAATAATGCTATACCACTTAGCCACATCATCCTCACAAAAAAGCGGCGGATTGAAATCTAATCTTACAAATCCTGGGTGGCGATTTGCCGCTTGCCTCAGCAGGTCGTGCCACCGCTCAAAAGCCGCACGCTGAGTTTTCGCAACAATATGCTCGACGACCAAACTGCTGTAGAACACCTGACTCTCTGGCAGCGTCCTCGATGCTCTCTCTGATTTATTTTCTAGCGTTTCTTTTGCACTATCAGGCAAAACCACTCAGCAGTTCCCTTACTATTTTTTAATACTATTTTTTAAATGCTGGCTTGGAATGATCGTGTTGTATACAATAAGTATACGGTGGCATTAGTGCCCTAAAGCGGACTTCCCAGATTAAAATGTCACACATACATAACTTTCCTGACGTATACATGGGCAAGCTCTTTAGTAAAACGTATTTAGCGCTTCGGCAAGAAATCCTCTCTGGTAAGTTGGTTTCTGGGGAAAGCCTGATAGAGCAAACCTTAGCGAATCGTTTTGAGGTCAGCCGAACCCCTATTCGAGAAGCCATTCGCCAGCTTCAGCAAGAAGGACTGGTAGAGGCAGACCGGGGGGGCGGACTCCGGGTAACGGTGATTACCATTGCAGATGCTATCCATCTTTACGACTGTCGGCTAGGGCTAGAACAAATTGCGGCCATGGGTGCCTGCGAGAATGCGACACCTGCGCAACTAGAAGATTTGCAAGATTGTTTGGCTCAGGCTAATTTGGCTGACCCTATCGTGATGGAAGCCGAGAGTAGCCATGGTTCAGGAGCCGCTGGCAGTCACGAGAGTGTGGGCGGTGACACTACGGCCAGTAATAGTACGGCCAGTGACAATTCAGCTGAGCTAGAAAATCGCCTGCATATTGACCAAAGCTTTCACCGGCTACTCGCTGAGAGTTCTGGCAATCCACAGCTCGCTGACTTGCTAGAGCAAATTTTTAGCAAAATGGCCCTACTCAGGCTAACGACAACGTATCAAAACCCTGATGTTTTAGAAATTTGGGCCGAACATGAGCGGATTGTGGATGCCATTGTACAGCGCGACTCTCAGGCCGCCGCGATCGCCGTTCGCGATCACCTGGTCGCCAGTAAAGCACGTGTAGTTCAAGCACTTGAGGGCCTAAGAACAGGTCTAAGAACTGAAGCCTCGTTGCAGGGAATCGCGCTTTTTTGAGGGGGTTTTTCCAAGAGTGCTTTTCAAGAGTGCGGCTTGATTCTCATTCCTAAGCTGATATCTCAAACCAGCGTAGTCACTGAACGGGCGACAAAGCACCGGCGAAATAGTAAGCAAGATAACAGACAAAGCACAACGAAACAGTAGATAAAACAGTAGAGCCCACAACCAAAGAACAACCGTTGGAGAATAGTTTGTGTACGACCTCAAAGCAATTATTATTGGCGCGGGCATCGGCGGCCTAACAACAGGGATTGCGCTCAAGCAGGCAGGCTACGATGTCACCATCTACGAGCGCGTCAGTAAGCTGCGTCCAGCGGGTGCAGGCATCTCTCTATGGTCAAATGGTGTCAAGGTACTCAATAGATTGGGTCTCGGGAATGAAATGGCCGCAATCGGTGGCCATATGAATCGGATGGAATACCGCAGCCACCAAGATGAATCGCTCAGTGATATTGACTTGCAGCCACTGTTTGGCAAGGTGGGCCAGCGGCCCTACCCTGTCGCTCGCACCGACCTGCAAGACATGCTGCTATCGGCCTTTGGCCCAGATGACGTGCATCTGAGTATGAAGTGCACAGCCGTAGAACAAACTGAAGAGACGGCCACGGCAATATTTGAAGACGGTAGCCGGGTGACCGGCGATTTGATTGTCGCAGCTGATGGTATTCACTCAATTATTCGTGAGCATGTGTTGGGTAATGTCTTAGCGTTGCGGTACGCAGGCTATGTGAATTGGAATGGCCTAGTTCCCGCAGATCCAGCGCTGTGCGAAGCAGATAACTGGGTGCTGTATGTCGGTGAGGGTAAGCGCGCTTCGATGATGCCCGTGGGAGGCGATCGCTTCTATTACTTTTTTGGGGTTCCTGTGCCCATCGGCTCTCAAACAGAACCCGAAGATCGCCGCGAAGAACTCGCTCGCTATTTTGCGGGCTGGCCAAAACCTGTTCAATCGCTGATCCAAACTCTGGATCCAACGGCCTCTAACCGTCTAGAAATTAGCGATATCGATCCGCCAGCGCGGTTGGTCAAAGGGCGAATTGCACTATTAGGCGATGCCGCCCATGCAACCACACCCACTCTTGGGCAAGGCGGCTGTCAGGCAATGGAAGATGCACTCGTACTCACGCAGTTTTTAATCACCACTAACCTCAGCGTGGCCGATGCGCTCACTCGCTACGAACAAGCCCGCAAGGCCCGCACTGCCCAGCTAGTGCTAAAGGCCCGTAAGCGCACAGACACCATTTATGGCAAAGATGAAAGCATCACTCAAGACTGGTACCAACAGCTCAAAGTAGAAGACCCAGACGCCGTACGAGGTGCCCTAGAGAAAATTATTCTGGGTGGCCCGCTGACATAGCGGTCAACAATACTTTAGAGCCTAAACGACTACAAAAATCTAGGCCGTCAACAGGAGCGCGCAAATGGGCTGGTTATCAACACATGTTTTAGATACGGCCAACGGCTGCCCAGCCGCAGGTATAGAAGTCGTTTTGTTTCGAGTGGATACACCACCAAAAGCGAATGGATTGGAGTCTACTGAAAGTGGAGCTGTCTCCAGTTCAGAAAAAGAAAGTGAAACATGGGCTCGATTTCAGCCAAATTGTCAGCATCTCAAGACACTAAGAGCAAACAAAGATGGCCGTACCGACGCCCCACTGTTAGAGGGCAAAGAGTTTCAACTAGGGTTTTATGAAATTGTTTTTGCGGTAGGTGATTACTTCTGTAAAAGGAATCCTGATCGCTCTATGGACGCCGCCTCTGGGGACTATCCCTTTCTAGACTTGGTGCCCATACGGTTTGGCATTGCAGATGCAAGCACTCACTATCATGTGCCTTTACTGGTGTCTCCTTGGTCTTATAGCACCTATCGCGGTAGCTGAAGCGTACCGTTTGTTCTGTGCCTTTTGTTTATTAGAATGCAGCACCCAAATTCTAATGAAAGCCTAAGAAAAAATACAAAAGTAACCGTCAATACTTTTTCACGTTTCCCTTCGGCATAAATTGTATACAATCCTGCATCCCTCCACACAAGGCCACTTTAGGGTGCATGAACTGATCTTAAGCAGATTCATAGTCGAGCTAAAAGTTTCTGTTATCTGACTTTTCTTACAGCAGCGGCTTTGATGCAGTGTCTTTGTAACTATTTATGGAAGGTCCCGATATGATCACCAATGAACCAGCCACAAAAGAGGAGGTCCTGCTGGAAACAGAAGCACCTGCTGAACATGACTTGATTTATGGACTAGAAGACAAACCGCCCGTTCGCGATGCCATTTTTGCTGCGGTTCAACATGTGTTTGCTTGTTTTGTTGGCATTATTACGCCGGCTCTGATTATCTCTGGTGCGCTTGAGCTTCCCCCAGCTGACAGCGCTTATTTGGTGAGCATGTCACTGTTCGTATCAGGAATTGCAACCTTCATTCAGGCCAAGAAAATCGGTCCTATCGGCTCAGGTCTGCTGAGCGTACAGGGAACAAGTTTTGCCTTTATTGGCCCGGTGATTGCCGCAGGCTTGGCTGTTACTGGCGCAGGCGGTACGCCTCAAGAGGCTCTTGGCACTATTTTTGGACTCTGTTTTATGGGTTCATTTATTGAAATGGTATTGAGCCGGTTTATTCAGTTTGCTAGCCGTATTGTGACGCCGCTAGTCACTGGAATTGTGGTCACCCTCATTGGGCTTACTCTGGTGAATGTTGGGCTTACCAGTATGGCTGGTGGCTTTGCAGCCAGGGCAAACGAGACCTTTGGCAACCCTTCTAATCTTTTGCTGGCGGGCCTAGTGTTAGGCATTATCATCACCCTAAACAATGTTAGAAGCACGTTCTTGAGGATGTCTTCTGTCGCTATCGGACTGCTGGTTGGCTACATTGTGGCTATTCCTATGGGTTTGGTGAACTTTAGCAGTCTGGCTGGGTTGCCCGCCTT
Source organism: Cyanobacteria bacterium J06634_5 (assembly GCA_039820525.1). Taxonomy (GTDB): domain Bacteria; phylum Cyanobacteriota; class Cyanobacteriia; order Phormidesmidales; family Phormidesmidaceae; genus Phormidesmis. The sequence continues at coordinate 27,728 of JBCBPY010000044.1, forward strand.
TACAGTGCCTGTTCCTTTCAAGTATGGCTTTGGCTTTAATCTTGCGGCGTTTATTCCTTTCGCGTTTCTGTTTTTAATTACGACAATTGAATCAACCGGAGACCTAACAGCAACCTCACTGCTCACAGGGCAGCCCATTGCGGGTAAAAAGTACTTTGACCGTATTCAGGGCGGGATTTTAGGCGATGGGGTGAATTCTGCGATCGCAGCTATTTTCAACACATTCCCCAACACAACGTTCAGCCAAAACAACGGCGTTATTCAGCTTACTGGCATCGGCAGTCGCTACGTAGGTCTCTTTATTGCAGGCGTCTTTCTACTGCTAGGGCTCGTACCTGTTATTGCAGGTATTTTTCAAACCATCCCACAGCCTGTATTAGGGGGAGCCACCATCATCATGTTTGGCTCGGTTGCCGTCGCAGGTATCAAGATTATCTCCACGGTCAACTTGAACAAACGAGCCTCCATTATTTTAGCGACGTCGTTAGCACTTGGCTTAGGCGTCAGCGTTGTTCCCGATGCGTTAGACAAGCTGCCTACCTTGATGAAAAGTATTTTCTCTTCAGGCATTAGTACTGGCGGACTGGTCGCACTCGTGCTCAATATTATTTTGCCAGGAGAACGAGAATAAACTCTCCATTATTAGAATCCACTAGCTAGAAGCCTAGTCTCTTTTCATTCTATTTCCAAAAAATAGCTGATTTCAATATCCTCATCTCTTTAAGACGGGAGTTAGAGCAGGCTACCAGCAGCTCTGCTTCCGCAAGAGTGTGTGATTCTAGTGCGTAATTTTATTTCATCCGTCATTTCACAGGTGTGTGAGGATTCATCATGTCAAAAAGTTCAGCTGTTTTCAAGACTCATATTTCTAGTGCCCTCAAAGCACCGGCCCAACTCTCAACTGCGATCGCTCGTTTTCTGCTTGGCTTTGGGCTCATTAGCGGGAGCGTATTCTTGAGTATATCGAGCGGAGCTGCAATGGCTTCTGACCTAAAAAAAGTTGCCGATTTCAAAGCAGTCAATACCCTGACAATCAAAAATCAAGCAGTCAAAAATCAAGCAACCAGTACTCCGCTAGAACAGGCCAATGAAAGTCTGTCAACAGCTTTGTCCTTGGCCATAGGCTCTCCTTCCACAGAACTATCATCTCAATTAAAGCTCGCTGATCTTCAAGAATCAGCAGCGTCGAATGCAGCGATTCTCAACGCAGCTGAGAGCAGTTCCAGTGAAGGACTTTCAATTGAGAGCACATTGCAGGAGCCTGCTGAGCTAGCGCAAGTCACCAGCGTGTCAGAACTCTCTGATGTGCAGCCAGGAGATTGGGCCTTTACAGCGCTCCAGCGCTTAGTAGAAGAATATGGCTGCTTAGAGGGCTATCCAGATCGCAGCTTTCAAGGGAACCGGGCGCTGACTCGCTATGAGTTCGCAGCAGGACTCAATGCCTGCTTGGACACCGTGATTCAAATCTTGCCCGCCGATGGCCTTTTCGATAGCGCCTACCGCCTGCAGGAAGAATTTGCCGCTGAGCTGGCGGCAGTGCGATCACAAGTAGACACCCTAGAACTCGACGTTGCTGAGCTAGAGGCCAATCAATTTTCGACGACAACCAAGTTCAACGCGCAGCTCTTTGGCAGCTTAAACTTTGCAACGGCCAGTGATGACGTACAGGCAGAAGGCATTAACGTATTCGCACCTGCCCGCGACCCTATCACCAACGACCCTGTGATAAGAACCATCACAGACAATCCAGAACCGACCTTTAGCTACTACACCTGGTTAAACTTCACAACCTCTTTCTCCGGGGAAGACCGCTTGCAGCTTCAGCTCACCAGTGGAGATGGGAACGGCGGTGCCAACGCCTTTGGCTCAGCTGGATTATTCAATACCTTTGGCGTTCCTTTTACCTTACAAACCGGCACCACAGGCGGCCAAGACAACCTGATTGTCCGAGAGGTATTTTACTCTTTTCCTGTTGGTGAAAAGCTCTCATTTACCGTGGGCCCAGCGATTAACTGGTACCGCCACTTTGACAACAACCGCTTCACGTTTTATCTCACAGGGGCCAATAGCTTTAACTCTAGCGGTGGGACCCAGGTCAACGCCATTGATAGAGGCGCAGGCGCAGTGGCACAGTGGGACATTGCCGACTGGCTCGATTTTAGAGTGGGTTACTTAGCTGAAAACACCGAGTTTTTGCCCGGCCCGCGGAGCGCTCAAGAAAACGGGCTCTTTGCCGGAACAACAACCCTCACCGGTCAAGTCGGCGTCTACCCTACAGATGATCTCAATCTTAGGTTTCTCTACACGCGCTCTAACATTGAGCCCAACGCCAACGGATTTGTCGGCGGTGCCATCAGCGAACCGATTTACGGCTTTGCAGATGATGGCTTTGGCGGCCCTCTGCGGACGGCGGCTGCCGATACCTTTTTGGTCAATTTCGATTGGCTAGTGACCGATGGCTTTGGCCTGTTTGGCCGCTACAGCTACGGCAGCACCGACCTTTTTCCAGTCAGCGATACGCTGCCCGATGGGCAAATCAACGCGCAATCTGTTCAGGTGGGCGTGGCATTTCCCGATCTCTTCAAAAAAGGCGCTCAGGGAATCATCTCCTACGTTCAACCTTTTGACGTTTTGGACGGTCGCAACTTCCTTGCCTCAGGCGGCGGCGATGGCGCTGTTCAGCAAGAGCTTGAGGTCTCCTACCGCTATCCGCTGAGTCAAAATATTGCACTTGTGCCCTCGTATTACTGGATTAACAACGTCAACAACTTTGGCGATAACCCAGATATTCACGTTTTCAACCTACAAACGCAGTTCTCTTTCTAACGCGCAAGCCACATTGGCACCCTATTACATGCGACCTACTCATGCAATAGGGTGCCGATTACTTTTGGTATCATTCGCTACGGTTTCTTACTATAAAGGTGTTCAAAGCAACGTTTAAGGAGCCAGTGTTTTATGAAAACTACAACAATCAATTCTGCTTACACCCTTACTCAACTCGCTCAGCGCCTGAATTTGGGCAAGGTTTTAGAAGGAGCCTATGGTGCTGGCGCAATGACAGAAGGCTATAAGCAAGCAGCTAAAAAAGCAGGCTGGACAACCGATCAACTGTTGACGCTGTCTGCTGCTAAATCTTTCTACAATTAAAAGAACAATAGTGGGATGGCCTTCCTAAGGCATGAAGGCTTAAACATTATGCATATTATTAAATCCTTGATCCTAAGCGCTGATAGGCCGCTTGAATAAACAGCTTTAACACATAGCAATAGGCTTGCCGGTTGTTGGTAAGCCTATTGCTTTAGGATATCCAGGAGTGCGTATACGGCGGGTGACTGGAGTGCATCGGTGAGGACAGCTACGCCGATGGGTCGCTCTAGCGGCACGGGTAGGGCATAAACCTGTACGGCATCAGGAATGGGGAGGGCCGCTAGCCTGGGGAGAATGGTTCCACCGAGCCCCTGTGCGACGAGGCTGACGGTAGCCGCATCCGTCTCAACTTCATTGACAACATTGAGCCGATAGCCCAACCCGTTGATATGGCTATACACCGGACGCATCATAATGTAATCGACCGGTGGCATGAGTAAAGGCTGCTTAACAAGCGCTGCCCAGGTTAGCTCGTCGCCCTCTAGCTGAGTCTCTGGTGGCAGTAGCACAACATACTCATCTTTTAGCAGTTCCCAAGCGGTGAGCCCCTTGCTCGCCGGTAAAATAATAATGCCAATATCGGCGCGTCCTTCCTTTAGGGCCTGTTCAACTTGCTGATCGTTGTCATGCTCGGTCAAATTGGCAACAATCCCTGGAAATTTTTCGTGAAGCCGCTTGAGCCCTTCGGGCAACACATGCGCCGCAACACTGCGAAAGGCAGCAATACGCACCTTTCCTCGCTCTACACCTTTACCAATTGCCGCTTCTTTTGAAATGGCAGAAACACTGTCTACAGCGGCTTTAGCGTGGGGCAAAATATTTGCCCCTACCGGCGTTAAGGTAGCGCCGTGGCGACCCCTAGAGAAAAGAATAACGCCCAGAGCGTCTTCTAAAGAGGCGATCGCATGACTCACAGCCGATTGCGAAATGCCCAGCACCAAAGCTGCCTCGCCAAACGTTTTCTGCTCAGCGACAGCCACAACAATCTTGAGCTGCGACAGCTTAATTTGATTTTGGTGAGTCTCTCTCATAGTCATAAAATAGTCACAAAAGAGATATCACACTATTTTCACATCGCACAAGTTCCATAGTGCATAGAAATAGAGTACATAAGCCAGCTTTGACAGAATCAGCCTCGTACATTGTATACAACGAAAGGAGAACTGGCTAAAGCGTACGGGTTATTCTCATTTCTTCCATGCATCAAACCTTCTCATGTAAGGGATGAGTGCCCGTTTTGGTATCTTATTTTACGGTTTCTTAAACTATAGTCAGTTGTGAAATTAAGGAACAAATTAGATGAGAGCCACCACCTATCGCTTTTCAGGCAATCAAGCTTATTGGCCCCTACCTCAATTCTCTTTGCGGCAGTCATCTCTTCAGCAGTCATCTCTTCAGCAGTCATCTGCTCATTCAGCCACTAAGCCCAATCTAACTGGCCAACTCAGCAATCTAGTGAGCAATCTACTAAGCACGCTGTTTGTGCAAATGACGTCCACCTCCGAACCCAGAGTATGGGAAAGCAAGGATGCTGCTGGCCATACCCTTTGGAATGCTTATGACAGTGTCTCTGATACGATAATCCGCAATGCTTCAGAAACAGAAATGCGGATTTGGCTAGAAACTAGGCATCAGTTTTAAGGGCCTTCAGCTTCAACGACCTAACTTTAGTCGGTGAGCAAAGCCTTTGCCAAACGATTACAGTTCGTCACCAGCCTATGTAAATCTACCGTCGTCAGTCGCCCTTTATCAACAACTTTTTTGCCGTTGATAAAGCTGTAATCCACAGCGGGCGGCTGGCAAAAAATCAGTGCCGCCACCACGTCGTGATGGCTACCCACTAGCGCAGGCGCATCCACATCAAACGCAACAAAATCAGCTGACATCCCTGGTGCCAGGTAGCCAATATCCTCTCTGCCGAGCACCTTAGCACCGCCTCGGGTGGCTATCTCTAGCGCCTCGCGGGCCGTCATCGCAGCTGCATTATGCTCCCTTACGCGCGCAACTAAAAAAGCACTCCGCGCCTCCTGTAACAAATTTGAAGCATCATTAGACGCGGCCCCATCGACACCGAGCCCCACCGAAACGCCCTGATCGAGCATTTTTCTCACGGGCGCTATTCCGCTGGCCAATCGTAAATTGCTGCAGGGGCAATGCACCACGCCTGTACCCGTGCGAGCAAACTTCTCAATAGCACTGTCGCTGAGCTGTACGCAGTGAGTATGCCACACATCTTCGCCCAGCCACCCGACAGACTCAGCATAGTCACCTGGCCTCATACCAAAGGTCTCTAGGCTATAGTTCACATCGCTTTTGTTCTCAGCGAGGTGAGTATGCAGCCTCACGCCGGGATAAGTACGCGCCATCGCCGCAGACTCTCGCATTAAATCTGGCGAAACCGAAAAGGGAGAACAGGGTGCCAAAACAATTCGCATCATCGCGTGGCGGCTGTTGTCGTGATACTGCTCAATCAGCCTTTGAGAGTCTTTTAAGATAGAAGACTCTTCTTCCACTATCACATCTGGTGGCAGTCCGCCTTTACTCTCACCAACGCTCATACTGCCTCGGCTAGCATGAAACCGCAGGCCAATGTCTTGCGCAGCGCGAATTTCATCATCAAGTGTGCAATCGTTAGGAAATAAGTACAGGTGATCGCTCGCAGTCGTACAGCCGGAGAGCATTAGCTCAGCAGCAGCCATTTGAGTGCTGGCATAGATGTCTTCGCACTTAAGCTTTGACCAAATAGGATAGAGTGCCTGAAGCCAGCCAAAGAGCGTCGCATTTTGAGCAGCAGGCACTGCGCGGGTAAGCGTTTGAAAAAAGTGGTGGTGAGTATTGACCAGTCCTGGCAACAGAACATGGTGTCCGCCAAGGTCGAGAACGTCATCAGCAGTGACGGGTAGCTCATCTGTCGTGCCCACTTGTTCAATCACATTGTCTCGAACAAACAATCCACCATCACGGAGTTCTCTGCGCTCATCGTCCATGGTGACGAGCGTATGACTATTTTTAACTAACAGGGTTCCCATTTCAGCTGCCACCACGCGTACCTACTGCTTATATGTTTGAATGCCTGAGTGAACTGTAACTGTTCGCTATAAACATTTAATGAGGTTACGGGTAGCTAGGAGGGTCTTCTCGATCAGTTCACGATGTTTTCTTGGGCGATCGCATCATTAGGATTGGCGCAGCGCATCTGAGCGATGGTATCTGCGATGGTATCTAAAGCATCGTGCCAAATGCCCTGCTCGGCAAATACTTGAGCACGCGCCTGTAAACTAATAGCCGCAGCTAGCGCATTAGTAAGTATCGTGCCAGGAAGGCGTTGATTTTAAGCCTTTACAGTTCAGAATTTTCAGTCGCTTGGCCTCGATTTTCGCTCTCGGGAGGTGTGAGCCCCCGCGTTGCTTGGCGGCGCTGGGAATGCTCACCCCTCCATTGGAAGGGACTCAGGCCTAGTGTCTTTAGGTTTCTTATCCCAAACTGACGCTGACATAAATTCCTCAGAGTTATCTTTCATAATTGAAAAGGCCAGACAAAAAGACCAGACAAAAAAGACCAGACATTTCCTATAACGACAGGAGCCGATGGTGTTCTGTAACATAGACGACATTGTTCATAGCGTTATGGTCAGCTCGCTATTCAATTCACCCAGACATTCAAAAGAGGTTAGTTCCATGGTTTATTCTGTTCCCAAACCCTCAAAGTCCGTATTTGACGAAGTAGCGATCGCAGATTTTGGGCCTTTCCAAATCGCAGTCCTCACCAATACCACCTTGGTTAACAAGCCTATCTTTTCAGCCCAAGTAACCGTACCGCAAAGGCACTACCAGTCCCAGGGCTGGCTCATTTATGATGGCCGGGTGATGACGGCTTTAGAAGGCCTCACTCTCGGCTCAGTTTTCTCAGAAGACTCGCCCTTCAAACCCATTCAACGAATGGCCCCGGCACTTCCCGTATCCTTCGAAGTTCAGAGCAGCCAGCCATTACCAACACAGGTTTCTACCCAAGCGTCCTTTACCTGTGAGCTTCAAGACACTGATTTTCCATTTCACAACATCTTTCGTCAGATATGCCCACGATTTATCAGGGTTTATCCCTTCGGCAAAACCACCGCTTTGTCTACTACTTTATCTGCCCAGGTTAAACAACTGTTGGCTGACGAAGCGCTATTTATCAAAAATAACTATGCTCGGCTTAAGCAGATCCCTTTTTATAAAACCCATTTTGAACTCTAAAACAGGGGCTAAAGATCGCGCAACCACGCTCATGGAGGCTGTCAATTTTTGAGCTGTTTGAAGTATCTTTCTGCTAATAGCCTAAGGTTCGCTATGATTCTAAAAAATAAGCTTTAAGACTTATTCTTGGTCAGAAGCTTTTAATAAGTTAAGGGCTATGAAAGGCCGACTTCTGGCTGACTTGTGAAATTAACAGATCAATTAACTACCGGCGCGAAAGAAAGCTAAAAAGAGATGCTTAAGCCTGATTGTCCAGTGCAGTGTGGGATTTGCTTGCTTTAGTGGTGGCGTTTGCCATGTGCCATTAATCGCCTCTTGTTGTGGCAAGTAAAGCCGCAAGGATATGAAGAAGCCCTTATCTGGTGCAGGTAGCCAGTTCTTTCTCTCTTTTTCTACAGTTGGCTGATCGTGTTTGATATAAAGCGTCAGTCCCCCATCTGCGTCAAGAACAAGTTCATTGTTGTCTAACATTGTTGAATTAATTAGGTAGCGCTCGAGTTCGTTCTTCACGAGGAGCTGCTCAGGAAGGTTATACATTGTTGCTGACCAGAAAGCGTCAGCCGGTGGCAATCCACCTGGCTCGAAGCGTAGTGTATAACAGACATCACCTGAGGCATTTAATTCGTTACCGTCTGCATCGCTATAGTAGGAGGGATACATCGCCTCCTCAATAGAATTGCCCCAGATGCCAAGAATCGCGCCAGCCATTCGGTACAGGTAAATGTTACCGGTTTGCGTCAAGTGCTCACGGGTGCCGAATAGGTCGGCGGCTGTGAGCACTTGAGTGGTCAGTTGATTCTTCTTCAGCTCCAGATAAGCATCCCAACCGTCCTTTACACCTTGCTCAACGGCCTGTCTTAATTCTTCAGAGAGTTCTGTCGGGTTAAAGGTCAGGCCAGGTCCGATATTGAGCTTGGCGAAGCGAGCCATCAATTCTGTTTCGGATTCGTGTGTTGGACAAAACGTCGTGAGCAAGAAATTCAACAGGCTAAATATTCTGAGCGAAGTTTCGCCCTCACCTATTCTGACGGGTCTCGGGTATCTCACCGCTGGCATTTTTGCTGGCGGCTCCGCATTTGTAAACTGGCTCAGCGGCTGAACCTTGTAACCATTCTCAATGATGCTTTTGACATTCTCTAAGTCATCTGAGTCGAAAAGCTGGGTACGGTACAAGGCTAGCGCAAGATTGGTTTCGCTACGAATCACGGCGGTGATTCCAGCCGGTGTCTGCCCCGTCCAGTCAGGCCCTGCCAGCAAGTACTTGCCGCCGCCATTGCCTGTCGCCCGAGTGCCAACGTATTCGAAATTGTGAGTGTACGCATCAATGAGTTGAATAGAGTAGTAGCGCTTAGGGTCTATCACCGGCACCGTCAAAACTAAAGGCTCCGCGCGAAGATCTGCACCAACCACGCAGTAAGGTGTGTCCGCGTTCGGTGTCTGAATTGTGGTGTCCGATGGCGTGAACAGTTGTGCTTTGCCAAGCAATTTATTTAAAGGCCCCTTGTATTCGGCATTGTTGGGCCAAAGAAAGAAAGCAAAAAGAATCCGGTAGCTGTCTACCATCGGATACGCATAAATGAACGCATCTTTCGCGATTAATCGGGCTTCTTGTGGTGTGAGTGTGGATGAATCAGTCATTCTTAAATTCTCTTTCATCTCAAATTTGTTTTGATAGGGCATATGCTATCTCATAAACGTAGAAAACTAATGGTGGAGTCCATGCAACTTAAGCGTTTAACTCGTTCACAACAGTCTCCATTCATTACTCAGCCACTATCTCAATCAATGGATTAGACTCACTCCACTCATCCCAATGCGCTACTACCCGATTACAAAAGTCTCGTAATGTCTCCAAATGGCGATCATCACTCGGGGGGATCGACTGTAGCCGTCGCTGCCAGACTAACACTGATGGCATTGATTCTTGGCGACGATTCTGCCAATGAACAATGTTCCACCCTGCCTGTTCTACCAAAGATCGCAGCTGTAATGAACTATTCATTAGCATCGTTCCGCCAAAGTTTCGACTTGTAGGATGACGATCCTGACAATGTGCTCGAATGACTAATTTCTTACCAAACAGCCGGAGGCTCTTTAACAAACGCAGCTTATCCTGGACGTGGCAGAGAGACTCCATCATGATCATGCAGTCAAAATATCCTGGTGGCAAGGTCTCTTCTACGTTCCCATGACGCACCTGTAGCCCTTGTGCTGTACAGTACTGGGCTTGCGTTCGACTGATAGTGATGCCCTCAACCTGGCAGCCTCGTTCTACCTGCAGCTGTAGCGCGGGGCCACCCCAACCACAACCAATGTCATAAACGCGGCCACCTCTGGGGATAAAGGGATACAGCTCACTCACTGCCCGATCAAATGCCGCATCAATGGCAGCTTCATCCATGGCATCTTTCCTATCGGGTAGCTGGTGACTATGCTCAAAAAGGCCAAAGTGATAATGCATTTTATTTCCCAGCACCTGACGCCATAGATCGATGCGCTGCGTATCGTAAAATTTCCCTACCGATATCCGAGCATTTGTTGTTTTAGTCAGCCCTGTTGTTCTAGCTGGCGTTGTTTTAGCTGGCAATCTAGAGAATAAGGTCTGTTCCATATGCTGCTGCATTTTTTGGCTGTGAGCGCATACCCGCTCTTTTAATGCGTGCAATGTAGGGGGCCAACCCATTTTTGAGCCCATATCCATGGGCGCTGAAAAATAGAGCGTAAACCCTGGCTCTCGGTCTTTTCCGTTAAAGGCAATATGCCGAAGAGGATAGTCTGCGTAGGTTGTTATCCACGCGTCTGATCCACCTATAGCAGTGACAAGCGATCGCAATGTCGAATCAAACTCAGACACCCGAGGATACCAGGGGTAAATCAAGTCCACCTGTAGTACCTGATCACCCCGGTGGCGTAGCCAAAATCCAGACATGCTCCGCAGCCGTTCGTGCTGTACTAATTGCCCCGCCGCATCTACAAAGAGCGGATGCACTAACTCTACAGGAGTTTCTCCTGTGGGGGTTGCGGGCAAAAAATAAAACCCATAGTGATCCGCTTGCACGGCTGGCTGCCCAGATTCTAAGCCAGACGCTACCGATCGCCATCGCCATGATTGGTAGCGGTCTGTGGCGTTTGGCTCGCGAGTATGTAAGTAGAGGCGCCACTCAATCCCATGCTCCAACAGGGCGACGCTGATGCCCTGTCTCACGGAGATGGGTGATTGTGTAGACTGTATGGTTTGAACGGAAGGTGGGGCTGCGATCGCTTGCAACAATTGGGAAACCCTTGCAAAGCTTTCTTCCGAGCTTCCCTTTGAGCTTTTCTCTACCCAACAGGTCATGCGATCGCCATCAGACATTGTCCCCGCGCCCACTCTCAGCGACCATTCCAAAGTCACCTTCGGACAAGCTTTCAGGAACATGCCTATTTTCGCTAACAAACTATCCAAAGACCGCTTCGTAGGGGAAGCCGACATCGTAGAGGAGGACAACATCATCTTAATCTCAAGCCTCCGATAGCGTAGAATCACTCCAGCCTAAATCTGGTTTTTGGCCTGCGCCTTTGAAAAACCCCCAGTAGGTTTTCATTTGGGACTTTAATTCATCCTCGGTAAACTCAAACCCGTGCTGAGCAGCTAGTTGACTCACCGCAGTCCAGTCTCCTTCTTTTATAAACAACAGATCTGAAGCTACCTGTGCCCGAAACGCCGAGTCTTTTAGTTTCTCTACAAATCCATGAACATTCGATACTGACATTATTATTCTCCTTAGTTTTGGGTCTCTTTGAGATTCTCAAAGAGAGAATCTCAAAGAGATTACTCTGTTCTTTCTATCTACCACTTCGTTGGGTTCAAGTTATCCTCGAAAAATTGCCCAACATCTTTCAAGAACTTCTCAACTTCCTTGGCCGCATAACCAGCGCCCCGTAGAACAGTCTTCAGACCATCTCCGGCCAAACCATAGCCGCTCTGGAGAAAATCACCGACTTCTCCCACCCCATAGCCTGCATACTTCAAGGCATCGGCGGCAACTTCGGCGGTGGCATTGTAGGCACTCTTGAGGGCATCACCCACTTCCTCTGCGGCATAGCCAGCATGATTCAGCGCCTCGGCGGCTACCCTCGCTGAGGCATCGTAGGCACTCTTGAGGGCATCACCCACTTCCTCCGCGGCATAGCCCGCAGCCTTCAAGACCTCGGCTGCCGCTTCCACAGTGAGATTAAAGGCATTTTCCATCGCCTCTGCAACTTCCTCTGCCGCATAGTTGGCACCCTCGAGTACCTGAGCCACGCCTTCAGCAGAAAGGTCATACGCAGCAGCAAGACCATTCGCCGCTGCCGTCGCACCCTTACCAAGGGTTCTATAGGCCTTAGCAGCCGCTTCTTTTGATGCCTTATAGACATCATGAGCAACCTCTGCCACTTCTCCGCCAAAGTCAACCAGCCCATCTTTGACGGCATTTGCCCACTCTTCGAGCGTCTCAAAGACACCGCCCAAAAGATCTAGGGCATTATCCTTAATTTGGTCTATCACATGGTTGTACACTGCCTGAAAGTCGCTGGGGACAGCCTCTAAGGTCAGAGTCGGGAAAGTAACCGTCTTCCCATAGAGCCGGAAGTCTCCTTCAATTGAGGCGTAGAACCCTGCCGACTGGCCTGCCCGGAAGTTGGCGCTGGCATTAAAGCCAACATCCACGAGGGTAATCTCACCGAGCAATGTGTTCAGGCTCAAATTCAGGTTGAAATCAATGCTGCCGAGGGCTTCAAAATCACCATCGCCGTATGAGAAGCGTAAGTTAGTAGAGAGCAACTTACCTAACTTGCGATTGAGAACGAACAACATCCCATCTTCGCCCACGTCTACGAACAGTTCTTGGCTGAGACCCAGAAACTCAATCTTCGAAGAAATGTGGAGATCGGGTGTTTCAGTGGGTGAAAGCCGCAAACGCATCTTCGGCGCGGCCTCTCCTAAAGCACCCGTTATCTTCAACACATTCGCAATGTTGAGTGGGTCCATATCGGCAGCAGCCGTGATGCCATCAAAGGTATCCACGTTTAGATACATGCTCGCCTGCCAACCAAAGACCGCTAGTTTACCTGCGATGGTGACCCCTTCATCTCGAAAATGGACGCCCCCAATTGAGGTTGCACTGGGAACAATGCTGAGCTTCACATCTTCTAGGGCCACATCCAACGCTTTGTTCATGGCTCGCCGGAGTTTACCCGGCAGTGCCTGATACGCGACAAACGTAGCGGGTGTCATAGAACTCATAATCTGGATCATCGTAATCCGCTCGGTTGCCCCTGCCAGCACGAACTGATCCGGATCGTTGGTATCTACCAGGATAGAAATTTGACCATCCACGTCGCCGATTTTCATATTGGCATGAATACCCACGTTGTCCACAAAGGGAAACAAATAGGTAAACCCAACCTGCAATGCAAATTGTCGAATCGTAATGCCAGGAATCCCAAAGGGATCTTTCCACTCCCCTGTATTCTGAATAGACCCAGAGAGATCGCCTTGCGGGCTGCGCCCTGTGCCGTTCATAGTGAATGAGCCTGTGATAGATTCCAGCTCAACCTTCACGCCGCCGGTAAACACCAGATGGGTGTCTTCTCCTTTCTCTTTGAGAGTAACCACCAAGTCATTAGACATGGAAATGGCCGGTTCTGGTGGCTTTCCTTTCACGGAAATCCCCACATCCGAACGGGTAAAGCGCAGCTTAAAATTGTCACCATCTACCAGCGTGATGTCTCGCTGAACCGCGCCTTCTAGCAAATACTCAGGTGTTGCACCTGCGGTATCTACTGCCGCATGTAACGCAAGTTCTTGCACTTTGAGCAAATCACCAATAAAGCGAATGCTAGGATCATCCGACTCAGCAATTTTCAAATTGCCGAAGAAATTGAATCCTTCGTTAATCCCCGAGTCGAGGCTCGGATCGTATAGGGTACTAGCTGTTGCTGCAATCAAGGTTGGCCCAGAGAGTTTTAGGCCCTGAATCAGCGGCACGCCTGGCAAGAACGTGCCAATTCCTAACTCTTTAGAGAGAATATACTTGAAGACGCAGTGGGGCCTTCCCTTATAGTGAAAGAAGTCAGCGTACTCTAGTTTTGCGGCCTCTGAACCAAAGAGCGTTACGTCTCCCGAAATCTTTAAGGCATGATCTTCAGGCGTGGCCAAATTCTCGTCTGTCGAGGGATCTTCTGAGACTTCCATACCTGGGATGCCAACAATGCCTGGAGACCCTTGAACAAATTCAATTTTGGGATTACGAATGGGGGTAAGAACATCCAAGATCGAGCCCACGAGCTCGGCCATAATGCCATAGTCTCCCAGTACTGACTTATCTAGGGTGAGAGATCCCTCTTCGATCTGTGATTGCAGCCGCAGCATAAGATCGTACTGTGGCAACGCGCCGGACGAGACTAGCTGCGATAGGGGTTGACCGGGAATATCCTCTGGAGGAGATTGTTCGTAGCCTTGACCAAGGGTGCTGCCAATCTCCTCGTAGGTTTCAGCCTCTGAGCGTGTGGTTGCCTGCTGGGCCTCGGAGGGTGTATCAACGGCTGGCGGTGGACCTGAGGGTGGTTCGCCCATATCGACGGGTTTTGCAATGGGTGGTCGCTGGGGGGTGGGCCGAGTAGTAGGCTTAGGCCTAGAGCCGGTAGGTCTAGGTCTAAAAGGCTTAGGTCTAGGTCTAAAAGGCCAAGAGGCGTTAGGTCTGGGCTTTGATAGCTTTGTCATCGATATAGCCTCGCTAAATTAAAATGTTGTTGGAAATCAGTTGTTGGAAATCAGTTGTTGGAAATCAGTTGTTGGAAATCAATTGAGGTCTTCAAGAGACAGTTGATGTCTGCAAGAGACAAATCAGCGTTAGCAAATCTAAAGCAAGCCTGCAATTGACTGCTCCGGTTGACCGCTCTATACGATCTAGTAAACCGAGCGAGAAGCTAGCTTAAGGGATAGGAATAGCTAACTTAGGGCTGACTTAAGGCGTGCGTGAAAAACGTAGTTCACAGAGCCACATCTGAGCTGAGCGACTTGGAACTAGGAGAGATAGCCTGTTTCCAGAAATCGTCAGACTATGATTGTGAATGAGGTCTCTATAGGTACCTGGATTGTTGAGCCCCCAGGTGTTGAGTTCTACTCGCTGGTCTGAATCGCTTTTGTTGATAGCAACAATGCCGCGATCGCCTCGGCGAAAGACCAGTAAGGTATCGCTTTCGTAGAGCATCGCCATTGGCTCACCCTGTAGCGCGTTGTGAAACTCAATCATGGCAGTGATATCGGGACGCTTGTACAGATTTAGCCAACGATCTTTGTCTTCTGGGTAGTGAGATTCGTTGTTGTCGGAGTAGATTAGCGGGACACCGCCATCTCGCCCAAGCATGTAAGCATGTGCTAAATGCTCATCTTGAGGAGAGAGTAACCAAGTGCGAAATCCATCGTTATGAGGGACATCGTGATTGACCACAAAGGTGACTGCTCTGTCCCATGGAAGCGCGTTGCCGTAATCCTGAGGACTCACCAGCTGACGGAGTGAGCCGCCGAAGCCAAACGCTTCACGGATAGTGTTAAACAGTGGAAAGTCATAGGCTGACATCCAGGTTTCTCTGAGGAACGGCTCTAAGAAAACGCGCTCATCATGCTCGCCACCTGTGAGCACTTCACCAAACCAAAACTGTTCTCGTACAGATGGCCGGTCAGCAAGGTTATCGACCATTCGCTCAGTCATGTGCTTAATGGCATCTACTCGAAACCCATCAAATCCCATCTCTACTAATGCTTCGACCATCAATCGCTGTTGCTCGAAGACCCAAGGAGAATCTTTAAGATCCGGGAGTCCAGATAAATTTTGATATTGCACAGCCCCTCGATCAGACCATTCGTGGCCTTCGATTTCGCCCGCATGATTAAAGTCAAGGTCAGAAAACAGACCTTCGCTTAGATCGCCGTATAGTCGGTTCTCTTCGTAGAGATCAGGTTTCGCTTTATAGCGCTCTAGTTCTGTTTTTCCTGGGAACTCAAAGCGATCGCTCCGATCTTCATTGGCCATGTGGTTAATAACAAGATCCGCATACACCCGTAATTTAGGTGTGCCTGCATGGCAAGCGGCAATCAGTTGTTCTAACTCTCTTTTTCCACCGAGGTGAGAAAGTAAAACCCGATAGTCTTTGGGCTGATAGCGCTGCCACCACTGATCTCCGTTAGGATCAGAGTAGAGCAGTGGCGGAATCAAAATAGCACCATAACCAGCTGAGCGAATGGTTTCTAGATTGCTGATAATGTCGGTGTAACGCCAGTTAAAGGCATGAAGAATAACGTTACGCATGGTGTTCTCCTACATTCTGATGGGTTTCTCTTTTCTCTTTCTCTCTGTTACGCAACTCAAAGGGTTACGTTAAAGGATTTGCTAGTCGAGTGAGCCGTTGCCACACATGACTTCTAGCGATCACTAATGTCTTAACTCACTCGACAGAAGCAATAAAATGCTGGTGAGATAATGTTAGTTAGATGACCAGCGTACGTTGGCCATTTCGTTGGCAAAGCCTCGCCACAGCGAGAGGCATCCGTACGCTGACCATAGAGCGAAGTACCTAAAGCAAGATGAGCTTATGCCTGAACAACAAAGCTATTAGCATCCAGCGTGGGTGCGCCTTCGATGGTGGCAAACTGGGCACCGCTGCCAAACCCAGCCTCAGCACCATTCTGGTTGTAATACAGTTGCCCCGTATTTGCGCCATAAACAATCAGGGCATCGCTCAAGGCAGCTTCTTTCGCGCTATTGACAACAGCGAACTCGCTGGCGGATAGCCCACCACCAATTTCGCTGGTCAACGCAGCAAAGACAGTAGTATCTAGTACAACTTTGTCAGTGCTCTCAAAGTTTTGGATCACATTTGTTCCAATATCGGCTGCATTAAAGGCAGCGCCGGTATCAAAGCCAAAGAAATCATTACCGTCGCCACCGATCAGAGTATTATTACCGCCGCCGCCAATCAACAAATCAGCACCGCCGCCGCCGATAAGAATATCGTCACCGCTACCGCCGATAAGAATGTCGTCACCAGCACCTCCATCAGCAGTGATCGGTGTGGCCGTACCGCTCCCATTCAGAAAATCATTGCCGTCGCCACCCGAGAAGATAACGGATTGAACCCCGCTGCCAGTGAGGTCACCCACTGTAAGTGAGTCATCACCGCCCTGGCCATTAATTTCAAACTGTTCAATCTCTTCGTTCGTTAGGGTAAATAGCCCCAGATTGAGCCGATTGAAAATGGCCTGACCGTCAACTGCGCGCAGATCAAACTCATCGCCTGGACCGTCGGCACCGTTCACTTGGGTGACATCAAAGCCTTTACCACCGTTGATGAAGTCGCTACCATCACCATTGTTCCAAATGAAGCGGTCATCGCCGTCTTGTAGGTAGGCGGTATCATCGCCCCGCTGACCGACCACGATGTCATCGCCAGCACCCGCGAAAAACGTATCTTCGGCGGAGCCACCCAGCAGCAAATCGTCGCCGTCACCCCCAAAGGCTTCAATAGTGGTCGAACTTTCTCTGGCGTCTAATGTGTCATTGCCGTCGCCACCTGAGAAGACCACTTTTTCAACACCAGTGCGGCTAAGATCACCCACTGTCAGTGAATCATCACCGCCTTGACCATTGATTTCAAACTGTTCAATCTTTTTGTTGGTCAGGGTAAACTGCCCCAGGTTAAGACGATTGAAAATGGCTTGTCTGCCATCTTGACGCAAGTCAAATTCATCGCCCGCACCATCAGCACCGTTTACTTGAGTAATGTCAAAGCCTTTACCACCATTAATAAAGTCACTGCCATCACCATTGTTCCAGACAAAGCGGTCATTCCCTTTTCCTAAGAAGGCAGTATCATCTCCTCGTTGACCTACCACAATGTCGTCGCCAGCGCCCGCATAGAACGTATCTTCGGCAGAGCCACCCAGCAACAAATCGTCGCCTTTACCGCCAAATGCCTCAATGGTCGTAGAGCTTTCTCTGGCATCTAGTACGTCGTTCCCTTTGCCGCCTTTGAAGACTACTTTTTCAACCTCAGTGCCAGTAAGGTCACCCACCGTCAGTGAGTCATCACCGCCCTGGCCGTTAATCTCAAACTGCTCAATCTTTTCATTAGTCAGGGTAAACTGCCCTAAATTGAGTCGGTTGAAAATGGCCTGACCTTTAACTTCGCGCAAGTCAAACTCATCGCCAGCACCGTCGGCACCGTTCACTTCGGTAATATCAAAACCTGCGCCACCGTTGATGAAGTCACTGCCGTCACCGTTGTTCCAAATGAAGCGGTCATCACCACTCCCTAAAAAGGCGACATCATCGCCGGTTTGACCAATCACAAGATCGTTGCCACTCCCGGCAAAAACGACATCGGTGCCGCCACCGCCTAAGACAGTATCGTCACCGCCGCTCGTCAGGAAAATATCGTCTTTATCGCCGCCTTGGAGATTGTCATCTCCGTTGCCACCAACAAAGATGTCACCGAGATCGTCGATCGTAGGAGCATCTTTAAACAAGTTACCTACAATTTCATTTATCAGAAGAGTTAGAAAGCTGTTCATTTTTGGATTTCCTTTAGTTTTTAGAGGGCTGAAAAACACTCTCAAAAAAACGACGCAATCTAATAGTCCTGATGAAAAATCAAGACGGTTTATACGAAGCATTTTAGTGAGAGAAAGCGTTGATTTGTGTTACGCCCGAGTAACAGCAGGAGTAACAGCAGAACGCTCGCTTGCTGCGTTTGCTTGTTTCTATTACACAGGCCGAGAGGCTACGTTATAGGCTACGAAAGGCTGACTTATGGCTAACTTATGTGATTGTGTTGAACGTTATTAGCTTGCCGCAGCTGACAACACTGCACCAGTCAAGTTCACAGCTTAGGATCACAAGTTAAGCCACAACTTAAACCAGCGCTGGCATCGTACGCTAAAAAATAGACAGGATGAGACTTTCAGCCCCTTTTCTTGATTGGAGGCTATGGTCACAAGTTAAAATTTGAATCTCTATCACAACTTAAGTGCTCTACCATGTGGCAAGAGACGTAAAGCTAGATTGCTAAAGGCTGTCATGCACTCTTGAGTACTGCATCTAATCTGAATCTTCATGGAAAAAAAGTCGAGAAGAGGAAAACGTAGACGTGGCGTGAGACTCTCCTCCCAGGGGTGGGAACGACTGCAAGTGGCAGAAGCTCAGCAGGCCGCTCAAGATAACAATCGCGGGCCCTATACATTAGAGGCGCTAACTGAAATTACGGGGCTAAGCATTAACACTCTGACGAAGGTGCGCTCCGGTAAGGGACCGGTTGATCGCCAGACGATTGCAGCTTATTTTGAAGCCTTTGGCCTGACGCTTACGGTTGAAGACTATGCTCACCCAGATGCCGTGGCAGACGATAGCTTCTCCCCAATCCAAAAGCCAGTCCAAAAGCCAGTCCAAAAGGGTACTATCCCAGAGGTTGCGATCGCCAACGCGCCAATCGCAAATGAGCAAACCACCAACGCGCCAATCACCCATGTGCAGATTGACTGGGGCGAAGCCCCAGATGTCTCCATATTTCATGGTCGCAGCAAAGCGCTAGCCACCCTAGAAAAATGGATACAGGTTGATCGCTGTCGGCTAGTGGGGATATTGGGCATGGGGGGCATTGGAAAAAGTGCCCTGTCGGTGAAGCTGGCTCAGCAGATTCAAGCTGAGTTTGACTACGTGATTTGGCGATCGCTGCGGAACGCACCCCCTTTGGAGGGTTTATTACGAGATCTGGTGTTATTTTTATCCAATCAACAAGACATGGAGGCAACGCCGAATCGTCTAAGACACTGGCTGCACGCCTCCCGCTGCCTGTTAATTTTGGATAATCTCGAGACCATTCTTCAGGCAGGCAATCGGGCAGGGCAATATCGAGTCGGCTATGAGCCCTATGGCGACCTGTTTCGAATGCTAGGTGAATCGCCGCACCAAAGCTGTGTACTCATCACCAGTCGCGAGAAACCGGCTGAAATTGCTACGTTTGAAGGGATGGGGCTGGCGGTGCGATCGCACCAACTACGTGGCTCTCTCAAAACTGCTTTAGGTGTCATTGAAAACAAAGATTTAGTCGGCAACCTCCAGCAGAAGCAACAACTTTGCGGACGCTATGGCTGTAGCCCACTGGCGTTAAAAATTGCGGCTGGATCTATTCACGCTTTATTCAACGGTGAGATTGCCCCCTTTTTAGCCGAAGGTATCTTTCTCTTCAACGGCACACAGCGGCTTCTCGATCAACAGTTTGAGCGGCTCTCAGCCCTAGAAAAAACCATCATGTATTGGTTAGCCATCAATCGTGAGTGGACCTCCATTCAGACGCTGGCCAGCGATATAGTGCCTCAGGTTGCCCGAGCGAGCCTACTCGAAGCGCTTGAATCTTTGGGCTGGCGATCGCTGATTGAGCAACAATCTGGACGCTACACCCAACAAT
>JBCBPY010000045.1:0-46212 GCA_039820525.1 Cyanobacteria bacterium J06634_5
GGGCTTGAGTCACTTGGGGGTGTCTCTGCATTATCCGATGAGATTTTTCTGCCTTCAATTAGTTGCACATTGCGTTAATGACCAAATAACCAGATTAATCACTGGCAAAACGCTACTCGGCACAGGGGGGCGTAGATCATGGGGCGGCTATGCCGGGGCTGGAGAGCGAGCACCTAACTTTACAGCCACCAGGGTGCTCATAACCAGACACGAGAGAGACAATAAACGGGAGATAATACGAACAGGGCGTTGCCTAATCAGACTTTATTAGCTTTACCCTAACCACCACCACCACACTACCGACGACCCAAGCCATGAAAACAAAACATAGAGAACTCTTAGAAGAAACTGCTTGGGCTTGTTCAATTGGGGCATCCCTTATGGTTATAGTCACTTGCTCATACTTCTTCGTGACTATTCACAAGCTGCCAGGTGAAATCCAGGTAGTTAGATTCCCCATGTATGTCTTTCCCCCTAAATAAATCTGGAAAATAGTCAGATATTCGGACTTTTCCTGGTCAATCATGTATTTTCTAAGAAGCTCACGCTAGCGGGGAGAAAGGTTTTTCCTATTTAATACCGACTGCTAGCGAAACTTGGATACCTGTAGACGATGAGTGAGTCAGCCAATGATCGCATTATTCGGATTGAAGAAAGCGCTGTCGGTAGCGCGATCGTCTCAGGTGACGGCAATACCATTTACGTCATTCAGCAAGCTACCGAACAGACGCCGATTGAGACTGACCCGCAGAACGATACGGATATTGGTCCTAACCCTTATAAGGGGCTATCGGCTTTCAAAGAGGCTGATGCGGACCGCTACTTTGGGCGAGAAGTCCAAATAGAGCGGCTCTGGCAACGGTTTCAATCACTCTATGAGCAGTCCGAAGTGCCTCGAATTCTGCCCATTTTGGGGCCATCAGGCTGTGGTAAATCATCCTTAGCACGTGCTGGGTTTATTCCGGAACTAGCTCGGAAACCCTTGCCAGGGAAAGAACATATGCACGTGGCGGTATTGGTGCCCGGGGCTCGACCTTTAGAAGCACTGGCCGGGGTATTGGCTAAAGCCGTTACTGGCGATCCCTTTCCGTTGGAGAAGACTGAGGAGTTTGAGCGAGGCCTGAAAAAGCAGAATGAGGGCGGAGGGTACGAAGGACTGCGCCGGATTGCTAACCTCATCCCTAATATAAGGGACACACCTTTGGTGATTCTCGTAGATCAGTTTGAAGAAGCTTATTCTCTCTGCCAAGACACTGAACATCGTCAGGCCTTTATTGATAATTTGCTTCATGCTGCCAGTGAGCCTACCGGTGAGGTTTCCGTCGTGATCACCTTACGAAGTGATTTCCTAGGCGAAACTCAGCGGCACCCACTACTCAATCAGGTTATTGGCTCTGACCAAAGCGCGTTTGTGCCCGCAATGACCACATCGGAACTGCAACGCGCTATTGCTGAACCTGCGAAGCAGGCAGGGCATCCCTTCAATGAGGCCACTATTGACCTGTTAGTGAAAGATACCGAAGGACGAGAGGGCGCACTGCCGCTGCTGCAATTTTCGTTGGCTCACATTTGGGATGGCTTGAGTGAGGGGAAAACACCAGCAAACACCTATCGGGAGATGGGAGGCGTAGGGGGAGCATTGGTAGGGAAGGCTCAACAATTATATGAAAATCTGGACAAAGCTCAGCAAGACATCGCTAGGCGAGTATTCTTAGGACTGGTTCAATTAGGACATGGATACCTGGCGACACGGCGACGAGTAGCCTTACCAGAACTGGTCGCCACCCATGATACTCAAAAAGCAGTCAGACAAGTAATTCAAAGGTTTTCGTCGCCAGAAGCAAGATTAATAACACTTTCTAGCCTGGCAGGAAGTGAAATTGCAGAGGTTACCCATGAAGCCCTAATTGAGAACTGGGAGGAATGGCGAAAGTGGACAGAAGCTGACCGAGATTTTCGTATGTGGCTAGATCAACTTAGGTTCTCCAAAAATCAGTGGGAGAACCTAGATAACGATGAAGACTTACTACTACGAGGTATTTCTTTAATATCGGCCGAAACATGGCTACACGAGCGCTCATCAGATATATCTAAAACAGATCAAAGTTTTATTCAAGCGAGTATAGCGTTTCGAGATAGGGAACGTCATAACCGTGTGCGGCGAAAGCGGAGAGCCTTACTAAATACTATAGCTATAGCATTTCCTCTTTTGTTTATCGGACAGGCAGTTGCCCTCAGAAAAGCGCGTACTTCTTTACTTAAAACAGCCCGTCAAAATTTAACTACCAGTGCCATTCGTAAAGCCGAAGAGATCGAGAGCAGCCTCAAAATGAGCAAAAACAATCTTGATCTACTCGATCAGTCCAATGCTTTTAATCAAGAAGATCCGTCAAAAATATCAGCTCTGCTTCACCGATATGACAGCGATAACCCCAAAAATGTAACCTGCATTGAGCTGATTGCACCTCAAGAAAAAGTCGCTATGGTCAATACATGCGATCGTCCATTAGTCGCTAGTAACAAACAGCTTCCCTGGCTCCAGAGAGACGACGGAGAAAAAGCCGACTTCTACGTCTTTTCGCCCGTTCCTCATCCGCTAGACAAAACCGTAGATAGTGCAATAGCCGTTCCCCGCCAAAACAGAGCCAAAATCCAGTTTATTGTAGCCAAGCCCCTCTACGACGATGAAGGGAAAGTACGCTACACCCTGGCTATAGAAGTTGTAGTTTTCCAGTTGCAAGACATTGCGGTACAGTCACTAGTCGGTGAAACCGTCGTCATTGATCCAGACAACTTTATTATCACCCATCCCGATGCCCAACAAATCGGTAGAAATATCTCTGAGCTACCGGAATCCGCCAGACTACAGAGCGTAGTCGGCAGCGTCCGAGCAGGCAACAATAACTTTATTCATCTCTTCCGCTTTCTGCCGGTAGATGGCAAGGAGTGGCTGGGTGGCTACAGCGGATTCCTAGTCAGTCTTAATCCTAAGAAAACAACCTATTGGACCGTTCTAACTGTCACACCAATTGATCGGGCGCTTTATGGTCTAAACGAAATTCGCAATGTGCTATTTGTATTGTCTATCTTCTTAACTATTACTCTCATATTTTTAGCGCTGTATTCAGCATCAAGGATAGAATAATTATGGGAACTCTGATAACCAGATTTTTTTTAACAGCCTCTTATACAAGGGGAAAATTCAGAATAATGGGGAAAATAGTTCTGTTGCAGTAAATTATCGGAGAGTCTCGTTTTTGGGATCCACTATAGAACCCATTTGAGATCTCAAATGGGTTCTATACTAACGGGATGGCCTCTGCTCGATTTTGGCTACTCACATCTGACAGTTTCGCCCAAGCTGGTTTTACGCTGCAAAGATGAAACACCGGGCGATTTGCAGTGGGGGTAATCCATAGGAAGATGTCGCAAGGGCCGTCCCCAGACTAGCAGCAGGATGGCCCTGTTCAATTTTGGCTACTGAATCCTGACACTTTCCTTCTAACTCGTGTCGAGTTATCCAACACATAGGACAATACTGTCTCGACCAAACTTATCTTGATTATAAATTTCTTTCAGCTCATCGGATAGGTAAGATATTCTTTGAATGATTTCTAAACTCTGATTTTGAGAAAAAGTCTCCTTTTTCTCAAACCATGACTTAAGCAAACGTAGCTCGTCAAGAACTGCACTATAATTATTCTTGTCAATTTCTAATCCATAAGCAAATTCTGAGACTAAGGATAAATCATTTTTTTGGCAGCCTGACAACCAGTAACTATCAAAAACGCTTTCACTTGACACAGGGATATACATAGCTTCTTCTTCTTTGCTCTCTGCATTTACGATATAAGCTGCAACTGACATTTTGAACTCCAAAATTTATTTATTTCCCAAGCTGAGCACCGAACTGAAAACCTGGAAACTCTGATCGAAGTTGGCTTAATCCATTCCCAACAGGGCCCGCGAAATCGACATTGCAGAAAATGGGCCATAAGGCTGTAAGCCCTGCATATCAGTAGATAAAGGGCTCGAAAATAAAGCCTAGCAGAAAATCAAGGCTCCCCTACCGCCGCTTGCTCAGTCAAAATAGGTAAATCATACCGAATCGGCTGAGGCTGACGATTGATGTCTAGATTGTATTGCCCCAATCAATTCGCATGTTTGGTGAAATAGGGACTCAACCCCTGAACTGCCTCCGGCTCAATCTGATGGCCCTCGATGGCCAACTCATTTAGAATACGACTCATCTCAAAGACATTGTAAAAAATCAGGCAATTAGCGACCAGATGGTTGTACTTAATGCGCTTGCGTAACTCCTCTCGATTATTAGTCCGAAGAACACCCGCATCCCTAAATGCAATCCACTGTACGAAGCCATTAAATGATTCACTTTTGTTAGTCGCTGCATTGATGGCTCTGTTGCAATTAAATGAGCAGAGATAGAATAACTTCATCATCGCCCCTCTGGCTAAGCAGCAAGCCCGAAGATTTTGTTAATGAATGAGATCTGTTCTACGATATCGCCTCTGTCAGCATCTTCGATTTGCCCCTTACGAATCATGTTCATCGCCTCATACCCTTTGAGCGTGCGTCTGGCCGTATTAAATGAGCCAAATCCCAAGCCTGGCTTGACACGCCGCTTTATAATTGGCACTGAGCAAAAAGTCCAGGGTATTGCCCGCCGAATCGACGGCTCGATAGAGATACTTCCACTTTCCTTTTATTTTGCAATAGGTTTCATCAATCCGCCATGAATCGTTGGTGGATTTGATATATGGGCGACAGCGCTTGTCTAGTTCTGGACTGTAGGCTTGTACCCAACGATAAATCGTCGTGTGGTCAACCTTGACACCACGTTCCACCATCATTTCCTCCAAATCTCGATAGCTCAGGCCATAGCGCAGATACCAGCGGACGTTCAGCAGGATTAGGCCTGACTGGAAGTGACGCCATTTGAAGGGTTTCGAGGAGGGCATAGGACCTGATAGGTGCGATCGCAGATTCCATTAGATTGCCCAGCCAGGGATGGACTGCCCTTTTTTGCAACACAGCCCCTATGTATCGCTATTGTTCGAGTGGCTCGTTCGCATCAATATGCTCTGTAGCGATTTCATCAACCTGGCAGATATTCAGTGCTCGAGAGTCAAACCTAATCTCTCTAATTTCCCCCTCCCACTTGGCTTCTATAAGCATGGGTAGCTGAATGATTGTGCCGCTAACTAAAGCCCCGACGATCATTCCTAAGCCGACTATTCCTGAGTATTTCAGCAGCTCGCTAAGCTTGATATAAAACATGCGTTTATGCCTCCAACGATAATGTTAGATCTGCCCTTTTATCCCGATTCACACTCTTTAGACTCACTAAGAGAAGAAATTGGACACTCTACTGCTTTCGTCAAAAACGTGACACTTATTTTATTACAAAGCTGTCACGTTTCTCCGTTACCAGAGACTACTAGGCAAGTCATTGAGGTGAGTGTTTATGAGTTAAGCCAGCTGTGAGCGAGAGGTTGTTATGTGGTAGACAGCCTAGCCGCATTGAAATTTCATCTTTCTTCTCCTTTCCTGCGAGATCTCTTGGTTTGTTTCCAAGAGATCTTTTTTTGTCACGATCTCCCCAAAAGTAAGACATCTATACAGAAGATGTGAAGGTAATTAAATCATGGGAACATTTAGTAAAAAGCCAAAGAGAGTGCTACGAGGCGTTGTTGTTGATGGATATCAGAGCAATAGGGGATGGAGAGTAAAAATGACAGGCGGCATCCTATGGTTTGCGCATGCGAAGTATGCTGGTGCCAAATTTAAGATAGGAGATGCCGTTCAGGCTCTAGAGAGTGTAGATACGGATAATAAGCTGCGAATTGCGCACGATCCATCAGTAGACAACACGATGGGAGAGTCGGCGTAAGGCTAGCTAATGGTTGATAAGAAAAGAGTAGAGATGTAAGAGCAAGCGCGATCTCGCGCTTGCTCTTTTGCTTTAAATCACCAGTTTATTGAGTTGGCTGTCTTTTATGCCTTTGTGAATAGGGGGATTTAGCCCGTATTTGTATACGAGATAACAAAAAAATACTTGATTCTTTTTCAACATAACTATCTATCGCCTGTCACGTTTTAGAGCCTTAAGTGTCTATAGAGCATAAGAGGGAGGCACATCTGTTGTGTAGCCCTTCTTCCAAAGTCAACGAGTAAAGAAAAGGAACTGAATACTATGCTAAAGCTAAACACAGATAAAGCGCGTACAAGCGCATCAGTAAGCGATGTGGATGTAGCCCTGTCAGATGGTGACTCACCTTCCCGACGGCCTTGCTATCGAGTGTGGATAAAACAACTGTACTCCTATGTGGTCAGTGACACAGACTTATCTTTTTCTCCCCTACTGCGTCCAGCTTTCAGAGCTGTTCCAATTTCTCCCAGTGCCGATGCAGTTCAACTGAAATGGGGCGCTTGGTCCGCAATTGTCTCTTATGTATCTGCGAGTAAACCATTGTTTTTATGGAGTTAGTAAGTATGAAACCGCAGCAGCAACCTCAGAAGAATAAAGTTCAGTGCTACAAAAATGATTTTTCTCGCCAGATCAGTCAGATTTTTGCTCCAGATAATAAGGATGGTTCAAGAATTCTGACCTACTTTGAGCGTACAGCCAGACAACTGAATATTCGTAACTTCGATGTCAGAGAAGTGCTTAGTGAGGTGACCTGTCGAGGGTTCGCCACCATAGAAAAAAAGGAGGAACCGATTAAGAGCGTCCCCGCTTGGTTTCGCAGCATTGGCCTCAACATTATCAAAGATAGGGTCAAGGCTGAAATCAAGGCAAGGAAGCTCTTTGAGAAGCAGGCTCACCACACCGAAGCTTCTGACTCGTGGCTTAAGCTGATAGTGGAAGAGGAAGGTGCTGCTGCTGATGAGGCTTTTAAGCTCCTATCGCCAGAAGATCAAGAGATTCTGCGACTGCGATTTATAGAAGGTATGCGCTACAAAGAAATCCAAGCGCATTACCTCAAGGTCAAAAACGTTTCCGTTAGGGTTCCCACACTACGAAAACGAGAGTCCCGCGCAGTCGATAGACTCAAGAAAAAGTTCGCAAAAGTATGCGAATAGGAATCAGAAGGTCATCTGGCTTGTGTTTGGACAGCTAAAAGCTAGAGCCAGCATATGGAGTGTATCGAGAATATTCTCTGTCGGTATGCTCTACAGGCCATGCTGATCATTTAATTGTCGAGAGAAACACCCGAACGTGGGGAAAAAGGATGAAATGTTACCACCTATCATTGACCAGGATGAACTGACAGCCACCGTTGGCAACAACGCCAGAAAGGCCGTAATTGAATGCCTATCGCTATCTGATAGCAACAAAGCGCGTGTTAAACGCTATTACGAGCTGGCTATTCAGCCCAGAATTTCTGATTTAGATGCTGCTCAGATAGAGGTTATCTGGAAGTCTGCGATTGACGATGATGAGCTAGCGGAAGCGCTGGGCTTGATCGACGATATGCACCCTCCCTGCTTAGCTGGTGAGGATCTTCTTGCCGATAACCGAGACTACCGAGTGCATATAAGCGATTGCCTTCCCCTGCTGGCGGAAGAAAAATTGAAGCGACAGAAAGGTGAGCTGGAGGAATTTGAGACTGAAGAGGACTGTGATTCAGATACCGTCGCTAAAACTTTACTGTGCCCCGATGGCTCGGGTGCATTTAATGTCCGTGTGCCAAAATCATCTCTTTTTGGTATTAAACCGGATGAAAAGTGCCCGCACTGCCAGCATAGACTGGGCGATCACACACAGATAGATGTAAATAGCAAGCTGTCTCACGTGTGCGGCTGAGGCCTGCTAAACAGCTTAATCACGTGATGAACTGGGGATTGAAAGGCTTATTCAATCCCTAGTTTTTTGTGTTTGTCTGCAATCAATAAACGAGAATTCATAGGAATGCCGCTTTGCTAAGGAAATTATTCGACAATCAACGTTTCTCCGTTTAGCCCATTAAACTCGAAGGCACGGATAGCTTCTCTGTAAGTCTGCCGAATATCCCTCAACATACTGACGGCAAGTTGCTCTCCCAGTAAATTACCACCCGTTTCCAAACCTTCTATAGCGTGACATCCAGTACGAGCTTCAATATGAGTTGCCATGCCATCTGTGCGCCAGTGCATGCCAGCACCATCCCGAAAAAGGGTGACGTTAGCAATGAGCTTGTTTAACTCGCCGTGGATAGTCAAGGTCTTGCCTCGAAAATCATCCAAATGTTGCCCATCATCGACAGGTACTTTTGGATTAGGGAATTTGCCGTCGGCAAAGAAGGCTTTGGCAATCGTGGCAGCTGCAGCAATAAAGACGGCGTGCCCGCCCGGGTAGGAAGGATGAATTGGGGAGCCTTCAGGATAGGCGACCGGCAGCAGCCAAGAGCCCTCTTGATTATTTGGGTCTCGTTGATAGTTTTGCTGTTTATTGTGTTCAAAAATTCTGCTTAGAACGGTAGTTTTGCGCCAAACGTCAGCTCCTTCTCCAAAGTACTGCTCAAACATCGAGTCGCTGAAGACATCATCGTCAGTACTGCGTGCGCTGTTCGCCAAATCACCCCGCCGAAATAGCTCTAGGCGATGGGCATAGGCCTCAGGGCGCAGCCGATTATGAACGCACCATTTTTGGAACCAGGCATGTTTGAGGCCATAGACGCCAGCCAGCCCGGCATGGATGGCAATATCAGGAGCGCCCAAGCTGCCAAAGGCATCGGCTGTGGTAATACGATCGCCCACGTATGGAATTGCATCAGAATACTTTGCACACTTTTCTAGGAGCATAATCGTAGGCCAGAAGCTCGATTGATGGGGGCCGTGTACATGCACCCACTGACCAGCATCCCGCAGTGTTAAAAGGTAACGATCGCCATCAATAGCGTCATATCCTGTTGGATCTTCATCCCCGTTGTTTACTCGTTTCCATCGGGCCAAATCGGTTAAATAATCCAGCCCTGGTGCTGGATACTTCTGCAACTGATGAATGAGCTGATGATTGAAAGAAAAATTCTGTAGTAGGAACTGAGAAACATGCGGCCCAACCATACAGCCTTCATAAGCCCCTCTAAAAATTGTGTCAGGGGTACAGGTAAAGCCAAACTCCTGCTCAAATCCTAGATTATTCAGATCTTGACAAGCAGCTGCAATGAGTTCGCTATGAGCATAGTGGTCAAAGCGAATATCTCGGCAAAGCGCCATCCAGTAGCGCTCGACCATATCAATAGCCATATTGCGACTATCAAAGCAGGGTGGCGGTGCCATCCGCACGCCATTAGAATCATCACCAATTAGTTGGTATGAGTAAGCATTAAGTGGATTGGCCAGTAGACGGTTGCTACCCCCCAGTTCAACGCATTCAAAGGCTTCTTGAGAACCAGCTTTGATGGCAGAAAGCAACGTTTCATAAGAGGTCGGTTCTACAAGACCAAGCTCACCGTGCTTAAGTGATTTAGTGAATGCTGCAAATCCCGGCATCCCTAAGTCATTGAAGCGTTCTTTGTCGCCGTTGACTATGGGCAGAGAGGTATCAAATGCATCAGTAGCTGCGGTGCGGCTGTGAGTTCTCACCTTTTGAGCAGCGATCTGACGTGCTGTTAGATCATTTTCAGAGTCATACCCTAGTTTGTTATGTGTAATGCGATGTTGAGAGTGTTGTTGGCAGGAAGACACCTTGAATATCCTCACAAATAATTTAACGAGTGCAAGCGAAAGGAATAGTGCTGAGTTCAGCCAGGCTCAGCAGGACACATTTATCAACAAAAGCATTAATCAATTTTTCTTATTGTACTTATCACTCAAGTCGAACAATTTGTACTTAATGCTCGTCATCATGAATTCTGCATCCTATAAATTAAAAGGAATAATAGTTAGAGCTTACAATCCTACGTAGGACAAAAGATGTAGGCATATACATACTTTGTCATAGTCAGCAATTTAGCCAGAAGTCTCGCTAGTTGCTTTCATACGGTTTTTGCTGTGGAAGCTTAAGATACAAAGCTCCTTAAGTAGGTACAACCGTTTAGGCTCAGTAGAAATTTCCATAATCTCTCTTTTGTGTTTGCTCACTTGAAGAATGAAGTCATTTATTTCTTTAGAAAGCTTGAGTAAATCTAGTTTTTTAATTCCATCTCTCGCTTGAGCCTCAATGCCGATACTTTCCATAACTGTACGTGCCGTATTAACGTTGAACTTGGCTATTTCAATTTGTTTGCTAAGGTACTTAGCAATATCGACAAAATCCTTGCTGATTTCTAGTCTCTCAGTAAATCCAAACTTGACATTTTCAAGCTTTTTCAAAGCGCCATTGAGACGCTCCACTGCTTCTTCCGCGTCCAATAATCTATCCTGATATGAACAGCTTGTATTATTTTCTCCTGAGCGCTGGCTATCAACCTTGTCTAGGTCGATATAGATTCCTAGCGTGGTGCATTCCTTTAGCTTTGCTTCAGCCAGATTCGTACCTATTGCATTAGCACTATTAAGGTTTGTTCTAGTCAAAATAGCTGATTTGATCTTCGCATGAGAAAGATTGGCATCGCTGAGACAAGCCAATCGTAAATTAGCAAAGCTTAGATCAGAATAAGAAAGGTTAGATGCCATTAGCTTGGCTCTAGATAGATCTGTCTTTTTGAGCTTTGCTCTTGTTAGATTGGTGTCGCAAAGATCTGCCCCAGCGAGATTTGCATAGCTGATGTTGGCACCTTCAAAAGTAGCCGAAGCAACGTTAGCATTCCTAAGATCTGCCTGCTGTAGGTTGGCAGAGAAGAAAATAGCACAGGACATATTTGCTTCTTCGAGAGAAGTCTGACTGAGATTAGCGTAGTCTAGTTGAGCGAATCTCATATCAGCACCTAATAAGCGTGCATTTGGAAGTTTTGCCTTAGACAATACTGCTCTCTTAAGTCTGGAGTAGTTGAGACTGGCTGAACTTAGGTCAGCGCCTGTAAGATCGGCATCCTTTAAGTAAGAGCCTTGCATTTGTGCATTTTTCAAAGAGGCTTCTGCTAAGAATGCTCCTTTCAAGACTGACCCTCGTAGTAGAGCAGACGATAAATTAGCCTTTGAAAGATCCGCACCGTTAAGATTTGCACCTTCCAATAATGCATTGTTAAGATCTGCACCTACAAGATTGGCGCTTTCAAAGTTTGCGTTGTGTAACTGAGCACGCTCCAAGCAGGCGCCTTCTAAATTAGCTTCTTTGAAGTTTGCACTGTTAGCATGGCAATAACTTAGGTTGGCTTCTCTTATGCTAGCCTTTCCCAGGAATGCACGATTAAGTTCTGCTTTCTCTAAACAAGCTCCATCTAGAGTCGCTCTATCCAAATATGCACCTTCAAGCTTAGCGCCCTCTAAATTAGCTCCAACCAAGGAAGCTTCTGTAAATATAGCTCCTCCAAAATCTGAGCCTGCTAATGCAGCCTTGTCTAATACGGCATCTAAAAAACTTGTGTTTAAGAGTGTTGCATTTTCAATAGTAGCTTCTATTAGTTTAGAATCGTTAAAGTTTGTACGCCTTGCAATAATACTAGAGAGATTTGCCCCGCTTAGATCTGTCATGGACATGCTGACACAAATCAGTTCTGTCTCACTCTTTTTATTTTTCAGTACGAAAGGTCTGAAGTCAGCGTTTCTAAGAACAGCAGACTTCATAGTAGAATTGTTGATCTTAGCGCCTCGCAAAGAAGAATTTGTAAGATTTGCATAGGTTAGATCCGTTCGGATAAGGTTTGCTTTCTCTAAGTTAGCACCGCTAAGGTTTGCTTTCCTCAGTGCAGTTCCCTTGAGATTGCAAGATCTCAGATTTGCCTCAGTGAGATTTGTTTGATAGAAGGTTGCACCTTCTATATTAGATTGATTAATGTCGGCGTAGCTGAGATCTGAATTATTTAGGACTGACCCCTTCAAAGAGGATCTTACGAGCATGGTCTGCACTAGGTTAGCTGACACTATCTCCGCATAATCTAATCTCGCTAGATTCAAGCAGCTGCCCTGAAGGGACGCTTTGCGTAGATTAGCGTAGCTAAGATTAGAAAACTCCATGTGAGCATAATCTAGAAGTGCTTCCTTCAGGTTGGCTCTAGTTAAATCGCTAAGGCTCAGGTCAGCGCCCACAAACTTGGCACCTTCTAAATTGGTTTGGGTTAGATTTGCTCTGTGCAACACAGCGCCGCTGAAATCAGCACCCCTAAGATCAAGATTACTAAGATCTTGTCCGCTTAGGTTGGCACCTTTAAAGCTTCTGTTTTCAGTTATACGAAATTCATATTGAAAACGAGTGGCCCTTTTCTCTTCCTGGGAATCAGCTTCTTGTTTATCACTTAGCTTTAGAGACTTTTTTTGTAGGAGGTCCGCGAATTCTTCCAGGTAGAATGATTTTAATCGATATTTGTCGTAGGTATTCTGTCTGAATGTCACAATGGCCTTTATTCCGTGATTTCTAGCAATTGCGGCTTCTAGACTTAGCCCAATACTATTTCCATAACGTTCTGAAAGTGCGCTACGGATTGCACCTTCACTAGCTGTAAGAACTTTAACTTTTGATGAACTCAGAAAATAACTGACTTCTTCTGAGATTTGAGAACGTTGATTTGAGATGTAGAAATCTAGTTTCTCTACTCCGAATCTACTTACATATATCTTTCCTGGTCTATCTTGGAGCATAGATAGAAGAGAAACTCTGGATTTGTCTTCTAAATAGATGCTGAGAAATAATTCTGATAGTGCTTCAGAATCTAGAAAAATATCCGACTTTAGGATGCTGATATCTCTATGTTTATGATTGGGTATGAAGCCTTCATTGACACTTCTTAAAACGTCACCTAAAAGTTTATTCTTTGATGAAGGATGCTTTAATTTATCGCTTTCTGAAGAATCAATAAGGTGAATGAGTTCTTCTGTGTTGTATAGATTTGTGAGTAAGAGACCAGTAGAAATCACCTTAAGTCCTGACTCAAAATACAAGTCTGGGCGTAGAGTGACAACTAGATCGATATCGTTGTTCTGTGCGCCTTTAATCTCAAAAAGGTAATCAACACAAGGAAACTTGAGATTGAATTGAATAGAGTGAACGTCTAGATCGATATCGAATACTTTTATGTTGAGATTATACTCTAGGAAAATTAGAGCGTCTTCTGCTGCTTGAGCATTAAAGCATCCTAGATAGAGATGAACCATCTCAAAACATGTTTTACTGATATACAGCTGTACATATTCCGAATTAGCTGTATTTTCTAACCAGGACAAAATCTTGTTGAGCTCTTCTGAATTGTAGTAACGGCACAGAAATAGGTCGAGTACCAGCTCTGTACTCAACATAATTTTTACTGTACGAAGTGCTATGGGTTGCTGATTCATGTCCTTTTTAAGCTTTCTTTCTTCGGCTACTTAACGTTCTCTTGTGCTTTATTGATAGCTTCTAGGAGTATTGGCGGGATAATCGTTAATATTTGAATTTATAGATTGAGATTCTGATAATTCGCTACTTATACTTGTTACTAAGTCTCGATAAGTGCAACCTAAGATTTCACATAACCTAGCAAGCATGTTGTGCCGCTCTGCACCACTTCTATCTCTTTCCCAGTTCTGAATGGTATTAGGCGTAACATCAACTAGCTCGGCAAGTTCTTCTTGACTTATGTTTCTTCTATCTCTCAGCTGTGCTATTGGAGATACGGTATGACCAGGAATACAGATGTCCTGTCGTATACTTTCTATTGCTTTGTTAGGCTGCGACTGCTGACTAGACTTTAAGAATTCTGAATGTTCACAGTCTAGTGCGTGACATAGTTTAAAAAACATTTTTAGTTTTTTCGCTTTGGACAGATCGTTCTCCCAAGAGCTCATAGTATTTGTAGAAACTTGGAGCGCTCTAGCTAAGCCTTCCTGTTTCAGTCTTTTAGCCGCCCGGAGGTTTCCGATGTTAGATCTAAGTGACACAGATGCTTTCCTCCCTAACCGGCTCGGCTATTTGCGGTATAACTTAAGCTATTAGAATCTTTAGTAAATGAACACCAAAGAACTTTGGATTTGCTACTGATAGACGATTACTATTGCCAGTATCTTACTGTCAGCGCTATTATTTTGGAGAATTTCACTACTTTAGGAACTTAAGTGATACCTTGCTGAAGGTTCCGTACGTGTTCAGCGCGTGGCTAAGCGACTTTGCTTTCAAGAAGCATAGCATGGGCGATTTATGCAATAAATGAGTCGCCTTCCTGCCAACTGGTTGGAGAGCAGAAAAAACGGCTCTGTTGCAATAAATTATCGGAGATAGAAAACTCCATCATCACCCCCTGATTACGCAGCAACCCCGAAGATTGCGTTGATGAATGAGATCTGTCCCATGACATTTCCTTTGTCAGCACCTTTGATCTGACCTTTGCGAATCATGTTCATCGACTCATACCCTTTGAGCGTCCATATAGCCGTATTGAATAAGCCAAAAACTAGACCAGGCTTGACACGACGTTTTATAAAGCGGTGGTCCTGCTCCACCATATTATTCAAATACTTGCTCTGCCTAGTTTCCGGCGTTTTTGATAGAGCTTTATCGGCTTTCAACTCCTCGATGGCAGGCGGATAAGCCGCATTCTTATCGACGGTTATTGCCCTAGTGCAGCGTCAGCGCTTAATTTTAGGGTAAGCCTTTTCTGGAGACACTATCCCACAAGGCTTCTAGAGATCGCCTACCCTAATTTTTAGTCTTGACGCTGCACTAGGCTCAATCGTGTGAGAGGCGTTGAGCATTTTGTGGAGGAAACGTTTAGCGGCTTTGGCATCGCGTTTGGCACTGAGCATAAAGTCCAAGGTATTGCCCGCCGAATCCACGGCTCGATAGAGATACTTCCACGTGCCTTTTATTTCGCAATAGGTCTCGTCCACCCTCCACGAGTCATTGGTGGGCTTGAGATACGGGCGGCAACGCTTGTCGAGCTCCGGGCTATAGGCCTGCACCCAGCGGTAGATCGTCGTGTGGTCGACGTTGACACCACGCTCCAGCATCACTTCCTCTAAATCCCGGTAGCTTAGGCTATAGCGCAGATACCAGCGGACATTCAGCAAGATCAGGTCTGACTGGAAGTGACGCCATTTAAACGGTTTTGAGGAAGGCATAGAATGCTGACAACGGAGCTTGACGACACCGTAGGGTGCCCTGCGATCGCGCCAGACCTGATTTTTGCAACACTACCCAAACGGTAGCAGGATGAAATAAGCAGGCCTTGATTTTGTAGATTCGATTACATCTCAGTCTGCCTGGGCCAATAGTTTTCTCCACCAGTGGAGGATAATTGATAAGGTGGCTCATGAATCTGGCTGCACTGAGAAAATGCACATATAGCCTGACCAAGCACTCAAGAAGTTTGCAGACCCACAGAAGGTTAACTGTTGGATTGATAGACCGACGGTTGAGCAGTGGCCTGAATAGAGACCGGATTCGAGTAGAGTCTTAAGCAATTCACAGAATCATCCGTCCACAAAACCTTTCAGACCTTTCACAACTACCTTCGCAACAGGATGTTGAATCGCTTGCTCTAACACTTCCTCACCTACGGACTTAAGTGCTTTAACTGAACGTTGTTTCAGCGTAGGGTTTTGTTCGATTTCTGCTAGGGCCGCTAATTCAATTTTAGCTTGGCCTTTGGAACTATTAGGATTGTATTCCTCAGAAAGATTATTCAGGAGGTCTTTAATGTCACGAGCAGCCTGAGCAAGATCTGGGTTGTTGTTTATTTGGGTTTTAATTTTATCGCCCATGACTTTGTCGCCTGCGATGTTGTCACATTGCCCATATTGATTAATTGTAGACATATCATTCATCTTCCGCTGATTGCTTTGATTTGAAAAGTTTCCAATCATATTTTCGATGTTATAGACCGTGCTTATATGTGAGGATCGTGAGTAATCGGAAACAGGCTGTCCCCGAATAGGAGTATCAGTAATATCGCTGACCAGACAGCGTATGTCTACCTTATCAATACTTGTACGGCATTCGATAGAGTAGCGTTGTTTGGCAATATATTGCATCAACAAATCGTAGCTGTAGAATTCTGGTTCGCTCCTATCTTTGCATTCAGAGCAGTTGCAGGGAATGAGTTCTCTATATCGTAGACGTTCATATGAATTATGAATTCTGCGGAATTCGTTACGAACGGCTTCCAATAGAGGCTTTTTATTCGTGCCACTGACACGAATGTTGATTTCATTGGCAGAATAGCATTCTATGACTTGCGCACGCGCCCAAGTATCAGCTAAAACAACACCATTCTTCCAAACATATTGTTGGTTTTCGATCATCTGGTGAGTTTCTACAATGAAACGAGTAAGGATGCCTTTTGGCATAAACTCATAATGGTAACGGAGAATAAGGTTATCAGTAAAATCCCAGAAGTAATAGGGTTGAGTGATAGGGAGAAGCTGGGGGGCAATGTAGTGGTCACGCATATTTGGTAGTTTATAAGCAAGCTTGAAACGCTTCATTAACTGGAGAAGTTCATCGCGAAAATCAGTATATTTCTCGTCTTGCCAAATACGTGCAAGGTCAGAAGTGCTGAAACAACCCTTATTTTTTCGGACGATGTCGCTGTCGATGACCGCATAGACAGCAGCAGTAGCCCATTCAGGGCGAAGGATTAGGGTTCGTTTAAGAAGTGTGTCTTCTTGAAAATGAAGACACACTCCTAGATCGTGGAGGTACTCACTGACAAAAAGCATTTTTTGCTTATCATCACAGTTGTGCCGGCGACAAATATCGAAGTATTTTTCAATAGTAAGAGTATTTTGGTGTCTTGCAGCCTCTTCTAGTTCAGTGCGGACACGTACCCAAAAAGTAGGAAGTGGGGTGCCGGTATGAGGCAATTGACTGAGATGATATCGAATAGCATCTCTTATTCCATTGAGACCACGGTTATCCTTGAGGTTGGTTGATAAACTATCCTTTAAATTATTGAACTTTCCTTTAAAGTAACCTTCATCCAGTTCGCACTGACGATCTTGCTTTTCATTTTTGATGATAAGAACAGGGCTACAGTCACTGAGGAGTGAAACGATATTTAACCAGTAAGCATAGTCGCAATCTTCTTGACGTGTATCAGCAACGAGCAAGTACAAAGAGCGTTTGGTCAAGAAAAACTGATGAGTGGCATGATAAATTTCTTGCCCTCCAAAATCCCATATATTGACACGAAAAGAGCTTCCATTCTCCAAAAAAAAGTTCCAGCGGATAACGTTAATGCCCTGGGTTGTCTTTTCGTCTGGTTGCAACTCGTATGTTTCATCATAAATTTTTTTAGCAAGGGAAGTTTTCCCAGCACCACCAGCACCGACAAGGATAAGTTTGGCCTCATACAGAGGAGCAATGTCTTCTTCGGTCAGGATTGAGAAATAAAAGTCCAAAATTTGCCACGCTGGACAAGGTGTGGCAATACACGGGCCTTTTGATTCCAAAAGCTCTGGAGGTATAGGTAAGAGATTGCTACGCAAATCTAGCATTCTCAAATTTGTAGCGTTCCTCGCTGACTTAGGCAAGCTAGTTAAATTGTTATTACTTAGATCTAGCTCTTTCAAATTTCCAAGCCTTCCAATGCTCTCTGGCAAATGACTCAATTGGTTGTTACCAAGGTAAAGCTCTTTCAAATTGATAAGCTTACCAACACTTTCTGGCAGACGGCTCAGTCCATTATCAAGAAGATAGAACTTTTGCAAGTGAACGAGCTGACCAATGCTCTCTGGCAGACTGTTCAACTGATTTCCACGTAGATAGAGATTTTGCAAGTTAGCAAGCTGACCAATACTCTCTGGCAGACTGTTCAACTGGTTATAAGAAAGGGACAAGGTTTTCAAGTTAGGAAGGTGAACGACACTTTCCGGCAAACTTCTCAATTGATTGAAATTAACATCGAGCGTTTTCAAGTTAATAAGCTGGCCAATCTCCGACGGCAAATGACTTAGCTGATTATCGTAGATATATAGCGTTTTCAAGTTAATAAGCTGGCCAATCTCCGACGGCAAATGACTTAGCTGATTATCATAGATATATAGCGCTTTTAAGTTAGTAAGCTGGCCAATCTCTGATGGTAACTCTGTCAAATTCTTCCCAAATAGACTAAGCTCGGTCCATTCGTTTGATGCCGCCTCATCAATCAGCCTGAGCAATTTGTCCTTAGCCACTGCTTTTGTCACAATTAGGGGGATAGAAACAATTCTAACAAAGAGGACACATAGGCCCTGAACGTGGCGGTATGAATGTGTTACATCTCATGGCTCGCGCAAAATAATTTAAGGTTCTGAAATATAACGATATCAAAAGCCTTGCCTAAAACGACAGAAACCAGGCAGAGCAAGTATTTGAATAATACTGTGGAGCAAGACCATAGATTCATAAAACGGCGTGTCAAGCCTGGTCTAGGATTTCAATGGCACTGACTTAGGCGAAATCAAGCGGCAATCTTGGCTTTGAGAACGGCTCGAGGTTGTCTCATTCGAGGAAAAGGCTTAGGTCTCTGTTTGACAACTCTAGGTTCATGTCGATTGGGCCGCTCCGGTAAAATGTCATCAACAATGTCATCAAGCAGATGGGCATAGAGCCGTCGCCGTATCTCCTGGGTGGTGGTCGCGAGCAAGGGAATCATCTGATTAAAAAGTTGTCGAGTGCCCTGTAGAGAGAGTTTGGAGCGTTGATAGTCAAGCAGCGGAGCGGCTTTTTCCATCACGCTGCGCAGCAAGTTGTAGGCCAGTAGATGTGTCCAGATTTCCTTACGAACCATCTCAGGTGTTTTAGCGGTGAGTCTCTCCATCTTTAAGGTTGTCTTGAGATGCCGCAAGTTGATTTCAGCCGCTTGCCATCGCCAGCCATAGAGCTGGGTGAGCTGGTCAGCGGTGTATCGCTCGGCATTGAGTAAGGTCGTGACAACAATCACGAACTGGTTGCGAAAACCTTTACGGGGTGGGAGTCTTAGGCAGACTTCTCTGACCTTCATCGTCTCGGGGATAGCGGCAAATTCATCCGCGCTCATATGAGCTGGTGCGACGTTGGGTTTGTGCCATTCGACTTGATGATCTCTGGTCGCGTTCTTGTGGCCTGTGCGAAAGTCGGTGGTTCTGGCATGATGCTTGCGCAAGACACCATCGGCCTGCTGTTGTTGAATCAACGCTAGGTCGACATAGCTGCCGTAGACTTGGTCAGCCATCGCCACATCCTCAGGTGATAAGTCCTTATAGAGCAGACGGCTCATGACAATCTCGCTCATCGTTTTAGGCGCGACGCAGGCCGAGACGACTGCCCCGCTTAGCATACAGAAGAAGACCACGACCCTGGCCCAGGGAAAGCCGCAGCCTTCGGCTTGATTGGCATGTTGAGGGTAGGCAGCTTGGTTGGCGACGCTATCGGCCATCAACACGGTCGTACCATCAAAGACTTTGACCCGACGACCGCACCAATAATGGGCTTTGGGTACTTGCTGCACTATGGCTTCAGCCGTTTCTGGCACTAACCGTTGCAACAGCGTTTCCGACAGTCGCCCTCGTGCTTTGCTGTAAGCCCCCGTATCGGCTGAGGGGGCGGCTTCCCCCGCTGCTCTCAGCCACGTACTCATGCACTTGAGGGTGTTGCGTAGGCTTTTATCGGCCGATAACACTTGGTGAATCATTGCCCATAGCGTCCACTACTGGCGTATACAGCCGACTGCGATATCCAATGCCTTCCGCTTCGAGAATTTCGGTCAGTCTTGATGCTGGCAAGATGTCTTGCCAGGGAAATCCTAAACTTTTGAAAAACTGTTCCTTGAGTATTTCGGCTGATTGGGACATAGTAGATAGTGTTATTTGTGACTTGCAAGGCGCTGATGTATATCTATCAGACCTTGCAGCCGTTTTCTACCTTTTTTATTGCCCTAAGTCAGTGCCATTGGTCTAGGATTTAGCTCATTCAATACAGCCCGACGTACGCTCAAAGGCTACGAGGTGATGAACATGATTCGGAAAGGCCAGATCAAAGGTACTGACCAGGGATATGTCATGGGACAGATCTCATTCATCAACCGAATCTTCGGAGCAGCTGCGTAATTAGGGGATGATGGCGTTATTCTATCTCCGATAATTTATTGCAACAGAGCCTGAACTATCACACCAGTTGAAGCAACTCACAAAATGGAGGTTGCGATCACTGATGCAGCGCAATAGTTTCATCAATGCATTCGATTATGAAGGCCTGCGGCCTAAGCAATTAATTTATTCGTAGCTTCTAAATACTCAAACCGTATGAACTAGACTTTGCTAAAAAGTGAGTAGTAAATTTCTGGTTTTTAGCTTCTAAAATAGCTAAAACCTGCATTCTCTCGCTGAATAGTTACTCGATGTGCATCTAACCAGTCAATACAAGTGAACTAAATGACCCCATTTCGCAGCTTCGATACTTTCAGGCCTTCTATGCTGATAATGACAACATCCACTCTATAGCATAGACGTAATAACGAACGTATTATGGCACCAGAAGTCATTGCTACGATAGCTGCTCAGTTATTTTTATGTAACCCTACACAAGAGGATTATACAGCCCTTGGCAATGAATCTGTCAGGCGCAGTATCGAACGACTAAAGCAACTTATCAGATACAGTCTTGGTGGAAAAGCTGAGTTCGAGATATCCGTCAGTCAAAATGACATCGCATCTCTCAAAGATGCTATCACTGGAGCATATCAAGACCAATTTTTCAAGAACGAATTGACTAAATTGGTAAATGAGATAACAAAAAATAGAAATATTAATCCGCAATCAACGACAATCAACGACGTAGTTGGAGCGGTCAGTAGCTCAGTCAGCGGCGGACAAAACGTCGGTTCAATGAGCGGAGGAGTTGCTGCTCAGCGCATTGATAACTTTCGACTTCAGGCCGACGATGACACTCATAAAAGCTGCTATGTTTTTGCTGAGATAAGCAACTACCTACCTCTGCACCATGCTACTACGCTAGATGTATCAATCTCAACAGAGATAATTGATTTTCAGTCTACACAAATGGCAAAAGGTGGATCTGTTGAAGTGGAGCCTGATAAGACAATAATAGTTCAGGTTATTGCGATAAAAAACTTTAATGTTATCGGCGATGACCGAGTAGAACTTTATCTGCCAGCCGAAGGGAAATTATATCGGTTCTATTGTGATCTTAAGTCTACTCATTTAGGTGAGGGCGAGATCTGGATTGTCGTCCGCCAACTGCAAATGCCACTGATGACACTTAAGCTCAAACCTCTTATCATAGAAAGCCGCTTACATTTAGAACAAAGGTATTCGGATAAACAGCTTTCAACAGTGTCTATAGATGGAGTGATTGCCGAGTTTCCACCGCTAACTGCTCCAATACATCAGCTACGTATTATTGAACAAAATAATGGGGGAGATATTACTTATCGATATGAACTAGAGTCTCCTTCCCTTGAACTTCTCCACAGCTCTGTTTCTAGACCTATTACTATTAATCGCCAAGAGTATATTGAAGCTATATATCAAGAAATTGAATCTCGATGGGTTAGTAGCGAGGACGATACTGAATCGTTTACAGCAGAATTAAGAGCCTTTGGAGGACACTTGTTTGATGAACTATTCCCTGTGGAACTACGTTCGTTACTATGGGATTATCACTCTCAAATTAAGAGCGTCATGGTACTCGCAACAGAACCTTTTATTCCATGGGAGTTAGTGCATCTTAAAAATCCAAAAGAAACTCATCTGCCAGCAGAGATAAAGTTTCTTTGTCAGCTCGGATTAGTGAGGTGGTTGTATGGATCATTCCCTCCTCAAACCATAAAAGTTCGTCCAGGACGAGTCTGCTATACAATTCCACATTATCCTGTTACACAATATCGGCTCCCCCAAGCAGAGAGAGAATCTAAGTTTTTAGAAGAGTCATTTCAAGCTCAGGCTATTCCTCCTAACTCTAAAGCCGTACGAAAATTATTACAGTCCGGTAATTTCGACTTATTTCATTTTGCAGGTCATGGCAGGGCTGAACAGAA
The DNA here is from genome assembly GCA_039820525.1 of Cyanobacteria bacterium J06634_5. Classification (GTDB taxonomy): domain Bacteria; phylum Cyanobacteriota; class Cyanobacteriia; order Phormidesmidales; family Phormidesmidaceae; genus Phormidesmis. The sequence continues at coordinate 22,029 of JBCBPY010000045.1, forward strand.
TAATATTAGTAACGCCAAGCTTCTAATGGAAGGACGGTTGGATGGAAATCACTACATCCATAGCTATTTTTCATCTACTACCGTAGAACAGTTTTCGCGTTTAAAGTCATCAGATGGCAATCGGCCGCTTGTGGTACTTAACGCATGCCAAGTTGGTCGTAAGGGATGTGCATTTACAGGTATTAGTGGGTTTGCTCAGGCATTCCTTAAGGGTGGTGCGGGAGCATTTATTGGACCTCTTTGGTCAGTTGGTGATTATCCAGCTCGAGCATTTACAGAAGCACTGTATAGAAGTTTGAACATAGGTCTGACATTATCTGAGGCTACTGTTAAAGCTCGTCAAGAAGCTCGTAAATCAGGTGATGCGACCTGGTTGGCCTACGCTGTATACGGTCATCCTAATTTAAGACTAAAAATTCTTGAATAGCGCACGATATAGACCTACTCTGAAAGGGTGCATCTCACTTATGCACCCTGTTTTTATGTCAGCAATTCGGCAGTAATCAAATCAAGTCGATATAGTGATTTTTCTCTCTGAGCATCGGCGATCGCACGTGCACTTTCAGCAATCAATATCGCAACTGTAGGTGGCAACTTAGGGATCGAAGCCATATAACCGCAAGCCCGACAAAAACTATCGTCTAGGTTAGTCGCTGATAAGAAGCGCAACGTTGCTGCATCACTTTCATGCACAGCTTTCAGAGCCTGCTCGTGAATAGGCAACCAAGGCTCACCTAACTCGTTGAGTAGTTTGTTGATAATGACCTGTGCATCCAGCTTCCCCTGCGTTGCTTTTGTCATAGATTATCTCCTTTACTACTAAATTTATGTGCTCTGCCTGAGTAAGCGTCTGCCGCATAAAGCCTTGACTAGATTCTCTTGCTTTCGTTTAATTTGTAAAAATCAAAGCCATACCGGCGCTCCAAATCGCTAACTCAGCAATTGCAGACGTTCTCAAACCACTAATCAGATAGTCTATACAACTGGCAGTCGGTGGACCAAGGAGCAATAGGCAACTTTCTTTCAGTCCGACCCACTCTTCTCTCGATGTACTGCTGTGATTAGCAAGCAATACATCAAAGGCTTGTAGTAAATTTTCTTCACCCACATTTACATAGGTGTATTTGAGGCCACATTCCTCATGGTTAACCATCTGCTGGGCAATACGTGCGATCGCGGTTTGGCTTTCTAGATTTCCGACATGTTCGAAATATTGTTGAGGCGTGTTGGTGCGGGCTATAGATTGAGTCATTTGAAGTACGAAGCCGTATCCGATACTGGTTTTGAACCTTGAGTGAACCGCTTACTTTCTAGGCGCTCAATTCTGAAAAGCTCTTATTTTTCGGGCATCAGCTATATGGATATTAAATATCCACTGAACTCTCTTTTTCTTCAGTACTTGGAACCCACTCTAAAATTTCGTTTGGTTGAACTTCAAATGCATCACAAATTTTCGTAATGACATTACCTGAGGGTATTTGTGTTGGTGTATTCACCAAATCGTACGCAGTTTTGTTTGCTATACCAGCTTTCTCTCGAAATGCATAAACTGACATATTTCGACTTTCGACGAACTCCTTAATCTTATTTCTCACAACCATGCTCAGAGTACAACGCCCTCATTCTATAGCTAGCAAATTAGCTATAGATGAATTATTAGTCATATTTATATTCTCAGTCAATATAGATAAACAGATAGTATTGATAACAAGTTGTACATAGATAACTAAATAGCTATAGTTATTGCGGCAGACACACACTCGTTTTCTGCTGTTGGACTTTAATTGCCTTGCTCCGCCCATAAATATTGCTTGTTGTATCGCTCATTCAAACTCTCTATCAAGTTCGTCTATTTATGAATTTCCACAACTCAGATCAACCCGACCTAGACGCGATCACCCGAAACCTTATCGCACTAGACATAGCCCGCATCAGCCCTGAAGAAGCCACTGCCTACGAGCACGAGCTATCTGTCATCGCTGCTCTCAACGACGCCTTAGAAACCACAGCTCTCGCACTCCAGCTCGATGAGTCACCCCGACTCTGGCAAAGGCTCCAACCAATGCTCTCCGACGCGGCCGCCTTGCTCAGCAGTCAAATAGCGCCCCTACTCGATCTCAACGCTGAGCGGCACTTCGAGATATCAGAGCACCCGACTAGACCACCCCTTGCACTAACAAGCTCACCCTCAAGGGATATCGCATCTTATAGAGCTAGCTAAGCAAGACCAATCAAATCGCCTGCAAATATCGACTGACTAATACTCTCAACAGGTCTCTATCCATGACTTTCCATAATCCGCAAGAGAAAACCGCCGCTTTCTTATCCCACAACTTCAGCAAGCTATCTACGCATCTAAAACGCATCGACCGTAAGCAGATTCAGCACTATGCCTATAACATTGCACTCGCATTGGGTGTTTTACTCTACTGCGCTTTTCTGGTGGTACGCGGTGCACTTCGTCTATCCAAGAAGGCCCGAGGGCTGTGGCTCCACCACAAAGTAACGCCTAAGCTCAAAGCTGCCTACAAAACCATCCATACCGACTGGCAACCTGCGGCATTGACCGATCGAGTGATTGAAGTGAAAAAGGCTTATTCTGCGCTCACTGTCCATGCGATCGCTCTGGCAGAGGACCTTCAGGCTAGCTACCACAGCATTTGCAATGAGTTTGCTGGCACACAGACAGACGTAGCCAATAACCAGTTGCTGCAAACGAAAGGAAAACAATAGGCCTTTGCCGTGCTGCTTGCTCCCATACAAGTCCTAACGCCGCGCTCAAAAAGTGCTAACTAAGCTTTCCTTTCTCACCCACAGAAGATCGCCTACTGCGACCTTAATCGTCTTATCCATGCCTGTCAGCCAGCAAAGGCTACCTATGAACCCACTTTTCCTTGTACTTATCCCTGCTGTCGTCATCGCATTCATCACAGGGGCCCTGAGCACAGAACGACAAAATCGGAGGCGCAGCCGGTCAAAAAATATCTACCGCCGTAACTATCGCCGATGGTAATCAACCTCACCTATCCCGTCACGCGCACTCACGCCATAGGCACTCACAAACAAATAGGAGGTCTTCCCTGTGTACAACCGTTCTAGATACGGTCGCAATAACTGGTACATGGCCTTTTTCTGGACCTTTATCGGGTTCGTCTTAGGCCAACTTTCACCCCAGATCAGCTTTTCACTCGGCGATCGCGCTCAGCTATCGCCACCGACTCAAAACACATCTGTTCAAAACAACAAAATTGCAAAAACAGGAGCGTACTAAACCATGGCAGACTTTGACTTTTCCCCTGAAGAGATCGCCAGACAGGTCGATACAGAGCGAGACGAAATCGCCTTAGAGCTAGAAGAATCTAGAAATGACTCATACGCCGCCGCCGATGAGCTAATGAGCGCCATCGACTATGAGAGCCCAGATATCTTTACACCACCTGAAAATGTGCCTGCGCTAACACAAGCAGAACATAACGAACTCACCCAAATCGTCTCTGGCCAGACTCGCGCCTGGGATATTGCCAAAGGCGTTGCTAAAAACGCTCAGTCTGCAGCTGAAGTCGAAGGCATATACGCCAATGTCGGCCTCATTGACGCCCGTACAGCCGTTACAAGAGAGCAGACCGTCAACGAAGGGCTGCGTCTCATCGAAGTCTCTGAGACTGGCAAGCTCATCTCAGCGCGCACCGAAGGCGTTGTAATTGCTACTCAATTGCAGGGACTCAAGAACGAAGCGGGCCGTCAAATGGTTGTCCTGGAAGCAGACCGCACACAAGCACTGCTGGATTCAACGGTGGCCGACATCAACGCCATCCGCTCATCGACTGAGGCCAAGCTGCTCGAAGCAGAAGGTAAGTATCTCAAAAGTGCCGGTACGCCTAGCCCCTACGACTTCAGACAATCACTGAACTAAGGATCTATCAGCCGCCGGTCTTTCTATCGGCGGCTGAGGTTTGAGCTATTTTCTTGAGAAGAGGACGTCAACCCATGCAACGCAGTCAACGCCAGAAACAACCAGCGCGTTCATCTAAATTAGACCGGGCCGCTCAGATCAGCCAAACCTCCTGGGCGATCGCTTCGGCTAACAAAGCCTATACAGCGCTAGCGCTCTCTTTCCTTTTGGCTTCTGTGGTATCGGTAGCCCATCCCAAAGCCGGTGTCAGGCTACTAGCGACAAACCTGGCTTTTGGCATTGGTGGCAGCTGGTTCGCCAGCGCCATTGGCAATACGCGTTTGTATCACTTGCAGTTAGACAAGAGCAAAATGCTCGAAGCGGCCAGGCACACCAAAGCTCAACAAGAGCGCAGAGAAATCGAAATCGCACAGCGGCAACGCGAACTGACCACTGCTCAAAATGAGCTAGAAGCAGCCTACATTCGTCTTAAAACCTACGAGGAAGGCTACAAGGTAAAAGCAGATACTGCTGCAACCAAAGCGGCTCAGCACGAAGCTAACAAACGGATTACCGAAGCTGAGCGCAGCGCCAATCGTAAGGTCGCCGATTCAGAAAAACGGCTCAATCGAGCCATCCAAGAAGCAGACGCGACGGTTAAGCGAATGCAGACAGAACTTGCACAGGACCTCAAAACGACACAGGCTGAGGCAGACGCTAAAGTACTGGCTATTCAGACAGAATCTTCAGTAGCGATCACCTTGGCCTCTGAAAAGGTGGCAGCAGCTGAAGCATTAGCTCAAAAAGCACAAGAAGATAGCCGAATTACCATCAAAGAATTCTCTGAGCAAATGGAGCTATCTAGGCTCGAAGCTGAGAGAGCAAAACAGACTTCTGTCGATAAGGTCATGGCCATCAAATCCAAAGCCCAGCAGCAAGAAGTTGGCGCTCACAAATACAAAGAAACCGTTCATCAGGTATTGGATGACGAGCGCTCTAAGGTAAACGACAGAGTACAAACCCTATCTTCTGAGCTAGCTAGGATTACCGCTGAATTAACCGCCCAGAAAAGCCTAGTCACCCGACTGACCGGGCCAAAGTTTTTCAACCAGTCCAGCCTTGAAGGCCAGATCGGAAATCGCATCATCGCGTTTCTCATCGGTCGAAAGGTCATGGTCAGCGGCGTCAAAATAGGTGAAACGAAATACGGTGAAGCAAGCTTCTATTTCGAGCCGATTAACTGCGACCTTAAGGAAGTTCAAGATCAGCTAGAGCCTTTGCATTTACATGTTGCGCTCAATGCAATCCCCAGTGTCTCAATAGAGGGTGATGGCACGATCAAAATGACTGTGCGCATCAATTCAGATCGCAAACCCAAAGCCTCTGTCATCAAAAGAGTCAGCGACCGGCAGCTGCGCCAAGCGTTCTTAGATATTCCCTTTGGGCTTCGCTTCACGGGCTACACCGGCAGAGGTAAATCCACGCTGCTAAACAACGTAATCTGGCTGTACGAGTCGGACATGGGCGTTCGATTTACAATCTTTGATCCCAAGGTTGATTTTCCATCCGCGACCTATCCCAACAACAAGGTCTATAGAGGCCTAGAAAAATGCGTCGCTAACATTGATCTTATTGGCAGCACGGTCAAAGCTCGTCAGGACTATAAAGTTTTAAATGACGAGCAAGGTGTACCAATTCCAGCACAACACAAACTACCCAAACTATTCCTCATTGATGAGTGCAAGGATATTCACGATGCAGCGGCACTCAACGATTTAGAGTTGCCTTATAAAGAGAGAGTTAATGTTAAAAACTTCAAGTTCTCAATTCAAAAAGGATTAGAAGTGGGCCGGGGGCTTAGGGTTAGAGTTATCTACTCAACCGTAACACCTGATTCATCAGATTTTGGATTCAAAAACAGCGTCTTTAAGCAATCAGCGACGGTCTTCTTAGGCGATCAATGCTATGAGGCTTTAGGTACCAAAAGCCAATACTTAACGACAGTTTCTGATGTCAAAAAGGCGCAACTTAGGCAAGAGTATGATGCCAGAGTGGCCTCTACTGAAGAGCGAGATAAGTTCATTGCCCTATTCTTCAATGGACTCACCAATGAAATATTTTTCTTCTCGCCGCCGATGCCTAATGCTTGGAATACTCACGCTCCAAACGCCGGGTTGGAGGGGGCCGCCCAAAACATCGCCCAGCGTAGCCCACCAGAAAAAATGGCTGAAGGGGTTAGCCCTCAAGCAGCCCAGCACTTTCAGAATTTAGCCCCAAAACAGCCCGCTGTAGAAAGCAGCCCAGCGCTGGGCCGCGATCTCTCAGCTCAGCCCAACGTGATTTTGAGTCTCGCTGAACTAGAGAAAGAAGGCAGCCGATGCCCTGATTGTCAGGCCCATTCTACTAGCTTCAAAAGTAAAAGACCGCGTAAGTCTGATAGTACCGTCCGAATGCGATGCAACACGAAAGAGTGTCCATCAGGCGGAGAGTTTAGAGTCAACGTTTCCGATGAACTAAAGCAGTAGACATTTTTTAATTGAGCTTTATTTGAATTCTAAGAAGGCAGTGCGGATTGCTTTTTTGATGGAGTCTAGTGTCAATTTTTTGTTGATTGATTAGAGGTGAAATAAATGATGGTTCTCATAACTGATGATCTCCCAGAAGAGATTTCACAGCATTTACAGGTGTTTCTATCGGAGAGGCCAGAGTGGACACAAACGCGTATCTTACAGAGCGCCTTATCGCTATTTCTATTACAAAACGGAGTCAGCGATAAAAATGTGTCCCAGCTGTATTTACAAGCAATGTTTCCCAAGCTCCACATTAATCACAGAGGTATGAAATGAGCCGCGAATCTTGCATTACACATAGACCAAAACAGGCAATAGCAATTGTCCGTCAGGACTATTATGAGCTAATGGACCGCGATGCTTGCGCGGCAGCTTTACTCAATATCTTCGAGTATTGGGCAAATGCGGCCTTAGCTGTCGATGTAACGACCGAGAGGCCATGGATCGGTCATCGGCCCATCCGCGAGTTCGAGCAGATGCTTCTAGGAATTGCTACAGACAAGCAAATTCGTAAGCGACTGGTCTTGTTAGAAAAGCGTGGCTTTATTAAAACCAAAGCACCAGCAAAGCGTGGGGCCGCGACGGCCTACCAGGTACTCATTCCTGAAATTCAGCAAGCACTCGTCGGTCATTTAACCAACCAGGAAATAGCTCTTCGGTCATTTGACCGATATTCCTTCGGTCAAATGACCGAAGATAACGACTCCCTTCGGTCAAATGACCGGCCCACCCTCGGTCAAATGACCCATGCGCCTTCGGTCAAACGACCGACGACCCTTCGGTCAAATGACCGAGCTTTAAAGAATAAAACCAAAGAATTTAAAAAAGAAAGCTTAAAAGAAGCACCTTTTGTTTTGGATGATTCAAGCCAAGAGGCTCTTGAGCACCCTGGAACGCAATTAGCTACCGAAGTCGGCGTGGTTCGCTATACCCAGTTGCCAGAAACTATCGATCTTGCCGAGCTTTGGGCAACCAATCCCGGCATAGCTAAAACTCATCTGCGGTTTATTGCGCCGGGGCATAAGCGATTTGGAATGGTTGCCCACGGCTTCGGGCAGTGGTGGATCGGACCTGGTCTGAACGATTTTGATGAATCTCTCATCAAAGCTTGCCAGAAACGTAAGCGAAAGCTTCAGCAGCCAGACAGCGTAGGTGATGCAAAAACGTTTATCAACAACATGCTGAAGGCAGAGGATTGGGGCAATTTTTCATTGCGCTGTGAGGAAGCAAAAGTGTTGAGCGATCGCGCTGCTGCTGTAGAAAGTGCTGCTCAAAACTCTGGAATCACTGCCGCTTCAGACAACACCTTAAAACGCTCTGAGACGGAGCAGTACGATGCTGCAATCGGACTAGCTAAGTTCAAAATTAGCCAGGGCGATATTGCAAGAGCAAAGGAAATCGCAGATCTGCGCAGCATTCAATATACAGAGATTGGCTTGACAGCAGACGGTGAAAAACAAGACGTTCCTTACGACATGCCGACTTAATCTGCTCAGTATCTCTTTAGTAAAACTTTGACGACCATTACAGTAAGACCTCAGAATTATCATCAAATAAACCAATAAACCAGTAAACCATTTTTTAGCTGGTAGCACTCAAACGGCGAGCGACCAGTGTGACTTTCGCTATCTCGGCGGGCTGTAGCGCCGCCAATCGCCTTGTCATACTGCCCGCTTCAAAGCACAACCTTCGAGGTCATCTGAAGAAACGCTGAGTAGAGCCTGTGCCCACTGTATGGCCAACTCTCAGCTCAATTAAGCCACCCCTTAGAGCCCCCTCAGCTGTCAGTAAATAGGCAATGTCACTATTAACTCAATGAAACCAGTTCAACACCTTCCAAGGGAGACCTTCAATGAAACACGTAGCAACCAGTCAAGCCTCATCCGTACAGCTCTCAGAACAAGCTCTCAGTCAGGTGTCAGGCGGTCACGGCCCCAGCAGCGAGAGCTCTGACCCCTCCGCCAATGCCAAAGGCTTCTTCGAGTTCAAGAAAAAGAAATTCTTCCACCACTACCACCATTAAGCAAAGTGGATAGGCAGTAACCACTGCTAAGTCCAACTCAGATTCAAGGGTTCAGGGCAGCCTCTACCAACTTGAGATACATATCCGACCCCCTCGCCTTCGCCCCTTTATTCCGCCAAAGAGTAGAGAGTTGAGGGCGAGGTGCTTGTGCAGCATAGCGGCCGCAGAAAAGTAATCGTTCAGAAGGACAAGCCTAAACAGGGTTGCCTAAACAGGGCTTGAGTAGTTTTGGCGTTAAACTCAACAGCGCTCTCAAGCTAATGCGATCACCACGATATACAAGCCACACACAATCCAATAATAAAAAGCCCTCTACACAGTACGTGCAGAGGACTTTTTAATCTATTGAGCTGCTATCGGGAAGTAACCCTTAGATTACGCAGCGACAGAAGGTGCAGTGAGTGCTACAGGAGCAGCTTCACCAGCAGCCAAGTCCAGTGGGAAGTTGTGAGCATTGCGCTCGTGCATGACTTCCATACCGAGGTTGGCACGGTTGAGTACATCAGCCCAAGAACCAATCACACGACCCTGTGAGTCAATAATCGACTGGTTGAAGTTGAAACCGTTCAAGTTGAACGCCATCGTGGAAATACCCAAAGCGGTAAACCAGATGCCGACGACAGGCCATGCGCCGAGCAAGAAGTGCAAAGAGCGACTGTTGTTGAAGGAGGCATATTGGAAGATGAGACGACCGAAGTAGCCGTGGGCTGCAACGATGTTGTAAGTCTCTTCCTCTTGACCAAACTTGTAACCGTAGTTCTGTGACTCAGTTTCAGTCGTTTCACGAACGAGTGAAGAAGTCACCAATGAACCGTGCATGGCACTAAAGAGTGACCCACCGAACACGCCAGCGACGCCGAGCATGTGGAAGGGGTGCATCAGAATGTTGTGCTCAGCCTGGAAAACCAACATGAAGTTGAAGGTACCGGAGATGCCCAAAGGCATGCCGTCAGAGAAAGAACCCTGACCCAATGGGTAGATAAGGAACACAGCGGTTGCAGCAGCTACGGGCGCAGAGTAAGCAACACAAATCCAAGGGCGCATGCCGAGGCGGTAGGAAAGCTCCCACTCACGACCCATGTAGCAGAAGACGCCGATGAGGAAGTGGAAAATGACTAGCTGGTAAGGACCACCGTTGTAGAGCCACTCATCGAGTGAAGCAGCTTCCCAAATGGGGTAGAAGTGAAGGCCGATAGCGTTAGAAGACGGAACGACCGCGCCAGAGATGATGTTGTTGCCGTACATTAAAGAGCCAGCAACAGGCTCGCGGATGCCGTCGATGTCCACAGGAGGAGCCGCGATGAAAGCAGTGACGAAGCAAGCGGTTGCTGCGAGTAGAGTAGGAATCATCAAGACGCCGAACCAACCTACATAGAGGCGGTTGTCAGTGCTTGTGACCCACTGGCAAAAGCTTTCCCAAAGGGAAGCACTTTCGCGTTGTTGGATAGTGGTTGTCATGTTTAAGATTGCGGTTGTTGAATATATATGTGACAGAAAGGCTCAAAAAGAAACGCTTGCCTGTCGGTATGCATTCAATGTAACGCAATGTAACGACGTGTTACTAGCTTCTTAACAATCTCTTTCGAAAGCTGTTCGGTTTGCCCCCTCGTCTTGGTTCGGGCGATATCAGCCTGGACCATCGTTTGAATGCTTTCGTTAGGGATAGCCCTTGTGCCGCATGGCAGTCTAGAGATGAGTCAGGCTTGAGGTAAAAGATATAGCAGTGAGCAAGCTCATGGTCGCTGGTTAGATTGCCGCCGCCTCGCAGGAGCCTTTAAGGCATTCCCTTATCTAATTGGATGTGCTGGCCATCTTTCAGCCGCACGGCAAGATTGCTCAGCTTCGCCAAGCAATTGAGGCATTGACGCTAGCAAATGAGATACCGGTGGCTGGTGTGGATAGCGATCAGGTTTCTGAGATCGCACCAGCTACGAGCCAGTCCAAAGCCAAATCAGCCTCCGTTGCTCGTAAGAAAAAGGCGCAGGGCCGCAAACAGCTCTATACCTATGTAAAAACGAGGCAAGGGTCAGGCACCCATGCCGTCTTAGGCAAAGACAAAGCCGGGTGATGGCGTAACCTGTCCAATGTGCTATCGGAAGCTGCGCACCATTTTTCCAGTTTGGGCTGAGAGACTTCTCCTAACGGCTGTGAGGCCAAACGCTAAAGTGCTGCTGGTGACTCGATGTCAGACCTAGATGAGTCGCTGCTGAGTAATGCCTGTGAGCGCGTTCTGGTGACCTCTCAGTTAATTTCAGCAAGCCCTTAATGAGCCCTCAGAAGGAAGGCGAACGGCGATGGCATTCTTGACTCAATGAAGCAAACACATTGACTTTCCAAGGAAACCAAGCCATGAAAAACCAATTTCTTACTGCCCTACTGTTGACTGCTGCGACGGTTGCTTTTGCACCTGGTGCCAACGCCGCTGAATCAAAAGCCGTAGAGAACATTCAAGCGACTCGCCTAGAGCGCCTCAACACGCAGACCAAGTCGATTAAAGACATCCAATCAACTCGTTTGGAGTTTCTTAATAACCAATCGAAAGCCGTAGAAAATATTCAAGCTACCCGCCTAGAATTTCTAGAGACCCAGACCAAGTCGATTAAGGACATCCAGGCAACGCGCTTGGAGCACCTGAACAGTCAGTCCAAAGCGGTTGAAAATGTTCACGAGACTCGCCTCGAAGAAAGAGACCGTCGCGGCAAGTAATAGCGGGACTGCTGGGCACTTTCTGACGCCTTGAAACAAGCTATTAACCCCGTTTCCTCTTACAGTGCTGAGCCAGAGAATCCTGGCTCAGCACTGTAGACTATCCCAGTTTGGGCACCCACTGATTCCTTGAGAATTTGAAAGCTTCATTCGCTGGGTGCCCTTTTCTCTCCTACGGCTTGCAGGCGAATTGTGAACAGCTGATTTCTCCTAAGTGCGGCTGGTTCAGCCTGCGCGAACGCGTATCCGGAAACTTTGAGGTGTTTGAGCGCACGGCCTTGCTGTGATCTTCTCTATAGCTTGTTCGTGGGTGCTGTTTGTAGGATGAGTGCATAACGAATTCTATATACGAAACCAGCCCCCAGCCAGACTCTCTGGCTGGGGGCTTATTCTGTGTGGGTAAGTTTGCCGCTTGCGCGCAGCCCGATCTCTATCACTGCACATCCTAGAAATGTACGCAATGGTGACGTCAACTCTATTTCTGTGAACTCGTGAGCATTCAAACAAGAGGCTTAACGCCGACCCGCGCCTTTGATTACTTAGCCCTGGCCAAATTACGAGAGCACAGCGCCTTACTGGCTCGAGATCCTGCTCGCAAAGCCTTTTTCCAACAGGCTGCGCGATACGCTCGTAAAAAAGCTGTCGCGGTTGAGTCCTTGCCAGCAGAGTCCGCTCAGAGCTCAGAATAGTGGTAGGTAGCAGCAACTAAGCCTCGGGGCGATCACACTGGCCGATTTTTCAGGTTTCATCCAAAGGTGCTGCCCGACTCATTCTTCCTTGTATCTTTGACGGCTTTGCTCTTTTTGAGTGAGCCCTATTGGCTTGAGCTTGCCGTTCTCTTTTTTCTTTTTCTAAACGTTCTTTTGTTTCGGAGAGCACCCAGCGTTTTCTGGAATCAAATCTCTCAAGTACTTCTTTTATGGTATCTATAGGAAATTCAGGCCGCTCCATAAAATTGAGAATTTGAATGATTTCTTGATCTCGACCTTGAAGATCGGCCAATTGTTTGTTTAGATACTCTACCTTCCTGTTTAAGATATTTTTTGCTTCTTGAAGCTTCTCAATCTCTGTAGTCTCAAGACCTGTCTGTTGCTGCTGTAATTGGTCGATGATTCGATTCTTATCACTGATCTCTTGTTGTGCGCTTGCCAATTCATTCGCTAAGGTTTCAATTCTCTCTCTTTCGATTTGCCGGATTGCAGAAAAATGTTCCTGCATTTTGCTCGGAGCGAACTCCGCAAGGCTTCTGACCTGATTCTCTGCAAATTCTATTTGTTTTTTATTGAGTTCATCGGCAAGCGCAGCATTTTTCTTGACGACTGATAGCTGTTCATCGGCAAGCGCCATTTTAGCTTTAACAACTGTCTTATACTCTTCTGCCCATTTAAGCTTCGTTACCCAAGCTAAGATAGCTCCTATGGAGGTGGTGATTGCAACTATCCATGCTTTTGTAGAGTCTTCGCTTAGCCAGGTAATGAAAGCATTCATAGCATGACCTACATTGCTACATAACTGATATGACTTATTTTATTAGACCTTGTGGCATGTGCTGCGAGGTCTAATTCTTGAAAGCCTTTCAGCATGGACTCTTTACTGAATTTTGTAAGGGCTTAGCAAGCGCTTACTCTTATCGCAGAGAATCGTTTCAATGCCATGGTCTATCGCTTTGAAGCTGAAAGAACCAGACAGGCTTCTCTATTTGGGTGTATCGCTAGAAATCTATGAAAGCTTCTTTGGAGGTCAGCTTTCCCAGCTCAGTCTTAAGGAATACCAGATAAAGGTTGTTGTTTTTAACCCTGAAGATGAGGTAATTGTGCAATGGATAACCTAAACAGCTATCGCCAAATTATAAAAAGCCTCTTGACTGACTATGCTCCAAGTTCCACCTACCTACGGTGAAGTGGTGCGTCAAACCCTTTTTGATCAAGAACGCGATCACTATCAACTCATCAACACCGGATGGGAAAACCGCCGTCGCGTATATGGCTGCCTGCTCCATCTCGATATTCAAAAAGATGGCAAAATTTGGATTCAATACGACGGCACAGAAACTGGAATTGCCAATCAGCTAGTCGAAAAAGGTATCCCAAAAAAGGAAATTGTGCTGGCTTATCAATCAGATTACACACGCAAGCTGTCTGATTTTACCGTGAACTAACGCGTGAGGAGCGCCAAATCTAGGTAGCCAAGTTCGATCTAATGACGATTACATCGAATGCTGCGATCGCACATACAACCCAACATCAAATTAACCCATAGGTGAATCTCGAAACTCCACTAGAGACTGGCTCACCTATGGAGAAAACCCATTGGCAAAAAACAGGCTGAAAACCGCGATCGCACTGCACTTGAAAGGATGATCCAACCTAGCTAGAAACAATTCTTCATAACTTGCTTTTTAGATTTTAAAAACGCTGAAAATGACAGAAATCAAGAGTAAAAGCGATATCTACTAGCGAAAATACAAAAAATAGAGGGATCACGCCTATCAATACAGAGCAACAAATTGACAGTGATCACCAACCCTCGTATTATCCGATCGTGCTACGCGTGTATAGCAATTTGTATATAAGTCTGCGGAGATTTGCGAGATGGGCTCAGCGTTGTCTAAATCAGCTACTACCAAAAACAAAACAGAGCAGCTTGCAATGGGGTTCACATCACCGGTTAAAGGTGGCAGTAAATCAAACCCTATAGATTTTGATGCGATTGCCGCTGATGCACCAAAGGGGAAGGAACCGAAAAGCCTTCGAGTAGAGAAGCGTCTGCTACTAAAAACTGAATCCTTAAGGGGGAAAACCAATCTAAGTTTCAACGAATACGTTGAAACAGCACTGCAATACTTCAACGCCTGTTTAGACGAACACTACTCTACACAGGCGGAACAAACAAAAGACCCAGCATAGCTAACCAAAAGCAAAGCGGCCTAAGTCGCAATGACTTAAACCGCTCAGCTTTAATCCATCCTAATGCCTTAAAAAATCAAAACTCTTCTAGTTTGGCGACCCGAGGAAGTTATTGATTTTGCACAGGGCAAAAAGGGAATCAGCCTCCCAGTCGGGTGGCATGTACGTTTATGGTACCTGATCATACCAGTTCTTCACAGGATTTATATCACAAATCCGGACAAAAAAAACAGCTAAACCCCTGTTCTGATAACATCTATACTCATTCTGATGAAGTTTCCCCCTACACAAAAACTTCATCGGATAAGCAGTACAAAAGTTCTTATTTAGCCCTTAAACCGCATATCAACGAGGAGAACCCGCAGCCGGGACTAGACTCGATTGCCCGATTTTTAGAAGTCATTAACCGCGATCGCATCTGGATTAAGTGGGGACATGGCCGATTTGCCGAAGTTCAGCGGGTCGCGCAAACCTATCAAATAAAGCCGACCAAGCTGGCCATATCCCAAGAGGATGTCAACGCAGGACGCGCCACCGAAGAAGAACGAAGCCGCTCCAGAATACAGACGGGGGAGTCCTACGATTTAGAGTGGCTCCTACGTCACAGTCGATTAAATGAAGAGGATGGAATCTTCTGGATTCCGGCAGCCACCGATGCCGCGCTCCCTTTAAAAAGTGACATCACTCACACAGACACGATTAGCTGTGAGATTGACCTGTGTCCGAAAGCAGAGCAGCTAGAGCGCTTTGAATGGTTCGCACAGGTCACAGGGCTAAAGTACGGCCTGTTGCTCACCAGCGGCTCGAAGTCGATCCACGGGCATATTTTTCTCAATGAACCGGTTCCTTTCGCCGATGCCGACCGGCTACGAAAGCTTTTTATTCTGTGCTTACTCGGTGACCCCGCGATCGCCAACCGGCACCAGCCGATGAGAGCCCCCGGCTTTTATCGAAAATCAAAAGGTCAATACCAGGCGCTACTTAGCAGCTCTACACAGCGGTACAGCTTAGACGAAATTGAAGCAGGTCTAAAGCTAGCTTATACAGATCTAAACTGGGCATTCCCAAAGACACTGAGCGAAGATCTATGGCGAGATTGCTTGCCTTTGCTCAAGGAACGGAAAGACGATAATCAGAACGTCTTACCCGTCATTGTTACGGAGCAAAGAACCGAACTTGGCAAGCTTTTAGCGCGTGGCGATCGCTACTACATAGACCAGGCAAAGAAACGCGCTGCGAAGGCTGAAGCCAACCGGCTAAGGCGAGCACAGCTAGAGCTATCAGGCGAGTTTGACTTACTAGACGCTATTAAGCGAATCGACGAACAGCTAAGTCCTGACCAAGCCTTCAACGGCACAGACCATAAATGGAAATTCAGTGGAAATGATAAGGCTCGCGGCTACTGCCACTGGCATGGCTCAACGAGTAATAGTGCATGGATTTCCCGAACAGATCGCGGCTGGGCCTATCACTGCCCAACCTGTTCAGCTGATAAGCCGCTCTCTGGTTTTGCCTACTGGTTAGCAGAAAGGTTTGGTCCAGCTGCGCCCTTTCCACAGGGAAAACAATGGGCAAATTTAGCAACTGAGTATGCGCAGCTGCACGGAATCAAGGTGCCGGAGTGGCAACCGCTTCAGACCACGGCAGCCACTGAAGACAATGAAAAGCTGCCAAGCGCCTCATCTAGCAGCGAGACAGACAAAAAGCCCAAGACACGAACAGCGCAGCTGTCCGAGAAACGGGCGCAGCGCAATAGAGAGGCTTATCTAACTATTGCAAAAATGCTGGGAATACCTGCACCGGCTGTTGAGCATTTAGATAAGACGGATGCCAGAAAACTGTTTTATCAGCCATTGATAGACCACCTTGGTGCTGAACTGCCTGGGAATCCACAGATAGGCTTCGCTGCGAGTATCCCTATTAACTGGAGCGATCGCACTCTATTTGCTTATAACTGCTCAAAGGGCACGGGAAAATCTAACGCAGCGCTGATGAATGCTATCAAAGAAACCTTAAAGCTCGGAAAACGAACCCTTATTTTCGTTCCAACACGCGGCTTGGCCTCTGAATATGCTGAAAGGATTAATGGTGCTCTAAATAGAAAGATTGCAACAACGCACTTACAAAAAGAGAGAAATACAGCATCCGTCGTCGTCAGCTGTCCTGAAAGCGCTTACAAATTCAAAGACGCCTCATTCGAGCTAGTGTGCTGCGATGAGGCAAACGAAGTATTCGAGCGTATTGAGGGAGGGCAATTAGGCCAAGCGCCTCGGCAAAGTTTAGAAACGTTCAACATCCTACTGAAAAAAGCAGAGCAGGTAGTCCTTGCCACGGCAGAAATGTGGGGAAAAACACTATCTGCCGCACAGCGAATGGGCAAGTTTGACCAGGCACATACAAAAATACAGCAGCGTATCCGACCCGCCACTGAGATGAGCGTGATCGAGTATGGCAGTTTCTACCAGTGGCTGAACGAAATTATCGTATCCGTACAGCGTGGCGCTCGCGTTAGCATTCCAACCGGAGCTCAGGGGAAGGGACGACTCATCGATAGAGTTCTGCGGGCAACGTTTCCAGACAAAAACGGCATCGTCATTGACGGACGCGCTACCTTCCACACCATCAGGCAGCAATATTTAGCAGAACCGGACGAGTTTTTAGACCGCCACAAGCCAGACTGGTTCATATTTTCACCCATTATCAATTCGGGTGTCAGTATGGAAAAGCCCCACTTCACCGCGCAGTTTGAATACATAACACCAGCAGAAGGGTATGAAAGCGCAAGCCAACGCGGCGAGAGAGTGAGATCAGCTATTGGCCGAGATGGGGCAATTAGTTGTAGACATGTATATTTCAGCGAGCATGGAGCTCCCACCATTGAGAGCTACCCAGAAGCACTAAACCCAATCTACTGGGAAGAGAAGCTGACAACAGAGGAAGAAGCACCGATAGGTGCAGCTGCGGCATTGGCCAAAGCATTAGGCGCAGAAAAAACGTTGAACCCAATTCAGGCTGAACAGAAAACGCGCGCTGAGCAACGACCTGAACTCCCTTGCTTCCTAGCGATTAAAGCATTCAATATATTCTATAAACGTGAAAAGCTGCGAGCTGAGTGGCTTAGCTACGGTTGGGGTATCTCTGTAGCCGAAAAACCCGATACAGACACACTAGAAAATATCGGTGAGCTTAAAAACCTTGCTGAAAATGTTCAGATCGGGCTCATCCGCCAGGATGGCAGAACGCTTCAAAAAGCGCGGGTACGTCCTGAAGATTCAGATATTGACGAGGCCGTTAATCCTTTCCAAAGGATGCGCGCTAGAAAAGCTCATTACGTTGATATTGTCGGAGCCGATTTTTTAAAACGCCAATCAGAAGAGTTTTTTATTGCATGGCTATCAGACCAGAATGCGAACAATCCAGGCATTAACGCAGTAGTCAGATCGTGCCTACTGGATATGGCCATCAAACAACCTGACGACTTCAAACAAATAGAAAGAGCCAAGGCCATTAAATTTCTAGCAGGCAAACCCAGAACTCAAGATGGCGAGTTTTGGGAACTGCCAAGCTTACCAGCCCCGGCAAGAGATATCGAGTTAGTGAGCATTATCAGCAGGTGCCCTGCAATAAACGCAGTGCTCACAGGGCAACTAGAAACATGGTCGAATTACACCAAAGACATCATCGAGGCGCATCAATATTTAGTTGAGCAGGCTGGTGCGATCGCAGCTAATACAAAACGAGTCGGCCTACAGCATGGATACAAATTTAGCAAAAAAATGAAACCGGCTGAAGCTTTCCAAAAAGCGCTCAAAATAGTTGGCTTTGAAACCTATAAGAAACGAGCTGGGGAAGGTAAACGATGGAATATTCACAGATTAGCAACCTCGGCTGACACCCAAACATGGTTTGAGGCCCAGAAGAAGATATGGGCAGAGGCTAGTCCTAGCCCGCTTGTTCTCTTTACAGCACAGATGAAACTGATTCGTGCAGAAACGCGAACTGCAATCAATACCGCTATTGGACAGCGACAAATCAGCAAGATGAAAGAGTGGGGGAAACAGGTCGAGCAGGTTGCAGCAGCCGTCGAGGGACTCAAGAAACGTCACACAAATTTGATACAAGGATTAATAACTAAAGGGTGTGACGTGTCGGTGGCACAGCTTATGGGCTCGACAAAAAACGTTCAAAAAAGTGTCTATTTTGCTTCGACAGTGGATGGCGATAGTTTTGAACAGGCACTTTTAAGTGCTTCGACGATGCTTGACATGGAAAAGGCGAAGGCCGCTTACCCTGAGTCGATTAGACGTGAGGTGATGGCTGATTGGATGGCTGACGGCCGCTATAGCTGGCTGTTGACCCGTGTTGCTGAATTGAAAAGCGTAGCCGCTTGAAATAGCTCCTTGAATAGCCACCAATAAAATTTTATCTAGTAGAAGGTTTCGATAGAATGACCGACCTGAATGTAAAAGCTGGCGATCTAGTTACGGTTACCTATGAACAGCGAGAATTTACAGCGATCGTGATCGACCCGAATGGCCTGGGTCCCGGTCAGCCTAGCGTGGGCTTTGGTTTCATGATGGCTCAAAAGCACATTGGAATACCCCAACCGACCTTAACGAAAAGGGTCATTCAACATGATGGGGCTGAGTGGTTCAAAACCCCGTCTGGCATGCTCTTTAGGGTCATTCATCTTTTAGGTGCTGACAATAATAATTACAAGGTGATCGAGGTTTCTGAATGGTTTGACTTGGCTATGGATATTTTGCTTAGCCCTGGCCAGTTCCGAAAGCCGACGAAGGAAAAAATAGGTGCCTTTATTCGCTGGTTTGCTATTAAGGGGTTTTATGCTGAGGCTAACGTAGCGCTTAAGGGTGTCTATACAGACAAAAATAGCCGCTCAGTTACCCAGTGGCTTATTACTCGGCAGAGTGGAAAACCCGTTCGCAAGTCCTATACAGATCTCATCAGTGATACCGGAGCCCATACCACCGCATATGGTAAGTACACAAACAGGGTGTATGAAGGGCTCTTTGGTGTAAAGGCTGCTGAGATGCGTGAGACATGGGCTCTAATGGCTGGTAGCGCAAAGATCGCCCGTAACCATATTACTGAGGAGGAAGGTTTAGAAGCCGTGAAATTCTGCGAAGATTTGGTAGCTAGAATTTATGCTGGCAATCTTGATGAGGCGCATCAAGAGGCGATCCGTTGGACAGTAAAAAAGTTCAAGCTTCATCCATAGCTTGCTGATTATTAGTGGATTCTGAGTTATTCAAAATAGCATAATGAGATTGCTGCAACCCTCCCCTAAGATTACCCTTGGCACGTCGATGACAATAGCTACAAGGTATGGCTCAGCACACCTCAATACTATTGGGTGTCCTTGCGTCAGTCCTGTCGCCGACAGTATTCGACTTGGTAGTTTACTTAGTGCATTGCGACTGGCTTCTTCAACTGGTTAAATATTATTGTCTGCTTGTAACGCTATGCGATCGCACTTTTCTACAGAAAATGATTCCACTTTGTTGGTGTAGAAACGGCTGCTCAGCCCCTGAGGCAAAGTATGTGGTCTACTCTGTGCTCGTAAGAAGAACAGAAATGTTGCTATTGTGGAGCTTCTCAGGCGTTTAATCTACAGTGCCGACACTTTTACAGACAGGTAACCTTCGCATTTTGGTTTATCCTGGCGACCACCCACCGATACACGTTCACGTTGTCACTAAAGATCGCTCTTTAGAAGTGAAAGATATCTCCGGCCCTGATCTAGTAGAAATGCGACTGGCCAGAAATGAACGGATGAAAACGACAGCAAAGTATACCAAGCAGGCACTTCAGCTTTGCAGCGATAATTTAGAGATGCTGAGGGAAGGAGCCGAAAAATATGAGGCTGCGCAATAAAGCCATCAATGCTCACTATGACCGTGAGCGTAAAGCGTTAGTAGTGGAGTTTATTGATGGCTCTGCCGGTATGTGACCAGTGCGTTTGCTTGAGCTGGTTAGATACGATGGCAATGTCTGGGTGCCGGTCGAAGCGACCGAAGAGCAGCTCGAAGCGGTAGACCTAGGCGGGGACCATGTCTACTGGGATGAGCTAGGCCAGGACTTTCGCATCTCCGATCTCAAAGCAGGTATATATGGCCGAGAGCCTTGGATGGCTAAGCTTCAGCATCAAGCACTGATAGGCGATCGCACAGCTCACACAGCACAAGTTTCAACCGCTAAGAAGCCGACCGTTTTTTGAGTGGTGGAGGCACTATGACGCGTCTTTTATAGCGAAGCTAAAAGGTTCCTCAGTCGGTCACTCGGCAAAGTTGCTAGGCAGCTACCCATGACAAGTTAGTCAGATTAGCTGCCTAGCTTGTTGGAAATTCAGAAGAGACTAACGCTTTCTTTTTTTCTTTTTCTCTTTTGGCCGTTGATTCCCAAAGCCAAGTTTAGGCTGAGAAGCTTTATGGCGCTTAGCTGCAAGGGCTCCTTGGCCAAATTGTTTCAGTTTCGAGCCTTTCGAAGCAGCCTTTAGGCTAGCGAACGCACCCGGCTCATTATCTGGTTGCGCCAGCTCTCCAACGAGATCGGCCATCTGCCGAATGGGAGACATCCATTCCGGCTCCTTATGCCGCAGTTCTTTGGGGCTAAAATCGGCTGCTGTTGCCAGCCCCAACTCTATTTGCAC
Source organism: Cyanobacteria bacterium J06634_5 (assembly GCA_039820525.1). GTDB lineage: Bacteria > Cyanobacteriota > Cyanobacteriia > Phormidesmidales > Phormidesmidaceae > Phormidesmis. The sequence continues at coordinate 42,796 of JBCBPY010000045.1, forward strand.
CCGAGCCCAGCTACCACAAACCATTTCGTCCATCGGCCCTTCTTTATAAGCCTTCTCGATCACACTCACCGATTCGGAAGCTTGTAGATCTAACAGTCGAGCCACCAGACTCCCGTTGAGTTCGGGCGGTTGTTGCGGATGGCGAGATAAGGCTTCGGTTAATAACCCCACGCATTCATCGCGATGCCCAGGATGACAGGCCGCGATTTTTCCCAACCCGCCTGCTGCTGCTGCTTTACTCCAAGCCGAGGGCTCGGCACGATTAAGATAGTCAGTGAGAGCTGGGATACAGGCCGGGCCGATCATACCGAAGACGATGGGCAGGTCCTCCATCAACCAGTCGCTGTCGTCACCGTCTAAAAGACACACCAGGGGGTGAATCGCAGACTCTGCTCGCAGTTGACCCAATGCACGGTAAGCATGAATAGGGGCATAACACTCTCCTTCGTCTGCCCAGTCGAGTTCTTCTTCAGCGGCTAATTTGATCAGTGCAGGGATATGCTCGTCCGTGAAGCTGTAGGCCTTGACATAATCAAACCAGTCGGTGCGGCTAATATTCTTTGGCCTACCGCTGCTCAGCAAGTTAAGAACGGGGTGAGCGTAATCAGTAGCGGGCATATAGGGTCTGAGGGCACTTTGATAAATTGTAAGGGGGACGCCACACAATAGCACCGATGAATAGAATGCGCGAAGAAATACGCTCTCAAACTAAAAGGCCTTGATCGAAGGTCCCTGTGCGTAGACTCGGAGTTAAACTCAGCTTTTAATCCGAATGACATTGAGCCTATGTATAGGCAAAGCAACAGTACCAAAAACGAAGAGTTTTGACACGTAAATATGTACTACTTTAGAGTTCGCCAACAGTGCTCAATACTACTGATTCCCCTATAACAAGTGCGCAAATCTGTGACCCCAAAATTCACTTTGGATCACCGATTTTGACAAGCTTTAGGTGTTATTCCTGACATCTGCCGAAAGACTTTTGTTAGGCGATTTTGATTTGCAAAGCCGCAATCTAGGGCAATGGTACCAATTGGAAGTAATTGCTGTTCTAGTAATTGCTTGGCTCGTTCCACACGTTGTTGCATCAAATGATAATGGGGTGAAATTCCCGTTGATTGCTTGCACTACCCCTAATACAAAGTGAGAAAGGCGATATATGGTTTAGGCATCGATGTAGCCTTTGATGGCGGCGACGACAGGTTTGATGGCGGGGTGTTCAATAGCTTCTTCGAGGGCGGTGGCACTACCTTCTTTGAGGGCATTGATTAAGCGTCTTTTGATGGTGGGATTGCCTTCAATGGCTTTAACGGTTTCAGTGGCAATGGTCATCTGCCCGACAGGTGTTGTTTTGTCGTAAGTTTTATTAAGTTCGGCAAAAAGGGTTTTAATGTCACGGGTAGCTTGGGCGAGGTCTTGGCTATTGTTAACTTGAGTGCCGATTTTGTCGCCGTGGACGTTGTCGCCTGCGTAGTTGTTGCCTTGGCCGTATTGGTTGATGGTGTTGCTCATAGGTTGGTGGGTTGTTGTGGAGTTGCCTGCATTGATAATGAACGTTTGGTTGTTGGGTAATTTTTCGATAGGGCGAGCGTTTGTGGATTGTTGACTCAGGTTGACATACCCGACAGCATCATCAATAAGATCTCGTACGCTAACCATTTCATAGCTGTTATCACACTCTATTTCTTGACGATCGTTTTTGAGACGTTCTTCTAAGCGATTGAGTGGATAGGCGTAGGGTGCTTGGGAGCCTTTGCAATGTGAGCAATTACAAGGAATAAATTCTTGATAGCGTAGGCGATGATTTTCAGGTGGATCGTCTGGATTATTGTATGAGGCGTGAATTTTATCGAATTCGTAGCGAACTTTTTCGCGCAGAGGTTTCTTGAGCTTGCCGAAGATACGAATGCGGATTTCGCTTTTGTAGTAGTTTTCAACTACTTCGGCGCAGGCATTGCCATCGGCAAGAATAACACCATCTTTCCAAATTAGTTCGTTATAAATGAGTTTGTGCATTTCAACAGAAAAGCGGGTGAGCATACCTTTAGGCATGAACTCGTAGTGGTAGCGGAGGATGAGGTTGTCGGTATTGTCCCAGTTATATTCAGGTTGGCTGGATGAGAGGAGTTGTGGGGCAATGTAGGTACGGGGGCGATGGGGGATTTCGTAGCAGAGCTTAAAGCGCATCATAAGCTGGAGAAGCTCATCACGCATATCGGTATACTGCTCGTCTGCCCAGATTTTGCCGAGGTCGGCATGGGTGAAGCAGCCGAATGTCTGCTGTACAGATGGGTTATCAAGGACGGTGTAAACGGCGGTGGTGCCCCATTCAGGCTTGAGAATGACCCAATTTTTGAGAACAGGGTCATCTTGAAAGTGGAGGCAAGCGCCGAGATCATGGAGGTAGTCGCTGAGTTGAAGTTTATCTTGTCGGCGTTTGAAACCGTGAGTATCGCAGAGATCGAGAAATTCAGTTTGAGTAATGTAATTACGGGTATCTGATTCGAGGGCTTCGCGGACGCGCACCCACGTTTTGGGGAGAGGGGTACCAATGTGAGGAAGCTGACTGATGTGGTGCTGTGCAGCAGCGAGAATTTTCGGTAAGCCACGATTGGTCAAAAGGTTCGTCGCGAGAATTTCTTTCAGTTGATTCGCAAAACGTCCGTACAGTTGATTCTCATTCACCTGACAAGGACGCTCTTGTTTTTCATTTTTAATAATTAGAGTAGGGCTAGCATCACTCAGGAGTTCAACAACTTCTAGCCAGTAGTCAAAGTTGGTGTTGTCTTGGCGAGTATCCGCAACGACAAGATAGAGAGAACGCTTAGTGAGGAAAAACTGATGGGTGGCATGGTAGATTTCTTGTCCACCAAAATCCCAAATATTAATACGGAATGAATTGCCGCTGGAGTGAGGAAAATCAAGAAATAGAACATCAATTCCCTCAGTCGATTTTTCTGGATCTTTGCTCCTTTCTAATCTGAGTTCATAGTTAGGATCAATCAGCTTGTTTGCAAGACTGGTCTTGCCTGCACCTCCTTCACCTATTATCAAAAGTTTTGCTTCGTAAATATAATCGGTAGTTTCTTCTACTCGCTGACGGAAATAATCACGAACGGCAAGACCACCTTTACTCACAACTTCTGGAGGAAGCTGATCCAAAGGATTATTGCGAAGATACAGTCGGTTTAAGTTAGTTAAGTTACCAATTGACTCTGGCAACGTTCTTATTCTGTTTTGATAAAGATTGAGAAAGGTAAGGTTAGTTAAGTTGCCAATCGACTCTGGCAATTCTGTTAAGTCGTTATGTTTAAGGTTAAGAGAGGTGAGATTAGTTAAGTTGCCAATCGACTCTGGCAGCTCTGTTAGGCTGTTACTGCTGAGATCGAGGCTAGTGAGGTTAGTAAAGTCACTAAT
>JBCBPY010000046.1:0-45924 GCA_039820525.1 Cyanobacteria bacterium J06634_5
AACGGCATCCCACCTTGCCAAAGTGGGATATTTTCATTCACCCTGCTTAGCGGGACTTTCTTTGACAGAAACTACCTTATTCGTAAGTAGGCGTTGTTGTTTTACTTGTTCGAAACCGTGAGATAGCGCATTGGCATAAGCGTACACTTCCTTCGCTGCACCCGTTGTAAACGTTTGACTGGCGGTGTCGCTCTGAAACAGCTCATCTTGAGTTGTAATGATGTTCTCAATGGCAGAACTGTCCTTTGCTTCCTGCAAAGTTAGCGTATTGATCAAAATGCCTTCATTTGGAATAGTGGCGACTATTCCTTTCAGCTCGGCGAGTGCCTTATTTGCCCGCACTAGCTTTTTGAGTACTACTTTTGTCTCAAGGTCAGTATTCACAGGTAGCTGAGACAGCGAATACCTCATGGGCCAAGCAAAGTAAAAAGCACAAGCCTTAGCTTACTTGAAATAACATCCAGCGTTAAATCAGGCTGCGGCATACGGAGCGTTGCCTTCAAGAAGAATTCTTCAGTCAATGGCGGAATGTCAGAGGTATCGATATCCTCATCGGTCATGGCATCGATTCTGGTCCAATCAGTGTTAGTTAGACTCATAAGACGATTTCTTTGTTAGGCAAGATTGGAGACTCTGCGGGCTTCTGGAGAAGGCGCGCCTCTGAGCATTCCTGATGTGCTCAAGTCTTCGTTCAGCGCTTCCCAATGAATACCGTATCCACCGCCGCAGATTTCCCAGTTTAGTCGCTGCTGAGGGGTTGCATTGAGCAAGCGTGGATACCACACTAACGGCACCGTAATGGTCCGTCCATCCATCAGCTCAACGCTGATAGTGTCGTCAGTGAAAGAGATTTCTTTTACGCGTTCATTCATAGCTCATTCTTTACCCAATGCCTCGACAACGCCGACACCTCAGAGAAGACTGCTGCTACCACATTACGACTCGCTGCAATAATCGAGACTTTCGCCTTACTCAATTCGCCTGCAAAGAGATCCTGATCAGCGCACTTAAGCGATGTCAGGAAAAATACGATTTCAAGCTGTACGGGCTGTGCATTATGAGTAACCCTTTTGGGAAAAGCGTTACTACAGCGCAGGCTTTCCCAGTGCAGACTATCGGCGAGTGCTCAACACGCTTCGCTATATCCACGCTAATCCCAAAGCGGCCAACATGCAGCAGGGCTGGTTCTATGACTTTAGCAATTACGGCGTTTATGACCGCCTGAGCCAGGACGGGATTACGCAATGGCATCCAGCATTTTTGACGCTGGGGAAGACACTAGAACTCTGTGCAGCCGCCTATCGCAGATTTTGCAAAAAGTACCGGCCTAAGCCCAAGTCAGAAAGAAAAAATTACTGGGGTAAAAAACTATTGGCAGGGTTGAGACTGCGTAAAAAAACTAACAAGACAAGCCCTGGACAAAGCATCTTCCTTGGGATAGCTGGCAACTACCGATAGATGAAATTCATCAAGTTGCTAAAGAATTTATCACAGCCAATGCCCTCAATCCAGAAATTGCGAGTCTTCAATTTGACACGCACTCCCAGAAAACACTGATACTATAGGCCGAGACCGGTACCAGGTATCAAACCTCTGAAACCCTTGATACTACGTTTATCCCAATGCAAATACAAAACTTAAGAAAAGTCTGAACCGCCTATGACTTACACTTTACAAGTCTCGATGCGAGAAGAGCGAAAGAAAACACCCACAAACAAGGTGAAATAACCCGAATAAAAGGAGGTCCCCATTAGGGAGGTGACCCTCAGGCGCAGAGGTATCAAAAGTCACTTCGGTGTAGCTTACATCGCTCCCGTCCACGCGCCAGCCCACTCTATCTTCAAAGTCCTTCCAGATTTTATCACCTGGATACTCACCGTCGAGCTTGGCCCCGCACGCTACATAAATTTTCTTTTGCACGCTAAAGCCAAACCGCCCTTCGCTGTACTTCACCCACAGCCGATCAATCGTCAGGAGGTCTTTGCATGGAAAGTTTAACAGCTCCTCTTTTGTGAAGTAATCTCCAGAGTTTTTTCCTACGGCACGAATCATCACCTCGTAAGTTTCCTTATCTGCTGCCTTCCAATCCCCCGCCTTCAGCAGGTCGCGTAGCGGCGCATAGTCAATCCCACGTTCCGAACCTATCACCTCAAACTTTTGCTCAGCCGCCGCCAGTATGGGCCGTTCAATCTCGGCTATCTCAGCCTGTGTAAGCCTTAGCTTCTGCTGAAAATCGCTCAGCCATTGCTGCGTACTCCCATCTTGCGGATTGTGTCCATCCTCAATCAGTCGGGCCAGTGCATTGCGGTAGGTTTCCCTTGCCTGCTCTATCGGCGCAAGTTCCTCTGTCATGATCCGCTGCGCTTCAGCCTTCGGTAGCTTTAGCTGCGCTTGTAAATGCTCTAGCTCAAGGTAGTGAAACGTCGTCAGCGATCGCTCTATCAAGTACTCCTTCACCCGTGCCCGATACTGCGCCTGAGCATTGCTAGCGGTTTCCTGCTCAGAAGCTTTTGTAATATTGGGTTTCTGCACAGACCTAGCGACAGAGGTTTGAGTTGCCTGACCCCCTACCGCTTCAGACGTGGTCGTCTCCGAAAAGCTGAGCGCGGCCTGGTAAATACCTTCTGCCACATCACAAAATGCATCGTCCTGGGTGGGCCAAGCACTCACATCCACCACAGGCGCACCATTTTTCGGCAGCGCCTGAAGCTTGCCAAAGGGCGTCCGGTGCCACAGGCAACGGCGCAATATCACCGGAATGACTCGCGCTTCACCGGCCTCATGGCGCTCCATCGCCCGCTTAATTTCCACATCGCCGCAGTAGCGAGATCCAATAAAGTCCGAACTCACCAGCAGTAAAATAATCTGCGCCGAGTTCAAGTTGTCTTTAATTTGCCGGTCCCACTCGTCACCGGGCAATAGCTTGCGATCGTGCCAGTCTGTAATTACGCCGCTTAGCTTCAGTCCGTTGAGGTGATTGGCTAGCTCATTGCGCAGCGCTTCGTCTTTGTGAGAGTAGGAGAAAAATACGGTGACGGCGGTGCTGGTCATGCTGAGATGCTGAGTCGCTGCGGTTTACTCCCCGATTATCATAACGCTGATAGCGTAGGGCCCAGAATAAAGCTTGTGTAGATTCTAAAAAGCAACACTTCTAGCACCCTGACCTGAAGCAAATCGCCTCTTGGAAAAACGTATTAGAGTGGCTAAGGGATGGCACAGTGTGTTGCTTTCAGGGTGGGGTGGAGTCAATGTGTGACGTACGTTTCCGACCCATCCCGACCTCCGCTGCGCTCCGGCCACCCTTGTCTTGATGGGCGTTCCCTAGTGAGGCAAAGCGACGCGGGGTCACACCGCTCCAGAAGGGATTTCCCTCAGTCAATTGGGGGAGATTTTCTTTCTTATTTTTATTGGGTTCAATATTTATTGGCTCAGGGCGAGCTGTCGAGCTGTACTGAGCGGTTGTTCAACAATTGCAAAGGACGATTGTTGTTGTTTAATATTTGTTGGTAGCTGGCTAGCTGTTGAGTAGAAAGGCTGACAGGCTTACTCATGACCAGCCATGTTACTGATTCTGAGCAGGGCGGTGTTGTGAGTGACCCCTTGTAACGATAGGTTGTTGTTGCTTTGGGTAGGAGCGATCGCGCATCAATCATGTTGCCCGTACGGACTTTATCACCCAACTTTTTAGGAAGGTTTGCGCTGAGGTCGGCATAGCTGCTGTTGCCTTCAGCATCTTCTCCCTGTAGTAGCACCGCAACAACCGTCAGCTCACCTGCCTTACTTTGATGCACTAGGTGCAGCTCCGCATCCCAAGGTTTACCGTCTATTGCATGCTCGCTAGGGCTATGAAAATGAAACTGCAACAGATTGTACTGCTGGCCTTCGAGGAGGATATAGCTGCCGGGTGCGTAGGGCACCTGTACGGTGTGGCCGTTATTCAACAGATTTAAGGGTACGCTCTCGTAGTGAAACTCTGGATCGATTAAATCGACGGCGGCAGCGGCTGTTAGGTTTATGGGTGATTGCGCCTGACCGCTTGAACAAGTTGCAAAGCTAGGGTCTAGCTCGGCCCAGTGGTCGGGCCCAGACATATCTTGATAGCTCCAGAAACTGGCAGGCGCAGTGGTTGAGGCTGCCAGCGTAGGCTCACCGCCCAAGTAAGGGATCAAGACGCTCAGCAGTGCAGCAGCTGTTGCAACCAGAGCCTTGATAATTTGCATAGTAAACATGACGTGGCAACGCCTTAAAATCCGGCTAAATCATACCCCGGTGTGGCACTTCCTCTATTGGGTAAATTGCCTACTTTGTGACAGATGAGAGTCGTTTGTTTTTTTGAGGTGTCAGTTTTTGGAGATATCTGTCGTTTCAGCGGTTGCTTCAGTGGCTAGCGCATAGGCTAATCCCGCTCGCTGGGCTTGCGAGAGTTTATTAAAGCCGAAGCTGGCTAGGGCTGCCGGGGCGATCGCACCTTCACTGACCAAAATCCTTTCACCCTCACCCGTTTGCAGCAGTCCGTTGCCCTTGCGTGCACTCACGGTGTAGCCACCGCCCTTGTCAGAGGACACGGTATAGCCGCCGCTGTCTATGGCTTTGAGTGTGTAGACCGCAGAGCCATTGTTGCGCTTGAGCATAGCATCGCCGTTGGCCTCGCGGCTGAACGTAAAGAGTGCTTTGCTGCGTTGAGAACTCTCGATTTGCCACACGCCATTGAGCTGACTGATGTAGCCGACGGTTTTGTTGCTGGCATCGGTTAATCTGATTGCCCCGTCGCTTTCCAAAATGAGGTTGGCGATGACTTTGCCAGCGCGGTCTGTGAGCTTGCCACCGGTCGCTTTGAACTGAAGCGAAAACTCAGGCGCGCCGTTGGGCTGACGGAAGGTTACTTTGCGAGCGGCTGTGGGCGTCAGTGGCCCTTGCGTCAGTGGCCCTTGTCCCGCCGATGGCTTATTCCTGGCCTCTTTGGGCTGAGCCGGTTTGTTCGGTAGCGTATTTGTTTCTGAGATGGGTTTAGTGGCTTTGGGACCGCAGCTGGTCAGCAAAGGCGTGGTGGTGAGTGCGATCGCAGCTATCCCCAATCCAAGCCACTGTTTTAGGTGAGTCATGATCCTCTCCTTTCGTTTCTGTCCTTTCGTTTTTTTGAACGCTGCGAGCAGTCACCGCAAATGTCTGTCGTGGGTGTCTGTTATGGGGTGTCTGGCGTGAGTATGGATGTCTGGCGCGAGCGTCTATGGGAAACTGAATAACGATAAGTTGATCCTAGCCTATGCCTTTGGCAAATAACCAGGTGGTGAAACCTCACCTTTGTTACACCTCAATCCATGGACACCTCTATCGCTAAGCCCTCCAAACCTTTTTTACACAAAACGCCACCAGAGGCGTTGGGTGAGTCTATTTGCAAAAACATTGTGATAGGCGATTCTTCTGCGAAGAGTCCAGGCCAACGCACTTTTGAGATTACCTATCCTGGTGATGCCGATAAGCTGTTAGACCATCCCAGTACTCACCAAGCTTTTGATGCTGATGACTACATGCCCTATTGGGCGGAGCTGTGGCCTTCCGCTCAAATGCTGGGTGAGGCGCTCTTAAGGCTGTCATCTTCTTCGGCGTGGCCTGTTTGTAAGGCGGAAACGTGCACTGCCTTAGAAATTGGCTGCGGCGTTGGCTTGTCAGGAATTGTGGCGCTGTCGCTGGGGCTACGCGTTATTTTTAGCGATTACGATGAAACGGCATTGGGGTTTGCGCAGCGCAATGCGATCGCCAATGGCTTTGACAATTTTGAATGCCTGCCACTAGACTGGCGCGTGCCACCGAACTTTAAAGTACCGCTAATTTTGGCCGCAGATGTGATTTACGAAGAACGTAACATCGCGCCACTTATTGGCCTTATTAAAGCTGTTTTAGCGCCCGGTGGTGTGTGCTTGCTCAGCGATCCTGACCGCTCTACCCGAGGTGGGTTTCGCTATGCCCTAAAGCAAGCGCAGCTAACGTTTACTCAAGAGGCTTACGACGCTGATGGACCGGAAGGCAGACGTGTGAAAGGGACGGTGTACTACATTCGGCTGTGAGATGCTGGCGAGGTATTCGTTAGTCAGGCGTAATGCTGCTGCCAGTGAAGACCGCATTAGTCGGCGAGTGCGGGTTGCTTCATCACACGAAAAACAATCACGCTAAACAACCACAGAAAAATCGCTGTGATAAACAACAGGCTAAAGTCAGCCTTAAGCTCACTCACGCTAAAAATGGCGGGTGATGGAATCACGCTATTGGGGCTGGTCACCAGCAAAAAGGTGGCCATATTGTTAGCCGCATGAACCCCTAATGCCAGCTCTAAGGTTTTGTCTTTAACGGTGAGCCAGCCGAGGAACGCGCCCACCATGAAGTAGTACAAAACCAAGCTGGTAACGCCCTGCCAGTTTTCCTGCGTTTGCACCTCGGGGTTCAATAGATGCATCAGCGTAAATAACAAAGAGGGCAAAAGAATGCCCATCCACGGGCCTAGCTTACTGCCAATGCCCTGGAGTAAGTATCCCCGGCAAAATAGCTCTTCGGTGGCTGTTTGTAAGGGGGTAAATAGAAAAACCAGCCCTACAAATAACCCAAAAGTTTGAGGTTGAAAGTTAAGCGTAAAGTCTTCTGGGGCGAGCAAATAGCTGACGAAAATTTCAATTACTTTGAGCCCAAAAAAGACAACAAAACCCTGAAGGACACGTTTCCAACTAACCTGCTTTGCGGGGGTAATGAGAGAGCGAAAAGAGCGTCCGTGAAAGAACTTGATCGCTAAATAAATGCCTAGCAAAAAGAACGGAAACGCCAGGTTTAAAAAAACATAGAGCGTCAGTGGCGCAACGCCCTCTACCGGCAATCCCGCTGGACCCACGCTGTTGGCATCGAGCATGGCAGTGGTACTGTTTCCATCACTGAGCACATAGGTGATGAGCAGGCCGATGCTGACAATGCCCCCGACAATTTGAAAGCAAAAAAGGGTTAATAGTGAACCCAGTAAGTATCGCCACCACTGGTTTTTTCCTTGGAAAGCAAGCTGAATAAAGGTATTTGGTATCAAAGTATTCGGCATCAAGTACTGAGCCTGTTATAGCCATCTGCACTTAGCTTACGCCACTACTGATGGCTACGACCCTTATTCTATAAAAGCTATCGGTGATTTCTTAGGGGTGATTTTCCAGTAGGGCAATGATGGCATCAAAGGGCTTGCCTACATTTCGTCGCTGCTGCTGTCCTTGTTTGGCGTAGGCGATCGCATCTAACTTTCCGCTGATGGTTGCTTGCACATCAGCGCCTTTCGCTAGGAGAAGCTGTACCATTTCTAAGTGGCCACGGTAGGCTGCGTAGAGTAGGGGGTTTAGCTCTGCATTTGCGCTGCGATAGTCAACCTCGGCGCCAGCAGCAATGAGGCACTGGGCTATTTCCAAATAGCCTTTGGCGGCTGCCTGACTCAGGGCACTCATGTCATCGGCGGTGGCATTGGGGTTAACGCCTGCGCTCAGTAGCTGTTGCACTTGCGCAAGATTGCCAAACGTAACTGCTTTCAGGAGTTTGACAGCCTGCTGTTGGGCGACTTCTGCCTGTTGTAAAACCTGGACTATTTCACGGTTGTGATGCTGTTTGGCCTGCATCAGTGCTGTTTGCCCTGCCGTGTCACGCAGCAGCAAATTGGTATTGTGATTAATGAGTGTTGCGATCGCATCTAGGTGGCCTTTCTCAACCGCGTGCATCATCGCTGTTCGACCTTGGCTATCGGCCTGGTTAATGTTTGCGCCCTGTAGTATCAATAGCTCAAGGATATCGGCGCGATGAATACTGGACGCAGACCGTGCAGCCACCATCAGCGGATAGCAACGGTTCCCCTGGGAATCAGCCTCCGGTAAATTGGGATCTGCTTGGGCATCTAAAAGCGTTTCAAGGATACTCATGCGACCTGCTCTGATCGCACTCGATAGGGCACGGCATCCGCGATCATTCACCGTATTGACGGCTGCACCTGCGGCGATTAGGTCTCTGAGGATAGGCAATCGTCCCTCGGCTGCTGCGCTGACCAACTGCTCGTTCAAAAACGCTGAGTGCTCTGGCTGTGGGCGTTCAACGACTGCGTGAGTCGCTGGCAATGTCTCATGCTGGACGTGGGCGGCTTGCGGCGTGGGCGCGATCGCCTCTGAAACGGTTGGCCTTGAACGGGCGGTAACCGCGTCAGCAGGGTGCGGATTGACCTTTGCTGCTGGCGTTGGTTGCCTTGTTGTGGACTGCACCGCAGGGATCTCCGCAGGGCTTACCACAGATGGCGTCATCGATGCATGGGCTGCATGGATAGCGCCTTGCGGTGCCAACAGAGGCGACTGAGGCGAGAGCCTTTTGTACAGATAGGCGTAAACAGACTGATGTCCGTTTCTTTCTGCCAGCATAATGGCCGTTTCGCCCTGATACGCCAGATGCGGATTAGCGCCTCTGTCCATCAGTACCTGCACCACCCGAAGATGGCCTGCGGCTGCGGCTGCAAACAAGGCTGTGCGTCCACCCTCTTCTTGCTCGTTGATCAGTGCGCCTGCATTTAGCAGGCGATGAACAACCTCAAGGTGGCCGTTGCTTGCTGCAATATGCAGTGGCAGATGCTCGTAGCCATTATTGACGTTGGCCCCTGCATTGATCAGGATCTGCACAATTTGGGCGTAGCCTTTCCCAGCGGCTGTGACCAGCACAGGGGTGTCGTACCAAGTGGCCGGACGAAAGTCGACACCTGCCTTGATTAAAGCAACAACCTGACTACTGTCGTTTTGCTCCACTGCGAGCTTTAAAGCGTTTTTAGAAGCCGCAGGGCTGGTTGCTTCGGCGTGTTTAGGTGCGGAGGCTGGAGGCGCAGAGGCTGGAGATGCAGAGGCTGGAGGCGCAGAGACTTTAGAACGTGGCTCTCTGGTCTTTGCCGTGGTAACCCGACGCGATGATGGCTTAGCCTCGATGTTGTCTGCATCTTCTCTGGCATCGTTTCTGGAATTGTTTCTGGTATCGTCAGAGGTGTATTTGCCGGTGTAAGCCTCTGTTTTGAACGGTGCTCTGTGACGCTCAATGGGGGTTGGCGTTTCTAGCGTGCTTTGGACTGGTGGCGTGTGGACCTTTTTCGGGGCTCTGCTAGAAAGCCCGTTGGCGCTCAAAATGGTTTGGTTAATACGGCCACGTTTTGTGGCGTAGGGTCGTTGCTTCGTCGTCTCAATCGGGCGAACGATCGCTTCTATTTCTGCTAGCATGTTGCCCGCTACAACGGTGCTGGGTTCGCTCGCTGCACTGCTGTTAACGGCTGCATCGTCGGTTGACCCTTGCGGTAGCCCGTTGGCTAGGGCAGGGAGCTTATTGATGTCACCTCTGAGTAGAGCTTCAACGGCCAAGGTCTCTAGATCATGCTCTACGGTGTTGTTGCTTATGGCGTTGTTGCTTACGGCGTTGTTGCTTACGGTGTCATGGCTTATAGTGCGAGTGTTTGCCCTACTTTCTGTATCAGTTCCTGCGCTATTTGCGGCGGGTTCTAGAAGGGAGCTTGCGGCAGTCGTCTGAGTCTGGCTGAGGGCTGTGGCGAGTTCAGGGATTTCTGAAATATAGTCTGTCGGCGGGGCTTCGATGCCGGCAGAATAGATGATGGTTGAATAGGACGGTTGCGGCGAAGGCGTGGTTGCCAGTGCCGCCGCTGGCTGCGTGAAGGGCGGTAGCGGCTGGGAGGGGGCCGCCTGACCTGGCCCAATGGTAGCTGTGTTCTCTAAAAACAGATGCGCTGGGGGATGGCTCGTTGCCGCCGCTGAGCACAATGTTCGAATAATTTCTGGATGCCCTGTATTGAAGGCGACCATCAGGGCGGTTCTACCATCTGCGCCGCGCTGATTCGGCGACACCTGAGCTGCAATCAGACGCTTAACTTGGCGAATATCAGAACGCTGAATGGCCGCAAACAGCTCTCCCACTTGTGTCGTTAAATTTTCCATAGCCCCCAGTGGTATTGGAATCCCGATTTATAACCAAATTCACCGCACCCTGATTGATCTCAGGATATATCAATAAGAAAAGGTCTAATCCTTAAAGAAAGCCCTGTTCGAAAGATCAGCAGTTATACGGGAAAATCAACATATGCTGATATCAGCTTTCCCTGAAATTACATGGACGCTCCTATTGGAAAAAAGGTCCATCGGTTAAAAGACCGAAAAAAGGGCCGCCTGTGCCCAAAACACAAGCGAATTTCTACTCTTATTTAGGAGGGAAGTGGGCGAGTTTATGGGGGAACTGGGCGAGTACAGCGCTACATAGGGGCTTTGATTTGCGCAATTTCTCGCTCGGTTTGTAGCGTTTGAATTCGTTCAAGCGAGCCTTCAGGAATGGCGGATATGAGCTGTCTGGTATAGGCTTTGCGAGGACGACGGTAGATATCTTCGGCGGGTCCAATTTCTTCGATGCGCCCAGCGTTCATCACCATGATGCGATCGCTCATAAATTTCACAACCCCTAAGTCATGGGAAATAAAGATGTAGGTGAGCTTGAACTCTTCCTGCAACTCCTTGAGTAAATTCAAGACCTGGGCCTGCACCGACACATCTAACGCGGATACGGACTCATCGCAAATGATGAATTTAGGATTGAGCGCGAGCGCGCGGGCAATACAGACACGCTGCCGCTGACCACCTGAAAACTCGTGAGGATAGCGGTTAATGGCCGCCGGATCGATGCCGACGCGGCCCAACAAGTACTCAATGCGCTCTCTGCGGTTGCGGCTGCCTCGATTGACGCCGTGGATTCTTAAGGGTTCTGCGATCGCATCTCCAATGTTCATCCTAGGGTTGAGTGAACCATAGGGGTCTTGAAAAATAATTTGCATCTCACGGCGGCGCTTGCGCATTTGCCAGCTGTTGAGGCGGGTGATATCCCTGCCTTCAAACCACACCCGTCCGTCCATGGGCTTGATTAGCTGCAACAGCGCCCGGCCCAGCGTGGTTTTACCACAGCCCGACTCGCCCACTAGGCCAAACGTTTCGCCCTTGTACACCTTAAAAGACACATCGTTAACCGCCATCACGTAGCGCGACACACCGCCAAAAACGCCGGGAACAGGGTAGCCCACCTTGAGATTCTCTACGGTGAGCAAAGGCCCTTTGTCTTCTAGGGCTTCCAGGCGAATTTGCATTTCACGCGGTGTGATTTCGGTGACAGGTCCTAAGCCAGGGCCGTAGTCATCCTGGGGTTTTGCGGTAATGGTCAGCGCGCCATCTTCACCGACGACTTCCTCCATGTAGTCGGCAACGGTGGCGAGCTTTTTGAGACGCTGGCTGGGCTGCGGGCGACAGGCCAGCAAACCCTTGGTGTAGGGGCTTTTAGGCTGCTCAAAAATATCTAAAATAGCGCCGGTTTCAACCAATTTGCCCTGATACATGACCGCAACACGATCGGCGATTTCGGCGATGATGCCCAGGTCGTGGGTAATGAATATCATCGACATGCCCCGGCGATCGCGCAGCTCTCGCAGCAGGTCTAAAATGGTCGCCTGTACGGTGACATCTAATGCGGTCGTCGGCTCGTCGGCAATTAAAAGCGAGGGGTTAGATGAGAGCGCCATCGCAATCATCATTCGCTGGATTTGCCCGCCTGAAAGCTGGTGCGGATAGCGATCTAGCATGGCCTGCTTGCGCCGCTTGACCTCCCGATTGATGGTCGAGACCTGATCGGTATTTAGCTCACTGCTGATGCGATCGTACAAATCCACGTCGTTGGGCAGTAGCTTCACCTCTTGCAAATGGGAGATGGCCAGCTTGCTGGCCGCTCTTTTGGAAATTCTCTGGTGTTGGCGAATCGCTTCAATGAGTTGGAATCCGCAGGTGTACACCGGGTTTAATGAACTCATTGGGTCTTGAAAAATCATGGCGATTTGCCCGCCCCGATAGCGCCTGAGCTTACGCTTGGGAACTTCTAAAAGGTCCACAGGGGCCTGACCACTTTCTGCGGTAAATAAAATCCGCCCGGCGCTGACTTGGCCTGGGGGCGTGGGCACTAGGCCCATAATGGCGAGGGAGGTAACAGATTTGCCCGAGCCTGACTCGCCGACGATGCCCATGGTCTGTCCGCGCTGGAGCTGGAACGACACACTGTCTACCGCGCGAACACGCCTGCTGTCGGGCCCTTTGCCCATAGCAAATTCAACAGTGAGACCTTGAACATCTAAGATGGGGTCAGTCATAAGGAGAATGGAAAACCTTTACATCGAGGCGATCATAATTTGCCTGCATCATATCAGCGTTAATCCACAATGATTCAACTCGCGATCGCTGTTTTCATCGTTATTATCGGGTCAGCTTTGTGCTCCGGTATCGAAACAGCACTGCTTTCTATTCCACTTTTGCGGGCCAGACAGCTGGCTCAGGGGCAACCTCCTCGGCGTCCTAGCCCAGGTGCGATCGCTCTTTTGGCAATTCGTCAGCGGGTGAGTCGGCCCATTGCCACGATTGTCATTTTCAATAATATTTTCAATATTGTTGGCAGTATTGTGGTGGGTCGTTTGGCGGCCACCCTGTTTGATAATACGGGCCTTGGCATATTTTCAGCGGCGCTGACTTTTGGGATTATTTTATTTGCCGAAATTTTGCCCAAGACCTTGGGCGAGCGCTATGCCGAAAAAATTGGCGTCGCTGTGGCCATCCCCGTCCGTGGTGCGACCATGCTGTGTACCCCGCTGATTTGGCTGCTAGAACACATCACCGCGCCGCTAACCAAAGGCGGCAAGCGTCCCGTGACGGACGAGTCTGAAATTAAGCTGCTCACAGTTATGGGCTACCAAGAAGGCTTAATTGAAGACGACGAAGTTGAAATGATTGACCGGGTCTTTCGCCTCAACGACCTGAAGTCGGCAGATATTATGACGCCGCGTGTCGCTATCACCTATCTCCCTGGCGATGCGATTTTGCAAGAGATTCAAGATGAGATCATTGAATCTCAGCACACGCGAATTTTAGTGATTGGTGAGGATCTAGACCATGTGATCGGCGTGGCGCTCAAAGCAGAGCTGCTCACCGCCTTGGTAAAAGGTCAGGGCAATGCCCCCATTAAGGACCTGATGCGTCAGGTGCACTATGTGCCCGACACCGAACGCACCGACCGGCTGATCAAAACGTTTCAATCCCTGCGAGAGCATCTGATGGTTGTGGTCGATGAATACGGCGGTGTGTCCGGCGTTGTGACCTTAGAAGACACCCTAGAAGTGCTCACGGGCGAAATTGTTGATGAAACCGACCGCAACGTAGACCTTCAAGCCTTTGCCCGTCAGCGCCAAAAGCGCATTCTCCGCCGCAGCGGATTTCGCAAGGTAAAGTCGCCGCCTCGTTCGGCAGATTCCTTGCCGAGTCAGCCTGTAGAGTAATTAGCCCGTAGCGCAAGTTAGCCTATAGCGCAAGTTAGCCTATCGAGCAGTTAGCCCACAGCGCAGTTGGGCCGTAGACGTCGATTCTGTAGACGCTAATTCCTGTAGAGTCGCCAGCTGACTTGTCTCGGTTTGACACCTGTTTCTGATACCTAAATCTGACACCTAAATTGGTTTGACAACTAGCTCAGCGAGCGGTGCAGACTGTAGTTCGCTGAGCCCTACCTCCTCTAATAGCTGCTCCCAAACCGCTGTAACTTCTTTGCTCTGAGGATTTTGCTGCCTGAGTGAATGAACTACCTGCGCGGCTTCTGACCATAGGTCTGCTTCCTCATGCAGCAATCTGGCCTGCTCTAGCGGAGGGGTCGTTGTTAGCTGCGCCGATAAGTGAGGTGCATTGTGTTGCTGAGACCAGGTCTCTATATCCACGCGTTTAACCCAGCCATCGACCGAAATATCTTGAGCGCGATCGTCAGCAACAATGGTGAAATACCATTGGTAGGTTTCATCGATAGTCAAAGGCGCTAATCCGTCTGCATTGGAGAGATCAACACTGACAATGCCCGAGTTGCCAACGACATCAAACTGCTGCTGGTACACCAAAGCCTCGGCTGAGTTGTAAAGCACTAATTCAACCGTTTGCGAGGTCTCGATAACGGGTAGATGAAACAACAGCCTAGGATAGGCCGCTGTCGTAATACTCAGCACATTTTCTGGGATTAGTGCCGTCAGTGGGAGCTGGTCGTTGTAAGCGGCCATGGAGGGGGTTCGGGTACCGCCACCGAGCCGTCTGCCGGGGAGCCCTTGTCGTAACTCATCATTGCTTTTGGGTGTTTCTGCTGCGATCGCTGGCGTGGCCAGAGGCCAGCCCCACGCCAGCGGCTGGCTGAGTCCCAGCATTCCGGCCAGCGTGAGGATTGAAAGCCCTTTTAAACACAGTCTTTGAGTCATGGTTTAGACCTCGTTAGTTTTTGGTCATTCGCTGACTCTTAGTGTGAGGGTCAGGCTAAAGAAAAACCTGTGTATCTGCACGCAGCAGCCTAGAGGGTCCGCTGAGGTCTGCGCAGAACTTCTGTCGGCATAATCTCGTCCGTAAGAACTATGCGAACCTGGGCAAACCTGAGCGCCTAATGACAAAACAATGGCTATCGATGGTTTGCGCCTGCCTTGTTTTTACTGAGCTGCTGCGATCGCTGATACATAGCCTGACTGCGATGCCTGATTATCCCCGCCAATTTACGAGTCTCCACAGAAGCTGACTTCATGCAAATCCTACTTTTCTTACGTAAAGTGCCCTGATAACTTCATTACATATTCATGCAAATGTGAAGAACCTCTGATTCAATCTGAGTCAGCAGATGTGTCATTGAGTGCTTTTAGGTGTGCTATTTGGCTCTGTCGGCGACCGTTTCAAAGGAGTTGGCGGCTCTTTTTCGGTTAGGGATTCGCAGAGTCCCTAACCTGATAGACGAAAATACTTTTTCTTACTTATCTTACAAATTGGCTCTTAGCTGAATCGATCGAGGGTCAGTTGCTCAATGATGGGATCTGCTTCGCGGGTGAGGTGGTTTGCGTAGCGTTGGGCGACGGGCGGAACCAGCGCAAAAGGGCCGGTAAAGCCCGAGAACAGGTGTAATCCGCTGACGCCAGGCACGGCCCCGAGCAAGGGAAGGCCGTCTTGAGTGAAGGTGACTAGGCAGTGTCGCCAGGTGCCAGAGGCGTTATCAGAGACCTGTTGTAGGCACGGGAGTTGGGCTGCGATCGCCTCAATCATGTCGTCTTTGCTCTCTGCCGCATTTTTCAACGGTTGGTAGGCGGTATGGAACCGGCTAATTTGACCGATGCGGGCGGTTTTGTTTTGAAACTGAATGACGCCAGCTTCTAGTACGGGCGGCATGACCTGGTGGTTGGGCTTTTGCCAGTCGGCAGCTGTCGCTGAGTCGCTTTCTAAGTCCACGCGAGCATTGGTTGCCGGCATGATGAGCGATCGCACCTCAACGTCCAGCGGTGGGGTCTCTACAATTTCTGCATGGGTGAAAAACAACGGGACTTGTAATCCTGCTGCGCTTAACAGCTGCAAGCTGTAGGCCCCAGCCGCCACAATCACCCGACGAGCAGGATAGGCTTGTGCGTCAGTCGTGACGCCTGTGACGTGATTCTCGACCCTGACTAATCCAGTCGCCGCAGAAAGGTTGTGATGTCCGCCCAGTCGTCTAAAGGCTTGGTTGTAAGCGGCCACTAACGACATCGGGTCTACATGCGCATGGCGAGTGGTAAACGCGCCTGCGATCGCCGCTGCATTCAGCTGAGGTTCTATCTTGCAGGCGTCTGCTGTAGAGACAAACTCAGGCGGTGACTGAAAAATCTGGTAGCTTTTTTTGAGCGCTTCAATATCAGCTCCTTTTTCGACCGTCAATAGCAGGTCTAGCTCTCGTAGCTGAGTGTCTGCGCCCAGCTCTTCGGGCAATTCGCGATGGCGCGTTAGCCCCGCTTGAAACAGTGTGGTGGTGAGCGGCGTTGTTCCGGCCCAGTAGCCAATGCCGCCGTAGCTGTAGCGCGTGCCGCTGTCAGGATTGCCGTCATCCAATAACAGAACCGATTGGCCAGCTTTGGCGAGTTCATAGCTCAGTGCGGCTCCAGCCAAGCCATTGCCAACAACAATGGCGTCGTAAGTTTGCATAGGGGATGGGTGAGTGCTGTCTTTTGAGTGCTGTCTCTTAAGTGCTGTCTGTTATGGATGAATTTGAGCGAGAATCATCCGCAGCCGGTCGTAGTCGTCCTTGAGTAACACGCTGACCATTCGCCCGGCGCGCACCAGCCAGTCACGGTCGAGATCTCGCAGGTTGTACACTTCGCGAATGGCCGCTGCCGCTAGGCTCTCGGTAGGCACGCCGCTCACTTGCAGTAGCGTTCGCAGCCAGTCGAGTTCTTCGGTAAATTGGATGACTTCACTGGCCTCACAGCGGTGCACGGCTTGGTGGACCTGCGGTGGGCGCGGGGGTAGATGTTGATAGGTGCGGTTGCCTAGCACTTTTTCTGACGCTTTCTTACGGCTAGCCTGCATCGGCACAAAGCCCACAATCGCCACGCGAAACTCGGTTTTGAGCATGGCAAAAATTTGCGGCTGTTGTTCGCGCAATTCGTCTAAAGACATGCCCAGGGCCCTGGCCCGATGCACTGAGTCCATAGGGCTCGTGGTGGCGTGATACACCACGCCGTAAATCTGATTGGCGGCTTCTTCGTCGTAGGCTTTTACCCAGCTCCCAAACGGTGGCATGGCCGGAAAGCTTAGATTTTCAGGGTCCAGGCACTGCGCCAAAAACTCCGTCGTTGAGGTTTCAATCACCTCGGCGATGTGGCTGGCCTGACGCTCGGCGGTCGCAAACTGGGGCAGCGGTAAACGCATCGCTTACTTTTTCCCTCGCTTGGGCTTAACAACTTCTAAATCGGTTGCTTTAAAGGTGATGAGCTTGTCCCAGTTGCCACCCTCAAACAGCACGGCCACTTTGCCGTCAGTAATCCGCTGTACCTGACCTTCAAAGCCGTAGTAGGTATCGTCAGCATTGGTAATACGAACAGGAGAGCCCGGTAAAATCATCATGGCTGTTAGGCTTTAGAGTACTTAAAGACAAAAAGGTTTCTTTTACTTAGCTTACAGGGCTGGCCATAGAGTGCAAGTCAGAGTGCATCCGTCAGAGTATATCCTTGGTGCGATAACATCCACCGAACAGAGCGTTCTGAGAATCATTGCTCATCAGTACTTAGACATCAGTGCTTAACTTATGACATCAGTGCTTAGAGAGAAGGGGTGCCTGAGCTAATCAGCTTATAGATGATTTTGTATATACGATGACATTCAAACATGAACAGCAGCTTAGTGATTGACTACTTGTATAACGGTGCAAATGTATTTGTATTGCCTTTTTGGCTGCTGATGGTGATGGCGCCTAGCTGGTCAGTGACTCGGCGGGTAATGGCCTCTACGCTGCCATTTGTGCCTTTGGCCCTGGCCTACATTTTTTGCTTTATCAACAGCCTCGATCCGGACGCCATCGAAGCCTTTGCCAATCCGACCTTAAGCGCTCTGGCCGGTCTCTTTGCCGATGAGCGGGTGATGGCGACCGGTTGGATTCACTTTGTGGTGATGGATTTGTTCGTAGGCCGCTGGATTTATTTGCAAGGTCAGGAAAAGGGCATTTTTACCCGGCATTCTTTGGCACTGTGTTTGTTCGCAGGCCCGATTGGCTTGCTCTTGCACCTGGCGACCACGCAGCTGCAAGAGCGCTGGCTAGGGCTTTCGGATGTGGGCGGCTCAGAAGCGCTGAGCTAATGAGCGCTAGCTGAGCTAATGAGCGCTAACAGATGAGCTAACAAAATCGTCACGGCCTTTTCCGACAATCTGACCGCCATCCCGCATAATGACCTGTTGTAGGTTAATCACAGCATTATGATGGTCTCCTTTATGCTTCGGTTGCGGCAGATGCGGCCCGTGCGTTGGCTTCGCTCCAGCCGGTTTACGCCGCCGGTCTCTCGGCGAAAATTCTTAAAGATTGGCCAGTATGCAGGGCTCTTTGGCTTGTGCTTGGTGCTGGCGGTTAGCTGTGGCCCCAAAAATGGCCAAAACGCAACGGAGCCGACGGGTGGAACGGTGGGGGGCGGAAACCGTGTTTCTATTGGGACGACGCTAAACGCGCGCACCTTAGATCCGGCTGATGCCTACGAAATTTTTCCAGGCATTTTGCTCTACAACATGGGCGATCGCCTTTACACTTACGCGCCTGGCACCAGCGACTTGGTCCCCCAGCTCGCGACAGATTTGCCCACCATTTCAGAGGATGGTCTGACCTACACCATCCCCTTACGCGATGACGTTACCCTTCACGACGGCACGCCGTTTGATGCTGGGGTCATGGCTTTTTCCATTCAGCGCATTTTGGAAAACGGTGGACGGCCTGCCTCCCTTATTTCCGATAAGATTGCTTCGGCGACGGCTGCTGAAACCGGCGAACTGGTGATTACGCTCAAACAGCCCTTCGCTGCGTTCACCTCACTGCTCACCTTTTCCGGCCTGACCCCGGTTTCGCCCGCAGAATACCAAGTCGAAGCTGGCAGCTTTAAGCCCGATAACTTTATTGGCTCTGGTCCCTACAAGCTGGGATCTTTTAGCAGTGACGTAATTAAGCTCGATGTGAATGAAGACTATTGGGGCGAAAAGCCTACCAATGGCGGCATTGATATTCAGGTCTTTACCAGCGCGGTTAACCTATTCAATACCTTTACCTCTGGCGGGCTAGATGTTGCCTACCAAACGCTCGATCCGTCTCAAATTGATAAGATTCAGGCGGATGCCGCCGGTAAGAACTGGTCCGTTGTTGAAGCGGGCAGCACAGTGGTGAACTACCTGTCGCTCAACCAAAAGATTGCGCCCTTTGATGACTTGAATGTGCGCAAGGCGGTGGCGAGCATGATGGACCGTCAGCTGATTAGCGATCGCGCCTTTAACGGTCAGGCTTCTCCCCTCTACAGTCTGATTCCCCCCAGCTTTGAGGACGTTTACGATCCGGTGTTTGAAACAGCCTACGGCGATGGCAACTACGAAGACGCCCGCAAGTATCTCACCGACGCAGGCATTACTGAAGCCAATCCGTTAGAGTTCGAAATTTGGTATCCCTCCGCTTCCACGCCCCGGTCAGTCGCGGCTAACACCATTAAGCAAGCGGTTGAGCAAAACCTACCCGGCTTGGTGAACGTAGAGGTGAGTACTGCTGAAGCGGCTACCCTGTGGGAAAACGTCGAGCAGGGCGCTTACAACAGCGTGCTCTCAAACTGGTACCCGGACTATTTTGACCCTGAAAACTTTGTCCAGCCTTTCCTCACCTGTGACGAAGGATCTGCTGAAGACCTGTGTACCAGCGGTTCAACCCAGTACAATGGCTCCTTTTATTACAGCGACAAAGCCAATGATCTGGTCGCCGCGCAAAATGCTGAGCAGGATAAAGCCAATCGAGACGCTATCTTTAGCGACCTGCAAGCGCTCATGGTTGAAGATGTGCCCTACATTCCGCTGTGGCAAACCAAGGACTACATTTTTACAACCGCTGATGTGAGCGATGTTGCTATCGAGCCGAACCAGCAGTTTCTACTCTGGCAGATTGGTAAGGAGTAGCTATTTCCGGTCACTTATTCTCGATTGTCCTGCCCGATTGAGTGCATCCCACTTTTGCAAGTTGCCGCAGGCCCTCACCCTAAATCCCTCTCCCTAGAGGAGAGGGATTTAGGGTCCGACTCCCTCCTCCCTTGGGAGAAGGGTTGGGGATGAGGGCTTAC
This sequence comes from Cyanobacteria bacterium J06634_5, assembly GCA_039820525.1. Lineage (GTDB taxonomy): Bacteria > Cyanobacteriota > Cyanobacteriia > Phormidesmidales > Phormidesmidaceae > Phormidesmis. The sequence continues at coordinate 19,721 of JBCBPY010000046.1, forward strand.
AAAAGTGGGATGCACCCGCCCGATTGCTCTCCCCGTGCACCGCAAACAGCTATGTCTCGATCTAGTTCTCTTAAGCTCTATGTCATCTCGCGCCTGCTATTAGCACCGCTGATGATTTGGACCATTACGACGGTGGTGTTTTTGCTCATGCGCGCCACCCCCGGTGATCCGGTCGATGCCCTTTTAGGGCCCCGCGCGCCAGAGGCGGCCAAAGCAGCGATGCGCGCTAAGCTCGGGCTCGATCAGTCCTTGTTCCAGCAATACCTCGACTACATCGGGCAGCTGTTTAGCTTTGACTTGGGCAGCTCCTTGGCCAGTCAGGGGCAAACCGTTTGGGAAATCATCGGTGCTCACTTTCCTGCCACCGTAGAACTCACCCTGTGTGGCATGATTATTGCCGCTGGCGTTGGGCTCACGGTTGGTTCTATTGCGGCTTCTCGACCCAATACCGTGTTTGATGCGGGTGGCAGACTGTTCGGCATTGTGACCTATGCGGTGCCGATGTACTGGTTTGGCATGATTTTGCAGCTTATCTTTGCGGTGCAGCTCAACTGGTTTCCGATTGGCACCCGGTTTCCGCTTTCGCAGGTGCCGCCCGCAGGCCCTACCGGGCTGTACTTGCTCGATAGCTTGCTAACGGCTGACTTTGCCGGGTTTGGCACGACCCTGTATTATCTGGCGCTGCCTAGCCTCACGTTGGGTGTGCTAATCAGCGGCGTGTTTGAGCGGATTGTGCGGGTAAACCTGCGGCAAACGCTAAAAGCTGACTATGTAGAAGCGGCCCGAGCCAGAGGCATTTCGGAGTTTCGGATTATCACGGCCCACGCCCTGAAAAATGCCATGATTCCGGTGATTACTATCTTGGGCCTCACGTTTGCTTCGCTGTTAGGTGGAGCGGTGCTCACAGAAGTGACCTTTTCCTGGCCAGGGCTGGCGAACCGTTTGTACGAGGCGATTAGCCAGCGCGACTACCCTGTGGTGCAGGGCCTGATGGTGTTTTTTGCAGGGATTGTGGCGTTGGTCAGCATCGCGATTGATATCTTGAATGCCTATGTGGACCCGCGTATTCGCTACTAGGTATTCGCTATTAGGTCAACGTCTTTTGCAATTTTAGACGCGTAAATATGGCTATAAAAGCAGTCCTCCACAACAAGGGCTGCTTTTTTATGGTGGCGATGCAGATACTGACAGCTGTGTCGCTAGACTGCCTTCGTTGTGAAATATTAAATTTTTCCTAAGACATTCTAAAAAGCGTCTATGTCCTTATGACGCCTATTAGCTTTTCTGATATTGTAAACAAACGTTACTTATCTTAGAAAGTCGTTGCATAACCTTGCATTTTGCCATAAGGCTGCAAGACAGAGCCGCAATGCAGGCCAGTGCTCCGCAGAAAGCTGCTTTTTCTGAAAGATAGTTTTGTAGCTGAAAGTCCTTAGGTCGTCTGTTGTGGCTCATCCGTCAACTTTTACCTCTGCTCAATTGCCAACCGCTCTGCTGGCCGTCAAACGGTTTATGAGAGGAACCCTCAGGCAGCTGGGTATTGGCCTGGTGTCGCTGATGCTGATTTTAGGAATGAGTGTTGATTCTCCGCCAGGCATTTTAGCCAATACAGCCTTAACTAACTCTGCACAGCCGCGGGCGAGTGTCCTAGCGCGCGCTACCTCGAACCCCTTGCCTGCTAATCGTGAGGCTGGGCATCCCTCTTTTGATGGAGCCTCTGAGCCTTTGTCAGCAGATAGTGTCACACAGGTGACTAGACCTTCGCACATGCTCAGAGCTAACATGACACACCATCATTTAACAAGCGCGCGGATGTCGATTCCGTCTTCTAGACTGCCTATGGGCAAGTACGAAGTGGCTACGCTGGGCGCGCCTCAATAGCATCTACCCCTAAACGCACTGGCTTTGTTGTCGCTGCTCACAGGCAGCACGCGGCATTAGGGGCTAAAAGAACACCACTAAAAGAACACCACTAAAAGAACACTACGTTTCCGGCTGACTGGCTCGCATTTGGGTGGCGGCAGGCTTTTCCTGCTGTGTAATGCCTGATGCGGCCTTATAAGTGATAAATGACATGAACAGGCAGCTAACTCGCCGATGGCGCGGCGTGAGCAAACGGGCGATCGCGCTTTTTTGCATAACCCTTTTGATCCTGGCGATTTTTCATCAGGGCAGTGCCAGTTACGCGAACGAACCAACCGATGTAGATCCAGCTGTAGAGACCGAACCCTGCACTTTTTTTTCATCGCCTCAGCAGTTCAATAGCAGCACCTCAGAAGACGGCACCATTGTTATTGGTCGCCAAGCAGACAGATCCTACCGCGTGATTGTGCCGGGAAGCAGCCGTCCTGAACGGGTGTCTGCGGTCCGCGCCTGCGTGACCGATGCCTTTGTGAGCCGAACTAGATCGGGTGAGTATCTTCAGGTAGGCAGCTTTGATCGCCGTGGAGATGCCGAAACAATTCGCCGCATTTTAAGAAAAGAAGGCTACCCCACTCGGGTCATTTATAGCCGCCAGTAGCTGTAGGGCTGGGTCGCTGCTTTAAATGCCGCCAGCCAACGCGCTACCCGTGCCTTGAAACATCAACCAAGACAAAAAGAAGTTGGCTACAAAAATAGCCAGGAGTGAGGTGACCACAGCGGTCGTGGTGGACTGACCGACGCCTTTGGCTCCGCCTGTGGTCGTAAGCCCCCAGCTAGAGCCAATCACCGCAATCAGCGTGCCAAAAATCATGGCTTTAATCAGGGCGCTCGCCAGATCCCAGGGGGTTAAGAAGTTTCGTGCAGAATTAATAAATAATGTGGGCGAAAGGTCGTAGATATTGGTTGCGACCAGTAAGCCGCCCATCATGCCGACTACAAACGACATCATGCTGAGCAGTGGCAGCATCAGTGAGCAGGCAATTACCCGAGGAATCACTAAGTAGTCCACAGGGTCGCTTTGCAGCATTTGCAGCGCGTCGATTTGTTCGGTGACCCGCATGGTGCCAATTTCGGCGGCGAATGCAGAGCCGACCCGGCCTGCGATTACCACCGCAGTGAGTACAGGCGATAGCTCCCTGGCTAAGGTCAGTGCGAGCACGCCACCGATGGCGGTCCCTGCGCCAAAGGTAATAAATTCGCGGGTAACTTGAATGGTAAATACCATGGCCACACACAGTGCGGTCACCATGGCGATAAGGACAGACTGCGGCCCCACAGCGGCCATTTGATCTAGGGTGTTACGGCGGTGAATGGGCCGCGAAATCATGTGAATGAGCACCTGCCCGCCCAGGAAAATAGCCGCCAACAATCGCTGTAGCCAGAGGGTGAAATCGTATGGGAGGAGGGAACGACTCATGGAAGATGTGGGTGGACTTATTTTATGAAAATTTAAGATTCTGCAACATGCAGCCGTTCTTTGAGAATAACCCTCTAGGCTTAAAGCGATCAGTGGGCTAGATTCTAATGAGCTTAGGCCCATTCTTTAGGGACGCACTGCGTTTTGTATCGTCATGGCTACCTTATTACATTTTCTTCGGTCACTTGCGGTCAGTTTGCTGATGGGCTTTTTGGCGGGCTTTGTGATGACGGTGACGGGCTTGGGCGTGGTGCTGATGAGCCTAGTTGGGTTGCAGGCGTCGCCATTAGCAGCTTTGACAGAACCTATTTGCACGCCAGTGAGCCAGTTCTTATCTGTGTTTGGTCGGGGCGATCGCATTGAAGGAATTATTGCGATCGCGCTTGCCATTGGCCTGGTCGCCACCCTATTACAAGGCTTTCGCCGTTATAAGGATAGCCAGCGCTCCACATGGCAGTTAGCCGCTTCTGGACATAGTTTTGGCCAGCGGTAGCCAAAGCGAGCCTCAGCATAGTTTTTAGATGCTGCCCTCAGCGCGGACCTCGGACTTAACTAGCATAGATGAATTGAATAGATGATTTAACCAGCTAGATGACCTAAACGGCTGACTTATAGCCAGCGGCCTCAAACAGACACCTCATGCAGGCACTTTTGAGGGGTGAACCTTAATCTCCCCTGAATTTTGCAAAAAAAACTATGCTATATAGCAGTGTTTTGCTGTACGTCAGTTTTAGGTGCTATGGGTTTTGACCGCCGCCTTGAGTTTTTTCAACCGTCTTCAAACAAGCTTCTTCTGTTAAACCGCTTCCGGGCTGCCAGTCTTCGCTGCACGGCCCTTTTGGTGGCGCTGTGGTTTGGCCTCAGTGCGTTTGCGCCGCCAGCCATGGCCCGAGGGCTGTGGCTCTCTCAGGCTAACGCTGCCGAAAATTCTATTCAGCCCTATCTCGATCGTGTCGCTGAAGCCGTTACCGAATTTACCCTCGACAATGGCATGAAATTTATCGTGCTAGAGCAGCACGAAGCACCAGTGGTCTCGATGATGCTGTACGCCAACGTTGGCGCAGCCAATGAGGAAGATGGCCAAACCGGCGTTGCCCATTACCTAGAGCACCTTGCCTTTAAGGGCACCACTCGCATCGGCACCCGCGACTATCCCGCTGAGAAAAAAGTGCTAGACAAGCTTGACGTTGTATTTGATCAGCTGATGGCCGCTGAAAAAGCGGGTGACGAAGCCAAACAAGCTGAGCTGACCGAGCAGTTTGCCGCCTTGCAAACTGAAGCTGCCTCCTACGTAGAGCAAAACAAGTTTGGCCAAATTATTGAGCAGACCGGCGGTACGGGCCTTAACGCCACCACTTCTGCCGACGCCACCCGCTACTTTTACAACCTGCCTTCTAACAAGCTAGAGCTTTGGTTCTCGCTAGAGTCTGAACGGTTCTTAGACCCCGTCTTGAGAGAATTTTATAAAGAAAAAGAGGTCATTCTCGAAGAGCGCCGGATGCGGGTAGACAACTCGCCGATCGGTCAAATGATTGAGCGCTTTTCAGAAGTCGCTTATACCGAGCATCCTTATCGCCGCCCGGTGATTGGCTATCAAGATGACCTCAGACAGGCGACTCGCGCCCAAGTGCAGGCGTTTTTTGACAAGTACTATGGTCCTAGCAACCTCATTTCTGCGATTGTTGGAGATGTGGATCCGGTACAGGTGAAGCAGCTGGCTGAAACTTACTTTGGCCGCTACGAGTCCCGCGAAAATCCACCCGAGCTAGTGGCTAATGAGCCCAAGCAAACCGAACCCAGAGACTTTTCGCTGGAGCTGGTTTCTGAGCCCTGGTATTTGGAAGGCTATCACCGCCCCGGCATTAACGACCCGGACCATGTGGTGTACAGCATGATTGACAGCATTTTGACCGGGGGGCGTACTGCTCGCCTGTACAAAGCTTTGGTTGAGCCCCAAATTGCTTTGGATGTGGGCAGCGCCAATGGTTTTCCGGGTGATAAGGAAGAAACCGTGATGCTGCTGTACGGGCTAACCGCGCCGGGTAGTGATGTGGATGACATTGCTGCGGGCATTCAAACCGAACTAACCCGGTTGAAAAATGAACCGGTGGATCAAAAGACCCTCGACCGAGTCAAAACGCAGGCGAGAGCAGGACTGCTTGGCCAGCTAGATTCTAATAACGGCATGGCCAGCCTGCTGGCAGAATACCAAGCTAAAACCGGTGACTGGCGCAATGTTTTCAGCGAGCTTCAGGCCATTGAAGCGGTTACGGCGGATGACGTACAGCGTGTGGCTAAGGAAGTCTTTCGGCCTGGGAATGTCACGGTTGGTAAGCTGATTTCTGCTGGAGAACAGCCGACAGAGGCTCCCATGCCAGAGACGACGTTGCCCACTGAGGGAGCCCCCGGGACCGCGCCCGAAGGACCGACTCAAACCCCAGAGCAAGCCCCCGCGTCAGAGGGTGGTTCTGATGATTCTGCCGAGGCCGCACCGACGCAGCCGACTGAAGCCAGTCAGTAGTCTGGTCTCAATAGTTTGGTCTCAATAGTTTGGTCTCAATAGTTTGGCCATTAGAAGTTTGGCCATTTGGGCCAAGCAATATTTGCCAAGTGATATTGGCTCATTGTCTTGGCAAACACCCCAGTATTTCTCTCGAAGCACATTCTTTTCAAAGCACATCACAAGGAAATCCATGAGCGGTATTTCACAGCGCATTCGTAAACGCCTTTTACCCCTGTTGTTTTTATTTGTTGCCACCTTTGCGGTGCTGTTAACGGTCTCTTGGCCTAAGCCTGCTCAGGCCATAGAGGCTAAAAACTACGAAGACTTGGTCTTCCCTGCGTTAGGCGATATCAACATTCCAGACTATGAACGCTATGAGCTAGACAATGGCTTAGTGGTATACCTCATGGAAGATCATGACCTGCCGCTGGTGAGCGGTTCGGCGACCTTCCGCACGGGCGATTATTTAGTGTCACCCGCACAGGCGGGCCTGGCCGAAATTACCGGGCAGGCGATGCGCTTGGGCGGCACTTTTGACCATCCGCCTAACGAACTCAATGAGCTATTGGAGCAGCGCGCAGCTTCTGTAGAAACTAGCATTGGGGCGACCTCCGGCAGTGCGAGCTTTTCTAGCCTGACCGAAGACTTGCCTGATGTTTTTGGGTTGTTTGCCGATGTGATTGTGAATCCTGCTTTTGATGAGGAGCAGGTTGCTTTGATTGAAGGCCGTACGGCTGGCGGTATTGCTCGCCGTAACGACTCGCCTGATGACATTGCCTCGCGTGAGTTTCGCAAGCAGATTTATGGTGAGAGCAGTCCCTACGCTCGCACGGTGGAGTACGCCAACTTAGAGGCGATTAGCCGCGATGATGTGGTGAATTTTTATAAGACGACGCTGATGCCTGAGAACACCATCTTAGGGATTGTGGGTGACTTTGACCCGGATGCTATGAAGGTGCTGATTGCGGATGCGCTGGGTGATTGGACTTGCTCAGACCCGAAGAACATTACCGCGCCCCCGTTGGGCGAACAACAGAGCGCGGGCCTGTTTTTTGCAGACCAGCCACAGCTCACACAAAGCAACATTTTGATTGGTCATATTGGTGGCGAACTCAGAAATCCCTACCACGCTTCGATGGCGGTGCTCAATGAAGTCCTGAATGGTTTTGGTGGCAGGCTATTTAATGAAATTCGCTCACGGCAGGGCTTGGCGTACAGCGTGTATGCCTTTTGGAGTCCTCGCTATGACCACAACGGCATTTACATTGGTGGCGGTCAAACGCGGTCTGAAGCGACGGTCCCGTTTGTAGAGTCGATGTACGAGGAACTCGAGAAGGTTCGCACGGAGCCGATTACTGAAACTGAGCTGGCCTTTGCCAAGGATTCTGTGCTCAACAGCTTTGTGTTCAATTTTCAAACGCCGGGTCAAACGCTCTCTCGTTTGATTCGCTACGAGTTTTATGACTATCCCACGGACTTTGTGTTTCAGTTCAGAGACCAGGTAGAAAGCGCCACCGCCGAGGAAGTACTGGAAGCGGCTCAAGCTGTACTCGTTCCAGAAAAGCTGATTACGGTGGTGGTGGGCAATGCTGAGGCGATTTCTCCTGGGCTGGAGGCCCTGGGTGCTGAGGTAACGGCGTTGGATGTTTCAATTCCTGCACCCAGTGACATTCAAGGAGGGTGATCTTCCGAAGGCATTAGTCGCTCAATGGGCTGATGCCATGTTGCTCAAGAGCGATTGAATAAAAGCCCGGTCGTGTTGGTCTATTTTGCCTGCGAAACTACCGGGCTCTTATTGGGTCTTTTTTGGGGGGGCGCAGCTATTGGCAGAATAAGGTGTGTCTGCGCTGATAAATGACTGTAAGTGACTGTGGAAGTAACTGTGGGCGAAAGGTCACTTTAAACTTCAAAAAAAACTTCAAAAGAAGTTGATAGGTACTTTATTCTCTATTTACGACGGGCTCGGTAGTCTTGTTTTGACGGTCTGGTTATGACCATCAGGGATTGCGTGTTTTTACCGGTTTTTGTCTGAGGTGTGACCTTTCGCAACAGATGAGTGACACGTCAGTGTCAAGCTACCTTTAGCGTTTGCTTTTGCCTGTTTGCTTTGATGCGTAACCCCATCGGGGTGAGATAAAGGCGAAAAATGGCGAGTGAAGGCTAGCGATAGGGCGATCGCAGGCAAAAATCGGCTATCTACACCACCAATACTCTACAGCTATGAACATTGCGCCTTTTAAAATTAAAAAGCTGAGCCTAGATGGCGCGCAGCTGCGGGTTGAAACGCGTACCATTTTGGGCAATGAAAAAGACGCAAAGTCTTCTGATGCCGATTTTCCGGGCTACTTTGTGGTAAGTACGGCCCCCCCGAATATTGAAGATGCCGAGCCGACAACGACGGCCTCTATTGCGCAGGCCACCGGTGGGCTAGAGGCGATCGCACGTGACCTCCACAGAATTCAGAGCGATCCCACCATCGAAGAGCCTGCTGAGCTGGTGATTGCAGTCCATGGTTACAACACCTTAGAGGTGAACGTTCGCGAGTGGTACACCGATATATATCGCTATATCGCCCGCACCGATCGCAATATCCGCCATCGTCGCAATTTGGTGTTTGTGGGCTACCGCTGGTCTTCAGAGCGGCTCTCTGCCAAGCCGCGTCACCTGTGGAACAACCTCAGAGCGCTGCCCGATGTGCCTCAGTTTATTTTGGGGATTGGCGGCGCACTGGTGATTTTGTATTGGGGCTGGACTCTACTGTATGGGCTTAGCTGGCTAGGAACCCGGCAAAATGTGCTGTTGCAGTTGGGCTTCAGCTTAGCGATCGCAACTACCATGATTATCTCCACGCTGCTGATTTTAAGAATCACCGGCTATTTCCGCGATGTGTACCGCGCCATTAACTTTGGCGTGCCCGACCTAACCGAACTGATTCGCCAAATCGATAGGGCCGTCATCAACGAGCGCGTAGAAGACCTGCGCGAAAAGTACAGTGAGCCAGAAGACGCGCTAACGCAAGCAAAATTGCAAAAAGCGCCGCAAAAAATTCAGCTGAATTTCCTGGGCCACAGTATGGGCGGACTGGTGATTACTAACGTGGTCCGCATTCTTTCCGATGTGTTTGACACGCGCTCTATTAATCAAACGCCTTCTTCTGAAATTGGCTACACCCTAAGCCTCGGACGCTTGATTTTGGCTTCACCAGATATTCCAGTACTCTCTATTATTTCTAGCCGTGCTAATGGTCTTGCCTCTTCCCTGCGCCGGTTCAACGAAGCTTATCTATTTAGCAATGAAGGAGACTTGGCCCTGCGGCTGGCCTCTACCGCAGCCAACTATATTTCTTTCCCCAGCGGCAAGCAGCAGTACGGGCACAGACTAGGTAGCGTGGCGCTGATTAACAGTCTTAAAAAAGCAACAAAGTCCAAGCAAGATTATTTTCAAATAGACGTACTCAAAAAAGGCATTATTAATCTTTCTGCCCTACAGCAGCACTATGCTTTATCTCGAACGCTAGAAGAAGCGATTACCGCCGATCCAAACGATATTCTTAAGTGTTTGTTTATTACCCACAGCTCAGGCAAGGATGACGGATATCTCTCGCTGTACAAGCTCTTTAAGATGGAAAATAGCGGCAAAACCCATGCGACCCTAGCCGATTTGTTTACCTTTTTTGACTGTACAGACTACAAAGACAAAAAGCTTACCCTATCGCCTAACGGCAGGCGGGTATTTTCCAAAGGGGAGGTCGGTTTGCTCACTCGGGCCAATGCTAGAACGCACCTAAAGCTGTGGGACTACATTGAGCTGGTAATCGATTCTATTCAGGGCAAAAGAGATGTGCACGGCGGCTATTTTAAAGGGGAGTATAGCCGTCAGCTCATTTACCGTCTCGCCTTTTTGGGCTTTGAAGATGGTCTCAGAGCGGGCCTAGGCGACAACGATACGGCGACGCCTGCTCAGCAAAATATTCCTGACGATCATTTGCCTACGAACGATAAAAGTATGGCGATCGCACTCGATACCTTCAACAAGCGCTGCATGGAAACGGGCATTCAGGTATACCTTTCACCCTTGCGCTACCGGGTAGATATTCAAGGAAAAGACATCACCGAGACCAAAGAAGACCTGATCAAAATTATGAAGACCAAGCCCCTGGTAGAGCCTGTGGAGATTGCGCCCTCTTCCTCTTCTGATCCTTCTTCATCGTCTTCCTCTATGCCGTCTCCTCCGCCATCTCCTGAATCAGCCCCTCTAGCAAAGTAGAGACCTTTTCGGCCCGGCTCATCACCAGCAGGTGGCCGCTGTCATCAATGGTGTAGTCAGCGGTGATAAATCGAAAGGGAAAAATGCGATCGCGCCTCCCATGGATATGCACCAAATTCTCGGGGACTTCTTGATTTTTCCAAACAACAACTTTGTGCAGCGCCCACTTTAAAAAGTGCGGATCGGTCTCTTGCAAAATGGTTTTCAGCAGCTTTTTTTCATCAGCGTTTTCTGGCCCAAATAGCCAGTACGCCAGCCAGTACACTGCCCACAATAGGCTCTTAAAAGGAACAATCCGATGGAGCGGCAGCGCCCGAAACAGCTTGAAATAAAAAGGAACTTCAGCCGTCTTTTTAACGCTAGAAAGCAATACCACCTTTTTCGTCGGCATCTGCTTCGCAATTTCTATCGCAATCATTCCCCCAAAAGAAAGACCCACGATTACCGGGTTCTCTTCTTCTATCTGCTCAGTGAGCCGCTTAGCATAGGTTTCAATGGCCTCGCCTCGCTCTGGCGGCACCCATTGAATATGCACCGGCCTAAATCCGTCATAGCGCAGCCACTGAAAAATTCGCTCATCAGCACCCAAGCCACTCACAAAGTAAATCGGCTTCAGGGTTGTAATATCAGACGAACTCTGGGCCACACTCCCTAAAGGTGCCGATTCTAAAGAATATGATGACTCTGTATCCACAAGCCTTGAGCACCTCTGCCAATTACACATTTTTAGCTATCTAGAAGGTATTCTATAGGCGGCTTCAGCGTAAATATCAAAAGTTATAAACCCAGTTAAAAGCCGCTTCTCAATGAGCAATAAGTTCCCCATTTTTGAAGTTCCTTCTAATGCTGCTGAAGCTGAAGAAGCGATGGGTACCAAGCCGAAATTCTGGTTTCGACATCCAACATTGGGAAAATGCCTCTTTAAACAGGCTCGGCAGGGAACCGGTGAAGATTGGTCAGAAAAAATGGCCGCTGAACTTGCACATCAACTATGCCTGCCTCACGCCAGAGAAGAATTAGCCATTTGGAATGACCATCCTGGCACCATCTCTCCGGCCATGCTCTCCAATCAGAGTTCGCTGACTCACGGTAACGACATCTTGGCTCGTATGGTTTCTAGCTATCCACGGGATAAGGCCTACAAAGTTTCAGAGCATACACTCGATATTGTTTTACGAGCCGTGAGCAATCCATCCATCCATCTTCCCTCCGATTGGCATCCTCCCAACGGAATCATGACCGCAGCCGACACATTCGTCGGCTATTTACTGCTTGATGCGTGGATAGGAAATGGCGATAGGCATCATGAGAATTGGGGCTTTATTGAAACCATTAACCAGCCTGTTTGCCTATCGCCTACCTATGACCATGCTTCCAGCCTAGGGCGAGAGCTGGCAGACTCAAAACGAAAAGATAAAATTCGTCAGTCTATCTTGGCCGAACGGTTACCGGAGTCAAGGCAAACGTCGCGAATTCGTGTGCACTCGGTCGAAGGCTACACTGATAGAGCAAGCTCAGCTTTTTATGCTTCAGCGACAGATAAAAAGCCATTACTCACCATGGAAGCCTTTAGTCAGGCCGCGAGCAGATACCCTAACGCAGCTTCCGTCTGGCTAAAAATACTATCTGACATAGCTTCTGCGGACATTCGAGACCTGTTATTCAGAATCCCTAACCATCGCATGTCATCCGCAGCGCTTGAATTTGCGCATCAAATGCTTATGATTAATCAAAGCAAATTACTCCGTTTACAGAAGACCCTTCTTTGAAAACCCTATTTTTAGCTTGGCAAAATCCTATTTCGCGAACTTGGTTTCCCATCGGTCGCCTGACTTTTGATGGTGGTCTTTATCGATTTTGCTACATTCAGGGTGTCACCACAGCACAGCAAGAAGGAGACTTTGAATCACTCTGGGCATTCCCTGAGCTAGAGGCCGTTTATAAATCGCGCGAACTGTTTCCGCTGTTTGCCAATCGCCTTCTCCGTCGCTCTCGCCCAGAATACTCAGACTTTGTACAGTGGCTCAATATTCCACAGCATGAAGACAACGATCCGATTGCGCTTTTGTCCAGAAGCGGCGGGCAGCGAGCAACGGATTCATTTGAAGTGTTTCCTTGCCCAGAACGCGACGAAAAAGGGCAATATCACATTCACTTTTTCTCTCATGGGGTGAGGCATCTACCCCCAGAAACTCAGCCACGTATCAATCAACTTCAGCCGAACGAGCGCCTCTACATCGCCCACGATTTACAAAACCCTTACGATGCTAAGGCATTATTGCTCAGAACAGAAGACAAATATATGGTCGGCTATTGTCCTAGATATTTTGTGGATGACTTTTTTGATCTCCTTCGCAACGCGCCAAATAAATTAGAGATCCTGGTTGAAAAGGTAAATCCGTCCCCTACACCCTCACAATTCCGTTTGCTGTGTAATCTCACAGCTGAATGGGCTGAGAATTTTCAACCGTTCTCGGGAAACACCTATCAGCCGTTAGCAAAAGAAGAATTGAATGTATTAGTGTAAGCTTTCCTCAATTCTTTCACTGGGTTGAAATAAGCAATGACCTATGGGGGCGTTTTTCATCGCGTCAGAATAAAGGCATGCCACCGTAGATAGGGTTGTCATTATTATTTCGTACCGGTTTGGTCAGCTCATTCAAAATTAGTGGATAATATCAACGTATTACCTACCACTAGGATTTCCTAATGTTGTCAGCTGTCGCGTCCAAACCGACTACGGATACTCAGACCACGTACTTTCGCTGTATTGCGGGCTGCCCGGGTAAGCATTCGATTTTTGATGTGATTTACAAATGCCCGATCTGTGGGAGTTTGTTGGAAGTTCATCACGACCGTGAGCCCCTCAAAAAGCGCAGTGCAGATGAGTGGAAGCAGCTATTTAACTCACGGGCGAGCACGTCGCAATGGCCCTACGGGAGCGGCGTTTGGGGCATGCGTGAGTGGGTGGTGCCTTCGCTGGCCGATGAAAACGTGGTCAGCATGTTTGAGGGGAATTCAAACTTATTTTGGGCTGAGCGATTAGGTAAGCAGCTGGGTGTGCCGGACCTATGGATTAAGCTGTGCGGCAACAGCCACACGGGCAGCTTTAAGGACCTTGGCATGACGGTCCTTGTCAGCGTGGTGAAGCAGATGATGGCGCAGGGGAGCCCTGTGAAAGCGGTTGCCTGTGCAAGTACAGGGGATACAAGTGCCGCGCTAGCTGCCTATGCCGCGTATGCGGGTATTCCTGCGGTGATCTTTCTGCCGGCGGGCAAGGTGAGTACCGCGCAGCTGATTCAACCGGTTGCTAACGGTGCCCATGTGCTGGCGCTGGATACTGACTTTGATGGCTGTATGAAAATTGTCCAAGAGGTCACACAAGACAATTCGATTTATTTGGCTAATTCAATGAATAGCCTGAGAATTGAAGGCCAAAAGACGGTCGGTATTGAAATTATTCGTCAGTTTGACTGGGAAGTGCCGGACTGGATTATCATTCCGGTTGGTAACCTTGGCAATATCAGCGCCCTGTACAAGGGATTCAAGCTGATGATGGATCTGGGGTTGATTAGCCGGATGCCTAGGCTGGTAGCGGCTCAAGCGGAGCGAGCAAACCCTTTTTATGAGGCATTTAAAGCTGGATTCAAAGAGAAAGTGAGTGTGACGGCTCAAGATACGCTGGCGAATGCGATTAGGATTGGTGACCCGGTTAGCTACGAGAAGGCGAAAAAAGCGGTTGAGGAAACCAATGGCATTGTGGAGCAGGCGTCTGAAAATGAATTGGCCGCTGCCTGTGCGCACGCTGATTTGACGGGGATGTTTACTTGTCCGCACACAGGCGTTGCCCTTGCGGTGCTCAGTAAGCTCATCAAGCGCGGCGTGATTAAGTCCAGTGATAAAACCGTGGTAATCAGCACCGCTCACGGATTGAAGTTTACAGACTTTAAGGTGGGCTACCACGAATCATCCTTAGAAGAAGTGACGAGTGAGTACCCTAATCCGGCTGTTCACTTACCTGCGAATGCAGATGCTGTGAAAGCTGAAATTGAAAAGCGCCTCGGCTAAAATAGCCTACCTAAAATAGCCTACCTAAAATAGCCTACCTAAAACATCTTGATTAAGCTGTCACAAGAGGTTTGCCATGCCCCTGCCTAAGTTGACCGTCGCTAGCCTAAAACGCTTTGCTACAGAAGCGTCTTATTCGCGGGGTGATAGCTACTTTCGGGCAGGGGCGGTGACAGCGGTAACCTTGCGGCAACAGACGTTGCATGGTCAGGTCGAGGGCAATGATATAGACCCGTACCGCGTGACGGTGACGTTTGATGGTGGCGGTGTGACGGATGCTCGCTGTAGTTGCCCCTACAGCTTTGAAGGATGGTGTAAGCATATTGTGGCGACGTTGCTGGTGTGCGTGTATCAGCCCAGGACTGTCGTAGAACGTCCACCTTTAGCGTCTTTACTTGCGCAGTTGAATCCATCGCAGACGAGAGAGTTGATTCAATCGTTGGTGACAAGAGAACCTGCGTTGCTAGAGTCTGTTGATTTTTACGTGAGTAGTTTGGCTCAGCCGGTAGCCGCAGCAGAGACGCAAGGAAAGCGGGCTAAGCGTAAAACCAGCGTTGATCCAGCGCCTTACAAACAGCGAGTACAAGAGATTTTGCGAGAGGCTGTCCGTGGTTGGGAATACGGCCAAGATGATGACAGCATTGCCTTTGATATAGACGGGTTGTTAGAGGATGCGATCGCTTTCTTAGAGCGAGGCGATGGTGATAATGCGCTGGTGTTGTTGCAGGGCATTACCGAAGGGTGCGTGCAGTATTGGTATATTGTGGACGACTTTATCGGCATGGGGGCCGATGAATTTGGCATTGATTTTGATTCAGCCTGGGCCGAAGCTCTGCTGAGTACGGACCTGAGTGCTGAAGACGTGGTGGATTGGCAGGTAGAACTGGAAGGTTGGCAGGATTCACTGGGTGGCTTTGATATGGCACTAGAAGCGCTGCGCCAGGGGTGGGACTATCTGCCTTTGCAACGAGCCCTAAACGGTGAAAGTACAGCGCAAGGTGCTTGGGACGGTGAGGCTCCAGAGTGGGCTGATGAGTTTAGTCTGATTCGGCTGGCCATTTTAAAACGCCAAGAGCGCTATGAAGACTACTTGAATTTGGCACAGGCAGAAGGGCAAACTCAGGCGTATTTGACCATGCTGGGGCAGCTGGGCCGGGTGGATGAGGCAATGAGCGTTGCTAAAGAAGAGATGACGATGCTGGCCGAAGCGAAGCCTTTGGCAGAGACCTTGCGGGCCCAAGAGAGATTGCCAGAGGCGCTAGCGATCGCACTGCGAGGACTACAGCTAGAGCCTCTGAGCGATCAGCTCACGTTTGAGTTTGCTAGCTGGACCCGTGACTTAGCTGAGGGCCTAGAGGATCCGAAAGCGGCTTTAGAGGCCAGTATCGTTGCCTTTAAAGCTAAGCCGTCACTAAAAGATTTTAAGGCAATTGAAGAACTCTCTAAAAAACTCTCGAACGAGCGATGGGAGGACATAAAACAACAACTCCTACAACAGATTAGACGGCTAGACATTTGGCATGAAGCGACGGCGCAGATTGATATTTTGCTGCATGAAAATTTGTTGGATGATGCGGTGAAAAAGGTCTCTGGGGTGAGTCACTATCACGACCGGCTAACGCTCAGGGTGATGGATGCTGCGACGAGCTCCCACAGCCAATGGGTGATGGAGAGTGCTGTTGCTAATGCTGAGGCCATTATGGATAGCGGCAAAGCTAAGTATTACGATGTTGCCGTGGAATGGCTGAGGCGGGCAAAGGCGGCTTATGTGGCGCTCAATCAGGAACAAGACTGGCTTCATTACCGAAGGCAGCTCGCCGAGACCCATGGCCGTAAGCGAAAACTGATGGGGTTGTTAGTTCAAAACAGACTGTAGGGTGTGTGCGATCGCGCATTTTTACAGTCTGTGTCAGTGCGTTGTGCGCTAAAGAAAGCCGCTCGTGCGATTTTCTTAATGCTGTGTGAACGAGCCAAAAATAAGCTTTTTCACTAATTTATCCGAATTTTACTGTGAAATCTCAATTTTTCGCTGTGGGCCCTTGCGTCAGTTTCTAAAGCTATTTGACACTTATGAACTGTAATTCCATTTACCGTTCAAAATTGGATAAAAGCCGGTCGTGAGGGTGGCTAATTGTGAGGATGGCAAAGCTATCGAAACCATTGACTAACAAGTGCACGGATTCGCTGAGCGTAGTTCGGCATCGTTTCCAAACAGATAATTACTACAGATAACTACTATTTATTAACGTTATTTTTATGCTCAAAAAGCTTAAGCTCGGTCAAAAATTTACGCTCTTTTTGACCCTGGTTTTTTTTGGCGGAATTTTGCTCAGTGGTGCATTGCTCTCACGCGCGATGCAGCAAAAAGCAGAAAGTGAGATCGTTTCACAAGCAGAGATTTTGACGCAAACGATGAACTCTGTTCGAGACTACACCAGTAATAACGTTCAGCCACTGCTGGCCGCGCAGCTAGAAACAGAATCTGAATTTATTGCTGAAACGGTGCCTGCCTACTCAGCCCGTGAGGTGTTTGAGGCTTTTCGTCAAAGCCCCGGACACAAGAATTTCTTTTATAAAGAAGCCACGCTAGATCCGACGAATCTCCGGGATTTAGCAAGCGAGTTTGAAGCGACCTTAGTGAGTCAGTTTCGAGAAAACGAGCAGGTGAAGAGGCTCTCGGGCTATCGAGAGGTGGATGGCGAGAAACTGTTTTATAGCGCTAGGCCGCTGAGCGTGACCAGCGAGAGCTGTTTGCAATGCCACAGCACGCCAGAAAAAGCACCCCGCAGCCAAATTGCCACCTACGGGGATCAAAACGGATTTGGTTGGGAGCTAAACCAGGTGGTTGCCGCCCAAACGATTTACGTGCCTGCGGGGGAAGTTTTTAGCAGAGGTCAGCAGTATCTCACCCTGTCAATTGCTATTTTTGTCGCTATTTTTGCCGGGGCGGTGGCGTTTATTAACTGGCTTTTGCGACGCAGCGTCATTCGTCCTATTGGGCAGCTCACCGAGATTGTGCGGCGCTTGGGCATTGGAGGCAATATGACGGCGAACCAAATGCAGGCGTTTGAGTCGGTTGGGATCAACAAAGTGGCAACGCGTTCGGATGAACCCGGTCAGCTGGCCAGAGCGTTTCAAAGTATGGCCCAGGAGGTGACCCTGCGAGAGCAAAACCTCAACAGGGCGGTGGACCAACGCACGGCGCAGCTGGCCGACTCTGCTCAGCAAGCACAGCAGGCTCGCGCAGATGCTGAACAGGCCAATCAGTCTAAAAGTCAGTTTTTGGCGAACGTTAGCCATGAGCTGCGCACGCCGCTAAATGCCATCATCGGCTACAGCGAAATGCTGACTGAAGAGCTAGCCGATAAAGTAGACGCCCTGCAAATGTCTGATGTGGGGAGAATCCACAGCGCTGGCAAGCATCTGCTGGCGCTCATTAATGACATTCTCGATCTTTCTAAAATTGAAGCGGGAAAGATGGATTTGTTTTTAGAGCGCTTCGATGTCAAAACGCTGATTACCGAAGTGAGCGAAACGGCTCAACCGCTGATGGTAAAAAACAACAATCAGCTGGTAGTGAACTGCGATGATACGGTCGGCGCTATGCATGCCGATATGACTAAGCTGCGCCAGTCGCTGTTGAATTTGCTAAGTAATGCGGCAAAATTTACAGAATCTGGCACGATTACGCTTTCTGTTAATCTGCAGGCTGTTATTCCTGAATGGAAACGTGCAGAGGGCGCGGATCCTGCCGGTCGCATCGGTGTTGATGAGCCTGGCATTACCTTTAGCGTGAAAGATACGGGGATCGGGATGACCCCTGAGCAGCAGGAAAAGCTCTTCCAGGCATTTGTACAGGTCGATGGTTCTACCACGCGCAACTATGGTGGAACGGGCCTCGGGCTGGTGATCACTCGCGACTTTTGCCAGATGATGGGAGGTGATGTTTATTGTCAAAGCCAGGTTGGAAAGGGCACTACCTTTACCCTTTGGCTGCCTGTAGAGGTTTCGGAAAAGCCCGCGTTGCCCGATGAACACTCTCAGCTTCAGAGCGCACAGCTTCAGAGCGCGCAGCAAACCCAGAACTCACAACCTGTGACGTCACAGCAGGAGGCCATAGATGCCTTGGGCGACATTAGTGGCGTGGGTGCCCCGGCTGAGGCCGTCGCTGAAACCACCATTTTAGTGATTGATGACAATGAATCTGTCAGAGACCTGACGAGCCGGTCCTTAATGCAGGCTGGCTATCGCGTGCTGACAGCGACTAATGGTGTAGCGGGGTTACGGCTGGCACTGGCCGAGATCCCCGATGCTATTTTGCTGGATGTGATGCTGCCAGAAATGGACGGGTGGTCTGTGCTGCGGGCGTTGAAGGTAGACCCGGACTTGGCCCATATTCCTGTGATTATGATGACGATTACAGATGATAAAAAATTAGGTTATTCCTTAGGTGCCGCAGACTACTTGCTGAAGCCTGTGAGTGCAGCTCGCCTGGTTTCGGTGCTGCAAAAGTATCGCTCGACCCCTGCGGCTAATGACTGGCTCATGCTCGTGGAGGACAATGCCGCGAACCGAGAAATGACGCGCCGCCAGCTACAGCTTTCCGGCTGGCAGGTGATGGAGGCAGAGAATGGTCGAATTGCCCTAGAGCAGCTGGAGGAGCAGCGTCCCAGCGTGATTCTGTTGGATTTGATGATGCCAGAAATGGATGGCTTTGAGTTTTTACAGCATTTGAGGCAGCGGCCCGAATGGCGATCGATTCCGGTGATTGTGCTAACCGCGAAGGATTTGACTCAAGCAGATCGGCAAAGGCTAAAAGGACAGATTCAGCAGCTGCACCAAAAAGGCACCTACAGTCGGCAGACCCTAGTCGATGAAATTCAGGATTTGCTCAGCCTTTATCCGCGTACCGATCAGCCCGCTAGCAAGTCTGATGCCCAATGAGAGTGTTGATCAAAAGCAATTACGATACCGAGGCTAGAAAGAGACGTTCATGCCCAAGATTTTACTGCTAGAAGATAATGAAATTAACCGGGACATGATGGTTCGTAGGCTGGAGCGGCGGGGGTTTGAAGTTGTTGTAGGGGGGAACGGTGCTGAGGCGGTGCCGATGGCTATTTCAGAGGCTCCGGCGCTGATTTTGATGGATATGAGTATGCCGGTGATGGATGGCTGGGAGGCGACCGAGCAGCTAAAGCGGAGTGCCCAGGTCAACCATATTCCGGTGATTGCTTTGACGGCCCATGCGATGGCTGGCGATCGCGAAAAAGCGCTGGCGGTTGGCTGCGACGGCTACGACACCAAACCCATTGATTTTGAGCGCCTAGTGGGTAAAATTGAGGCCCTGCTACCGGCAGAACTCGCCGAAGAGACGCCCACGCCAGAGGCTGGGGCGACCGGCAATACACCCGTAGAGCGCCTGTTGCTACGCCATCTTCGCCATGAGCTGTGTACGCCGATTAATGCCGTAATTGGCTACAGCGAGATTTTAATCGATGAAGTCTCTGAGAACATGGGTAAAGCGGTCGCCCAAGAGACGACTGCCCAAGAGATAGCCCGACAGCTGAAAGAGGATTTAGAAAAAGTTCATGCCGCCGGTCTTCAGCTGCTGGCGTCAACCGATACTATCCTGAATCCAGCTCAGCTCAAGCATAATCCTGTTGCGCAAGATATCAGCTCCTTTGGCACGAGGGTCCGCCTAGAGCTACTGACCCCGCTGAGCACCGTGATGGGCTACTGCGAAATGCTCCTCGAAGATGCTCCGCAGTCACTCCAGTCAGATTTGGAGCGAATCGACACCTCCGCAAAGCTGTTGCTAGGCATGATTAACGACATTGTGAATTTGGCGCAACAACAGCTGCAAACACTCAAGGGGCACTCTTCACTGGCATCTCGGCTTCAGATGGACAATCCGGCTAATCACGCCTTTGCTCAGACTGCCGATAAGCTGATTCGTTCGGTGCGAGAGTCTTCTTCTAAGGTGAGTGGCGGCAACATTTTGGTGGTGGATGACAACGAGATTAACTGTGATTTGCTCTCGCGACAGCTAGAGCGCCAGGGCTATGTGGTGTCCACGGTGACCAGCGGTGTGCAGGCCCTAGACATGCTCAATGAGATTGCCTACGACCTGGTGCTGCTAGATATTTTTATGCCCGATATGAATGGGCTAGAGGTGCTAGGTCGCATTAAACGGAACGCAGCGTGGCAGACGATGCCCGTGATTATGATTTCGGCATTAGATGAGCTGCACAGTGTGGTGCACTGCATTGAAATGGGCGCCGAAGACTTTTTATCTAAGCCGTTTAACCCGATTTTGCTTCAGGCCAAAATCAAAGCCTGCCTTGAGAAAAAGAGATTGCAGGAACAGCAGTCAATGTACATTGCTCAGCGAATGATTGCGGGGGCAACGCCGGTGCCTATTTTGATCTCTCGGATAGAGGATGGTCAGATTTTGTATGCGAATTTGGCGGCTGAGCCCGCGCTGGGCCTAACGGTTGAACAGCTCTTAGAAAGAACCACTTTGGATTTTTATGCGAATCCGGGCGATCGCAAAAAAATTGTCGATGATCTGACCGCTGATCAAACTGTTCAACCTCAAGAAGGCCACCCTCAGAAAGTGCACCATCAGGAAATAGAGTGTAAACGGGCCAATGGTGAACCTTTTTGGGCCGCAGCGTCTATGCAGCCGCTGTTGTTTGATAATGAGGCGACGGTGCTGACGGTGGTGTACGACATTAGCGATCGCAAACGGGCCGAACATGCCCTCAAGCTCGCTGAAGAGAACTACCGCAGCATCTTTGAAAATGCCCAGTCGGGCATTTACCAGTCCCTCCCAGAAGGCACGTTCATTCGGGTCAATGCCACCATGGCCCACATTCACGGTTACGAATCGCCGGCAGAGATGATGGCCCAGATAACTCACATTGATGGGCAAGTGTATGCCAACGCAGAGGATCGCAAAACCTTTCAGCGCCTGATTCGTGAGCAGGGTGAGGTGAATGGATTTGAGTATCAGGCCTATCAGCGAAATGGTGAGATTATTTGGATCTCGGAAAATGCACGAATGGTGGTGGATGCCAAAGGTGAGGCTTACTACGAAGGGGTGATTGAAGATATTACCCAGCGCAAGTTAGATGAGAGTGCCTTAAAGCGAGAGATGGAGGTCCTCCGAATTGAAATCGATCAGGCCAAGCGAGCACAGAGCGTGGCAGAGATTACCGAGAGTGATTATTTCAAAGAAATTCAACAGGAAGCCGAAATTTTAAGGATGATGGCAGATAAAGACGCGGGCGTATCGGTGGGGCTATCGTCAGCGCCAGTGGAGAAAAGTTCGGTGGATCAAAGTTCAGCGGAGAAAAGTTCGGTGGGGCAAAGTTCGGTGGAGCAAAGTGCGGAGGCTACAGCGCCGTCTGTGTCACCTTCGGCGCAGTCTTCAATGCCTCGCGTTTTGTTGGTAGAAGATAATGAAATGAATCGGGATATGCTAAGCCGGCGGCTGAAGAAGTTTGGCTATGAAGTGGCGATCGCACTCGATGGCCAAGATGGCGTCACCAAGGCGAGCCAAGACCCGCCAGATATTGTGCTGATGGATATGAGCCTGCCGGTGATGGATGGCTGGGAGGCCACTCGCACGCTGAAGGCGAGCCCTACCACAAAAGAGATTCCCGTGATTGCCTTAACGGCCCATGCCATGGCGAGCGATCGCGAAAAAGCCCTAGCGGCTGGCTGCGATGACTATGACACCAAGCCTGTCGATTGGCCCAGACTTCTGGGCAAAATGGATGCTTTGCTTCCACAGAAACAGGGAGGCTAATGCGATGACCTTGCCCGATTCACCCTCCGATTTATCCCCCGATTTGCCCCCCGATTTACGCTTAGAACACCTGAGCCGAGAAGACCTGATGTTGTTGGTCAAACAATTGAGTGGGCAGGTCAAAGCTTCTTTAACAGAACGCGCCGAAACGCTAGAACAAACCTACGAGGCCGTGCATAATGGTCCGCTGCAGGCGCTGGCGGTACTGTTGCGAGCAGATGACGAGTCGGCCTTGAGTGAACCGGTGCGATCGCAGCTCGAAAAAATCGGTCAGGACTTACGCGGCATCTATCAGTCCATGCGGCTAGCGATTCAATCTGAAGCCCTGTACCTAGAGAGTGGCTTGGCTCTGAACTTAGAGGGCCCTCTGACTCAGCTATTGCAGCAGGTGTTTGAACACACTTTGGAAAGAGACTTTCCTGGATACGAGAGCCTCCAGTTTCAAATAACACCCGATTTCACCCCGCTTGCAACCGCTGAGCTAAGCACCGCTTGCAAGAGAGGGCTGTGCCTTTTTCTGCAAGAGGCGCTGTGTAACGTGGGTAAGCATGCTCTTGGCACCACTCAGCTCAGGGTTGAGTGCGAGCACAACGCCAACACCTACTGCCTGCGAATTACTGACAATGGGGAAACGCCCAGCGTGATTGAGAGCCTTTTGCAGAGCCTCACTGAGAGCCCAGCGGCTGATCAACAAAAGAAACACCAAGGCACCTATCAAGCCGAAGCCCTCGCGCAACAGCTCAAGGGCAAGTTCTTACGACGCCCGAATTCGCCACAGGGCACCATTTGCGAACTTATTTGGCCTCAGCTTCCAAGGTCTTCCCAAGCTGCTCGCGGCGAGCCTGCGGCCTCAACAGTGCGAGCAGAGTCCGCAGAGCCAACTGATGAGTGGTAGCTGGTAAAAACCGTTAGATAACAGAGAGAGCGCATGAGAGCGATCGCGAAAAAACAATCGGGGCAAAGGGCGTGACTAAAGCAACCGAGCCGTTGAGGCCACAGCACTTTTTAGTGGTAGATGATCATGAATCTGTTCTTCAAGGCACCGTGCCTGCGCTACAACGCGCCTACCCACAGGCTAAGATTTTGACGGCTCAGCACTATACAGCCGCTGTGACGGTGATAGAAGCGGTAAAGCCGGACCTGATGGTGGTTGACTTAAGCCTTCCTGAGTCGGCGGGAGCGGCAGCCACACCAGATGTGGGGTTAACGTTAGTTGAACAGATCCTGACGGGGGCTTTGTTGGGTAAGCGTTGGGCACCTAACGTGGCGGTCTTGAGCACCGACATTAATCCGCTCGTACGGCTCAAGGCTACGATTAAAGCCTACGAGGGCGGCTTTTCGGCCATGGACAAATCACTGCCCTTGCAGGAAATGATTCAGTACATTAACTTTGCCATGCGGGGCTCGGTGTACCTGCCCCAGTCGGTTAAGTCTCGGCCCGAGCTACATGCCAAATGGATGGAGCTGCTGCGGCTGCGCTTTGATGAAGGGCTTAATGATAAGGCGATTGCCAAACGGATGGGGACGAGCGATCGCACCATTCGCAACTACTGGATCCGCATTCAAGACACCCTCCTCATTGGCGACGATCCTGACAAAGATCTCAGGGTTCAAATTGAAATTGAAGCGCGTAAAATCGGATTAATTAATTAGCACCTTATTCCCCCCTGTCTCGATTCTCCCCTGTCTCGACAGTAAAGTCCCTGCCCGTAGTTACTGTCGAGACAGGGGGTGAACCGGCATTAGCTTAAAGGAACATACCGCCGGAGACTTCAATCCTTTGACCGTTAATCCAGCGATTGTCTTCAGAGAGTAACGAGGCGATCGCGCCGCCAATATCATCGGGGACACCCACTCTGCCGAGAGCCGTTTGTGATGCGATGAAACTGTTGATCTCTTCCACATCGCGGACGACACCTCCGCCAAAATCAGTTGCGATCGCACCAGGAGCCACAACATTGACCCTAATTTGTCTGTCACCCAGCTCTTTCGCCAGATATCGGGTCAAGACCTCAATGGCTCCTTTCGTGCTGGCATACGCGGAATATCCTGGAAGGCTAAAGCGCGCCAGTCCCGACGAAATGTTGATGATGCGTCCGCCATCGTTGATCGAGGGCAGTAGTTTCTGTGTGAGAAAGAAAACGCCTTTAACGTTAGTGTTGAACAGGCGATCGAAGCCGTCCTCAGTGATCTCAGTAAATGGCTGATTAAACCCAAACCCTGCATTATTGACCAAGAAATCAAGGCGATCGGTTTGCCAGGTATTTTGCAAAGATTGCTTCACCTGTTCAACAAATTTTTCAAAGGTTTGGGTATTAGAACTATCTAGCTGTAGGGTAACTGCTTTTCTACCCATCTCTTTAATGTCAGAGGCGACTTTGTTGGCGTCAGCCTCACGGCTGTGATAGGTCACAATCACATCAACGCCTTTCTGGGCTAGCTTCAATGCGGTGTTTTTCCCCAACCCTCGACTCGAACCGGTCACTAAGGCGATTTTTTGAGTGTTCTGTTTCATTACCTTATCCTTTCAGTACTTTCTTGACATGGGTTTATCGTAGGCCGCAAGCATCCAGCGCTGAATACCTAAACCTGGCAGGTTATTGCCTAATCCTCTTAACCTAGGTATTTATTGTTCGAGACACTATTTCTATAATGAGTCTGTAGATACCGATTGCAGACACCGATTGCAGACCCCAATGACAGTAGTTGAAACCCAGCATGAAGATTGACACGACTAACCACAATGCGATGCCGCAACGCCACTCTGATGGGAGTATCGCTCGTTGCTGTACAGAACTGGCGTCACGGGTAATGCGATACACGGACGGTCGGGGGAATGGCATTCACTCAACCGCGATCGCTCAACTAGAATTTATGCGAGACGAGGCGTCTACGATGGTATGCACCGTCTATGAACCGGCGCTCGCCATCATCGTTCAGGGAAAAAAGAAGATATTGCTCGGTGAGGAAACCTATCACTATGGAGCCAGTCAATATCTGGTCGTTTCTGTTGAACTCCCTGTCAGAGGATTTATTGTGGATGCGACGCCCGATGAGCCGTACTTGGGCTTTCTGCTAAAACTATCTTCCCTGCAACTCTTCGACATGGTTGCCCAGATTCAACCTAGGGCAGGTCCAAAAGAAAGCGCCTGTCGAGGGTTGTTGGTAGGCGATGCTGAGCGGACATTGATTGATTGCGCCCTCAGACTGACCCAGCTTTTGGATACGCCGCAGGATATTCCCTTTCTAGCGCCGCTGTTTATCCGCGAAATTTATTACCGTTTGCTCACAGGTGAACACGGCGAAGCGATTCGTCAAATTGCGACTACTGGCAGCAACATGCAGCGTATCGCTGGCGCGATCGCCCTGATTAAAGCTGACTTTGCTCAATCGCTACAGGTTGAGCAGCTGGCAGAGCAAGCTAACATGTCGGCCTCATCCTTCCATCGCCATTTCAAAGCCGTCACCTCAATGAGCCCGCTACAGTATCAAAAACAATTGCGGCTGTTAGAATCGCGCCGTCTGATGCTGGCTGAAGATGCCGATGCGACCCATGCAGCTTATCAGGTGGGATACGAAAGCCCCTCTCAGTTCAGCCGTGAATATTCTCGGATGTTTGGGGCACCTCCCATCCAAGATATTCAGCGGTTGCGAATAGCCAGAGCCAGAGCATAAACAAGACTGTGAGAACCCTCGCAAGCAGGCTCCCGTGTACACACAAGTATAAGAAGACGCTGTATGTCTTGATATGATGGGGATATCATCAGAAATGAAGGTCGTAGCATAGCTATAATGAATGCCAGAAATAACCCGATAGCTGCTTATCGTAACCACCGACCGACCGTCTTTGGAGATCGGCGGTTAGAAAAAAGGGGATTCAGCTCTACGAGGCCATTCAAGACACTGGAAGAACTTGTATCCGCGCGATCGCTAAAACCCGAGCAGAACAAATAGCCTACTACCGTTTTCTAGAGAATCCAGACGTGACCAGTAGTATTTTGATCGATAGCCTTCGAGTCCACTGCCATCAACAGTTAGAGGGTCGCCATGTACTGGCTATCAGTGATACCAGCGAAATCAATTTACAAGCCCATGCAGGACGTCTGAATCCAGAAGGGCAGGGCGTTGTTGGAAATAATCGAGATATCGGCTTCTTCATTCATCCAACCTTGATTGTCGATGAGATTTCAGGGCTACCGCTAGGGCTCAGCAAT
>JBCBPY010000047.1:0-44735 GCA_039820525.1 Cyanobacteria bacterium J06634_5
GTTTGGCCTGACACCACCGTTTCTTTCATGAAGTATTAAGCCTGAGTAGTTACGCCTTCAGTAAACTTAAATGGGCATTTCTTATTGAGACTGATTATCAATCTTGATAAACTAGATTACATCGACTTCTGCTGTACCACAAGTCAGATGTCTGACTATCCTAAATTCTGAATAGGCTAAGGTTACCTGTGCTATGGGATTTCAGGCGATATGTCTATCCTGCTAGGCAATAAAAGCTTGAGCAGTATCCACTTTAAAGATGATAATTATCACAATTAACCTTTTGATTTGTACATAGTATTTACGATCAATTCCCATGAAGCGATTGCTGAATTGACCGCTAGCTTGACCCTTAGGCTATCTTTGCTTGTTGTTTCTAGGCTAAGCAGTAAGACCTTTTTATCACCGCACTTTTATCTATCTACTCTGCTATCTATCCACTTTGTAGCAAGACAGGTGCTTACCGCCGTAGCTGGTTGAGCAGCTACGATCGACGTTATAAAGAACATTTCCTATCAGTAGGCTCAATATGACCCTACTGAAGATAGCTTGAAAAGCTCACCGCGACTTTAAAGTCACGGTGAGCTAGAGGACTGGTTTGAGCGGCAGTCAGTGAATTTAAATGTGAGGGGACCTACGCGGCCCTTTAGCCCAGTATCTTTTTGAAAAAGAGAATGCGCGATCGCAAGAAATAATCAAAAGAGAGTACAGCAATCAGCGACAGGCCCACCAGCGGAAAGAGAAACCCAAGCCCTGCCACTAACAGCAAAGGAGTGCGCCACTGTTGCTGATAGCGAGGCATGGGCGGAGCCCCGATGAGTCCTAACCCTTTTGGTCTTCTGCGCCACCATAAAACAATGCCTGTAATGGAAAGCAAAATGGTGACTAGCGCTGCAAACAACATGATTAGCTGATTGGCTAAGCCAAAGTATTTACCCATATGAATAGAGATGCCTAGTTCGACGGCTTTAGGGACTAATCCATAGTCTGGCCAGCCGACACTTGCGAGCAGTTCACCCGTGTATTGATCCATATGCATGGTTACTTCTTGCGTCGGATCGTTAGGAAATGCGGAGGCTGTGTACACACCCGTTTCATCTTCGGGAAAGGCAATGTTAAATCCAGGCGGTGCGCCCTCTGCTATGGCTAACTTCACCACCTTGTTGAATATCTCTGCCGGGTCGCCAGCCGGGGTGTTATCTGCGACTAATGTTGCAGAGGCTGTTGAGGAGGCCGTTGCAACCGTATGAGTGGTGGCACTACTCATAGAAGTGTCCTCACTGAGAGAATTCGGTAGGAGAGGATGCGGTACGAGAGGACGCGGTAGTAGAGGATGTGGTCGTGAAGATAGCGGCATAGGCATTTGTTCTGCGGCCCAAGGTACAAACAGTTCACCACGATCGTTAAGAGAACCCGTCAGCACGGTAGATTGGGGTACGTTATCCCACATTTTATCGGGAAAGCGCCCCCACACCTGAGCAAAGGTATCTCCCCAAAACCCCGTCCAGGGCAAGCCCGTCAGAATCAAAAAGCCGATCAGCAGCACACCGTAAAACCCAGGGACTGCGTGTAGGTCGCGCCAAAAGATCCGCTTATTTTGACTCCAAAGCCGAGGCACAAAAGTGCCTAATAGCGAGACTCTTTCGCGAGGGAACCACAGGTACAGACCAGAAATGAGCAAGACTAAGGCCCAGCAGGCAGCAAGCTCAATGAGATAATCGCCCCAGTTACCGATGAGTAAGTCGCCGTGGATTTTTCGGGCGATCGCCTGTAAATTTTTCTCTTCATCACGCACGCCCAGCACGCTACCAGCATAAGGGTCAACAAATACTTCAAGCTTCTGGCCTGTCGGCTGCGTCACGAAAACGTCAGCGCTGCGATTGGTTGCAGCATTGGGAATAAATTTAGTAACGGTCGCGTCAGGGTAGGCCGACTGCGCCGTTTGAACCTGTTCTGCATACGGCAGCATAGAACCACTGGGCGACACAAACAGCAGGTTGTGGTACATCGCATTATCTAACTGCGGCTTGAATAAATAGATAATGCCGGTTGTACCCAGCACCAACATAAACGGAATAACAAACAGGCCCGCATAAAAGTGCCAGCGCCAGACTGTTTGATAAAAGCGATTTGGCGTATCGAGAGCCGGTGAAGTCGAAACTACATCTAGAGAAGAGACGCTCATGCCTGTACCTTTCTGTGTTGGAACTTGAGATTAAGTCAAGGTCGTCTCAGTATGTTTTGGCAGATTGCTTGTGTCAAAAGACGAGCAGTCGAAACCAACAAGCCTTATTATCGTCCTCTGCACGGAAACACCAGCACGGAAACACCAGCGCAGAACATACCCGTAATGTCATGCGATAACGACGATAGGTCCTGCTTCACGAATTCTGTGATATCACAAAGGCAAGCCAACTTTAAGCGATGGGATAGTCTTGCCATGACGCTGCCTTCTTTAAATGCTCCCGATGCTGTCGTTGTCAATGCCCAAAACAAAGAAACAGACCGCAGCTTTTGGAGGGTGCCTTCTGCTCTAGCGAATGCAGAACAGCGTCTACAGCAGCTAGAGACGCATATTCGTGATGATTTAGAAATTGCGCGTTATCCAGGACGTGTCTGGGACTACAGCCGGTCACCTGAGGTGTTAGAAGTCGCTATTTTGGGTGCTGGACACAGTGGAAAATCAGCAGCCTTTGGCCTACGGCAGCACGGCATTAATAATGTGACTATTTTTGACCGGCGTTCGGCTGGGCAAGAAGGCGTGTGGCGGGCATTTGCGCGGAATGCGAAGTTGCGATCGCCCAAAGAAATCACAGGCGGCCTAGACTGGGGCATTCCGAACCTTAACTTTCGTCGCTGGTGTGTAGCACGCTATGGCAGTGAGTATTGGCAAAGTATTAAATACATTCCCAGGCCCCTATGGGCCGAATACTTGGATTGGTACGGTCAAGTGCTCGCTCTACCCATTCAAAACAATACGACTATTCAGCAAGTTACTTGGAACAACGCCGAGCAGTGTTTCTGGCTACAGGCTAGCCACAGAGGCGTTGCGGATACTCATAAAGCGCGGTACAAAGCGCGGTTTGTGATTTTTGCGACCGGTATGGAATGTGCGGGCGGTCAAAACATTCCTCACATCATCAAAGAGACCCTACCGGCCTGTTGTTATCACCACACCATGGATAACATTGACTTTCCTAGCTTTACTGGCAAGCGTGTTGTGGTGATTGGGGGGGGTGCCAGCGCGTTTGATAATGCACTGCTGCTGTTAAAAGCGGGCGCGTCGGTAGATATTGTTATTCGCCGAGAAACGCTGCCGAATCTTAACCGTATTCGCTGGAGCGAATGGAACGGCTACCACCGGCACTACATTGACCTGTCAGATAAAGACAAATGGGCTTACAGCCTATCCGAACTACGACTCGGACAGCTGCCGCCTGCCCATACGTACTATCAGGCGATCAATCATCCTCGGTTTTCGCTGCATACCGGTGCGCCTATTCACGAGATTCGCTACGAGCAAGGCGAGATTGTGGGCTTGTATGGCGATCGCACAATGCGCCACGATGCTTTAATTTGCGGGACTGGCTTTGCAACAGATATAGACCATCAGCCAGTACTCCATGAGCTAGCTCCCCATATTGCGCGTTGGCGCGATCGCTTCACCCCCGACCCTGACAAAGCACATAGCGAACTTGCCAAAGCGCCCTACCTAGGAAAAAGTCTCGAATTTACACCGCGATCTCCTGAGCACCAGTACCTGCAACGCGCCTACTATCTCTCCTGCGGTGCGGCCTATCTCAGCGGCTTTAGGGCGAACCTAACCGATTTACAGTTCGCCCTACCTCGAATTATCTACGATATTGGCAAGCAGCTGTTTATTGAACATCAAGACGAGATCCAAGCTGACTTTGAAGCCTACGATGTTCGAGAATACTGACTTTCGAATTACCAACAGCGTGAGACTCTACCACCATGAGACTCTGCCACCGTGAGACTATACCGTGGTAGAGAGTTTATTTTGCCAAGCGCGAAGCTTCACGCGAAGGGCCGTTTTCTCTAATACGTTGGAAGCGACTACATTTGAAGCAACCCCATTCGGAGTTGCGGCCACGGGCGCAAGCCGGTAATAGCTGTGCGTTTTCCAATATTGGCGATTGTCTTCTGCCATTTTCGAAATTTCTTGGTACTCAGCGTTTAGCTCGCTGCGGTAGGCTTCAATATAAGCAAAGGCCGCTTCGAGCTGTGCTTTCGAGAGTCGTAGTTTCTTACGAATCCTACTGGGTGGATATTGAGCCTTCAAATAATCTAATACGTCGTACAGTGTCGTTCGGGTCCCTGAAATGGTTAGCCCCCTTCCGGTTCGTACAATATCAGGCTGAGGCTGAAAAGTTTGCTGAGCAGATGATCTCATTAATAAAAGCTCCCTAATCGTAAAACTTTCATTTCGACAATAGCTCTGCTCATTCGGTTTTTCTGTAACAACGAACTCATCTACAGCAGCACACCTGACACGACACCGTCAGACACGTTGCAATTTTTCTTATCAGGCTTGGAGTCTGCTTAACAAGTCAGCAGCTCATCAATCGACTGTTTGATAAATGCTTCATCCTCAGCGTTTTGATAAGGATTACCCGCCCGATGTCCCCAAATAGAAGGAATAGGCCGATACTCACTGTTAGGGATTAAGCGGGCCTCAGCTTCGCAGTCTTCTGGGGTGAAGTACAAGTCAGTGGTCGCAGGCATAACGAGGGTTTTTGCCGCGATCGCACCCATTGCCTGTTCATAGGCTCCTTTGTACATCGGATTATCGCTTACATCGCAGCGCAGCCAGGTCTCTATCATCGCCAGCAAATTGTGCGGGTCACGCTTTCGGTAGCCTGCTTCCCAACTTTTTACTAAGTAGTCTTCTAAAGACTCATAGCCCCATTCCAAATAAGGCTTGGCCCGGTAATAAGCTTGCGACGCCGCCCAGCTGGCATAAATTTGAGTAAATGTGTGAAAACCGCGCTCTGGTACGCCCTCAAATCGCTCTCCATTCCAGGCCGGATCGCCTTGTAGCGCTGCCCGCAAACTGTACAGGAAAACGCGGTTGTGATCGGTTGTTTTTGCCGTGCCGCATACCGCCGCAATTCGCTCTACCCGCTCAGGATACAGCGCGCCCCAGTGATACGCCTGCTGCGCGCCCATCGACCAGCCATACACCAGTGCTAACTGCTGAATTGCCAAACTATCTAACAAAGCCTGTTGGGCACGAACATTGTCGTAATGGGTGAAATAAAAATCACTACTTTTTGCTACTTCGCAGTTGCTAGGCGAGGTAGAGAGCCCATTGCCAAACATATTCGGCATAATGATAAACCACCCAGTGGGGTCTAAAATGCCGCCAGGGCGAACTAGCCAATCGACATCGGTATGCTGCGCACCGTAAGACGTTGGATAAAGAACAACATTGCTGCGGTTGGCATTAAGCATGCCGTAGGTTTGATAAACCAGCGTGACTTCAGGCAGCGTGACGCCACATTGCAGCTTAAAGTCTTTAATGAGAAAGCTTTGCGAAGCAGTACCTGAAGACGCCATACTAACCCAAGCTTTGAATAATGTTTTGATTCACCCGAACGTAGCTTGCATCCACAACGCTGAAGTGTTCTTTTAGGGCAGTATGGGCACTGGGCAAGGCATGAAAAGGAACAGAAGGATAGAGATGATGCTCAGCGTGGTAGGGCATATTCCACATCAAAAAACGCAATGGCCATAGCGTTAGGGTCGTCCGCGTATTTGCCAGTGGATTGTCGTTGTAGGTACAGCCTGTGTGCTCAGCGAGGAGAACAAATCTCAGCAGTGGCTGGCCCACGGCC
Source organism: Cyanobacteria bacterium J06634_5 (assembly GCA_039820525.1). GTDB lineage: Bacteria > Cyanobacteriota > Cyanobacteriia > Phormidesmidales > Phormidesmidaceae > Phormidesmis. The sequence goes on from JBCBPY010000047.1 coordinate 5,859, forward strand.
AATGGCAACAGCCAGTAAAGCAACAAAAACCAGGGATGTCCTAAGGCTGACGAGACCAGGGCGATCGCACCATAGGTCGCCAGCTGCCATCTTGTGGATCGAATCACAGAGTCGTAAGCGCTTTCTGGCAGGTAAAAGCAACCGTCAAACCGCCCTAGCGCCATGTTGATATAGCCTATAATCTTTCCCTTCCACCAGGGCAGGCCACTGAGCACCCATGCATACTCAGCAAAGGTCTTCGGTTCCAAATCGGTCAGTTCTGGATCTTTGCCTGGAATGCGCGTGTAGCGGTGATGCCACTTGTGATAGCGCCGGTAAAACGTGCTGTTGTAAAACGATAAGAGGCCTGCGACCCAAGCGATCGCGTCATTCACTCGCCCGCTGGCAAACGCCGTCCGATGCACACACTCATGCACCGCACAAAACATAAAAGCTAAGCTAGCGCCGTACAGTATTAGGGCAGGCACCTGCCATAGTCCAGAAGCCTGCGCGTAGCCCCAGCCGCTCAAGGCCACAACAGCAAGGTGCCCCGCGAACCTAAGCGTGCCAGCTAAGTTTGAGCGCTGGTTTAGTGGCCCAAGCACAGAAGCCGCCAATAGCTGGCGGGGATTAGCGTCCCGACTCACGTCTTCAGAAGACGCTTCGGCGTGAGGGACTGTAGAAGGGTCTACGGGATGAACAGACTCAATCTGGCTGTTTTGCTGGCTGTTTTGCTGGCTGTCCTGCTGGCCGTCTTGCGCTGGGCTATCGGCTACCACATTACTTGGCATCATAAATTGCATGACCAAAATACAACTTGTTATAACAAGCTAAGTTATCATAACCAAACTCACACAGCAAGGGGGTTAACCTTCAACATACTGCCTGTTGCAATGGCACATTTCGTATACTCTGTAACCAAATGCCTTACGATTAAGACCATAGTCTTCTGGTTTCCTTTTACCGGTTTCCCTTTACCGGTTTCCTTCACTGGTTTCATCTGTTAGCTAGCCCATGGCCGTTCCCCTGCATGTCAGCATTTCTGAAAAGCTCCGCCAGCAAATAGACTCAGGCAAATATGCACCCGGTGAAAAGCTGCCCAGCGAGCACCAGCTGATGGAGACCTTCGAGGTGAGTCGTATTACTGTGCGTCAGGCCATTGCGAACTTGGTTAACCAGGGGTTGGCTAGCTCACAGCAGGGCAAAGGCGTGTTTGTCACCCTGCAAAAAAAGGTCGCCTATTCCCTCTCTAGTCCGCTCGTGCTGCTAGAGCAAGACTTAGCCAATAAAGGCATTGAGCTAACGTTTAAAAACCTCACCTTTCGTAAAGTGCGTCCGCCTAAAGAGGTGCAGACGCTACTCAATCTCACAGACCCGTCGGCCTATCTTCAGAAGAAGCTGTTGTACATGGACGGTGCTGTGGGTGCGATTGATATTAGCTACATCGTGCCTGCTTTAGGCAAGCAATTTGGCCCTGAGCTAAAGCAGCACATGACCTTTCCAACGCTAGAGCGTCAGGCGATCGCAATTGAAAGTATTGAGGCCACTATCGAATGCACCCGCGCTGACTACGAAACCAGCGGCCACCTAGAAGTGCCTCTTGGCCAGCCGCTGATGGTGTATCGCTACACGGCGTTTACCCAAAACCAGCAGCCGATTTTACAGGGTGAAACGATTTCCCGCGCAGACCGCTTTTGCTACGCGCTTACCGTTAAAAAGAACCTGGAAACATGAGCCCTAGCCTCAAATATTCACGTACTGGTCCAGCTCCCAGTCTGTGACCTGGGAACAAAACGCGCTCCATTCCTTATGCTTAAACTCAAAAAAGGTTTTAGCGCCTAGTTCGCCTAGCGTATTCATCAGCAGGTCATTTTGCTTGAGGGCAGAGAGTGCCTCGAACAGATTCGTCGGCAACGTTTCTAAATTGGGAAATTCTGCGCCTCTGGCAAACAGGTTTTCATCGATGCGATCGCCCGGTGAAATCTCATTTTTCAGGCCATCTACTCCCGCTGCCAGGAGCCCAGCTAGCGCCAGGTACATCGTTGCAGAACCATCAATTAAGCGGCACTCAAACCGACCGGCTTCAGGAATGCGCAGCATGTGAGAGCGGTTGTTTCCGCCGTACGAAATGTAGCGAGGCGTCCAGGTGCTGCCAGAGGTGGTGATATTGGCACCTAAGCGTCTGTAAGAGTTTACCGTTGGGGCGAACAGCGCCGTGAGTCCTTTGGCATGCTTGAGCACACCACCCAAAAAGTGATAGCCCATCGGCGAGAGCCCGCCGGCATCGGCGCCTTGGGCAAAGCTGTTGGTACTGCCCTGCCACAAACTGTTGTGAACATGCCCGCCACTGCCGGTAATGCCGCTAAACGGCTTGGGCATAAAGGTCGCTGTGAGACCACGCTTTTCGGCCAGGGTCTTCACCATGTACTTAAAAAAGACATGGCGATCGCAGGTTGTTTTAGCCTCTGCGTAGCCCCAGTTCAGCTCAAACTGACCGTTGGCATCCTCATGGTCGCACTGGTAGGGCTCCCAGCCTAAGTCCTCCATGTAGCCAACAATAGTCGAGATCAAATCGAACTGGCGCATGAGGTTGAGCTGGTCGTAGCAGGGGCGCTCAGCGGTGTCTCTGTCATCTGCGATCGCGTAGCCACGCTCTGTTTTTTTCAGCAAAAAGAACTCAGCCTCTACCCCTGCTTTGTAGGTGTAGCCCAGTTGCTCGCACTGCTCTATGGCTCTGCCTAAAATCATCCGAGGCGCGGCTGGAAAAGGCTCCCCCTCAAAATACACATCGCTAGCCACCCAGCCAACGGTGGGCTCCCAGGGCAGCTGAATTAAAGAACTCACATCGGGAATGGCCGCAATTTCTGCGGCATCTGGCCCCAGCCCCAGGTTAGACGCAAACGAGCTAAAGAACGCGCCGTCTTTTTCCACTGCCGCAATTTTCGCAGCGGGCACCAGCTTGGCTCTAGTGCCGCCCAGCAGGTCAGTGTAAGACACCAAAAAGAACTTAATACCCAGTGCCTTAGCCTGCTCTGTCAGGCTTTCAGTTTTAACTAGCGTTTCCATCATGCCGACTCATCCTGGTCTTTTCGATGTCATAATCGCGCATTTGAGAGTTACTTTCGGTCTCACGGCGAACAGTTTTCTTCATTTTTCTCCTGCATACTCATATGAAGAACGCCGGAGAAGAACGCCGGAATAGAACAGAGCCTCACCCTCATTAATGAACGTTTTAGTTATTCAAAATACAGCTTTAGATCCCATTGGCATCTTAGGAGAATACTTAGTCGCTCAAGGTGCTAGCCTCTCAACTTGGCTGACAGAACAACAGGCCACCCCCCCGACAGGCAACTATACAGGGCTCGTTGTGCTGGGTGGCCCAATGAACGCCCATGAAGACGATAAATTTCCTCACTTAGGGCACACCGTAAAGCTTATTCGACAGTTTTATACAGAAGATAAGCCCGTCTTAGGCATATGCCTAGGTGCGCAGCTCATTGCTCGCGCCTTTGGCAAACAGGTTTACCCTCACAGTGCGCCCGAAATCGGCTTTTATCCGCTAAGCCCAGTTTGCCAAAACTCGCCAGTGTCTTTAGGAGAGTGCGCAGGGAAAGAAAAAATGACAGAACCCTGGTTGCAAGACTGTCCTGCTGACTTACACATTATGCAGTGGCATTTCGATACCTTTGAGCTACCCGAACAAGCCGAACTGCTCATGACCAACAGCACCTGTGACAATCAGGTTTATCGGATTGGGCGCAGCGTGTACGGCTTTCAGTGCCATTTAGAAATTACGCCGGATATTGTGATGGGATGGCTCGCAAATAATTCCGATTGGCTAGACACTCACGACCCTACCCTGAGTCAGAGGGTGCCGGCACAGCTAAGAGCGCATGCAGTGCAATCGGCTCAGTTTGCCCAGCAAGTTGCTCGGTTTTGGATATCGCTTGTCAAAGAGGCTGCGGATGTCAAATCGCCTGCGGAAATCTCTCTTTGAGGCGGGACTGACTGCTGAACTTGCGTTGATAAAAACACACAGACACACAGATAAAACAGAAAATGGCCTATCCATCCATCAAGCCCCTCTCGTCCGATCTTCAGGCTCTGCAAAAATCGCTTCAGGAAAAAGGCGTAAAATATGCAATGGCGAGCTTCGTCGATATTCACGGGATGTGTAAGGGGAAAGTAGTGCCCCTCACCCATTTTGACCGGATGATGCAGGGCTCAGAACTCTTCACAGGCGCTGCACTCGATGGCGTACCCCAAGAAATTAACGACGACGAAGTCGGCACGCTGCCCGATCCTAAGAGTGCAACGATTTTGCCTTGGAACTCTGAAATAGTTTGGTTTGCCAGTGATTTGCACCTTGTTGGAGAGCCGTTTGAAGCCTGCTGCCGCACCATTTTAAAAAACACCTTGAAGCAAGCTGCTGAGATGGGCTATCGGTTTAACCTGGGCATTGAGACAGAGTTTTTTATTTTTAAGGAGACCGAAAAGGGGTTCGGGCCGGTGAGCGATCGCGACATCCTGCCCAAGGCCGCCTATGCCCTCCCCACCGTACTCGACAACTACAAAATTATCGACCGCATCGTCACCGCCATGAACAACCTTGGCTGGGACGTATACTCCTTTGATCATGAAGATGCTCAGGGCCAGTTTGAAACAGACTTCACCTACTGCGACGCGCTGACCATGGCCGACCGGCTCACCTTTTTTCGCTTTATGGTGAAAGAGCTAGCCCGCGAAGAAGGGTATTTCGCCAGCTTTATGCCCAAACCTTTTGCCAATCAAACGGGCAGTGGCGCTCACTACAACATGTCGCTGGCCGATATTGAAACGGGTGAAAATCTCTTTGAAGAGGCAGGCGATCCCTGCGGGCTCTCTAAACTAGGCTATCAGTTTATCGCAGGCGTCTTAAAGCACGCTAAGGCGATTGTGTCGGTTACCTGCCCCACGGTAAACAGCTACAAAAGGCTGGTCCGTAAAGGCAGTATGTCTGGCTTTACCTGGGCACCGGTGTACGTGTGCTATGGCAACAACAACCGCACCAACATGCTGAGAATTCCGCTTGGCGGCGGACGAGTAGAGTGCAGAGCCGCTGATATTTCAACAAACCTATACTTAGGGGCTGCGATGATTCTTGCCGCGGGCCTAGAAGGCATTCGTGAAGGGCTCGATCCGGGAGAGCCTCATACCGAGAATATGTACGAGTACTCTCTGGTAGAGCTCAAGGAAATGGGCATTGAGACATTGCCAAAAACACTAGGAGAGGCCGCCAGAGCCTTTGCTGCTGACCCGCTGAGTAAGCAGGTCATGGGACCATTAATGTATAAGACCTACGTGGATTTTAAAACTCAGGAGTGGGAAGACTACCACTGCCATGTATCGGATTGGGAAATCCAGCGCTACCTTAAGTTTTTCTAAATGCACTCCGCCAGCTTCATTGTTTTTATCCGTACCACGACCGGGCAATTTCCAAGGCCGGCCTGACGGTTACATACAGTAGAGCGAGCATTTTGGAGCTAGCGAAAGTTCGTACAGCTGTGCGAGCCGAATACTGCTGCGTCAATCTTTTAAGCATGCCCAATCCGAATAATCAATTAGATCGTATAAGTCGTCACTAGGGGAATCATATGTACGAAAGCTGTTAAGTAGTAAGCCCCTTCATAGAATCATGACTTCGAGTTCAGAGGTTGGTCTCAAAGCGTTTCCTTTTATATCCGGTTACCGCATTACCGAACAACTTTATAAAGGAGTCAAGACAGCTATATACAGAGCCTTGTCGTCAGAAACGCAGCGCTCGGTTGTGATTAAAGTGTTGGCATCTACTTACTCTCGCTCGGTTGCCCTAGCCAATCTTCGTCAGCAGTATGCCATTACCCAATCCTTAGAAATTCCCGGTGTTCCCCGCCCGCTCAGTTTGGAGTCTTGGCAAAATAGCTATGCCTTGGTCATGGAAGACTTTGGCGGTATATCTCTTCAACAATATGTTGCCAATAACCCGCTTTCACTGATAGAAACGTTCAAGATTGCCATACAAATGACCGACATTTTGAACGGTCTTTGTCAACACCATGTCATTCATAAAGATATTAAACCGGCTAACATCATTATTGAGCCGAACAGTCAGCGAATTCAGCTGATTGACTTTAGCATTGCTTCTGTTTTGCCAAGGGAAACGCAAAGTATTCAAAATCCAGAAGCCTTAGAAGGCACGCTGGCTTACCTATCACCCGAGCAAACCGGGCGCATGAATCGGGGCATTGACTATCGTTCTGACTTTTATGGATTGGGGGTCACACTCTATGAGCTGTTGACGGGGATATTGCCCTTCCCATCGAGCGATCCGATTGAGCTGGTGCATTGCCACATAGCCCAAGCACCGATATCACCTGATAAAATTCGCCCAGAGATCCCCTCCATTTTGTCAGCGATTGTGTTGAAGCTGATGGCTAAAAATGCTGAGGATCGCTACCAAAGCGCGGTGGGCCTAAAGCGCGATCTTGAGCACTGCCTGCATCAGTGGACACAAACGCAAACCATTGCAGACTTTGAGCTAGGACAACAGGATATCAGCGATCGCTTTCTGATTCCCCAAAAGCTCTACGGTCGCCAAAGCGAAGTGCAAGCATTACTGGCGGCCTTTGCCAGAATTGCTGCTAGCGAATCATCTGGAGACTCAACGGGCGGCCAGTCGGAAATGCTGATGGTTGCAGGCTTTTCAGGCATGGGTAAAACAGCTGTTATCAACGAAGTCCATAAGCCCATTACCCAGCAGCAGGGTTATTTTATTGAGGGTAAGTACGATCAGTTTAATCGAAACAAGCCCCTGTCGGCCTTTGTTCAGGCACTCAAAAAACTGATCGATCAGCTGTTGTCAGAGTCTGATGAGCAGCTGTCTAGGTGGCGTCAAAAGATATTAGAGGCCCTGGGTGAAAACAGCCAAGTTTTACTTGAAGTGATTCCCGAATTGGTTCAGGTCATTGGCAGCCAGCCAGCCGCACCTGAGCTATCGGGTGCCGCTGCGCAAAATCGGTTTAATCGTCTGTTTCAAAAATTTATTGCCGTGATCGCCACATCGGACCATCCGCTGGTGGTGTTTTTAGATGACTTGCAGTGGGCCGATACTGCTTCCTTGCGGCTGATACAACAGCTTATGGAAGATACGCGGCATCTGTTATTGCTAGGGGCTTATCGCGACAATGAAGTGTCTCCCGTCCATCCTTTGATGCGGGTGGTAGAGGCGCTTAAAGACAACAACACAGTCGTCTCTACCATTACGCTATCACCGCTCACGCTAGAGCAGGTCAATCAGATAGTGGCCGATACCTTACACTGGCCGCTGGACCAGTCTCAGATGCTGAGCGAGCTGATTGTTCATAAAACTCAAGGCAATCCTTTCTTTATTACCCAGCTGCTCAAAGCGCTTTATGAAGAGGGTAGCATTCACTTTAACCCAGCCCTTGGCCAGTGGGACTGCGAGCTAGATCAGGTTGCTGCGCAGTCGCTCAGCGAAGATATTGTAGATTTTATGGCTAAACAGCTCCAAAAGCTGCCGCTGCCCACCCAAAAAGGGCTCAAACTGGCCGCCTGCGTGGGCAATCAGTTTGAGTTGGCTACGCTGTCAATTATTTCCAAGCAATCTGTTGAAGAAACAAAAGAGGCCCTGTGGTCAGCGTTGCAAGAGGGCCTAATACTACCCCACGGTGAGACATACAAATTCTTGCATGATCGAGTTCAGCAAGCCGCCTACTCCCTCATTCCAGAGGAAGAAAAACAAGCCACTCACTACCGAATTGGTCAGCTGCTGCGCCAGGAGATGTCATCAGATGCGACCGAAGAACGTATTTTTGAGCTGACCAATCAGCTCAATAGAGGCATTTCACTGATCTCGACGCAGGATGAAAGAGAAGCGTTAGCTCAGCTTAACTTAGCGGCCTGTCGTAAAGCAAAGGCTGCGATCGCCTATCAGGCCGGTTTAGACTACGCCAAAATTGGACTACAGCTTTTGGGCGACCAGGCATGGCACGCTCAGTACGACATGGCGCTCTCCTTTCACAATTTGACTGCCGAGCTAGCCGCCTTTTGTGGTGATATGCCCAGCCTGGAAAACTCTTTTTCAGCCATTCTAAAGCAGACTCATGAGCCGTTAGAACAGGCTAGCGTTTACCGAATCAAAACCCTCCTGCAAACCTCTCGAAACGAGCTGGCTGAAGCGATCGCAACAGCAAAAGAGAGTTTGGCAGGCTTTGGCCTCCGCCTGCCAGACTCGCCCACCTTTCAAGATATTCAGCAGGCGATGGGTAGCGTTGACGAACTCATTGGCGAGAGAACCGTTGATGAGCTAATCAACTTGCCACAGATGGATGACCCCGAGAAAATCGCTGTCATTAACACCGTCATGAGTGTGGCTGCTGCGGCCTATATGTCGGGCTCGTTGCTCTATCCGCTGCTGATTGCGATCGCGGTCCAGCTCTCAATTAAATACGGCAACACAGAGCCTTCGGTGCATAGCTATGCCTGCTATGGCATGATGACCTGCAACCTGCGCAAAGATATCAGCATGGGTGTAACCTACGGTCAGCTTACCCAGCAACTGATTCCAAAAATAGACGCTAAAGTCTTTAAGCCAGAGGGACTGTTGGTTGTGGGTCTTTTTATTGCCCACCGGAATGACCATATAAAATCTACTCAGGCTGTGCTTCAAGAGGCTTACGCCGCCGCCGCCTGCGTCGGCAATCTGGGCGTTACAGGGTATGCGGCAGGGATTCTTTGTGCCAATTCATTTTGGTATGCTCAGCCGCTCTCCCTGCTAGAAAAAGAAGTGTCTGTTTATGCTGATGAACTGCTAAAACTCAATCAGCTCACCACCGCGAACTGGTGCCTTATTTACCAGCAGACCACGCTCAATCTTCTCGAAGAAACAGAACAGCCCCATGTACTTTCAGGAACCGCTTTTTCAGAGTCAGACTTTCTATCTGGGCTGCGTCCTGGCCAGGACTTGATGGCGGTACAGTTTCTCTATTTGAATAAGCTGATACTGGCCTACCTGTTTGAAGATATTGCGTCAGCGCAGGCACAATCGGTAGAGATAAGACAGCATTTAGATGTGGTCATGGGGTTAGTCGGTGAAGCGATCTTTTATTTCTATGATTCGTTGACTGCTTTGGCCAGCCTGAGATCTTCGTCGTCTATGACGAGCGAGCCCTCAGAAGCGGCTCAGCAAGCTATTCTAGCGCAGGTAGAACAGAATCAAGCCCAGCTAAAGCAGCACTGGGTCCCGTCTGCACCGATGAATCATCAGCACAAAGTGGACCTAGTTGAGGCTGAGAAGTCTCGCATTCTAGGGTTAAAAACAGAGGCCATTGACTATTACGAACGCGCTATTGCTGGTGCAAAAAGCAACGGTTACCATCAAGAAGCTGCTCTCGCCAATGAATTGGCCGCTCAGTTTTTTCTAGACTGGAGAAAGGAAAAAGCTGCCATGGGCTACTTACAAGAAGCCCACGACGGCTATCTTCGTTGGGAAGCTCATGCCAAAGTCGCTCAGTTAGAGCGGCTTTACGGGCACTTGTTAAGTGGCGCTATGCAGCCGCTGTCAGCCAGCCTCATTCCAGAAAATATTGAACAGCTGCATGACCCCTGGACAACCACAGGCACGATCGCGAGAACTCTGACAAGAACAATCAATGGCAGCATTAGCAGTAGAACACTCAGCAGGACGCAAGAAAAGAACACAGCCCAAATGGAATGGCTAGATTTACCGCTGGTGATGAAAGCTGCTCAGACGATCTCTCAAGAGATTGACCTAGAGAAACTGTTGGCAACACTCATGCAAATTGCGATCGCGAATGCAGGGGCTCAAACAGGACATCTTGTGCTTTATCAAGATAATCAGTGGAGGGTGGCTGCCCAGGCCGATCGCACGCAATTCGAGCCTTTAGCCGTGCCGCTTGAGCGTTATTCAGCGCTGCCCCACAGCGTTATTTATTCGGTCGCTAGAACCGGAGAACTCGCTGTTTTTGAAGATCTCAATGCGGTGAGTCAGTTTGCGGGCGATCAATACGTGGTTGAGCAAACGCCAAAATCTGTTCTGTGCTTACCGATTCAGCATCAGGGCGAGCTAATGGGTGTTCTGTATTTGGAAAATAGCCTAACAGCAGGAGCCTTTAAGCGCGATCGCATCGAAATCCTGAAGCTGCTCACCAGCCAGGCTGCCATCTCTTTGGAAAATGCCAGACTGTATCAGCAGACCGAAAACTACTCCCAAACGCTGGAAATTGAAGTGGCCAACAAAACACAGGCCCTTAATCAAAAAGCGCATGACTTATCCGGTGCGCTCCAAGACTTAAAAAACACCCAGGCTCAGCTGATTCACAGTGCCAAAATGTCATCTTTGGGCCAGATGGTGGCAGGCGTTGCCCACGAGATTAACAATCCTGTGAACTTTATCAAAGGCAATATCAAACATACCCGACGGACTATCCAAGAGCTTTTGGAGTTACTGCACCTCTACGAGGAAAAATATCCTCAACCTGATCTAGAGATTCAGGATGCGTTAGAAGATCTTGATCTGGATTTTATGGCAGAAGACATCTTCAAAATTTTAGAGTCTATGAGTTTAGGGAGCGATCGCATTCAGCAAATTGTCAAAGGACTTCGGGTCTTTTCTCGGCTGGATGAAACTGGTGCAAAATCAGTAGACCTGCACAGTGGGCTAGAGAGCACCTTAATGATTTTGAGCAATCGGCTCCAGGCTAACGCAGGTCAGCAACGGATCAAAATAGTTAAATCCTACGGCCAGCTTCCTCACATTACCTGCGAGCCTAGTCAGCTCAATCAAGTTTTTTGGAACATCCTAAGCAACGCAGCCGATGCTCTCCGCAGTCAACCACCCACCGATCAAGCCCCTGCGATCTCTATTTGTAGTGAAGTGCTGGCAGGCGATCGCGTACAAATTGCGATCGCCAACAATGGAGCACTGATTCCGGAGACTATACAAACCCAGATTTTTGACCCGTTCTTCACCACAAAACCCGTTGGTAAGGGTACAGGGTTGGGTCTCTTTATCAGCCATTCAATTGTGCAGCATCATCAGGGCAGCCTGACGGTAAGCTCCTCGGCAGACACCGGAACAGAATTCGTCATTACGCTGCCCGTTCGTTAATGCCTTGCTGGCTGAATCCTCATTGGCTAGCTCCTCACTGGCTAGCTCCTCATGCTATGGGCACAGCTTCAATCATGCTGAGTGGCGTCTGTGTCGGAATCACCTGCGTCAGTTCAAACCCGGCGCGACGTAGCAGATCTTTATACTCTAGCTCTGTTCTTTCTTTGCCACCCTCACACCAAAGCAGCATGCTGACATCAAACAATTTGCCAAAGCAAGGCGTGTCACCCGGCGTAATAATATGTTCAACCAGCAGCAGTTTGCCGTCTGTTGTTAGCGCCTGACGACACTTTTCTAAGATTGCGATCGCCTCATCATCATCCCAGTTATGAATGATGTGCTTCAGTAAGCAAGTGTCTGCGCCACTAGGCACAGACTTAAAAAAGTCTCCTGCAACTAACTGAGTGCGCTCAGCCATTTTAGAGTCTGCAACAAAAGCTTCTGCTTTTTCTATGACCGGCGGTAGCTCACAGAGAATTCCCTTTAAATGTGGATTTGCTTGCAGGATAGCAACCAGCAAGCTACCAACGCCGCCACCTACATCTAACAAAACAGTCGTATTCGAAAAGTCGTAGCCTGAGAGAATAGCTGGAATTGCGGTACTAGAGTAGCTGGTCATGGCCGCATCGAACGTTTTTGCCGATGCCGCGTTCTGCTTCATGTATTCAAAAACCGGCATGTCATACAGCTTTTTAAAGGCGCTTTCGCCGGTTTTGACACTATTGAGCAAACAGTCCCAAGCTTTGTAATCGTCCTCTCCATGTAGAATGGCCATTCCTCGCAAAGAGTCAGGAATATCGCTACGGAGGAAATGGCCCGTCGGTGCCAGCGCAAAGCAGCTGGGCTCTGTTTCTGTAAAAATGCCTAAGCTTGCCAGCGCTCGCAGCAGTCGAAAGAGAGAGGGCGCATCTGTTTGAGTGGCTGCTGCCAACTCTGTAGAGCTTTTAGACCCTTCTGCAAGTAGGTCAGCAATGCCCAGCTTAGCGGCAACATAGACTGTCTTAGAGACCCAGGTAGCACTGGCCATTTTAATCAAAGCCGACTGATGGGCCAGGCTGCCTTGAGAGGGAGCCGACTGAGACTGGTTTTCTTGTGGTTTGGTGATAGTTGCTGTCATCTTTGTTTTTAAGGTAGAGAGAACAAGGAAAAGGAAACGAGATATAGATCTAGAGGAAACTGTTCAAACAAAAGGCTGTTCGAACAAAAATCGTCTTAAAAAAGAGAGATAGAAGGCCGCCAGCGGGGATGCGGATGAGCCACCTGAAGCGGCCACGTCCAAAAGTGGAGCCCCAAATAAGTCACAATCTCGCTGAGTCTGTGCATTCTAGGAAGCGATCGGATTGTTTTTAAAGCCGCCTCAGAGTGTCCAGGGCCGTGCAGTCGATAATAGGCGCCCGTCATGGGTCCTGCGCATAGGCTCCAGAGTAGCTGAGGCTGAGCCAACAGCTTCAGGGGCTGCGGCTTACAGCCGACCAGTCCGGCGATTTTATCCATGTAAGGAATCCAGCTAATCACTGAACTGGGTTGTGGTTGCGTGGGGAACATTGCCGCGCTCTCTTGCTTAGCCATTTCAATGGCTTTTAGCATGTGCGATCGCTCTGGTAGAACCCGCTTGCCAGCGGCCACCTGGGCAAAAAGTCGCGCTTGCAGCTCACCGGTCGGTGGAATCGCACCAATCGCAGGCCGAACAAAGCCACAGAACCCTATAGAATCACCAATGTCTGGGTGAAACATGTTCACAAACATATCGCCAGGATGGCGAGCCAACACGCCGTCAGGATGTTTCAAAAAAGGAAAAACCGGCGTGTAGCCATGTGCAAAGAGCACGACGTCTACAGGTTGGCGCGTACCGTCGGCAAAGAGAACATTCTCACGGTCAAAACCCACAACATTTTTGCGCAAGGCCAGCTTACCCGCCATCACACGATGAACAAAGTCATCAGATTTGGTCACCGTTTGAGACGCTGGCCCCGCACTAGAAACGGCTAGCAGCTGAGCGCGAAAAGCCGCTTCAGGCGTATGCTCGCCAGTATGAAAGCACAGCTGGCGCTTGAACTGCATAAACCAGTTTCGCAAAGGGCTCGGCGGCGCATTGCGAATTCGATTGGTGTCGTAATCGTTAGCGACGCCGTTGAGCGGATTGATGCGAGGGATAATAAATTTTCCACTACGCAAGCTCAAGAAAGCCTCACTGGCCACATGAGAAAGCTCTGTTGCAATATCTACGCCGGATTCTCCAGCCCCCACGACCACGACGCGCTTTCCAGCAAGTCCTTTTGAGCCTTTGTACGTAGAAGAATGACGGACTTCTCCTGTGAAGGTGTCTTGTCCAGGCAAATCAACCGGCTTAGGGTTGAGATGAAGCCCGACTGACACCGCTACGCGATCGCAATAATGATATTGTTTTTCGTCTGTTTGCCTATCGAGAGTGGTCACCCGCCATTTGCCCTTTTCCGTCTGCTCAACAGCCGTCACCGTTTGGCCAAAATGCAGGTGGTCGCCCAACTCAAAGCGATGGACATAGCGCTCTAGATAGTCCACATACTGCTGGGTCGTATAGTGCTTTGAAGACTCGCTATCTGGCGGGAAATCAGCGTATGCGGTCACCCAAGGGGAAGAGGTTAGTCTAACAGTTGGCCAGCAGCCACCCGAAAACGTTTGATTGTATCGGAACACGCCACCCACGCCATCTTGCCGGTCAAAGCATTTAACCTTTAGCCCTTCGGCCAAGCATTCCTTTAAAGTGGCCAGTCCCACTGGCCCCGCGCCGACAACAATCACCGAGCCGGGTTGACCTTGCCGGTCTTCAGTTGGATGCATGGTATTGTCTGCTCGATCAAACAACATTCGGCGCAGCTGATCAACAACAAAAAACACGGCCCAAGCTAAAAACAAACCTGCCACCAGCCGCGGCCAAGGGGATACACCGGGAGCAAACATCACCCACAAAGAGGTCAATGCCAAAGGAACCGGCAGCACAGCACAGATAACAACCGACCAGTCGATAAGCTGAGCGCTGAGCGCACGCCACCAGGAAGGGCCTTCGATAGCTCTAATAACCGCGCGGTTTACACCAAACGGGTCGGATGCGACTGAAGGCGATCGCGATGTCTCTCGATCACTCTTGTTATCACTCTTCTTGGTGATTTCCTGACCGATTTCCTGACCGGTCTTCTGGTCAGCCTTCTGGATAATGGTTTGAGCACCTTTCCGAACAGACTGCTGACCAGACACTTTCTCAAACGGGGAGGCAACCGAAACTGTTGTCTTCCCTTCAGCGTAGGTAGACTCTAAATTTGGATACGTCATAAGTAAATTGTTTTAGTAAGTACCTACTGAAGAAGCCAGCTCTGAATCAACCGTTGGCTCTGGCGTTGGCTCTGGCATTGATTCTGACATTGAATCAAGAGGGTGAGCCTGAGCACGAATCAGCAAATCTTTTTTCCAAAGGGTGAGCACAGAGAAAATGGTGTCAACCATTTCCAGACCGACTTCTCGTTCTTCTGGCGTTAGCTGAATATTTTCGATGTACTCTTCAGCCGCAATAGATCCAAAGGTTCGACCGGTTTCGACCGACAGGTGCACATCGCCAAAGTACTTGTACTGCTCACCTGTAATCGCCTGTAAGTCGCTGGCGGCCTTGGTCGCAGCCACAAACTGCGCATTCCCAGCAGCCTCTACGGCTTCTACGGCAATCACCTTGCGAATAGGCGCTGTTTGCAAGCCATAGCGACAAAGCTGATAAACTAGCTCACGTGAGTATCGCGTCTGTTCTCCCCAAAAAAATGTCAGCGCTTCGTTGAACTGAAGCGGCTGATTAAACCCTAGCTTTTGGAGATCTTCTAAAAACCACACCCAGTGCCGGTCGTCTTCATGGGTATGCCGGTTCACTATCTCCTGAAGCGGATCTTCAGTTGGTTCTACCCGAAAAACGTATTTGTTTAGATCCACAAAACTCATGATAAAAGGGGCAGCATAGGGCGCCCAAGCGAGTCTTCTCATGGGATCTATGCTGCTGTTGCGAACAAACTCAAAAAATGGTAGCTGCTCATAAGCTTGTTTCCTGAGCTGAATTCGATCAAGAACTTCTTTCATATATCTCCTGAAATTTTGAATTGAGAGATTAACAAAGCGAAAAATGAGACAAGTTAACGCTTATAAACGCCTTTAGAGATCAGCATTTACGAAAACTTATCGAGCGTTGCAAAATGGCCTTTGGCACTTGCCTTTCAGCATTGCCAAAGGTGAAAACCCAGGTCGCTTTGCGACGCTAGGAAACGCTCACTACAGCGGTGTGCCGAATACACTCAGCAGACTGCCATAGCTTTGCAGGAACTCTAGGTTGTAAAACAACGTGAGCTAGAAAGATGAACAAAAAACGGCGTTGCGATGTAAACAGCCACTACAAATTGTGAGCCTGTCATCAGCAAATTACTGACCGGGGCGTCACCGCAGTCACTGCATCCTATTGTGCAAGGGCGATTTTGTTTTTACCAGCTCTTTGCTGTCAGCGTGCTCTTTTACAGCAGCGCTTATAAGTTAGAAAGGAAGGTGAACGGTGGCTACACTGTTCACCGCACTAAAGGGGTTCACCAAGCGAGTAGCTTGCGTTAAAGAGAGTGAGACTAACCAATAGTTACAAGGTCACTAATCTTTTACGTAAGGAAATCTTCAGGATTTGAAATATATCTTAGCACGCTTAATAATCTTGTCAATGTAAAGACGAACACATATTGCCGGAGGATTTCGGCTTAAGGACCTTATTTATCTGCTGTATGCGGAATTTTTCACACTCTATCTTGTCCCAAAGTAGCTTTTTGGGGTTTTATGCGATATATCGCTATTGGCCTCAGAGGAATCGCTGTATCTTCACGGAAATTCTGAGTGGCTATTTAGAGAGTAGCGCATCTTCCAAAAACTAAAAGTAGCTTACTGGGAGGCTTTTAGTTAGGCTGCGTTCTTCTATGCATTTGTTTTTCTATGCATTTTGTTTAAGCACAACAAAACTGCAATTTGGTAATCTATTACAGCAACTAATTCTTCTTGA
Organism: Cyanobacteria bacterium J06634_5; assembly: GCA_039820525.1. Lineage (GTDB taxonomy): Bacteria > Cyanobacteriota > Cyanobacteriia > Phormidesmidales > Phormidesmidaceae > Phormidesmis. The sequence goes on from JBCBPY010000047.1 coordinate 22,052, forward strand.
TAAAACTTTCAATGTTTTCCTGATTAAAGCTGTTCATTTCGCTGGGCATCACGCACCGAACACGAGGATCAGTCGCTAAACACTCGAAAACATGGCTGAGTGATGACAGTAAAAATGAGAGTTTCTCTTTCATAACATTATGATCCATAACGATGACTGAAAAAAGATTCCTAGGGCAAACAATTTAGATAGTTCTCCACATCCCAATTACTGGTTGTTGCTAAAAAGCGGATCCACTCGTCGCGCTTGTATTCCTCGTATAAACGATACATTTCTCCAGGCATTGCTGACTTAATCACGTCATCGTCTGCGAGTCGGTCTAACGCTTCGCCCAAAGACATTGGCAGCTTTTTAGTTTGCTTGCCGGCCTCCATCGCCTCGTAAATATTGCGCTGCTCGGGCTCGCCAGGGTCCAAGTTGTTGCTTAGCCCGTCGTCGAATGCCTGAAGCATCGCGCCTGCCATCAAATATGGATTAACCATAGAATCAACCGCGCGATATTCAAACCGCCCTGGCGCAGATACTCTTAAGCCGCAGGTACGATTTTGATACCCCCAGTCGGAGTAAACGGGTGCCCAAAATCCAGCATCCCAGAGTCGCCGGTAAGAATTTACGGTAGAGCAGCCTACTGCGGTGAGTGCGCCCAAATGAGCAATCACGCCACCGATGCAGTTGAGTCCAACCGGCCCTGGTATTCGAGGAGACTCTCCGGGTACGGGCATAAAGGTGTTTTCACCGCCGTGATGGTAAGTGTAGTTGCCTTCTAAGCCTGGTAAACTCTCCATGCCAAATGTTTTGACGGTGGTTTCTCCACCCCGCCACAAGGAAAGATTGTGGTGGCAGCCCGAGGCCGAAACGCCCAAGAACGGCTTGGACATAAAGCAGGCGATAAGGTTGAATTCACGAGCGACCTGGGCACAGATTTGACGGTAGGTGGTGAGGCGATCGCACGTCCTAAGCGCATCGTCATACATAAAGTTCAGCTCTAGCTGTCCTGGCGCATCCTCATGGTCGCCCTGAATCATATCTAGGCCCATGGCCCGAGAGTATTCAATCACCTTTAAAAAGACAGGCCGCAGTTCTTCAAACTGATCGATGTGATAACAGTTTGGCTTAGTCACACCGCCATTCGGCTTACCATCAGGCCCTTTCTTTAACCACATCATTTCAGGTTCGCAGCCGTGCCGCAGCTGTAAGCCGTGCTTTTGTTGAAACGCATCGTGAATACGGATCAAATTGCCACGACAGTCTGAGGTGAGAAAAGCACCTGGATTTTCTTCTTCTTCGCGATTGCGAAAGCACACACAGTAAACCCGTGCGACTCGTTTGTCCCAGGGGAGCTGGCAAAAGGTGTCAGGATCAGGAATGGCCACCAGCTCTGCGGATTCAGGACCATAGCCCAAATACTGTTGCTGGCGGTCAATCGCCAGGTTTACCGTTGCCCCATACACCAGCTGAATACCGCCTTTGGCAGTGGTTTCCCAGTGGTCAGCAGGAACACCTTTCCCGGTGATTTTGCCAGTGATAGAAATAAACTGGTAGTAAATATATTGAACGCCTAGCTCGTCAATTTTTGCTCGGACTTGTTTAACCTTTTCAGCACGACCTTCTGCGCCGACATAGGCTTCAAGATCCGTTGCAAAATCAGACGATGCAGCTTCAGACGACGAAGCCATGGAAGAGCGGTTCTTGATGAGCGTTCCAGTCACTTTAAAGTCTCCAGGGCAATGGGGAAAGGGCTTGTTGTGGGCTTGTTCTTAGTAAAGCCAACCTGTCATGACAAGTTTGTATCAGCCGTTACGAGAATGAAACATTACGAGAACGGAAATGACTTCCACGGAATCCACTGTGCCCACAAGGCAGCAAGGGTCCCATCTGCTTCTAGCTCACTGAGCGTATCTTGCAGTTTTTTCAACAGTTTGGGCTGGCTTTTAGAGACGCCAATGGCGAAGGGGGCTCGGGTCGGCAAGGTAAACGCCACACGCAAATCAGCGTCTTCTTCAGCCGCGACAACAAGCACTAGCTCATCGTCAATCAACGCATCGATTTCACCGGCGCGCAGGGCCGCCAGCATTTCAGGCAATACTTTATCGCTACCGGGGTAAGGGACGGCTTGAGCATTTGGAAACCCTTCTACTAGGGCGATGTTGGTACTATCGGCCAGTCCGCCTACGCGCTGTCCGCTGAGGTCTTCAGGCGTAGAAACGGGGCTCGATTGTTTGACCAATACAGCTTCATCGAAAAGACCGTAGGGTTGGGTAAAGCTGACCAGGGTTTGCCTGGCTGGTGTGATGGCTTGGTTGAACCAAACAACGTCGTACTGATTGTTTTGAGTGCTCTCTAAGCTGCTGTAAAACGCTTCCATGGGAAGATTGTGCCAGATGGGTTTGAGATTTAGGCGATCGCACACAATCCTTGCTAGCTCTGGCTCATAACCGGTTCGATAGCCCGCTTCATTCAGGTAGCTCATGGGCCGGGCGTCAAAATCACTCGCCACAATATTCAAACAACCAGGCTGCACAGTTAACATTTCTTCAGACTTAACGGTTTCAGTAGGCATCCTGCTTTTCTCTCCGTTTTATTCAGCTTCTTTTTTTTATTCAGCTTCTTTTTTACGGTCTCCTCGCGATGTATTGCTTGAACTGTATCGAAGCGCACCGTTTCTTTCAAGAGGAAACTTATTATGACAAGTAGAGTGTGTTCGGTCTTGTTTGTCAACAAAACAATAGCTAAATGAGCTACCAACCTGTCGATCTTTCTAAGGCGCAGCTTAAACAGTTTCAAGAAGAGGGCTTCTTAATTGTTGAAGACTTTGTGCCGCCTGATTTTGCCCAGCAGCTTGCAGCGCGAATGGAGCCGTTGTTTCATGGAGAGTTTGAAACCGGCATTTATCCCGATGAGTGGTACTGGAGGCCAGGCTTGAGCCTGCCAGATGTGACTCGGGAGATGTGCAACGCCTGGAAGTGTGACCGCACGATTGCCAGCCTAGTACTCTCTGCTGAAATTGGCCGGCTAACGGCGACTTTAGCCGGGTGGGACGGCGCGCGAATTGGGCAAGACAGCCTGTGGATGAAGCCTCCAGGGGCAAAGGCGATCGCTATGCACCAAGACGGTGCCTATATCGACTATCTCAATCCGGCACAGATGATGACCTGCTGGGTCGCCCTAGACGATGCGACTGCCGCAGATGGCACCTTGGTGTACGTGAAAGGATCTCACAAGTGGCCTTTGGCAGAGGTGGAGGGTGAGTTTCACGCGCCAACAAAGGACTATCGCTGGGCGATGTTACAGGCCGCAGAAAATGCAGGTATAGAGCAGCCAGAACTGGTGGTGGTTGAAGTGCCGGCAGGCGGTTGTGCCTTCCACCATGGGCGTACCTGGCACGGCCTGTGTAAAACAACGCGAACAGAAGGAACTTTTCACAGCATTGGCCTGCACACGATTCCCTCCAACGCTCAATTCCACCCGACGAATCAGGCCGGATACATTTACGGCAGGTACAAGCGACTGGGCAGCACAGAAATGGACGAGAGCTTCTTCCCGGTGCTTTGGCAAAAGGACGGCTACCGCAGTCCTCATCTCACTGACTACTGCCTAGATCCGCTGGCAGAGCCACTGGCAGATCCGCTAGCAGAATCCACGGCTGTTCCTGCCTAAATACGGCTGTTCCTGCCTAAATTAAGTTTTCGTTCACTTCTCCTTTCATTTTTTCATCTATGGCGACTGCAACGTGTTCCGATTCTGCTTCCTTCAATCAAGCTTCTTTCGGAGGGCTCAGCGAAGATTTTGATCCGCAGTGGGTGCTCACGTCCTCACAAAAGGCTCTCCAAGCAAAGCTCATTAACTTATGCGCGAAGGTGCTCAGGCCCAATGCGATCGCCTCAGATCGAAATCTTATTTACCCTCGAAAAAACTTTGAGGCGTTGGCCTCTCTTGGTTTGCTGGGCTTGCTTGTGCCTAAAAGATGGAATGGACTAGGCGAGAACCATACTTGCGCCGCCATGGTTGTTGAAACGATCGCTCGTTACGGCTGCCCGAGTACGGCGATGTGCTATACCATGCACCTAGGTGCAGTCGCCGCTGTCCTGTTTAGAGCCCAAGATAATCCGGCGCTTCAGTCGTTGCTACAGGGCTTAGATTCAAACGTCTCTATCGGTACGCTCTCCTACTCTGATCCGGAAACAGGATCTCACTTTTGGTATCCCGTCTCTTCCCGTGCTGAAAGAACAAGCGCTGGGTGGCAGGTCTTTAAGCGGGCTTCTTGGACGACCTCAGCAGGCTTCGCCGACTGGTACATTGTGCAAACAACCAGTCCTGACTTCAGTGGTGACTATTCCGATCTCTCCTGTTTTTTGATCTATGGCGATGAGGCCAAGGCTGAGCCGCATAAGTGGGATGCACTCGGACTGCGCGGCAATCAGTCGGGTTCGCTGCTAGTAGATGGTGTGGTGATTCCAGCCGAGCGAATGGTTGGGCCTGCTGGCGATGGCGTGGCGTCTAACGACGAGATTGTGGATCCCTTCTTTTTGCTGTGCTCATCGGCTTGTTGGAACGGGATTGCGATGGGTGCTATTGATATTGCCAAAAAGCATGTCACCCGCAAAAAGCATGTAGATGTCGGCATGAGAGTCGCTGACTACCCCACTATTCAAGACTATTTTGGAGAGGCTATTATCGATACGAGTGCCTGCCGGATGTATACCTTCTCCATGGGTCAGCTGATGGACCAGCTCACTGACGATTGCGACTGGTCTGTTCATGCTGATCTCTCAGCGCTGCCTCGCTCCGCGTATCTTCACTGGTATTGGCAAATCAAGTTTTCAGCGGCGAAAAATGTTGCGCAGGTGTGCGACAAAATGCTTCACGCCTGCGGTGGCTCAGGCTTTAAAAAAGACATGGAGATAGAGCGTTACCTGCGCGATGGAAAGGCCGGTTGGGTGATGGGTCCAACCAACGAAATTTTACGGCAGTTTGTTGGAAAGTCGGCATTGCTAGGCTTTGAAAGCTTGGACTATTGGAATCAGTCTGTGAATGAAAGAGTCATTCACAATGAGGTAAAGAAGATGAGCGCAGAGGAAAAGCGAGCTTTGGCTGAAACGCTTCTAGCTGAGGTAGGAGAAGCCGAGACAGCAGAGGCTGTGATGAAAAGACCTGTGATGGCGGGAGTTGGTTAGAGCCTTTCCTTAAGCTCCCGTATATACAAGCCCGAGAGACTATAAAACTGGCTAGTGGCATAGGTTGCAGACCCACCCCGTCCCTGCGGGCCACCCCTCCTAAGAGGGGGGGGTTCTTCAGGAGATGAAAATAAAGGCGAGCGAACCCTAAAAGAACACCTACCAAGACAGGAGTGCCCGCAGGGCAAGGTGGGTCTGCAACTGTGGCCACTCAACCGGTATCTCATAGTTGTGTGTACACGCGAGCCCGAAGGAAGAAGGGGGCGCGGACTCAAAGTCCTTCTCCCTCGGGAGAAGGATTTAGGATGAGGGCCAATGCAGGGTCTAGCAACGCTTCCCAGCTTTTCTCTTACAGATATTTTCTCTTGCAGATATATGTACATGAGAGCCAGCCACTACCCGATACCACATCAGCCTTAGATTAATTATTAGGAGACCTGAAATATAATGACCCTTGCCAAAGAAAGAACACTAACAACTGCAACCGTCAGCCATCCGCTAGAGCCGCTGACGCCTGAAGAAATGACCGCTGCGGTGCGCATCGTCCGTGAGCAGAAGTCTCTGACTGATAGCGTTCGCTTTGTGAGCGTTTCACTCAAAGAACCGGTAAAAGAAACGGTGCTGGCTTTTAAAAAAGGAGATGCGATCGCCCGAGAAGCCTTCATCATCCTGTTAGACAACGCAACCGCTAGAACCTACGAAGCCGTTGTGGCACTGGGCAAATCCATCATTACAGCCTGGGACTACATTCCCAACGTGCAGCCATCGATTATGCTCGATGAATTTGTGGAATGCGAGGAAGCTGTAAAAGCCAGCCCAGACTTTCAAGCTGCGATCGCCAAAAGAGGCATTACCGACCCTGATTTGGTCATGGTCGATCCGTGGTCAGCTGGTAACTATGGCATTGAAGAAGAAGACGGCGTCCGGCTTTCTAGAGCGCTGTGCTGGGTTAGGGCGAACCCAACCGATCATGGCTATGCCAGACCGATAGAAGGGGTTATTCCCGTCGTAGACCTCAATAAAATGGAGGTCATTCGCGTGGAAGATTACGGTGTAGTACCGCTGCCGCCGAAGGACGGTAACTACACGCCCGAGTACGTAAAAGACTACCGCACAGACATTAAGCCCCTACAAATTGTCCAGCCAGAAGGGCCAAGCTTTGAGGTAAACGACCACGAAATTCGCTGGCAAAAGTGGAAAATCCGAGTCGGCTTTACCCCGCGAGAGGGGCTGGTGCTTTACGAGGTTACCTACACCGATAAAGGGGAAGAGCGCCCTATCTTTTACCGGGCGTCGTTGGCTGAAATGACCGTGCCTTACGGCGATCCAATGCCGCATCACTATCGCAAAAATGCCTTTGACGTGGGGGAATATGGCATTGGATCGCTGGCTAATTCTTTAACGCTGGGCTGCGACTGCTTAGGAGAGATTTATTACTTTGACGGCTTTATCACCAACTCTCGTGGAGACGTCGCACAAATTGAGAATGCCATTTGCCTGCACGAAGAAGATTTTGGCATTTTGTGGAAGCACATGGACTGGCGCACGGAGCAGACTGAAGTTAGGCGATCGCGTCGCTTGGTAATCTCTTTTATTGCCACCGTCGGCAACTATGAATATGGCTTTTACTGGTACTTTTATCAGGATGGCACCATTCAGTACGAAGTGAAGCTTACAGGGGTCCTCAGCACGGCGGCTGTGATGCCTGGAGAAGTGCCTAAGTACGGTACCCTGGTGGCCCCGCAGCTAAACGCACCCATTCACCAACACATTTTCAACGTGCGGCTAGACATGTGCGTAGATGGCGCTAATAATTCTGTGTATGAAGTTGATATGGTCTCTGAAGAAGACAGCGAAAACCCTTACGGTAACGCCTTCTATGCCAAATCTACACTGCTGCCGACTGAACAAGCCGCACAGCGACTGATTGACCCGATGAAAGGGCGTTACTGGAAAATAGTAAACCCTGAAAAAACAAACGCGATGGGTTACCCAACGGCCTACAAGCTCATGCCCGGAGAAAATACGCTCCCGATGGCCCGTGCAGAGGCCAGCGTTATCAAAAGAGCCACCTATATGACCCGGCACCTGTGGGTTACTCCCTACGAAGCGGACGAAAAATATCCCACGGGCGACTACCCCAACCAAAATCCTGGCGGCGCGGGATTGCCGTTTTGGACACAGGACAATCGCTCTGTAGAAGAGACCGATATTGTGGTTTGGTACACCTTTGCCCACAGTCATTCTCCTCGCGCTGAAGACTGGCCTGTGATGCCCGTTGCCAATTTGGGCTTTAAGCTAAAGCCGCTAAATTTCTTTGACGAAAACCCGTCTAACGACGTACCGCCTTCACCCAAAAATCATGGCAGTAAACATGCTTGTTGCAAATAAGGTTTTAACGGAATCTCTTTTCTCAGACATCCCGGCAGCGCTGGGTAATGTGGTTGCGGACTATCGAATTGAGCCGGGTAGCGCCAGGGCTTACACGGTTAAAAAAGGTCAGTATGTTCAAATTATTGACGTAGCAGGCTCACAGTGTTCTGATTTTTTGGCCTTCACGGATAGAGACTGTGAGCAAACAGACCGCACTCAAACATTAGATAGCACCGTCACTCGTACGCTGAACGGCACCGCTAGCCCTCAAGCTGGGCTGCATGGGAAGTACTTTTCCCAAACCATGCAGCCCATGGTGGAGGTCATTCAAGATACGTGCGATCGCCACGACAGTTTTTTGTTAGCCTGCACTGCCCGCTACTACGAAGACGCGGGCTATCCTGGCCACCCCAGCTGTAGCGACAACTTCAATGCCGTGCTCGCGCCCTACGGCATCCCGCCGAGAGCCGGGTGGCCCGCTATCAACTTTTTTTTTAATACTCAAATCGACTGCACGGGCAGCGTGGTCTCTGCCGAAGCGTGGTCTCGTCCGGGCGATTATGTTCTTCTCAAAGCCCATCAGGACCTGTTGTGTGCTAGCTCTGCCTGCCCTGATGATATCGACCCTGCCAACGGCTGGCAGCCTACACCTATTCACGTTCGCATCTACGACGCAGGTCAACCGTTTAAGCCTGCCATCGGGAGAAGACTGGCTGCTGATTTGCCGCTGCGTCTGACGCAAGAGAGCGCGTTTACCCCTAGCATTCGCTGTCTCACAGACGATTTGAGTGATTACAACAGCTTTTGGGTCCCTAATAGCTTTGCCCATCAGGGCGATCAGGCTGAATACTGGGCCCTCCGGCAGCGGGCTGCCCTGATGGATTTGTCTGCTTTGCGTAAGTTTGAGGTGCAGGGCGCAGAGGCCTTTTTGCTGCTACAGCATGCCTTCTCACGGAACGTAGAGAAAATAACCCCAGGCCGCTGCGCTTACGGCTGTTTGCTGTCGCCTCACGGCGGCATTATAGACGACGGAATTGTCTTTTGCTTTAGTCCAACCCACTATCGCTATGTCGGCAACTGCGATACCGATGGCGACTGGCTTAGCAAAATCGCTCAGCAGCAAAACTGGCGCGTCACTATCGAGGACATCAGTGAGTCTGTTCATAACTTGGCTTTACAGGGCCCCAAATCGTACAGCATTCTGAGGCGGCTGTTAGTCTCGCCCCATGTGTTAGATGATTTGCAGTATTTTGACCACAGGGCCGTGGAGATAGTAGGTAATTCGCAAAATATTCCTGTTCTCCTCTCGCGTACGGGCTATACCGGTGAACTGGGTTATGAGCTATTTGTTCATCCTTTTTATGGCGAGCAGCTCTGGGACGTTTTGATCAAAATGGGTAAGCCCAAAGGGCTGCTACCGCTGGGAATGCAGGCGCTAGATAGGGCCAGAATTGAAGCTGGTCTGCTGGCCTCAGGCTACGAATTTGATGATCTGATCTCTCCTTTTCAAGCCGGCATTGGCTGGACAGTGGCGATGAAAAAGCCCAGCTTTATTGGCAAGGCAGCGTTAGACGCTATTCGAAAGCACCCTCCAAAGGTAGCCGTTGGCCTAGTACTAGACGGGAATGAAGTGGCCACTCATGGCCAAAGTGTTTATGCCAAGGGAGAACGCTGGCGCATTGGCCAAATCACCAGCGCGACGTTTTCTCCTATTTTGGGCCGTAGCATTGCAATGGCTCAAATTGTCCCTGAGTATGCACAGGCAAAGACTCAGGTAGAGGTAGGATTACTCGATGGGGTTAAGCGTAGGGCGATCGCAACGGTAGGACCGTTAGCGGCCTTTGATCCCACTAAGCGCCGCGCCAGACTTCAAATTCAGCGTGGGGTGAACGTTCATGACTAAACCGCTCATGACTAAACCGCTCGTGACGAGAACACCCACCACCCAGCTTTGGGACATTGCGGGCGCTGATGGCTTAGAAGTGGCTGAGCAGCTCTTTGGTAAATCTGTCGGGTACTTGTCGCCGTTTCAATCTGTTGAGACAGTGTTAAAAAATGAAGCCTGCTCTGTGCTGAGGCTGTGCGATCGCAACTTTCGCATCCGCTACGGGGCCCCGCTCGATCAGCTCGTAACGCCCTTAAACCGTTGCGTGTGGGTAAAGCGCTATCCCTGGTTAACAAGCCTTACAATCTCGACTAAACAGCTTTTGGTACTCACAGAACATCTCACAGTCAGAGCGCCTCATCGCCTTGCCCACTTCCCAAACCATCAGGCTCTGCCCGCCTGCCTAGAGACCATTCCACTGTTGATTTGGCGACATCTTATTGAGGGCAAACCCGGAATAGAGCTACAGGTTGCCCAAAAAGATCTGAGGCGTTTGAAGCAGCGATTAGATAGCTTTAATTTTGTTGTTTAAGTGACATTAATCGATTTTTCGTATTGTTTAATACAACTTCCACCTACTGTCCATCCCATACTCTTGATATAACAAGTTGTCCGAAGCGCTATTGGCGCTCAGCGTGCTTCGGATAGCCTTTGAGCTTTCTTCTCTATTCACCTATCTCAAATCCTGGAGCCCACTATGACTCCCGAATCGCAAGAATTTCTAGCTACTTTCGTGTCGGAATCCTACTACTACTGGGCTTCCGTATTCATGATCCTGATTCACGTAGGCTTTCTCGCCTACGAAGGGGGTGCCTCACGTGCCAAGAACGTTTTGGCCACCATGGTCAAGAACTTATTGACGCTCTCAATTATTGGCCTTACGTTCTTTTTCTTTGGCTGGTGGGTGTACAACGCTTTTCCGCTATTCCCGCTTACGGGCGGTGTGGTAGGCCCTTGGACAGACCCCAATGCAGAGGGTGTTGTCGGAGAAGTGCTGGGGCTTGTTCAGGCGTCGTATCCGTGGTCTCCAGCGTTGGGTCCTAACGTTTCCGACAATCTCACCGGCGTCTTCTGGTTTGCCTTTGCGCTGTTCGCGATGACTACTGCCTCTATTCTCTCCGGTGCGGTGATTGAGAGAATTAAAGTGGGTGCTTATGCCATTTTGGCTGTTGTGTTGGGTTCTTTCACTTGGGTAGTTGCCGCTGCCTGGGGTTGGAATCCATACGGCTGGTTCCTCACTGAGTTTGGCTATCACGACTTTGGCTGTTCGGCAGTGCTACACGGCGTTGCTGGATTTTTCGCGCTGGGTGTACTCATTAACCTAGGGCCCCGTATTGGCAAATTTGATGCGCAGGGTAAGCCAAGGACTATTTTGCCGCACAATTTGCCGCTGACAATGGTCGGCCTGATGCTCATTTTTGTTGGGTTCTACGCCTTTTTGGCGGCCTGTGTTATTTTTGTGCCTGGTCAAACCGGAGAGATTACCATTTACGGTACGCCGATGACGCTGGCTTCTGTGGGCGTTAATACAACGCTGGCTTTGTGTGCAGGCATTGTTGGCGCTTACATCGCGTCTAAGGCAGATCCCTTTTACACAATTTCTGGCGGTCTTGCAGGCATTATCTCTGTAGGTGCAGGCTTGGATTTGTACAGTCCTGCCATGATTATTCTCATCGCCTTTATTGGTGCCTACACTATGCCCTTTGTCGGTGCCGCCGTCGAAAAAGCGGGCATTGATGATGCGGTAGGCGCGTTCGCGGTACATGGCTACTGCGGTGTGATTGGTGCTATGACCGTTGGCGTGATGGCCACTGGATATCCGCAGGGTGATGGCATCCCGCTAACTGGCTTTTTTGGTCAGCTTGTAGGAACACTCGTTTGCACCGTTATCCTTGGGTTCATTCCTGGCTACGGTGTGAGTTTTGTACTCAATAAGCTAGGCATGTTGAGAGTCTCACCAGAAGAGGAAATGGGTGGATTAGATCTCTCTGAATACGGCTTGGAAGGCTATCCAGAATATCCTATTTTGCCTGAGCAGAATGGCCATGCGCCCGCGCCTGCTATACCAGCGCCACAGGTGAGTGCCGGTATTTAAGAGAGTTGGAAAAACGCAAGCAAAATACCCCAAGGAAGAGGTGAGTCCATGTCGAGTCCGTTTGCTACCTTAGAAGAATTCAACAATGCCATTGATGGGCCCACTGGCGGTGCTATTTATACTTTTGCCGGTGCACCCATCATCAATGTTCTGGCGTTACTGGCCGCTGTTGGAATATTTGTGTGGTTTATGATTGCGACCTACACCACCCATGCTGAGCCGCCCGCTATCAACAAGTCGATAGATCGGTTGAGTTCATTTATCGTGATTGGCCTGTTGTCTTTGGTCGCTGCGGACTTCAAGCCGTCTGCTCAAGCGGGTCAAGAGAGCCAAGCGCCACAGGCCACCCATCAAACAACCCTGCTTCAGTCATCCAGGAAAGCTGCTCCCTTTGGCTTGCTTGGGATGATAGGTGTGGGCCTGCCGCTAGGTCGCTCTAAGGGCCTCTTTAAGGGGCAGTCTAAGGCTCAGCGTAAAAAGAGGTCTGAAGATCGCGTTCGCAACTCTCTTCGTTAGGGTCTGCGGGTCTATCCTGACCGCTAAGCGTCTCCTTTTGTGTGCCTAAAACTCCTAAATATGACCTGCGCTTCTAAGTTCTATGGAAGCGCAGTTTTTTGTGTTGAAGATACCCGCGTAAACGCCAATGAATAACACTCTTTCGTCAGTCGCTGCCGATAGCGACAAACCGCTAGTCACCGCCGAACAGATTGCGCAGTTTCAAAGAGATGGCTTTTTAGTAGTTGAAAACCTGTTTTCACCTGAGCAGGTACAGCAGCTGTTGCAGCGGTTTGATTTGCTCTATGCTGGCGAATTTGAAACGGGGATTTATCCTGATGAGTGGCACTGGAATCCTCACTTGGGGAAGGCGGAAGTAGCTGGTCAAATGACCGGCGTATGGCGATGCGATCGCACCCTAGCCAGCATGGTGATGTCTGAAAAAGCAGGCCAAATCGCAGCGACCTTAGAAGGCTGGTCGGGTACGAGACTGCTTACCGATGGCCTCTGGCAAAAGCCACACAATGCCAAAGAAACCACGCTCCATCAGGACTCGATGTACATTAATTCGCACACCCCTGTTGGCGAAACGACCACCTGCTGGGTTGCTTTAAGTAATGCCTTTCCCAGTGCGAGTACCATTGAATATGTTCCTGGTTCTCACACCTGGCCAAGGTCTGGAGCCGTGCCAGACTTTCACAACAAAGACAAAAGCTATCTTTCACAAATGGAGGCAGCCGCTCAGCAAGCCGGACACAAGGATCCTAAAGTCGTGCAAATGACACTCTCTCCGGGCAGCTGCGTGTTTCACCACGGCAATATTTGGCATGGCTCCGGGCAAAACACAGCTAGCGTTGTGCGCCGCAGCCTGGTGATTATTCACGTCCCTGCCGAGTCCAAGTTTCAATCCGGCGGTGCCTACCTGCCGGGCGGCTACATCGCAGCAAAATATCGCCGCCATGGCGATGACACCATGGACGAAAGCTTTTTCCCAATTGTGTGGCGAGAAGATGGCTACCGCACGCCTTTTATAGACTCTGCTGAGTTTCAGCCTCAACTCAGTCAACCTCAATTCAGTCAACCGAAACAAACCGCCTAAATAAACCGTGCAATGACGACTTCTCTTTCTACCGCGCCGCTTGAGATTAGCGCTGAACAAAAGGCACGATTTCATGAGCAGGGCTATCTTGTTGTTGATAACTTGTTGAGCCAGGTGCAGGTGTCGCAAATTATTGAGCGGTGCGATCGCCTATTTCACACCCAGTTTGAAACGGGCATTTACCCCGACGAATGGTATGGCCGACCGGGGCTAAGCCAACCCAACGCCACCCGTCAAATGACTGGGCTTTGGCGATGCGATCGCACTCTAGCCAGTTTTACGCTCTCAAGTGCGATCGCCCGCCTCAATGCCGCCCTGATGGGCTGGAAACGCGCCCGTTACGGCCTCGATACTTTTTGGGCAAAGCCACCCAATGCACCCGCACTTTACTTCCACCGCAACAATACTTACACGCAAGCCATTGCCCCCTCCGAAGCGCCCACCTGTTGGATTGCGCTAGACAACGCCGCCGCTACTTGTGGCACGTTAGAGATTGTTCCTGGCTCGCATCTGTGGCCCACCGCCTCGGAGGCAGGAAACGCCCGGTTCCTTCACGCCCCCAAAGAAGACTACCGCACGCCCCTTTGGGAAGCTGCCACTCAGGCAGATATAACCAAGCCAAAAATCCTTCCTATCGAAATCCCGAACGGCAGTGCTATTTTCCTACATGGTGCACTATGGCACGGCTCAGGCCCAAATCCTAGCCAAACAAACACCCGACAGAGCCTGTCTATCACAACTTTGCAGGGCACGGCTCAATACAGTCCTCCTGGCGGTGGTAATGGCTACATTTTTGATCGATATCGCTTGAGAGATACACTGTCGCTACAAGAAAGCTTTTACCCCATACTATGGTGTGAAGAGAGGCATGAAGAGAGGTGTGAAGAGAGTGACTGTCGAACGCCCTTTTTAACAGACTATTGCCAGGACGCTCTAACGCCGTAAATTAAGCTCTCCTCATCCAGCACTGGTATGCCGTCTAAAGCACTCTCTTCTAAAAAGCTCCGTTTGGCCAGCTTTGATGTAGGCACCGATGACTTGCGTTGGTGGGCCCCTGAGCTGCTAGAGCGTTATCCCGATGGCTTTTACACGATGCATCAACAGCTTTTTTCTGAAGTGTGTGCCAAAAGCACACCAGCAGAGCTAGGGGGTGTTGAGTTGAGTGATGTTGAGCTGATTAAATTCGAGCCGCGAAAGTCTCACTATCCCACCCCTGAAGAACTTGCGACGCTAGACGGCATTGTTATCTCAGGCTCTGCCAATGGCGCTTACGACACAGACGAGTGGATTAGCCAACTGTGTGAGGTCATTAGAGACTATCACAGCCAAAAAATTTGCCTATCTGGATTCTCTTTTGCCCCTCAAATTGTGGCCCAGGCGTTAGGCGGTAAGGTAGAACCGAATCCACCCGGCACCGAGCTTTCTGTTGTGACTATTAACCTAACCGAGGCCGCTCAACGCTATTTCAACACTGAGCGCACTAGCTATGCCATTCAAGTTCATCATAACGACGGCGTTACGCAACTGCCACCGGGCGCAATCTCCTTGGGTACTAGCGGCGTGACCGAACACTTAGGCTGGATGCTGGGCAGCCATATTCTTGTCTTTTCTGGCCATCCTGAATACTCTCGCGATCCTTGGGTGTTAGAGCGTATGCTGTTGGCAGAGCGGCGCGATCGCCTCGTGCCTGCTCAGCTCATTGACTTTGGCCTGCAAGCCCTTTGGAACCCTACAGACTACATTTGGCAAACACAGCAACAGCTGCGGTTTTTCTTAGGCCAGACAGCTTAGGATCAAGGTTTCAATAATATGCACAATTCCTGAGCCTTCATCCCCAACCCCTTGCTCCCGTAGAGCTTTGCTCTTCTATATGAGTAGGGAGAAGGGGAGCCGGATCTAGCTCCCTCTCCATCGGGAGAGGGCTGGGGTGAGGGCAGCGAGAAGTCAAAAAATAGCCAAGTTATTTAATCCTCGCTCCTCAAAATGGTTGAAAGAGACGCGATCGCATGACGCTCTACTATACAGCGCAGGACTTTATTGACGCCAAAAGTTCTGTAGAGCTTGTCACCCATCCGAAAATTGTCTGGGTCATTTCTACAGAAACTCGGTGAAATTCTGCATTTAAAGAAGCACAACAGTCTTCTAACAGCAAACACTCATAGCCTAAATCATTAGCGGTACGTAGGGTTGTGTGCACGCAGCACTCTGTGGTCACACCCGTTAAAATCAGCTGCCGAATGCCGCGCGATCGCAATATCAAATCCAGATCTGTCGCAACAAAGGCCCCCTTACCGGGCTTATCCAACACCAGTTCATTCGGCAGCGGCTGTAGCTCATCGACAAAATCGTGACTTTTTGAGCCTCTTGTCAGCAGCCGTCCCATCACGCCGTCACTGCCGATTTCGGCATTTTGCCGCTTAGAACGGGCCAGCTTATGTGGTGGACAATCGCTCAAATCTGGACGATGCCCTTCCCGCGTATGGATAACGGTCATGGGAGTCTGGCGTACAGCTGCCAGCAAAGCTTTCAATGGCTCAATCGGTTTCTGCGTTTTGTTCACATCAAACCCCTTTAAATCGGCCCAGCCGCCAACCGTGCAAAAGTCATTTTGCATGTCAATCACCAGCAGTGCAGTGTGTTCAAGCGTTAGTGAGAGGGGATAGGGGCGGGATGGAAGTGTAATTTTCACAAGCAGTATTCGCCAAAGAAAATACCCCGGAAGAACCAGGGTAAGTGCGTGAAGAGAGGAATGGAGAAAATTGGGGCGATCGCACCCCGTCAGCTTTTTTCTACCTTAAAAAAGTCGAGCAAAAACAGCGCGTAGATTTTAGTCGCCGCAACCACTTTCTCCATGTCAATTAGCTCATTCACTGGCGCCCAGCCATCTTCACCGGGGCCAAAGGTAATTGAGGGAATGCCGCTATGGGCAAAGCGTAGGGTGTCGCAGTAGGCATTTTTACGATAGAGTACTGGGTCTTTACCCAGAATCTGTTGATAGGCGCGGGAGAGCGCCTGCACATGGGCCGCTTCCTTGGGCACCTCCATAGACGCAGGCACAAATGTCTCTCCTTCTACCTGGGTAATGGTCGCATCAATGGTCGCATCGGCAGCTGTCATCTCATCAATGACCTTTTGCATATCTGCGACGATGGACTCGTAGGTCATTCCTGGCACCAGCCCAATCACCCACACTCTGGCCTTACAGGATGGCGGCGTAAACTGGCCTTCGCCAACTTTGCCCGCCTCAATGCGCACCGGACAAATGCTGGGCTGAGTCGGGCCATAAATTTGAGGGGCTTCGTGGGTGAAGGTTGTGTTCTTGAGGGTTTCAATGAGCTGGGCCATATGGAGAATGGGGTTGACGCCTTCATCGGGTCGCCAAATGTGCGATCGCACCCCCGTCATCTCAATATCCACCACGCACAGCCCCGAGTGAGCCAGCGCAATCCCAATGCCCCACTCATCCTCATTCGTCCAGGAGGTGGGTTCCGCCGTTACCTCATAGTCAGCCGTTAGGCCGTACTCATTCAATAAATGCAGCGACCCGGCCTTCCCATGACGTTCTTCATCCACGGTATAGGCGCAAATTAGCTCTCCATTTATCTTTACTCCGGCCTTTTTCAACAGCTCAACAGCAATCAGCTGGCAGGCCATATTCCCCCGTGTATCCGAGGTCCCTCGACCGTAGAGATGATTGCCATGTAGGGTGGCGTTGTAGGGGTTATGGCCCGACATATGCCACTCTTTAGGGTCGCAAGACGGATAGGTATCGAGGTGATCGTTAAAAATCAGTGAAGGTCCGGGCAGGCCGTCATTCCAGCGCCCGACTACATTGGGCCGTCCTTCAATCGCGGCGACCCATTCCACGTCCAACCCGTAGGACTGCAACAGCTTGCCCACCTGTTTAGAAATGTCTTCCTCGTGGGCCATCGGCGCTTCTGGATCAATCGAATTACCGCAGCCCGGTTGGCCTGTGGGCACCAGCGATTTAATCAGTTCAACACACTTTTCAGTCGTAATCTCAGAAAGGATTTTTTCTGCTAAAGCGGTGGCCTGTGAAGGGTTGGCGAGCGTTTCTAACATGAGATTAACTCCTAAAAAAGTAGATGAGCAAGCAAGTGAGAAAGCAGTAAACTATCCCTGCCAATGAACAACGCGCGCAGAAATTAGCCGTAGCAAAAAGTCAGAGATCACCCCAAAAAAGGCAATCATCAAAATGCCAACAAACAGCGCCTCTACATTAAAAAAGGTGCTTGCATCTTGAATGATGTAGCCCATGCCTAGGTCACCGGCTAGTAGCTCAGCAGCCACCAAAATGCCAAAGTCTACTGACAGCGCCACCCGCATCCCGGTGAAAATGCTCGGCAGCGCCGCCGGCAAAATCACATACAAAAAAATCGCCATGTCGTTTGCGCCCAGGGTACGGGCGGCTAAAATCTTCTCCTTGGGGCAGGCGCGTACGCCCTCCATGGTGTTTAGCATGATAATCAGCGCGCCCGCATAGAGGATGATCAAAACTTTTGAAACTTCACCAATCCCAAACCAGAGAATAAACAAGGTGATAAAGGCAAGCGGTGGAATTGGCCTGAGGATTTCTGTTGCCACATAAAAGGCGGCGCGAATGTATTTGTAGTAGCCCATGAGCAGCCCCAACAGCAGGCCCACAACAGTGCCAACTCCAAAGGCAGTGAACACCCGGCGTAGGCTCGCCAGGACATGGGAGATCAATGGAGTGCCCGCGTAACCTTTTCGGGCGATCGCAAAAAACTGCGTCACGATGCCCGAAATACTCGGTAAAAACAGCTCATCAATCCAGCCCTGGCGAGTCGTGGTTTCCCACAGGATGAGGATGAGTGCAGGCATCGCAATCCCCACGCAAAACAACAGCCCCTTTTCTCTTAGGGCTTTGGTTTGCAGATCTTGCCCTTTGAATTTGGGCACGGCAGAGGAGACTTTTGGGGAGGCTTTTAGCTGCATGGGCTATCTTCCTTAAGAATGAGAATTGAATAACTTGTCCCTGTGCTGACTGTCTGTAGCCCTCATCCTCAGCTAATCGCTTTCATCTTCAAGTACAAATCTGTTCGATAGTGATTGAACGCTTCAGACACCCGGTTCATCGGTGCGTAGCGAGGTTCTGGCAAATGGATTGAAATTTCGTGGGCAATGCCGCCCAGGTTGCGATCCAGAATGATGATGCGATCGCTCAAGAACACCGCTTCCTCAATACTGTGCGTCACAAACAAAATCGCCCCAGCCACCTGCTCATGCAGCTTCAACAGCTCCTCCTGCAACCCCTCTCGCGTCTGCACATCTACCGCTGCAAACGGCTCATCCATCAGCAAAATCTCGGGCTGCACCACCATCGAGCGGGCCACTGCCACCCGCTGACGCATCCCGCCCGAAAGCTGATAGGGATACTTGCGTTCACTGCCTCGCAGCCCTACCAGCTCAATAATGGTTTTGACCCTTTGTTGCTTCTCCCGCTTGGGCAAAGCGCGAAACCGAAACCCGAACGCCACATTTTGTTCTACCGTCATCCAGTCGAACAGGGCGTTGCCCTGAAACACCACCCCGCGACTCGCACTTGGCCCTTTAACCAGCTCCCCACCATGGGTCACTCGCCCTGCTAGCGGCTTATAGAACCCAGCAATGAGGTTCATAATCGTTGACTTGCCACAACCCGAGGGGCCTAGCAATGTTAAAAACTCTCCTCGATGAATACCGAGGTTCAAGTTTTCTAGTACCAGCCGTTTCCGGCTGTAGCCAAACGTCACCTGCTCCAAGCCGATAATCTCGTTAGGAGCCACGGCTTGTGACTCTAAATCAACCGGGTTCAAGCCAACTGAGCCAGTCACTGCAGAAGATTGTGCGCGCACCATACTACTTCGTCTCAAGATAATCGGCGACATAGGTGGAGTTGATCAGCGGTGCAATATCTTCGGGCACACTGTCTAGCCGGCCCTGATCTACTAAGAATGTCGCATACTCTTCGTAGGCTTTGTACAGCCTGGTTGATTCTGGCGCACCCGGCTGACCCAGCCAATCGTCAGAGAGCTGATCTTCCATCGCAATGACGGTGGAACCCTGGCGATCGACCATCGCACCAAACTCTTCTGGTGTCAGGTTGAGCCGTTCAGCTTCCCACTTTTGGCCAGCTTTGGTATCTGCCAAATAGTCTTTTTGAGCCATGTCCCAGGCTTCCATAAACTTTTGCATGACCTCGGGGTTGGCCTCTGCAAACTCTTTGCGAACGCCCCATAGCGCCACCGCATAAGCCCCGACAGATTTAGCGGTGGCAATATCTTTACCGCCTAGCTCATTCAGCTTGCCTGCTGCGGGCTCCCAGGTCCAAGCCGCGTCAATTTGCTCCGCAGAAAAGGCTGCGGCCATCTCTGAAGGCTTTAAGTTCACCAAGGTGACATCGTCTTGGGAGAGCCCGGTTTGGTCCAACGCGGCGAGCAGGGAATGGTGCCCGGAGGTGCCAATAGTAACGCCAAGCGTTTTGCCCTTGAGCCCTGCCATATCCGCAACAGCGTCGCCCGCAATCAGTCGCTCGGCAGTGAGTGGCGCATGATCCAAAAGCACGACCTCTAGGTCCACACCGGTCGCATAGGCCGTTAATGAAGGGAAGGGAAAGAACCAAGTAATATCAACTTCTCCAGCCGCGAGAGCCGGTACCATGGCACCCCCAGAGGAGTAAGGGCTCATCTCTACATCTAGCCCAACCTTCTCGAAGTAACCCTCTTTGTCGGCCACCATCGTAATGTTGTTGATGTCACCGGTTTGAAAGCCGACTTTAACCTTGGGTAGCTCAGCCGTAGAGCTAGCTGCAACTTCAGTGGAGGCCTCGGTAACGGCCTCTGTGGTTTCTTCTACCGTGCTGGAACACCCCACACTCAGGGCCATAGAACAAACGGCCAAACCGGTCAGCTGAAAAAACTTACGTCGCTTGAAAAAAGACTGGGCAGGATACTTCATACGGGGACTCCGAGAGGCTTGAAACAGCTAAACTTTTCCTAACCTGCTAGAGGTCTGATGAGAGGTCTGACATTCAGGAGGCCGTAGCCGTGGCTGTATGTGAGCTATTTTGCTTGGTTCTAAGATTCTTTTTGTGTTGAAAGGTACAAATGCCGAGTGCAGCCGTGCTTTACTCAGAAAAAAAAGTGATGGGTCGATAATTTTTTCTTTGGCATGATGACTGGGTATGACAATCCGGCAGGCCGCTCTGGCCGCCGCACTCTGGCCGCAGCAGTCTGGCCGCCGATAGCGACACCGCTTACTATTGTCTGAACTGTTGTGTGCTCAGAGGCTATTTTGGAACTTCTCGTTTTGCGCTCATGGTGGACCGGGCCATCCAATTTAGACGCGCTCATTCAGCAAACCCTGGAGGGTGGATTTGATGGCATTGAGGGGCCCATTCCTCAAGATAAACAGCAAAGAGAGAATTTGCATCATCAGCTGCGAAATAATGGACTGGTTTTCATTGCAGAAGCCACCACAGGTGCAGATCCAGAGAGTCCTAAGGACTGGTGGATTCCTCGTCCTGACCGCAGCATTAATGACCACCTGGATGATCTGAAGTGGGTTGTTGACCATGCTAACGATATCGGCGCCCTCTTTGTTTCTACGATGTGTGGTTACGATGCTTGGTCCTGGCAGCAGAATGTGGAGTTTTTTGGTCGCGCGCTAGAGCTAGAGAAAGCCTCTGGTATCACCATTAGCTTTGAAACTCACCGCAGCCGCTCACTGTTTAATCCTTGGATTACCCGAGATTTGCTGAACGAGTTTCCTACTATGAAACTCACCTGTGACTTTAGCCATTGGTGTGTGGTCTGTGAGCGCTTAATCGATACCGAATGGCCCATTTTAGAGCTGTGTGCCGAACGTGCTCATCATATTCAATGCCGGGTAGGCTATCCGCAACATGCTCAGGTTGCCGACCCCCGCGCGCCTGAATATCAGGAAGCCTTGAGGGCTCATGAGCGCTGGTGGCGCTTAATTTGGAACAAACAACAAGCAAGAGGCATGGACCAAACAAGCCTGATGCCAGAATTCCTTTACGATGGTTACATGCAGACGTTGCCCTACACACAGAGGCCAGTGGCCGATGTTTGGGAGATTACGTGCTGGATGGCTGAGCGTCAACGCCAACAGTTTTCCAAGCGATAGCGGCTTAACCCTCTCATGCAAGAAATTCCACCGAAAGACCATCACCGCCCAATTCCTCATGATGCTGATGACAAGTCAGCTATTCTTCAGCAGGCAGGCGGCATAGGCGAGCAAGGGGACAAAGAGATTAGCTTTTTTGAAAAGTAGATGGCCTGAGTATGGCGAACGCAGAGTGCTTGCGGTTGAAGAAGTCTTTTTTGAGATGGGGTTTTTTGACCCGAGAATCGCTACAGCATAATCCTGACACCGTAGAAAAGGTAGAAGAAGATAAGGCAGAAATTTACGAGCCTTAGCTTACTCAAATGACGTCATGATCGGTTTTGAGATCTTTTTTGAAGTGTTCGAAGTGATGGAGCGTGCCGCTGATGCCTAATGTCCCGGAACAGGATAAGTCTTTTACCGATAGCGAACTCTCAAATTTGGGCGTGCATGAGCAGAGTAACCATGAGCAGAACAGCTATGACCACAGCCACGAACCTGTCACTGACGATGAGGCGTATTGGGCTCAAAAGACTCAAACGATTCAAAAGCTTTTAGAAAAGCAGGGGTACTTTACAGCGGCTGAGGTGAGGCGAGAAATGGAGCGACAGGATTCGGTAACGCCGATGTTGGGTGCTCGGCTGGTGGCGCGCGTGGATAGATGATGACTTTAAAGGGCGTTTGCTGACAGATGGGAAAGCCGCTTGCCGAGAAAATGGAGATTGACACGGTAGAAATTAAGCGACTTGAAGTGGTTGAAAATACACCCTTAGTTCATCACGTGGTGGTATGCACGCTGTGTTCTTGCTATCCAAGGGCGATTTTGGGGTATCACCCGCCTTCCTGATACAAAAGCACAGCCTATTGAAATCGGGTTGTTGTGGATCCTCGGGGCGTGCTGGAAGAAGAGTTTGGCACAACTATTCCAGAGAAAGTTGAAGTGAGGGTCATGGATAGTACGGCAGATACTCGATATTTGGTGATTCCAGTGAGGCCGGAAGGCACAGATGCGTGGAGTGAGTCAGCGCTAACGTCGCTGGTCAATCGCGATAGTATGATTGGCGTTTCATTGGCACAATCACCGACCTTCAACATCGGGAAAACAGGTGAGCCAACGGATGAGCCAACGGGCTAACACAGGAGCAGCGCATCATCTACATAGCGTTTGGGCTCAGGCGGTTGAGTCGGCAACCTTTATTCAGTACCTTTTATTCAGTACCTTTTATTCGTACAGTGTACTGATGAACTACCTTATCTTTTGGATTTTTGGATTTGGCACCCTTTGGGCAGGTTTGACGCTGTTTGATGACGAGGTGCTCCTCATCGTGTCGATGCTTGTAGGCTCGGGGCTGGTGCTTATGGGCTTGCTCTCTTCTCCTTTAAAGCTGCAAATTGGGATTGAGGTCGTTTTTGTC
>JBCBPY010000048.1:0-39872 GCA_039820525.1 Cyanobacteria bacterium J06634_5
AATCTTAGTACAGTGAGTTGACCACACGTCAGACACTGTCAACTTCTTTCGTGAAAAGTAACAAAATACTCTTCAAATCCTTTTTCTAGGCGGACTTTTTCCGCCAGTGGGGCTTGGTGAATGTATTCTTCCTTATCGGCATATTTTAAGTCAAATGTCTGTGAAAATATAATGAAAGTAATATCTAGAACAGTTTTCTCTACAGCTTTAAAGATATTTGTATTTGTCAGCCTATCTGTCGGTAGTCGTGCAGTCGCTTCCGAGCAACTATCCGAACTGCTGCAAACTCCTCTTGGCCGAGCAGAAGGCCGCAGCAGAATTCTTTCACAGCGGCCCAATCCCAATCAAGATCGGCTGCTGCCCTCTGGTACAGAGTTACCAGATACGCTGCCTGAACCGCCGGAAGTGGACCCTGCCGAAGAGAGTGAAAATCCGACTGACTCAGAAACGCTGCCGTCTTCAATAGACAATCAATTACCTATAGATGAGCCAGTAGACGGGCCAGCAGCATTCTCCATAGAACGTATTGAAGTTGTCGGCAGTACTGTATTAAGCGCAGAAGACTTAAATGAGATCACAGGACCCTTTGCAGGAACAACCGTCACCCTTGCCGATCTTACTCAGGTCGCAGAGTCTATTACGCAGCTGTATTTACAGCGTGGCTACATTACCTCGCGCGCGCGGCTACCCGAGCAAGCCCTTGCTGACGGCGTTGTTACGATTGAGGTCAGTGAAGGCAGCCTTAGCGAGATTCAAGTAGAGGGGCTTTCACGGTTAAACGATCGCTACATTTCCTCACGAATTGAGCGTGCGGTAACCACGCCCTTTAATGCCAATAAGCTAGAAGAACAACTCCGCCTGCTTGGATTTGATCCTTTAATTGAAAGTGTTCAGGGCCGTTTGCAGCCAGGAGAGCAATCAGGTGAATCTACTTTAAATATAGAGGCTGAAGAAGCAGACGCTTGGCGGGTTGGGGCCAGTGTTGATAACTATGGTTCTCCTCGGACCGGGTCAGAACGATTAGGGGCTTCTGTTGCCTATCAAAATCTATTCGGTTGGGGAGATACGCTCTCCACTAGCTATACCCGATCTACCACAGGTGGCTCAAACGTTTGGGATATTGGCTATCGTCTGCCAGTGAATTCGCTGGACGGTGCTCTGTCTCTACGGGCCTCGTTCGACAACTTCAAAATTACGGCGGCTGGGCTCGAAGGACTTGCCGACGGCAGCAGCGATCGCTACGAACTCAGCTTTCGTCAGCCCCTCATTCGAACGCTACGAGAAGAATTGGCCCTCTCGGCTGGGTTTAGCTACCGTGATGGCAAAACCTTCCAGGTATTCAGTGGTTCAGATCCTATAGATAGCCGTACCAGCATTTTTAAGTTCGGACAAGACTACACGCGCAGGGATACTCAGGGCGTTTGGGCCTTGCGATCGCAGTTTAGCCTAGGCACCGGCTTATTTGATGCGACCGACGAAGCCGGCGATGCCGTGGACGGTCAGTTCTTTAGTTGGCTCGGTCAAGTCCAGCGCGTCCAGCGTCTTAGCCAAGACAACTTACTCATTATTCAAGGCGATTTACAGCTCACGCCAGATGGCCTGCTCCCCATAGAACAATTCCTGATTGGGGGCGGTCAGTCTCTACGGGGATATCGTCAAAATGCTCGCATTGGTGACAATGGCTTTCGAGTGTCAATAGAAGATCGTATTACGATAGATCGAGACGATGCCGAAGGGACTTCAGTGGTTCAGCTAGCACCCTTTTTAGACATGGGTGCGGTTTGGAACAGCAGCAGTAATCCCAATTCTCTTGGCGATCAAAACTTCCTCGCGGGGGCAGGCGTAGGCTTCATTTACAACCCGCTCGATAGCTTTAGCGCTCGTCTAGACTACGCGCTCCCCTTAATTACCTTGGATGACGAAGGCGACAATGCTCAAGATGAAGGCTTTTACTTCAGCCTTAATTATCAATACTAATATGAGAGCCTATCACGGTAGAGAATAAACAAAGGCCGCTGTACAGCTGCATATCTTATTCAGCAGAAAATAATAGGCAGGAACAATAATGGATCTCAGCACCTTTTATGACCTTGGCGAAACTCTCGACTACTCAGAAGCCAGTGAAGATGCTCAACTAACCAACGTCACTCTGGTTAGTGAAATACAGCAAGCTTTAATAAATGCAGGCTATGGCAGCCTGATTAAAGGCTTTTCTGTAGATGGTGCTTTTGGCCGCCTCAGTCGGCAAGCGCTCAACACCTTCAAAGTAGACAACGACCTTGGCGATCCTGACATTTGTGATAAAGCCACTGTCGAAAAGCTTCTGCGATTTTCTGTTAATGAATTTAGCTATATCTATCCGCCTATTCGCTATGGCGATCGCGACTTTATTTCAACGATTCCAGTCGCTGCCAAACAAACCGCCCTCAGCACTCAAGACTATAAAACCCTAGCGAAAGAATTCGACATTGAAGAGCCCGCTATTCGAGCTGTGGTAGAAGTGGAATCAGCCGGCAGCGGTTTTTTAATCAAAGAACCCGCACCTGCCCGTCCTAAAATTTTGTTTGAAGCCCATATTTTCTACCGCGAAACGCCCAAGCCCGTCAGCAAAACTCGGCCAGATTTATCCAGCCGTAAATGGAACAAGGCGCTGTACAAAGGCGGCTCAGGTGAATGGAATCGCCTGATTGATGCGATGGCGTTTGATCCAGCCGCAGCGCTCCGCTCAGTCTCTTGGGGGCTAGGGCAAGTCATGGGCTTTAACCATAAAAGAGCGGGCTGTAGCACCGTTGAGCAGCTTGTGGTAGAAGCCCATCAAAATGAAGCTGCCCAGCTACGGCACATGCTGAATTTTTGCAAAACCGATGGCCGGTTAATTCCAGCTCTGAAAAAGAAGGATTGGGACACCTTTGCCCGGGGTTACAACGGTGAGAGCTATAAAAAGAACAACTATCACAAGCGGCTAGCGGCTAGCTATGCCAAGTGGAAAAAACGGCTAGGTTAGCAGTGAGCTGACCTCAATTTTTGCATAAATAAACTGATAGAGTCTGCAACCCTATGGTCACCAAGCTAGATGCCTACAAAGGATCCCAATTTGTTGGGAAACTTGTTTTAGCCGATGTTGAGTTTTTTCCTGAGCTGGATAAAGTCAATCAGCTTGCCGCCGCTCAATCCCTAGAAATTTTCATCACCAGTTCAGCCCGTCAGCAGGGTAGACGCATCGGTGGTGCGATTGTGAAGCCAGCAACCTTTTCAAACCATCTGATTGGCCATGCCATTGACATGAACATCCGGTATGACGGTACCCTTTACAACAGCCTGAAGCTCCGCAACAGCAATTTCATTTTATTACCACCCCCAATTCAAACCTTTATCACCCGCATTCGTGAAGATAAAACGCTGCGTTGGGGAGGAGACTTTAATGACCCTGTCCATATTGACGACGGCTTGAATATTCGCGATAGGGCGACCTGGCGAAAAAAATACGACATCATCCAAACTGACTTTCTTGAGTTAACTTCATCGGGCACTCTTCCCGGCAAAGCCCGAATTTTGTTGCTTACCGAACCCTTACTATTTGGAAAGGATGTCCTCGCTGTGCAAAAGGCCCTGATTGAAAAAGGCTTTGATATAGATCCTGATGAGGTGTTTGGGGTAGAAGTGGATGCTGCGGTAACCGCCTTTCAAGAACAAGAAAATTTGACCGCAGATGGCAGAGTAGGTCCAAACACTTTAAAAGCACTAGGGCTACCACTCTCGTAAAGGCAGTCGTCAAGAAGGTACCCAGAAGAGTACTATCAAAACCTCTCTCCGGTAGGGAAACTGAAGAGAGGAAATTGCAGTGAGAAAAATTTGATAAAGAAATGGCAGTGTTGTTATCAATAACTATTCACACGTAGCCTCAATAATTATCAAAAAGTCATCCTGATTAAGCAAGCCTAGCGATGAAACCGTGGCTATAGGCAACATTTCTATTCCAATAGCCATAGCTGCAAAATACATCATCCAATAAGATAGCGACAAGGAGCCTACTGGCAATGTCCAATACTATGACTAGCTCGCAGTGGCCGTATAAATTAGTAAAATGCTCCTCGACTGCTGCATTATTTGGGCTTGCTCTGGCCAGCACGCTGCCAAGTTCTGTGCTGCAAGCTGCAACAGCATCACCGCTATCTGCTAGTACGCATAGGGCTACAGCACGTCTTACAACTAGGCAAACGGCAGCACTCCCACTGTCTCCTCAAGTCACGTCACCGCCACAGCCCGCCTTCACCCTTGCGCAGTCTGTTACGCCCGCAGCCGATGGCACCGGCACCCTCATTAACCAAACTGACAACACGTTTGATATTACGGGCGGTACGCAAAGCGGCAGTAATCTGTTTCATAGTTTTGAGCAGCTAGGACTCACGGCTAACGAAACGGCGAATATTCTTTCAAGCCCAGATATCAACAACATTCTAGGCCGCGTCGTAGGCGGAAATGCTTCTGTCATTGATGGCTTGCTACAGGTAACGGGTAGCGACGCCAACCTATTCTTAGTCAATCCAGCTGGGATTATCTTTGGGCCAAATTCTCAGGTGCTGGTTCCCGGTGCATTCACCGCGACCACTGCCAATGGCATTCAGCTAGAGGACGCATGGTTCAATGCGCTAGGTTCTAACGACTACGCCAATATGTTTGGAGATCCCAGTGGGTTTGCCTTCACTAACCGTGACCCCGGCATGGTTATTAATGCAGGTAACATTAGCGCTCCAGGAGAGCGCGTCACTTTGTTAGGCGGTGTTGTTGTCAATACAGGCACGATTGAAACGTCAGGCGGCACGATCAACATTTCAGCGGTACCTGGAGAAAACAGCGTAGAGATTACCCCAGAGGGTAGTTTGCTGACCTTAGCCCTACCGGCTGATTCTGGGCTCAATACGCCCTCTCAAAATTTTACAGCTAGCGATCTACCCGCTTTACTGTCGGGCACAGAGACTGCGGAGGCCCTAGGGGTGGTTGTAGACGATGGCGTGGTCAAGCTTGTTGCAACGGATACGCCCATTCCGACCAGTGCAGGTACAGCGATCGCATCGGGAATACTGGATGCCTCTGATGCTTCAGTTGGCGGGGTTGGTGGGGCCATTGATGTGTTAGGCGATCGCGTCGGCATTTTAGACGCTTCAATCAATACCTCAGGTGCGAGCGGTGGTGGCGATGTGAGACTTGGTGGTGGGTTTCAGGGCAAAGGTCCTGTCGCTAATGCTGATCGCACTTATGTTGACGCAACTTCTCAGATTATCGCCGATGGTTTGGTCAATGGAGACGGAGGACAGGTGATTGTTTGGGCTGATGACATGACTCGCTTTGTCGGGGAAATTTTTACACAAGGCGGTAATGAAGCTGGTGATGGTGGTTTTGTAGAAGTGTCCGGAAAGCAAGACCTTATTTTTCGAGGAACTGTTGATGCCGCCGCCCCGAACGGAAACGGAGGAACACTCCTGCTCGATCCCGAAGATATTATTATTTCAAATGGAGGCATGTCTGGTAATTTTAGTGGAAACTCTTCTATGATGCTGGGTCAAATAAGGCGTAGCGACGACACGCCCACAACACTCTCTGAAAGCCAGCTAGAAAGCGAATCTCTTGCCAGCGTCGATATTATTCTTGAAGCCACTAGAGATATCATCATCAATGATCTTGACGATAACGAACTAACCGTTTCTTCCAGTGATAGGGCGCTCATATTCGAAGCCGGACGAAACTTTTCTATGAATGCTGACGATACGATAAAAGCACCCGGTAGGCCTTTAACAATAACAGCTGAAAGCATTCGCGCAGGAAATATTAGTACCTCTAATGTAGATCCTGAGACCGGTTTATCGGAAGAACAAGCTATTAGTGGAGACGTGACACTGGTGGCTCCTGGAACCGTTACGACAGGTTCTATTTATACGGGAAGTTCTGCATTCAGCGACTTGGATGAATTGGAAACTGGTTCAGTGTTGATTACTTCAGGGGAGTCCATTTTCATCATTGATGAAACCTCCGTGCCTACCTCGATTGATACAGCCGGACAATCCATCAAACTACAGGCCAACAACGATATTCTCACAGGCATACTAGATACTAATTCGTTCTCTGCAGATGAGGCCAATGCTTCCGTAACTTTGACGACAGAACAAGGCGATATTCAAATTGCGTATATTGATGCGGGCTCGGGAGGTATTGACATTTCTGCAGCAGGGTCTTTTCGCGCAACAGGCTCATTTGACACCCGGTTCGACCAATTTCCGAGCTATCCTCC
This sequence comes from Cyanobacteria bacterium J06634_5, assembly GCA_039820525.1. Classification (GTDB taxonomy): domain Bacteria; phylum Cyanobacteriota; class Cyanobacteriia; order Phormidesmidales; family Phormidesmidaceae; genus Phormidesmis. The sequence continues at coordinate 6,287 of JBCBPY010000048.1, forward strand.
TGAACTCATCGATTTTATTGTCAGCTTGGGATACGACAGGAACGAGGTGTTAAACACTTCCTTTATTCCATTTGTTGAAGAACGTCAGGTGAGTTTGTTGGCGCGCCCTTCTCTATCTCCTACAGAGCTGAATGCGCCCATTACTATTCGCTACGGAGATGCTACCAGGACAATAGAAAATATTCAATACGATAATCTGGAGGGTAGTCCCAGTCAAATACTTATTTTGGGAGATAGTTCTCAAGCGTTTGTGTTACCCCCGGTGTATACAAACAATACCGAATTTTTTGTTTCTGATGTGAATGATGGCACTCCGTTAGACCCTGCCAATTTGGCAGGTCGAGCATTAGAAGATCTCAGTTTCTCAACAGGTGAGGGAGTTGCTTTTGCTTTTCCTTCTGATGACTTTCCTGCAAATGCCAGTGGCTTGAGTGCGAGTATTGTGATTGGCAGTGCAGGTAATAGTACTTTATATGGTTCTTCTGAAAACCAGTTGTTCGAAGGTCTTTCCTCAGAAGGTGAGCTCGTAGCTGGAATTTCAGTTGTCAATGAATCACTCACTAGAGATGTAGACGGCGATGCCACCCAAAATCTTGAACAGAAGGGGGGCGACATGCTCTGTGATAGCAACTCAAACGAGATTTTGGCTAGCGAAAGCTTGCTAGTCATTGATGAAAACTTATTGCCTGAGGGAGCTCAGTCTATGACCGTTGGGTCTGCAAGCGCGAATTTTCTTGATCCTTGCAAGCAAGCCCAAGATGAGAACTCGGCTGCTTCTGATGCTTCAGAGTCAGAAATCCTATTCGAACCTACGCCCGCTGTGGAACCATGAGACAACAGTCTGCTGTCATCAAACCTTCCTTTGCCATAATATTCCTATTCTGTTTTCTACTTTCTCTCAATCTGCACTCTTTGGCTGTCGCGTCAATTCCAGTGGAGACAGCTTCTGTTATGGAGAGCAGCGCTGATAATGCGAAAGACCTGTTTGAGCAAGGACTCGCAGCTTATCGGTTAAGCCAATTTCAAAGTGCTATTGAGCTTTGGGAGCAAGCTTTACTGCTTGCCGACTCTCCTCAGCAGCAGGCACAAACGCTAGGGAATTTAGCGATCGCACATTACGAAACCGGCCAATACCTCAAAGCCTTGGAAACCAACCAACAAGCCCTTACCCTTTTCACAGCGCTAGAGAATCCCGGTGCGATTGGCCAGGTGCACAGCAACCTTGGAAATGTGTACGAGGCACTTGGAAAATACGATCAGGCGATCGCAGCCTATGAAGAAAGCACTGCTCTTGCCCAATCTAACAATCGCCGTCGGGCAGAAGGGGTGAGCATAGGCAACTTGGGCTATGTCTACGCCTTGCAGGGTGAGCGAGCAGCCGCGCTAGCTGCACTTCGGCAAGCCTTAGCGATCGCACGCGAAACGGGTGATAAAGAAGGCGAAAGCAAACGGTTATTGAACTTGGGCATTACCTACCATGCCCTCAATGCCTTAGATCAGGCCAGAGAAGCCTATCGGCTAAGCATTGAAGCTGCCAAAGAAATTGGGAATGTAGGACTAGAAGCCAATACGCTGATTAACTTAGCGCTAGCCGATGCCGATGACGGCCAGCATGACGATGCGATCGCTGCCTTAGAAAAAAGCCTTGCGATCGCCAGCTCTCTGCAAGATCCGGCCCTCACCGCCATGACCCTCAACAATCTGGGTCACACTCTTTTAGCGGCTGACCGTCTAGATGACGCCGAAGCGCGCCTGCGCGAAGCCATCAGTAACTTAGACAATCTTCGCAACGATTTAGAAGATACTTACACCGTCTCTCTTTTCGATACCCAAATTTACACCTACAACCTGCTCACCCAAATTCTCATTGCGAAGCAACAACCCGAAGCCGCCCTCGAAGTTTCAGAAGCTGGACGCGCTAGGGCCTTTTCGGCGCTCTTAAAAAATCGCTCAGAGGCGAGCGCGCCCTCCCCTAGTTCAGACACAGTATCCACACCACAACCTTCCCCTACAGACCCAAATCCCACATCTCTCACGGCTGCGCCTTCGCTCGACACCATTCGTCACATCGCGAGGAAAACCAACGCAACCCTCGTGGAATACTCATTGGTCCCCGACGAAGCCTTTCGCATCCAGGGCAAGCAACGAGGGCGCACCGCCGAAATCCATATTTGGGTTGTTCAGCCCGATGGAACTATCAGTTTTCATAGTCAAACGGTTGACCCATATGCCCCGATTGAATCCCTGCTCAGCAGCTTCAGAAACAGTATCGGCATTCGTAGCCGTGGTTTTGCTCTTGCCAACACCTCAAACAATGAAGAACTCACCCGTGACCACTTACAACAGCTCTACCAGCTGTTGATTGCTCCTATCAAAGCCCATCTACCCAGCGATCCAGAAGAAAACGTTATCTTTATTCCCCAAGGGGAGCTGTTTCAAGTTCCCTTCCCAGCCCTAATCGATCAAAAAGGCGATTTCCTCATTGAGCACCATACGCTCCTCACGGCGCCGTCCATTCAGATCCTGGACTTTACGCAGCAGCGTCAGATAGCCTTAACCGCAGCAGCGGACAACTCTCCCAATAAGCAACAAGCCCAACCTCTGATTGTCGGCAATCCAACTATGCCAGAAATCTGGGACCCTAAGGCAGAGCAACCTGTTCAGCTTGCGCCTTTACCCGGAGCCCACCAAGAGGCGCTTAAAATTGCAGACTTCTTTTCGGTAGAGGCACTCACCGGACTCGCCGCCTCAGAAAAGAGTGTCAAAGAGAGAATTAGCAATGCTAGCATTGTGCACCTTGCAACCCATGGTCTGCTGGACTATGGCGATCCGCAAAGCACCGGCATCAACGATAATCCAGGTGCCTTGGCACTCTCGATTACGGACGGGCAAGATGGCCTGCTGACCTCAACCGAAATTCAGAACGACCTTTCACTCTCGGCCAAGCTCGTAGTTCTTAGTGCCTGTGACACAGGTAGAGGGGCTATTACCGGCGACGGTGTTATTGGCCTAGCTCGTGCCTTTATCGCTGCGGGTACTCCTAGCGTCCTAGTCTCTCTTTGGGCGGTTCCTGATGCACCTACTGCTGAGCTAATGGTCTCATTTTATCAAGAGCTAGACAACGGAAACAACAAAGCGCAGGCCCTTAGAAAAGCGATGCTCTCCACCCTAAAAGATCATCCAGAGCCTAAAAACTGGGCTGCGTTTACCCTCATCGGCGAGGCTGAATAGAGTTCCTCAAGAGCACAGACCGCAGTAAAAGAGATCTTCCAAACACTGCCTTTCGTGGATTTGGATAAATCGGTGTAGTACGCAGTAAAATGGACTTCCTGGCTACCTGACTTGAAAACTCTTTAATGGCAATTTTTCACACCACATTAGAAATCTCCACGACTGAAAGCATCGGTATCTATGATATCACCGAACAAATTCAGACATTTGTAGACGAAACCACTATTGTCGCAGGCCAAGCGCTGGTTTTTTCTCAGCACACCACTACTGCCTTGGCCATTAACGAATACGAAGAGCGTCTCCTCACCGATATCAAAGTCTACTTGCGTAAGCTGGCACCTCCCCAGGAAAAATATTTGCACAACGATTTGCATCTTCGCATTGTTCCCCCCGACGAGCCCGAAAATGCTCACTCTCACCTGATGGCGATGACTCTTAGCAGTAGCGAAGTCGTCCCGATTGTGGCAGGGAAGCTCATGCTTGGCACTTACCAGTCGGTGATGCTGATTGAGCTAGATGGACCACGCCAGCGAAAGCTATTTGTACAGCTTACAGGAGAGCTTGGCAATGTACTCTAAAGCCAATAAGTAAGCGAAAGAAGCGAGCGTTATTCATCGCTGCCTAGCACCATGCCCGTTCTTGCAGGAATCGTTAACATGGCCGTGCGATCGCCCAACCATTCCACAGCCCCATCGCCATACAGCACCTGACCATTGTCTACCGACATATCGGCCAAACGCACCTGCACAGCCTGCGTGCCCGCATTGATCGCGACCACCACCATCTCACTCTCTAACAGTCTCGAAAATACATAGCAGTGACCTTCTGCTGCCAGTGTTTGATACTTACCCGTGCGTAGGGCCGGGTGCGCATGGCGCAGCGTAATTAGCTTTTTATGCAGTTGCAACAGATCCGTATTCCACTTCTCTTCAGCCGGAAACGCCCACCGACAGTCCGGATCCAACCCGCCAGAGAGTCCTACCTCATCGCCATAGTAAATACTGGGTGCACCTGGAAACGTCAGCAATAGCAGCGTCGCCAATGTCATACTCGCCGCATCTTCTCCAACAACGCTGAGCACCCGTGCGACATCATGGCTAGAGAGTAAATTTAGCTGAGTCTGTTGTATTTCCCAATCGTATAAATTCAACAGCGACTCTATTTTCTCAGCATAGCCTTTCGCATCTAGGGCCGGATAAGGGAAATATCCAACCGGTTCTACCAGCGGCATTGTAATGTGCTGCTGCGCGGCAAAGGCTAGCGCTGGTCCGGTGAATAGGTAATTCATCACCCCGTCAAACTGCGTGCCGTCCAGCCACTGCGAAGAATCTTCCCACACTTCTCCTACAATGTAAGCTTCCGGATTAATGGCCTTTACCCGTGAGCGAAACTCTTGCCAAAAGCCCTCGACCGTAATCTCAAACGGCACATCTAGCCGCCAGCCGTCCACGCCTTGTTCTATCCAATACTCGCCCACCTGCATGATGTACTCCCTGGCCTGAGCATTGTCGTGGTTGAATTCGGGCAGGGCTCGGTTGTTCCACCAGCCTTGGTAATTGGCCGGTCGCTCGCCATCGTAGGCAGAAAGCGGCCAACCCTGAATCTTAAACCAGTTTAGCCAAGGCGAGTTGGGTCCGTTTTCTAAGATGTCATTAAAAAAGAAAAAGCCTCTGCTCGCGTGGTTGAACACGCCATCTAGAACAACTTTCATATTGCGCCGATGCGCGGCGTCTAGTAGGTCAAAAAACGCCTCATTGCCACCCAGCAGCGGATCAACAACATAGTAGTCGTGGGTGTGATAGCGGTGGTTACTCGCCGAGATGAAAATGGGCGTAAAGTAAATCGCCGTAATGCCTAGCGCTTGAAGATAATCTAGCTGCTCGGCTACGCCCCATAGGTCACCCCCTTTGTACCCCTGTAGCGTGGGCGCTGTGTCCCAAGCTTCTAACGGCACCTGCATAGACGGTGGTAGGGGCCTGCGAGCGGTTCGAGCAAACCGGTCAGGGAAAATCTGATAGAACACAGCATGTTTCACCCAGTCCGGCGTGTTAATAGTCATAAAAGAGAAAGAAAAACGTCACTCAAATTCAGAAGCGGCCTGTCTTGTCTGGCCTGTCTGTTCTAACCTACTTTGTTTGGCCTATCTCTTCCAGATAGTGTCATGCCTTTCCAACCAGCTGCGAATATCCGCATTCACCCGCGTCGGAATTTCCCAGGGGAACAGATGTGCTGTGTCGTCATAGCAGTGCACAGCGCAATTGGGCAGCGCGCGGGCGGTTTCCAAGCTAGCGTCCGCTGTAATATGACGATCGCACTCCCCGCACAGCATTAGGCTCGGAATCGGCAGCGTGCGAATATCTGGCACTTTGTTGTAACCTGCTCGAATCGCTCGAAACAGGGCTGCTTCAGAATGCTTACTGGTGCGCAAAAAAGCTGGGGCACCCCGCCGCGCCAAGTAGCGGTAAGCTTCGGGCGTATGCCGACGAATAAGATAGCGAAAAAGAGACTTTTGGCCCAGGGCGATCGCAGGTTTCCAGCCGGGCAATACCCAGTTCAATACCCCTGCAATCCCAGTGACCACATTGTCTTTTAGGCTAATGGGCGGATGGGACCCGCGCGGTCGCGCAGCGGTCCCGACCAAAATCAATCCTTTCACCACATCGGGCCGACGCAACGCTAGCTCCATCGCCAAAATTCCGCCTAGCGACCACCCCAGCACAATACACTCACGGATCTCGTGGCGCGCCAGCAGCTCTTCTAAATCGTCCAAATGCCGCATCATCTCAAACGGATAAGCCGTTCGGCTTTGCCCATAGCCGCGCAAATCGGGCGCATAGGTTGAAAACGGCGAACCGGGCCATTCCGCTAGCGACGCGGTAAAAACGTCCATCGCCGCACCGCTCCCTGGATGCCCATGCAAACAGAGGATGGGAAATTCCTGTCCTCTGTGATGTTCGGACCCTGCCGCTAGGTTAATTTCAGTATGTAGCTGCATCAACTAGCTCGCCGCTTGGGCAGAGCCACCGAGAACCTTTCCGTCGCCATCTACATCCATAGGCTCAAAGGCCAGTGCCACACCATTCATGCAGTACCGCTTGCCCGTGGGCTGTGGCCCATCGTTAAACACGTGGCCCAAGTGCGCATCGCACACTGCACACGTTGTCTCAGTGCGAATCATAAACAGGCTGAAGTCCTTTTTATTTGTAATATTTTCAGGCTCGCTGGGCGCATAAAAGCTAGGCCAGCCTGTGCCTGAGTCAAACTTCGTTTCAGAGGTAAACAGCTCAGCGTCGCAGCAGGCACAGCGGTACACACCTTCTGTTTTATTGCTATTGAGTGAACTGCTAAAAGGCCGCTCAGTCCCCGCTTTGCGAGTCACCTTAAACGCTTCAGGTGATAGCTGTGCTTTCCATTCTTCTTCCGTTTTTACGACCTTATTAACCATGCTGATGGCTCCTATATCTATACGACAGTTGCTGTGTGTAGATCGTAGCGTATTCACGCTCGTCCTACTATCTACTCGCCAGTGCGCTCTACCTTTAGATAGAGCCTTTCGATAAAGCGAAGGGCTAAAGGCGTCATCGGCCAAGGGGGTTACAAGACAACTTTAAAAAATCCATAAATACACGAGCCTTCTGCGGTACATAGAGTCGAGAGGGATACACTAGCCAGGCTGCCGTATTAAAGTCTGTTGCTGTTGCCGTATAGGTGGGAAACAAATCAACTAGGGCACCGGATTGCACATCGTCATCTATAAGCCAATGGGGTAATAGGGCAATGCCCAGACCAGACCGGGCACAGTGCTGAAGCGCGATCGCATTAGAAATTACAGTTCGCCCACTCACAGCAACCTCGGATGTTTTTCGATAGTTGCTTTTCCCATTGCCTTTAAAGAGCCACCGAGAGCGAAATCCCGGCAGCGGAAAAAGCAAGCAGTTATGATTTGCAATCTCTTTGGGTTGGTGAGGGGTTCCCGCTTGTGACAAGTAGCTTGGACTTGCGCACACTCGATAGTGTGTTTTCATCAGGCGCTGCGCGATTAACGTCGAATCAGCGAGCCGGCCTAGGCGGACAGCCACATCGATTCTTTCCGCGAGCAGATCAACAACAGCATCTGTTAGCAATAGGTCAACGGTGAGATCAGGATACTGCGCTGTTAAGCGAGGTAATATCGTCACGATGCATGTCAGGCCAAATGCGACAGAAGCGGTTACCCGCAGTGTCCCGCTAGGCTGACTGACCGTTTCAGCTGCCAAATTATTCGCCTGTTGAATCTCTTCAACTAGGGGCTCAATTCGTTCAAAATATAGGTTTCCGGCTTCGGTCGGCGATAACTGCCGAGTGGTTCGCTGAAACAACCGCGTCCCAAGCTCTGTTTCTAAAGCCGCGATCGCCCGTGATACCGAAGACGGATCGATGTTGCGATCGCGAGCAACCGCCGCAAAGCTTCCCTGCCGCATCACCGCGATAAAGAGTGTCAACGTTGAAATATCCACTGCCTGACTACCTACGCTCACAAGCCTCCTTACATTAGTGTAAAAAATGCACGAGAGTCATTCATTAAGTCCTATTTACTGTGCTATTTGCAGCAGCCATACTGCGGTTGTCCAGGTACAAGGATCAGACTTATGACTCAGCTGACTCAGCAAATTACGAAAACCGTCGCTGTATTAGGGCTCGGTGCCATGGGTTCGCGTATAGCCAACAACCTGATTGAGGCAGGCTATTCTGTGACCGTGTGGAATCGTTCCCCGGACGCCGCCCGTCCGTTTCGCTCGCGGGGCGTAACCGTTGCGAGCTCGCCTCGTGAAGCGGCTGAGCAAGCGGATGTTGTGCTCAGCATGGTTAGCCATAATGAAGCGTCAAAAGCAGTCTGGCTGGCCCCTGATACCGGCGCGGCTTTGGGATTAAAAGCAGGCGCTATTGCGATTGAATGCAGTACGTTAACGGTTCAGTGGACTCAGCTACTCGATGCAGAAATCACCCGCCAGAACAGTCTCTTTTTGGCGGCACCGGTTGTGGGCTCACGTCCCCAGGCAGAGGCTAAAAAGCTTATTTGCCTGGTTGGTGGAAAAGCCGAAACGCTCGCTCAGGTAGAAGAGATTTTATCGGCGACAGCAGGCGGCATTCATCACATCGGTCATGCCGGTCAGGCGATGGCGATGAAGCTGGCTGTCAATGCACTCTTTAGCATTCAAGTCGCCGCTTTAGGAGAAGCCCTAGGTCTGCTCAGCAAGCTGGGTCTTAATCAGGCGCAAGCTATGAATTATCTCAATCACATTCCTATTATGAGCCCAGCCGCCAAAGGCGCTGGCGCACTCATGATTGCAGATAATCATGACCCAATGTTTCCGATTAGCTTAGTCAAAAAAGATCTCAGCTATGAGTCAAAAAGTGCACAGGCAGTGGGTGCGATGATGCCGAGTACGGATGCTGTCGGTCGCCTATACGAACGTGCGATCGCTCAAAATCATGGCGCTGAAAATATCACTGGTATTGCAAACCTGTTTTGAGAGCTGCTGTGAAAAACCCAAGGGGAATTTTGCTAGTCTAGAGCAAGTCGGAAAGCCAGAGGAGGAGCGGGCATGTTTGGACGCAGATTACGTCAGGAAAAGTACATCAACCCATTGACAGACTTTGGCTTTAAGCGTCTTTTTGGCACTGAACCGAACAAAGCGCTGCTAATTGACTTTCTCAACGTTATCTTGCCAGCGCATCACACTATTAGCGACCTCAGCTATAGTCATTTCGACAAGTGGCTATTTTTACTCCGGCACTTGCCCGATTTGGATGACCCGCCTAAAGGTTTGCAAGAAGAAACCTTCCGTCAGCTCTTTGAAGTGGCCGAACTGGCTAACTTCTCACCCGAAGAGCAAGACGCCTACGAAGATAGTTTGAAGTACTACCGAGACCTAAAGAATGTGGTAGACACCTCTAGAGAAGAAGGCAGAGAAGAGGGCAGAGAAGAGGGCAGAGAGGAAGGCTTGGAAGAGGGCCGAGAACAAGGCAGGGAGGAAGAGCGATTGCGCAACCTCCAAAAGCAGCGATTGCTACTACTACGTCAGCTCACAAAAAAATTAGGCGACCTTCCAGACACGCTGACCAGTCGAGTTAATCAGCTGACGCCCCTATCATTAGATTCGCTGGCCGAAGCGCTGTTTGAACTGACAACAGTTGAAGACTTAAAAAACTGGTTTAATCAGGGCTGACGAGCCTCCCAGTATCGCCGCTGATAGCTTTTACTGATACGTGTCCCCGCCGCTGAGAAGAAAAACGCGCTCATCGGGGCCGCGATGGGCACCCAGCCTCCCCAATAAAAGCACACTAAGCCGACTATCAGCGTCACGGCAAGTCCACTCACGCCAAACGTAATCAGGATGAGCCCCCGCCGGGTCAGCACCATCAGTACACTGCCAATCCCAGTTAGCGAGATGATCCAAGCGACTTCAGCCCACTCTGGCCATGCCCATGGAGGGGTTTCACCATCTAGCACAGCCGATAATACTTGACTGGCAACCTGGGCATGGAGGGAGACCCCTGGCATCCTTTCCAACTTGCCACCTGCGTTGTAGGGTGTCAAAAACAAATCGCGACTGCTGCTTGCCGTAGAGCCAATCAACACAATTTTGTCTTTTATCAGCGCCGGGTCGAAGTTGTTGTTTAGGATGTCTGTAAACCTTATTCGCTTGGCCACATTCTGCTTGGAGCGGTACCGTAAGAGCATCTGATAGCCTGCTGTGTCCGCATTTTGATAGCCGCCAAATGTCGGCGTCAGGGTCTCAAAGCGAACCCCATTGAGTTCTAAAACATCTGCGTCCGTGGGTAAAATATCGTGATATTGATCCAAGTAACGAATCGCTAGCTCAATCCCAAAAGAGAAAATACTATCTTCGCTAGGATTGGCCTCTAGGTTTTGATCGATTGCCTGCCCGAAGGCTTGGGCATTGTCACTCTCTAGTATTTCTGTATCTAAAAAGTCGAGCATGAGGGCGCGCCTTACCCTAAAGTCACTATCGACTACGATGTTGTTAAAGCTCACCTGCGAAAAGCTCATGCCTGGCGGCGGCAGAACAACCTCTGCGCCTGTATCGTCTCCCAGCGTGGTGGTGGCAACTACATTGGGCATTTTTAAGCTCTTGGTTAGCTGTGTGCTGCCCGGTGCTTGTGGCACATCGCGCAGCAGATCTAGCCCAATACTGGCAGGCTGGTGCTTTTGTAGCGTTTCAATCACACTGGCCACATCCCCATCTGACGGGGTCGCTACTGAGAGCGATCGCAAGTCCTCATCGGTTACTTCTACTAACAACAGCCGGGGGTCGGGGCCTTTATCGGCCTGAACATTTATCAGCGTGTCGTATATTGCCACTTCTTCTGGCACAAAAAAGCCGGCGTGACGCAGGCCCAATACAAAGGCGCTGGTGAGCACAGTTGAAATGGCGACCGTAATGACCTTAGCCCGTTTTCGCATTCGCCAGCGCAGTACTTTCGCCTCACCCCCGCTCTGGCCCCCGCTCTGGCCTCCACTCTGCTGGGGCATAGAGGTTTCTAAGTAGGTATCGGCGGCGGCGGCCTCAGCGGGCAATGCTTCTAAGCGAGACAAGTCATGCCGTACTGAGGCAACATCCTGATAGCGCTGATAAATGTAGTGCCGGGTCATTTTTCCCAGGACGATTGCCAACCCAGGACTTACCTCTGCGATCGCTTCCCATTGCGGATCTAAGCTGCCGTCATCTTCTGGTAGGGCCGTTGGGGCACGACCTGTTAGTGCGTGAATCGCCGTCATCCCCAATGCATACAAGTCACTGCTGTAGCGCGGCTTGCCCGAAAGCTGCTCACTGGGGGTGTAGCCCTGTGTGCCAATGCCAATGGTGAGCGCTGTTTGCTCGCCAGTGACCAGTCGGGTCCGAATCTCTTTGACCGCGCCAAAATCAATCAGGACAATTTTGCCGTCGTCTTTGCGACGAATTAAATTATCCGGCTTCAAGTCGCGGTGCACAACGTGATGGTCATGGATAAACTCCAGCACTGGCAAAACGCCCTCTAGCAGCGAAATCACTTCAGATTCGCTAAATTTGCCAGCTTGCTTAATCTCTTCTTCTAGCGACTGACCGTCGATAAACTCTTGCACTAAGTAGAACTCGTTATCTTCCTCAAAAGAGTCTAGAAGGTGCGGAATTTGAGCATGGTCGCCCAGCTCATTGAGAATTTTGACTTCCGTTTCAAATAAGCGTCGAGCCACGGATAAAAAGCTGGCATCTTGGCTGGCAGGCTTTAGCTGTTTGACGACGCATTGGTGCTGCTGAGACTGCTGCTGGAGATCGGTGGCCAAATAGGTTTGTCCAAATCCACCCGCCCCTAAAATGCGCGTTAGCTTATAGCGTTTAGCAAGCGTTTGTCCGAGCATTGTTTTCCATGTCACCTAAAGGTATTTTACCCAGACACCGGCGCTATCGGTCGATGCGATCGCCCCCAAACGAAAATGTTTCAGAGATGACCCATAGAGGCCCCATGGAGGCCCCATAGAGGCCCCAGAACTGCCCTGGAAATGCTTCAGAGATGACCCCAGGGTGAGGGGTCAAAGCCCTACCCTGTAAGGACTCTGAACATTGACAAAACTTGATTCGTGCTTCACCTTAAATTAAGGCATGTGACCGTCCCAGGTCATGTACAAGCGCGTGCTCTACCAACGCCTTTCATCCGCAAGTCATCTGCAAGATCAAGGCGAATTGCGGATTTCAATTGATTTAACCCTCCTGGTGGAGCCCCTACAAAAAAACAGTGAACAATTCAAGTATTCCGGCAGCAAATCTGTCGATACCGCTGCTCAAGCAGCCTCCTGAGCAGCCGCCTAAACAGCCGCCTAAACAAAGGGCCAGTCGCACCTTCTTTGTGGCCCCCAGTGGCAGCGATGACAATGCGGGTACCTTAGACGCCCCCTTTGCCACACTGACAAAAGCCAATGACGCTGTTCAAGCTGGCGATACCATTTATATGCGCGGCGGTACGTACAAGCCCGCCATTGACAAAATCATTAAGCTGACTAAAAGCGGCACCCAAGAGAATCCGATTCGTCTGTTTGCGTACAAGGACGAGCGCCCTGTGATTGACGGCAGTGATTGGACGCGCCGTTCGAGTGCTGCTGGCGGCAAAATGCTCATTGACCAAACCGGCGACTACTGGCATGTCAAAGGTCTTGAAATGACTGGCAGTCCTCGGCAAGGCTACCTGGCTACGTCAGTTAAAGGCAGCATTTACGAAAATCTCAACATCCATGATAACGACAACACAGGCCTGACCTTAGCGGGTGACGGCACAGAAAATAATTTGATTTTGGGCGGTGATTTTTATCGCAATTACGATCCGTTTAGAAAAGGCCAAGATGCTGATGGTATTGCTATCAAGCAAGGATCGGGTAAAGGAAATGTCATTCGGGGTGCGCGCACCTATTACAACTCAGATGACGGCATAGACCTGTACGCCTTTAACGACAGCGTCACGATTGAAAATACCCGGGCCTATGGGAACGGTGTCGATCGGTGGGATGTTGGGTCTAGCTTTGATGGCGATGGGGCCGGCTTTAGGCTTTCATCTGATGTTGGCCCCGTCGCTGAAAACAAAAATATTGCGCACGTTATTCGCAATAATCTCGCTTGGGACAATACGGTTCGTGGCTTCAACTACAACGGCAGCCAGGGCAAAATGCAGGTGTACAACAACACCAGCTATAACAACGGTGTGAGCTATGCTTTCAACAAAGGGAGCCATGTTTTACGCAACAACATTGCCATCGGCGGCGACCTACAAATAGCCCGTCAAAAAGGCGTTAAAGATGACAACAATAGCTGGACACTCGGGGTAACGGCTACTGCTGAAGATTTTTTAAGTGTTGATTCAACCCGGGCTGAAGGCGCTCGGCAGGCAGACGGCTCGCTCCCTGATACTGACTTTCTTAAACTCAAACCCGGCAGTGACCTGATTGATGTAGGCGTGGATGTAGGTCGCGAATTTGCCGGAAGTGCCCCGGATTTGGGTGCTTTTGAATCGGGTTCGCCGACAGTTCTGCCGGTTGTTCCGCCAGCAGAACCGCCTATCACTACGGATAAGCCCACTAAGCTGGTCGCGTCCTATAGCTTCGACAATATGATTAGTAACATTGCTTATGACAATGTAGGCGACACAGCAGGGCTGGGAAAAACGGGTAACAATCCAGGTCGACTTTACGGCGCGACGCGTGATGAGGGTGAGCGAGGAAGATATGTCAAATTTGACGGCAACGACCTCATCAAAATCGCCAACACTCAGGACATTAATCTGGGCATTCAAAAGCAGCGTACGGTTTCTTTGCGGTTCAAAGTAGAGGGGACAGCCACAGGCGATCGCAAGCAGGTCCTTTATGAAGAAGGTGCTGGTGTGCGAGGCCTTAATGCTTACGTCTATGACGATCGGCTTTTTGTCGGGGGGTGGAATCGCCCGGTGAAAGAAAGCGGCTGGACAGGGACTTGGCTAGAAACGCCTGATGTTGAAGCCGATACTTGGCATCGCTTAACCCTTGTGATTGATGGCGATGTGACCACCCAATCGGAAGCGATGATAGCTTACTTGGACGGTGAAGAATTTGGCCGTGGCGATGCCTCACAGCTATGGGCACATACTGGCGGTATTGGCTTAGGCGGCGTCAACGGGGGTACTTTGTTTCACGATGGTACCAAGGTCAGCAGCGGTAGCGGCTTGGTTGGTGCGCTCGATGAAGTGCGCATTTACAACAGTGCCTTAACCGAGGGGCAAGTGCAGGGCATCCTGGCATAGCCCTCTCTATTTATCGAACACCGGCCCTACACCTATCTTTTTTATCCTTAGGTAAAACCACTACATCGTGAAAACCTTCGTTCAGATCGCAGCTTCAACCCCAAAAAACGAGCTTATCGAAAAAAATCGGCATCATTGGGATGTCGTTAGGTTCAGCAAAGACAATAAGACGGCTCCCGTCGATGACAGTAACGACGATTGCTTTGTTGAATTGCCTATATCGCCTCCGATTGAATTACCGCTACCCCCTCCTGAGCCCACCCAACATCAGGACCCACCGCAGAAGCCAAATAAGGAAGCTATGAAGCACGTGCCTGCTGCCAGTTCCTGACGCCAGTTCCTGACGGCTGTTGCTTTTATTTCTGGTGGTGACTGATGGTGGTTATTTCTGGCGCTTTCTGGCCAGTCGCGCACGGCGCACGCGTTGGGCGACCATCAGCCCGACGTAATAACCGACAACGCTAAAGACAATTCCGACAACAAAGGAGCCTACCAACATCGCTGAGGCCACGTCCATTCCCACCGTCATCCATTCGGCTAGGTCAATGGGGGCAGGCGGTAGCGTGGTAGTGGTGGGTAGGCGCAGCAGCCAACGGCCCACATGAAAATTCAGTGCGAATAAGGGGACAAAGGTTAACGGGTTACTTATCCAGGTACTGGCCGCTGCGACGACTTTATTTCCCCGAACGCAGGCAGCTAAGGTGATTCCAATAATAGATTGCAGACCTAAAAATGGAAAAGAGCCAGCAAACATGCCCACTGCCATGCCCCGTGCGATCGCACCAGGGCTACTTCGAATCCGTAAAAATCGAATGTATAGATAGCGTGCCAAGCGCTTCCAATACAAAATATCTAGGCGTTTTAATAGGAAATTTTCAGGTAGCCGCCGTCGTCTTTTGGCCGAGCGTTTCTGGCCTGAGTTCTGTTGGTCTGTATCCTTACCCAAAATAGAATTGGCCCGATCGCTAACACGTTTCGAAAATGGCGTACCGCGGGTAGTGGTGTCGTTGGTAAGCACGTTTTCAGCCTCATCTAAGCTTAAGTCGCCCTGAAAGTCGCCCTGAAAGTCGCTGTGAGGGTCACTACGCCATTGAACAGGGAGTATCTTACTAGGGCACGTATAGTTTGCGGGCTTCCTAGCGCCGTCAGATTGAGAACTTGGTTCTAGCATGGTGCTCAGTGACGCAAGACGTTTCTGTGACCTGACAGTTCAAGTGTTACATTTTGCTTCACACTTTGGCAGCCAGCCAGATATAAATCTGTCTATTGACCTAATCTTATAGCAACACACAGGAGTGATCACGCATAGGTAGGTGCAGTTTTCTGTGATGTTACAAACAGATAAGGTTTTCTTTACAATACGAGACGTTTTTCTCATCTGGTATTCATCAAAGTCTCTTAATCAGCGGTTAGAGGATCTGGTGTGCTGATCTGGCACGCTATAAAATCAACAAGCCGTCAGTATTAAACCCTCAAGTTACTAAAACTTTGACAACGCCAGCCCCCCAAATGCCGACCTCACAGGTCCCTCAGCAAGAAACGATTGCCGCGATCGCCACAGCCATCGTGCCGCAACAGGGCAGCGTTGGCATTGTGCGTTTATCCGGCGAGCAGGCTGTAGAGATTGCCCAGGCCCTTTTTTATGCGCCGGGAAATCAACCCTGGGACAGTCATCGTATTTTGTACGGCTATGTGCAGCACCCTGAGACCCAGCAAACGGTCGATGAAGCCCTGCTGCTGTTGATGCGATCGCCGCGTTCCTACACCCGAGAAGACGTGGTGGAATTTCACTGCCATGGCGGCATTATGGCGGTACAGCAGGTGCTACAGCTGTGTTTGCAGCAGGGCGCACGCCTAGCGCAACCGGGTGAATTTACCCTCCGTGCCTTTTTGAATGGGCGGTTAGACCTTACCCAGGCAGAGGGCATTGCAGATTTGGTGGGGGCGCAGTCTCCCCAGGCGGCTCAAAACGCCCTGATGGGCATTAGAGGCAAGCTTGCAGGCGCTATTCGGCAGCTGCGTAGCCAATGCCTGGACGTGCTTGCAGACGTAGAGGCCCGGGTGGATTTTGCCGATGACCTGCCGCCTATCGATGAAGATAACGTGCGATCGCAGCTCGAAGACATTCTTACTCAGCTGACTCAGCTCCTTAGCACTGCTCGCCAAGGCGAACTGCTGCGCTCGGGTATCAAAATTGCCATTATCGGCCAGCCCAATGTGGGAAAATCCAGCCTGCTGAATGCTTGGAGCCGGAGCGATCGCGCCATTGTCACCAACCTGCCTGGCACGACTCGCGATGTCGTTGAGTCCCAGCTCATTGTCGGTGGCATCCCTGTCCAAGTGCTAGATACTGCCGGCATTCGCGAGTCAGCAGACGAAGTTGAAAGAATTGGGATTGCGCGATCGCAATCTGCCGCCCAATCCGCCGACCTTGTTCTCCTCACCCTAGATGCCACCCTTGGCTGGACTATTGCTGAACAAACGCTTTACGAACAAATCAAAGACAAGCCCCATATTTTTGTCATTAATAAGACGGACCTTCTCCCCGCCGCCGCTCAGGCAACCGCAAACCATCCCCCAGACGCAAAGCGTATTGGCTCCCTTCCTCCCACCGCTACACCTCCTGTCTATACCGCCGCCGCTCACAAGCAGGGCATTGAGTCCTTGGAAACCGCCATTTTGGGTACCCTAAAAGCTGGCAATCTCGCCGCTGCCGATATGGATATCGCCATCAATCAGCGCCAAGCGGCTGCACTGATCAGCGCCCAAACAGCGCTGGGTGAAGTGCAGGCCACTATCAACAATGAACTGCCTTTGGACTTTTGGACCATTGACCTGCGCGCAGCCATTCACGCCTTGGGCGAAGTGACCGGCGAGGAAATGACAGAATCCATGCTCGACGAAATCTTCAGCCGTTTCTGTATCGGAAAATAAGTCTTATTCTCTCCTATGCCCTTTACCCTTGCGCATCCCATCGCCACGCTTCCCTTGTGGTCGGCCTCAAAACAAAAGCTAGATTTACCCGCGCTGATGGTTGGAGCAGCCATTCCTGATGTTTCGTATTTTGTTGCACTTCGTCCAGTTCCCAACATTGGGCATAGCCTATTGGGCATTGTGACGGAAGGAATTCCTAGCGCGCTGTTGTTGTTATTGTTAGGTCGCTATCTGTTTTGGACGCCGGTATTAGCCCTTGTTCCCCAGCCTATTTCTTCTCGTATTCCTATTTTTTGTCCGTACTCTTTTCTCCCGGCAAAAAGGCTTTTAGTCATCATTGTCTCGATTGCCATGGGCGCGCTGACGCACATCGTTTGGGATAGCTTTACCCATCATCACGGCTGGGCTGTGGAACGACTGAGTTTTCTGGTGGCAGACGTTGGCATATTTCCTATTTATAAGTGGCTACAGTACAGTGGCGGGCTCATCGGATTTCCCTGGTTGCTTTGGTTAGCCGCCCAATTTGTGAGGAAACGCTCGCCTCGCTATCGGCCAGAGAGACTGTTACAGCGGTGGCAAGGACTTTCATGGGGCTTTATTGCGATCGCGCTCATGCTCACGGTCTATTACGCGGTGGCAGTCACGCCTGAAAGCAGTCTATCTACTCTGATTGTCAACGCCATTGTCGGCTCGGTCTCGGGCCTGTTTTTAGGACTCTTTTTGTACTCAGCCCTGTACTGGCTAAACGAAATCTTTCGCTCACAGACCCGTTACCACTAGGGCTTGCCAGCAAAAACAATTTTCAAGATACACTAGGCACATCGCCTTGTATTGCCTTGCCGAGTAGCACCTATGGATACTCTCACCCTGCAATTTCCAACCTCTACACAGCTCTCAGATGAGCAGTACTATGAGCTTTGCCTTGCCAATCCAGATATCAGAATCGAACGCAACGCTAGCGGAGAACTTGTTCTAATGCCTCCAACTGGTGGAGAAACCAGCCAGCGAAACTCTAGTCTTAACGCTCAGCTTTGGGTGTGGAATCAACGCACTAAGCTGGGCAAAGTATTTGATTCTTCTGGTGGATTTAAGCTGCCAAACGGTGCTGATAGAGCCCCAGATGCCTCTTGGGTTGCATTAGAGCGATGGACAGCGCTTACTACCGAGCAGAGAGAAAAGTTTCCGCCGATCTGTCCCGATTTTGTCATCGAATTGCGTTCATCTACCGACCGCCTTTCGGTACTACAAGCCAAAATGCAGGAATATATCGATAACGGTGCTCGGCTTGGCTGGCTAATAAACCGTAAGGATAAACAGGTAGAGATTTATCGACCTGAGCAAGCAATAGAAACTCTACAAGATCCCTCAAAGCTTTTAGGTGAAACGGTTTTACCCGGTTTTGAGTTAGAACTTGAAGGAATTCTTTAAGTCGTTGGGTGTTTGGCTCTCACCAAAATAAGAACCGATACAATGGTGAAGCTCTCATCGTGTTTCCCATGCTGCGTCTTTCTGAAGTTAAGCTCCCCCTCAACCACACCGAAGAAGACCTGAAGAGCGCTATCCTGCAAAAGCTCAACATTACCGCGAAGGAGCTGACGAAGTACACCATTTTTAAGCGCAGCTACGATGCCCGCAAGCGAGATGCGATTTCGCTCGTGTATGCGCTGGATATTGAGACGCCTAAGCAAAAGCAAATTCTGAAGCAGGCCAAAAGCGGCGGGAAGAGAAAGCGGCGCATTGCCCCTACGCCGGATATGACCTATCGGTATGTGGCTCAAGCGCCCAAGCAGCTGAGTGTGCGCCCGATTGTGATTGGGGTTGGCCCCTGCGGTATGTTTGCCGGACTGCTGCTGGCCCAGATGGGGTTTCGCCCGATTATTTTAGAGCGGGGCAAGGCGGTACATGAGCGATCGCAAGATACCTTCGGCTTTTGGAGTAAGCGAAAGTTCAACCCCGAATCTAACGCGCAGTTTGGTGAGGGCGGCGCGGGTACGTTTTCGGATGGCAAGCTCTACAGCCGGATTAAAGATAACGATCATCACGGGCGAAAGGTTCTCACAGAGCTGGTGAACAACGGGGCTGTTGATGAAATCTTGTATATTAGCAAGCCACATATTGGCACCTACCGGCTGGTGAAGATTGTTGAAAATATTCGGAATCAGATTCTGAAGCTGGGTGGAGAGATTCGGTTTCAAAGCCGGGTAGAAACCCTTGAGGTTGAAACAGTGGGCGATCGCCAACAGGTTCGCGGCGTTACCCTAGAAAGCGGAGAATTTATCGCCAGTGACCATGTTGTGCTTGCCGTTGGACACAGCGCCCGCGACACCTTTGAAATGCTTCATGCGCAAGGGGTGTACATAGAGCCCAAGCCCTTTTCTGTGGGCTTTCGGATTGAGCATCCGCAGCCGCTGATTGATCAGTGCCGTTACGGCACGAACGCGGGCCATCCTATCCTTGGCGCAGCAGACTACAAACTGGTGCATCACTGCACGGAAGGTATTGCCAAAGGGCGTACGGTGTATAGCTTTTGCATGTGTCCTGGCGGGCAGGTGGTGGCCGCAACCTCGGAGCCGGGCCGGGTGGTGACCAATGGGATGAGCCAGTATGAGCGTAGCGGCAAAAATGCCAATAGTGGAATTGTTGTGGGGATTACGCCGGAGGAAGATTATCCTGAAGGGCCACTGGCGGGGATTGCCTTTCAGCGAAAGCTAGAGTCTCGTGCGTTTGAACTGGGCGGAGAAACTTACGAAGCGCCGGGTCAGCTAGTAGGAGACTTTTTAAAGGATAAGCCTTCAACAGGCTTTGGTGACGTAAAGCCCTCCTATCGGCCTGGGGTGCACTTGGGTAGCTTAAGTGAGAGTTTGCCTAATTGGGCGATCGCAGCTATCCGTGAAGCCATTCCCGCGTTCGATAAAAAGATCCCAGGCTTTGCCATGCAAGACGCTGTGCTAACCGGTGTAGAAACCAGAACCTCTTCCCCGATTCGCATTAAGCGGAGCGAAACCTACCAAAGTCTGAATACCCAAGGGCTGTACCCGGCGGGAGAAGGCGCAGGCTACGCAGGCGGAATTCTCTCTGCGGCTGTGGATGGTATTAAGGTGGCTGAAGCGGTTGCGCTGAGTATGGTTGAGGGCTAGGCCCGAGCATTAGCCCCGAGTATTAGACCCAGCGTAACCGCTGAGTATTTTGGCTGGAGGGCACCACAAAAGTGTTGTCGCCGCAGTGAAAACCGTTACTGCTCGGTTGAAACCGTTTGTTCTAAGCCCTTGGCTATAGGCTCTTTCAGTACGTTAATCACGTTCATCACATTGTCCGCATTGAGCATGGTGGAGTGACCGCCCGGCACTTGGTAGTGCTCAATCGGTTGCTGGGTGCGATCGCCCCAGCCAAACAAGGCATCTTCATACACCTCGCTGTAAATCTGATCGGCCTCATCTTCACCGGGGCCAGCGGCTTTAATCAGGACTGCTTTTCCTTTGAGCTTACTGCTGCTGGGCTCGTAGCTTTTTTCGGCGAATAGATAGAGCGATCGCACATCGACCCCACGCAGCTTCTGAGGGAGCATCCACCCCCTGCTCCCATCTTGAACCTGATGATTTTGCCAGTAGCGCAGGGCGTTTATTTTCGCCATCGCTTTGGCCTGGTTAAAGCGATTTTGAGTTTCATAGCGAACCGTGTTGATCACTTTGCCTAGTAGCACCTGTGCCAGCTTTAGTTTGTTGCTGGGCAGGGTGTTTCGCATGTTTTGCAGGCGTTGCTGAGTCATGCTGTTATTGACTTTCGCGGCCACATCTGGCGCTTCTAGCAACGCGACTAAGGCAACAGACTCGCCAGCGGCTTCTAGCTGTAAGGCCATTTCAAAGGCAATTACCCCGCCTGCGCACAGGCCACCGAGTAAATAAGGTCCTTGGGGCTGCACCTGCTGAATCTGTTCAATGTAGTGTGCGGCCATTTCAGGGATGCGGGTATGTACCATCGGAATGCCGGGAGCGCTCAGCGGTTGAATCCCATATACTGGGCGAGCCTCAGGAAGCTGCGCGGCGAGGTTTACATAGGGGCTGGTAATGCCGTCAGCATCGTGTACTAAAAATAGTGGGGGAGACTGCGTTCCTGCTTTTAGTAACACTAAGCTATTGGGCAGTTTGCTATTGGACAGTTTGCTATTGGACAGCTCGCTGTTGTTGTTTTGTGCCGATAGCTGTGCCTGCAATACAGGTGCAAACTGTTGAATTGTGGGTGCGTCAAAAAGGGAAGTGACTGGTAGGCTCTGGTTAAAACACGTTTCGATTTCACCCAGTAAGCGCATGACTAAAAGAGAATTGCCACCTAGCTCAAAGAAGTTGTGGGTAATACCTAAAGGCTGACTACCCAGCACGGTCTGCCAAATCTCAACTAGCTGACTTTCCAGAGGGGTTGTGGGTGAGGCGATATCGCCAGTCAGCATTGTCTTGGGTGCTGGCAGGGCCTTTCTATCTACCTTTCCATTGGTTGTCATGGGTAGTGCGCCCAGGGGCACGATCGCCGAAGGAATCATATAGCTTGGTAGCGTCTCGCCGACAAAAGCCTGAAGCTCAGAAGCCTGAAGTGTGCTCTCATTGCTAGCCACCACGTAGGCTACCAGCTGCTTTTGCCCTGGCACATCTTCGCGGGCGAGTACCACAGGCTGCTGCACGTTGGGATGCTCTTCTAGGCGGCGCTCAATTTCACCTAGCTCAATGCGAAAACCCCGGATTTTTACCTGAAAGTCTGCCCGTCCAACAAACTCTAAATTTCCATCTGGCAATGTTTGAACAATGTCACCGGTTTTGTACAGGCGTGCCCCTTCCTCGAAAGGATGGTCTACAAAAGCGGCGGCTGTTTTCTCGGGCAAATTTAAATAGCCCCGAGCCAGTCCGGGGCCGCCAATATAAAGCTCTCCAGGCGTGCCGGGGGAGACTGGCTGGCTGTTGTGATTGAGTACCCAGGTAGTTACCCCAACGATCGCCTGCCCAATAGGTAGCTCTTTGGTGCCATCAAACCCAGCGGCTATTGGGTCGTATAGTGTCGCGGTGACGGTTGTTTCGGTGGGGCCGTAGGTATTGAGCCAGCGCGGGTACTCACCGACTAACTCAAACCATTGGGCATAAATTGCCCGAGAGGCTTTTTCTCCACCGACAATCACCAAGCGGATACTCTCGGCTAGAGCTTTGCCACTCATGCGGACTAAGCCACCGACCAACTCATGCCAAAACGCAGTGGGCAAGTCTAAGATGGTAATCTTTTCGGCGGCGGTAAACTTTAAAAAGGCGCTGAGAGAGGTTGCAATTTCCTCAGGTCTTAAAACTAAGGTCGCTCCGGTGATTAGCGTGGGATAGAGTTCTTCTACAATGATGTCGAAGCTCATGCTTGAAAATTGCAGCATGCGATCGCTCGGCGTCATTTCAAAGGCGGTTGCCATCGCGATCGCATGATTCACAACGCCCTGATGCCTGACCATCACCCCTTTTGGATTGCCGGTAGAGCCTGAGGTATAAATGACATAGGCCAAGTTCTCTTCGGTGACCTCAACCTCTAAGTTGTTTTGAGGCTGCTGCGCGATGGTTGCCCAGTCCGTATCTAGTTGAAGAATTTTTGGAGAGGCGGCTTCATCTGATTCGATGTCTGCTGAGAGCGTTTCAAACAGAGCGGAGGTTGTTAGCAGTAGCGGTGTCGGTGCGTTTTTCAACGCATCTTTTAGCAGATACCTACGCCGAGCTGGCGGGTAAGCTGGATCAATCGGAACGTAGGCAGCGCCTGCTTTTAGCACGCCTAGAATCGCAATTGCCATCTCGAGCGATCGCGGCGTACTCACCGCCACCAGGCTATCGACGGTTGTGCCCTGCTTAATGAGGTAATGGGCTAGCTGATTCGCTTGGTTGTTCAGTTGGCAGTAGGTCAGCGTTTGAGAGCCTAACTGAAGTGCGATCGCCTCTGGCGTCAGCGCAACGCGCGCTTCGAACAGCTGATGAATGCATGACCGCGATTTTTCTAAAAAGCTATCTAAGAAAGCATTCGGAGCAACAGTATCCAGAAGAGATTTCTCACCAAAAAATGGCTGAAGAGCCTCTAAGTCATGGCTACTGGCTGTGTCTGTCAACATAGGGAAAAGAACTTTTTAAGTGCGAAAATCAGGACGATACAAAGCTAAGCCGGTGGTTAGATAAGTTCGCCAGGGCGGAGGCGCTAGGGAATTGTAAGATGCCAGAAGGATGGCTGATACCTTAGAGATCACACGCTGACAGGCCGTGTCATCATGGCAAACAAGCCGTTTTAATCCTGAATCCAGCAGGCTCAAGACGGCAAAAGTTGGACGGAGTGTCAGAATAGTGAGTTGTTCTTGAAGCAAGTAACTTGTCAGAATAACTTACTGCCTTTAGAAAACAATAGTCTTAAAAAGCAATTGCTTTAGTCCTTACTTTAAGAACACCTGCTTTTACAACACTTGCTTTAATAACACCTACTCGATACTCGAAAATGAGGCAGGAATAGAGTCTGCTAACCGTCGCATCCCATTGGGTTCTTGCGGATCAAGCTGTAAATTGGTGATGTAACCCTTCAGCGGATCTTCTGCACGTTCAAAAGGACGCACTTTGTTGATGGCACGGTAGGTGAAGCGCTTCATCCATGAGCGTAGTCCGGTCTCTTTCATAGACCGATTCTTAACGCCAAGATTACGCAAAATGTATCGATTAGCGAGCTGTACCCGACGACGGCGCTCTAGTACAGGGGTGTAGTAGCTGGTCGCTAAAGACACACTCAGGTCAATATACTCGACTCGATGAGGCGCATTGTGGGGCCAAGAAGCCACCTGCCCTGGCTGCAAGGTGTAGCAAGTGGCTGCCTTGTCAAAGGCCGGATCGTAAGGCATTTCTTCTTCGATTTCGTCAGCGTAAATCTTTTCTAAAAAATCCTGGGGTGCAAACCGCGTATCCATCGCTGGATACAGCCAAAATCGCTCTGTCCCCCGCAGGTTCCACAGCATATTGGGGGCGGCATCTAAGTGGTAGTAAAGCTGGCTGCCTGGAGAGGAGAGTAGCAGCGTGCTAAAGTCCGCCCTGGGCCCTGCTAAATGCTTGCAATGTTCAGCTAAGTGCTCGTACATACCGCTCACCATGTCAGCAAAGTCGGCACTGACATCGGTAATGTGAATGATGTTGAGCCAAAAACGGCCCCGTTCCACGGCTTGCCAAATATCTTCGCCCGTCACATGAGCAGGCACATCTACACTCTGCCAATCCTGCCGCTGGCAGGGGTCAGTGCCCATGGTAAACACCTGTAGCCACTGGCGCGGATAGTTATCGAGCAAGTCTACAAGATAGTCCTTTTGGCTCAGCGGAAGCGTGTGGTACTGGTGTGGCAGCAGCTGCTGAGCGCGACCGAAGCTGGCGTAGTCCTCCGGTCTCCAATCGATAAGTGCTTTTTTATACGACATGACTATCTACTGTAGAAGAGTGCTGTTGTAGTTAGTTAGACAACATTACGCTAATAAAGTTTCTCCCGATAAAACTTCTCCCGATAAAACTTCTCCTGATAAAGTCTCTCAATGGTCAATAGCTGGATCAATAGCTGTAACAGAGGTGAGTGCCCTATCACAGCGACTGCTCAGTAAGGGACCCCTAAAAAAAGACAAAAAAAAGGAGAGCCCCGAAACAATCGAGTGGCTCTCCCTACCATCAGGGTGCATCTACATGTGCACATTATGGCATGAATAGGGTGAGGGGTGTAACCCCCTTTCTTAAATTATTGTATAGACGGCTGCCAAAATGCTTTGTGCAGGGCTTGCGCTCGCGCCTATGGCTGAGTGTTGGCCAGTAGCTGACGACTGGACTCATCGGACGTAAGCTAAGATTCCTTCCAGGCTCACTTCAGTAGTTTATCACTGTGACAATTCCGTAGCGCAATAGCCGTGCGTTTTAAGCCTTTCCCTGAAAAAAAGACAAAAAAAAGGAGAGCCTCGAAACAATCGGGTGGCTCTCCCTACCATCAGGGTGCATCTACATGTACACATTATGGCATGAGGGGGGTGGGGGGTGTAACCCCTCTTCTGTACTTATTCTAGAATTTAATGTTCGTATTCTAGAATTTGTGGAAAAGACTACGGAACCCTGAAACCAATTAAGTGACTGAATGTTAAGTCATTTTTTCAAATACCGCCACCGTATATAACGGTAATTGTGATATGGCCAACTTGAGTGACCACCTCTGGCGACGATCGCTTTACTCAGCAAGCTTTTTGCTCAGCAGCTGATTAGTGAGTTTAGGGTCGGCTCGGCCTCCGGTCTTTTTCATCACTTGACCCACAAAAAATCCTTTTAGCTTGGTCTTGCCAGCCCGGAACTTAGCGAGTTCATCTGGGTTCGCCGCTAGGACGTCATCAATCATGGATTCAATCTCAGCCGGATCAGAAATCTGGCTGAGTCCTTTACTTTCCACAATTTTCTTTGGCGATCCGCCACTTTTTAACAAATCTGGTAGAAGATCTTTGCCAATTTTGTTGCTGATAGTGCCGTCTTCAATGAGCTTCACCATTTCTGCCAGGGCTTCTGGTGTGAGCTTTGTGTCAGTAATTCCCAGCTTTTCAGCGTTGAGATATCCGGCAATATCGCTCATTAGCCAGTTGGTCACCAGCTTGGCAGAAGCCCCTGTAGAAATCGCACTTTCAAAAAACTCTGCCGTCGCCCGATCATCGGCAATGACGCCTGTGTCGTAAGCCGAAAGCCCTAGCTCTTCCTGATAGCGGTGCCGTTTTTGGGCGGGCAGCTCAGGCATTTCACCTTGCCAAGCTTTGAGCTGGTCGGCAGATACTTCAATCGGTGGCAAGTCCGGCTCAGGGAAGTAGCGGTAATCGCTAGAGCCTTCCTTCATACGCATGCTTTTGGTGCGCTGCGGTCCTTCTTCCCAAAGGCGCGTTTCCTGATAAATCGGTTCACCGTTTTCGATCGCTTCAATTTGGCGCTCGATTTCATAGTCAATGGCTTTGGCGATCGCGCTAAAGGAGTTCATGTTTTTGATCTCCACCTTCGTGCCAAACTCCTCTTGGCCCACCGGGCGCACCGAAATATTCACATCGCAGCGCAGCGAGCCTTCCTGCATGTTGCCATCGCCCACGCCCAGGTAGCGAATAATCCGGCGAATTTCTTCTGCATAGGCCGCCGCCTCTTCTCCGGAGCGAATGTCCGGCTCAGACACAATTTCGACTAGCGGTACGCCTGCCCGGTTGTAGTCCACCATGGAATAGGCCGCGCCCGCTAAGTCACTGCCTGCGTGCACCAGCTTTCCGGCATCTTCTTCCATGTGCAGCCGGGTGACGCCAATGCGCTTGCGCACCGGCTTGCCGTCTTTTACAACCTCAATTTCTAGCCAGCCATGCTCCGCAATCGGCAGGTCAAACTGGGAAATTTGATAATTCTTAGGCAGGTCTGGATAGAAATACTGCTTGCGATCGAACTTGCTGTAGGGGGCGATTTTGCAGTTCAGCGCTAGCCCTGCTTTTACCGCATACTCCAACACCTTTTCATTCAGAACGGGTAGCACACCGGGCAGTCCCATGGTTACCGGGTCGATGTGGGTGTTGGGATCCGCGCCAAAAGCAGCGGAGCTGGTGGAGAAAATCTTGGTCTCCGTGCTCAGCTGACAGTGGGTTTCTAGGCCGATGACGGGTTCGTACTGAGTTTTTGCCCTTGTTTTAGGAGTTGCAGCAGCAGTCATAGAAGCTTCGGGTGGGTGAGTAAGATGTCCGGTGAGTGAAGGTGTTTATATATAGCCTAATTACACCGGTCATTGTAGCCCTAGGACTTACCTTTCAACCCACATCGGGCGCAATGCTTAATCAACTGATGCCAGGAACTCGCAAAAGTCGTTGAGCTGCTGGGCCAAAGACACGTAGCGATTCTCTAATATCTGAAAATTTTCATCAATCTTTTCAGGTTCAAGACGGTGGGCATAGTTATTGCGAACAACATGACGAAAACTCAAGTACTTCTCTAAGTCTTGGAATGTTCGTTCGTTTATCACTGCTGGACGAATATTAGGAATGGCCGCAGCCATTTGCTTTAGCAAGTCCTTATGCCAACGGTCAGACCTCTTATTGAGATCACCATCGACATCCCGAGCAATTTGCTCAAATACCTTCGCAAGTCCGGTGTAAATCGTGTGTAAGCCCAGGCTCACGGCCATCCAATAGGCGTTTTGACCGGTTTCGCGCGAGACGTCTATTTGCGATCGCACCTCGGCATACTGCCGACCAAATATCACCCAGCTCTCGCTGGATTTGACCTACTAATACAGCATGACCCGCCATAGACACTCCACTTTCAGCTGAACAGCGCTGGTTTTTGCCTTCACCACAAGGGGCTTAGTATACCAACGCAGACGGGTGCCAGTGGACTGTGGGTGCGATCGCACTTGCAAATCTACCAACGGATAGATGACTACAACAACGCAATCAAATCACGCTCACTAAAGCAAGGCTAAACCTAAAATATCTAAGCTGCAGCACTTGCTAAAACAAAGTCATTATGAGTATGATTAAGGAGTTAAATTCAAGGAATGGCTTCAACGTCTTAAGCAAAAGGTCTTAAAGTTAATCAGTGGCTCTGTTCCAACGCTCAGCCAAATCTCTTACGCTTACAGACAGAAACTTACAGACAGAAACAGCTCAATACCTTTTGGAGGCCCCATGGTTGCAACAACATCAAAAACATCTTTTTACCCCACTCGGATTGACCTTCCCTTGGACACCCGCCAGTCCGTCGCTGACATGCTCAACGGCACCCTCGCGGCAACCACGGACTTGCGCACGCAAACCAAGCAGGCCCACTGGAATGTAAAAGGCAAAGACTTTTACCAGCTACACCTCCTGTTCGATGAAATGGCTGGCGAGCTAGAAGAGTTTGCAGATATGGTCGCTGAGCGCGTCACCGCCCTAGCCGGAACTGCGATGGGTACCGTGCGTGTGGCCGCGAGCAATTCCATCCTGCCCGAGTACGACTTTGACGCGGTGGGTGGCATGGAGCACGTCGCGGCCCTAGCGGATCGCTATGCAGCCTACGGCAAGCACCTCCGCGAAAGCATCGACAAAGCCGATGAGCTGGGAGATCAGGATACCAACGACCTATACGTTGAAATCTCTCGCACTATTGACAAGCGCCTATGGTTCTTGGAAGCTCACTTAGTGGGTTAGTCGCCACCAGCGAGCGGTGTGTAAACATCGTTAAGGCTTTTTATGCATGACAGACGCGGATGCCTTTTAATAGGGTATCCGCGTCCATTTTTTAAATTGAAACTATCAGTCGAAAAACAGGGCTCAGTGTTGACGAGGTTAAGGCGTTGGCAGGCGACCGCGCATAATGGATGATAGGACTAAGGCGCTATAAATGGACGAGGGTCAGCAGAAACCGCTTCGCTGGAGTGTTGAAAAAGATACAGAACTAAGCGCACAACGAGATATTGACTTTGAGACCGTCGCGAAGTTAATTCGAGGTGGAGAGGTTTTAGCAGTCGTTAAGCATCACAATCCAGAAAAGTATCCAAATCAAAGGATATTCATCCTCAAAATTAACGAATACGTTTACTTAGTGCCGTTTGTAGAAAACGACCAGGAAATCTTTCTTAAAACTATTATTCCGAGCAGAAAAATGACCAAGAAGTACTCAGGAGAATAGGTAAATGGCTACTCTCAACCCAGAAGAACAGGCAATTTTAGAGTCGGTAGAGCGTGGTGAGTGGGAACCTGTGGAGAACATGGCGCAGGAAATACAGCGCTACCAAAGCTATGCGCAGACCCAGCACATAGAAACCGTGAGCATTAGCTTACCGTCTAAAGACTTGCAGACTTTGCAAACACTGTCCCAGCAATCAGGCGTTACCTTAGATTCGCTAATAGCAAGCGTGCTTCGTCAATATGCTGCGGGTCAAGAAACAGCGGCAAGCTTATAGCTTCACTGGTCATAACGACTCAGACTGAGAGCGGAAAGCGAGCGTTCTTAAGGAGACAGATTAACTTTTGACAGGCGTATGCTTAAAGCTAGTGTTTGCAAACTGCCATGAACTTGCTTAACCAAATCCGACAGGGCGAAAGCAAAACGCTGGAACTGAAGTCAGCGCTGCCCCAGCATAATCAAATTGCGAAAACGGTCGTTGCTTTTGCAAATACGAGTGGCGGCAAGTTGGTCATTGGCGTAGATGATGATCGGCAGATTGTGGGGCTAGATGAAGAGGATATTTTGTCCTTGCAAGATAAAGTCGCTTCTATTGTGTTTGACCGATGCTATCCGGCAATTTTGCCAGAAATTTATAGTGCTAACTTGCAAGGCACGCTGGTGCTAGTTGTGGAGGTGTTTCGCGGCAATTTGTTGCCTTATTACCTCAAAGCAAATGGTAAAAACGACGGTACATATCTACGAGTCGGTGCGACCAATCGCAAAGCTGACTTTGAACACATCATTGAACTAGAGCGGCAAAAGCGAAATCAGAGTTTTGATGAGGAAGTGTGCTGGGACCAGCCACTGACGGAATTAGATCTCACATCAATAACAGATCGCTTCTCTGCGCAAGGCAAGGCACTCACTGAAGAAAAGCTCAAAAACCTTAAACTGATTCGCCAAGAACAAGGAGCACTTTATCCAACCCAAGGCCTCATGATCCTGCTGGGGAAGCACCCACACATCGCTGTGAAATGCGCTCGGTTTAAAGGAACAGATATGAGCATCTTTTTAGATCGTAAGGAATACGATGGTGATTTGTTCGATCAGCTAGAACAGGCAGAGACATTTATTAAAAACCACATTCATCTGCGCGGTGAAATAAAGGGGTTGCAGCGGACTGATACTTACGAGCTACCCGAAGCGGCACTCCGAGAAGCATTGGTAAATGCGCTGGTGCATCGTGATTACACCAATGAAGGGCGCGATATAAAAGTGGGTGTGTACGATGACATCGTAAATATTGTGTCGCCGGGTGGATTGCCCAGTACGCTAACCGCAGAAACTTTGCTAGATGGGCGCTCTGAGATTCGGAATCGGGTGGTGGCTCGGGTGTTTAAGGCGCTGGGCTACATTGAACAGTGGGGCAGCGGTATCCAGCGGATTCGGGCGGCTTGCTTAGCACAGGGGTTAGCAGAGCCTTTAATTCAGGAAAAGGGCGATTTTGTGGATGTGGTGTTCTATCGGCCTGGAGCAGAAGGCATAGACCACGGCGAGGCAGCGCCGGATAGTGCCGGATACCGCCGGATAGTGCCGGATACTTTGACGCCTCAGGAAAACAAGATCGTTAGTCAGGTGGAGCAGACGGGGCGTGTGACCACGCCAGAGGTTGAGCAGGTGCTAGCGGTGAAAGCGCGGCGGGCAAGGGAGGTGCTTAAAGCCATGGTTGAGAAAGGGCTGTTGAAAAAGCAGGGTAGTGCTCGAAGCACTTATTATGTGAGAGCTTAGGAGGAATAATCATGCAAGGCTATTACGAAACTGAAACTGAAATTCCAGTTAACCATCAACTCACGGTTAAAGTCCCTGATAATATTCCGCCTGGACGGGTGAAGCTAGCCCTCATTTACGACATAGGCAGTGAGGCATCTAGTACTAAGGCCGTTAAGAAGGCCCTTATGTCTGAGTTTTTGGCTAGCCTTTCTGAGCATCCATCGAGTGAGTTAAGCCGAGCTGAGATACAAGACTATATCGACGAAGAACGGCAAAGCTGGGATTAGGCAATATGGCTGACATTTATGTCGATAGCTGCTTGATTATTAGCTTGATCGAAGGAAAGCCGTCTGAACGTGAGCTACTCAGCAAGCGTTTAGATGAGCATTGTATTTACAGCAGTGAGCTTGCTCGCTTAGAAACGCGGGTATTGGCTATTCGAAAAAGAAATCAAGCCAGTCTGCAAAAGTTTGAGCAATTTTTCGCTGTCTGCCAAATGGTTGAGCTAAACCGTGCCGTGTTTGACAGGGCTACTGCGATCAGAGCAAGAAGCAATCTAAAAACACCGGATGCGCTTTACCTCGCTGTGGCCATACAGTCAGGGTGTGAAGAATTTTGGACAGAGGATAAGCGGTTAGTCGCTGTAGCAGGTCAGCCTCTAAAAGTGATGGACTGGGCTGCACTCGAAGACTTAAAGACTTCAACAGATAGTTCTAGCCGTGAATAGTAGGATCGCAGTCAATATAGTCCAGGCGATGATTAGGACGCCGAAAGCATGAACTGGATAAAGCGTCAGATTCAAAAGTGGAATTTACCCGCCACCCTCGAAAAAGCCCGTCGAGAGAAGGTCAGCGAGCTGGATCTCTCTGATAAGGGATTAACAGAGCTACCAGTAGAACTATTTCAGTTACAAAACCTGACTCAGCTTGACCTCTCCAGTAATCAATTAACGTCTGTACCGAAGGAACTCGGTCAGCTGCAAAACCTGATTCAGCTTAACCTCTCCAGTAATCAATTAACGTCTGTACCGAAGGAACTCGGTTGGCTACAAAATCTGACACAGCTGAGGCTCTATAGGAATCGACTGACGTCCGTGCCAAAGGAACTCAGTCTGCTACAAAACCTGATACAACTCGATCTTTCCGGCAATAAACTGACGTCCATACCAGAGACACTATGTTGGTTAAAAAATCTGACACAGCTAAGGCTTTACGAAAATCAACTAACGTCCATACCAAAGGAATTCGGTCAGCTACAAAACCTGATACAGCTCGATCTTTCCGATAATAAACTGACGTCCATACCAAAGGAACTTGGTCAGCTACAACAACTAACAGAGCTTAGACTTCATAGAAATAAACTGACGTCTGTGCCAGAGGAAGTCGGCCAGCTACAACAACTGATAGGACTTTTTCTCTACAGTAATCAACTGACATCCATCCCAAAGGAAATCGGCCAGCTACAGCAACTGACGGAGCTTAGTCTGTCCAATAATCAACTGACGTCCTTGCCAAAGGAAATCGGTCAGCTACAAAGCTTGACGGAGTTTAGTCTCGACAATAATCAACTGACATCCTTGCCAAAGGAAATCGGCCAGCTACAACAACTGACACAACTTTTGCTCGGGAGGAATCAACTGATATCAGCGAGGAAGGAACTGGGTCAGTTACAAAACCTGACAGAGCTTTGGCTAGACAGGAATCAACTAACGACAGTACCAAAAGAACTCGCACAGCTACAGAAACTTACACTGCTTTCGCTTTACAGCAATCAACTGGCGTCCATCCCGAAGGAACTCAGTCAGCTGCAAAACCTCACACAGATTTATCTACATAACAACGAAAAATTAACCATCTCAGCAGAGATACTTGGAGCGACGGCAACAGATGTGTCTCGTAACAATGCAACACCCGCTAGACCGAAAGATATTCTCAATTACTACTTCCGTATTCAAACCGATCAGTGGCCTTTAAATGAAGCAAAGCTTATTTTTGTCGGCTTCGGTGCAGTCGGTAAAACTTCCCTCGTAAACCGTCTGCGATACGGTCAATTTGATCCAGAATCGAAAAAAACAGAAGGTATTCAGATCACACCTTGGTCTTTTCCATTGTTCAATAAAAAAGACCAAACTACTGAAGATATCACTCTAAATATCTGGGACTTTGGCGGACAGGAGATTATGCACTCCACCCATCAGTTCTTCCTCACGGCGCGTAGCCTATACGTGCTGGTGCTTAACGGTCGCCAAGGCCACGAAGATGCCGATGCAGAATACTGGCTAGAACTTATTCAAAGCTTTGGCGACAATTCTCCTGTGATTATCGTGCTCAACAAAGTGAGCGAGCATCCCTTCGATGTAAACCGTAGAGCGCTCAAAGAGAAATTTGAAAACATTCAAGCGTTTATTCAAACCGATTGTGAAACCGAGCAAGGAATTGAAGAACTAAAGCGTGAAATAAAACAACAAACTGACCAACTAGAAGACCTAAGAGCCCCTTTCCCCGGTAGCTGGGTCGCGATCAAAAACGAACTTGCAAACATGCAAGATAACTACATTTCCTTTGAAAAATACCGAGAGATTTGCCAGCAGGATGGCGAAGCAAACACCAGCGCCCAAGACTCCCTCGCCGTCCACCTCCACAACCTCGGCATCGCCCTAAACTACAAAGACGACCCGCGCCTGCGCGACACCCACGTCCTAAACCCTCGCTGGGTCACCAGCGGCATTTACACCCTCTTAAACGATTCCATCCTCACCGCCGCCAAAGGCGAACTCACCGCCAACTGCCTTAACCGAGCCCTCGACACCACCCAATACCCCCCAGAGCGCCACGGCTTCCTGCTAGATCTCATGCGCAAGTTCGAGCTATGCCTCCGCTTTGAAGAAGATGAAAACCGCTACCTCATTCCGGACCTCCTCGATAAACAACAACCCCCCGAAGCCTCCGCCTTCACCCTTGCAGAGTGCCTAAACTTCCGCTACGAATAACCCCATCTTGCCCGAAGGCCTGCTCCCTCGATTTATCGTTCGTACCCATGTGCTGAGCAGCCAACAAGTCCGCTGGCGCACAGGCGTGATCCTCACCTTTGAAGGGAACCGCGCCCTCGTCAAACGTGAGTTCGACGGATAATTCTGCAAGAAAAAAGGCTGAAGCTTATATTCGGAGTATGTAGCTTCGAACAAC
>JBCBPY010000049.1:0-26232 GCA_039820525.1 Cyanobacteria bacterium J06634_5
CCTTCCTATTTTTTTGCCCTTTTATTTTCTCAAATCCTTGCTACATATGACATGGAAGTTCCTTGTCACCCGCTAAGTGGGTGGGTACATAAAACTGGGCGCTCAGCAATGGGGTATTGCGATTGAGCACAAAGCGAAATGAAATAACGGTGACTGCGACTGCGCCACCCAACACAAACAGTAACGTAGGATCCCAATTGCCCGCCAGGTCCAAAAAGCCCAGCACGCGCTGGCGATCAATCATTTGCGAAAGGCCAAGGCCCACCCCAAAAATAATCCCTGCTATGAAGGCTAATCCGTTTTGTTTTATCGTCTGCTTCATTGTGTTCTCCTAATCGGCTATTTTAGCCGGCTGCGCTTGGTATCATGCGCCTAGCATCAATACATGGCGAGTGATAAACACTGTGACAAATCCTGTTGACAGAAAGGTGAGTACAGCCACGAGCGATCGCACCGATAGCCGCCCTAGCCCACACACACCATGGCCACTTGTGCAGCCATGACCCAAGCGCGTCCCGACCCCAACGAATAATCCGCCCACCACCATCGCCCAAGGAGAAAATGCAGCCTCTGGCGTAGGCTGCTGAGCCAGAACACTTTCGTAGAGCCAACCGCCCCCCAACAGACCAATCACAAACAACCATCGCCAGAGGCCGCCCGCACCCAATCCCAGCGTGCCACTAACAATACCGCTGATACCGGCAATACGACCGTTAAACAACAGCAAAAGCGTGGCACTAATACCAATTAGCACACCCCCTATCAAAGCAGTCAAAAAATTAAAACTGACCATAACCTGTCCTTTTCAGCCTCTGTACTCTGCTTTTCAGCTGCTGGGGTCACTGCCCAACGCGACTGGTCGACGCACTGTGTTTTAGCAGACTACTTTTAGTTAGACACGATAGATGTGATTTCTTCGACCTGTTTGTTTTGCTGAACCAGCTGAATAGACAGTGTTTCGCAAACGAGTTCACAGAGCTTAAAAAACGTGGGATTAGCGATGCGGTAGTAAGCCGAAACACCGCGCTGCTGCCGGGAAACGATACCAGCTTGAGCAAGCAGCTTAAGGTGCTTAGAAACATTCGCTTGACCTAGCCCCGTTTGCTGAATAATCTCTGTGACATTTTGCGGGCCAGACTTGAGCGTACACACAATTTGTAGTCGGCTAGGTTCAGAGAGCACTTTAAAGAAATTAGCTATTAGTGTGAGCGACTCAACAGAAAGATGCGCGACTTGACTAGCTTCTTCCTTGTCGTCCGCTGACTGTTTCACAAGCTGATTTTTTAGGGACTTTTTCTTTGGCATCGTCAACACGTTTGGTTCTGGGCGTATTATCATTATATTACTATATAGTGATGTAGCGTTAAGTTTATCCCGCAACTCTCAGCATAAAGCTTATCAACATTGGATTTGGAAACGTTGTCTGTGCAAAGTTGTTTGTGCAAATAGGATCTTCTCTATCGTTAGCCCTGATTCTGCCACAGCCAAACGCATTATTTTGGACGCACGTGATCACGGTCAGCTCATTGATGCCACCTATGGCCGGCGCACACGGGCTATATTGATCGGTGATGGCGGAGCTAATAAGTCAGCAATCATCATGCCAACCCCTGCCACAATCGGTAGCACACCGACCAGTCCATGAAATCCACGACCTAACAACAGTGCTAAAATGCCAAAGGTTTCGCCTAGCCGAATAGGGCCAACAGTAGGACCGACTCGATTGAGCTGTCCTAGTTCAACGGCGATCATGTAGGCCGCTGGGGCTAAAACCATGGCAATCGCATTGCAAACCCTGAGAAGCCGCCCACCAGAAAGGTTACAAGCATAATCGTTAGATCTTGTGAGGCGGTCGCTGGCCCCCGAGGGAACATCCAAACAATCGTGAAACCCACTAATAATGCAATACTCGTGACAAAGATCGCAGCTATCAAACGATTGTGCCACCAGACACCTCAAACCGCAGCGCGATCAATTTCCTTAATTTAGCTAGCGATAAATGGCTTCATCGATGGTGGCATGAAAAAAATCACCCTCTGTCTCAAAACGATCGCTGCCAAAATACCACCCAGCCCGCACTCTGGTTGGAATGGTATAGCCCGAGAACGTGCCTTCGTCTTCTACTAACACTCCAAAATTTTCATAGTGAGGTGTACTCTCTCCGGGGTCTCCCCAGCGTTTGAAGCAGGCTTCTTGTAGTCGCCCTGTTTCGTTAAGAGTCAGCTTGAGATGGGTGGTTTCGTTGCATAAGCTGAGTTCAGCGCAGATATGAGTCTCGTCTACCGCGGTCCATTTCACAGCCTGGTCGAGCAGTGCCGAAGGTAACCACGCATATTCGCCCTGCATTCGTCCCACCGCAGAGCGGGTAATATCTGACCCTCGAGCCTTTGCCAGTGGCAACAGTCCTAGCAATTTCCACTGCATGGCTCCGTCACCTTCTATTAATCGATCCCAGCCAAAGATAGGAAGGCCTTTCATCCACACCGTCGCTTGCCATAACATTCCTCGGTGAGCACAGATAACCTGTTCGGCTCGGAAGGAATGCCAGCCTTTGAGCTTAATTTCACCCTGCATTTTCAGGCGAACAGCGGTGGCAAGCTGGGTGTTAGGAGCTATAGCATGTGCAAAATAGCGCTGAGCGGCCTTTGGCATTGTGACTGTTTGCACTGGCTGGAAAACACTCTCTGTTGTGGTAGGTGCTGACTGCCATAGGGTGTTCAACGAAGCTTTTGGCAGCGGCATAGGGGACATTCCTTCAGTTACAAAAGAAGAGGCAGGCGGTGTTCTTAACACCTGATTGCCGCCATAGCGTACCGCTGACTTGTGAGAAAATCATGAAGGCATTGGTGGGCGTAAAACAATTCCCCTCACAGTTTCCTCAATGTTTTTGCCTATTGTCTACAGCTGCTAAAGACGAGCAGCTTAAAGCGAAACTGGGAAATACCGCTAGTCCGGACGAACTGATAAACGTTGCCAAACAAACCGGATACGAGTTCTCCTCTGAGCACGTAGACGAGGCGCTTGATGAACTCAAGCAGCGTCCTGTTTTTTTTGCATGCAGACGCTGCGCTGGAGATTTTTGGCCCGCACGATGAACAACTATCCTGCTACAGGTGTGCAGCCCTACAGCGGTGACCCGAGCTCAAAGACCTCGTCGTCGTTTTCGGTGTAGTGACGTACGATAGACCTTACTAAGCTCACTTGAGTGTTGATGCTCTTTGGGTATACTGCCCTTGACAATGAGTCAGTTTGTTTTTGAGCGATTTACCCCTCCCGTTGCCCCTATCAGCTTTAATCGTTGGCCTGATTACGATGGGGGCTGCGGTGATGAGCTTGGCAATTTTTAAGACTCGAAAAATTATCAGCTGGCTTAATCAAGGTGAGGCTCAGGCTGATGGCTCGATGCAAACGCCGCGTAGCTGGCAGTATTTGTCTATCCTAATGGTCTTTTTTTTAGGTGGCTACTGTCTGGCTGTTTTCTTAATTGCATCGCAGGCGTTTGAATGGCTTCCGCTATTGACAGGGACTGTATTTTTCTTCGGGGCGCTGTTTGTTCTATTTAGTGTCAGTGTGTACACCCGTACGCTTCACCAGCTGATGGCGACACAGGTGAGCTATCGAGATGAGCGCGATCGCACATCAGAGACGCTGGTACAGCTACAAAAAACACAGATGCTGCTCGTTCACAATGAAAAGATGCTGAGCTTAGGTCAGCTATCTGCGGGTATCGCACATGAGATAAACAATCCGATCAGTTTTATTCACGGAAACTTGCGCCACCTTAGACAGTACGCGTCTGATCTATTTTCTGTGATTAAGCTCTATGAAGATACAGATAGCCATACTCCTGCCGAAATTACTGAACTGAAAGAGGATATTGAACTTGAGTTTATTAAGGATGACATTGACAAAATTTTAGGCTCTATGCAAACGGGTACAGGGCGTATTCGTCAAATTGTTGATTCTATGCGCAACTTTTCGCGCTTGGATGAATCACAGCGCAAAAAAGCAGATCTTATAGAAGGCCTAGAGAGTTCGTTAGTTTTACTGCAAAGCCGGCTTACAGATAATTCTCGCTCACCCAGAATTGAGGTCAGAAAAAACTATTCAACGCTACCCATGGTGGACTGTGATCATAGTGCGGTTAATCAGGTATTTCTGCATCTGCTCAATAATGCGATAGACGCCCTTTCTGGCTGTAGTGATATCAGCCCAAACGGATTGTGCCAGATTTCCATTACAGCTAGGCAGCTGAATGACCAGTGGGTTCAAGTTGCGATCGCAGACAACGGAGTAGGTATCAGTCAGCAGGATTTACACCATGTTTTTGATCCGTTTTTTACGACCAAGCCTATTGGCAAAGGCACTGGGCTCGGGCTGTCTATGAGCCATCAAATTATTGTAGAGCAGCACAAAGGGCATCTGTTATGCCACTCTGAACTGGGCAAGGGAACAGAATTCACAATCCAGCTGCCAATAGTCAGTACAGCGGTGTTGCCGTAGTCTTTTTTCTCCTTTGTTCAGCTATTCGCTCCAGGTACGTCAGCGTCTCTTTGATCTCATGTGGATCGAGCTGGCTGATGGCAAACTCGCCCAGGAGCCGATAAACACGCGACTGCCAGCTCCCAACGCTCGCTGACGCTAAGCGCGACTCAGAATAACCTAGGGCTAAGGCAACTGCGGAGTACATTAAGCCGACTTTATACATGGTTCTAAAGTGGCCGGATAAGGCACTTGGTAGTTGAGTAATAAGCGCTCAATCGTCTGAACAGCGTCGTCAATGCCTCGGTGCGCGGTAGAAGAAAGCTGCTCCCCAAAATCAAAGCTTTTTGTCGGTACTTGCAGTAGCCATGCTTGAGGCACATGGCCGTAGACTTTTTGGGTCAGTGCCAGCAGTCCTTGAGCGCTGTGCCTGTGGGTAAGTGACCTAGAAGATGCATTCTTTAGCCTTGCAGTAATAGGCGATAGCTGTGCCCGTAGCGTACAGCTCTCTTCTGTACAGGCATCTACAAAAATCACGTAGCTTGCTTGAGCAATCTTAACAGCCAGCTCAGGTAGTAGCTGATGAACAACCATTGCTTTTACCTCTGGCAGGTGCCAGCTGGCAATTGTTTCGGCGACCTTCGCGCTAACGGCATCGTCACCGCGTAGCTCATTGTCATAGCCAATCACCAAAAATGGGTAGGAAGCTGACTGGCGTGCCAAAGTTTGACGCGAGAGCGTGTTTACCATCATGTTTCTAATGCTCCTGATTCTCTTTTTCACCCTTCAACCCTAAGCAAAGGAGTTGAAGATTCTGTGAGGGAGCCTGCTAGCTCAGGAGCCCCTTCTCCCTTCGGGATCAAGGGGTTGGGGGATGAGGGTTTCAGGATATAGCGATGTTCGCACACTTGTGTGTACACGGGAGATATAAACAAGCTGGGAAAGTTCCCAAACACCTTAGCCTGGAAACCGCTACGCACCAATTCTGGCTCTATCTCCATCAGGCCAAAGACGTTTTGCTGGCCAGGATCGTTCTCCCACCCTAGTAGCAATTCTTTTAGACACTGGCTTTTTGCCTTATCTCCTCGTATACTTGCCATGCTAAGTTGCACTCTTGCCGGATTTGCTCCTCTTGATTGTCCACAATGCGGGCCTGCTGCAAAGCCGCTCTAATCGCTAGGGACAGCTGATCTTGTTCTGGGGTATCTAGCGCCCCTTTAATCAAGATGTCAGTGACAGAGAGGATGCCGAGCAGTTTGTTATTTTCTACGACAGGTGCGCGATGGATACCCTTTTCTGAGAGCAGCTGTGCGGCTTCTTGAGTAGAAATATAGCTGGGAATTTCAACGCAGGGACGGCGCATCAGACTGT
Organism: Cyanobacteria bacterium J06634_5; assembly: GCA_039820525.1. Lineage (GTDB taxonomy): Bacteria > Cyanobacteriota > Cyanobacteriia > Phormidesmidales > Phormidesmidaceae > Phormidesmis. The sequence goes on from JBCBPY010000049.1 coordinate 5,854, forward strand.
CGACAAACACCATGCCAGGGTCTTTCCCGAGTGCAGTCACACCATAGACGATATCTTTTTCTGTGATAATGCCGTAAGGTGCCTCTTCAAACGATTTTTCAACAATGAGCGATCGCACCTGCTTAGCCCGCATCAGCCAGATAGCATCTTCTACTGTTGCAGAACTGCGAATAACCACGACAGAGCGGGTCATAATATCTCGAACGGTCAGCATAGTGAGCCTCCTTAATCCGGTAGAGATAACCTTGTAGAGACAAGCTTGATCTACCAGGACGATAACAATTCCAATGCGCACTATTGGTTGTAACCCAAAACTTTGAGAAATTTATGAGGGTGGAGTTTCCCCTTTATTATCCAAACACAGCACACAACGGTTAAAATCTGGTCCAAATTGCTCGCGGGACTCCATTCTCTGCACTCTGTCTTGCACAGTACGGTTTCAACAAGGGAAACTAGCGATTTTTCGAGTTCTCAGAGTAACGGATAGAAGCGATGAACCTAGCTCCAGAAGGAACTATGATGAATTCACATCATTAACCAGGGGTGGTGGGTCTATCTCTCCTTAGCCTAATCACCAAGTTTGAGGACGGTGTGAGGACAATGGAAGAACTTTCGTCTATCCCATTCTCTACCTTCTTAAAGACTTCTTTTTCCTCACATTTTCTTCAACTTGTTTGCCTACATTGAAGCTATGGAAAGAGCGTTCTCAAACAATGTTTAGAGCACTCACCCTTAATTTGCAGTCTTTTAATTTCTAAGGAGATAGTGTTATGCCCCCCCCACTTTGGCGACCACTTTGGCGGCCCTTCGGCAAAGTTGATTCCTGGGAGTCTTTTGGCGAAGTCGATACCCTCAGGAAGGAGATGAATAATCTGCTGGAGCAGTTTACGTCTAACCTGCCGAACAACGGAAATGGACTTGCTTTTATGCCTTCAGCAGAAATTGACGAAACCGAAAAAGAGATTCACCTGAAGCTGGAGGTCCCTGGGATGCAGGCTGATGATCTTGATATTGAGGTGATGGATGATTCGATTTCTGTAAAAGGAGAGCGAAAGTCTGAAACGAAGACAGAAGAGAACGGAAAGTTTCGCTCTGAGTTTCACTATGGTAAGTTTGAGCGCCTGATTCCGATGCCCTCTAGCATCGCTAAAGATCAGGTTGTTGCTGAATATAAAGACGGCGTGCTCAGCCTGACTATTCCAAAGACAGAAGACACTGAGAAGGCATCAGTTAAAGTCCCAGTCTCCTAGTTTCCAGTCTCTTAGTTTCCAGTTTTTGTAGCTCGCTTTTGGGTAGTCCGTGTATCTGCCAAGTAGCCCGAACTACTCTCAAGTCACAAACCCAACTTTAAGACTGTTGGATTTCAATATCTTCTTCAAAAAAGAACAGCTGTCCGAGAAGTGTCGCTTCTCTGACAGCTCAGTTGTTGTGGCAGCGGTCCAATAATCTTCACGGGTTTCTGATGTTTCATGGTTAGGCTAATGATTTAGCATAGCTGTACAAATTTTAGATGACCTTATTAGGACTTACGCAGGAGAATGATATAGTCCGTGCGGCGGGTAGACGCCACAACCCATCAGCAGTTTCACCTTGTGGCTCTTGGGAAAGCCTCTGAGTTTGACGATTTTGCCAGTCTCTTCGTCTGCCGCCTGCCAAGTAAGGCTATCGACCCGCTGGTAAGGATGCTCGCTGCCAGAGTCGTCCACTTTGCGATTCGACTTTAGCGGACAGTAGTACACTTTGTTCAACGACTCAATCAGTAACAACAATTGCTTGGCAGCATACCAACTGTCCATCAGTACGGCATGAAACGGTAACTGCTTGTGATGAACGATGTTCAGCAACATCTCTTGAACAGGGTCTAGTTTGCTTTTGCCCTCACCGTCGAGGTCGTATATGCGATAGTCGATTAGATGTAAGTATGCCACGAATGCTACAAAACAGGATAGAGTAAATACTCTGGATACGGCTCCGGCGGCTGAGTCTCTTCAAACGGAATGATTGGCTCTAGGAGTTGCTCTGGGGGTACTTCTGGGGTCGGCTCTAGAGGCTGAAGTTCGCTTTCAGGGAGTGCGTCACCACCAACGCTAATCGCCGTATTGAAAATCTCAGCGTCTGTCAAGTTAAGATTAGCCACATTGGCCCCTTGCACATCAGTATTGTAGAGGTGGGCCGCCGTGAAGTTCACACCAACAAGCTGAGTATTGACTAGGCGAGCGTCTGTTAAAAACGTCCCTGTAAAGTTAGCACCTGTCAGGTCAGCACCTTCTAAATCAGCACCTTCGAGGTTGCTGCCAGTGAGGTTGGCACCGCGCAAGTTAGCCTTACGTAAGTCAGTTCCAATAAGATGAGCTTCGAGTAGGGTGACGCCCTCCAAATCACACGCTGCGCATGTATTGGTTAACATCAGCCGTCGGATATTGTTTTGCTGAAGCAAGGTAGGCTCGGCTGCCAAAGGCGCTTCCGGCAAGGCCGGTGTGGCTGCCAATAGCAGTGCACCCGTAATAGCAGCCAACTGCTGGATGCGATGGCGATAAAGTAGCGTCCTCATGGTTCACCTCCTCTCCGCACAATTCAGCGAGAGTCGAGTTCAGTGGGAGTGGTGACGAAGATCCCCCTCACTGAATGGAATAAAGAACAACGAATACGTCCGATAGGCGTTCTTAGGTGTCTCGGAGGTCGTTTCGAGCTCTTGTTTGTTACACCTATATTGTGGCATATTCACCTCGCCAATACAACAGAAAAATAGAAGATAAGCTATGCACAAAAAACTGAAATGCCCTTCACAAAGTCTTAAATTTCCCTTGGTAAGATGGGATTATATAGCAGTCAGAAATTTAAAGGATAAAAAAGTATTTTAACCCACGACTTTAAAACGTTGTCTTTTACACCTAAAAAATTGTAAAAGTTCTTCGCTTGGTGAGCGATATGTGTCGTCAAAATGTCCCCAATCATTGACCCAATCATGGACTTAGGCTACCAGGGCCAGTCATGTCTCAACCTGCTGAACGGCCCCCGAATGAAGGACGCCGGCCTGTTGTTCACTTCTTGTTTTGAGTAAAAATACAAAGGACTTGAACCCTTTAGCTCATTTCAATAGCAACCGGTATTCCAGGTGTTAAAGAAATCTCTTTATCTTCGTGGGTAATCACTAGAGCAGTCCCTGCTTGTAAGCAGTAGGTTGCTTTGTTACGGAGGAGCTCTACCTTGAGTAGCTGCTGACGAACCGTAACAGAAAAGGCTAATCGGTTGAGTTCTACAGGCAATCTGGGACTAAAGGAAATTTTTCCATTGTAATCGCGCAATCCTCCAAAACCATAGACCATCGCCATCCAGCTCCCACCCATGGAAGCAATGTGGCAGCCATCTTTTACGTTGCCTGACAAATTTCCCAAATCCATAATGATGGCATAGGTTGCATAGGTGAAGGCCTTGTCAACATCGCCAATTTCCGACGCCATAATGCTCTGAATACAGACTGACAAAGAAGAATCACCCGTCGTCAATGCGTCGTAATACTCAAAGTTTCGCTTCTTTTGTGACAAAGAGAACTCATCGCCCAACAAAAACATTGCTAAGACCAAATCCGCCTGCTTAACAACCTGATGGCGATAGATAAACAAAGGATGGAAGTGGAGCAGCAATGGATATTTGTAGGAGGGCGTATTTTCAAAATCCCACACTTTTTCATCGAGAAAACCATCGTGCTGAAGATGAATCTTGAGCTTTTCATCATAGGGCAAATACATGTGATCGGCAGCGTTTTTCCACGCCGTCATTTCGGTAACATCCAGAGCCGTCTCATGCACCAGCGCTTCGAAGCGATCGCACTGTTTTTCCTGGATGTATGCCAGCGTTGACACCGCGTAGTGTAGGTTTGCCCGTGCCATGAGATTGGTATATAAGTTGTCGTTAACGACGGTGTTGTACTCATCTGGGCCAGTGACGCTGTGAATACAGAACCTGCCCTCGCAGCGCTCGGAGAAAAATCCTAGGTCATACCATAGGCGAGCCGTTTCAATCAGAATTTCTGCACCTTCTCCATAGAGAAAATCGGTATCGCCTGTGACTTCTACATATTTTTTCAGACCAAAAACGATATCGGCATTGATATGGTACTGAGCAGTGCCCGCAGCATAGTAGGCAGAGGCTTCTTCGCCGTTAATGGTTCGCCAAGGGAAAAGCGCGCCCTTTTGACTCACCATTTGAGCCCGCTGACGGGCTTTATCTAACAGGCTATACCGAAACTTGAGCAGGTTTTTAGCCAGCTGCGGTTGGGTATAGCTTAAAAATGGGAGCACATATATTTCGGTATCCCAAAAGTAGTGACCTTCGTAGCCCTTGCCCGTGAGTCCTTTGGCGGGCAGGCCCAGTCCATCGGTGCGGCTAGCCGCTTGGAGAATATGAAACAGGCTAAAACGGATGGCTTGCTGCAAAGCCTCGACACGATTGTCCAGGTCAGGGTTCCCCTCAAGTTGAACATCACTGCGCAACCAAAAATCATCTAGGTATTGCCGCTGGCTAACCTGAAGCCTTTCAAACCCATTTTTTGTGGCCCGATCGAGGGTTCTTTCAGCCCTGGCACGCAGTTCTGTTGCGAGGGTATTATTCCCCGTATGGTATGTCATATACTTCGTTAGCTGAATGGGCATGCCTGCTTGCGCCTGGAGCGAAAACACGATTTCGCCAGTGTCTTCTCCGCACTGCTTACTGTTGGTATAGGGACAATCAGTCACCAGGGTGTGATCCACCCCGCAGGCGAGAGTCATCTTACTGGCACGGGTTTTCTGGGCGAGTACGAGGCGATAGCCAAACACATCGCATGATTGGGGCAGCAACACCCGGCTAGCGAATTCTCTCGAACGCCGGGGGTCATTGTAGGGAGTAGGCGATTTACCGTTTTGATCGCCAGGATCGTAGTGAATTTTTGAGACAATATCAATGTTCGCCTCACCGTCTACAACGGTCACTTCGTAGGAAATAGCCGCTAAATGTCGATATTCAAACGAGACTAACCGACAAGATTTGATCGCAATTTTCTTACCGGTTGGGGTTTCCCACAGCACGTTACGTTCGAGCGTACCCGCCTGCATGTTGAGAACCCGCCGGTAGCTCAGTAAGTTGGCGGTTGGCAGGGTGAAGGGTTCATCGTCCACATATAGCTTAATGATGGTGCTGTCGGGCACATTCAGCATGGTTTGCCCAGTTTTAGCAAATCCGTAGGCTTCTTCGGGGTAAATAATCGGCCACAGCTCGTGAAAGCCATTGACAAAGGTGCCGCTATGATAAGCCGGTGTGCCTTCTTCAAAACAACCTCGAATGCCCAAATAGCCATTACCGAGGGCATAGAGTGTTTCTTGCTGGCCGAGGAAGCGGGGGTAGAACTGTTTTTCTTCGAGCTGCCAAGGATGGGTCGGATAAATATGCTCGGGTAGGTTAATCGGTTCGCGGTGCAGCATACTCTCTTAAGCTCAAGTTGTTGAATTGATTACGGTTTAGCCGTTAACAAGTTTGTTTACCCAGTTCTATTTAGGTAACAGCCCTATTCAGGTAACAGTCTTATTCAGGTAACAGTCCTATTTAGGTAACAGTGCTCTGAGATCGCGGATCACTACATCGGCACCGTTCTTTTGTAGGGCGATCGCATTGTCGCTGCGATCAACGCCAACCACCCACCCAAACTTGCCGTTACGGCCTGCCTGCACACCTGCGATCGCATCTTCAAAAACCACAGCCTGCTGAGGCTCAGCCCCTAGCTGCAAGGCGGCTTTTAGAAACGTATCTGGCGCTGGCTTACCCGGAATTTTCAGCTGCTCAGCCAGCTTGCCATCCATGATGGTATCGAACAGGTCAATAATTTTGGCCACTTTCAAAACTTCTTTACAGTTACGACTCGAGGACACCACCGCCAGCTTAGTCCCCTCGCTACGCAAATAGTGAACCAGCGCCAGGGCCCCTGGATAGGGCTCAATTCCTTCGGTATGTAGCACCTCAGCAAAATAACTGTCCTTGCCATTGCCGATGCCACAGACCGTAGAGCAATTAGGCGGTGAGCTGGGCTCTCCATACGGGAGCTGAATCTCTCTAGACGCGAGAAAACTCTCTACACCTGGGTAACGAGGCTTGCCATCGACATACAGACTATAGTCGCGCTGGAGATCAAAGGGATCAAAGGCAGTGTCTGTCACTTGAGCGTGGTGAGCCAAAAAATCATCAAATACCCGCTTCCAGCAAGCCGCATGAATGTTGGCTGTGGGCGTGAGCACGCCATCGAGATCGAACAGGACGACCTTAAAATCGGCTAGTGAACGTACTGCATCCATAGAACAAATCATCTGATAACAACAAATTTTCTGCCACTTTCTTATTCAAGATAAAAGGATCAGTAAGGGTTGTAGTCATTTTTGGCGGCGTAAGCTAAGTGCAGAATGCTATAGGTGCTCAAGCGTTTATTAGCACGTTTCCCCCTTACGTTTTTGGCGAGCAGATTTCGTACTCGCAGGTTTCTCCTGTTTCAAACTGGTTCAGGCTCTTCAGTGTTGTTTGAGCGATGTTGGTCAAGGCTTCTCTCGTAAAAAACGCCTGATGCGCGGTAATCACCACATTGTTAAATGACTGCAACCGCTGAATATCATCATCTTGCACAACCGAGTTAGACCAGTCTTCGAAAAACAGATTCTCTTCTTGTTCGTATACATCAATACCTAAATGGCTGACCTTCCCCGACTTAATCGCCGCTATCATTGCTTTCGTATCAATTAACCCGCCTCGACTGGTGTTCACCACCATGGCGCCTGGTTTTAGCCAGTCAAGAGACTCTTCGTTGATGATATGGTAGGTTTGCGGCATTAAAGGACAGTGCAAAGACACAATGTCAGAAGCAGCAAGCAGCTCAGGTAGCTCCAGATATTTCACGCCCAGCGCAATGCAGGCGTCATTAGGATAAGGGTCGTATGCCAATACCCGGCAACCAAAGCCCGTCATAATTTTGCAGAAGCACTGGCCGATTTTGCCCGTACCGATGACGCCAACCGTCGCACCGTAAAGATCAAACCCCAGCAGACCATATAGCGAAAAATTATCATCTCGCACTCGGTTATAAGCTTTGTGCAGCTTGCGGTTTAGCATGAGGATCAGGCCCACCGTGTGCTCAGCTACTGCATAAGGTGAATAGTCAGGCACTCTGACAACAGTCATTTCTAATGCGGCGGCGGCTTGGAGATCAACATTATTAAAGCCAGCGGCCCTTAACGCAATCAGGCGCGTACCACCAGCAGAAATGACAGTCAAGGTCTCTTGATTTAGCTGATCGTGAATGAAGGCACAAACCGCTGGAAACCCAACTGCTAAAGCTGCCGTTTCTGTCGTTAGGCGAGCTTCAAAAAAGACAAATTCGTGGGCGTGGTCGGAATTTGTAGCCAGCAAAAACTGACGGTCGTAAGGCTTAGTGCTAAATACCGCAACTTTCATAGAGATCCATCGCGCTTCATTTTGACTGGATGTATACGGGGAAAAGACGCTAAGAGGTCTTGTCCAAAAGCTAGAATACAGGGCTGGCCATGAGCAGAACGACTATCACTACAACGAGTAATTCAATGAATAGATCTCGATATTGCTGGGAGTTTCGGATTAAGTCACGCATCCTAACGTCTCCTTTTCTCTATTACCACTTCTATTATGGCTCAAATTTTCTGTATGGCTCGACAAATTTTGTTCTATAAATTCTGTACGCGATTCACTACAGATTCAGCCATCCTGACAGCATTCACAATTAATAGCTGCTCCTGATGTCCTCTACCTTCTTCATCATTGCGCGAGCTAGCATGATGATTTCAACCGAGCTAATCTATGTGGGGCCGACTTAAGTTCTGCCTCACTCAGAACTTAGCGGCGCTAATCTATTTCAGGCCAACTTGAGCGGTGCCTACTTAGGTAGAGCCCACTTGCTAAAGGTTGATTTGCGTTTGGCGAATCTGAGCAAAGCTCACCTATTCGGAACGCATCTGATTTGGGCAAATTTGGCTGGAGCTAACTTACGTGAAACCGATTTTGACGAAAACAATCTCAATGGCGCCAATTTAGCAGAGGCTGATTTGACCGATGTGTTGTTTGTAGGCACGGACTTAAGCCATGCTGACTTTACACAGACCAATCTGACCAATGCCAACTTTAAAGATGCCTTAATCACACCTGATGCAAGCCTGCGATGCTTCAAATAAGGCGATCGCAACGAAAGAAGCGCAAAACACAGCGCTCACAATATCTTCAATATTTTTTATTAGTCTGAATCTAACTGCTATTGAGAGAGGTTTGATGCCATCATTGCAAACTCACTACAGCCCACCTGAGCCCACTCGGGCAAAGCAAACCTACGGAACAGTAGTGGCTATTCGCGGTAGCGTGATTGATATTCACTTTGCTCAAGGGTTGCCTGAGCTACACACGCTTTTAAGAACCCAAGATGCTCAGCGTGGAAAGACGAATGAAAACAGCACCGCAATTGAAGTACTGAGCCATCTGAGCCGGCAGGTCGTGCGGGGTATTGCCTTAACGCCTATTCAAGGACTCGCTCGAGGCTCATCCGTAATCGCAACAGGCTATCCGCTGCAAGTCCCCGTCGGCACTCAGCTATTGGGGAGAGTATTCAATGTTTTTGGTGAGCCCATAGATGGAAAAACGGCAGTGAGTGGATCGGTAAAATCCATTCATAGCTCTCCGGTACCCCTAAGCCAGCGGGCCACTCAAACGGACATTTTAGAAACCGGGATCAAAGCTATTGACTTGCTAGCGCCGATTGAGCGCGGTGGCAAAGCCGGCTTGTTTGGCGGTGCGGGCGTTGGCAAAACTGTACTCATTACCGAGATGATTCACAACGTGGTGCGTCAGTACCAAGGGGTGAGTTTGTTCTGTGGGATTGGTGAGCGATCGCGCGAAGGCGAAGAGCTGTACCGCGAGATGGCCGAGGCAGGTGTACTCAACAACACTGTTATGGTCTTTGGACAAATGAATGAGCCACCCGGCGCTCGCTTTCGCGTGGGTCACGCGGCCCTCACCATGGCCGAACATTTTCGCGATGACCTGCACCGCGATGTGCTGCTCATGATTGACAATGTGTTCCGCTTTATTCAAGCGGGCGCTGAGGTTTCGGGCTTGATGGGCCAATTGCCCTCACGAGTAGGTTATCAACCGACCCTAGCAACAGATTTAGCCGCATTAGAAGAGCGCATTTGTAGTACGCAATCAGCGGCTATCACCTCTGTTCAGGCTGTGTATGTGCCTGCTGATGACCTGACAGATCCCGCCGCAGTGCACACATTTTCGCACCTCTCAGCGTCGATTGTGCTCTCGCGTAAGCGAACCAGTGAGGGGTTATATCCAGCTGTAGATCCGCTGCAATCTGGCTCCAAGCTGCTGACCCCGGCGGTGGTTGGTCAACGCCATTACCAAGTGGCACAAGCGGTACGGACCACCCTAGCAGACTATGAAGAACTCAAAGACATTATCGCTATGCTGGGTCTAGAAGAATTGGCACAACAGGAAAGAGAAACAGTCTTCCGCGCCAGGCGGCTCGAGCGATTTTTAACGCAGCCCTTTTTTACAACAGAATCTTTCACTAGCTTGCCAGGGAAGTGGGTGCCGCTATCACAAACCCTGGAAGGCTGTGAACGTATCTTGAAAGATGAGTTTTCTGAACTACCAGAAAAAGCACTGTACATGATTGGCCCTATTCAAGATGTCGCAGCCGCTCAGCCCACGCTGGAAAAAAAGGAGACTGTTGCGTGAGCCTAACGACAACCACAGACTCAGCCATGCACCTGACCGTTACGCTTCCCCATCATGTCCTAGTAGATGCTGTGGTGACCAGACTTGTGGCCGAAGGCACTCACGGTTCATTTTGTCTTTTACCCAAACATATTGACTGTCTCTCTATTTTGGAGCCGGGTATTTTTATTTATGAAACAGCAGACGAACAAGAGAAGGTCACAGAGAATTATTTGGCGATGGGACAAGGTTTGCTGGTTAAGCAGGGCGTCTCGGTTTCGGTTTCAGTTTGGGAGGCGATCGCAGGCGATAACCTAGCACAGCTGCATCAGGCGGTAGAAACGCAGTTTCGTCAGCTAGACGAACAAGCAAGGCTAACGCAGACTGCGCTAGCCCGTTTAGAAGCGGGCTTGTCTCGACAGTTTAGTGTCTTAATGGAAGGAGCCTAAATGCCGATAAAACGCAATACACCCGAACGGCAAAAGGCCGCTTTTTTGAAAAAGATTACTCGGAAGGCGCAGCGAAAGCTGCATGCGCGGCACAGCCATACTCAAGTGTGGCTAGGCATGAGAATGTTTGGCCTTGTTGGCTGGGCAGTCAGCATGCCCACACTGATAGGCATTGCGCTTGGCGTTTGGCTAGATAGGCAAATGCAGAGTCAATATTCTTGGACGCTGATGTTGTTGTTAATAGGGATTGGGCTGGGCTGTTTTAATGCTTGGTATTGGGTAAATAAAGAAGGCCGAAGGCGTTGATATGAGCATAGTCAGGCTAATCATTGCTGCTGAGCTTCGGTGTATGGTGCAGCCGCAACCTACTGATCACAATATTGATAGGCAGCTTGGAAAACAAACGCTCTTTTCGTATACAGCAATAGATTCGAGGATTTTTTATTTTCTGCGCCCCAACTGTATCCCAATAAATCGCCTAAAAATGATGGATTTTTTTGGACTAATCTACCGAGCTTGGATTTTCTCATTCGGGTGGCATGGCATGAGGAATCAGCTAATGCGCTGGGTGTAAGGTGGTTTTTGTGCTGAATAACAGGTTTCTACTAGGGTTAGAATAGCTTCGTCATCCATAGCTTGTGCAAAATTCAAAAGTTTTTCTGCAAAGGCTTGATAGGATGCATTCAAGTCTGTAAGTCGATGGGCTTCATATTCAACTTGAGTGATGTTGCCCATAGAGGCGGCATGGTGAAGGGGCGCAATCTCATCAGGAGGCGGCAAAGTGAGTTGTACCTCCTCTGTGGGCTGTTCGTGATTTAGCGCATACTTCAAAGGTGATGCTCTGCGAGTGCGAGCCAATACTGGCTCAGATTTATCCTCATATTGCCATTCGATTTTCAGATATTTTCTTAGCAGCATCAGTAACTCACTGGTCCAAATAGGCTTAGGTAAAAAATCGCTAGCCCCGGCATTGAGGCTCGCTTGGCGATCGCTCTTAGAAACGGAAGCCGATGACACAATAACCGGAATACTTTGAATAGAGTCGCTTTGTTGTCCTTTTTGACGCATTTTCTGAAGAAAAGCATATCCATCTAGCTTTGGCATGACTAAATCTGTAATGATTAGATCAGGTTGATGACATGAGGTTTTTTCTAAGCCTATCTGACCATCTTCGGCCTGTAACAAAACAAATCCTAATGGCTCTAGCAAGCTTGCCATAACTGATCGATTTTCCCAGCGGTCGTCCACGATGAGAATAGTTTTGCGCTCTCCCTTGTATCCGATCACGGCAGATGCTGATTTGAAGTCTAAGCTTTGTAGTGTGGACAGTGATTCTAAAGGGGAAATTTCAACATTTAAAGAGAAGGAAAATGTGCTGCCTTCTTTTAGGCGACTGCGAACTTGAAGTTGTGAGCCCATGAGCTTAACGATTTGCTGACTAATCGCTAGGCCTAATCCGGTGCCTTCTAGCTTGTTGTATAACTTTTCACCTTGTTCAAAGGGTTGAAAAATTCTGGAGATTTCGCGGGTGCTGATGCCAACGCCCGTGTCTTTAATTTCAAAGGAGAGTCGGCAAGATTGCTCAGATCGCGTTTGCATAAAAGAGGCTGAATCAACCTTTAGTGTGACACCTCCTTCCTGCGTAAACTTCACAGCGTTGCCCAAAAGATTTAATAATATTTGGCGCAAACGTCTTTCATCTACCAGGATGTATTGAGGGAGAGGCTCGCCAGGATAGTAATAGAACTGTAGACCTTTTTGAAGCGCTCGGACACGAATAATATCAACAACGCCTGTAAGTAGACTGAGTAAATGAGTTGGCTGTGGTTGCACGGTCAGCTTGCGGGCCTCAATTTTGGCAATGTCTAGCACATCGTTAATCAGAGCCAGGAGGTGCTCGCCGCTTTGGGAAATAATATCTAAGCCTTTCTGTTGTTTTGGCGTGATGTTTTTTTCACGTCGTAATATTTGGGCATACCCAAGAATGCTATTGAGTGGGGTCCGCAGTTCATGACTGATGTTGGCTAAGAATTCGCTTTTTGCCTGGTTGGCAGCTTCAGCGGCGTTTTTTGTTTTTTTTAGCTGTCGTTGTTCAAAGGTTTGAACTTTCCATAGCAGCGTAATCATAGCCAGGGTAAGACCGACCACGGTGAGTGCGATCGCGTTCAAAGGAAGCAGCTGCCTTTCAATGTTTTGACGAGGAATGACCAAGGCGACAGACCAGTCCGCTGCTGTAAGCGGCAGGTAGGCCACGTATTGACGTTTCCCATCTATAGCGTGCAGGTTTATGCCCTGTTCTCGATTGACCATATGCTTAGCAATAGTAGCGAGGTCTGGATCGGCATGGTTCAACAGAATTGGCGAGGTGGGCCGATCGACATTGAAGAGAAGATCCCGATTGGGGTGAGCGATCGCACCTCCTTTTGAATTCAAAACAAAGGCATAGCTGCCTTCGCCGTAATTCAGCTGATTGACGACTTGGGTGAGTCGATCTAGTTTGACGTTGCCATTAATATCACCCATGGGTTCAGCGGTTGTCGGTGACAAAATAGGCGCAGCGATCGCAATAGTTGGAATATCTGTTTCTAATCCGATAAACGGATCTGACACCGTTGTTTGCCCCGCCATTGCTCTTTTGAAATACTCACGGTGACTCGCGTTCTTAGCAGAGCGGCCGACCTTAGTGTTATAAAAGGAGCCATCGGCTTCCACCATAGCAAAGATAAAAAACACATCGGAAAACGCAACAATATCTCCGCTGTTTGTAATCTCTTGCTTTAAGTATGGCTCCACCAGTGCCCAATTCATGGTTTGTATTGTAGGGGTACTTGCTAGGCTCTCGACCTCTGTCTTGAGTGTAATTAGCCACTGGTCAATGTCGTTAACACCTTGCTGTACCTCTAATAGGGCATTTTCTTTCAAGTTTTGCAAAATGAGCGATTGCATCGCCCCATACCCGCCACAGGCAACAAGGCTCATCACAATCGTTGTAGCCCCAATAACTAACCGATAAAACCCATTCCCCACCGTCTTCATCGGTATGCCTCTTGTGCTATGTTTTTCGACAGAGAGGATTCAGAATGTTTCAGTACGAGAAGATTTAAAGTGAAAGAAAACGTACTGCCTTTATCGACACAACTTTGAACATGAATATCAGTGTTCATGAGATGTGCTATTTGCTGACTAATAGCAAGACCTAAGCCTGCCCCTTCTTTGTGATACTGTAAGTCTTTATCTTGTTCAAAGGGAGAAAAAATATGAGGAAGTGTTTCCGGTGAAATTCCAACACCCGTATCTTGTATAGAAAAAGAGAGGCTGCAACTTTCCGGTGGGAAGGCATTGTCAGGATGCTGAAGGACTTCTACCGTTAAGGTAATGCTGCCTCTGTCTGTAAACTTGACGGCGTTGCCCAATAAATTCATTAGGATTTGTTGTAAGCGCTTTTCATCAACGGCTACAACTTTAGGCAAGTGAGGACTGGGCTGGTAAATGAGTTCGAGTTCTTTCTGGTTAGCCTGAACACGAATTATTTCAACAATATTGAGCAGCAGCGGCGCTAACAAAACAGGAGAGAGCGTCAGCTCTAGTTTTCGAGCTTCAATTTTGGCCAAATCTAAAACATCATTAATGAGCAGCAGCAAGTATTGCCCACTTTGATGAATGATGTTCAACCCTTTTTTTTGCTGAGTCGTCATCGCTTGCTCACGCTGCAAAATTTGGGCATAGCCCAAAATGCCGTTAAGCGGTGTGCGTAGCTCGTGGGTCATATTGGTCAAAAATTCGCTTTTAGCTTTGTTTGCCAGCTCGGCAGCGATCTTTGTTCTCTGGAGTTGTTTTTTCTCAAAGGCTTTAACTCTCCAAAGCACCGTAAGCATAGCCAAGGTGAGTGCTAGCCCCCCAAATGCAATCAAATTTAGCGGACGTAGCTGCCCTTCAATATTTTCGCGTGGGATAACCAGTGCAATTGACCAGTTGGCTTCTTGTAACGGGAGATAGGCCACATACTGAATTTCACCGTCTATTGAAATAAGCTCGATGTCTTGTTCTTGGTCGCCCATAGACTGAGCAAGCGCGGCTAGGTTTGCATCGGATGCGTCTAAAAAGCTAGGTGCGGGCTTTTCTTTAGTAGACATCAAGCGGGTATTCGGATGGACGATGGCTTGACCTCTGGAATTTAGCGCAAAGGGGTAGCTGCCACGACCATACTGAAGCTGATTGACAACGGTGGTGACGCGATTAACGGCGACTGAACCGATGAAAACGCCTGTGGGTGAAGCCTCTGAGGTAGGCAGGGACGCTGGGATGTTAGAAATCGGCCAAATGGGTGCGGCAATGTTGACCTGGGGAATGCCCGTCGTACGAGAAATAATGGGATCGCTGACAAAGGTATGGCCCAAGAGGGCCTGTTGGAAATAGATGCGATCGCCAATACTATTCTCAGCCAGGTTACGACGAGCCGAGCTATAGTAACGGCCATTGGTGAATCCCATTGCGTACTTAAAGAAGTTAGATTGCCCTGCGATCAGTCGTTGCACATAGGAATCAATCTGAGATAGCTCCATACTGCGAACAGTGGGGGCATTCGCCACAGTCTCTACCTCGGCTTTGCTCGCTACGAGCCACTGATCAATCTCATTTACGCCCTGTTGTACTTCTAAGAAGGCATTTGATTTGAGAATTTCTAAAGTGAGCGATCGCACGACCCAATAGCAGCCAAAGGTTGCAGCAGCAGCGATCGCCACACTACTACCAATCGCAACCTTGACTAACCAGCGTCGGGGGCCTGCTTTTTTATCGGTTTCTTTAAAGGGGCTTTTCTTTTTTGATGGTGCAACAATAGCGTCTGTCAATGAAGGTGCTTTAGAGACCGTCATACTTGAGCGCAAGCACGCAGAGCGGCTTGAATACGATGAACAATAGCCTCGACGTCAGCAACGGGGTTTGCGACCACTGAGCGAAGCCAGGTTTCATCCTCTATGATGCAAGTTGACAGCATTTCTGGCGGTAAATAAGATAACAATTCTGTTGTAGAACAGTTGTTCGGACAAAAGACGGTAATACCTGTTTTAGGCACGGCCCAAAGAGACAGCTGGGTTTCCTGGCGCAAGCTTGCAGCCAACTGATGCGCCATCGCCATCGTCCGCTCTATCCGCTGGACCAAGCCGCTTTTTCCCCAGGCCATCAGCGTGGCCAACAAGGCAATAGCCGCAGCCCCTCTCGACCCTTGAATCCCAATATTAGGCTTCGTTAAGTAGCCCCCACCAAAGCTAATGGCCTCATTAGCGACTTCGGGTGTTTGGAACAAAATCATCGCAGACTCTTTGGGCTGAAAAAGCCATTTATGACCAGAAATCGCAATAGAATCAGCTTTCTCTATCCCATCTAACAAAGGTGCATAAGTAGGACTCAAGCGCAAGGGACCTGCCCAGGCTGCATCGACATGTGTCCAAGCCGCCTGTCCTATCAAATCAAGCGGATCGACAACGCCCGTCGCGGTAGTGCCAGCCGTCAGAACGAGACAGGCCTCGCTTAAATCTCCGAGCTGGTTTGGATCGAGCTGTCCCTCTAAAGTCGTGGGGATGGCTTCAAAGGCCAGACCCAGCAGCTTGGCTGCTTTTTTGACGCTGAGGTGAGCAGCTGCAGAAGCGATGACTTTTTTCGCACCTTTCGCGTCTCTAGCCGCCCAGATTGCGGTGATATTCGCCAGGGTAGA
The DNA here is from genome assembly GCA_039820525.1 of Cyanobacteria bacterium J06634_5. Lineage (GTDB taxonomy): Bacteria > Cyanobacteriota > Cyanobacteriia > Phormidesmidales > Phormidesmidaceae > Phormidesmis. The sequence continues at coordinate 21,778 of JBCBPY010000049.1, forward strand.
GCCCGCACACATATGACCGCCGCCCATGCCGAAATAGGGGGTGAGCCAGCTGATGACAAGCTCTTCGGCCTCGGTGGCAAAGGGGGCGGTGGCGGGATGAAGTAGGTTTTGATTCAGGCGGGCGTTCCAGAGCGCGATCGCCCAGGTGATCCAAGGCGTGGGTGGGTCCATATGTGCGATCGCCAGCGGTGCATCTAACGGTGCAGCCTTACCAAAGACGTGAGGGGCCAGCGTTTCCAGCGTCAAAATTTCACCAATCCCTGCTTCTGGTAGCGACTGCGGCAATGACAGCGACCTCTTGGGCGGCTGGTACAGTAGGTCCACAGCATACTCAAGTCCCTCATCTGGCCAAAAACTGCTGTCCGGTGGGAGCATGACTATAGCCTCCTAACACACCCTAATCGTAGAAAAATCATGTGTGAAAAGATTCTCGATTATTGCCGATCCTCCCTGATTCTTGCGCAGGGCTATTTTTCTAATCCTGTTTTTTTAATCCTATGACTCTAATGCTACGAAACATAGCCGCAGAACCTTAAAGGAAAGCGTCCATTCTGCTACAGAACCTTCCACCAGGAATATCGTATCCTTGACCGATAATGTGTGAGGTGACGATCGGAATAACTCAACGGACCTTCGCGGCGGATTAGACAAGAATCAATAAGTATTTGTCAAAAACTAAGAAGACGACACTTTTCAGACTTCTATAGATTGATTAAAGGGCTCTCTAAACAAACACCACTTAAAAAGCAAACACTTTAAGCCAAATCTTACCCAAACCTGACAAAATGGCCATTGCGGGCTTTTAGCTCCAAACCTTTTCTTCCTGTGAGGTGAAAGAAATTCAATGAGCTGCCCTCCCCAGGCGCTAAATCTTGTAAATGATGACTCCTCACGGGTAAATCCCAACGAAACGCGAGCAAGCACAATTTTAATTGTGGATGACAATCCTCGCAATTTAAGTGTTGCAGTAGATTCTTTGTCAGAAATTGGGGCGACCGTTATTATTGCGCGGAGTGGCCAGAGCGGATTGAAGCGAGCTAGGTATGCAGAGCCTGATTTAATTCTGCTCGATATTTTGATGCCTGAAATGGATGGTTTTGAGGTTTGCCAGCAGCTGAAGCAGGATACCAAAACAAGCGCCATTCCGGTCATTTTTATGACGGCACTCTCAGATACTGTCAATAAGGTAAAAGGGCTACGTGCAGGCGGCATCGACTATGTCACCAAACCTTTTAATGTTGAAGAGTTGTTGGCACGGGTCACTAATCACTTAAATACTCAAAACATCATTCAAGCGTTTAAAACCCGTAATCAGGCGCTACAGAAGCTCGTTCCTGATGATTATTGGGTGCAGCCATCTGCCTTGCCTCAGTCTAATTTGCAGCGGGCAATGCGATATATTCAAATGCATCTTGGAGAGAATATTACGCTAGAGGCGATCGCCTCAGAACTCGGCATGAGCCAATACTACTTTTGCCGCTGGTTCAAGCAGTCTGTAGGCACCTCTCCCTATCAATATGTGCTTCAGCAAAGGGTAGAGCGGGCCAAAATTTTATTGCAGCGGCAAGAGCTAAGTCCTGCGGAGGTCGCTCTAGACTGCGGATTCAACAGCCAAAGCCATCTCATTCATCACTTTAAGAAGCAAGTGGGAATGACGCCAAAACAATATCAAGAGCGTTAGAGTCATTTGGTATGGCAGATAGATTTTTGTGCAATTAGTTCAGGTTCTTTGTGTTCTCCACCAGGCTTTTCGCAAACGCATCAAAACGATCTGCAAGCTTCTCGTCTATAAGCTTGCCTTCTCTATCAAATGCTTTCCATGCCTGACCAATGGCGATTTGCTCAGGGATTACCCAAGCATGCACCCAACGCATAATAATGCGCAGATCGTTAAGCGCGTTGCTATTGGGCTGTCCACCCAGCACACTAATCATACCAATGACTTTACCGGATAGGTGATCGAAGCTCATTAAATCGAGCGCGTTTTTAAGGACGCCGCTAATGCTGCCATGATATTCGGGCGTCGCCAGGATCAGGGCATCGGCATCGGTGACGGCTGCACGTAAGGTTTCTACATCTGGATAGTCGAGGTAATCACTGCCACCATCACAGAAGGGCAGAGTCATTTCTTTGAGATCCAATATTTTTACATCTGCACCGAGCGCTGAGGCTCTCTGCGTAGCTAGCTGTAATGCCTGCATACTGTACGAACCTTTTCTCAAGCTTCCACAAATTCCAACAATTTTCACAACTGGTCTCTTCTTTTCTTCCAACATCTTAGTTTATCCATTACTGCTTGAATAAAGCCGCCTATGAAACAGTGCTGTGTTGTTAATCAGTGTTGAAGTGTTGGCATTGTTCACAGGCTTACTCTCTCAGTTTTAGCTGGGGGCAACGGCAACGGCATCAATCTCAAAAAGAACACCGGGTGCATAAAGCGCGGGCACGGGGATTAACGTACTGGCTGGTGGGCTATCGCCAAACACGGCTTTGCGCTTTTCTACCAAGTAAGCAAGTTTCTCTGCATCATGATCCACAATCAGCAGCGTAATTTTGACAACGTTTTCAGCATTTGTATCGGCAACCTCTAAAGCAGCCAGCAAAGCATCAAAGGATCGATCTACCTGACTTTCAAAGTCGTTAGGACCATCTTCAGACATACCCACCTGCCCGGCAACGTGAACGAGTGAGGCATTGGGAGCCGCGATCGCAACTTGTGAATACCCATACTGCAACGAGTCGGCTAATTCTGGCGGATTCAATGTCCTTTTTAGACTCTCCTGTGCCTCCGTTCCAGCTACTAGAAGCCCTAAAACAAACGCTCCAGTGACGCCTCCTAAGATATGAATCTTAGCGAATTTAGCTTTCATTTTGAGACCCTCTTTGAGTTCTGGTGAATAAGTCATTACTTTTCTTGGGCATTCAACAAACTGGTCATTTTTTAAAGGCTTAGCAAAATATATTCGAATGATGGAGTTGCGTCTTGCAGGTTCTTGCACTAACTGCTACTTTCTTGCTTTTTTAGGCCAGTTGCAACGCACGTCATAGAACAACATTTCAGAGACTAAAATCTGATAGCGGCTGAGGCTATAATTAGCGATCGCACATCAAAAGTAGCGCTCAATACAGCTGTAAAACAGATGCCTTAGTGCAAAAAACTTAGGGCAAAAACCTCAGTGCAAAAAATAGGTAACTGCTGCAAGAACCAAGAAGAATCGTTTATATCAGGTCAGTATCTTATGTTCATCATCAGTCATGACTGTTCTTAGGCTAGTCATAACTGCTTTAAGTTGTTCTTTGATGGGTCTTAAAGATGAGTTACGACATTACAGATGAAACTATCTTTATCACAGAGGCCAATCGTGGCATGGGTAAAGTATTTGTAGAAACCTTTATTGAGAAGGGCGCAAACAAAGTATATGCAGCGGTTTGCAAAGTAGAGACCGCCGAGCCGTTAGTCGAAAAATACGGCAGTCAGGTTGTTCCTATTTATATCGATTTAGCCGATCCCGCTTCTATCGCTGCCGCAGCGACAGCCGCTTCAGATACTCAAGTTGTGATCAGCAATGCAGGTGCTTTTCGAGGCACCACTCCCTTGGATGAAACTGCCATTAGTTCACTCGACTTTGAGATTAAGATTAATGTTTACGGATTGATTCATATGGCGCAGGCCTTTGCGCCGGTGCTAAAAGCGAATGGAGGAGGTGCCTTTATCCAGCTGAATTCTGTCGCGTCGATCAAGTGCTTTGCGAACTTTGCCACCTACTCTGCATCAAAAGCAGCCGCTTATTCCATCACACAGGCCCTGCGAGAGATGCTTGCCCAGCAGGGAACGGCTGTGCTCAGCGTGCATCCAGGCCCGATTGCGACCGATATGGGTGATGAGGCAGGGCTAACAGAAATTGCCGAGCCGCCCTCTCTCGTCGCCGACGGCATGCTTGAGGCATTGGCAATGGGGTTATTCCACGTCTTCCCGGATTCTATGGCAAAACAAATTGGAGGGGCCTATGCCAGCTTTGCGACCAATGTGGTTGAAGCCAATATTTCTGAAGGCTAGCTGCTGCAACCAAGGCAATAGGTGAGGTAGCTCACAACAATACTCACTCGCTCAGAAGAATTAAAGAGATTATGGCAGAAATCAATACAGCTACAATAGCAGATTCTACGGCTCTCCTAGAATATCAACTTCTTCAATTCTTAGAAGAGAAATTGTCGATCTCTCAAAATGTGATCGAAATAGCACTCAATCATCACAATGCTGACATCAGCTTATTGCCTATCACACTCTGGAAGTATCACCTTGTCACATTAGACGAGGTGAGCGAGCTGCTTGATTGGATGGCGAACTCTCATAAACAAATACTCTCTCTTAAATAAGGCATTAAAATTATGGCTAGAATTCAAAGCGAAGAACCCCGAGCGATAGAATATCAGCAGCGCCTAATGAGGAGTATG
>JBCBPY010000049.1:26242-39085 GCA_039820525.1 Cyanobacteria bacterium J06634_5
GCATTAAAATTATGGCTAGAATTCAAAGCGAAGAACCCCGAGCGATAGAATATCAGCAGCGCCTAATGAGGAGTATGAAAATGAAGCCATTGCTCATTAGCCTAGTGATTATACGCTTCTTGTCATTTTCTGTTAATGAATTTTACGATCTTGGTTCATCTATGAATAATTCGAGCAGAATTGGTAAGTACTCTGAAATATTTTGGACAAGACTTAACAAGTATCATTTTGGAACATAGCAGGAGACTTGGTACATCAGGACTTTTGCTAGTTAAAGTTGCCTGGTGTTATGCAACGGTTCCAGCCATAGCTGTTGAGTCTTGCAATAGGAAGTATTATGCCTTCCGAACATGCGGATTCCGATTATTCATCTGAACAAACGAGCGTGGCTGTTTCATCTACGCCTGTGGATATCGCTGCGGATCAAGCTAAAAATACTGATAACGAGACTCCTCAGATTAGACCCGGCACTGGGCCTGACATTGTGGAGGATAAAAGCTCTCAGCGAAGATTTGTTAGACGTCCTACTTTTCCTGGATTTCGTAAAACAAATAAACCCCTCAGGCCAGCTGTTGCCTTGGCGATGCTGCTAATTGCAAGCTTTGTGGGTTGGCGAGCTTTTCAGAAACTAACCACGCCCATGCCTGGAGGCCAAACTGAAGCGATTCGAGATCAGGCACGCTTGCCGGTCAGGGTCGTCACCGCCCAAACGGGTCAAGCTCAGGGATGGGCTTTTGATCAGGGGACGGTTTGGCCTGTGCGACGACGACTGCTAAACTTTCAGGCCAGCGGTGATATTACCTATGTGGCCCAAATAAATGGCGAAGAGTTAAGAGAAGGAGACTTTGTTTCTCGCGGGCAGTTGTTAGCCACCATTGACGATCGCAGGCAAGTCTCTAGTATTGAGACGGCAGAAGCGGATATTGACGTTTCGGTCAATCAGCGCAATCAGTCTGAGTCGTCTTTATTGCAGGCCCAGGCGAATTTGGAAAAGGTAAACTCTGACCTGAGCTTAGCCCAAACAGAGCTACAACGATATGACGCGTTGTTCGCACAGGGGGCCGTTTCGGAGAGCGATCGCGATGCCTACCAAAACCGAGTAGATCAAGCAGAAGCTGCCCTTAAAACCGCGCAGCAAGATGTGCGTTCAGCGGAAGATGGCATCCGTTCGGCGACTGCCAATATGGAGGCTTCCCGCAGTCGCTTCAATCAAACGGCTGTGGACTTAGAAGACACCCAGCTAATCTCTCCTATTGACGGAGTAGTGGCCTATGTCAATATTCGAGAGGGTGAATATTGGAGCACGCAATATTTCGATAGAAGCAATGCTCAAAACGCCATTGAAACAGCGCCCATTGTTGTGATGGATGCCGAATCTTTTGAGGTGGAGCTAGAGCTACAATCCGACGCTGCCGAGGATGTTCGCCCAGGTCAGCGGGCCTATGTTGTCTTAGAAGAAGACGTGAGCGCGGCCCAGGCCGCAGGGGCCAATCGTCAAGACCTGCTGGCACTGGCAAAGGAAAAAGGCAGTGAGGGACGTGTCTTTTCGGTGAGTCCCTCCCAGACACCGGGCGGGCGAGGGACCGAAGTCTCTATTCGCAACTTGCAGCAGGTGCGGAACCTCAAGGTGGGCGGACAAGCTTATGTTTGGATTGAAGTAGCCACTGCAAATGATGCCGTCGTGCTTCCCATTGGTGCTTTGTTGCCAAGGAACCAAGAATATTTTGCGTTTGTGGTGAACCCCGTGGAGGGCAGTGTTCAACGTCGGCAGGTTAATCGCGGCATTGAGGGACTCTCAGGAGTAGAAATTCTCTCGGGGATTGAACCGGGTGAGCTGGTGGTTGTAGAAGGGCAAAACCGCTTGGTAGAGGGCACACCCGTTGAAATTATTAATCGGGAAAGGCTGGAGCAGGAGAGTCGCCAGAAGAGCCGCCAGGAGAAAAACCCGTGAAAATCGATGATAGGCCCGAGACGAGTCGGATTCAGTCGCCAGATGTGAGCAGGGCCACTGAATCGACTGAAAGGGAGATGGCTATCAAGACGTCTCCTTTGATGGAATTCTTCTTTACCCGTCAGATTTTTGCTATTTTGCTATGTTTTATGCTGTTGATGGGGGGGCTGATGGGCTATCTCTCTATGGTAAAAGAGGGCGATCCCGATATTCAAATTGCCCGCGCCATGATTACCACTACCTGGGGTGGCACTGATGCAGAAACCCTTGAGAACCAAGTCACCGACAAGCTAGAAGATGAAATTAAAAGTCTTCAGGGGCTAGATGATTTTACCAGTGCAACGTTTAACTCTTTCTCTATTATCAATGTAGCCTTTAAGGCGGAAGCCCCGGTGGCCGAGTCTATTCAGCAATTGCGAGGAAAGATAGACGACGCTGAACCAGAGCTTCCGCCAGAGTCTACCGGGCGAGAACAGCCGGAGTTTAAGCAGCTCTCCCAGCAAGACGCGCCAGTTTTAACGCTGGCCCTCTCTGGAGAATCAGCCTCCGGAGAGGGATTGGATATTGAGCTGCTGAGCCGAACTGCTAAAGCGTTACAAGATCGGTTGGAATCAGTTAAAAACGTGCGAGAAGTGAATCTGGGGGGTGAGCGGGAGGAGGTCATCCATATTCAACTAAAGCCGAGTCGGCTCACTAAGCTAGGCATTGCGGCGACCCAAGTGAGTAATGCTATTCAAGGGAGCAATTCAGATACCTCCTGGGATTTGGTGCGCGATGATGACATTGGCACCCAGGTACGGTTATATGGTCGCTTTCGTACCCTAGAAGATTTAAAGAATCTGCCTGTTGCACGGCCCAACGATAATCGGATTGTGCGGCTCTCTGAGGTGGCTGATGTTTACCGGGGATTAGAGAGAGAAACCAAGCGGGCCTTTTTAAGCTGGGAGGGCAGCGAGTTTGCCCCGACGATTAATTTGGAAGTGGTTAAGGTCGCGGGCACCGATACTATCCAAGTGGTTGACGGTGCCTTAGCGGCGATGGAATCGGCCCGCCAAGAGCCCAACGTGTGGCCCTACGGCATGACCTATCGCATCATTAACAATGACGCTGATGCCATTCGAGAGGAGATCAACACGCTCGGCAGTAACGTGTTCCAAGCCTCGCTGTGTGTCTTTGCGATTTTGTTTATTTCCCTAAGTTGGCGAGAAGCGTTGATTGCGGGTTTAGCGATTCCTTTAACCTTTGCCGGGGCCACATTTGTGCTGTGGATGATGGGCTATACCTTTAACACCATGGTGATGATCGGCATGATCTTGGCGTTAGGGCTACTGGTGGATGTGTTTATTTTGATGCTAGAGGGCATGCATGATGGCATCTTCGTTCAGGGGCTTAGCTTTGGCTCAGCGGCGATCGCAACCGTAAAAACCTACGCCTCCCCTGCCTTTGCTGGGCAGCTCACCACCATTTTGGCGATGGCTCCGCTGATGGCGATTTCGGGCACGATGGGCAAGTTTATTCGCCTGATTCCGATCAGTGCCATTACCTGCTTGGTGCTCAGCTATGCGATCGCGCTTCTGGCTGTTATTCCACTCTCCAAATTTCTGCTGGGTCGCTCTCAGGGCACCCACAGCAAAACCGCCGTCGATCGCTTCACCGAAGTGGCTTCTGAAAAATTTGCCCAATGGAGCTTACGCATTACGGTCCCCAACCGCCATGTGGCCCGCCTCTGGACCCTGAGCGCGCTCGCCCTGTTTGTCTGCGCGATTGTGTTGTTCACCCAGCTTACGGTGTCGCTTTTTCCTCAAGATGATGGACGCAAGCTGAGTATCAATGTGGAATTGCCGCCAGCGGCGACCTTGGCCCGGTCTCAGGAAGTGGGTGATCGCATCGGTGAAATCGTTCGGGGCTACAGCGATCCCAATGGGAAAAAGGTCTTTGAAAGTGTGACTAAGCTAACAGGTCAGCGCAGCAATTTGGTGGCTGCGAGCGATCTGAAACCCGGCAATGCCGATTATTTTGTTGGGCTGTCGGCACTGATGGTAGAACGACATCAAAGAGAACAAGACTCTTTCCGATATGTCACCGCTTTAAGACAAACGTTGGAGGAGACTGTCATCCGAGACTATCCTGGAGCCGTGTTCTCCATGCAATATGAGCGAGCAGGGGGCGGCGATGACCCGATTCAAGTAGAACTTTATGGCAAAGACCTACAAACCTTGCGGAACATCTCAGCTCAGGTACAGCAGGCGCTGCGAGAGATTCCTGGCACGATGGATGTGAGAGATGACCTGGGAAATCTCCGTGAAGATTATAAGCTTGTTCCCAGACGAGAATCTCTTGATTTCTACGGCATGAGCCAGGATGACCTTGGCGGGCAAGGTCGATATTTAATGACGGACAACGATGTAGGAGATTTTTCTATTGGCAGTGGTGAAGAAGACTTAGAGATTCGCCTCAGTACCCAGTGGCCGTCTAATCAAGGTGACATTGGCGGACCTTCCCGCCTAGATGAATTTGCGACGATCCGCTTTATTACCCCCAATGGTGACGTACTGCCAGCGGATGCCTTACTAGAGCCTGTGCAAGGTGCTGTTCCCTTGTCAATTACTCACCGAGATACACAGCGCAGCGTCACGGTGCTAGCCAAAAACATTCCCGGAGAAAACTATTACGACAGCGAAATCCTTGCTGAACTCACCCCTAAGCTAGAAGCCATGCAGTACGATCCGGCCTTGAGCGATCAGGAAAATTTGACGCGTTGGCCCCAGGGCTACACCTACCGATTTGGCGGAGATTCTGACACCAGTGGTGAAACCTTTAGCTCAGCTGGGCAAATGCTAGTCGTGGCTATTTTCTTAGTGTTTGCTGTCTTAGTCCTCCAGTTTGGCTCCTACTCTCAACCGGTCATTATTATTCTCACCATCCCCTTTGCCTTAATTGGCACCTTGTTTGGTTTGTTCTTTCTCGGGTTGCCCTTCTCTTTCCCCACTGCCATTGGCATCATTTCTCTGGTGGGTATTGTGGTCAATGATGCCATTGTGATGGTGGAAACCATGAACGAGCACCGCAAGCAGGGCCTAGATGTGCGTCATGCAGCGGCCCACGGGGCGAGCGATCGCCTGCGCCCCATCCTTACCACGTCCATTACCACGATTGCGGGCCTAATTCCGTTAGCCCTCAGTGATGCCATGTGGTTCCCACTCTGTGTCGCGATTATTTTCGGGCTGATATCGGCGACGTTAATTGCGCTCCTAGTTGTGCCAGGGCTGTACTTACAGCTGACTTCCATAAAATCATGAGCATACTCAATCTGTTAGGACTGTTTTTAGTCGGCCTTGGCCTTGGCTACCTCTACTTTGGAGGGCTATGGTTCTCGCTGCGCCGTTTACCCCACTGGCGGCGTCCTTTTTTGGGTATGGGGCTGAGCTGGCTGACCCGGCTCACAGCATTGCTTGGACTAGGCGGCTTACTCTTGCGGTCCCCCATTGCGCCCCCGTTACAAACGGTATTGTTGCTGAGCTTTGGTGTTTGGTGTAGTCGCAACCTACTCATCACGACATTAATCGGTACGCTAGGCAGTTCCGCTGCCCCAAAAAAGCAGTCTGTTGCGCTTACAGAGAACGCTTAGGCGTTACAAACTCATGAATAGGCCATTGATTCGACCCATTGAGGACGCTGCTACCGATTTCTCTAACGCTTCACAATATCCTCAAATTTCTTTCCTATGCTGAGCTTCATAACCCTCTGTTTTATGGGCTAGTTGACTGGTCTATCTTGTTAGAACTATGAACGCTGCGACTTCGCTAACGCCCGATCTGATTCCTATCCACTTAGGGCCGCTTACGGTGAGTGCAACCGTTTTTTTTACTTGGCTGATTATGCTTTGGCTGGGACTAGGCGCTTGGTGGAGTACTCGAAAGCTCTCGGCATCAACTCATTTGCGTCCAGGACAAAATCTTTTAGAAGTTTTAGTGTTGGGTATTTGCGAGCAAATCGAAGAGATTAGCGAGCAGCCTGCCAAACCCTTTTTACCCTTCATTGGCACCCTGTTTATCTTTATTGCGGTCTCCAATGTGCTAACCATTTTGCCAGGCTATCAGCCGCCCACGGGTTCTCTGTCAACCACGGCTGCTTTAGCCATTTGTGTGCTGTTAGCGGTGCCAATCTTTGGCATTAAGCGGCAGGGACTAGGCGGCTATCTCAAAAGCTACGTGCAGCCGAATCCGATTATGCTGCCCTTCAATATTATTGGTGAACTCTCTCGGACCATTTCGCTGTCGGTTCGGCTGTTTGGCAATGTGATGAGTGGCACGATGATTGTCGGCATTTTGCTGTCGGTGGCCCCGCTGTTTGCGCCAGCACTGATGCGGGCTTTTGGTCTGCTAACGGGGCTGATTCAGGCTTATATTTTTGCCATTTTAGCAATGGTTGCGATCGCAGCTGCCACCCAAGTCCAAAACGGCACAGCTCAAGAGAATTTCGACCCAGACGGCTCAGACCCAGACCCCCTTCAAAATGTCTCTCTCTAAACCGCTCATAGCAAACTTCTCACACGAACTCTCAAGGAGAAAGCACAATGGACAATGTGGTCCTCATTGGCATGGTCTCAATTATTATGGGGGGCCTCACGATTGCGGTAGGCTCCATCGCGCCAGCGCTTGGAGAAGGCCGCGCCCTAGCACAGGCCCTCACGGCGCTAGCGCAGCAGCCTGATGAAGCCAATACGATTATCCGCACCCTGTTTGTCGGGATGGCCCTGGTAGAATCTACCGCTATTTACTGCTTTGTGATCACTTTAATTCTGATTTTTGCCAATCCGTTTTGGGCTTACGTCACGTCGTCTATCGGAGGTTAACCCGTGCTCATTGATCCTTGGATTGTCTTGGCAGAGGTCTTCAACTTTTTAATTTTAGTGGCGGTGCTGCAACGGTTTCTCTACAAGCCGATTGTGAAAGCAATGGCCCAAAGAGAGCAGTCTATTGCCGATCGGCTACGCTCGGCAGAAGCCAGAGAAGTCGAAGCGCAAACACAGATTGATCGCTATCAGCAGCTACAAACCAGCTGGGCGCAGCAAACCAAAGCGCGGCAGCACCAAATGCAGCAACAGCTTGAAGCAGAACGTACCAGCCGGATAGACCAAATGCATCTTGAGCTTGAAAGGCAGAGCGCTCAATGGAATGAAGCCCTGCGTCAGGAACAAAAAGCGAGCTTGGTGAATTTGAGAGATCGGGCGCGATCGCAACTTATCCAAACCGTGAGATCCGCACTCCAAACCCTTGCGAATACAACTTTAGAACAGCAAATGGTTGAAGCGTTCCTCACCCGACTCAAAGCGCTCTCACCTGCGGAGGAAGCCTCGCTACAGGCGGCCATAGTCCATCAACAAGAGACTGCTCAAAACAACTCTCAAAATAGCGCCCAGCCCCCCCACCAGCCTTCCCCCCAGTGGATTGTACGCACGACTTTTCCGCTAGACGAACCACTGCAACAGCGACTGCTCCAAGACATCAAGGCACAATTACCGGCTCAAGTGAGCGCTGAGTCATTTGCCTTTGAGTCCTACCCAGACTATCCCTGTGGCATAGAGCTGCGCACTGGGGAATACAAGCTGGCTTGGCACCTTGAACATTATCTCGATAGCTTAGAGAGCAGGCTTGCTTACGATCTTGAACAGGTTCCTGTTTTTTAAGATGGAGTTCCTTTAATCCAATTTAATTTAAACAAAATCGCTTTATCGCCGAGTTCAGATATCAGCCTGTTGGAAACATTAGCCTATGACAGCCACCGACAGCCTTACTAGCCAACCTATTACTCCCATTAATACTCTCCTACATGGGCTGCTCAACAGCTTTGATCATGTGCTGAGTCAGCCTGAGCTGCCATTAGCCTTAGAAGAAATGGGTACCGTCACAGCGGTGAGTCATGGCGTGGCCAGAGCCACAGGGTTACCGAATGTTCAAGCACAAGAGCTCGTGCAGTTTTCAGACCATCGATTGGGGATTGCCTTCAATTTGGATCCTGAAGAGGTCGGTATTGTTTTACTAAACAACGGTAATGAGCACAGCAATCAACTCAGTGCGGGATGCGAAGTCAAACGCACGGGCCGCGTGATGGATACCCCGGTCGGCGAAGGGCTACTGGGCAGAATTCTCGATGCCACCGGCAAACCTTTAGACGGCAAGGGACTCATCGCCTTTGCCGAACGCCGCCCAATTGAGCGTCCGGCCCCGGCTATTATGGATCGCGGGCCGGTCAGTGTGCCCTTGCAAACAGGCATTAAAGTAATTGATGCGCTGATTCCAGTAGGGCGAGGACAAAGAGAACTCATTTTGGGCGATCGCCAAACTGGAAAAACCGCGATCGCCATAGATGCTCTGCTCAATCAACAGGATGTTATTTGCGTGTACTGCGCTATTGGCCAGCGTAGCTCTACCACGGCTAAGCTCATTGCCGAACTGCGCCATCGGGATGCTTTAGACCGCTGCATTGTCGTGGTCGCCAGTGGCGAATCGACCCCAGGATTACAGTACATCACACCCTATGCCGCGACTACAATGGCCGAGTACTTCATGGCTCAGGGTAAAGATGTGCTCATCGTGTATGACGATCTTACCCAGCACGCACGGGCGTATCGAGAACTTTCTCTTCTCCTGCGTAGGCCGCCCGGTCGTGAAGCCTACCCCGGCGATATTTTTTATCTCCACGCTCGCCTGCTAGAGCGCTCTACACGTCTACGGCCAGAGTTGGGCGGCGGTTCTCTCACCGCACTGCCCATTCTCGAAACCGAAGCGGGCAATCTATCTGGCTATATCCCAACTAACCTGGTGTCTATTACTGATGGCCAAATTTATCTCTCGCCCTCCCTATTTCAAAAAGGCATTTTCCCTGCTGTGGATGTCGGGAAATCAGTCTCACGGGTCGGCGGCAGGGCGCAGCTGCCCGCGTATCGAGCTGTCACGGGCGACCTGCGTCTCACCTATTCGCAGTTTCAAGAGCTAGAGAGCTTTGCCCGCTTTGGTACCCGGCTAGATGAAGCTAGCCAAACGACGCTCGCTCGCGGCCAGCGCATTCGGGCCGTGCTTAAACAGCCCCAGTTTCAAGCTATTTCTGTCCCCGTGCAGATTGCCCTATTAAAACTACTCAACAAGGGCCACTTAGATCGCTATCCCCTTGAAAACATTCCTCTGCTTGAATCCGCATTGACCCAAGCACTACCTCAGAAACTCCCTGAGATTTGCGATCGCATCCAATCTGCTCAAACCCTCAACGACCAACAACAGCAAACCCTCCTCACCACTGCCCAAGCTATTTTCACCCAAACCCTCACCCACCCAAACCACCCATAGCCCCATTCATCATTCATCATTTATCCCTTCCCTTATGCCTACCCAATCCACTCTCCATCGCCAGCTTCAAAGCGCACAGGAACTCCAATCCATTGTGCGCACCATGAAAGCGCTGGCAGTAGGCAACATTCATCAGTACGAAAACGCAGTCCGATCAATTGCTACTTTTAACCGCACCCTAAAGCAAGGTCTACAAATTTTTCTGAGTCACTATCCAGAGGCACTACAGTCTAACCACCCACTACCAGCAGGTCGCTTAGGCGTTGTTGTCTTTGGCTCCGACCAGGGTATGTGCGGCCGATTCAATGAGCAAATAGCAGACTATGTCATCCGACATCTGAGTCATCGCACGGGCTATCACACCGGCCATCACACCGGCCACGGTTCGCTATCAGCTGAGAAAATTCAACTTTTGATTGTCGGTAGCCGCATCAGTGAAAAACTGACTCAAGCCGGTTACCCACCCAGTCGCTGTTTGGCGGTGCCCAGCGCCCTCGGCAAGGTCAGCCAACATATCCAAACCATTGTGATGCAGCTAGAAGATTGGCGCTATGCGCAGCAGTTAGAGTGCATATGGGTCTTTCATAACACCCCCTATCAGGGCCTTTCATCTCCCAAACTACGACAAATTTATCCCTTAGACCGTCGATTTTTAAGACAATTGGCTGAGCAGCCTTGGCCCTTTCACTGCCGCCCCATCGTTTTTCAACAGCAGGCACCCCTCTTTTCTTCTCTCTTCAGGCAGTTCTTCTTCGTTAGGCTCTATCGAGCGTGCGTAGACTCTTTAGCCAGCGAAAATGCCCATCGCTTAGCCTCTATGCAAATGGCCGAAAAGAATATCAATGAACGCTTAGAAAACTTACATCGTCTCTATCAGCAGCAGCGACAAACGGCGATTACTTCGGAGCTATTGGATATCGTTTCAGGATTTGAAGTACTCAACGGAAAAGGAGGCTAACTGCATTTTGTGATTGTGTTTTTACGGCACATTTTCCTCACAAAAATCTCAAACTATTTGTCTATCTTAAAAGTGTGAGGTGAAGAGAGTTAGGCCGTTATTCAATAACAAGGAGATCAGTATGAAACTTGTCTATCGCGGTGTTCCTTATGAATACAATCCACCTAAAGTGCCTGTTGTTGACAGCTTAGAAGTAGGCACCTACAGAGGCGCTACACTCCACTTTCACAAGCTGCTAAAAGCGTTGAGTCAGCCAGCACGTGATCTTAAGTATCGTGGTGTTTCTTACCATGTAGGTTCGCCAGCCTAGCGTAAGGCTGTTGGCGTAAGATCCCAAAAACGAGCCGTATTGCTATTCACAGGATGGCTAGACACAGTCTGTGGTGGTGGCTACGGCTCACTCTTTTACGGCTCCCAGCTTAACGTGCAAAAGGCCGCTATGCATCCGGCCTTTTGCTATACAAGGTGGGTCTCGATCAAGGTGGGTCGATTTTGATAGGTTAGCTCACGCCGACCTTGTGTGGTTGGCCAACCTTGTGTGGTTGAATGACGCCGTATCCTCCATGGTTACGCTCATAGATTACGTTGATCTCGCCAGTGTGATCGTTGCAGAACATATAAAAGTCATGATCAATCAGCTGCAAATTATCTAAAGCGTCTTGTATGCTCATCGGCGGCATGGCAAAGAACTTACTGCGCACAACCGTTGCGGGTAGCTCTGGCGTACGCCCTTCTGTTAGGTCTATCGGGAGTAATGACTCATCGGGCGTATCGGTAGCTAGCCGTTCTGCCAATGCGGCTTCCTTACCAGTCTGCTTACGCTGCGATCGCCCCTGCACTTTATCCTTGTAGCGCTTTAGCTGACGGTTCAGCTTATCGGCAACTAAATCAATGCTGGCATAGAGGTTTTCGTGCTTCTCTTCTGCTCGAATGACCGTTCCGCTCGCATATACAGTCACTTCAGACGTCTGCCGAGTAAGGCCTTTTATATTTCGAGGAGCAGACAGGTTAACATCAACCTTGGTGGCGAACTCCTGAAAGTTATTGATCACCTTGCCTAGTTTTTGTTGGGCGTAGTCACGAATTGCCTCTGTAATTTCAAGGTTTCTCCCTTGAATAGCAAATTTAGTCATTAGCATTACCTCCTCGTTGTTAATGCTTTTCCTTTCAAAAGAAATGAGGACGAGCAATCTTCGTTGAGTTTAGCGATAAGACAATTCTGTTTAGGAAATCTGCTTTCAAGCTGCTGGCTTTAGGGATTGGGCTTGAATACAGGTTTCTAGCTTAAGCCTTGCGTATCCTAGAAACTACAACAAAAAAATCAGCGGTTGCGATCGCACGTGCGTTCTTTTCCTATACCCATAGATTAAGCTATTTCTGTTCCTTTGGGAGACGTTTCATAGAAAAAAGCAGACTGCAACGTTCTCTTCCCTAAGCCAAAATCTTTATAAGGATAGGGTTACAGCCATTTACTATAGTGTTAGCTACGGGCGATTTTCTATACAAAAGTAGATATTCATGGATAATTATCAGGGGTTGAGGAGGTGAGCACGCATGACCGTTTTCAACCCGCCAACTACGATCTTGGCAATTGGAACATTTGGTACTATCCCACTGGCAACCTCAACCGGGAATACGAGCAGCAGCGCCAGGGAAACTTGATGTACCCGTGGATTTTTCTGTCTTGTCCTACGCTCAAGTCTTCAGAGGCTGGGATTGCGCCTGCGGGGCACCATGTGCTGGAAGTGGCAACGACCTGCTCTTATCAGCCCTTTAAAGACCTCAAGGAAACCGACCCTAAAGCTTACAAGGCAAAGAAGAGAGAAACCTACAACCTGGTCATGGAGAGTGTTCGAGATCTGATTCCTGATGTGGATAAGTACATTCGCATGAAAATTTACGGCACACCGACCACCAGTGAACATTTCTTAGGTCAGCCAGAAGGTAATATCTACGGCGCTGACCTAGTCCCCAGCCAAATTGGCCTGAATCGAATTGGCTACCGCACAGAGATATCGAATCTCTTCCTGGTGGGCGCTAGTGCTGGGTATCCCAGCGTGCCTGGGGTGATTGGCAATGGCATGAATGTCACGGAACTGATGACGGGAAAATCGCTGGCTACACAGCCTGAACAAATCCCTCAGGTTTCGGTAACCGTCTGAGTCACAACAGACATCATTGTTTTGATGACTTCATCATCGCTCACCTGGGTAAAGTGGTCATACCAATATCCAACGCTATAAAAGGGGCTAGGTGTCATCAGACAAACGCAGCTATAAACCGTTGCCGCGATCGCTTTGCAGACAGGTGCGGGGGCCACAGGTACCGCAACAACAATCTTTTTGGCCTGGTGAGCCTTGAGCCATAAGATGGCTGCTCTCATGGTTGCGCCTGTCGCTATACCGTCATCGACTAAAATAATCGTTTGGTTTGAAATATTGGGCAGCGGTCGATTGCCTCGATAGGCCAGGTTGCGTCGCTGCAATTCTTGTGACTCTTTGTCTGAAACCTGGTAACTACTCAGGCTTAATACTTCATGAAAGAAACGGTGGTGTCAGGCCAAACGACGATAGTGTTTGAACATCACT
>JBCBPY010000050.1:0-297 GCA_039820525.1 Cyanobacteria bacterium J06634_5
TGCAAAATTCGCGGTGTTTTGCCCAATACCTCCTCTGCCTGGTATCCCGTAATTTGGGTAAACGCTGCGACTTTTGCAGGGTCCCAAAACCGACCGTGCAGAGTTAGATCGATTGCGCACGGCACTCTCTCAATGGCAGCCTGTCACCATAGAAGTGATTAACTATCGCAAGGATGGCTCTGAATTTTGGAATGAATTTAGCCTAGTGCCCGTGGCCAATGATGAAGGGTGGTACACCCATTGGATTGCCGTACAGCGAGACACCACTCGTCGCAAACGCCTAGATGAAGTGCGGCT
>JBCBPY010000050.1:307-37089 GCA_039820525.1 Cyanobacteria bacterium J06634_5
GAACTCAGCGCGCTAAAGACTCGCTTTTTCTCCATGGCTTCTCATGAGTTTCGCACCCCTTTGAGCACCGCACTAGCCGCCGCTCAAGTCTTAGAAAATTCTCAAAGTGCCTGGGCCGATACCGCCAAGCGGTTGCGAAATTTACACCGTATTCAAGATTCGGTGAGAAATACGGTGCAATTACTCGACGATATTTTGACCATTAATCGAGCCGAGTCAGGCAATCTAGCGTTTACGCCTAAGCCACTGGCGCTCGCTTTGTACTGCGAGCACTTTGTCGAAGAAATGAAGCTTAGTGCCAGCGAGCAACACACGCTGACCTTTGGTACTCAGGGGCGCGCTTACACCATTAGTTTGGATGAAAAACTCATGCGTTCGATACTCTCTAATTTGCTCTCTAATGCAATTAAGTATTCGCCGGATGGTGGTGTGGTGGCGTTGACTTTGGTATTTGCGCCGGAGGGCGTAGAGATTTGGGTGAAAGACCAGGGCATTGGCATTCCGTTAGCCGATCAAAAGCGCTTATTTGAACCTTTTCAGCGCGGAAAAAATGTTCGTAATGTCTCCGGGACAGGACTGGGCCTGATGGTGGTGAAAAAGTGCGTGGAGTTGCACCAGGGTGAGATTGTCATTAATAGTGAAGTGGGGGTGGGGACAACTTGTATCGTGAAGCTACCTGTGCCATTAAAGTAGCGCCTTCTCATTTCAAATTATGGACAACAACCCTACGCGCAAATGTTCAATACAAAAAGGGAATCAGCCGCCAAGTGTTGTTCGCATAGTTTGCATAAGCTAGGCCAAGGGCCGTTTGGAGCATTTTCTCCTCTGCCCAAATGCGATACAGCTTTGAAATAAGTTCTGTGATAGCTACAATGGCTAATGCTATCCAATTGCACATCGCCATTCCTGCCCCCACCGCAATCAGCAGCGTTCCTAAGTAGCCAGGATGCCGAAGGAATCGATAGAGCCCCGAGTCAACCAGTCTGTGCTCCTCAAAGGTCTGCAGCGTTCGCGTGTAAAATTCGCCCAGCGTCTTTGCGGCTGAGTATCGGATGCCAAGGCCAAGCAGCATCAGTCCGATGCCAAGCCAACCTACAGTGCGATAGTCTTGCGCCGAAGCAATCCTGTGCTGATTGAGTACGGGCGCTATTAAAAAAACGCAGAAATTGAGCAGGCCAGCAATCCACAGGACATAAGAGCTACCGCGATCCGACGGTCCAGGGGAAAGGCGCAGTGCCTGCGCGCCTTTCCTTAGCCAGCGCTCAAGTAAGAGGTAGGCCGCAATGAGCAGGTAGGCAATCGGGGTGGTTATTGTCATGAGTGCTACTGCCTCCCAGTGACTATCGGCAACTCAGCAGACGCTGTAAGAATTGATAAGGCTATTGCCCAGTAGTATCACCTTTTAATTAATGCGGGTCGAGTGAGGCGGTAAAAGCGCCATACAAAAATGATGCAGCCCACGGCAATGCCTGTGTACTGACCAATCCATAGGCCGATGACTCCCCAACCGGCTAAAAAGCAAAGCGCGTAACCGCTGGTGAGACCAATCCCCCAAAAGGCGATCGCACTCAAAATCATCGGCACTCTCGTATCCTGCAAGCCATAAAGTGCGCTCATGGCAATGCGTTGGATGCCGTCTAGCATTTGGGCGATCGCACTTACCAACAACAAGTTCATGGCCAACGCTACAACTGCCGCATTCTGCGGGTCAGCCAAATCAATAAACAACCCCACCATGAACCGGCGAACAATCGCCAAGCCAACGCCGGTAAATAGCAAGAACAATCCGCCCGATGAAATGGCTACGAACCCAGCACGGCGCGCACCGGCCCGATTTTCTTCCGGCTCACTTCCCACAGCGCTCTCCCGCCCAAACCAAAGCCCTACCCTGGCAGTCACTGCTTGAGACATGCCCAACGGCACCATGAAAATAAGGGCCATGGTTTGAAAGGCAACTTGGTGTGCTGCTAACACCTCGGTCCCTAAGCTGCCTGCCATGTAGGAAACTGCTGAAAACAGTCCCAATTCCATTGTGGACGTAATGGCAATGGGTGTCCCCACAGTGATAAGTCGCCGCAAAATAGTCGCATTAGGATGCTTCCAACCGCGCCAAAAACGATAGTGTTTCAGCTCCCGGTGCCGCAGTATGTAGCCTGAAAAAAGCCCAAACATCAGCCAAAGACTGAGGCTGCTGCCGAGCCCTAATCCCATCAGCTCTAGGCGTGGAAAGCCAAACTTACCGAAGCCGAGGACGTAGTTGCAGGCGATGTTAAACACCGTTCCAATGCTGACGATAACCGTAACAATGCCCGCTAAAGAGAACGCAGAGAGATAGCCGCGCAGCATGGTGAATCCGAGTGCTGGCAATACCCCTAGCGACACGCCGCTGAAGTATTGCTGCGCTAGCATAATCACCGTATCGGGCTGTCGTAACCCTCGCAGCACGGGTGTCATATTCCACAGCAGCGCCGTAAAGGGGATGGCCAGCAACAGCGATAGCCAAAGTCCTTGCCTCGCTAGTCCCGTTAGGTGCTGTTTGTTGTTAGCGCCGTAAGCCTCTGCGGCCAGCACGCCTACGGACATCACAAAGCCAGAAACAACCGTCAGCGACATTTGAAAAGTGGTGGAAGCCAATCCCCCAGCAGCTAAGCTGGCCGTACTCAAATGGCCCATCATAATGGTGTCTACAAAGCCCACCGCAAACTGGGCGATTTGTGCGATCGCCAATGGTACCGCCAGCTTAAAGAAAGCCTGTACCTCTGGCACAACACCAGACGATCGGGCACGGGCCTTAGCTTTGAATTTGAGCGCACCCCAGTTCATAGTATTCGAGCGTATAAAAAGTGTTGTTTTGCGCTGTAATGCTCAAGCCAAAGCACTAAACTTCAGAGCGCTGATTGTTTACAGTCAAGCGATTACAAGTCAAGCGATTACAGTCAGGCTACTTAGCATAGGCGACAGCGCCGCTTCTTCGCGCATCTCCAGTGCCTTGCAATGCGCCCTCGCCATCTACCCCGACAGCGTGAACGCCGCCAAAAAACATGTTCGACTGTTGCCACTGCACAATCTGCTCAGTCCCTAACTGCCCAGACTCAAACTGTCCAGACTTACAGTCCTTTGCTGACATCGATTTAAATCCGGGCTCCATATGAAACACGCCCTTTTCCCAATGGATGCGAGCCGCCATCACAGCTTCTGCAATAGGCATCTTAAAGTCCAACACATTAGAAATCACCTGTAAAATCGCGGTTCGAATGCGATTAGAGCCGCCCGAGCCTAGCACCAGCATAGGCTTGCCGCCTTGCAACACCATCGTCGGTGCCATCATTGAAGACATTCTTTGATCAGCGGCCCATTGATGAAACCCGTGTGGATTGAGATCTTCTTCACCCAGCATGTTGTTCATCATAATTTGGGTGCCCGGAATCACGTAGGAAGAGCCTTCTCCATTGGAGGTGGTGACGCTGGCGGCATTGCCTTCATCATCCATCACGCTGATATGGGTGGTGCTGCCCCAGCGGTTAATGCCTTTGGCAACGATGTCTTGTAAAGGTTGAGCGTACTTATCGACTAAGCCCGTAGCAGTAAACTTGCTGGCAATATCTGGGTCGAACAGCGCGGTGTCCAGATGCGATCGCCTAGCCTCATTGGTCCATCGCATGGCCTGAGAGAGCAGCAACAAATGTTCTGGCGCGCCAAAATCATGTTTTGAGACCTCAAATCTATCCAACAATTCTAGACAAAAGGCAATGAGGGAGCCCCCTGCACTAGGCGGTGGATTGGTGAGCATTTGCACGCCGCGATAGTCGATAGACAGGGGCGATCGCACCAAAACCGCATACTCTCTAAAATCATCCAAGCTGAGGCAGCCCCCACTTGCCTGGCACTCTCGAACAACCTGCCGTGCGATCTCACCTTCGTAAAACTCTCTCCGTGCGCCCTCATCCCCCAGGCTGGCTAAGGACTCTAGCGTATTAGCAAACCCAGGCAGGTGTAGCTTTTCCCCTGCTGTCAGCAGCGAACCTGTCGGCGCATACAGCTGCCGCGCCCTTGCCGTCGCCAGCAAAATGGGCGCTAATAGCTCGTAGCAATACCCCTGAAAATCGCTAACGGGCAACCCCTCACGCGCGCAGATCACCGCAGGCTCTACCACTGCGCTCAGCGGCAGCTGCCCCAGCTGCTTGTGCACCGTCAGTAATCCGGCCAGCACGCCAGGCACCGCCATCGACGCCAGTCCCACATGAAACTCCTGCACCGTGTCGCCAAAGTTAGCCTCAACTGGATAAAAGTTGAGCGGCTTTGCGCCTGTCTGAGGTCGATTTTTTGGCGTTTGTGTGAAAAAGTCGAATAGCTGGTTCTGCTCACTGAGCGTGCCATTCGCCGCATGCGCCAGCAAAAATCCGCCGCCGCCCAAAGAAGTCAGCGTCGGCTCAGCCACACAGGCCATAAACGTCGCCGCCACCGCCGCATCAAACGCATTTCCACCGGCTTGCAACACAATTTTTCCAGCCTCTGCTGTTCTCTCATGTCCTGCGGCAATCACACCCGCCATACACACTCCTTTTTAAGCATTTTGTGGTTTTTGGTTAGCATCCTGTGGGCCTATGCATTCTATAGCGGCGCTCGGCGAATAGATGACGACAACTCATCAATTTCGTCATCAATTTAGGACAAATGTATTACTTTTGCTTTTCACAGGCCCCAGTTAGGCAATTAATAATTTAGAGTGGGAAGACGGTCTAGAAGACAACTAAAGACGACATAACCTAAGGACGTTTGCCGCAAGATGGCTATTATCGCGCTCAAAGCATGGTATCTCAGCGATTATGAACCGATTCGTGAGCTGGAAAATCGGCCTCATGACTTGCGTTTGGCTAAAAACAGCCTGCTAAAGTCAGCTCTGCGCGCTGACTTTTTAGAGGATATTGAAGAGGTCAAGCAGGCTGAGTGGTTTCAGCGTTACCTAGAGGGCGATCGCGTTGAATTTTATGTCGAAGGTAGCGGTACCTATGCGATCGCCAATATCGACCTCATCAGCCACGAAATCTATTTCGCCAAACACGACTCCCTAGCCAACTTAGACCCCACCATTTTCCTCAGCTACCAAACTGAGTACACGGACTCCAGCGACTTACTCCGCGATGAAATCGAGGCATTCATCAAAAAGTTCAACCGCAAGTCTCGCCTACAGGTCGAACTGGTGGAATCTCATCGGCTCAGCCAAGGTCCGGTACGCATCAACAGCACGCTGATGCGGCAAATTAGGCGATCGCTACTCTTCATTGCAGATGGCACGCCTATTTTGGGCGTTGATGGCACGCCGCCCCAGCTTATTCCGAGTCCAAAAGTGTGTGTCGAAATGGGCTACGCCCTACAAAGCAAGCGCCCCGAGCAAATTATCCTGGCGCAAATGGAACGAGATGACCTCCCCGGTCAGTTTCCTTTTGATACGCCCACTCGTAACCGGTTAAGCTTTGCCAAAAAAACTGAGCTAAAAAAAGAGCTGCCTCAGCTATTACAAGCCCGTTTGCAGCGGTTCAATCTTCAGTAGCGCGCTTGCTGTTTTTGAAAGGTGCCGTTTCAAGTGACTGTTGTAGGCTGTCGTTTTAGTCTTCTAAACAGGTCATCCGGCTAGCAAAATCAATATATCTGATTGCAAAGTGAGAGTTTTAGCGGCGAGCGACCAATACTAATGGCGTTAGCCATGAAATTCCAGGTTGTAGCATGCCAAGAACGCCCAGCGAATACATCGTCCATATCGCCTTCGATGGTGGGCACAAAGAAGAAGTCCGCTTCACCACCATTCAAGACTTTCAGAAGTGGTACAGCGATAAGCTCATGCCCAAAGCGACGGCTGAAGAATTTATCAACGTCCCTATTCCAAAAATCAATCCCGGCGAGTACATGGTCATCCGGCCCTCGCGCGTATCTTGCATTCGCGTAGAGCCCATCTTCAACTCCAGCGTAGAAAGATATTAGTTTCGCAAGCTGCTCATTATCTTTGCTGTTAATAAGCCCCGAACGCCTTAAAACGTTCGGGGCTTGCTTTTGGGTTGCCGCTATTCGGATAGAAACGAACTGAATATCTAAAGCTTGCCATCAAACAGCTGCTTGGCACTCATGGTCAAACCGGGAAAAGTCGTAGACACTATTTCGGCCTCGCCTGTGTAAACCTTTTCGTGATAGGTCATGCTGACCAGCGTCAAAACAGTCACCTGTTCCCGGTGGGGATCGATAATCCAATATTCAGGAATTTGCCACGCTTGATACTGCTGCCTTTTCCAAAGGTAGTCGCGCCTGTAGTTATCGCTAGCTTCATTGCCTGGGCTCACAACTTCAGCAACAAACTTAGGCGGTGTTTGTCCTAACTTAATTGCCTGCTTCGCATCCTGAAGATGTTCGGGGCACATCACCAAAACATCAGGTTTTCGATTCACCCATTTATCACCGACGGGATTGACCTGAAGATCTTTATTTCCATTGCGAATAAGTTGAATAAACGGAATCCCCATCACCTGAAGAATGGCTGCGATTAAGGTGTTGGCCAGCCACAAGTTTCTATCGTCTTCGTCAGCCACTTCTATGGCTTCTCCAGTGCTGAGTAGACGGTAGTTTTTTTCGTGATGCAGCTGGGCGTCATCTAAATAGTCCTGATAGCTCTGGTAGCGGCGAAGTGTGTAGGTCATCAGTATGGCCCCCAGGCAAATACCTCAATACTCACAACAATAACGCTTTTGCAGAACGGCTTGTGCCAATACCCGCTTCTGAATGACTGCTTCTGGTTGTGCGGATTCGAAGAGGGGATTTTGAATGGATAGAGGGGGTTAATATCGCTTTTTTCCGGATGAGTGCCCTGGGATCACAAAGGAGTAAAATTTGTAGGGTAGCTTTGGGTGATTCCTTTGCCAGCCTCTTTCCGTTTTTCACGCCGCCTGTTCAATCGAGTCCTACCCACGTCGCTCGGTTGTGCGATCGCGCTTACGCTCTCCATCGGCTTGCCTCGTAACCTACTGGCCGTTGAAGGTAGTGCCGTTGAAGGTAGTGCCGTTGAAGGTGGTGCCGTTGAAGGTAGTGCCGAAGAAGCCCTCACCGATTCAGCCTCCACGCCAGCGCCCCTCACCTTATTAGACTGTTGGGACGAACGCCGCGCCGCGAGCCTCATCGGTCGAGATAATGCGCTGTTTGATCAGGCTTCCGGCACTGGCTTATCTACCAATGAAAAGCAAAGCCTGCTGGCCGCGATTGACAACAGCCTGGCTTATCTAGAAACACCCGATTCTATAAGTGACTACGAAAACTATGCCGTGGAAGGCGTTACTCACAGCCGCGTACAGCGCAGCCTAGAGCGGTTTCGCACGCTTGTGATCCAAGCTGATTCTGCTGAGGCCCTGCAACGCTCCATTGCCGACGAATTCGAGTTTTATCAGTCCATTGGTCAAGACCAAGCCGGTAGCGTCGCGTTCACCGGTTACTTTGAACCCACTTACGCCGCCAGCGCCATCCAAACCGATCAATATCGCTATCCGATTTACCGCAGCCCAACCGGTTTAGAGAGCTGGCCTGAGCCACATCCTAGCAGAGCAGATCTCGAAGGGACGGACGGACTACAAGCCGACAACGGCCCTCTAAAGGGATTGGAGCTGGCTTGGCTGCCCGATCGCCTAGAAGCTTTTTTGATTCAGGTGCAGGGTTCTGCCCGGTTAGAACTCACTGACGGCAGCACAATGTCGGTGGGATTCGATGGCCGTACCAATTATGAATACAGCAGCATCGGGCGAGCGCTAATTGACGATGGCATCATTCCAGAAGACGAACTGTCGCTACCTGTTCTCATGGAATACTTCGAGAACAATCCCGACGCGCTCGATAGTTACCTGCCACGCAATGACCGCTTTATTTTCTTCCGTAAAACCGATGGCGCACCCGCTACGGGCAGTTTGGGATTTCCGGTCACTGCCGGGCGCTCTATCGCGACAGACAAATCCATCATGCCACCGGGTGCCCTCGCTTTAATCAATCTGCCCTTACCACAAAAAAACGCAGAAGGGACCCTGGTAGTTACCCCTACTAGCCGCTTTGTTTTAGACCAAGATACCGGGGGGGCTATAAAGGGAGCCGGACGGGTAGACCTGTTTGTGGGTACAGGCTCAGATGCCGGTGATGTCGCGGGTTTGATCAATGATACGGGCGAGCTTTATTACCTGCTTCTGAAGGAATAGTGCCGTATATTCACGGATAAAATTGTCATTATTTCCTTTGTTTTGTCCGTAACTTCACACAATCAACACAGGGACTTCATGTAGTATTTATATCAAGACGACCGCAAATGCTCGTTGAATCTGCGCTCATTGACCTTCTTTTGAGGACAACATAGCCGTGCCTAAGCCTTGCAGAAAACCACTCAAATCCAATCCATACGAAACCTATCGAGACCCTATTACGGGTCAGTGGAAGGTAAAGTATCCGGCGAGTGCATTGCCTGTGCTGTCAGAGTCTTCTGAGCTGTCTAAAGTAGAGCAAGGCAAGAGTAAAACCCCAAAAAGAAGGCTCTGGAAGAAGTCTTCTCGGTCAAAAGTGGCCTGAGGGGTGGCCTGAAAAGTGGCCTAAGCAGCCTGCTCGACTGTTGGCACTTACGACTGTTGACACTTACAGGCCGCGACCTGAGCATCAGGAAAATAAGAGCCAGATGCCGCTGAGGGCGATCGCAACTCCGCTGATAGCACGCCAGCTAATGCGATCGCCCAGCAATGCCGCCATCGGTAGTACAAACAAGGGGCTGGTTGCCAGCAGCGACTGTGCGATGCCTGCTGCGGTGTATTTCAGTGCAATTTGCTGTAGCCAAATCCCTAAGTAGGTTCCAAAAAACGCCGCGAGCACGACGGTGAACAGTAGTTTTGGCCTTCGCAGGGCTGCTAGGCTGTGATGCCAACGGGTTTTCCAGTTCGTTTTTGCGCCTGCTGCTGGCAGCAACCCCGCCTGTTTTACTGTTGGGACGGCGGCTGTTGGAACGGCGGCTTTCGGAACGGCGGCTGTTGGGACGGCGGCAGCTTTTTGGTGATTGGACGACTGGCCACGATAATCACCTAGTCGCCAAGGCTGTATCGCGGCCAGTCCGACCATGAACGCCATGCCAGCTGAGAGCCTAATCAGGCTACTCCACAGCGGATCGACAGAGACCTCTAGCAACGCCGCCCTTGAGAGCACCGCGCCGGAAGCCTGACAGAAAACGGCTAACAAAGCGATGCCGAGTCCTTTGCTTAGTTGCTGTGGCGCTAAGTATTGTGTGCTTTGAGGGGGGCGTTGGCGTGGCCTCTGCTTTGGAGTCTCGCTAATCACCCAGGCAATGCCCAACAAGGTTAGGACAATGCCTGCTACGGCCATCGTAGGTAGCTGTTCCGATAAAAATATCCAAGCGAATACCGCAGACATCGGGGGGGCTAGAGTCTCTAGCAGCAAAGCCCTTTGCGCGCCTAGGGTGTTAATAGCTGCAAAATAAACAGTGTCTCCTAGGCCAATGCCAATTCCGCCGCTGAGCACAAGCTGGAAAATCGCCAGTACTGATACGCCCTGAAACGATAGGTGCGCGCCCCCGTGCGTCGATACCGGTACCGCTGTTATTGCTGAGGTATCCAAGGCGATTGCCTCAACAGAGAGGGGGCGAACCGCTATGGTGATAAAAAGGAATGCGATCGCAATAATGCCTTTCACAATATTGAGCATCAGTGGTGAGAGCACTTTCCCGATGCGACCAAACATCAGCGTTGCCGCCGCCCACAAAAAAGCGGCTGTCAGCGCGGCCACTTCACCCACCGGAAACCCGCCCAGGCCGTAGCTAGTTTCAAGACTCAACAAAAGCACCCTTCCTCATCCACGCTAAAGTCGCTATCGTGACACATCTATGTCTGTTAACACTGCTACTGTCCTCTCTTCAGCCCCGGAGCCTATCAGCTTATCGCTGCTTTCGGATGAGCTGCGATCACGCCTAGCAACCCCCCTCAAAATCGGCACTGTCACCGTCGCCAGCCGTGTGCTTCAGTCGCCCCTTTCCGGCGTTACCGACAAAGTCTTTCGCCGACTTGTGCGCCGCCACGCCCCCGCTTCCATGCTGTACACCGAAATGGTTAGCGCGGCTGAACTCCACCATTTGCGCACGCTGCCTGAGGTGATGGATATCGATGCCAATGAGCGCCCCATCAGCATTCAACTATTCGATCGCCGCCCGGACTTTCTGGCCGAAGCTGCCCGCAAAGCGGTAGACCAAGGCGCAGACACCATTGATATCAACATGGGCTGTCCAGTGAATAAAATCACCAAAAACGGGGGTGGATCAAAACTGCTACGAGACCCAGAAACAGCTATCAAAATCGTTGAAGCCGTCTGTGCGGCGGTAAAGGTTCCTGTCACCGTCAAAACACGAATTGGCTGGGACGATGATGACATCAACGCGGTTGAATTTTCCCAGGCGATGGAGGCCGCAGGTGCGCAAATGATCACCCTGCATGGTCGAACCCGCGCTCAGGGCTACAACGGCACAGCTCGCTGGGAATGGATTGCCCGAGTGAAGGCTGCCCTGACGATTCCCGTGATTGCCAACGGCGACATTTTTTCGGTGGAGTCAGCGATTCAGTGCTTCGCAGCGACCCAAGCCGATGGCATCATGTGCTCTCGTGGCACATTGGGCTATCCATACCTAGTGGGCGAGATTGATCACTTTTTAAAAACGGGAGAACAGCTGCCAGCTCCTAGCCCCGTTGAAAAACTTGAGTGTGCCCGTGAGCACTTGATCATGCTGTGGGAGTACAAAGGCATTCGCGGCATTCGTCAGGCGCGTAAGCACATGGCTTGGTACGCCAAAGACTTTAAGGGGGCCGCTGACTTGCGGGATCGTTTGTGCCAGGTGGAGGCTGTAGAGCAGGGCACTCAGCTGCTGGATGAGGCGATTCTTCGGCTAAGGTCTCTAGAGTAAAGGTCTCTAGAGACCTTTCGATAGAATAGAGTCGTTGATAAATCTGTAAAGAGAGTGGCAGATTTATCGCGGAGAAAGTAGTCAAATAATCTCGTAAGATAAAAAGACCAGTTGCGGGGGCGGTTTTACGCCAACGCCATGTACGGCGGCGCCATGCTATAACCAATACCAAGAGAGGTAATGCAGATCACACCCGTGCCTCCAACGGCTATCTGCCACTTAAGCAGTCGCTCAAGTGGCAGATGCTACCTGTCGTTAAGATTTCCGTTAGACCTATGACTTCTTACGCTAGCTACACCTCGCCCCGGGCCGATATTGGCGAACTGCGCCGGTTGAGGAGCTTGCTACCCCCCGAGCTGCAAAGCTGGGTCACGGTAGAACCTGCGACGGACGTTGCCCCGCCTCTGATTACTTGTGAAGAGCTAGGCCGCGACCAGGTAGAAGTTCAAATTGATTTGACCAAGTGGGAGCAGCTGGCGATCGATCAGCGCAATCTTTTGTTTTGGCATGAGGTGGCCCGCGTGCAAAGCGACACCATTCCTCGGGATGGCTGGGAAATGGCGGCACTGGCCATTGGTCTCGGTGGCGCGGTTGGTGAGCTGTGGGTTCAAGACGGCTTGCTGCTGTTGTTGGCTTTGGGCCTATGCGGCGTGTCTGGCTGGCGGCTGTACAAGCGCAACAACGGTCAAAAGACACTACAAGAGGCGATTACCGCTGACGAAAAAGCGATTTCTATTGCAACGCGCTTTGGCTACACCCTGCCGAATGCTTACAAGAGCCTGGGCAGTGCTCTGAAAACGTTGATAGAGCAAACGCCTAAGAAAAAGCAGCGCGATCGCTACATTCGTAGGCTCGAAGCGCTTAAGAAGAGTGCCAACCGAGCTAAGCAGCAGGTCGCAGGCGATCGCAATCCTCGTCCGTCCTATTAAGACTCTCTGTTCTCGGCTAGGGCCAATCAAGCCCTAGGAGATCACTACCTACAAAAGCAATAACAAAAGCCCCGCCTGCAAACAAGTGTGTAGGCGGGGCTTTTGTTATTGCCTATGCTAGTGCCTGCGCCAATGCCTCAATAATGTCTCCGTTGTCGGGTTCGATAAATCGATAGCTAAGCCCTGACTCATTCAGCGCGGCTTGCTGTTGCCTGCGAATAGTTTCATCCTGATTGCCCACAACCACCAGCGGCACCCCTTGCCGAGGGCGATATACGCCAATATTTTTTACGGCAAGTTCAAAAGGCCCCGCCTTAAACTTCGGATTGAGCTGACGATCATATTCAAACTTGCTCAACATCAGCTGCAAAGAAAAGACCTTTGCCGGATCAAAGGGCGGTGCATCGGGCATAGAACGTGCGCGAAAGGTCGGCACCATTGCCTCAAAAGGGATGTGAATATCGCACCAAGTATTGGCCACTGTATCAAAAGAATAGATATAAGCCGGCGAGTCCCAGCTATCGCTGTTGCGTGCAATGAACTTGTATCGCTGCCCGTCGCCTTTTACCCGCATTTTTATCCCGCTCCAGCCTGACAAGTCATAGGGCGGTTCAAAGTTTTGCGTTCTGATGGACGAAAACCCACCTGAGTTATTCGTAGAGACCTCTCCTGCGAAGACCGCCACGGTCCCAGCTAGCTGGGATGTTCGTAGGAAAACGCCACCCTGACTGACACCTCCCATCACAACATCGTCTAGAGTCCCCCATAGGGACAGGTCGCTATCAGCAGCGTCAAAATCAAACACACTTTGCGTAATAACTGACCAATCCACTGTGTTTTCAGCAGTGCCGCTTTCAGCAGTGTCGTTTTCAGCAGCGCCTTGAAAGGTCTCTTCAATCGCTTGCCTTATGTGCTCAGCAATCTCTGTAATCAGTGTGGTGTTCGTGGTTGTATCGGCAATGGCGATGGTATCTACTGAGCTGATGAGCAAGCTAATGAGCTGTTCAACGTTCACCGGTTCACCGTGTGTCTGTTCAATAGAACAGTCTGTCTGTTTGGTAGAGCAAAGAGAGAGGGCGAGGCGATTATTCAGTTGTTTGTGCAACGAATCGAATGGCACCTTATCGTCGGTATCAATAAGTACTGCCTGCTTTTTGGGGGCTGTTAGGGTCATTCCGGGAAACACGGTGCGTTGGCCTAGTAATTGTTGCATCCAACGGAAGCTGCCTAAGAAAGGCACTTCACCAAAGGTGTTGAGCGTTGTGACAAATCTTACTAGATCCCACTTAGATCGTTGATTAGAAGCCATTAGATACTCGGTTGGGTTAAGACGCTAATTGGATGACGTAAGCCCTTGTAGGGAGACCGTTTCCAATACAAGGGGGCTCACAAAAAATGTGAAAGATAAGTAAATTGCCGTAGAGTCTATCGCAAACGATTGGGAATTAGTAGATCACGGTTGAAGTAACAATTATTACCCCTCGAGCCTCTCTTCCAGATAAGACTCGTTTGTATCGTGTGCATCGTCCATAGTTGCTGAAATAAAACGACTTTTCTAACGGTGAAAAGTCGAGATCTCAATCAAGCAATATCCGTATGACCCACTACTCAATTTCATAAAAACTGTTTCCTAATTTCAGTGTTTTTTTGGAGGATTCACACAAATATCCCCTCCTTTCTAAAGATTGGCTGAAGTCGAACAAATATCGATAGGCCCTCCCAGCAAGAAGCCTTATGTTTGGTACACATCCGTCAGATATATAAGGAAGCAGCGTAGGGCAATCCCGCAGTTCACCTCCGTCAATTCCCTGAACTTCGTCACTTCATAGACAGTCTGTATATACCTAGAAACGCTTAGTCTAATAGAGCTATTATCCATGCGTGTCCTTCTTTACTCTTACAATTACTATCCTGAACCTATCGGTATCGCCCCCCTGATGACAGAGCTTGCTGAAGGGCTTGTGAAACGAGGGCACCAAGTAAGGGTCGTCACAGCGATGCCTAACTACCCAGAGCGTAAAATTTATCCAGGATACCAGGGACAGCTTTATAAAAGGGAAGTTCGTAACGGTGTCGAAATTGATAGATGTTTCGTGGCGATTCGCCCCAAGCCCGGACTCGTGACGCGGGCCATGCTTGAAGGGAGCTTTGCGATTTTGAGTCTGGTTAAGGCGATCGCAGGCTGGCGACCTGATGTCATCTTATCAACTAGCCCTTCGCTACCTGCCTGCCTACCTGTGGCAGTTGCCAAAATTTTCCATCGCTGCCCAAACGTCCTGAGCCTGCAAGACATCCTGCCGGAAGCTGCGATTCAAACCGGCCTTATAGGCAATAAGTTTGCTATTAAGGTGTTTGAAAAGCTAGAGAAGTTTGCCTATGCCAGTGCAGACAAAATTAGCGTCATTACGCCATCCTTTGCGAAAAATCTGCTAGGTAAAAACGTTCCACTCCACAAGATGGAATGCATCTCTAACTGGGTAGATGTTAACTTCGTTAAACCCATGCCCAAGGAGGGCAACGCCTTCCGCCGAGCCCATGGCTTAGAGGGTAAGTTTGTTGTTCTGTACTCGGGCAATATTGCGCGGACCCAAGGCATTCGCACGATTATTCGCTCAGCGCTACAGATGCAAGATAAGCCTGACATTCGGTTTGTCATTGTTGGTGAAGCCGGTCAGCTAGAAGAGTTAGATAACCTCCGCCGCGAATTAGGCGTAACCAACGTCGTGCTCTTGCCATTTGTTCCCAAAGCAGAGTTTCCTGATATGCTCGCGGCGGCTGATATCTCACTGATTATGCAAAAGCACAATGTTGTGGGTTTCAATATGCCTTCTAAAACCCAAAAAATCATGGCGAGCGGTCGTCCCATCGTGGCGTCTGTCCCGGCTAGTGGCTCAGCGGCTGAGGCAGTTCTTCGCAGTGGTTGCGGGGTTGTGGTTGAGCCAGAGAGCCCAACAGCACTGACAAAGGCGATTCAGGCTCTGTACGACAAGCCCGAGCAGTTAGACGCTTTAGGTAGTAAAGGCCGTAAGTTTGCGATTGACCATTACTCTTTTGAGCAGGCCATCAATGCTTACGAATCACTGCTAGAGAGTGTTGTTGAGCCGAAGCGTGCGTTCAAGCCTTTGAAAACAAGTACGGTCGTTGCGCTCACCAGTGATATTCGTGCTTCAGAGCTAGAAAAAGTCCGGTTGGGCAATCGGTAAGCCTTCTAGTCTTTCGAAAATAGTCTTCAGTCAAATAATCGGACCAAAAGGGCCTATGTCTTCTCATTTGAGAAGACATAGGCCCTTTTGTGTTGGCTTAAAGCACTATCGACTTGCTCAAAGCTTAGCTTTTTAAGGATTAGTCTGGGGTTTGGGTTCAGGCTTGGCCTGGGAATCGCTTTGGGACTCACCTTGTGGTTTTGTCTGGAGTTCTGCCTGTGGTTTTGCTTGAGAAGTGCCCTCCAGCTGCTGTAGCAGTTCACCTAAGCGTCGTTGAGACTGGCCATAGGCAGCCCAGTCACCGCTTTGGAGTGCTTTTTCACCTTGCTCATAGGCGTCAATGGCGGCTTGTACCAGGTTCGCTGTCCCGCTGATATCAGTCACGGTAGGCGGCGCGCCCGATACCCTAGGCGGTGTAGCGTCAGGGGCGTTGGCCGCAGCGCTAGCGGCTGAACCGGCAGGTGCGCCAAAGACCGCTTCTAGAGCTTCTGGCAGCGTTTGACGCATGACGATCGTGTTTTTAAAGGCTACAATTACGCGCTTAAGCTCGGGCAGGGCTCCTTGCTCTGCTTTTAAGTAAACCGGTTCGAAGTAAAGCAAGGACTGATCGACCGGGATAACCAGCAGGTTGCCACGAATGACACTCGATCCTTGCTGATCCCATAGGGTCAGCTGCTGAGAGATATCTGTGTTTTGATCAATGCGACCTTCAATTTGCTGGGGACCATACACCAGCACCTGCTTCGGAAACTTATACAGCACCAGCTTGCCGTACTGATCCCCATCGCAGCGCGCCGCCATCCAAGCCACCATGTTGTCTTTTTTAGACGGTGTAAAGGGGAGAATTTGGAGAAACTCTTCACCTTCTGTATTGGGCAGTCCCATGATGACGTAGTAGGGCTGCATTTGCTCCAAATCTCCGCCGGTCCCTAGCTGTTGGGGAACCTGCCAAAGGTCTTCTCGGTTGTAAAACACTTCTGTGTTTTCCATATGGTAGGCCCGGTAAATCTGAGACTGGACCTGAAACAGATTGAGGGGATAGCGGAAGTGGCTGCGCAGGGTGTCGGAGGCTTCGGCTAAGGGCGTGAATAGTTCAGGAAAGATTTTTTGATAGGTCGACAAAATGGGATCGGTCTCGTCCATGGTGTAGACCACCAGGGAACCGTCGTAGGCATCAATCACCACTTTGGCGGCATCGCGGATGTAGTTGGTGCCGGTCAGGGCAATTTTAGCGAGCTGTTCTTCGCTCTCTAGCAGCGGGCCAGCATCCGGTGAGGAGAGTAATGGCTCTGAGTAGGGATAGCGATCGCTGGTCGTATAGCCATCCAAAATCCATTTGAATCGCCCGTCGATTAGGGCTAGATAGGGGTCACTATCGAGCTGTAAAAACGGCACGATTTGCTGGGCACGCCGCACGATGTTTCGATGATAGTGAATTTTAGAGCTTCTTGTGAAATAGTTGGATACCAGCGGCTTAAGCGTGCCAAAGTCAAATGCGTAGGCTAGCCGACGGCCAAAGGAGCCCATGCGGACGCCGCCTGATCCATCGTATTGGTTGGTCGCGTTGTCATTACCCAGCGGATAGTCAAACTCATCGGTACTTGTCCCGGTAAAAATGTGGTGATTAGTCTCCTCTCCGTAATAAATTCGAGGCTGATCTAATGTGATGTCTGTAGAGGTTGTCGGCGGAATGCTTTTGATGAAAAAGTCGGGTAGGCCTTCTACCGTCACCTGATTAACAGGGCTCATGGCAACGCCGTAGCCATGGGTGTACTTAAGTCGCTGGTTGACCCAATTTTGCGCTTTGACATCGACAGACTGATAGTCCAGCTCTCTGGCTGAGAGCATGACTTGTCGGTAGTCGTCATCTATGGTGTAGCGGTCAATATCAACATCGTGGAAGCGGTAGTAAAGTCTGAGGCTTTGCAACTCTTGGTAGGTGCTCAGCAGGGTTTCGTAATCCCACAGGCGCAAATTATCGAAGGTGCCTGAATTATTTTCTAGGGCTGCGCGATCCAGGCTATCTTCTACCACAAAGTCTTCTCGCTGCACGTCGGTTAGGCCGTATGCCTGACGCGTAAATTCAAGATTGTGGGCAATGAAGGGCCTTTCTTTATCGAGTTCGTTGGGCTCCACGACAAGGCTTTGCTGAATCCAGGGGTACAGTCCGCTAATCACCAGGAAGATGGTGAAATACAGCGCGATGCTGGTGATCGGTAGCGAAAAACCTCGCCGCCAAAGAGAGACAATGAACAGTAGGGCGACCACTAGCGTGACAACGCCCATAATGCCGTATGAGTGAAGGCGCGCGTTGACGTCGGTATAGCCTGCCCCAAAGACAACCCCTGTAGCGGAATAGAGCAAATCGTAGCGAGCCAGCCAGTAGCCGAGGGCACTGACCAGGGCGATCGCACTGAGGATCACGCACAAATGTGTTTTGACCGGTCCTGTGAGAAAGTACTTCCAGCCACGTTCTAAGCGAATTTCACCCCGAATTGCGTAGAGAATGCCGACTAAAATCAGGGACCATATGAGTAGCTCTAACGCCTGCGTTTGCAGCCCCTGATACACCGGCACTTTGAAAATATAAAATCCAATATCCTGCTGGTAAATTGGGTCGGTAAGGCCAAACGCTGTGGCGTTAAAAAACTTGAGCAGTCCCTCCCATGCCTGACTGCCTCGGCCTGCTGCGCCCAAGGCCAACAGGATGATGAGGCCGATGCCGCCATAGACGGTCATGCCCGGAATGAAGGGGGCCCATTCGCTGTTTTTGGGTGTGTAAAAAGGGCGATCGCGCGTGAGCCTCAACGCCAGCCAATAGTTGCCATACAGCACGGCGGCGTACACCGCGAACGCCAGCACCGCACAGAGCAAGCTCCAGCCCAAGCGCAGCTTAAAAATGCTGGCAAATCCAGCTGACTCAAACCACCAATATTCTGTGAGCCAGTGAATTAGAGTACTTGAAAACGTGAGTAGCAAAATGCCAATGCCTAAAATCCACCACCAGTGGTTGGGGCGCAGCGGAGCAGGACGGCTGGAAACGGGACGACTGGAACGGGGAATGTTCACAACGGCGATGCTGATGAGATCACAGACAGTGTAGTGATCATGAAGGATAGGACGGTGAAATAACGAAAGCCGTGAAAATATTTAATTTGATGTAACTTGTTGAAGGTGCCCATTAGGATGAATGACCAGATGAGTGATTTTTGTGATTAGTCCGCTTCAAACCAGGCGGGTCGATCAGCTAACGGTACAGGTGTACGCCTCGCCTGAGGCGGTGGCGGTCGCCGCCAGTGCGATCGCGCAAAGCATTTTGACTGCGGCGATTGCAGAAAGCGGCAAGGCGGCGGCCATTTTTGCCACGGGGCGATCGCAAGTCCAATTTTTACAGCACCTGAGCCACCCCAGCACGCCGGTTGATTGGTCGCAGGTGACCGGTTTTCATTTGGATGAGTACCTTGGCATTGCCGCCGACCATCCTGCGAGCTTTCGCCAATACCTACACCAGCACCTCACCCGTAAAGTGAGCTTGGGCGCATGGCACGCGCTTGAGGGCGATGGCCTGTTGCCGATTGACATTTGCCAACGCTATGAGCAAAAGTTACGCGCAAATCCGATTGCTCTTTGCTGCTTAGGTGTTGGCAACAACGGACACCTGGCCTTTAACGATCCCGGTGTCGCCAGCTTTGACGATTTGCACTGGGTAAAGCTGGTTCGTTTGGATCGCGCAAACCGCCTTCAGCAACTAGACTCCAGTGATTTTGATACCTTACAGGCCGTGCCAAAATATGCCTTCACACTGACGCTTAGCGCTATTCGCACGGCGCAAAATAGCTTGTGCCTAGCCTATGGCAAGGGCAAAGCCGAGATTGTACGAAGACTGCTCACGGGCCCTGTGAGTGCTGAGTGTCCGGCTTCAATTCTGCGATCGCTGCCTCAAGCCACACTCTTGGTAGATAAGAGCGCGATCAGCCAACTCTAAAACGCCCAAATACTCTTCAACGCCAGTTTTTAGGCTGATTGTCCCGGTGCTGATGGTTTTGGGGCTCAGTCTTTTGGGGGCAGTGACTCTTTGGGAGAACGGCCTTTCAGCTAATGTTCAGAGCCTGCTTCTGTAGACCTGATAATTTTCCACTGCGGATGTGAGGGCCCCTGCTCATGGATTTTGTTGAGCTGAGTGAGCAACCTTAGCTTTTCGCCCTTAGAAATGCCCCATAAAATATGACGACTCTCCGCATACAGCAAGGCTAGCGTTAGGCCAAAACATAGCCCCAACCCCATGGCGGCTAGCCGCTCATAATACAGCATGTATCGCACAGCCGCCCAGGTGAAATAATCCAACAGCTCCTGAATATCTGCGCGCAGCCACCACAGGCTCAACAGCCCCACCGTCAGCCATAGCGATAAGCACACCCACCACCAGCTACGCAACATTGCCTGCCGCAGTGCCTCAATTTCTTGGTCTTGGGCCAGGGTTAATTGCTCAATGTGCTCGCGTTCTGTCACAGATAGTTAGGTGCTTTTCAAATGAATAAACAGAGAATAGCCTGATAGAAATAGTAGGCCCCGATGTCGCGCTATGGCTAAAGTGCACTCGGCGTAGAATCCATCGGCCCATCAAACTCGTCTTCTGAGTTTTCTGATCGGCTTTGGGCACTGTCTCCGCCCAGTCCATCGCCTTCAGAGCGGCTACGCCACCAGGCGAGTAGCGTGCTGGCAATAAAAATACTGGAGTAGGCACCTGCAACAAAGCCCGTAATCAGGGCCAACGCGAAAAACTTCAGCGATCCGCCTCCAAAGAGCACAATGCTCATCAGCGTTAGCACAGTGGTTAAGGTTGTATTAATCGACCGGCCTAGGGTGTCATTAACAGACTCTTCTACCACCTGGTTAATCGATCGTTCTGGATGGAGCTTGAGGGTTTCACGAATGCGATCATAAATCACAACGGTGTCGTTGACTGAAAATCCGACAATCGTGAGCAGAGCCACAATGAAGAGACTATCTGCCTCGTAGCCAATCGTTAGGCTCAGCACCGAAAAAATGCCCAAGGTTATTAGCAAATCATGCAGTAGTGCCACAATCGACAAAATAGCGTAATCAAACTTAAACCGTATGCTCAAGTAAGCCGCAATCAGTGCAAAGGCGACCAGCAAAGACAGCAACCCGGTCGTGAGTAGCTGTTGGCCGAGTACAGGCCCCACCGTGTCATTTTTGGTCGCAGCTGGATCAATCGTGCCGATCGCCTCTGCCAAACCCGTTTGCAGCGCATCGCGCTGGTCAACATCTAGGTTACTGGTGCGTACTACCACTGAGTGACCATCGTCACCAAAGAGCTGAACGCTGCTGCCAGTGAGCCCTTGGTCGTCCAGCACTTTTTGCACGGCGGACGTTTCAATCGGGCTGGCGCAGTTGTCTGCTACGCCACAGTCGCGGGTGAGCTGAAGCCGGGTGCCGCCGATAAAGTCGAGGCTAGGCTTAACGGGCGCGCCGTACTGCTGCCAGGAAAAAGCCATCGATGCAATGCCGATGAGGATAATGATGCCGGAGAGGCACCACCAGAGCGTCCTTTGTTTGATGACGTTGAGTTTCATTCAAGAAAGCAGGTATAAAAAAACGAAGTAGACAAAGTGGATTGGAACAGAGTGAAGCAAGCAAGTGAAGCAAGCAGGCCGTTTTTTGATATCGATAATGGATTGATATCGGTATCAACCATTCGTTAGTACCAACCACCTGTTAGAGGGAGCGGATAGAAGCGTCGGAATTTTTACGAAGAGGGCACTGTGGAAGAGGCGCCTCTGGGCGCACTCTCAACGCCGGGGCAAAACAATCTGGGCTTGCGGAATTGAGGAAACCCAATCGTAAAGAACATGAGCGTACGGGTACAGCTAACTGCTGTGAACATACTAATGACCACGCCAATGGCCAGCGTCAGGGCAAAGCCACGCACCAGCCCCGTTCCTAAAAAGAACAGCGCCCCGCAGGCAATAAGCGTGGTGACGTTGCTGTCTAAAATGCTGGAGAAAGCTCGATAAAATCCAGACTCTACTGAGCGATAAAGGCTCTTGCCCGCGCGCAGTTCCTCTCGGGTGCGTTCAAAAATGAGCACGTTGGCATCGACTGCCATGCCAATGCTCAAGATAAAGCCTGCGATGCCAGGCAGGGTAAGCGTTACCCCAAGCAGGTTGTAAGCTGCCCAGGTGAGTAAGGCATAAACGACGAGGGCAATGTCGGCGAGGATACCCGGAAGACGGTAGTACACTGCCATGAAAATCAGCACGAGTGCAAGGCCAAAGAGTGCGGCGTATAGGCTGCGCTGTACGCTGTCTCGACCGAGGGTGGCACCGACGGTGCGATTTTCAATGATGTCTACCGGCAGTGGCAATGATCCTCCGCGCAG
Source organism: Cyanobacteria bacterium J06634_5 (assembly GCA_039820525.1). Lineage (GTDB taxonomy): Bacteria > Cyanobacteriota > Cyanobacteriia > Phormidesmidales > Phormidesmidaceae > Phormidesmis. The sequence goes on from JBCBPY010000050.1 coordinate 21,809, forward strand.
CTGAATTTCTAAGTCTCGTGAGGTTTCTGCATCGAACCTGCCAGAGATGACGGCGCTGCCGCCTGTGATGCCTGTTCTGGCATATTGCACATCTACACTGGGGGCGCTGATGAGCTGATTGTCTAGGAAAATACCGATGCCGCGTCCGGTCCCAGCAATGTCGCGAGTGAGCTGGGCAAACAGGTCTGCGCCTTCACCCGTAAATTCAATTACCACTTCCCAGGCCCCACCGGGCCCGCCCATGGGTCTGGCTAAGGCATCTCTGAGCTTATCGCCGGTGAGTTCGGTGTCTGCAAATAATGCCAGGATGTCTGCTTGGGTGGCTTCGATGGCGGCCTGATTGGCTGCGATCGCCTCGGCATCTCCGGCAGCCTGCAACGTAATTTGCTCTATTTGTTGTTGCTGAGCAATGGTGCTGAGTGCGCTCAGTTCGCCCTCTGTGCCAGGGTTTTGATTGCGAAACTCTAGCTGCGCGGTGCCACCGAGTACTCGCTCTGCCTGCTCCGGGTCGCTGACGCCCGGCAGCTGAATAGACAGCTGGTCTTGCCCAACACTTTGCACGACCGCTTCTGAAACGCCTAGTCCATTCACCCGGTTTTCAATGACGCGCTGCACAGCGGCCAGCTCTCGCTCACCGACTCTGGGAATCTGCTCATTGGGCTGTACCTGCATCGTGAGCTGCGTTCCCCCACGCAAGTCTAGGCCCAGCTGGGTGGGCACTTGCACAATAAGCACGACTGCTGCAATCACCAGTGCTAGCAGAGAAGCCAATATTAAGCGTTGCTTACCCATAGAATCCATTGATGAAAAGTGCTGATGATAATAACGTGCGCTGAAAAAAATGCCCGATGCAGGTATGTATCCTAAACCCAAACTGCCTCAATCGAAACGACCGAGGCAGAAAGATTGATGAATTGTGATAGGACGTGTCTACAAGCGGCCCTGCATGATTTTTTCGACGGCTTCTTCAATCTGTGCCGGTTGAACGATGGTTAAATCTTCTAAGCCTTTGTTGTAAGGCGTTGGAATATCTTGTGAAGACATCCGGATGACCGGGCCATCTAGCTCATCAAAGAAACGATCGTTAATAGAGGCGATGATCTCGGCGGCGATACCGCCGGTTCTCATACATTCTTCAACGATAATGACCCGGTGCGTTTTGCGAATAGACTCACCAATAGTGTCGTAGTCAATTGGCTTGAGCGAAATCAGGTCAATCACTTCTGGGTCGTATCCCTTTTTCTCTAGCTGCTCGACAGCCTGCATGACGTGGTAGCGCATGCGGGAGTAGGTCAAAATGGTGACGTCTTTACCTGAGCGCACCGTTTCGGCTTTGTCCAAGGGCAACACGTACTCGTCATCGGGTAGGTCTTCTTTGTTGAAATACAGCAGCACGTGCTCAAAGAACAAAACAGGGTTGTCGTCTCGAATCGCGGCCTTGAGCAAGCCCTTGGCATTTCGAGGTGTGGAGCAGGCCACAATTTTTAAACCGGGTACTGCCTGGAAATACGCTTCCAAGCGCTGGGAGTGCTCAGCCCCGAGCTGAGACCCTACGCCACCGGGGCCACGAATCACCACGGGAATTTTGAAGTTGCCGCCGGAGGTGTAGCGCAGCATCCCGGCGTTATTGGAAATTTGGTTAAACGCGAGTAGCAAGAACCCCATGTTCATGCCTTCAATAATTGGGCGCAAGCCTGTCATCGCTGCGCCAATGCCCATGCCGGTAAAGCTGTTTTCGGCAATGGGCGTATCGAGAACACGGAGTTCGCCGTACTTGTCATATAGGTCTTTGGTGACCTTGTAAGATCCGCCGTACTGACCGACGTCTTCACCCATGACCATGACGGTTTGGTCTCGGGACATTTCTTCGTCGATAGCTTCGCGAAGGGCGTCGAATAAGAAGGTTTGTGCCATTGTTGAGAGATTGAAGTGGATTAGCTGGGTTTGGCTTCGGCTGCGCTCAGCCACCAGGGCGTGTCGATTGGTGATAAGCGAGTTGCCTGAGTTCGAGCGACAAGCCTGCGCTCGAACCTTTGCTCGGAGTCGAATGAGCGGAGCCGGAGGGGGTGTTTAGTCTTCGGCGAAAATGTACTTGTAGAGGTCAGCGGGGTTGGGGTCGGGGCTTTCCTCGGCAAAGACGAGGGAGTCTTCTACGACGTCGGTAATTTTGTCGCGGATGGCTTTGAGATCGGCTTCGCTGGTGAGAGCTTGCTCTAGCAGGTAGGCTTCGAATCGCTTAATCGGATCGCGATCGCGCCAGACTTTCTTTTCTTCTTGCGATCTCAGCTCATCAGGATCTGCAACAGAGTGACCACGGTAGCGATAGGTCAAGCACTCTAGGAGGGTTGGCCCCTCACCAGCGCGGGCACGTTCTACAGCAGTTTTGGCAGCAGCTCGGACGGCTAAAACGTCCATGCCATCAACTTCATAACCTGGCATCCCAAAGACGCTGGCTTTTTTGTATATTTCTGGCTGAGAGGCCGCGCGCTCATGCGCCATTCCAATCGCCCATTTGTTATTTTCCACGACAAAGACAATGGGCAGCTTCCATAGCGCCGCCATGTTCAGGCATTCGAAAAATTGACCGTTATTGGTGGTGCCATCACCAAAAAAGGCAGCTGTCACCTGATCTGCGGCCCCATCGCCCATCGCCTCGCGACGATAGCGCGTCTGAAAGGCCGCGCCCAGCGCGACGGGAATGCCTTCACCAATAAAGGCAAAGCCGCCCAACATATTGTGCTCTTTGGAAAACATGTGCATAGAGCCGCCCCGGCCCTTGCTACAGCCTGTTTCCTTGCCAAATAGCTCGGCCATCACAGCCCGCGCACTCACGCCCGCACTCAGGGCATGCACGTGGTCGCGATACGTACTGCACACATAGTCATCAGAGCGCATGGCTTTGACAACCCCTGAGCAAACAGCTTCTTGACCGTTATATAGGTGTACAAACCCCTTGACCTTGCCTCGCTGATACAGCTCAGCACACTTATCTTCGAAATAGCGACCGAGCACCATATCTTCGTAAATCGTAAGCCCTTCATCTCGTGTGACTTGGGGAGAGGACGCCTGAAATGTCGGCAGTGGTCTTTCCTGAACCATAGGTTTAGTGTCCGTGTGTCCTTATCTTCTGAAAACAGTTGGTTTGAAAACTAAGCGGCTGCGATATCGACGTTAAGTCTGAAGGCATAGGGCGCAAGGCGCAAGGCCCGACAACAGGATACCGAGGGTGAAGCACTTAAGGTTTGCTTAACAAGATTTGCTAATCATACTGTTTCTTCACTCGCTAAACCAGAGAAAGTGAGTCGGCTGAGTGTTTTTCTCGCGCCTGAGTTCTCATCTGGGTGCCTCACGCTCCTGCTTAGGTGTCCTTCTGGGGGGCTTGAGGTGTCTTATGGCACAAGGGGCTTGACAAAGAAACCATTGCGATTGACGCTGTGCGCACTACTTTATGGAGACCCCTGCTTAAAATATGTATACTTGGCGGCTTAAGCGAATGTTTACTTATTAGGGCAAAAGCTTGAAATACGCTAGGTTTGATAGCGATTAAGCAGGATATTCCCAAATGGGTGCCTCTGTAAAATGGATCAAGGCGAATAGCGCAATGTAGCCGGTTATCGACTACTATGCGGCAAAGTTATGGATAAAACCCGGCGGCCAAGTCGCAAAAGGGGTTTTATGGTTTGAGTAAAAGATTGGCTTAATGGCTGGGGACACAAGAGTGCGAATTCCGCTGGACTACTACCGAATTCTAGGATTGCCGATTCAGGCGACGGCTGAGCAGCTCAAGCAATCGCACCGCGATCGCACGCTTCAGGTTCCTCGCCGAGAATATTCTGAGCTGGCTATCGATGCGCGTCGTCAGCTAATTGACGCAGCCTATGCGGTCTTAGGCGACAGCATTCGCCGTGCAGAGTATGACCAGGAATTTTTGGCCGCCTCTAAAGCCTCCGCCTCAGAGGATGAAGAGGCCAACGTTCCCACCATTGAAATTGAGAATCATCAGCTGGTCGGTGCACTGCTGATTTTGCTAGAACTTGGTGAGTATGAGCTGGTGCTAAGGCTGGGCCGTCCTTACCTTAAGCGCGATCCGCGATCGCCTGAAGGTCAACACCTTAAAGCGCAACCCGCCCTACCTGACATTATTTTGACCCTGGCGGTCGCCTGCTTGGAGCTCGGTCGAGAAGAATGGCAGCAAAACCACTACGACCACGCCGCTGAATCTTTAGAAACTGGCCGGGAGCTGCTGCTTAAAGAGGAGCTGTTTCCTGTCTTGCGGGCCGAGATTCAATCCGATTTGTATAAGCTCAGACCCTATCGTTGTCTTGAGCTGATTGCTCGCCCCTTAGAGCAAAAGCAGCTGCGTCAAGAAGGCGTCAATCTCTTGCGAAATATGCTGCAAGATCGAGGCGGCATTGACGGTGCAGAGGACGATCTTTCCGGCTTAGGCGTCGATGATTTTCTGCGGTTTGTTCAGCAGCTGCGCGGCTACCTGACTGCGGCAGAACAGCAAGAAGTCTTTGAGGCTGAAGCTCAAAGGCCCTCCGCAGTGGGCACTTACCTTGCTGTGTATGCTTTGCTGGCCCGTGGCTTTGCTCAGCATCAGCCGATTCTTATTCGCAGGGCCAAGCAGATGCTGCTGCGCCTGAGTGGCCGCCAAGATGTACATTTGGAGCAGGCTGTTTGTGCTGTTTTGCTGGGCCAAACCGAAGAGGCCAGCCGCGCCCTGGAGCGATCGCAAGAAGAAGAACCCCTCGCCTTTATTCGTGAGCATTCACAAGGTGCGCCCGATTTACTGCCCGGGCTATGTCTGTACGCTGAAAATTGGCTGCAACAAGAGGTGTTCCCGTTCTTTCGAGATCTAGACCAAGAGCCCGCTACCCTAAAAGACTATTTCGCCGATAGCTCGGTACAGTCTTACCTAGAAAACTTGCCGCTAGAAAATGAGCGTACGAACCGTCAGGCTGACTGGCCGGCGCAATCGGCGAGCCAAACGCTAGGCGGCGCCGGCAGCGCTGCTGCGGTCGGTGCTAGCGCAACCGCTGTTCAAAACAAACCCTATGCGCGTACCGCCGATACGACGTTTAGCCCCCCGCCACTGGGGCAAGCGGCAGGCGCACAGGGGTTGGGTCAGGCGGGCAGCTACAGCAGTGATTCTGTTTTAGGAAAGCCAGCGCTGGGCAGCCGGGTGGGCAGTCGGGTGGGTGGCCTGGGCGCTGCTGCTGGGATTGCCGGTGCTGCTGGGATTGCCGGTGCCGGCAGCCTCACCGATAAAATTTCGCAAATGTCACAGCCAGGGCAGCTTGCCAGCGGTGCTGGCGGTAGCGTAGACGATGACATCAGGACCGGCAGAAGCTCGTCGGTTAGAGATCGTCGGAGCCGTCGAGGGGGCGGCAGCGGAGCGCCCAAGTGGGGCCGGCTAGCGCTGGTTGCACTGGCCGGCCTTTTGTGTTTGGGGCTAGCGGCGGTGGTCGTGAAGAATCTTGTGAGTTTGCTGAATGGTTCAGGCAGTGGTGAGCGCGTTGCCCTTGAAGGTGAACCACTCGATATTGAAATCAATCAGCCCGCTATTGAAATCGAAACGCCCGAACCCACTACTGCAGGCGTGGCTGCTGACGATGCCGCAGGCATTGCCGAAGCCACGATTAACGACTGGCTCAGAATTAAAAAAGCCGCTTATGCCAGCGATCATGACACCAGTGAGCTAGAGAGCGTGCTTACAGGGGCGGCCTTGAGCGCATCCCAAAGCGACTTAGCCTCTGCTAAGGCAGATAACTGGTACATCGACTACACCCATGATGCGGTGAGGGTCCTCTCGGTCGACCCTGAAGATGCGACCAGTGCTGAGCGCATCAGCGTCCAAGCGCAAGTCAGCGAGTCAGCCGAGGTATACGAAGGCACCCAGCGTAGCGATCGCTATTCATACACGAATGATGTGGTCACCATTGGTTATGGTTTGGTCAAAGAAGGCGATCAGTGGTTGATTGAGACATTTAACCAGTAGCTTCTCAGACAGATTGGGATCATCGGGCGCTGTCGGCCTATGGCATTTGCTCACTAAAAATTCATCGAATTTAGGTAAAAATTCTCTAGTGCTGTGTAAAAAATGCCATCGCTTAGGATAAATTTAGGACCTGCGGCAAAAACTAACGAAAGTTGATTTTGCTGTCAAATTCTCTAGAATCCTGCCGGAAAGGGTGCAAAACGGCTTGAATCTAATTGATTATGATAGCGTGGTCTGACCGCGTCATCTGACGTTGAGCCCTCTTTAAGTCACTGACTATCACTGGTTCAAAGAGGGTTTGCGGAGCGCAAGCTTCCTCTATCTACGTGATCTATACAGGATCTAGTAGAGAAGACCTTATTAAGTGCTTCTAGCCCAAGCGCTTCACAGAAAGTAAGGTTGATTTTAACGATATATACCTTGACCACATATATACCTTGTAAGGAGAGATAGCCCTAGCCTTATGAAAAGAGCATGCTAAGGTCTGTGCTGAATCGTTTATTGAAGAAGGCAGTACTATCGTGCCGGTATGCGGCAGGAGCAATGTCCAAATGGCTAATGCAGCAAGCTTTAAAGCCGTTATGTATTGGCAAATTTGAAGAGATCAAAACGGTGGAGATTTAGACTGTATCTGTGCTGACTTGGGATTCCTTTCATTGAAATCAAGAGATGTTGTTATGTAAGGGCAATGTTTCGGGCAACTTCTAAAGGGGATGGCGTTGAACCTATTGCTAAAAGGGTAAATAAGCGCAACGCCAAGCGCTCTCGATAGTCATTTCAAACTGACCGCCTCTCCAAATATGTAGGTATCTGAGATTTCGCTAGGTTGGTGATACCTCAACCGTTCGTAAATATGTTTTGATAAGACCTCTGAGTGAATAGCCGTCAACGTATGCAAGTACAGAGTCCCCCTACTACCGAGCCCACCACGCCTCAGCTGATCGATCAGCTGAGTACGCCTGAAGGTATTCCTAAAGAGTGTTCCAGGCGCGCAAAAACGCAGATCGATTTGCTATTGCTAGCTATTGAGGCGCTGGACTTGGGCGGTGCCGAAGCCATGCTGGCCTCTGCCAAAGAGCTGGGTTTAGAAGATGTCGTGCGTGGTCGTGTGAACCTGTGGCTGCTACGCAGCAGCAACCCGCTCAGACGCTTTAGCCAAAGGCAGCCGATGTCTCGGGAGGAGGGTAAAGCACTGGTGCTGATTACCTGCTTCTTGGCTAGGCGGCTTACCGTGCTGATTCGTCAGCTGCTGTTGGGTTATCAGCAGCTTAGCGATCAGGACTTATCGTTTGACCATCATTTCAGGCTCTCTGATTACCTCGCTCGTTTTCGTTCTCATTTCCGGGCGCGGATGAATGCAAAGCGTTCTGGTGTGATTGCTTATGGTACGGACGAGAAGCTGAACGAGCTGGCCATTGAGCTGCTAACTAAACTATTGTTTTGCACAGGCACAGATGGCGCAGAACGCCTATGGATAAGCCTTTTTGATGGAGAAGTGTCATGAGCATCCAAAGACTATACCAGCTGCCCAACTGTAGCCTCATCCTGGATGGACTCAACATCGATCCGACCCCTGGACAAGAGGATGTGATGTCGCTGCTTGTGAATGCGGAGTGTCGCATCAGTGGGCTGGAGCGATCGCTCAATGGGGGCTATAACTTTTTTGCGGCGCTGGTGCGTGCGGTTAGCCAGTATAGCCAGGAGGTGCTTAGCGGCTTCGCCCATCCTCAGGTGATCGAAGGTGAGCCGTTGCTGGTGCACATCAATCCAGGCGATGGCCCTTACCATCATTTAGTTGTGCAGCCAGAAATTGCTGACTTAGGTGAGTCGGGGGATGGGCGTGCGATTGACATTAAGCTCTCTGCGGTGCAGCTGTTTGACTTAACCGAAGCGGTCGATCAGTTTTTTGATGACTCTCAGACGCTGCCGGAGCTAGAGCCGACCCTCTCCCCGTTGCCTCGCCGCTTTGTGCGAACAGACGAGCCCCTGAGCGATCGCGCCCTGCCTGCGATTCTAGGCGTCGGTGGACTGGTCGCGGCCACCATGGCCCTAGGCTTATTGCCCGTGCCTGAAATGCGTGATCCGGCGATTGATTCGCGAACGCCAGAGGCCGAAGTCCAGACTGCCGACACCGAAAATGTCAGCGATACGCCGCCTACTGGGGAAACGCCAGAGCCTGAAATTAGCACGATTGCGGCGGCTAACCCCTCTAGCCCTGTTTGGGAGACCTCTCCCCGCATTACTGACGAGGCCAAGCTGGCAGAGCTTCAGCAGAGCTTAGAAACTCAGATTGATGAAAGCATTGACCCCGACGCTGACTTTACCGAGCCTTTGGACTATCAAGTGGCTGTTAATGGCGCGGGCGACGTGGTGGGCTTTAAGTTCAACAATGAGGCAGCTGGTCGCAACATTGACCGTACGCCTCTGCCGGTCTTAGCGCGCGATAACGTCGATATTGCCGGTTTAGAGGACCAGGAGATTGCTCAGTATCAGGTTGCCTTCACGCCTGATGGCGTCGAGGTCGCACCGTCAGAAGAGGGGATTGCTATCGCCGCGGCGACTTCCGATGAGCCTAATGAAGTGCCAGATGAGGTGCTAGATGAGAAGGTGCCAGAAGATGAGGTGCCAGAAGATGAGGCCGATCCGGGTGCTTCGGAGGCCGCCGATACCGCCGATGCCGCCGATGCCGCCAATACGACTGAGGGCTCAACGCCTAAGCGTGATGGTGAAGAGGCGATCGCCGCAACGACCCAAAGTGCTAACTTCTCGGACGAGCCGCCTGCTGCGGTGCGTGGCCTGGCAAACGTAGAAGCTTTGAACAATCAGCTCAAGCGGACGATTGTGGAAAATAGAGAGCAGCCTCGGGTCGGCAGCGAGTCTGCAATTTATCGAGTTCGCTTTAACGAAGACGGTACGATTACCGGCTATCAGCCCGCTGGGCCAGATGACGCTAAAGTCGTTGACGAAACCCCATTGCCGAAGCTTGTGGGCTCAGCGCCCGAAGATATCCCCTCGGTAGACTACCGAGTGGTGTTTACAGAGCGCGGTGTGGTCGAAGTGAGTCCTTGGTGGGGTTGGAGTTACTATGAGTAAGCTTTAGATTTCACGACGGGAGACACGTGCCTGTGGTCAACCATCCAGAGCCAGCAGACGACGCCCCAGTCGATGGCAATGGTGAGCTTCAAAATCCTGACGCGATCGCTGATAGCCCAGCTGGCGCGTCAGGATTCTTTGCGTCTCGGTCTACCTTGCCAAGGGGCTTTGGTGACTATGTTGTGCCCTCTGATTCTCCACCGCCGGCTTACCCGTTGCCGGCTTCCTCTCCGGTTTCCTCTCCCTCTGAGCAGCCCTACCAGCCTGTGCGTCCGCCGATGAGCCGGCAGGCGCACTCGCCTCATTCAGCATTTGCGCCCACGACGCCCAGTACGCCTTTTGCTGAAGATGGGGCACTGACAGGCCCAGGCGATGAGGTTGCAACGCCTGCTGCTGAGACGGTTAAGCCTAAGCTATGGCAGCGAAAGTCGGTGGGTCGGTTGGTTAGGCTAAGTGCGATCGCCAGCACCCTGACCGGCGGATGGTTTTTCGGCATTTTAGTGGCAAACTTTTTACCGGGCGATGTGGCTGAGCCACCTTTGCAAGAAGCTGTTTTGAGACGAACTAGCCGGCTAGCTCAGCGATTTTGGCATTTTCGGCAGCTGTGGCACACGCCCACTGAGACAATCCAGATTGCCGCTGTTCCCTTGCCAGAAACGGGGCCTGTGCTAGCACCGATTGAGCTCTCGCCGATTGAGCGTCAGCCGCTAATAGATGAGCTGAACGCCATCGAAACTGAAATGATCACCCTAGATAGACGGTTAGAAGCCTTAGAAAAGCGCTTAGGTAAACCAGCCTACCAGGGGAGTGATCTTGATAACCGTGTCAATGCTTTGCGCGCAGCTATCGATCCGCCTGCCAGACCCCAAGTGACCCCTGCCTACACACCCAAGCCGAGAGACCCTGCTGCGACGTTGCTAGAGGTTGCAACGCTTAAAATCGTCCTGCCTGCTGACACTTTATTTGCCCCTGGCCAAGCCAACATTAAAAAAGCTGACTTGCTTGAGCAGGTGCTCGATCAGCTAGTGAACTATCCCGACTCAACCGTTGTGGTCCGTAGCCATAGCGATAATCAGGCCAGCGCGGCCCAGAGCCGTGAGTACACACTTGAGCAGGCGAATGCCCTTAGCAGTTATTTGCGAGCGGCCTTACCGAGCCAGCATCGCTGGGTTACTATCGGAGCCGGACAGTCACAGCCGGCTGCCGACAATGAGACTGTTGATAATAACAGTGCAATTCATCGCCAGCAAAATCGACGCGTAGAAATTTTAGTAGACACCCGCTAATGAAAATTGTCTTCTTCGGGACCCCTCAGTTTGCCATTCCTAGCCTAAAGCGACTGCTCGCCGATCCAGACTTTGAGGTGCTGGCCGTTGTCACCCAGCCAGATAAACGTCGGGGCCGAGGCGGTAAAGTCACCCCTTCGCCCGTGAAAGCTGCGGTGCAAGAACTTGACCCGAACTGCCCGGTGTGGCAACCCGCCCGAATTAAAAAAGATGCCGATACCCTCAAAGCCCTAGAAGCCTTGAACGCCGAGGCCTTTGTGGTGATTGCCTACGGCCAAATTTTATCGCAAGCCATGCTGGATATGCCGCAGTTGGGTTGTGTGAATGCCCACGGCTCAATTTTGCCCGCGTATCGGGGGGCTGCGCCAATTCAGTGGTGCCTGTATCACGGGGCCACCGAGACGGGGGTGACCACGATGCTTATGGATGCGGGCATGGATACAGGCCCGATGCTGATAGAGGAAACGATTGCCATTGGGCCATTGGATACGGCTTGGCAAGTGGCTGAAAAGCTGGCTTCTCTCAGTGCCGATTTGCTCCCTGTGACGCTGCAAAAACTCGCGCAGCAGGTGATTCGCCCTGTGCCACAGGACGATGCCCGCGCAACGTATGCGCCTCTGATTCAAAAAAACGACTATCAGTTGGACTGGACGAAAAGTGCAAAGGCGCTGCACGATCAGGTTCGAGGGTTTTATCCTAATTGCGTGAGTGAGTTTCGCGATCGCCCGATTAAAATCATCGCTACGGTACCGCTCGACTCAGGACACTTTCATAGCTTGCCACCAGAACTCTCCTCACTGCGATCGCTCTACGATAAGGCGGAAATAACGCCAGCGGCTGAGCCTGGAAGCGTTGTGGCGATTTTGAAAAATGTTGGCCCCGTGGTTCAAACCGGTGATGGCCATTTGCTGTTACGTGACGTGACGCCTGCGGGCAAAAAAACGCTCTCGGGCTGGGACTTTGCCAACGGTAGCCGAGTTGAGATAGGAGAAACACTCGCTGCGCCAGCTGTAGAGTAAGGCTATCGAAGTAGGGCGGCAAGCCTGCGCAGTTCAGCCCAATTTGCTGGGAAAACTATCATCAGCTGAAACGTGCCCATCCAAACGCACCCATCCGAAAGGCACCCATTGAGACACGGGCGTTTGAAATGGGCGTTTGGGGCGGGGGGTGACGCTGGCGCTTGAGATGAGCGGTCAGACAAATTTGATAGGGGCAATTGGCATCTATGACAGGTGGTTGTGAGCTAGACGAATACTCTCAGAACGCGCAGGCGAAAGCTGCCTACGAAGAACTCTTAGCAGACTGTTGCCATTATGATGGCTTGCTTTCAGTATTGATGCAGCATCGCCCCTATTTTGAAACGCTGCCTAGCGTGCGCCGTCCTAAGGAGAGCATGGTTGCGATTCCGCTGCCCAATGTTCGTAGCCGCGAAGTGTCCGAAAGGGGCGAAAAAGTTGATACCAGCTACCGGATTCGGCAATTACCCTGTGATATTGCTGTGATGATGTGCGACCCAGAGTGGAAGATAAAAACAGGCATCGAAATTATTTTGTTTATTCAACGGCCTGGCGAAGATCTTTCTGATTTGCTTGGGCGATGGCGGCAAACGCAAGTTGAGCTGGGCCAAGGGGTAGAGTGGCTGATGCCCAGGGCGCACAAGCACCTGCTTGCCGAGGGTACAGAGACGCCGCATCCTTTGTTTGTGGTGTTTGCGCCAGAGACTGAAGCACGCTCAGCTAGGGAAAATAGAATTATTCGTGGGCTCACGGGTGCTAGCCTGCCAGTCGCTGTTCAGCCTTTGGTGTCTGAGCTAGATAGCTTTAGCGGAGCGCTCTCGATGCCGTAAGGCCTATTTCTATAGAGGCTTTAGGCGGTTGCTGTCGCCTCTAGAACGCTACTTGTTTGGGACGGTTTTTACAATGAAGTAGCTGATGGAGAGGGCCAAAATTGCGATCGCAAGTCCGATGACCGTCAGCCCTGTGATTTCTTTTAGGTCCAAAATGATAATTTTCCGGGCCACTGCAGTCAGTGATGTGACGATTACCAGCTCTACTTGCACCACATGCTTTCTTAAGTAGGCGGTGATGTTCTCCAATATTTCCAGGGCAATCAACACGCTGAGGAAAAACCCAAAGATATTCAGCAGTGTTTTTCCAAAAAAAATATCAGGGTCTCGGCCTTCTACCAGCTCTGCACCGAGGTAGGTAAATAGGTACACCCCCAGATCGAGGATGATGACAATAATCACCATGACCATGGAAATGGAGAGCAGCTTAGAGACCCAGCCTTCAAAGCGACCAATGTTTCGCATGAAGCCTGAGTCACTGAGGTGATTCCGGACAAATGTTCTTAATTTTGGAGGCATACGATCATAGAGATGTACCTTTTCCATACTACAGGGGATGGGTTAGGTCCAAAAAAGCCATCAGGTTCGATGAATAAAACTCCAGTGCCTACCCTCAATTGCCTAACCTTATGGGTGGCTTTGGTGATCGCGTGCGCTCTAAAGGAGGTTTACTTTTTTTAATTTGGAGATAAGCGATCGTTTACGACTAAACTCTTCTGCAATTTCATTCACTCGCTTTTGGAAAGTTGTTGAATTGTTTTGTAGGGTTGTGATCGCTTGCAAATCCACTAAATGTGCAACAGCCTCATCATAGGTTTTTGCTTGTCCTCGCTCGATCAAATGCCGAATGAGTTGCCATAGCTTATCTACTTGAGGAATCAGCGATTCTATCCGCTGCTGCTCAATTTTTTCGGCTTCAGCTTTCGCCTTGATGATTTGTTCGTTGCTTTTCTGTTGGGCGGTGGCTTCCAACTCAGCAAATGTTCGACTGCCTGTTTGACTCGTAGGCATGCTGGGCTGCTGGCCAAACTGCTCTCGAAGTTTCTAAATAAGTTCGATGCCAATATTTCTTTCGCCTTGAGCGACGCGGAGCAAGTAATGGTTTCGTTCTGCTTCAGACAGTTCGGCAATCCAGTCTTCTATGGGTTCTGCAGAGGGTGCGGAGACGGTTTCGCTGTGTGTGGCGGCAGCGGAAATTAAGTCAAGGTCAATTTCAAAAATGTCGGCGAATTGTTCAAGGGCAGGAGAAAGCTTTTTCAGGTTAGGTGGAATGGGTGGTTCAAGGGTTTTATCCCGATCAAAGCTACAGTCTTCGGCGTAAGCTGAGGCTAACCAGGCTAGATATAAAACACGCAAGTCACCTTGCAATAATGCCTCGCGAATGTCCACGATTTCAGCGAGACGACTTTCTTCTGACAGCCAGCAGCTGTAGTCTTGTGCGGCAATGGAGATGTTGATAAGGACTGACTTTTCGGTGGTTTGGAGCGAAATTAGGTCTGGGAGACAGTAGGGTTCATAGTGGCTTGGACTTGCTATGGCTTTTGGTAGGCGGATGGCGAGTTGGCGGACGCCGTAGCTGGCTTGATACAGCAGGATATCGAAACAGCGATCTAACACGTCTAGTGGATTGGCTCGATAGTCACTGTAGCTATAGGTGTAGCGGGCGCTGGTGGCGGTGAGTTCAGCACGGCTGGAAAGGCTTTGTAGATATGCGTAGTCATTATTGGAGAGCACACCATCCAGCGTCTGAAATTCGTAAAGTTGGAATGAACTCATGTGGACTCTCCCTCCTTATCAGCAAGCCTTTTCGTTTATGTCATTGCTTAGGTATGTCATTGCTTAAGCACCTGAAATGTGCCGTCTGACCATTGCCTTACCTTCGTCATAGGCCTGATCGAATAGTAAGACAAGCTGGGCATTGCTGTTGCGGATAGGATAGACAACGGCTTTACCCCATTCTAGATACTCGTCAATACGTGACATTGGCCAGCCAGCGGGTGGAGATAGGCGAGTGTCACGAATGTTTGAGATTTTGTCGGCGAGTTTGACTAGCTTGGCCCTGTCGCTCAAGTGAGGGGCATGGTCAATCTGCTGCTGCTTGCGCACCGCTTTAGGCAGTGACTTATCGTCAGTGACCGCGTCTACAATGTCACGCACAATCCGACCAAAGGACTGTTCTATTTCGTGAAGTGTCGTCTCCGTATCTTCTACCGTATCGTGCAGAAGGGCCCCGATCAGGACCGCTTCGTCCGTGACCCCGGCTTCATTGAGCAAAATGTTGGCCACATCAATGGGGTGATTGATATAGGGCGTTTGAACGGTGTCTTTTCTACGCTGGTTGCGGTGTTTATTGGCTGCAAAGGTGAGCGCCTTTAAAAACTGAGCAGTCATTATGGGCGTGTCTGTAGGACTATTTGCAGGCGCGGTAGGTTGAGTCACAGGCGTTGATTCTCTTTAGAGATAGCGACAAGGGAAAAGTAGTGAGACAGGACGTTCACGGTGATGTCGTGAGTCCCGCTTCTATTTTCTGCCTTTACCTGTCTGCTTCTGTCACTTCATCAAGGTTTCTTCAATTATCAGCACGGTAATATCATCACAGTAATTATTCAGCGCTCTCATCCGTCGCGTTGCTCAATCTGCCTTTGCCTAATTTCACCGAAGGCTACTAGGCGCTACACAGACTAAAAAAAGAGAATCGGAAGTTCTTATAAAGTTTCATAAATTCAGCTCTCATAGTACAGGTGCTCGAACTGAGTGCTAGTTAAGGTTTAAGGCTAAATTTGGTGAAAACTTTGTACTTAACATTTCATCAAAAGGGTTTGATTGTTCCATCTGGTCGGGGCATCTTAGTAATAAGACCTTCTGCAAAGCCTTAACACGCAAACGACACGCAAGTGGGGTTGTGTTGCCTGTAGGCTGCGTCTACATCATTTCTGTTTAAGCGATTGCTTTAAGTTCGCGACGTCTCTTTTTTCACAAGAGATAGCCGCAGAGGTTTGTCCTGCCCCCTTTTTTCTGCTGAAATGTTAAGTACAAAGTTTTCACCAAATTTAGC
>JBCBPY010000051.1:0-36640 GCA_039820525.1 Cyanobacteria bacterium J06634_5
CCCACCTTAAAACGACGCTCGCTCTCTACGCGAATGAGTGTTTTAAGTCCGGGCCAAGGTTTGATGTTCTCTAGCTGCTGGGATAGACTGACGCCTCGCTTTTCCCAACGGCCATGGCCTTCGCTGACATCAATGTGAACGTGTTGTGCCACGAAATGCGTCTCCACATCTCTAAGCAGATTGCCCTGATTGCCTTTGAGCGCCCCCAGATAATGGTTGCCACTCTCAACAATCAGCTGGCATGTTTTTTTGTGTGCTAATCGCATCAAAAGCAATCACGATACCTTTGAGCGCAAGCTGCTCAATGAACTCAGGCAGCGCTTTGATCTCATTCGTTTTACTATCAACCTGGTGCGGTTCGAGAATCAGTCCGCGTTCCACGATGTAAGCACTCACTAATAGTATGGCCGGATGAGGGGGTGACTCAGGGTTGTTCGTTTCTATCTGATATGACCCACGCAACTGTTTGCCATCCATCGCCAGCGTTTCTCCTGGCAAGGGCTCAACGTCAAAGAAGCGAGCTAATGCGGCTGAGTACGCTTTGTAGTCCAGATTCAACAACACTCGGCGAATCGTGCTGTAAGAAGGCAATCTGCGTTTGGGTGGATTGAATAGCTTTAGGAGTTCCGCTTCATAGCTCTTGAGCCAGTCTCCTATCGCCAAAAACCCTTGATTCCCGGCAGCAATTGACAGTGTAAACAGGGCCAGACACAACGCGATGTGATGCCGTTTGCCCAGACTGTGACGCGTATCGGGTATTTCTGAAAAGACAGATAGAATCTCTAGCTGCTCATCCGATGGAACGGGCTGGTTAGCCGCAGATACCGCTGTAGAGGGACTCATAAGCACTTCGAAAAGAACGTTGAAGCCTAGACTCTAACTCACTTTGCTGAAAATGAAATAGCCCTGGCCTCAGAACAGAGCAGCCTCAATTTTTTCCAGCTGGTTATACCAAGCGAAGCAGTCTAAAGCATCCTGATAGGCTTTAGCCGCCACTGGCTGATAGTCGTCAAAATTATCAATGATGTGTTCTATTTTTTCAGCCCACTCATAAGCACATGACAAGTAGCCATTGTCGCCATCACAAATGGCATTCTTATAGGTAAATATCGGGGAAGCTAAGCTTAGGGTTCCACAGATTGCCGCCTCAAAAAACTTGAGTTCAGACTTACAGTTCGTAAATAAGTTGTCTTGCAAGGGAACCAAATTCAGCTCTGTTGTAGCAATCAAAAACTGCAAGTTGAGAAAGTCTTGCAAGGGTAAGAATTCAATCTGAGATCGATAGTGGCTCAGTTCTCCTTTCAAATCCATAAATCCGACAATTCGCAGCGTTACGTCAGACCTGGCCTTAAGGACCTGAGTAACGGCACTAGCAATAACAGCAAAATCTTTGTTATGAGTAGGTGTTCCACTAAAATAGCCCAGGCAAAATCTCTCATCTCGTTTAAATGAAGAGGTTACCTTCTGCTGAAAAAGCTTTTCAGAGAGTTCTATTTGCTCCCGATTAAGATAGTTCGGAATTACGTTGGTCGGTTTGCCTGTCCAGCGTTTAATTTGAGTGGCCAGAAAGTTGTTGGTTGCGATCGCACCATCGCAAAGTCTGAGTGTCTCGCCAATTCTACCAATAGCAGCAAACCAAAAGTCCCAAGCAGCATGCGGATGAGAAATATCTTGATCTAACGTGTTCAAAATAAGATGGACATAAGAAGTATTAAATACAAAATCATCAACATCAAACAAGACTTTGATGTTCTTGGCTCGCGCGCTAGTAATCAGATGGTTGATTCGACTAGAATACCTCACACGACAAATTACAATTACATCAGCAACGGCTAAAATCTCGGCAGTATGATTCAAGTCTTCTAAAAAAAAATAAGAGGCAGACGTATCTTTACTCAGCGATTGAATCGTCTGAGCCATGTTATACACACGGTATCGAAACGTACTGGTATCGGCCAGTTCATAAAAATAGGCAACTTTTCTTTCCCTTAGCGACAGGCGTTTTATCCGCTCTGCATAGGGTAGGGCCCAAGGATCTGAATAGTTGACTTTTTCATAATCTAGAAGAAACATAGTTGCTAGAGTTTATTGCATAGTTGATAAAACATACTCAAAAGACTTTTCCCAATCTTTAAGCATCTTGTTACTTCTGTAGTTTTCAGTACGCACTGCCTGATTATTAGCCAGCTCGACAGCCTCTTTTATGCCCTGAACTAAACTTTCAACAGTTGGGTCCTTACAAATGACATTGCGTGAATAGCGCGATAGGTCCTGTTTGACACCGTGCCTATTAGTAACCGAAATGCACCCCGAAGCTGCTAAGTCTAAAGGGGGATAGCTCGGGTGAGGGGTGTACATTAAAGACAACCCAACATCAACTGAGCCTAAAAATTTCACATACTCTGACCAGCTCAACCCCTCAATAAAGGTAGGCTGAATATTTTCAAGACCCTTCAAGCCGGCCAGGTCTTTCCCAACAAAGCAAATCTCCCATTCATCAAGGCTTAATACGCCCTGAGAGATCGCAGCCTCAAGCGTGCTGAGTCCTAGATAAAAAAGATTTCTCAAATTGTTAGGGCGTGCATAAAAAAAGAATCGCCTTTTATCACTTTGATGAGTTGAGAGGTTTGTTGCAGGCGCGCTAGGCACACTGTAGCTGCTAAAAGATGGCTCAAACCACATCCCGTTTTGAGCAATATTGTCAAAGCCTTCAGACACAAAATGATTGAATAAAAGCTCTGTGTTGACCACGAATTTAAGATTCGGCTGACTCAAAATAGATGAGCACCGAAGATGGTCATCCCCGTAGGGATAAAACATACGCTCATCTTCTTGCAAAAGATAGGTCACCCTGCCAGCCGCAACTGATTCAAGGCAGGCATAGGTCGTCCACCATGAGGTCGTAATAAAGCGATCGTCAGAGGAAATATCAACATCAGCAGAGTCTGAAAAAATATCAGCGAATACAAACTCTACATTTCTGTCGTAGTCTATCTTATTGTTCTTTAAAACCTCAAAAAAATTGTGAGCTTCAGCCCTTTGTGTCCCAGTAATCACCCTCAACTGACAATTTAATCTTTTCGCCAGTAGGGCACTAAAAATAATAGCCGTGCCGACTCCACCATATAAACTGCCGGCATTAATGCTATCGGTAACAAGGTTAATACGCACACCCGCAGGCGGTGTCGTAAACGCTTGCAAAGGTTTCAAGGGTCTGAGCCGTGGCACTTGTTGATAGGATAGTTCTACGCCGCTAGGACTCGAAGCGACTGTAGGGACTAAGCTATATGGCTTACCCGTAATTTTTTCAATACATTTAATCAAAACCTTTTTAGGGACTTTTTTAAGGAAGCTTTTGAGACCAAACGTCTGAATATGATCTGCCCCTTTCCTAAATAAACGAATAAATCGACTCATCATTAAGGTGCTTCAACCTCGAAAATAGCTGTTTTTAACATTAGTCATCAACTTCTACCCACGAGCCTTATTATTAGATTTAGAAGATTTTCTATCGCCATTTTGTGAGCCGTTATTTCGTGAGTAGTCATTTTGCAAGTCAGAAGCTCACTACTACAAATGACGTCACGAATGACATTCAGCAACCTTCCTACAGCGTCGTAGCCTACATTACAGCATACCAAGACCTAGCAGCACTATCGCGATGTATTCAGGCGATTAAAGCGCAGAGCTATCCCATACAGCGCATTGTTGTTGTTGATAATTCACCCATACCTCTCAGCCTTAAGGACTCGTTAGACGTTCTACAGTGGTCGCATCCCACCAATATTGGAATATCTGGGGGTCTTCGCAAGCTGATAGCTTGGACCACGTATCAAACGTATGATTTTGTCTGGATGTTCGACCAAGACAGTCAACCTGCGCCTGATTGTCTCGATCAATTGATTCAAGCCTACGCTCGGCTAGCAAAAAAACATCCTGTTGGAATAGTCGCCCCGCTGCCGGTTGACCCTAGAACTCAATATGTAGTGCCTCCAGGCTGTTTTATACGCGATAGGTTTGAAGGCATTGAGATTACGCCAGCCACTCAGGCACAACCCTGCGATTCGCCTATTACCTCGGGCAGCTTACTTTGGCTAAAAACGGTGGATTCCGTTGCCCCTCCTGATGTCAGATTGTTTATTGACGGAATCGATTTAGATTACGGCTGGCGGCTCAAGCAAGCTGGCTATCAAAATTTTGTTATCCCGAAAGCGGTGATGAGCCACAACTTCGGCTATCCCACTGAAGTGAGATTTCTTGGAAAAAAGAAGGTGTTTCAAGCTTACTCAGCGCTTCGCTACTACTACATTGCGCGCAACCATACTTACCTAGAGCTAAAATTTTCAAAGGGACGCTACAAACTCACTTGCGCATTAAAACGACTTAAGTTTGTAGTTGCTCAAACGGTATGGCTCTCTATCGCTGATACCGATTGTAAAATACAAAAGATTTGGGCTTGCTTAGCGGGCACTTACAACGGCTTTCTTGGAAATCTCGACCAGCAGTTTCGAGGGATTAGTCTTGATCCAATAATGGCAGAATACAAAAAGGGCGGAAACGCTAATGATTAGCCTCTCGAAAGAAACCAGTGGTTAGGGTCGCAGCGGTAATTCCGACTTATAACCGTTGGGAGAAAACTCAGCGGTTTCTTCAGCATTTTTCCCAGCAAACATACGCTGACATGACGACCATCATCGTTGATGCTAATTCACCCGATAGGACCGGTGAATTAGCACAGCGCTATTTTCCTGAGACTTTTTTGCTCCAGGTTGACTCTCAGCAGTATTGGGCAGGGGCAACGAATGCAGGTGTGCGATACGCGCTAGCCCAAAGCTACGACTACATTTTTACTATCAACGATGATGCTGTTGTAGGTCCTCATCATGTTCAGCAGCTTGTTGACATCGCCAAGCGTCATAATATTTTCATTGTCGGCAATCGAATTAACTACTTAGTGCCTTCCCATCGAGTATGGGCGTTGGGCACCCGCCTGACATGGGGCACACCTACTTTTCTTAAGCTGCAATACCAAGATTTGTCCAGTGATGACATTCCGAAAAGCATTATGGACCAAGAGATTTGGGGTGTTGATACCTTGCCGGGAGATGGGGTCCTCATTCACCGTAGTGTTTTTGAGCAAGTTGGTCTGTATCAAGCCACGTTTCTGCCTCATTATCATGCTGATTCAGAGCTGATACTACGGGCTAACCGTCAGGGCTTTCAGGCGTATGTTGCGCCGCATGTTGTTTTGCAAGATGATTTTTCAGCTGAGCAAAAGCGACAGAATCTCAAGAGTATTGCAGGCTTACGATACGCTTTTTTAGATCCGAGATCTCATCTGTATTTGCCTGCGATCGCCTACATATTTTTCCGCTACTGCCCTTGGCACGCCTATCCCGCCACCGCCTACTACCTACTGAAACGCTTACTGCGACTGGGTAAAGGCAGTTCTGGGCCGAAAGGGAACGGGGGATAGCTGGTTAGTGAGTGCTCTTAGCCACCAGCCCATAAAATCCATCCACCCTTGCAAACGGCCTATCCCTGTTTCCCGATCAAATAACAGCAGCTTCAAGCTCCAAGCCAGGATGTAAACAATATTCAGCCCGAGCGCTAATGCAGACGCGTGCTTGTACAAAAAGTACAGCTTACTAAACGTGGCATGGCGAAACTTAGCGCGGCGATTGCGATGGGTAATCGCTGAGACCGCATGGTTGACCAAAACAGCCTGCGTCACCCCTACTTCATGCCCTTGCTGGCCATACCGCTCACAGATTTCGGCATCCTCGTAATCCAAAAAAAAGTTGAGATCAAACGTTGGACACGCCTGAAACTGTTGAAGATTAAAAATCATGCTACAGCCTGAAACCCAGCGACTAGGAAGCACCCTAGTAGGCTCATCAGCTGAAAGCTCACCCAATTGAGTCGCTGGCAAGCGGTGCTTCAAAGAGCCTGTCCACGGGTTAAAGTGCCCTTTGGCAAACCAAACATCCTCCTCACTGGCCCGAATGCGTGTTCCTAAAATACTGAGCGTCGGCTGACGCTCAAAGCAGTCTTGAATGTACGTCACCGCCTGGGGCACCAGCAGCGCATCTGGGTTAATTAACCAAACCAACGCCTGCGGGTCTTGCTGATAGGCATAGTCAAAACCCAGGTTACAGCCGCCGCCAAACCCTAAGTTACCGACAGCAGGGAGCACAATAACCTGCTCAAACTCTGCTTCCAGCGCCTCAACAGACCGATCGTCTGGAGAGTTATTCACCACAATGAATTGGTAGGGCGCCCTAAAAAGTAGCCCCGAGACTGAGCTCAAGAGCTGACGCAATAGTGCTGTGGAATAGTAATTAACCGATACAAAATAGAGCATGCGCCCGCGCAACAGGAAAAAGACGCGTTTAGAACAGCAGCTTAAACAACAAAAAAGGCTTACGAAAGGCCAGCTTTTAGGGCATCGACAACAACCTTTTGCTTTTCTGCGCTCAGTTCTGGCCAAATAGGTAGGCTCAGGACTTCCTTACCGAGAGCATTGCTGACGTCATTGGCTGGATACTGACCGTCGTACACCGGTAGGCGATCTTGCGGGATTGGATAATAAATCATCGCACCGACACCCGCTTCGGCCATAGCCTGCTTCACAGCGTCTCGCTGACCGTTCAAAATGCGAATGGTGTACTGATGGAACACATGACCTGCTGCGATCGCAGGCGTCATCACCTCATCAACCCCTTCTAACAGGCGGCTATAGGTTTTAGCCACCTCACGCCGCTGCTGATTCCAGGTGTCGATGTAGTTAAGCTTTACACCTAAAACAGCGGCCTGCATAGCATCTAAGCGAGAATTGTAACCCAGCATTTCATTCTTGTATCGCTGCTTAGCACCGTGCACTCGCAGCATACTGGCTAGCTCAGCAAGCTCATCATCATCCGTCGTGATCAGTCCAGCATCGCCGTAGGCGCCCAAGTTTTTAGTGGGGAAAAAGGAAAACGCACCAATATCACCCAAAGCACCTGTTTTTTGGCCCATTAGGCTTTGGCGAATATCGTCGTCACAGGCTTGATCGCAGCCAATACAATCGCCTTTGTATACCGCACCAAACGACTGAGCGCAGTCTTCAACAATTTTTAGATTGTGGGCCTGAGCGATTTTAGTAATTTGAGCGATCGCAGCCGGATTTCCATACAAATGCACCGGCATAATCGCCTTCGTCTTCGGCGTAATCGCCTTTTCAATCAAGCTCGGATCAATATTGAAGCTCGCTTTGTCAATATCGACAAAAACAGGCTTAGCACCGACACAGCTAATCGATTCTGCCGTCGCAAAAAAGCTAAAGGGCGTGGTGATCACCTCATCACCAGGGCCAACACCCAAAGCCCGCAGTGCAATCATCAGGGCATCTGTCCCTGAGTTAACGCCAATAGCGTACTTTACGCCTAGATACTGAGCCGCATCCGCCTCAAATTGGCTCACCGTAGGCCCTAAAACAAATTGGCCCGATTCCAGCACCTTATCGATCGCAGCTTTTATTTCCGCTTTAATCGACTGATATTGGGGCTTGAGATCTAAGATCGGAATCTTGATATCACTCACGGCAACACTTTCTCACTGTTTTAGCTAGACCGGTTAAGCCCAAATACTCAGAGCCCTCTATCGCCAGCCAAGGCTTGCACTGTAACCGTTCGCATCAAACTGTAACACGTTGCTAGAAGGCAATCAGACTTCGGTCATCAGACTTCAATGCCCAGATCGCGAAGCCGCTGCTTTAAGTCTGCGTTTTCTTTCTTAATTCGCTCAGCTTCCTGCTGTGCTTGCTCAGCTTCCTGTTGCGCTTGCTCAGCCTCCTGTTGTGCTTGCACCAAGCGCGCACTCATTTCGTCAGGAATCAGGAGCTTTTCTCCAGTGCTCTGCACATAAAATGCTATCAACTTATCTTCTACCGCAAGCTTGAGCTGCAATACCTGACTGATGCTGTCTGTAATCGGTTGATAGCAACCATCGATCAATCGATAGCCTCGCAAATAGTCGGATATCCACTCTCCTTTCGGATCAAATTGCCAATACTCCAGCACACCGAGCTTTTCGTATAGCTCGTACTTTTCGGCTTCGTCTTTGGCCCGAGTACCAGCAGACGTCATTTCAAAAACCACAGCTGGGCTTGCGCCTTCTTCCCAGGTTTTAAAGCGATCGCGCCCACCCGGCTCCACCCCAAAAATCACCATCACATCTGGAGCAACGCGCAGCCGAGGGTAATTTTCAGCGTAGTAAAGAAACTGGTTACCTAGCACAGTCGCCTGCTGCCCCTTTAAATACTGTCGCAATACTTCTAATGTGACAAACAGGGCGTATAAATGATCAAAGGTCTCCGCCACTGGCGTACCGTCTCCGCTAGGATAAACCACCTCTTTGCGAGGTTGGGTTTTCAATTGAGGAATAAGCGCTGTCATCTAACCCTCCAGCTCACGTTGAGTCAACAGCTGATCAACATTGCACGATCACGAAACACTTCCAAGATAGCAAAAGCGCTTATACCAGCCTTTCATACCAATAGGTCTTCTGGCTACTTTGACAAAGTATCTCTTTCCTCCGGAGCCAATACTTCTGGAAGCAAAACTTCACTTTGGGAAAAGCGCACTTGAGAATGCAGCCAGCTCGCAATCATACCTGGGCAGTTTTTCTTACTCCAGCGCACCATAAACGGGCGAAATACAGGCTTAGACCAGCGGGCGATCGCTTTCATCAATCGGTTTAGCGGACGCGATCGCACTTTCTGATTCACCAAATTAATCGCACCTACGTCATAAAGACAGTCTAAAACCAAGCGTAGTGTGGCCTCCTCTCGTAAAAAAAGGCTCTCTAATAGCATCTCCACATCTCGCATACGCTCATCCTCAATCTGCTGGTCACGATAAACCGTCGCTGCTTGAGAGGATTTTGTAAGCCGTAACATAGCGAGTTAAGAGATAGGTAAACAGGTATCTAACAGGCAGATTATAACGGGCAGATCTGAACCAATACAGTTATCACTCTAGCGCGCAGGGCACGATAGGCTACCGGGCCAGCAGCGCCCGACATCGTAAACAGGCATCAGGTTAAAGGCGCACAATGCTAGCGAGAATTTGGAGTGCGTCATTGATCGGCATTAACGCACTAAAAGTAGGCGTAGAAGTTGACCTATCAGGCGGCCTGCCCGGTGTCGTCATTGTGGGCCTGCCGGACACCGCCGTGCAAGAATCACGCGAACGGGTACGCGCAGCCCTCAAAAATTCAGAGTTTGCCTTTCCCATGCGCAAAGTGGTGATTAACCTTACCCCAGCAGATGTCCGCAAGGAAGGCCCGATTTATGATTTACCCATCGCCGTAGGCATTTTAGCCGCATCAGAGGCCATTGCTCAGGACTGTCTAAATGATTATTTATTTTTGGGTGAGATGTCTTTGGATGGCACTTTGCGTCCTGTCGCAGGGGTAGTTGCGATCGCAGCAGCGGCCAAACAGCTAGGCCTAAAAGGCTTAGTGCTGCCAGCTGACAATGCCACTGAAGCTGCTGTCGTCCCAGGCATACAGGTCTATGGCTTTCAAAATCTGAGCGAGGTCGCGGACTTTTTGAATAGTCCTGACGGGCATCAGCCCATCAGCCTTGGCGCACCGGAAGAATTATTGCGATCGCCTATCCCAGACAAAGATCTGCGCGATGTTAAAGGCCAAATCCAAGCCCGCCGCGCCCTAGAAATTGCCGCAGCAGGCGGACATAACCTTTGCTTAATTGGGCCGCCTGGCAGCGGAAAAACCATGCTTGCCCAGCGGCTCCCCGGCATTTTGCCACCCCTTACCTTTCCCGAAGCCCTAGAGGTCACCCAAATCCACTCAGTCGCTGGCCTCCTTAAAGAAAAAGGGAGCCTCGTCAACCAGCGCCCCTTCCGGACTCCGCACCACTCAGCCTCTGGGCCCTCCCTCGTTGGCGGCGGCAGCTTTCCAAAACCAGGAGAAATTTCCCTCGCTCATCGCGGCGTGCTTTTTCTAGACGAGCTCACAGAATTCAAACGCAGCGTCCTAGAATTCCTGCGTCAGCCCCTAGAGGACGGCAAAGTCACCATTTCTAGAACCCGGCAGTCTGTGGAATTTCCGGCACAGTTCACCCTCGTGTCTAGCACCAATCCCTGTCCCTGCGGCTACTTTGGCGATACGGTACAGCCCTGTACCTGCACCCCTCGCAACCGCGAACAATACTGGGCCAAACTCTCCGGCCCCCTAATGGACCGCATCGACCTGCAAGTGGTGGTCGGTCGGCTAAAGCCAGAAGAAGTCACTCGACAGCCAGAAGGTGAAGACTCTGCCACGGTGAGAAATCGTGTAGAAGCCGCTCGTCATCGCGCTCAAGCGAGATTTGCAAAAGCACCAGCACTTCAGTGCAACGCCGACATGGAAAGCCGCCATATTCGTCAGTGGTGCGCCTTCGACGAAGCGACTCAGGCACTGATCGAAGGGGCCGTTCGCAAGCTAGGTCTGTCTGCTCGCGCAACGGATCGAATTCTCAAGGTGGCTCGCACCATCGCCGACCTTAGCAATACAGCCGATATTCAAACCCATCATGTTGCTGAAGCTATTCAGTACCGCACCATTGACCGCATGCAGTGAACCCAGAGAGGCGCACTAAGGCGACAACGGTACGACGTGTAAAATTGGAGTCTTTGAGGGCGATCGCTAAGAAAAATCCGACGGTCTTCTACGGTCTTATCTGGGTCTCTTTTTGATATTTTCTTAGGAGAAAAGGAATACTTCTCTTTAGATATAAAAAAGTTGATGTAAATGTCGATACGCTGTGTAAGCGACATAAATCGACGCGACCGTATACTTTCCCAACCACGATTTTAAGAGGAGTGTTTTCGAGATGTCCCTTACTAAAGGCTTACTAGGTGCCGTTGGCGTATCCCTACTCGCCCTGAGTCTTCAGCTACCGTCACAGGCACAGATGGCACCAGAAGGCGAAGTTTCAACAGAAGCCGAGCAGCTTGCTTATCCCGCCAATGCAGACGCTGTAGAACTGGCTCAGGCCCGTCGTCGTACGCGCAGAAGCGCAGGCGGTTCAAACTTTATCGGCATCGGTGCCGACTTTGGGTCAGCTGATGATGTCACCTTTGCCGCTATCAGCAAGTTTTCCTTAAATAACCAAGTTGCACTGCGCCCTTCCGTACTGGTGGGTGATGATATTGCAGTCCTAGTCCCCGTCACGTATGAGTTCAACCAATTCTCGACAGACGTCCGAGGCTTTCAGATAAGACCTTACGCGGGTGTAGGCGCGTCTTATTCAGATTCTGATGATGACTCCAATATCGGCCTATTGCTTTCAGCAGGCTTGGATATTCCAGTATCCCGTCGATTCACCGTCAACACACAGGCCAACTACGCAGGCATTTTTAGTGATGATGAGAACTTTGGCGTCACCGTTGGCATTGGCTACAACTTCGGTAATGGTGGCCGTTAAGTTGGCCCTGCTGAGTTGGGTCTAGTCGATTTGGCTAAAATGCTACACCTTGAAAAGCGCTCAGATGCTAACCATCTGAGCGCTTTTCTCATGTATATACTCAGTTGAAAATTACAGTGCTCCGCCTTTTCTCGGGGCATCCTAACGTTATCGAAATTGAGAGTCGGTACGAAAAGAATGCAAAAGCCTGCTTTAGACCGTAACGTACCGTCTGACAGGGATTCACTACGCGCCGCCTTTCAACAAATCTGGGGCTACGAAGACTTTCGTCCACCCCAGGGAGAAATTGCTCAAGCGCTGTTTCAAGGCAAAGACTCAATCGTTGTCATGCCGACAGGGGGCGGGAAATCGGTTTGTTTCCAGCTACCAGCATTGATGAAAACGGGCGTAACACTGGTTATTTCTCCGCTAGTTGCACTGATGGAGAATCAGGTGCAGGAGCTCAGGGAAAAGAATCTAGCAGCAGCAGCTTTGCATAGCGAGCTGGACAAGAATACTCACTGGCAGACGTTGCGATCGCTCTCCCAAAACCGTCTGCGTCTTTTATACCTCTCTCCCGAAACCCTCCTCAGCAAAAAGGTATGGGAAATCCTCTGCGAACCCCAGGTGAAAATCAACGCCCTTGTGCTTGATGAAGCTCACTGCCTTACCCAGTGGGGCGATACGTTTAGGCCGACCTACCGCAGGCTGGGGGCAGTAAGACCAGCGTTGCTACAACACAAGCCAGAAGGAAGTCAAATTGCGATCGCAGCCTTTACTGCCACCGCCGACCCCATCACCCAGCAAGCACTCCACACCGTCCTTCAGCTGCGATCGCCCCAGCTCATTCGTATCAACCCCTACCGCTCAAACCTCAACCTTTCTGTCAAAACCATCTACACGCCCAAAGGTCGCAAACGAGCCCTGCTCAAATTCGTGCAGCAGCACGGCAAGCAATCGGGCCTTATCTACGCCCGCACCCGACGCGGCACTGAAGCACTCGCCCAGTGGTTCAGCCAGCGCGGCTACTCAGTCAGGGCCTACCACGGTGGGCTCGCCGCCCCAAAGCGCCGGCAAATAGAAGCGCAATGGATCGACGGCGACTGTCAGTTTGTGGTGTGTACCTCCGCCTTCGGCATGGGCATCAACAAATCCGACTGCCGGTTTGTCGCCCACTACGAAGTGCCCAGCCTACTGGCCGAGTACGTTCAAGAAGTCGGTCGTGGGGGGCGTGATGGCAAACCGGCCAATGCACTTTCCCTAGTCAGCGAGCCGACCGGGCTGCTTGCCCCAGAAGATAAGCGGCGCTGGCAGTTCTTTGAAAATAAAGCTCAGCAGCTGCAAAAAGAAGCCCGACAGTTGGCTCGTCAGATTCCAGCATCAGGGAATATCGACGATGTGCGCAAGCAGTTTCGCAAAAGCGATCAGGCTCTAGCCTTGCTGCACCGCAATAGTCAACTCCGCTGGCGAGATCCGTTTACCTATGACCTCAGCCCCACTCAGAAAAATCGTCAGATGAAACAGCCTTCGCCTTCAGTAGTAATGAAGCGCTATCTGTTTACTCGGCGCTGTCGGTGGCAGGTATTGCTAGAGGAATTTGGGTTTGCCCAGGAGGCGAAGAGCCTACGGTGTGGCCAGTGCGATCGCTGTCGTAAAACGGTAAAGTAGACGCCCTAAAGGTTAAACATCAGGTACGAAGCATCATGAATATGAGATCACTCTAAAATAGAGACATTGGAGGAGAAGAGTATGAGCACTGAACAACTACTGGTAAGTAGCTGGCGTAGCCTACCGATTGAGAAACAGAAGCAAGTTCTGGAATTTGTGGAGTTTCTTCAAAACAAACAAGCCAATTCAAAGCATCAAAACCAGACAGCCAAACGCCAATTTCCTGTCCCAGAGCTAGCTGGGAAGATAGAAATTTTAGGTGACATTGTCAGTCCTATTGTCGATGAAGAAGATTGGGAATGCCTTAAGTGATTGTCCTAGACACCCATATTTGGATTTGGCTGGTCAATGGCAACTTCGACAACATATCTGAGGGATGGATAGAGCAAATAGAAGCGAACGATTTCATTGCAGTCTCATCAATTTCCTGTTTTGAAGTCGCTTTAGCTCTGCAAAAAGGTCGATTGAGATTGCCTTGTCCGATTCAAGAGTGGTTTGATAAATCACTTAGTACCGCAGGAATCAACATAGCGCCTTTAACGCCAGACATTTCACGACTTGCAGTTGATTTATCAGCTGTCCATAAAGACCCCTTTGATCGCATAATCATCGCAACAGCTATCAGCTATGGAGCAAAGCTAGCTAGCGTGGACCAGCTATTTTCGAAATATCCCGAGCTTAAAGGTTACTTGATGACACTGAGAAGATGACACTGAGAACAAACAGCTAAATCGTTTCGGGTTGCTTGTCTTCTCCGGCAGCTACTAAAGGCTCAGTTTTTTCTGCCTTGTCAGTGACAGCCTTTGCAAGGTTCGGCACGGTCACTGAGGCCAGTGCAGGTTCGGCACTATCATCCTCAACCTTTTTAGAAAAGCCCCAGGCAAATAGACCAAAAATCAGCGTGACCATGACCCATTCGGGCGGTACCCACTCAGGATTGATGACTCTAACTAGGAGACGGATACCGACAAAGGCAACGGTGACAAAGCCTGCGTCTTCTAAGTGAACGTAAATTTCGAGCCAGCGAATGAAGAGGCCGGCCATAAAGCGCAGGGCAATAATGCCGATGGTGCCGCCCAGCAATACGATTAGGACATCTTTTGAAATGGCGATCGCAGTGGTCACACTGTCTAACGAAAAGGCAATGTCCGTCAGCGCGATCATCGGTACAGCTTGCCACAAGGATGCAAACTTAGGTCCGCTCGCCGCACCGTCTTCGCCTTCATCACCTTTGAAGTGTTCATACACCAGCCAAAGCAAATAGACGGCACCAGCCACTTCAAACTGCCAGTATTTCAGCACCCAGCTCGCAGCTAAAATCAAGCTGACGCGGAGTACAAAGGCAACAATTAAACCAACGTCGAGCGCTTTCTTTTGTAGAGCTTCGCCGTCTAGTCCTTGCGCGATCGCAGCTAGCGCAATGGCATTATCAGCCGAAAGCACCAGCTCCAGCATAATCAGCACAGGCAGTAGCAGTAGGGTATCTCCACCGAGCGTGGGAGACATTTCAAGCAGGCGATCTAACATGTATGCGCTCTTGGGCTGAAGCCCTTTAGAAAAAGGTATTTGAAAAAATTCAAACAAAGAGGGGGGCTAAGGTTCTTTTTAGCAAGATGGGCAACGCTTGCCTATCCCTCTCTAGAATAGATTAAAGTCATAAGCTGCGCTGTCGAGATAACGCTCTCTAGCTATCTACACTGTCATCGCACGCATCAAAATCTCTCTGCAATACTGCCCAAAAGAGCTTCCTGTGGTCACTTCTCTCGCACAATTTAGAGCCCAATATCCATCTGCCGCGCTCGTTTCAGACTTAGTTTCCACGGATAATAACCGCTACGTGGTACGCACAGCTATCGTGCAAAAGGGCGAAACTATCGCCACTGGGCTGGCCGCCAGCGATGATGTACAAATAGCGGAAGACAAGGCGCGCGATCGCGCGATCGCGCTACTCGGACTCTCTACAGCCAACGCCCCCAGCACAGCGCCAGCCGCTATAGCTTCACCAACACCGCCTACACCACCCACCAAGCTCACCGTCGTCAAGCCGGCACAGCCCTCAGCCGCAACACCACCATCACCGAGTAAGCCATCAGAACCCACAGCCGCTGCGTCCACAGCCTTGCAAACTGATATTGCAAGCATTGAACCGGATACCGAGATCCAATTTGAGCCGGACGAGGTTCCACCCCTACCACCAGAAGAAGACTTCGGCCCACCCATAGACGCCATTGAGGAAGGTCCCACCGAAACAGAAAAGGCATCGAGCGTGCCAAAACCGCCAGCAAAGCCCTCGGCGGCTTCGATCGCCATGGAAAACTTAAGCGCCAGCGCTAACCCCGTCGATCTCTCTGACGTGATCGCCCAAACAGATGTAGAGCTCACTCGCTTAGGCTGGAGCAGCACGCAAGGACGGGAGTATTTAGAAAAAACCTATGGGAAGCGATCACGGCAGCAGCTCACGGACGATGAACTCATGAGCTTTCTGCTGTATTTAGAAGATCAGTCGTAACGCTGATTGCCCCAGAGGCTTTACTGATGGCGCTGCTGGTTAATTTTTAGCTTTAGGCTATCAGCTTGCTCAACGAGGTCCGATTGAGCAAGCTCCGACTGCTCTCCAGACGCCAACCATTTCAGCTGAACGCTGCCAGAGTCGGCCTCGGCATCACCTAAAATCAGTCCCACAACCGCGCCGCTGCGATCGGCCCGCTTAAATTGCTTGCCAAAGGCACTGCCGCTTAAATCAACTTCTACCGAATAGCCGTTTTTGCGCAGGTCGTTGGCCAATCGAGTGGACTGAGCCTCTGCTTTGTCACCTCTTGAAATCAAATAAATATCCAGTTCTGGCTGAGTTGAGTAGGTATCTAGCTCTTGGAGCAAAATGATGAGGCGCTCTATACCCATACCAAATCCAATCGCGGGAGTGTCTGGACCGCCTAGCTGACTCACCAAGCCATCGTATCGGCCACCACCGCATACGGTTGCCTGCGCGCCCAAATCAGACGATTGAATCTCGAAAGCGGTGTGGGTGTAATAGTCCAAGCCGCGCACCAAGCGAGGACTGAGATTGAAATCAATACCCAGGTTCGTCAGCTGCTGCTGTACGCCGTCAAAGTGGCGCTGAGAATCATCGCTCAAAAAGTCCAAAAGGCTAGGCGCTTCTTTGACAATTTCTTGGGTTCGCTTGTCCTTACTGTCTAGAATGCGAAGCGGATTGCGGATGAGGCGGTCTTGAGAATCGGTATCTAAGTCCTCTTTGAAAGGCGTGAAGTAGCTTACCAAGGCATCGCGATAGGCCTGTCGGTCTTCGCCGCTACCGACCGAGTTGAGGTCTAAGGTGAGAGATTTGAGGCCAAGCGTATTGAGAATTTGAGTGGCGATCGCAATAATCTCAACATCTGCTCTAGGGTCACGGCTCCCTAAAATTTCCACATCCAGCTGGTGAAACTGACGCTGGCGGCCAGCCTGCGGGCGCTCGTAGCGAAATGCTGGCCCTAGATGCCACAGCCGCTGTACACCGCCCTGGGCGTAAAGCTTGTTTTGGATAAAAGCCCGTACCAAGCCAGCTGTGATCTCAGGACGCAGCGCCACCGAACGCCCACCCCGATCTTCAAAGCTGTACATCTCTTTGCCAACAGCATCGGTGGCTTCGCCAATGCCGCGTGCAAACAGTTCTGTTTGCTCAAATACGGGCGTGCGAATTTCGCGATAGGCCGACTGTGACAGCACATGACGAGCCAGCATTTCTATCACAACCCACAGCGGTGATTCTGAAGGTAAAATATCGCGCGTGCCGCGAATAGCTTGAATGCTGCTCATGGAAAAACAACCGAAACATTAAATGGGGGACAGCGGCGAAACGATCGCCAATCATGATGCTAAAAAGGACGGTCAGCAAACACTGACCGCCCAAAAAGTTTAACGCTCAAAGGTACCTTCTACGGGCAACTCTTCTGAAGATGTCACTTGGAAACCTTCGTGCATTTGCAACCTTAGCTGTCAGGCAAACGGCAGCAGTTGAGTTCATCAATGCACACCTTGCCCGACTGCAAGGCCCAGCGTACCAGCGCCACTCGATTGCCGGTATCCGTTTTATTTAGCACGTTACTGACGTGATTATCGACGGTGCGCTTGCTAATAGCCAGCTGTTCTGAAATCTCTTGATTTGTAAGCCCAGCAGCCACCAGCTCTACAATCTGTAGCTCTCGCTTAGATAAATCAGTACTCACACTACTAGCATCGATGTCGGCAACGTTTTGAGCACCGGAAGAATTATCTGAAATCTGATTCTGGGCTGAGGTCTGCGAAGCTTGGCTACCTGACATGAGCGTTTAATCTGTAATTATGCTTAGAGTCTTAAGTGTAGTCAATACTTATCACTGCAATGCCGAATATTCACAGTCTTAACAGAATGTTTTTTGAGCAGCGGTGCCAACCACCGCACAATAAACCACTCAGTCAAAGGCTTTGGCAACTGATCAAAGCTAAAGTGACGACCAAATTGTGCAGCATTTTGCTTTCTGCTGTTTTGAGTCTGGTCAGTCTACTGGCTATTCCCGCACCTAGCTGGGCAGCGGCAACCCGTAGCACGCTAGAGCCAGCTGCGGCCCTAACCGAAAGTGCAGAGGCTACGGACATTGCTGCTGACAAGATCGATCGCTTTGCACAGGCATACTTGCAGGTGCTTAAGCTTTTGAGCGATCGCGAACCAGAATTGCCCGCAGCTGAAACGGCTGCCGAATCCCTCAAAATCCAGCAGTCAATAGAGGCCGATGCCGTGGCCATTATCGAAGCTAGCGGCCTCACCATGCCTGACTACATGGAAATATTAGGGCTTGCCAGCCAAGACGACACCTTTAGAGATAAGGTCCTTGGCAGAATGGATGACGCCTTGGAACCGTAAAGATGGGAGCCGTAAAAATTGGAGCCGTGAAGCATCCGCTCCAAAAAGCCACATAAGAGCCACATAAAAGAGCGTCACATAAAAATTGCGTGCGTCTTCGCGAGTCATTGTCCGACTGAAAACACACGCAATTTTTCTAAAACAGGATTTATTTCTTCTCGACGTACATTTCAGGCTCAACAGCAAAGTTATTCAACCGACCAGAATCGTCTACGACGAAGCCGTCCGTTGTTTTCAAATCGCTACTGGCTTCTTCGGCTTCAGCACGAGCAATGTCCTCAGTAGCCTGATCCACATCACCACCGGGCATCACCCGTGTGCCTTCCGGCTGGATATCGCTACCCACTGGTTGAGCAGTCTGTACAGCCCACTGGTCACCAGCAGCCCCTTTCCCAGGCTGAGCCTCAGTCACAATATTGCTCTCTTGCGTAGCATTATTCTCCATATTGCAGGATCCTCTCCAATAGTTTCTTGTGTTACCAAACTATCGAAAAGGCCACTCAGGCTTCCTCTTTCGTCAGAAAGGAATCAACCGATATCAAAAGACCGAAATTTGAGCGTCAAATTGAATAGCCAACATCAGAACGTTTTGACCGCACAGAAAAACTAACAGAGAAAAATAAGTACCGACACAGCTTCTCTTTACATCATCATGAACCGAAGCCTCATGAACCGATCTTTAGCAAGCTAGAAATGAGCGAGGCAGGCTGCTGCCGATGAGGCCAAGCAAACGAATGTCGAAACGCCGCCGCTTGGCAAGCCCTCAGCTGGTCAAAGCCAATCACATCGTGCGTCAATAAGTTTTCATACTCAAAAGGCAATCGCACGTTGTGCAACCCAGCATTGTCCGTACAAATTGCGATATCAACCCCTGCATCAAAGCAGCGGTTGAAAACTGTTTTGAGCTGGCCAATATCTTCTAGAGTCCCTGTTTGCAAGTAAGTGGTCGGACACACTTCCAAACATTGCCCGCGTGCTGCCACGTCTTTTAGCA
The DNA here is from genome assembly GCA_039820525.1 of Cyanobacteria bacterium J06634_5. Lineage (GTDB taxonomy): Bacteria > Cyanobacteriota > Cyanobacteriia > Phormidesmidales > Phormidesmidaceae > Phormidesmis. Next base: position 19,015 of record JBCBPY010000051.1, read on the forward strand.
GCTCGGGATAGTGAAGTGGGATTTGAATACCGTGACCAATCCGCATGAGATAAGGCAGCAGCTCTGGGTAACACCCGTCTTTGGTTTCATACAAGTGCCCAGTCGTGTTTAAGCCTAAATTTTGAGCATGGGAATACAGACGCTTAAGTTCCTCAATGTTGTAAACCGCATCCCCACCAGCAACATCTACACCACACACATACTCAGGATATTGTGCGGCTAACTCCAGCGTGGCTCGGTTGATTTCGTAAGGTAAGCGAGAGTGCAAGCAAAGAATTTGCTTAGTGATGACCGGATACTCGCTTTGGTGACTCGCGCGGCCTACCACTTCAATAATCTCTGCCATCGCGTCGATTCGTTGAGCATTACTCAACCGATCGGGGGTGCGATAGAAAGGGGTATAGCGCAGCTCCAGATACGCCAGGTTCTCGAAAATGTAGGCCCCGCGAATTAAACGATAAATAAAATAGGGCAGGGCTTCTTTGGTCTGCACACTTTCTACAAGTGTGTGGAGCTCCAAATACTCTTCAAGGGTTTCTTTGGGCCTTGTATAAAACTGCTCAAACGCTGAATAGTCGTCAAATTCATCTGAGATATCAGGTCGATTTCGTTCAAAGTAGCGCCACAGCACTCTTGGGACAACAGAGCCCCCTAGGTGTCGATGGAGTTCGGCATATAAGCTCATTAGGGTTTACCTGTTTGCTAATGGGTGGTAGAGGCGTAGAACAAGTGGGTTATTATGAGCCGTTTTATCGAGGAAATGCACCTTGAATGAAGTCAAATTTATTGAAGTCAAATTCCTTAAAAGCACGTTTTTGGGAAAGTACCTTTGTAAGCGCAATAAAAGTAAATAGTTATTACTTCCTTGTACACCATAAATATGATTTTGCGGTGGGGGGTGGGGCATATCGCCAGCAAAAAGTCTGAACCGATAAACTCATCAACAAGCATGACCAGCTAGCCCTCTACCGGGGAACCCATCAAAATCGGTTATTGACACTACGCTCACGCCTTGGTGATAATGGTTGTTTGATTGAACTCTAGCGATGTATTCCCTTGGCTAACGTTATTGTTATCGGCGCTCAGTGGGGCGATGAAGGTAAAGGCAAAATCACAGATTTGTTGAGTAATTCAGCAGATGTGGTTGTGCGATATCAGGGCGGCGTTAACGCTGGCCACACCGTTGTCGTCGAAGACCAAACTTTCAAGCTACACCTGATTCCCTCAGGCATTCTTTACCCGGCTACCGAGTGCATTATCGGCAGCGGCACGGTGATAGACCCCAAGGAACTCATCGCCGAGTTGGACAAAGTAGAGGCACTTCACGTCTCGACAGAAAATCTGTTTATTTCTGAAACGGCCCACGTCACCATGCCCTATCACCGCATGATTGATCAGGCAGCTGAAGAGCGACGCGGCAATAAGAAAATCGGCACGACCAAGCGCGGGATCGGCCCCACCTATGCCGATAAATCTGAACGGACCGGCATTCGCATCATTGACATGATGGATACCGATGAGTTTGCCGAGCAGCTGAAGTGGACCATTGACTACAAAAATGTCGTCCTCGAAAAGCTCTACGACCTAAAGCCGCTCAACCACAAAGAGGTGCTAGATGAGTATGTCGCCTATGCCGATCGATTGCGATCGCACATCACCGACAGCTCTTTGCAAATCTTCAACGCCGCCCAGCGCAAGAAAAATATTCTCTTTGAAGGGGCCCAAGGGACCCTGCTGGACTTAGACCACGGCACCTATCCCTACGTCACCTCTTCTAACCCTGTTGCAGGCGGTGCCTGCATTGGCTCCGGTGTAGGCCCTACCACCATTGATCGCGTCATTGGCGTGGCCAAAGCCTACACTACCCGCGTGGGCGAAGGCCCCTTCCCCACCGAGCTAGACGACGAAGTCGGCAACATGATCTGTGAAATCGGGGCAGAATTTGGTACCACCACGGGTCGTCGTCGTCGCTGTGGCTGGTTCGATGGCGTCGTTAGCCGCTACGCTGTGCGCATCAACGGGCTTGACTGCTTAGCCATTACTAAGCTCGATGTCCTCGATGGCCTAGACGAAATTAAAGTGTGCGTCGCCTACGAACTCGACGGCGAAAAGTGCAAGGACTTTCCCAGCAGCGCCCGCCAATTCGCGAGGTGCAAGCCCATATACGAAACGCTGCCCGGCTGGAAAGAGTCCACTGAAAGCTGCCGCACCTTAGAAGATTTGCCCAAAGCAGCCCTAGACTATCTAGAGTTTCTGGCAAGACTCACCGAAGCACCGATTGCAATTGTGTCTTTAGGCGCAAGTCGCGACCAAACGATCATTGTAGAAGACCCGATTCACGGGCCCAAACGAGCGCTCTTAGAAGAACATACCAGCGCGTTTAAAGTCGGTGAATAAGCTTGGGTAATAGCAGCGATTGTAGGGGCTATTGTCCAAGGGTGCGCCCTATCGGTTAAAATGGCCCTCTGGGTAATTTTTGACTGAATATACCTGAAAAAATAGACCTCTTCAAACCGCTGTAGTCCTTGTAACAGCAGTCCGCTGGCAAAAAAGCTTTGACTAAAGCCTCTTGATAACCGACTAACTGAATAACCGACTAACTGACCTTTTTTTGACTGAACCCTAGTAACTCTCATGGAATTAACAATTGACTGCGCTCAGCGCGGCGCAGACGAAAAGCCTAAGAAACTGCGCAGAGAAGGCAGCTTGCCAGCGGTCTTGTATGGTCACGACGGTGCTAACTCCGTCGCACTTAAACTCAGCGACTACGACGCCCAAGCGCTCCTTCGCAAAGCGACGGTTAATAAGTCACTCATCACCGTGAACGTGCCTGATATTAACTGGAGCGGCAAAGTTATTTTACGTGAAGTGCAAAAGCACCCTTGGAAAAACAAGCTGCATCACCTCAGCTTTTTCTCCATTGCGGCTCAGTCTGAAATTGAAGTGAGCATGCCGATTCACTTCGTTGGCGATGCCGTTGGTGTTGTGAACAAGGGAGGCACGCTCGACATGGTGATGACTGAAATTCAGCTCAAGTGCCCACCCGATGCCATTCCTCAATCACTCGACGTCGATATTTCCGAGTTGGATATCGGTGATGCTTTGCACGTGGGTGAAATGAAGCTTCCTGCAGGTACGTCAGTCGCTGTAGATGACAAGCTACTGGTTGTTTCTGTACTAGCACCGCGTACGGCCACTGCTGAAGAAGATGCCTCGGCAGAAGCTGCACCTGCCGAGGGTGAAGCCGTCGAAGCTGACGCTGAAGCCTAACACAAGCTTCTGGACACAAAGCTTCTGAACACGTAGATTTTAACCGTAATCATAAAAAAGGGCCGAGGGTGTTTACCCTCGGCCCTTTTTGCGTCCTCTACTTGGACCGTTTTTTCTTAAATACAATCCTATTCAAGCTATCTATAAAGGCATGTCCTCATAGCTGGCATAATATCTGGGCTTCTCATACGCACGTGCTATGACCGACTCTGCTTTACCCGCTCTTATTCAGGACATGCTCAAGCCGGAATTTTATCCACATCCGGTCAGTGAACCCATCCGCTTGATGCAAACCCACGTTTCTTCTGTCTTGCTCACAGGAGATTACGTTTACAAGCTGAAAAAACCGGTTAACTTTGGATTTTTAGACTACTCAACCCTAGAAAAACGGCAGCATTTTTGCCAGGAAGAAATTCGGCTAAATGAGCGCGGTGCGGGCAGCTTGTATCTAGGCGTAGAAGCAATTCACAAGTCAGAGGATCCAACATCCGACAGCGGGCACTCGCTGGCAGGCGAGGGTGAAACGGTTGAATATGCTGTAAAAATGCGCCAGTTTCCCCAGTCTGCTTTGCTAAGCGACCAGTTTGAAAAAGGCCTTATTGATGAATCTAAGGTCCGAGAGCTGGCAACCACTATCGCTAATTTTCACCAGAAAACAGAAACCAGCGATCACATTCGGACTTTCGGCACTATTCCGGCCATTCGCCAGTCTATTGATGAAAATTACGATCAAACAGTAGATTTTGTGGGCGATCGCACTCAGGACCTCACCAAGCCACAAACGCAGCAGCAGTTCGACGAAACCAAAGCCTACACAGATAACTTTTTTGCCACCCGCCAAGACGTCTTTCAGCGCCGATTAGACCAAGACCGCATTAGAGCCTGCCATGGCGACTTGCACCTCGGCAACATTTGCGAATGGGAAGAGCAAATCTATCTCTTTGACTGCATTGAGTTCAATGAGCCCTTCCGCTTTGTCGATACCATGTTCGATGTAGCCTACATCGTGATGGATCTAGAAGTCGCTGACCGCAAAGACCTCAGCATCGCCTTTCTCGATCAGTACGTAGAAGAAACGGGCGACTACGAAGGGCTCGAAGTTTTACCCCTGTACGTTAGCCGTCAGTCTTACGTCCGCGCAAAAGTCACGTCGTTTATGCTGGGCGATCCTTCCGTTCCAGAAGCCGACAAGCAAGCCGCTAGTGAAAAAGCAGCCCAGTATTATCGCCTCGCTTGGTCTTACGTTGCCGAAAAAAAAAAGGTAGCACCCCCAACAGCCTAGTGGCGATGGCTGGGCTGTCAGGCTCTGGGAAAAGCACCACTGCGCGCGCCCTGGCCTTGCAAGCCTACGCGATTCGTCTGCGCTCTGATGCCATTCGTAAGCACCTAGCCGGTGTCCCACTGTACGAAAAAGGCCCGGACACGCTCTATACGCCCGCCATGAGCAATCAAACCTACACGCGGCTCATCACGCTAGGCGTCACGCTTGCCCAGCAGGGCTACAGCGTCATTTTGGATGCAAAGTTTGACCGTAGGGCCAAGCGGCAGGAGGCGATCGCCACCGCAAAAGCCCACGATATAGACCTAACCTTTGCCTACTGCACCGCCCCCGCAGAAGTTCTCAAAGCGCGGGTAACCCAGCGCAGCGGTGACATTGCTGATGCTGACGCAGCCATTTTGGCACAGCAATCTATGGAGCCTTTTGCAGCAGAGACCCCAGTGGTCACCCTCGACACCACTCAATCAGCCGAGACGATTGAAAAGCTGCTCTCTGAGCTATTTTAATGTGCTTACCAGCGTGCCCTCAGGCTATATTGGGGGCACTCTGCAAGCGTCCTATAGGATAAAGCGCCGTGGTCGATCTCGTTATTCCAGCAACCCTCAAAATTTGGCTGGGGTTCTTATTAGTCTTTTTCTTTTTGGGATATCCCGTTCCTTTTTGCATTTTGTTTGGGGCCATTGGCGGTGTTGCAGGCGGTCTTTCCACAGCCTGGTGGCAAATTAAAAGCGGTGGCGCCTTAACTGGAAAAGAAAACAGTGGCAGCAACGATGGTGGGATTCCTATCCCCCGTGGCTCTGAACCGATTCCTTTTGATCGAGGTGAGGGCAAGTCTCGATGGGACATCCCATTCCTAAAACCCAACAAGGCAAAATCTCGATACATAGAGCGTAATAAGCGGGCGCGCGATCGCCGTATTCGCTAAACCGTATTCGACAGATCACAGTGACCCTTCAAGTATGTTTTTCCTATCCAAGTTGCTGCCGTTGTTCGTGTACCCGTTAGGGCTCAGCAGCTTATTAATGGCGTTAGGACTGGTGTGGCTATGGAAACATCCTAGGCGAGCCTCTGGCGCGATCGCGCTTGCCCTATTCATCCTCTTTTTTAGCAGTAACCCAGTTGTCAGCGAAAAATTTGTGAGCACCCTGGAGCAGCAGTATCTACCGCCAAACCCGGTGCCCATCGCTGATGCGATTGTTGTGCTGGGCGGGGCGACCCATCCGGCCTCGGCCCCGCGTCCTTGGGTAGAAGTCTCTGAACGGGGCGATCGCATTCTTTACGCCGCACGGCTATACAATCAAAAACGCGCACCCAAACTTATTTTGAGCGGTGGTCGCATTACCTGGCAGGGTGGCGGCAACAGCCCGTCAGAAGCCGATGATATGAAGGAATTTGCGCTAGCAATGGGCGTCCCAGCCAATGATATTGTGCTTGAAGGCACCTCGCTCAACACCCGACAAAACGCTGTTAACGTCCAAAAAATACTACAAGAGCAGTCTATCGATACCGTACTGCTGGTCACCTCAGCTATTCATATGCCACGGTCTATCGCCATCTTCAACAAGCTCGGCATTAACAGTATTCCTGCCCCTACTGACTATCTCGTCTCAACCGATGGGAGTGCGACCACGACCTGGGAAGGCCGAGTCCTATCACTGCTGCCAGACGCTGAGGCCCTAGACGAATTTACGCGGGTCTTAAAAGAATATGTGGGTTTCGCCGTGTACCGGCTGAGGGGCTGGGTGTAACCGTTAGGATAAAGCTACCGCTCACCGACAACTCCCACCAGGCTTATGTTTGAATATCTGTTGCCCAAGTCAGCAGAAGTCCAGCGAATAGAAGAAGCCCTCCAGCTTCAGCAAGCCGCCCAAGAGTTTCGGATGGAAGTAGAGCGTAGGCAAGCCCACGAAGCCTACTGCCAGTGGTATTACGATATGGCCCAGCAGACCCAAGCAGACGCCAACGCCATGGCTGGTGACTTTAATTTTTTCAAATGGTTTTGCGATTTACGCAGTCCAAAAGCGCGAAGCCGCCGCAAAGAGTGAATGTGCTCAATCTGTCAAACGCTCTACAGCCATCAGCTTGTCAGGTTACGAACGCCGTAGCTTAGCCATAAAAAAGCCATTCATATTTTGCCGATGCGGCCACACTTTAACCCAGCCATCTTCGGTTGGGCTAATCCCAAAGCTGGCATCAGGTGGTACGAGTTGCCAGCCCTCATGCTGAGCTAAAAACCACTGTATTTGCGCTTCGTTTTCATCTGGATGCAGCGTACAGGTGGAGTACACCATGACACCGCCGGGTTTTACCCAAGTAGCAGCATGGCTCAATAGCTCGCGCTGTAAGGTAACCAAGTCTTTGACGGAATCAGGAGTTTGCCGCCAGCGAGCGTCGGCATGACGGTTTAGCGTACCGATGCCTGAGCAGGGGACATCTAGCAGTACGCGATCGGCTCGATTGACAAAATTCGGTTGGTTGCGGCTGTCGCACATGAGTGGGCGAACACAAGTTGACCCCAGGCGATCTATATTTTGCTGGATTTTTTTGGTCCGAGATGCGGTGCGATCGCAGCTCCACACAATGCCCTCATTTCCCATTAGCTCAGCAATATGCAAGCTTTTACCACCTGGTGCTGCGCAGGCATCTATCACCGTTTCGCCGGGCTGTGGATCCATCAGGTAGGCCACGAGCTGAGCGCTGCTATCTTGTACGGCCCACCAGCCTTCGGCATAACCGGGTAACTGAGTGACCGCGCCACTGTGCGCCTTGAGCCTGAGCGCTGAAGGCACCGCTGGAACTTGCTCGACCGCAACACCCGCTGCTTCAAAGATGGACTCGGCTTCGCCCAGTGAATGCTGCCGCAGGTTAATGCGCAGATCTAGCTTAGGCGGCTGGTTAAACCAGTCGCACAGCGCGTCTACCTCTGAGTCTGGCAGCATTGTCTGCCAAACCCGCACAATCCAGTCAGGATAGCTGTGCAACGTACCCAGTCGCGCGGTTGGTTGCGTGGGAAGCTTTAAGGGGTCTGCGGTAGCCGCATCGCGAATGTACTGGCGCAGCATACCGTTTACCACACCGCTAAGCTTGCCGAGTCGCTGTGCTTTAGCGAGTTGAACCGTTGTATCCACAACGGCATGGTCGGGCACGTGAGTCAGATAACGGAGCTGGTAAAAACCCAGACGCAAAATCTGTAATAGATCGGCTTGCTGCTTACTCGCAGGCCGTTTGCCAAACTGATCGATCAGCGCATCTAGCGTGCGCCGCCTTCGCACCGTTCCGTAGACCAGTTCAGTCGCCAAGCCTTTGTCTTGAGCACTGAGCTGTTGAGCTTGATTGAGCTGACGGTCTAAAACGACATCAGCAAAAGCGCCCCGGTCAATCGCCCGAAGCGCTTCAAAAGCAATTTGTCTGGCCGTTTTTGATTGGGCTGTTTTTGATTGGGCTGTTTTCGATCGGGCTGTTTTTGGTGTAGCCCCAGAAGAATGAGCTTGCTGAGAACTGGAGTGGTTAGGCGGAAGCATCTATTTTTTGCGACTACCTTTCAGACTGGGCATCGCGTCAATATCTCGACCGCGTCTGCGGCGATCGCGCCACTCCACCGCCGTTAAGTAGCCCACACCCACAGTAACGACAATCAGCAGCAAAAACGCTATCACCGCCAACACCACAAGAATCTGGTTTTCTGAAGCTGCATTCAGGAAAGAATCCAAAACTCACCACACCTCGAATAGCACGAAACAAACAGCGCGAAACAAATAACAGGGGACACGAAACAATGAAAAACCAAACATGAATACAAGAAAGACCCCCCAGAATGAACTCTGACAAAAGGTCTTTCAGACGCTAAACGCCTAGTTATTTCTATCGAGCAGTCGTCTATCGATAAACGAGCCGAGCACGCGATTGTAGTTTAAGCTGTCCAAACAAAAATCCCTAAAGGGGAAAACCTTAGAAGCCGTTGCGGCCCCAAATTACCATGGAGATAGAGAAAGTAAAACAGGCCAGCAATGAAACCCAACCCAATGTCAAAATGTCCATAGCAAAGTTTTTAAAATGCGAATAGTCTTCGCCTTCTATCATACGGTAAAGTCAGGCGCCTTCAATACCCTTACTGATTTCTCTTAACTGACTTCAACTTAAGACATGGTGATTCAAAACCTCAGCGCGCCTCAGCCGCCCGCACAACCATCTGTGCCCGCAGACACAGATGAAGCAGTCTCCATCGCCGAAATGCGGATGGAATCGATTAAAGCAGGACTATTGGGCGCGGGGGCTATTGGCTTAGTCGCAGGGATTGCCTGGGCGATCGCACGATTCACCCCGATCCCTCTACCGCTTCCCAACAGTCCCTTAGCATGGCTTATTAACCTAGCGGTAGCACTTTCTTCTGGCTTCTTTTTTGGGGTGACCTACCGCTACATCGTCCGCACCGATGACAATTTACACTTGGGAAGTGGCGCAGTCGGTGCGTTTGCCTTGGTGCGATCGCTAGGGCAAATAGAAGCCACTTGGGACGACTCTTTCGCCTTCATCACTTGGCTACTCGTTACAGGCGAAAGCTTTTTGTGGTTTGCAACCGCTCGCTACACCCTCGACTGGGCCATCGGCAAACGCTGGATTACGCCACTAGATTGAAACTCGCCGGATGACAGCGCACCCGATTAAAGCTCAACTACCTCAAACTCTTTTGCGCTGCGCTGCATAGACAAATCAATGGCCGAAAAGATTTTGTTTTTAGCGCGATCGCTCCCCAAGCAACGCACCGCCAGCTGGGCCACACCCGCCCGTGGAATAGAACCAGCAATCATCGGATCTTCTGTCAAAACCGCTTGGCCTGTTGCCGGCTCAGACACCAGGCCGCCAGGACGAATCACCGTATAGTTCATGCCACTGGCAGCCAAATGATCTTCAGCCTTAGCCTTCTCTATTAAGACAGGGCCCAGCGTTTCCATCACGTTAGGCGGCAGTGCTGGCGCGCTACTGCCACTGCCAATAGAGCTAATCAAAATAAAGCTATTGACCTTGGCCTTGGCTGCGGCATCTATCAAATTCTTATTACCGAAAAAGTCAACACGTGTACCGCTGTCTGAGGGTAGACTTCCAATGGTGCTAACGACTGCATCTGGCGGGTTTTGACCTATCAGTTGAACCATGAGTTCAGCCTCTAGCGCGTCCCCTTGAACCACCGTAATGCCCATCGCAGCTAAGTCATCGGCACATTTAGGGAAACGGAGTAATGCTGTGACCTGATACTTAGCAATTACAAGCTGTTTAGCAATTTCACGCCCAACCCCTCGGCTAGCCCCAGCTAAGAAAACATGCATCGTACGACCCCATAAAGAGAAAACAGGTGCAAGGCATTCTTTTGATGCCTTTATGCACACTACTCTAGCGAGTATTCCGACATACCAGCGAGTGCGGTTGTATGACGCAGTCTAATTTCGGGTTATCCACACCCCGCTACAGCCCAGCAAAGGTGAAGTGAAGTCTGTACAATCAGAAGAACCAGATAACCAAAAGATAGAGTAGCTTCTAATGATTCCAACCGTTATTGAGCAATCGGGCCGCGGAGAACGCGCCTTTGATATTTACTCCCGTTTGCTCAGAGAGCGCATTATCTTTTTACACGGACAGGTCGACTCAGACTCTATGAACCTGATCGTGGCGCAAATGCTCTTTTTAGAAGCTGAAGATCCCGAAAAAGACATTTACCTATACATCAACTCCCCCGGTGGCGTCATCAACGCGGGTCTTGGCCTGTACGACACCATGAACCACATTCGCCCCGACGTGGCCACTATCTGCATGGGCCTTGCGGCGAGTATGGGTGCATTTTTGCTCAGCGCAGGCACTAAAGGCAAACGGATGATTTTGCCCAACGCTCGGGTGATGATTCACCAGCCGTCGGGTGGCGCACAGGGACAAGCAACGGATATTGAAATTCAGGCCAAAGAAATTTTGTATCTCAAGAGTTCTTTAAACGAAGCGATGGCGCGTCACACCGGTCAGCCCCTAGAGAAAATCAAGGAAGACACGGAACGCGACTTCTTTATGTCGCCGGAAGAAGCCGTAGAGTACGGCATTGTAGATAAGGTGATCGATCGGCACGCAGTCGGTATTCGACCTACCGCAGTTGAGTAGGGGCTTCAGAGAGCGCTTTTTTTATCAACAAAAAGGCCGAGCGGCAAATCCCGCTCGGCCTTTTTGTTGTTTGACGATTGTAGAACTGGCGCCCGCGTTATTTATCCTTATCGAAGGAGCATTCAACCGTGATGCTCAAATTACTTTCAGCCGTTCCCTTCGTCACGTACGGAACACCTGCTTCGCCACCGACCCGAATACCAAACTGAAGGGTCACTTTGTCTACATTGCCGTGGGCCATGTCTTTGAATGCACTCAGGGTGTGAGTCGTGTAGGTCCGAATAGTGCCTTCAATTGCTTTAAAACTCTGAGCCGCCATCGCCGCTGCGCCGCCGCCGGAGCTAGTACCAGAGCCACTATTACCCCCTCCAGGGAAACCCACTACACCACGAGAGCTGCCCCCATTGCCCCATCCCTTTTGCCCGCCACGGACGGTCTCTTCCTCATCATCATCTAGCGTGTCCACCGCGTCGATAGGTGCAACATCGACACCCTCAGTCGCCTCAATGTAGATTTCTGTACCGTCTTCTAACTGAATGGGAACAAGCTGAGTCATAGGGTTGGGTCTCTGATGGGCCAAAATTAGTTTTAGGTTGCCCGATACGTGCCAACAGCTATCAACTTTTTTTGCTTTCTCCGGTTTTCCTCACTTCGCGATCGTCCAAAACTTGTCTTATAACTAAAGAGAGCATCTCAAGCATTTGTAGCGATTTCAACGCTGACGTTTCACTTTTTTTAACTTCTATCTAGCCCCACTTCATTCCTATGGCTGATCTAGACCTGTACGCCAGCGAAGATGCGCAGCAGATTTTACAAATTGCGATCGCAAAAGAAACTGAAGCGGGTGAACTGACTCGCACGCAGCTAGCAGAAATCGCTGCTGAGCTAAACATCGCACCCGAAACGCTGTGGAGTGCTGAAAGAGAATGGCTAGATCTCAAAAGTGCCTCCACACAGCAAATGATGTTCAACCAGCAGCGCCGCCAAAAGTTCCAGCACCACCTAATTCGCTACGGTATTGTCAATAGTTTTTTACTACTGCTAAACCTACTCATTTCAGGCGGGTTAGGCTTTGTGGGCTTTGTGGCAATCTCCTGGGGCATTGGCCTCTCGCTCCACGGATGGCGTGCCTACCAGTCGTCAGGCTATCGCTATCAAAAAGACTTTGAAAGCTGGCAGCGCAGGCAGCAGGTTAAGCAGTCTATGCGTAGCCTGTTCAACCGCTTGCTTAATGTTTAGGCCTGGGTTTAGACAGGTTTTTAGATCGCGAATTTGTACGGCAAATTAGGGCAGCAAAACTTATGCGCCTCAGCATTAGCTCCCCACTTCAGCAGGTACTTTCTCTAGCATGAGCTTAGAATTCTTCACCTTCACCGGAATATCAATCGGATAGTCACCGGTAAAGCAAGCGGAGCAAAAGCTATTGACGTCTACATTAGTGGCCTCTAGCATGCCTTCCCAGCTTAAATAGGCCAAAGAATCCGCCCCGAGCTGCGCCTCAATTTCTTTGACAGACTTAGTCGCGGCAATCAGCTGATCTTGATTGTCCGTGTCAATGCCATAGAAGCAAGGATGCGTCACCGGCGGAGAAGAAATCCGCATATGGACTTCGGTAGCACCCGCAGCGTACAGCATCTGCACCAGCTTACGGCTGGTGGTCCCTCGCACGATCGAATCATCCACAATCAAAATCCGCTTGCCTTCGAGCACATCTCGCATGGGGTTCAGCTTCATCCGAATGCCCGTTTCACGCATGGCCTGGGTCGGCTGAATAAAGGTGCGACCCACATAGCGATTCTTAATTAGCCCTTCAGCATAGGGAATTCCTGAAGCTTCTGAATAACCAATTGCAGCGGGCACACCCGAGTCTGGCACGGCCATGACCAAATCCACATCGACATGGGATTCTTTAGCGAGCTGCTGACCGATGCGCTTACGGTAGCTGTAGAGGCTCTCATTGTGAAAAACGCTATCGGGCCGGGCGAAATAAATCATTTCAAAGACACACAGCTTGCGTTCTGCCCTCTCAGCCCATTTAACTGATTTTACGCCGTTTTTGTCTATCCACAGCAGCTCACCAGGCTCGACATCTCGCAGATAAGTAGCCCCGACAATATCCAGTCCGCAAGTCTCCGAAGACACCACAAATCGACAGGGGCCATAGCCATCTGCTTGAGGCTCTGGCGCGGTAGAGCCAATATGGCCCAGCACAAGCGGACGAATACCATGGGGGTCACGAGCGGCCAATATACCGTCAGGGGTGCCAATCACCAGGCTAAAGGCACCTTCGCAGCGTTTGAAAGCAGAAATCGCACCCTCTATCCAGTCGGCGCCATCGTTGATGGCCTCCATCGCTGCGATCGCAATTAGCTCCGAGTCCGAAGTCATCACTAGGTTGTAGTCTTCTCGCTTCAGCAAATCTTCCCGCAGGCTATGCACATTCACGATGTTGCCATTATGGGCCAGCGCAATTTTGCCCAGGCGAGTATTTAACACGGCAGGCTGAGCATTTGCCGCATGACTCGAGCCAGTTGTGGAATACCGCGTATGACCCACTGCTAGCTGACCTGGCAGATGCTTGAGCACGTCGTCATCAAAAACTTGCGATACCAGGCCCATGCCTTTGTGCAAATGCACCGTACCGGACTCGCGATCGCCATCAAAAGCAGCAATCCCTGCGGCTTCCTGGCCTCGGTGCTGAAGCGCGTACAGTCCAAAGTAAGTCAGCGTTGCCACGTCAGCGGTAGGCGCATATACCCCAAACACACCACAGGCTTCTTCGGGCTTATCGGGCCTAGCGTCGGATGCAATAGTTGCAGCAGTGTGGGACTGGGACATGCTCGGTTAAAACTCCAATGAAACCAATACAAAAAATGAGAACAGTCGCCTGCGAGCAAAGCTCCCAACTGCTACCTCATCAGGCCATCCAAAACAAATACATCAGCGCAAACAGTGCCGCCAAAAACCATAAAAGCTGTTCTATTTCAGTCTAATGCTGCCTTATTTTTCTATTAACCAATACGCTGCCGCAGCAAGGCTACTCACACCACCATCACAGGATAAAAGCAGGCAGTTGAAGGACTACTGACAAACAGAATGTTTTTAATGTTTTGTTAATTATTGATGCTCAAATCGTACCATTTTAGAGGTTCATCGCTTTGCAGGTCCTGACAGAAAATGTGCTTTTTTATACGGACTTTACGATCTAAAGCAGCTGAAATGCAAAATTAGTCAGGGGCTACTGTCAAAGCTTGTTCGATAGCGGTTGTCCAAGGTTCAGCAAGGACTCCCACAGCTTGAGAAATCAGCGTAGCTTCGCTTTCGGTTGAGAGGACTAAGGGCGTTGTGCGATCGCCCACCGTGCCAATCAACTGACTCTCCGGGCAGTTCCGCGCACAGTAGGCTTCCCAATCAGCCTTATGCGCTGGATTAACGGAGACCACAATTCTCGCTCCCCCTTCACCAAATAGCAGCGTGTCCAAGCGCAGTGCATCCTGAGTCAGCGTGATGGTTGCACCTTTTTGAGCGCTAATGCAGGCTTCAGCCAGTGCAACAGCCAGCCCACCTTCTGCGCAGTCATGAGCAGAACGCACCCAGCCCTCACGAATGCCATGGCGACAAGCGGCTTGCACTGTCAGCTCCAACTCCACATTAATTTTGGGCGGCTGGCCAGCCACTGTCTGATGAATCAGCTTGAGGTACTCAGAACCCCCTAAGGTCACACTGCCTTCTGCCAAACTGTCGGTCGCCACCCCCAGCAAATAAATTAAATCCCCTTCCGCCTGCCAAGCTTGACCGCACACTTTGGTCAAATCTGGAATTAAGCCCACCATGCCCACCACAGGCGTAGGATAAATCGGCTGCGGCTTGCCTTCGCTGTCTAGGGTTTCGTTGTAGAGCGAGACATTACCACCGGTCACCGGCGTTGAAAACTGGCGACAGCCCTCCGCTAGCCCTCGGCAAGCTTCGGCAAGCTGCCAGTAGCCAATCGGCTTTTCAGGACTACCAAAATTGAGATTATCTGTCACGGCAACAGGTTCTGCACCCACACAGCTAAGGTTACGAGCGGCTTCAGCCACCGCTGCGATCGCGCCTTCGTAAGGATTCAAATACACATGCCGCGCATTGCAATCCACTGTGGCAGCTAGCCCAGCATTCGCTTTCGGGTCAGGATCTATCTGAGACCGCAAGCGAATGACCGCCGCATCAGCGCCCCCGGGCATTGTTACCGTATTGTTTTGCACCTGATGGTCGTATTGCCGGTACACCCACTGCTTGGATGCAATTGTGGGCGTTCCCAACAGCTCCAACAAAACCTGGTCCCAGGACTTACCCTCCATCCCATCTACCGTGGCCGCTGGTAAACCGCTCTCATTCCACGCCCAAGCCTCTTGCGCATACTCAGGCGGCTCAGCCATCAGCTCGCGCTTGTACAAAGGCGTATCTTCAGAGAGTGCCGAAGCCGGAATCTCAGCAGCCACAGCCCCTTCAAACAGAATGCGGACAATCGGCGCTTCAATCACAGAACCAGCGACCACCGCATGCAGGCCCCAGCGATGGAAAATGTCAATCAGCTCCTGCTCACGGCCCTTGTGCGCCACAAACAGCATTCTTTCCTGCGACTCAGAGAGCAAATACTCATAGGGCACCATGCCCGGCTCACGCTCAGGAATCAAGTCTAGGTCCAGCTCAATCCCAACGCCCCCATTTGCAGCCATTTCAGCGGTAGAGCAGGTAATACCTGCCGCGCCCATATCCTGCGCCGCGGCCACGCCCCCTGTTTTAAAGGCCTCTAAGCAAGCTTCCACTAAGGACTTTTCTAAAAACGGATCGCCCACCTGCACCGCAGGCCGGCTTGCTTCTGACTCATCACTTAGCTCCGTACTGGCAAAGCTCGCACCGCCCATTCCATCACGACCGGTCGTTGAGCCCACATACAGAACCGGATTGCCAATCCCTACCGCCCCAGACTTCACAATCTCGTCGGTTTCCATCAGGCCAATGGCCATCGCATTCACCAGCGGATTGCCACTATAGGCCTCGTCAAAAAATACCTCGCCGCCAATCGTTGGCACACCAAAGCAGTTGCCATAGTGAGCAATACCAGAGACCACACCGGTAAAAATCTGCCGGGTGCGCGCATCCTCTAAGTTGCCAAAACGCAAAGAGTTCAGCGCCGCAATCGGCCGCGCACCCATCGTGAAAATATCTCGCAAAATGCCACCTACACCCGTTGCCGCGCCCTGAAATGGCTCAATGGCAGACGGATGATTGTGCGACTCAATTTTGAAGGCCACCTGCATTCCATTGCCAACATCAATCACGCCCGCATTCTCGCCTGGACCTACCAGTACACGAGGCCCTTCGGTTGGAAACTGGCTCAGCAGCGGACGCGAGTTTTTATAGCAGCAGTGCTCTGACCACATCACCCCAAACATCCCGAGTTCAGCGCGGTTTGGATGCCGGCCCAAGCGCCTTACAATCTCGTCATACTCTTCGGGCTTAAGCCCTTCTGATGCAATGTCTTCGGGCAAGCAGGCTTCGGGCGAACGAGCAGGAGTTGCCATAGGTTCTACAGGTGCTGAAAAAGTGTGGGGAAAGAAACAGCTATCAATTTTAGCGTTCTAGCGTATCTATCGAGTGTCTTTAGGCCAACGAAGATACCCATGGCTTGTTGATGGGAAAGGTTTTTATTAAGCGATCGCACAGCCGGTCAACGCATCGCAATGATTGACTCTTACCTGTTTCCTCCGGGCATCGCCTCAGTGTATTGTTAAGGAAGTTTAACTTTTTAACTTAGTTAACAACACTCAACGATTAAGAGAGGGTTTCTCAATGGCGACTTACAAAGTCACACTCATCAACGAAGATGAAGGCATCAACGAAACTATTGAATGTGCCGACGATACGTATATTATCGAAGCTGCTGAAGATGCTGGCCTCGACCTACCTGCCTCCTGCCGCGCAGGGTCCTGCTCTAGCTGCACTGGCAAGCTAGTCTCCGGTACTGTCGACCAGTCTGATCAAGTCTTTCTAGAAGATGATCAAATGGAAGCTGGCTTCGTCCTTACTTGCGTTGCCTACCCAACATCTGACTGCACCATCCAAACTCACCAGGAAGAAGCGCTTCTGTAAACTTGAGGTGGTTTAGTTTGGATAATTAGTCTCAAGTAATAACGCCCCGCAGTAGCTCTTGAGAGCGTGTTGCGGGGCGTTATTACTTATCTGAGGAGGTCTTTGGGATTCTGAGTCTTTCGCAGTTTTGAAAGATCGTCTTTAGAAAAGGCACTGCTTCGCTTTTCCGGCAAAATATTGTTCAGAGCACTTTCGCGTTTGTAGGAATTTTTAGCAGTCTCTTTGCTCTCAGGATGATTTTCATTATTGCGCAGGGTCCGCTCTATGATTTCGCGCAGTTTGTCACCAAAATCCTCGTCATCTTCATAGTATTCAAGCGTTTGCTCACCACGAGCTTGGTCCATACCATAATCAATGTTGTAGGCCAGTAGCGTATTGGTATCAGAGGGCAAAGATGTGGAAGCCAGAAACGTGTCTGATGCATTGCTCGCAAAAGCACCTGGCGCACTGCTAAAGAACGCCATACCAATCAAAAACGTTGTAACCACGGCGATGTTGAGCCAGTGTTTGAAATTCCAATGCATGTGCTTTCGTTTGAGGCAACGCCTTCATATTTACTTCACTATTTTTTATAGTATAGAGATATCTCAATAAAATGCGATCGCATTTCACCTTGCTTCATCACAAATCACATGCACAGCATATCCAAACAAAAAGACCCGTGCACGATGTGCACGGGTCTTTTTGTCAACTATTCAGTTGTAATCAAGGAATAATCTAATGACTATGCGTTGATGGAAGGAGCAGTCAAAGCAACAGGAGCTGCTTCACCAGCCGCCAAGTCGAGAGGGAAGTTGTGAG
>JBCBPY010000052.1:0-31891 GCA_039820525.1 Cyanobacteria bacterium J06634_5
TTGTCGGTGCTTGTAACCCACTGACAAAACTGCTCCCACAACGAGGCGCTTTCGCGCTGCTGTAGAGTAGTAGTCATTATGAATCCTTTAGTTTTCTAGGTACGAGGTCGAAGTCACTCAAAAGATGTCTTCGCCTATGTGACTATGTTAGCGAAAATAATTATTTTTGTAAAGTTAAATGTATCTTTAGAGTGAGTGAACACTCATCTTCTGAGACAAAAAGCCTTGATTCCAGGCTTTTATAGTGGTTTTTCAACTTCTCATAATCGGGTTTGTTAAGTTCAGAGGGCTACTGGGCCAAGCCAAATGACTAATTCTGATCGGTGGAGTGCGTCGTGAGCCCTGACATCTTTTGGTTTGAAAGGGCGCTTATGAGAAAAGGGATTGCCAGGAGGGATAACTTGCGGAGGACGAACCTGAGCGACAAAGCCTCCTGTATAGGTATCTGTACGGCTACCATTGGGCGCTCTAAGTAGTGAGACTAGCTTTTCGACGCCTTGAAAGTTGGGTGGAT
This sequence comes from Cyanobacteria bacterium J06634_5, assembly GCA_039820525.1. Lineage (GTDB taxonomy): Bacteria > Cyanobacteriota > Cyanobacteriia > Phormidesmidales > Phormidesmidaceae > Phormidesmis. The sequence goes on from JBCBPY010000052.1 coordinate 515, forward strand.
GGGGTAGTGCAGTCTGCAACAGCTGCTTCATAACTCGGCGCTGTAGTGCCAGCGGCGCCATTTGCAATTGTGCTCTGTTGACCTCCCACGAGTTGCTTGAACTATGCGCTGTGATGACCTGTAGATACAGCTGATGGGTTTGCTCTATTAGGTATTGAACATCAACGGCTGTGATTTCAGCCATTTGAAAAAGCGCCTGCTCTACTTGTGGATTGAAGTGAGTTTGCAAGTAGGGCAGTAGCTCTTGGCGAATACGGTTTCGACGAAAAGATAGGTCTTGATTCGTGCTGTCTTCCCATATGGGCAGGCTATGTTGCTGGCAGAACTGGCCTGTTTGCTTGCGGCTGAGATCCAACAGGGGACGAACCAGATCAACTGGCGGTTGATGCTGATCAATTTTTCGATGCCAGGGTAAGGCGCTGATCCCGTCAATCCCGGTGCCTCTGATGAGATTGTAGAGGACGGTTTCTGCGCGATCGCTTTGCGTATGACCCGTGACAACCACATCACACTTTTGTGCTCTAGCTACAGTGGCAAACTCGCTGTAACGCCATTGGCGCGCTGCGGCTTCACTGCCCAGTCGCTCAGTGGCTCTCTGAATATGTATGGGCACGTTCCATGTTTTGGCGAGTGCCAAAACATGGTTGGCATTGTCTGTGGAGTCTTTTCGCCATTGATGGTCACAGTGCACCATCGATATTTGCCAAGACCATTTCGGTTGTAAGTCAACCAAAAGCTTCGCCATACACAAAGAATCCTGCCCCCCAGAAACAGCCATCAAAAGATGGCCACCTTTGGGAAGCAGGAGTCGTTTGCGAAGCAAAGTATGCAGTTTCGCGTGGGTTAAAGACCAAGCCATCGTAGCAATGCTCTGGCGGGTGTTTGCTCGGGTGGGTATTCCGGTCGGTTCACCAAAGACTACCAAGAGCACTTAGTCTTTGGTTACATCCTCTTTGATATCAGTGGCCTTATCTTTCACTTGGTCAGCAGCTTCGTTAATCCGCTGCTTAGCCCGATCTAGCCAGCTACCACCCTCATCTTTCAGGTTGCTAACGCCGCTTTGAACGTTCCCCGTGATGTCGTTAAAGCCGCTCTTCATCGCACTCTGGCTACTCTCGATACTGCCTTGAGCGCTGCCCTTAAGGCCATCAATCTTTTCTTGGCCACTACGTAAATTCGAGCGCAGTCCATCGATGCTGTCTTCAGCTGTTCCTTTCACACCGTCAACGCCGTCTGTGATATTGGAGCGGATGTTGCCCATGCCACTTTGCGCAGAACTTTTGCCTCTATCTATAGTGCTGTCCATAGCACCGTCAACGTTGCCCTGTGCAGTGCTCTTGATGCCGTCCAAATCCATGGTGATATCACCGGTGATGTCACCGGCTTTATTTTTCATGCGACCTGCAATGCCTGCTCCAGCGGCTGCCGCTCCCCCTGCCAGGGCAGTGCCTCCCGCAACAGCCTTTCCTATGCCGCTACCAACACGGCCAGCTGTGCCTGTGCCTTTCGCGCCAACCGACGTGCCAAGATTAGTATCCATTGCTCCCAGCGTGCCGAGCTTGCCCTCAGGGAGGTTGCCCCCTTGAAACGCGTTGCTGCGAATGCGGTCTTCGTCATCAGCATTGGCAATGTAGCCGGTCTCTTCTTCGCTACCTCGCTTACCTGCGGCCCAAAGTAACAGACCTAAACCTGCCAGTGGTAGCAATAACCACCACCAGCGCCCGCGACCTGCTGCTACGCCATCAGTTGGGTTGGCTGTGTTATCAAGTCCTTCTCCCTCAACATCGATGCCACTTGCATTGGTGCCGTCCGCGTTGGTTCCATCAGCTAATGCTGATGTCCCCTCAGGCCCTGAGGTGCTGGTTGCTGTACCAGTGCCTGCTGCGTCAGCCCCCCCTTCAGTACCAGTGCCAGCAGCGCCAGCCCCTGGAGCCTCAGACCCTTGAACTCCAGCTCCTTGAGCCCCAGCCCCTTCAGCAGTAGCGCCACTATTCCCTGTCCCGTTTTGGGCCCCGGTGCCATCAGCGGCCCCATCGGCAGCGGTGCCACCGGCGGTTTTGTTGGCATCTGTTGCACTTCCATTGGCAGTGCCTGCTTTGGCCGTAACGTCAGTATTATTCGCTGAACTGCTACCCGCTGATCCGCTACTACTGGTACTCCCTGTACTGGTACTCCCTGGCAAAATGCTGTACCCGCTGACCCCTGCCTCTTCAATCGCTGCCTGACCTGGGGTGCCGGTTGCGTACCCGAGAAACGCCGTCGCTGCTGGTGAGGCACCGCCGTTGTAAACAAAAGCATAGGGCTGAGAGAACGGATAGCGTGAGTCGCTAGGCGGTGTTTTGTGAAGCTGAAGTGCTTTGATATTTGTCTGGCCTTCTAGCTCTCCTACTAGGGCATATCCAATACCGTCTTTTCCGAGCTCTGTGGCTAAGGCGTCCGTGGAGTCTTCGCCGATTTGGGTGGCGTTGTCGCCAGTTTTGAAGTCGGCAGTGGCGAATACAGGATAGGGCCTGAGAGCCTGACGGGTTTCGCTAACATCGGGCCGATCAATTACCCGAATAGGACCTGCTGCGCCACCGACACTGCCCCAGTCTTTGACTTCACCTCTGAATATTTGAGCGAACTGGCTGCCTGTGATGCTCTGTGCAAAGGGGTTGTCTGTGCCGACAACAATCGCGATTTTTTCGCGGCGTACAGGAATCGCAATCAGGCCCTTAGCTTTTTCTTCTTCGGTAAGAGGCCGACTGATGGCGGCTAAATCAGCGTTGTCATTGAGAACGTCCTGAATGGCCGCGTTAGCCTCTTTGGTTGCGACGTCTACTTTGCTATTTGAATACTCACTCTCAAACCCGCTGCCTAGCGCTGCGGTGATCGCGTTCATATTGTCAGAACTACTGCTAACACGGACCCTGGTCCCTTTGGGAACTGAGTCGGGTACGGAAAAGCTAGGCGCTGTCTGACCGATGACGGGTGAGATCAGTACGTTTGAGACTAATGTTGTGGACTTGACCGGAATAGCACAAACAAGAAGTGCCGCTACTGATAGCACAGAAGCCGTTTTGCGATTAACCATTATTCCAATAACACCTCTGTTGGTGAGACAACGTGGATTTAATTAAGCTGGGGATAGCCGTTGAAAGCGCTGCTTTAATCCTGTGAAAACCGCCTGATATTTGCTGATTATTAGGCAGCTGAATGATATTCGTGCACTTTACACGTTATGACAGCTTTACCAAAGGCTCGTGTGAATTTATCTTTTCTTTAAATGAAAAGCTCTTCTTGCCTTCAGCGCCACGCCGCGGACTACTTTGCTGTCGTTTTGCTTGCCGTGGCGCTTACTATTTTGATGAAACTATTTTGATGGAAATGTTGCAATAATTCGCGATTGTTACCATAAATGTGTGTCGATGCACTTATGTGTTTGCCACGAGACCCCTTTGTATCAATAGAATTTGATAAATCCAATAGATTTAGCCACGCGCTATTTTCCATAAAGCAATAGTGTTCTAAGATAGCCAAGGCTTATGGCTGGTATTTAAGGAGTTTTCAGGGCTTTTGCCCGCAGCTTTTGAGGGTGCCAGCTCAAGATTCTTGAGTGTGCCTAATGTCCTATTCTTTGGGGCTAGGCTCTAGTTCTAAATTCGAGAGAGCTGACATACATTTTGTTTTACCAAGGAGCATTGTGCTCTAGTTCAAATAAAAGGGGCGTTTGGCTCTATTCGACTTCTGAGGGTGTCGGCAAATGGTTTCAGATTTTTCTTCGTCATCGGATAATCAGCCGTCAGATGAGATCGATTTCGATAATTTTATTTTAGAGATTGAGCCTGATCCTGCGGCTGCAAAGGAAGAGGCTTTGCAAACTAAGCCGGAAAGCAACCCGAATTTGCAGGTGCAGTTCAAGAGCGAGCGTGGACGGCTGCTGCTGCTGCTACCTCCTGCACCTGAAAAAAGCCGAAATCCAGTGCATTGGGAGGATTTGCGTCAGCAGCTCAAGCGGTGCTTGAGTGGTGGAGAGAGGTTTTTGCACCCTCATACACCGGTTCATTTAATTGGGCGCGATCGCCTCTTAGACTCTCAGCAAATTCAAGAAATAGATGCGCTACTGAGCGAGGCTCAGCTACCGCTTAAGAGAATTTACACCAGTCGTCGTCAAACGGCAGTAGCTGCCTCAACCGCCGGTTACTCGGTAGAACAGCAGACGACGCTGGGGTACTTGGGCCAGGGCCAGGAAGCTTCCCGCCAGGCGATGGACGAGCCGCTTTACCTGCAAACTACGCTGCGTTCTGGTGTAGAGGTGAGGCATCGAGGCACGGTGATTGTGTTAGGAGATGCCAACCCTGGCAGTTCGATTGTGGCCGAAGGCGACATCTTTATATGGGGCCGCTTGCGCGGCGTTGTACATGCGGGGGCCGGGGGGAACGCCCAGTGCCGTATTATGGCTCTGCACATGCAGCCCACACAGCTGCGTATTGCAGACCAGGTGGCGCGCTCTCCAGAAGATCCGCCTGCGCAGTACCAGCCAGAGGTCGCCTACATTGGCCCTGATGGAATTCGAATTGCGATCGCATCAGAATTTGCCTTGGCTGATTTGAGCACCCAAGATACCCTTCCAAACACACCCAGAGAAACCCTTTAGGAACCCTTCATGAGCCGCATTATTGTGATGACCTCCGGTAAGGGAGGCGTTGGTAAAACTACTTGTACCGCGAACCTAGGCATGGCCCTAGCGAAGGCAGGACAACGAGTCGCTGTTGTTGATGCTGATTTTGGACTACGCAACCTCGACCTGCTACTCGGTCTAGAAAATCGTATTGTGTATACCGCCTTAGATGTTTTGGCGGGTGAATGCCGTCTAGATCAGGCATTGGTTAAAGATAAGCGACAGCCAAACCTTGCGCTCTTGCCCGCCGCCCAAAATCGGTCAAAAGAATCTATCAAGCCAGAGCAGATGAAGCGTCTGATTAAAGCGCTCACCAAAGTTTACAACTTCGTGATTATCGATAGTCCTGCCGGGATTGAAATGGGGTTTCGAAACTCTATTGCCGCTGCTCGTGAAGCGATTATCGTCACGACCCCTGAGATTTCAGCGGTGCGTGATGCGGATAGAGTCATTGGCTTGCTAGAGGCCAACGACATCAAGGCTGTTCGACTGGTGATCAACCGTTTACGGCCTGCGATGGTCGCGGCTGAGCAGATGATGTCTGTTAAAGACGTACAGGGGATTTTATCGATTCCGCTATTGGGCGTTATTCCTGACGATGAACAGGTGATCGTTTCCACCAATAAAGGGGAGCCTTTGGTTTTAGAAGAAAACCTTTCCAAAGCTGGGATTGCCTTTACAAACGTGTCGCAGCGTCTCCAAGGCGAGAAAGTGCCCCTTATGGATTTGAGCATTCCTCAAGAAAGCTTCTTTACCAGACTTAAGCGGCTATTTGGAGTGTAAAAGTGCCTGACAGTTTTCATGAACCACTACAGGCTAGAGACCTACAAAATAGCGACATCACGGTGACTAACAACATGACAATTCCTATTATCAGTGACATCTTAGAGAAGTTTTTCGGCCCGAATGAGGATATTCATAGTCGTGATGACGTGAAGCGCCGGCTTCAGATTGTGCTTGCTCACGACCGGCTCGCTTTAGACCCTCAAACTCTAGAGATGATGCGTCAAGAAATCATTGCAGTGGTGTCTCGTTATGTCGAAGTAGATTTTGAATCGCTAGAATTTTCGTTGGCAACCGATCAGCGTGTCACTGCGCTCACCGCAAACTTGCCGATTCGCCGCATTCGTCCGTTGGGTAGAGGGGCCGACCAGCCTATTGCTGCAGACGATGAAGTGAAAAATATTGAGCTGGCCTCCCAGTCAGAGATCATGGCGTTGGACGCCGAGGATGCTGAAGCGGCGCTTAGGCGTTTTGAGGCAGAAAGCATCAATGCTCAAAATCCTCACCTGATTCACGCACCCTTAGATATTGAGAGGGATGAAGACTTCTCAGAAAAGGAGGACGATGAACTGGCTTTAAGCGAGCCGTTAGCTGCCACTGCTGAAGGGAATGTCTTAGATCAAGCCGAGGCGACCGATTCTACCAACGTTGTGGCTGACGGTAGTTCCGCAGAATCGTTCTCGGGGGACGATGTTCCGGACGTGCCTGATATGTCTATCCCTGATGTAACGGTCCCTTCAATAGAGGGTACCGACAAAAACGCATAGTCCCCAGTGCCGCATGTTGGCGCATGGGCGCTCATATACACAGCCGCCAAAATGCATAGGCTGTTAGACGACATCGCTTTAAAGTTTTAAAAGATAGCTCGAGGCAGTGGGTTTGAGACGATCGCAACAGCGTCTTAAACGAAGTGCTCCAGCAGCGCTTTGTAAATTTTTCGTCAACTAGGCTACTAAGGAAACGTTAGTTTATGACTGATTTCCTGAGAACGCTGCAATCTATCGATACATCGCTTATACTTTCTTTAGTAAGACTAATCTAAAGTGGAAGTACTTGACATGAAAAATAATATCAAGAGCGTTCCCTCGAACTCTCGTGCTGCCGCTGCTGCTCTGGACTCTAAGACCTTGGGCGTGAGTGCTACTCGCTACTATAAGCCAGAGCCCCGGATGGGCTTTACACCTTACGCTGAGCTTTGGAATGGCCGTTTGGCGATGTTAGGGATTTTTGGGATTCTTGCATACGCTGCAATTTAGACATAGTTCTTGTAGCGGCAAGCCCCTTTTGAGACTTGCCCTTTTTGAGCTAGAGGGTTTGGTCAGCTTTGGATAGTGGTTATGTAAAGCTCCTTTACAAAGGGGGTGTTGCAAGTCAACTAGGGCAAGGTATCTAAACTACGAGACTAACTATATGTTGAAAGCCTCCACCTGCATGAAACAGCGGGTGGAGGCTTTTGAGTTGAGGGGCAGTGTTGAGTCAAGCGATATTGGGTGGAACTTGCGGCGGCATATTTTGGGTGAGCTGATTTTGGAAAAGAATTTTTAGGTCGGTTCGCCGAACTTCTATGGCTTGCTCTCGGCTTTCGGTTTCTAAAAAAATTAGGCTATCTACTGGGGCAATGGAAGGAAGCTGGAAAAGAAGTCGGGCAACGGGAATGGGCAGTGCCATCAGCCCAGGATTGCTTTTAGCGAGTTTGTCACCTGCTGCTGCTGCTAACGATGGATAAGCATAGACAACTCGCTTGGGTTGGGTTGGGTTGTCCTTGTGGGCGATAGTGGCTTGCAACCATTGCTTGCTGACAGATTGCAAGATGTAGTACTCCGAATGTTTGAGCTGTTTAGCGATGGTTCGGATGACAGGCGATACGGTTTTGATGGCTTCTTTGAGATCTGCTTCTGGCGGTGCGCCCTCAATGAGATCCTGTAACTGCTGATCAATATTCATAAATGACTACGATAGGGAGCTTTTGGGTGATGAATGTCTGTGGCCTCTGAGCTGATGGGTGAATATTTGGATGACCTACCTTGGCTGGCTGAGTCCTTGGCTGGCTGAGTCATGAGTGTGAGGCAGTGCGATCGCGCTGATGGGTGAGACCTCCATGGGCCAGATGAGGTTGAGATGTCATTCTATAAGGATTGGGTTTGCAAAAGAAATGACCAAGGTTTGCATTGGGTTTGCCCTCAGAAAGTGGGCCTATACGCACTGCTCCGTAGGTTTTCCGGAGGGTGTAGCGAAATTATGGGAAACACAGTGATTGTACCCACCAACTTTAATACTTCTGTAAATTCACATCAGAAGTGTTTAGAAGTTGTGCTGATTTGTCTATTCTCATACTTGGTGCCTACTAACTGAAGATCTTGCGATCATCTACTGATTGTCCACTTTCTGCGGCGGCTGTTTACCCCAATCCTCCTTTCTGTCTGGGCGTATGACAGGCGGCCATCTACATAACCTGGACGTTTTGCGCAGCTCGTACCACGTGCCTTTGATGCTTTCTTGGAAAGCTAGGCAAAGGTTTGGCAGCTGTCAAGCGACCTACCGTTCAACCATCAGGGAATTAATTGTCATCAGTTGTGGAAACGCTTTTTGAACGACTGTTTCAAGAACTTAAGACGGCAACCAATGCTTCAGAGCGCAATTGTCGTGAGGTAGCCGAACGAATTACTAGCGAAGTGCAGCGAATCTGCACGGAAAGTCAGCGCATTCAAAATTCCGGTGATATCAGTGGCTGGGAAAATGAGCTGGCCGATCATCGTATGAAGCAGTGTCTGCGATATTTTGGCTTTGGCTCTAAAAAGGGACGGCTAGAGCTACACAGCAGCTTGAGTGCGATTGTTTATCGATACATGACGCCGCCGAACGTACAGTCTAGCTATCAGGCTAGGGTGTCGCTGATTGAAGACTTTTTACAAAATTTTTACGGGGAGAGCATGAATGCTTTTCGCCGTGAGAATGAGGTTGCGCTGGACTACCGACCGCGCTCGTCTTTAGAACTCGCTGAATATATGGCGTTTACAGAACGCTATGCTAAAAGGCGGATTCCGCTATCGCGGGGGCGATCGCAGCAGCTCATTATTTTGCGTACGCAAACCTTTTCCAAGCAGCAACCGCCTGAAACGGCCATTGATATTCAGCAAGCCATTGAGGGCGGTGATTCTGACGGGCCGCGTACCGCTCCTTTGCAGCGACTCAGAGAAGAACTTACCACTGAAAAAGATACCAGCGATGCAGAGAGCACCGTCCGAGAGCGCGTTATCGAACAGCTCATGGATTATTTGGTAGAAAAAGGGCAAAAAGACTGTGCCGACTACTTTAGTCTGAGGCTGGTGGATTTGCCGACCCATGAAATTGAGAGCATTTTGGGGATTACCCCACGTGAGCGCGATTACCTACAGCAGCGGTTTAAGTACCATTTGTTGAAGTTTTCCTTTGCCCACAACTGGGAGCTAGTTCATGAGTGGCTTGGGGCAGAATTGGTTAAGAATCTGGGTCTGACCCCTCAGCAGTGGGAGTACTTGCAAGGTAAAATTAGCCAAACACAGGCGAAAGTGCTGAGTCTAAAGCAAGAAGGCCTCAGTGATTCGGAGATATCTAAGACGCTTGACCTTACGGCGACTCAGCTGCGAAAGCAATGGTCTAAACTGTTGGAACAGGCTTGGGATATCCGTAATATCTAATAGAGGATGCCGTTTAAGGCTGTCTCTTGTGACGGCCATTTTTAGTGATATTTCAGTGCTGGGAGTGTTTCAGTGCCAATGGTGTCTAAAATCTGGCTCCTTACAGCTGTATAGCTGGCTGGAATTTGCTCTTGTGAAAGCATTTTTCGAAAACATTCCCAATTTGTGTCCGGACTGAGAGAATCGCTCATGAATAATGACTCAGATAACATTCGGAACTTGCTTTTGTGGCTTCTACACACTTTTGATCCGACATTTTCTTTACCATCGGGAAACGGGACTACATTAGAGGCCAATTTAGAAGAGTATTCTTCTAAGGAAACAGCAGAAGCAGGCATATTCGAAGTCGGGTCTGATGGAATGTCAGCTAAGCCTGCCCGCTCACAGGGGTCTGAGGACTTTTCCTCTGATCCATCTACATCTTCTAGAGCAGTGCCCTCTGGCTCATTACAACCTAAATTTTCGGCGGCTTCGAGACAGCCCTTAGCGGTAGGTTCACCTACGCAAGTGGGTTCTCTCAAAACAGCTCAGTCGTTTAACTTCGGAGAAATCCACGCTGTGCAAGAACGTGTTCAAGCTTTATTAAAGCAACGTCTCCTCTTGGAGTACGAAAATAACCCCCCTCTTTTCCCCTGGGAGTCAGAAGTCAGTGAATACCCCGCTGAGATATCTGATTGTGTGCCTGCTGCCGCTGCGGTGGCTTCACCTCTTTGGGACACTCACGTGAGTGCGCTCAAGATTCCCTCTCTTTTGCCTAAGGCTTTGCTGAATAGCTTGTTTGAGCGTTGCCAAACGATCGCTCAAGCGCCTGTTAAGCAAGGTGTTCGGTTGGTACGTGCGGTGGAAGATCTCTTCCCCGAGCATGCTGAAATCTTAGAGCCCATCGCCAATATGGTACTGGTGCCCGCCTATCGCTCGGACCGGGTGGCTCAAGAAGCTGTGATTCAAGAGCTTGCTAATGTGGCAGGTGGCTACGATTCAGCGCTGCCAGAGCAGCAAGTGGCTCTGTCTATGCTGGCTGCCCAGGAGATACTGGCGGCGCTAACCTTTTCTTTGGAAGCTGAGCGTCCTAGTGAAACGCGCAATTGGGTGACGCCCAAGGGCGTGCTGGAACTAACGGCCGCTTACGATGATTCCAACCAGCTGAGAGTAGCGGCTGTGCTTCCCGATGGTGGGCAAATGCTGCTGTGTGATGGCGACGTTGAGCGGCGTGCTGTGCGCTCTCAACCGGGTTCGTTGGATCTTGTTTGGTCTGAGCCGACGCTAGGTAAGACTTATGTTCTGGAGCTCAAGTTACAGAGTGAAGAGCGACCTTTGAACTTTGCTATTCATATCGCAGCTCATCCTACCGCCGAGCACTAACGCTTCACATCAGGTTTTCATCATCTACACATCGGTCTTTGACTATGCGACCGCAACATCATTGAGGGCCAGCTCTAACAGGAGCTGGCCTTATTTATTGGGAATGTCAGCGATCGCATACATCATTTAAGTGGACGCCTTGAGATAATTGAAAAGACAACCCGGTGAGAAATCGTCTGATTGAGCGCGATACAATGAGATGCCTTATTCGGTTTGTTTGTCCAGGTGTGGCACACGGCCCCTGCTATCATTTTTAGTCCCTCTTAAATTCCTATGGCCTCTCCAACCCTTGTTCCCACGACGTCTGATGTCTCTAATGGTGCTGCCAAGACAGCTGACAACGCTGCCTTTAAGCCTGAGGTTTTCGATCAACATGTGATGTCTACCTATGGTCGCTTTCCCATTGCCATAGAAAAAGGAGAGGGCTGTCGCCTGTGGGACGACGAAGGCCGGGAGTATTTGGATTTTGTGGCGGGGATTGCAACCTGCACGCTGGGCCATGCGCATCCGCTGATGATAGAGGCGGCCACTGCTCAGATGAAAAAGCTACATCACGTTTCTAACCTGTACTACATTCGCGAGCAGGGAGAGTTGGCGCAGTGGCTCACTAAAAATTCCTGTGCCGATCGTGTGTTCTTTTGTAATTCGGGTGCAGAGGCGAACGAAGGGGCGATTAAGCTCGCGCGGAAGTATGGTCATACGGAGCTGGGGATTGAAGCGCCGATTATTATTACGGCCAAAGCCAGTTTTCACGGTAGAACGCTAGCGACAGTCACGGCGACAGGACAACCCAAGTATCAGAAAAATTTCAATCCGCTGGTGCCCGGTTTTTACTACGTGCCCTATAACGATATTGATGCGCTCAAAGCTGCGATCACGCAGTTGGATGCTGAGCAGCGTCAGGTTGCGGCCATTATGCTAGAGCCGATGCAGGGTGAAGGCGGTGTCTGCCCAGGGAATCCGGTGTACTTTAAGCAGGTGCGCAAGCTGTGCGATGACGCCGGTATTTTGCTGATTTTAGATGAGGTTCAAGTGGGCATGGGCCGAACAGGTAACCTTTGGGGGTATCAAACAGTGGGCGCGGAGCCCGATATTTTTACCTCTGCAAAAGGGCTAGGCGGCGGCGTGCCAATTGGGGCAATTTTGACCAAAAGCCATTGCGATGTGCTGAAGCCCGGTGAGCATGGCAGTACCTTTGGTGGGAACCCGTTTGTGTGCGGTGTGGCCATGACGGTGTGCAAAACACTGGATTCTGAGAATTTGATTGATAATGTGCGATCGCGGGGCCTTCAGCTGAGAAAGGGCTTAAGTGCGATCGCTAAAAAATATCCAACCTTATGTAAAGGTGTCCGTGGCTGGGGCCTGTTAGATGGCTTAGTGCTACGCGAGGACAGCGAAACCAAGGCCCTAGATGTGGTTAAAGCTGCCCTAAAAGAGGGTTTGCTGATTATTCCAGCGGGCACACAGGTGGTTCGCTTGGTGCCGCCGCTGATTGTGAGTGAATCCGAAGTGAACGAGGCGCTTGCTTTGTTAGATCGCACACTGAGCCAGCTGGCGTGAGAGATCTCTGCGCGCTGCTTTGATGGATGGCTCATCGCACCAGTTCAACCACAGCGTTAGCCTAAACCACAGCGTCAGCTAAAACCACAGCGTCAGCTAAAACCTGTGGCTGACGCTATGGTGGCAGCAGTGCGCCCTGGCTGACTGTTAAAATCTGCGATTCTTTGAGCCACTTTGAATCAAAAGATCCCAAATGTGTGGTGGTAATCAGCGTTTGGAATCGGTCTTCAATGGTTTCGAGCAGCTGATTTTGCCGTTTGAGATCTAATTCGGCGAGAACATCATCTAAGAGGAGAAGCGGGGGTTCTTTGATGACGGCTTCGATAAGTTCGAGTTCTGCGAGCTTCAGCGATAGGACTAAGGTGCGCTGCTGCCCTTGCGAACCGTACTGGCGGGCGGGCGTTTGGTTAATGACAAATTCGATATCGTCTCGATGGGGGCCTGCGAGTGATGTGCGCTGATGGTACTCGGCAACGGCACGGGATTGTATTTTTTCTAAAAAGGACTGCTGGATCAGCGCTGGGTCATCTGCATTGCCATCTTCGGGCAGCGGGACGTTGGGCTGATAGCGAATGACTAAGTTTTCAGCATTGCCGCTAATAGACTGATGCCAGTTTTGTGCGAGGGGAATCAGGCGATTAAGGACGCGCGATCGCCGTCGAATAACTCTGGTTCCTGCTGTGGCCAGCTGCGCGTCCCAAAGCGCCATTTGAGTGGGATCTATTTGTGGCGCTGCCGCTGAGGTTGCGTTGTCGTCGCTAGTTTGCTGCTTAATAAAGGCGTTTCGCTGTTTTAGGACCTGATTATACTGCTGCAAAATGTAGGCGTACACGGGCTCTAGCTGGGTGAGGAGCGTATCTATCCAAATCCGCCGACCGCCGGGACCACCCCGCACCAAATCAATATCTAAGCTAGAAAACTGAACTGCGTTGAGATTGCCTAAAAAATCCTGCTGACGTTTGAGGGTTTCGCCATTGAGAACGACGGTACGCCGCCCTGCATTGCGCAGCACCATGTTGAGTTCATTAACGCCTAAGTCTCGCTTGAGCTGGGCTTTGATATGTCCGGTGCTGGCCTCTTCTTTCACCAAATCGCGATCACGGCTGGTTCGGTGCGACTTCAGGGTGGCCAATAGCTCTACAGCCTCTAGTAAATTTGACTTGCCCTGGGCGTTGTCTCCTAGCAAAATCGTTTTCGGTGCACTAAAGGCCACAGACTGGCTGCTGTAGTTGCGAAAGTTCTGTAAATAGAGGTGCGAAAGAAACATACCCAACAGTTTAAGCTAGCCCCAGGCGACTTATCGTCGACTTGCTCAAAAAGAACGAGGTCTTATGAGGCAACTGCTTTTGGTCCTGGGCTTTGATACGCTCTACGATCCCTGGCTAGGCATGCTGGTGCTGTTAGTGGTGAGTGTGATCGCAAATGCTGATTTTCACCGTCGCTTTCAATCATCTATTCGTAGTGCGCCTCGGCTAGATCCGCTGACGGCTGTACCGGCTGAACTGCCAAGCCTGAGCGTGATTATTCCGGTGTACAACGAGTCGGTGAATGTAACAGCGTGTTTACAGTCAGTTTTAGCCAATGATGTGCCTGCGCAGATGAGTCTGCAAGTTATTGTTGCCGATGATGAATCGACCGATGACACTCGGATGTTGGCCGATAGGGTCGCTGAAAAAGATGAGCGGGTGCTTGTCTTTACCGTTCCGCCTCGTCCAACGGAGGTGGCTTGGCGGGGTAAAAATTGGGCGTGTGTGCAGGCGGCGAAGAAAGCCACTGGCGATTACCTCTTATTTATAGATGCAGATGTGAGACTACAGCCGCAGGCGATCGCACGTAGCCTCGTGAATGCTCAAACTTATCGCACCGATTTGCTCAGTTGTGCGCCCAAAATTGTGTACAGCTGCTGGGCTGAAAAGCTTGTTCAGCCCTTGATGGCGCTTTTAATTGCGGTGGGTTTTAGTTTTGACGGCGTCAACGACCCGGCTGCGCTGACCAAATCGGCGGCGGCGGGTCCTTTTATGCTGTTTTTACAGGCAGCCTATGAAAAAATTGGTGGACACGAAGCGGTGGCGACGAATCCTGTTGAAGATTTTGCACTGGCCAGCGCAATTAAGACCCAAGGGCTGACGCTTCGCTATGTCCTGGGCTTGGAGGTGGCAGAGGTGCAAATGTACCAGTCGTTTGGCGACTTGTGGGAGGGCTGGACCAAGAATTTTCACATTGCAGGCGGGCGCAACGTTGTGCTGACGTTTGCCTCGTCAGTGGCGATCGCGCTGCTTTTTGTGGTGCCTTGGCTGGGTCTGGTGATCGGGGTGATGGGGATGCTGTTAGGGGCCGCGTCTGCTGGTGTGACCCTTTTGCTGGCCAGTGTTGCGATCGCCTTGCAGCTATACATGCGATATCAGTCCAGCTTTGTGGTGGACCAACCCCTTGAGTATGTGTGGTTGGGCTGGCTGGGCGGCGGCATTATTAGTGCGATCGCTCTAACGTCTTTAGTCAAAACTGAAACTGGCTGGGGCTGGACCTGGCGCGGAAGATCTTTAAGCTAATGCTTGCCTGCTGCTATCGCTGCCGGTACTGTGCTTTTACGGCCACAGCACAATAAAAAGTAAGGGCAAAAAAATATCTTTTGAACCTTGTAGCAAACGGTGCAGCCGGTGCTACAATACTCAAGCGAAAGCGATGGGGTGTCGCCAAGTGGTAAGGCAGCGGGTTTTGGTCTCGCCATTCCTAGGTTCGAATCCTAGCACCCCAGCTCCCTTCGAAATACTGCTCGTGTTAGCTTACTGAATATCTGATTGTAAGGGCGACTATATATAGTCGCCCTTACTGTTTTAAATTGAGCTGTTTTCTTAATGCATATGGTTTTAACAGATATGGCCCATTGAGGAGGCATTCTTCCTGGGTGAGTTGAGTCGCCTACTGCCATGCTACGGTTTCAGCCGGTGCCCTAAGCCACTCGCCAGCAGCACAAATAAGAAGCACAGATAAGAAGTACAGATAAGAAGTACAGATAAACAGATTGATTTTGAATCGCGGTGACTAAAGCCTCATCGCAGCCTCATCGCGGTTTTTATGTGTAAGCGGGTTTTCGGCACAGATGGCCGCTGCGGACCTTAACGTTTCCTTCACATACGGTGCGCTTTTTTCTATCCTAGTAGCGCTTCTAACCCCTTGCATATCAAGGCTTCTCATCGTTCCGAATATATTTGTGAGGTCTGATGTATTTCTACAGATAGTTGGAACTTCCTGAAAAACAGCCACGTCTCCCTAAGTGTGTCAGTAAAGATACTGGCTATTGGGTACTGTTATGTTCTCTTTTCCCCCGTGTAGCGATTATTACTTACGTGCTTACGTAATGAGCTAATAGCACCGGCCCTAGATGCAGCTAGGTATCTCAATACTCATTATTTTTATCCTTACTTTTGAGAGCAGCCATTTCCTTAACATGACTAACACTCACGCCGATTCAGCTTTACCTTCGGAAAATGCGCTGCCTCTTATGGCCTCTAGTGGTAGGCACTATTCTGCTATGGAAGCGACCCCTAAGGCCTCTCGCTCGGTGGGCGTGCGCCAGTCCCCTGGAAAGGGGGCGTCCTCAATGGTTTTGACCTCTGAAAAACCATCGACTGTATCGGTAGAGCTCCATGGTCTAGCCAATGGTCTCCCGCTCTTAGAGACCTCACCCAAGGTCGATATTTTAGGGATGGACTTTGATAATTTTTCGAAGCAAGAACTGCTCTCTAAGCTGCGCAAAGGGGTCGTTTTTACGCCAAATGTCGATCATTTAATGAAGTTGCGCCGCGACCCGGAGTTTGTTTCGGTTTACCAAAAAGCAGACTTCAAAATTTGCGACAGCCAGATTGTGATGTACGCCTCAAAATTTTTGGGCAAGCCACTTAAGGCCAAGCTTTCGGGCGCTGATCTGTTTCCTTGGTTTTGCGATTACCACAAGCACAACGAGGACATCAAAATATTTTTGTTGGGAGGCATGGAAGGGGTTGCCCGCGAGGCCCAGCGTCGGATTAATGACCGTACGGGTAGAGAGATTGTTGTTGATGAGTATTCGCCACCGTACGGGTTTGAAAAAGACCCTGAAGAGTGCGCAAACATTATTTCAATGATTGCGCGATCGCCTGCCAATGTGTTGGTGGTTTGTCTAGGTGCCCCTAAGCAAGAGCGATGGATTGCGAACTATCGCGATGCTCTTCCGGACATCGATATCTTTATGGCTGTTGGTGCCGCCGTTGATTTTGAAGCCGGTTATAAGCCAAGAGCCCCTCACTATGTCAGTGAATTAGGCTTAGAGTGGCTGTATCGCTTAATGTGTGAGCCCAAGCGGCTCTGGCGTCGTTATTTGGTTGAAGGTATGCCTTTTGTAGGTTTGGTGTTGGCCGAAAAAGTCAGACAGCTCAAGCCTCACAAAGGTTAGTACTTGCGAGTGGCGGTTTGGCATCATGCTTGAGCCCGATGGATAGGGCCGATGGATAGGGTCGGTGGACAGAGCCCCAACATGACATATTCAATAGAGAAGCGATAGGGTATAAACGTACCGTAACGGCGTTAAAAGCCCTATCGTTTTCGTATGGACCTCTCTAAATCCTGTGACGAGTCTGGTGCTAACGCTACTAGCCAGCACTCGAGTCCTGTTTCCGGCGATGATCCGGCGATGCAGTACTCTAGCCAATCTATTCGTAGAGCGCAGCGGGCAGTGCGTTGCTCTCCTTTTTACACTAAGCTACTTGCTGAGATGCGAGTGAGTAGTGTGGGTATTTTGACCATTGCTGAAGACAGTGGAATGCTCAAAGGCTATACTCAGCAGCCACTCTCTGACAGGAAGGCAGAATCGGAGCTGATGTGGCTTGCTGCGGTAGGCATTTTGCGTCGTGAGGTTGATGGACAGGGACTTACCGATAGCTTTCGCTTAACCCCTTTGGGCCGTCAGCTTGTGGAACAGTGGCAATCGCAGGGCTGTCCGGATGATCGCGCCAGCCTGATGGACTATATAAAAAATACAGCGCTGCGAAGATTGCGTATACCTGATTGGTTAGCTTGAGTGGTGTTCAATTTCGTCACTGCTTGGCTTAGCGGTTGGCTGGCGTAGGTTTGAGGGTTGACTTAGACAGTAGCGCACGCCATATCAATTTTTTGCCTCATATTTACCAAGTTTGGGTAATGTGAGGAGGGTATAAACCCCGAAAGGGTATTTCTGAGCAATACTGTTTTGGATAACACTGTTTTGAACACGACTGGGGGAGCAATTGGTAAAGTCAATAATGGTGGTGGGGACAACATCCCACGCGGGAAAATCCATGTTGGTCGCCGCGCTTTGCCGCATTTTGAGTCGCCGCGGCTGGCGAGTTGCTCCCTTTAAAGGGCAAAACATGGCGCTAAATTCATACGTCAGTACGACGGGCGCTGAAATTGGCTACGCGCAGGCTGTGCAGGCTTGGGCTGCGGGCGTACCGCCCCAGGCTGAGATGAATCCAATTTTGCTTAAGCCCGAGGGCAATGGCATCTCGCAAGTGATCTTAAAAGGGCGTGCGATTGGCCGTACGACCCCAGAAAAGTACTACGAAGAATTTTTTAGTACGGGCTGGCAAGCGGTCCAAGAGAGCTTAGCTCGTTTGGGGCAAGAGTTTGACATGCTCGTTTGTGAAGGGGCGGGCTCTCCTGCTGAGATCAATCTTAAGCATCGTGACTTAGCGAATATGAAAGTCGCTTCTCACCTCAACTCGCCTACCATTTTAATCGCTGATATTGATCGTGGCGGTGTGTTTGCTCATATCGTCGGTACCCTAGAGCTGCTTGAGCCGGAAGAGCGGGCTTTGATTAAAGGCATTGTGATCAATAAGTTTCGTGGGCAGCGTTCGATTTTGCAGCCAGGCATTGATTGGCTGCAAGAGCGTACCGGCATTCCCGTGATTGGGGTGATTCCTTGGCTTACGGATGCGTTCCCGGCTGAAGATTCGCTGTCTTTATTAGAGCGGCCAGCTGTGAAGTCTCAGGCTGAAATTACGGTGGCGGTGATTCGGCTACCGCGCATTTCTAACTTTACAGATTTTGACGCGCTGGAATCGGAAGCCTCGGTCAATGTGAAGTATCTGAGCCCTAAAGATGATTTGGGCTATCCGGATGCGGTGGTCTTGCCAGGGACGAAAACAACGATTGCCGACCTGCTGGTGCTTCAGCAAACCGGGATGGCAGAAGCGATTAAAAATTATGCCGCCGCCGGTGGTACAGTGATGGGCATTTGTGGTGGTTTTCAGCTGATGGGCCAAATGCTGGCTGATCCAGAAGGCTTGGAAGGGCAAGAAGGCCGCTTTGACGGATTGGGCTTGCTGCCGTTGCGCACAGTCATTACCCAGCAAAAAGTCGCTCGTCAGCGGACCGTGAGTTCCAAATATCCTCAAGATGGTTTGCCGGTCGTGGGATACGAGATTCATCAGGGGCGTACGCAGCTGGTGATGTCTACTGGCAATGAAGGCGAGAGCTCATTTATGCCCATTTTTGACGATCGCAGCTTAGGGATTGTGGATGAGGCCCAGTCGGTATGGGGTACTTACTTGCACGGTATTTTTGACAATGGTCCGTGGCGTCGGGCTTGGCTCAATCGGTTGCGTCAACAGCGCGGTTTAAAGTCGATGCCGACGGGGATTGCCAACTATCGTGAGCAGCGAGACGGTATGTTGAACAGCCTTGCGACTACGATAGAAGAGTACATAGACCTTGACCCCATTTTGTCTTAGTCCCATTTTGTAATAAGTGGTGCTCTGGAGCGTTGTCTTGAGCTGATTTTTTAAGAGTGCTGTTGTGAGGTGCTTTTGAAAGTCCTAAGCAGACGGGTAAAATTGTTTAGTTCCTTTTAACGTCTCTTCGGATAAGCCTGTGACGCCTGATGCAGTTGGTTTTCTATCGTTGGCAGGGTTGGTTTCTGGCATATTAGCGGGTTTTTTGGGCATTGGGGGCGGGACGCTGCTGGTGCCTGTCTTGGTGCAGCTAGGATTTTCTCCTGTCCACTCTACGGCGACCAGCAGCTTAGCTATTTTGGTGACTTCTACGACAGGGAGTATCCAAAATTGGCGAATGGGCTACCTCAACCTGCGGCAAATTGTGTTGCTGGGACTGCCTGCGCTGGTGACTGCTTTTCTTGGGACAATGGTGGGCGATCGCATTCCCGACTATTGGCTGCTGATTGGTTTTGGCTTGCTGCTCCTAAGCAACCTGTATTTGGTGTCTTTAAAGAAGCGCGTGATTCGCAAAGCCCAGTTCCGAGAGCCTAGAATGGCGACAGGGCCAGCGATTAATCCAGTGACTGCCCGCCTGATTACAGGCTCTACAGCAGGTTTTATGGCTGGTCTTTTTGGTGTGGGTGGCGGTGTCATTTTAGTGCCGCTACAGATTTTGTTGCTAGGCGACAGTATTAAATCGGCAGTTCGCACCAGCCTGGGCGTGATTGTAATGACATCGGTAGCGGCTTGTACTGGCCATGCGCTCAATCAAAATATTAACTTTTTATCCGGTTTGATTCTTGGCTTTGGTGGCTTAATCGGTGTACAGATCAGTACTCGATTTTTACCCAAGTTGAGCGATAACACCGTGACTCAGCTATTTAGAGCCATGCTGGTTATATTGTCTGTGTATATCTTTTTCCAGGCATGGCAACTGTCTGCTGCTTAGGTGAGTCGCCTAGACAAGCAGCGAACGGCCTGATCAGTTGCACCTCCATCTCCGAATACTACTCGTTGAAAACCAGGATGGGATACGAAACACAATGAGCGTTGTTGTTTCGGAGGTGCAAAAATTGAGCCTCCGAAACACGTCAGCCGCTTTTGGGCTTCTGTTCTTTTGCGCTTCTGTTCTTTTGGGCTTCTGTTCTTTTATGTTTCTAGGACTAGATACAGAGGCCGTTTTACTACAAGAGGGTTCTGGCTAAAGCGATGTCAAAGTATTGGGCGTCTTGGGCATTTCCTGAAATGACCTGAAACGGTGCCTTGGGTTCACCGAAGTCGCTGATGACTAAGGTCGCTTTGGTGAAGTCTTGCTGGCGGGTGTAGTCGTTAACGGTCACGACGGTTTTGAGGCCGGTTTGGGTTGCAGACAGGAGGCCGTTATTCGTGTCTTCAAATCCTAAGCAGTTTTCGGGGGGCAGTTTGAGGTGCGCTAGGGCGTATTCAAAGATGTCGGGTGCGGGCTTTTTCTTTGGCACCATGTCGCCTGCGGCAATGACTTCAAACCAATTGAGACTGTCTGCGCCGAGGGTGTTTTCGAGGAGGGCCTGAACGTTCGCTGGGGTGGTTGTCGTTGCGATCGCAAGCCGCACGCCCTGTTCTCTGGCTTCATTGAGCAGCCGTTCTACACCGGGGCGCAAAGGAATGCGACCTTCAGCAGCATATTGCTTGTAGTATCCGGTTTTGGTGGCGTGCAGACTTTTGATAAACGCAGTGAGATCGGCAAACTCGCTGGGCAAGACAAAATTGGGCTTTGACTGCTGCACATAGGCTCGGATTCTTTCTTTACCACCCGAGATTTCGAGCAGGTCGCCGTAGCGCTCTTCCGACCAGTTCCAGTCGAGCCCAGCATCGGCAAACGCTTGGTTGAAGGCGGGCCTGTGCCCATCACGTTCTGTTTCGGCCAGGGTGCCGTCTACATCAAAAATCAGTGCCTTTAACTCAGCCACGCGATCGCTCCTAACAAATATTTTATAGCTCTCTTATTCGTCCCAGATTTTACCGTTAAAAGACCGGCGGTTGTTAATTCGCGCTGGCGAAGCGTTCAAACATATCTGATTCCGTGGGCACTCTAAAACTCAGATGGGATGGGGCAACGGGTTTGACGGCGGAAAGAGCATATTGGCTGGCCTGGTCGCGGATTAAAGACGTGGGTCCAGTAACCATTAAGCGGCTTTGGGAGCACTTTGGCTCGTTGGCTGAGGCCTGGCAAGCGCCTGCCGGAGAGCTGTTGGCCGTTGATGGGATTGGCTTGCTGAGCGCAGAGAAAATTGTTGCCCTAAGACCCAAGCTAAATCCCGAGGCGCTGCTGGTAAAGCACGAGCAGGAGAATGCGGCTTTTTGGACGCCTGCTGATGCGGGCTATCCGGGCCTGCTATTTGCGATTAACGATCCGCCGCCGGTGCTTTACTATCGTGGTGGGCTACGACTGAATGAGAGGCACACTGTGCTGACGGTAGGGATGGTGGGTACGCGCCGCCCTTCTGCCTATGGCAAGCGATGGACCCAGCGACTGAGTAGTGCCCTGACGCGTCAGGGGGCCATTGTGATTTCGGGCTTGGCAGCGGGGATAGATACGGAGGCCCACACGAGCTGCTTAAACAATAGAGGGCTGACGGTGGCGGTGCTGGGCACCGGGGTTGATGTGGTGTATCCCAAGCACAACCAGTCACTTTATGAACGCATTGTGCAAGAGGGTGGCCTGGTGGTGAGTGAGTATCCAGATGGGACCGGGCCGGACCGGGCTCATTTTCCGCAGCGGAATCGGATTATTGCGGGCTTGAGCCGGGCGATATTGGTGACTGAAGCGCCGGCGCGCTCGGGCGCGCTGATTACCTCTCGGCTGGCGAATGACTATGGTCGTGAGGTGTATGCGCTGCCGTCCTCTTTAGACAATGTGCAGGGCATGGGGTGCTTACAGGCCATTGAGCAGGGCGCGCAGATGATTTTGGGAGAGCAGCTGTTGGTGGAGACCCTAGCAGAGCTGCCTGTCGTTGAGGTGCGATCGCCTCATCTCTCTATCAATTCAAGCGCCACTCATTCGATAGCTGGTGTCGTGCCCGAGCCGGATCAGGTTGCGTCTAATGAGACCGCAGCTGATCCCTCAGCAACTTCTGGCCCTTCAGTACCAGCGCCTTCTCTGGTTGCGCAACCTATCCCTGAGCTTTCTCCGGTGTTGAGTCAAGTCCTCGCAGCCGTGCCGATTGAGCCTGCGGTGCTAGATTACATTGTGCCGCTCACGCAAGTGAATCCGGGCGAAGTGCTAGGTGCGCTGGTGCAGCTGGAGCTTATGGGCTTGGTGACGCAGCTGCCTGGTATGCACTATCAGAGAGCCTGCTAGGCTGGTTTTTTTACGGCAGTTCCAACCTAAAGAGTGGTGTTGGAATGCGTCATTTTGGAAAAGGGTTGGCTTGGAAAAACTGTGCCACCTCTTGAGGCGAACCCAGTACTCTCGAACGTAACAGGGCAAACTGGTATAAAAGTTTTACCGTAACACTCTCACCGTAACGTTACACCCTGCTGGTTTTACTGATGCCTTCTGTGACTAACCGCGCTCAGCCTGCTCTTGATTTTGTGCCGCCACAGTATAGCCCGTTGCTCAAGCGCGCGATGCGATCGCTCATGCCCGTGTGGACCGCGTGGCAAACAGACATCTCAGATGTTGAGACCCGCAACGTAGAGACGTTAGTGAACCTGTACCGAGATTTTGAGCGTGGTAAAACCCGCTTTTTGATTGCGTTTCGTCATCCGAATCCGACCGATCCGTACGTGCTGGGCCATCTGCTGTGGCGATCGCTCCCTTATACCGCTCGTGAGATGGGGATTTCGCTGAAGCGACCGCACTCACATTTCATTTACGACCGGGGAATTCCGCTGTGGGCGGGGAGCTATCTGAGCTGGGTGTTTTCTCGCTTGGGCGGTATCCCGATTCAGCGAGGAAAGTTGGATTTGCTGGCTTTGAAAACGGCGCGCCGACTGTTTGTGGATGGTGACCTTCCTTTGGCGGCTGCGCCAGAAGGGGGCAACAACGGCCACAACGAAATTGTGAGCCCATTAGAGCCTGGGATTGCCCAGCTTTCTTTTTGGTGTGCTGAAGATTTACAGGCAAAGGACCGTGCAGAGTCAGTGGTTATTTTGCCAGTGGGTATTCAATATCGGTATTTGGAAGCGCCTTGGCGGCAGCTCGATAAGCTAATTGGCAAGCTGGAGGTGGACAGCGGCTTAGGTCTTTTTGCTTCAGATGATCTGGACGCAGCGCGGCGGCGATTCGATGGTGAGGCAGCGCTGTTGAACGCGTCGGTGACGGGCATTTCTCCAGATGTGTTGTTTAGTTTGTATGTACGGCTGTATCGCCTAGCAGCGCACTTGCTGACGTTGATGGAAGGGTACTATCAAACGTTTTACGGTGTGAGCTTTGAGAAGCCAGAGGATGCGCAGGGCCCTAATGCTCAGCTGGCAGAGCGGCTGCGATCGCTGATTGATGAAGCGCTAAAGGTGGCCGAAAATTATTTCAACATCCGACCTCGGGGCAGCATGATTGATCGCTGTCGCAAGCTGGAGCAAGCCGGTTGGGACCGGATTTTTCGGGAAGATACGGCGAGCTTGTCGGCGGTGGAGTTGGGCTTGGCAAACCGTGTGGCTGAAGAGGCGGATTTGCGCATGTGGCATATGCGCTTGGTAGAAAGCTTTGTGGCGGTGACGGGCCACTATGTGAAGGAGAATCCGAGCGCGGATCGCTTTGCTGAAACCACGCTGCTCTTGAGCGATATGGTGGCAAAAATTAAGGGAGAAGCCTCAGCTACCAGGCCCTACCTTGGCGAGCAAAAGGCGATTGTGACGGTGGGTTCGCCGATTGAGGTAACGCCAAGGCTGGCTGACTACAAGGCAAAGCGACGCGGAGCGATCGCATCGCTGACTAAGGATTTGCAAGACGAACTAGAATCGTTGATCTTGATGTAGGCTATCTAGCTGAGGCAACCGTATGGTTCTGGCTGAGACTGGCTATGGCTGAGACTGGCTACTTTACCAGCGGTTCCATTCGTTCTGCCGTCACCGCATAGAAAGGATCGCCGCTGCCTCTACCGGTGAGTTGGCCTAACATTTTGAGAACGGCAGAGGCTTCCGATTGATTGGCAATCGTGGTGATATTGCCAAAGCCTGGAATCGCGTCGAAGTAATTTCTGACCAAATCCACGCGGTAGGCTTCGCTGCTATCTCTCCAAGCTGCGATCGCCTTTTGATAGAACATCCGATTGGAAAAGCTAAAAATAGCAATCCCACCTGGCTTGAGGACGCGATAGACCTCGGCAAAGATCTTTTCAGGATATTGCACATACTGGACGGACACCGTATTAACAACTGCGTCAAAAGAACACTCTTCCAGCGGAAAAGTTTGATTCTCGTTGAGATTTTGAACAAAGTAGTGATCGAGCTGTTTGTTGCGAGCGAGCTCTTCAGCATTGAGGCCGTGACCTTCTACATGGGCATAGTTGCGATCGGTCGGCAGGTGTGAAATCCAGCTGCTCATCATGTCAAAAACACGGGCGTTCTCAGGGATGCGATCGCGATAAAGCGCCGTGAGTTGGGCAATAAAGCCTTCGTCTACATGGGTGACAAATCGGGGCGAATCGTAAAATAAGGCATCATCAGACGGGTCGAGCTTGGCGCGTTGCGCGGAAGCGAGCAACATAAAACTATTCCTGAATTTATTCTCTCTCTAGTGTAAAGAAGTTTTTGCAACAGTCTTAAGCAACTATCTTGAGTTGTTTGTGAGGTGTTGCGGCTTCTGGCGTATCACTGTACTGAGATCTCACCATTCAGGGGCAATAGTCAGGGGCAGTCAGAATAGTCAGAGGCACAATAGTCAGAGGCCAGTTCGATAGTGTTAGCGATCAGCCCTCGCACTGCTTTGCGAAATAATTTTCGGCATAGCGCAAACAGTCTCTAAAGCGCCTTTAAAGTG
The DNA here is from genome assembly GCA_039820525.1 of Cyanobacteria bacterium J06634_5. Classification (GTDB taxonomy): domain Bacteria; phylum Cyanobacteriota; class Cyanobacteriia; order Phormidesmidales; family Phormidesmidaceae; genus Phormidesmis. The sequence continues at coordinate 25,250 of JBCBPY010000052.1, forward strand.
TTATTTTGAATACCTTTTGACAATTTCTTAATAACGGCTTTAGCACCTACTCTAGTGGGCTGCAAGATATCATCTTTTAGCCATTCGTCAGCATCTTTTATGTATTCATTAGGATTGTTAACCAACATTGTGGAAAGTGTACTTTTTAGGTTGGATGCGCATCATTATTGAATCTGTAAAATAAAGACTGTAGATAAGTATAAGTACGCAAAAACTTTTGAGCAGACGATTATTTTCTCCTGCTGTGGCAATCTTCGCTTGTATAAATTATGACATTTTCCTTCGTGAAGGACGCTACGTGTTTCCGTGGAAACCTCTGTGATTTTACGGTTGGGTTATTTTTTAGTATGGTTGCTTAGGTACGTGCTTTTTAATCACGTTTAATATTGCTTCCACGCATTTTTTAAAAACTTTTTTATGCGACTAACAGCAGGCTTGAATACACTGCTCGTTAAACGAGTCTGCTATTTAAACAAGTTCATCTGTGTTGATTGTGCTTTTGTAAGGATGCCAGCAGCAACAGTGAGCTAAATGCCTTTTTTGATGCCTTTGCTGTATGAACTAACTGGTGTTCGTTAGCAACCGTGCTGTCGTATTTTGCCATGATGAATGGCTAATCTTGAATGACTGACCAACCTACGTTTCAAACGCCTGGTGAGGGGCCGAACGGTCGAACTGAGGCTGACTACGCGTTAGAAAAAGAAGCTCGGTTGCCGATGACAGGCTGGCAGCAGGAAGTCGATCAGGGGCTTGAGTTTGGCTTAGAAGCCGCAGAGAGCATTCGCGATCGCACCATTCCCACCTTTTCGCGCGGGGAGCTGCCGCACTACGCAGGCATTAATACCTTTATGAAAGCGCCCTACGTTGAAGACGTGCGCAAAGTGGGTGAGTACGATGTGGCGATTATGGGCGTGCCTCACGATTCGGGGACAACCTACCGCCCAGGCACTCGGTTTGGCCCTCAAGGCATTCGCCGCATTTCCGCGCTCTACACGCCCTACAACTTTGAGCTTGGAGTCGATTTGCGAGAGCAAATTACGATGTGCGATATCGGGGATGTATTTACCATCCCGGCGAATAATGAAAAGTCTTTCGACCAAATTTCTAAGGGGGTTGCTCACGTCTTTAGCTCTGGCGCGCTGCCGATTATTCTTGGCGGCGACCATTCGATTGGCTTTCCGACCGTGCGCGGTGTGTGCCGCCACCTAGGCGATAAGAAAGTCGGCATTATCCACTTTGATCGCCATGTGGATACTCAGGAGACAGACCTCGATGAGCGGATGCATACCTGTCCTTGGTTCCATGCGACCAACATGGCTAATGCGCCGGCAAAGAACTTGGTGCAGCTGGGCATTGGCGGCTGGCAGGTGCCTCGTCCGGGTGTGAAAGTGTGCCGTGAGCGCGCCACAAATATTTTGACCGTGACCGACATTACCGAGATGGGCCTAGATGCAGCGGTAGATTTTGCGGTAGAGCGCGCTACAGACGGCACAGACTGCGTATACATTAGCTTTGATATTGACTGTATTGACGCGGGGTTTGTCCCTGGAACAGGCTGGCCTGAGCCCGGTGGTTTGCTGCCTCGTGAAGCGCTGTACCTGCTCGGCAAGATTATTGAAAGAGTGAACGTGTGTGGCTTAGAGATTGTTGAAGTGTCTCCGCCATACGACGTGAGCGATATGACGTCTTTAATGGCGACGCGAGTGATTTGCGATGCGCTGGCGCATTTGGTTCTGTCTGAACAATTGCCACGCCAGAAACCTGATTACATCAGTGATACGGCCAATATGAGTTTGGGGAGTGATTGGGAGTAGGGCGACTGGAGAAGACTCTCGAAACGAGGAAAACCAGACTATTAAGACAGACTACTGAGACGGAGGCTAGGACATGCATGAAACCGATATGACGAAAGCCCTGATCATGACTGTGCAAGATTGGCTCGCCGATCAGCCCGGTCACGCCACGGTGGAGCGGGTGCACTTAACGGTGGGAGAGTTTACCTGTGTTGAGCCTGCTAGCTTGCAGTTTGCCTTTCAGGTGCAGACTCAAGGGACCTGTTTAGACGGTGCCCAGTTGGTGATTAAAGACAGTCCGCTGGTGGCCTTTTGTCATCCTTGTCAGCAGGAGTATCGACCAGAGATTGGTGCGGAGTATGCCTGCCCAAGCTGTCAGGGGCCGATGGAAGATATTCGCTCTGGACGCGAGCTCAAGATTGACCGCGTTGAGTTCTCGCAAGCTGTGGTGGCGTCGTAGTTCGTGAATCGTTTTACTGGATTGATTTTGCTGGATTGGTTTTATTGGATTAGTTTTGTTGGATTGAGAGTTAGACCGAAAAAAGTTGTTGTTAAAACAGTGGTTGTTTAGGAGGGGTGTATGCACCAAACATTTGACGCGGCGTTGGAGATGAATTTGCTCCACGCTAATCAGCATGGGGCCGATGCGAATCGCGATCGCCTAAATCAATGGGGAATCACGTGCTTGAACTTGATGAGTTCTCCAGGGTCGGGGAAAACGCAGCTGTTGGAGGCCACCTTGAGATCGCTCTCTAGCGAACTTAAAATGGCAGTCATTGAAGGCGACATGACCACGCAGCTAGATGCTGAGCGGCTGCGTGAGTCGGGTGCGCCGGTGATTGCGATTAACACCGGCAGGTCTTGCCATTTGGACTCCAAAATGGTCGCAGGCGGACTGCATCAGTTTGAGCACGAGCAGATTGAACCTGGAGCGCAGCCAGAAGACTTTGACCTTGTTTTTGTTGAGAATGTTGGCAACTTAGTGTGTCCTGCTGAGTTTGAAGTGGGCGAACACGCTAAGGTTGCGCTACTGAGCATTACTGAAGGTGAAGACAAGCCTCTGAAATATCCCATCATGTTTCGAGAAGCTGATTGTCTGCTGATCACGAAAACAGATTTGGCCCCTCATTTAGATGTGGACATTGCCAAAATTGTGAGCAATGTTCGCCAGCTGAATTCTAAGGTGGTGATTATTCCGGTGTCGGCCAAGACCGGTGAGGGCTTACCTGCTTGGTATGACTGGGTGAGGCAGTCTGTGGCGGCTCGCGTGCGATCGCCTGTGCCTTCTGTTGTCTGATTGTTTCGGTTTGAGTATTCCCAGCGCTTTCAAATAGCGCTTTCAAAAATCCTGTTTTGTCTAAATCGTCATTAAAACTGTTTTATCGCCTTTGCCTTTTGCCCAAAAAAGGAGGCTGTTTTGCTAAAAGACTTTATTGCAAAGCATCTGCCTATCCTTTTTGTAGATAATTCTTTTAAGAGTAGGACTTGCTGATGATTTTATTTGCTTTGTTTCGTCGCCGTCGTTCCCTCGCCTCTTGGCGCGTTTATCGAGTAGGCTTTTCTGCCTGTGAGTGTTTTATGGATTGATTAGGTGCTGAGCGCTATTAGCCAAGCTAGTTCTCAGCATGGGTTCGTAATCAATAGGTTTATGGGGTGAGCGTCTTAGATCTCACCCTATAAACCTGACTATTAGAGTTATGGGCGGCCTACCTCTTCCTTGTTGTTTTAAACAGTTGAAGTCAAAATTTTTATCATGAGAAGACGTCAGTTAATTTCGCTCTGTTTAGCCTTCTTTTGCACGATGGTGCTGGCCGTGAGCTGTGGAGGCCCTGCTGCGGATGATAGCGGTGGGGAGGGGGCGACCGAACCCGCTGCAAGTACTACTGAAGATATTGTGATCGGCTATAGTAATTGGCCGGGATGGTGGCCTTGGGCGATCGCGGAGCAAGAAGGGCTCTTTGAAGCGAATGGTGTAGACGTTGAAATGCGATGGTTTGACGGGTATTTAGAGTCGATGGAAGCGTTTGCCGCCGGTCAGCTAGATGGCAATACGCAAACGCTTAACGATACCATCTCTTTTGCAGCTGACTCGGTGAATGGCCAAGTCGCTGTACTGGTGAACGATAACTCCGCCGGCAATGACAAAATTATTGTGACCGAAGAGATTAACTCTGTTGCAGACCTAAAGGGCAAAAAGGTTGCGATTGAAGAAGGCGTAGTGGATGACTTTTTGCTCTCGCTGGCCCTGGAAGAAGAGGGGATGTCGCGCGAGGATGTTGAAATCGTGCCCTTAGAAACTGGAGAAGCTGCCGCTGCTTTTGCCGCAGGCCAAGCAGATGCCGTTGGTGCCTTTCCGCCCTACTGGCTGACTGCGCTAGAGCGTGAAGGCAGCAAAGAGCTGTTGAGCTCAGCGGACTTCCCTGGCGCAATTCCGGATTTGTTAGTGATGAGCCAAAAGATTATTGATGAGCGTCCAGACGACGTGCAGGCGATTGTCAATACTTGGTTTGACACCTTGGCCTTTATGGAGGCTAACCCCGAAAAATCCAATGAGATTATGGCAGAGCGCGCCGGTATTAGCGTAGAAGAGCTAGAGGGCCTGATGGGCGGTACACGCATGTTCACCTTAGAGGACAACCTAGAAGCGTTTAGCGACGGCGAAGGGATGCAATACATGTCTTCAGCGGCAGTTGGCATGGCGGACTTTATGGTGAAAGTGGGCTTTATTCCTGAAGCTCCAGACCTTGAGCCTATTTTGGATGATCAGTTTGTGCAGGCTTATGCCGCTGAGCAGTAAGTGACAAACTTGGTATCGCGTTGAGTCCTCGCTTGGAATTATTCAGGCGGGGACTTTTTCTAAGAGGTCTAGCTTTCTAAAAGAACTATTTCTTAACAGGGCTATTAAAGTGTTTAAACGTTCTGTATAAACGTTTACGACTTCTTGTTAATGAAATAATGGACGTTAGCTGCCGATAAACAACCTACAGAAAAGTCTATGAAAGTCGCGAGCGCCCCTCCAAGTCGTGTTATGCAGCTCAAGCCTAAAAAAAGTAAGCCCAGAACATTTTGGCGGCTGGGTGAGGACATTCCGCCACAGCTAGATTGGACCCTGCGAGTACTGTCTGTCGTGGTGCCGTTGTTGTTATGGTGGCTAATTTCTAACTTGGGTTTGGTCAATCCAAAGTTTTTGCCCTCTCCTAGCGCGGTTTTAGAGGCTTTTTTGACGCTTTTTCGAGAAGGCGTTTTTTGGACGGATCTTCAGGCCAGTATTTATAGAGTGGGTTTGGGCTTCTTGTGGGCAGCCGTGATTTCTGTTCCTTTAGGCATTGGCATGGGTGCTTTTGCCTCTATTCGAGCGATGTTTGAGCCCATTGTTGGTATCGTTCGCTATATGCCTGCCCCGGCCTTTATCCCGCTGTTAATTATCTACTTGGGGGTTGATGAAGCACCCAAAATAACGCTGATTTTTATCGGTGTTATTTTCTTTAACACGCTGATGATTATGGACGCGGTGAAGTTTGTGCCCAAGCATTTGCTAGAGACCACCTACACGCTGGGTGGGTCGCGCGCGCAAACCCTTATACAAGTGATTACGCCCTATGTGATGCCCAAAATTATCGATGCTTTCCGCGTGAATATGGCGGCGGCTTGGAATTTGGTGGTGGTCGCAGAGCTGATTGCGGCGAATGAGGGCTTGGGTAAGCGAATTTCTTTGGCTAGGCGATTTTTTGATACGGATACGATATTTGCTTATCTGATTGTGCTGGGTGTGATTGGCTTCTTGATTGATTTATCTTTGCGCTGGCTGCTGAGGGTGAGCTGTAAGTGGGCTGTGGATTGAGGTCTGTGTCGTTTCTTTAATTTGTGGTCCTCTTCTAAGGGGTTGTTTTAGCTTGTTGTTTTTGGAAGGCTGCCGGTGTTCTTATGCATTTAGAAGTTTCTGGGTTAAACAAGCAATTTAAAGCACCTAAGGGGACCATTACCGCCCTCAAGGATGTGAATATGCATGTTGAGGGGGGAGAGTTTGTTTGTGTGGTGGGTGCTTCCGGCTCGGGAAAGTCTACGCTATTGCGATTGATTGCGGGCTTAGATGAGCCTACCGAAGGCCAAATTGAGGTGGATAATGAGCCGGTGATTGGTCCAGGGGCTGACCGGGGGATGGTGTTTCAAAATTACACTCTCTACCCTTGGATGAGCGTGCAAAAGAATGTGGAGTTTGGCCTAAAGCTACAGGGGGCTGGCAAGGTGGCTCGGCGAGAGCAGGCCTCTTACTATTTGAATATGGTGGGCTTGACGCAGTTTGCCCAGTCATTGCCGAAGCAATTGTCAGGTGGGATGAAGCAGCGAGTGGCGATCGCACGCGCGCTCACGAGCCAGCCGAAAATTCTGTTGATGGATGAGCCTTTTGGCGCGCTAGATGTGCAAACCAAAGAGACGATGCAACAGTTTTTGTTAGAGCTATGGGAGAGCACCAGTACGAGTATTTTGATGATTACCCACGATGTAAGAGAGGCGGTATTTCTCTCTCAGCGCATTTATGTGATGACGGCCAGGCCAGGGACCGTGCGGGAAGAAATTAAGGTGGCTTTGGGGCGATCGCGCACGGCAGAAACTCGCAAAGACCTGCAATTCAAGCATTATCAAGACCAGGTAATGAATCTGCTGACTTCTCCAGTGAGTCATTAGACTAGCGTTATCGAGATGAGGCGCTTAGTGAGCGATGGCAGTCTGTAGACTCAAAGGTGAGAGACTATTCAAAACTATACTGCTACCAACGTGAGTTCGACGCTAAAACATGGCGGCAGGCAGAGCTTCAAGCTCTTTCTGCGACAAGTCTAGAGAGGGCTTG
>JBCBPY010000053.1:0-30957 GCA_039820525.1 Cyanobacteria bacterium J06634_5
CGAGCAGTCTCTTTCCGATTGCCTCTATGTCAAAGCCGCTAACGGCGACGGGCCTCATGCTGTTGGTTGAAGCCGGCAAGGTGGACTTGGACGCGCCGATTAGTACCTATATTGCTAAGACTCCTGAGCATTGGGCTGATATTACGGTGCGGCATCTTTTGACTCATACCGCTGGGCTGTCGGAGTCTGTCTATAGCGGTAAGCTGAGCCGGTTGGCTCAGGCGGATAAGTTCGTGCGGCAGGCGGCTAAAGCGCCGCTTGATTTTCAGCCGGGTGAGTCTTGGATGTACAGCAATACAGGCTATTACCTGGCGGCTATTATTATTGAAAATGTGAGCGGTCAGCCGTTTGAAACGTTTATGAAAGCTCGCGTTTTTGACCCCTTAGCGATGGATCAAACGGATGCTTTGCGAGCGTCCTATGTGTCTAGTAATCAGGCGATGGGGTATGCACTCGGTTCGGATGGTCGGTCTGTCGCGCCTATTGACGTGCGCCTAAGCCTGTTGCCGAAGCTGATGCCGTCGCTGCGGGGGGCTGGCAGCGTGACTTCTACGGTGTTGGATATAGCGCGCTGGGAGATGGCTTCGCAAAAAGGGGCGCTCTTGAGCTTGCAGCGTCAAGAGGAAATGCAACAGCCTGTTGTGATGAACAGCGGTCTGACGTTTCGCTATGGTTTGGGCTGGATTTTGGAGGAGATAAACGGTCGGCGGATGGTGTCTCATGGCGGTAATTTGTGGGGGTATTCTACGAGTATTGCCCGCTTCCCTGATGACCAGCTGACGGTGATTATGCTCACGAATAAGGACGATGAGCAGGGCGATTATTTAGCGCGTAAGGTGGCTGAGCAGTATGTGCCCGAGCTGAAAATTGACGCGGATGCGCCTGCGATCGCAGATGAAAATCCAGCCCTAACTGCCCAGCTACTGAGCTATGTGAACGGTCATGACAGCGCTATTGAGTTTGTGCCTGAGTGGAGAATTATTCTCACAACGCCTAGAGGGCAAAGTATTCAACCAGAATTTGCAGCAGAAATTAAGCCGGGAACGGTGGAAGCGTTAGCGTTGGTTTCTCAATCTGCCCATGCTAACGGGACGCGCTATCGGTATCGCGCGCAGATGCAGGAAAACAGTCGATTAATCCATGCGGTGGTCACCGCTGACGGGCAAGTCGCGAGTATCGGACTCCTCTCGGAATAATGTTGAATTCTGAGACTATCAAACTTTTAGACTATTGAACTTTTAGTCGGTGTATATGAGCAAGTGTGAATGGATATTATTTGGTTACTGATTCGAGCCTCTTGGGTAAAGGTGACGATGGCGATCGCAGCTGGTCTCATCAGTGGAGGCTGCATCGCAAGGGTCATTGCTCTGATTAACGCGGCTATTACTGACGATGCCCTTGCTAACGCTGCCATTATTGAGGAGGTTGCGCAGCCCTCTCTCCTGCTGTTTTCCCTCTTGGTGACCCTCGCTTTGACCGCCAGCCTGCTCTCGCAGTCATTGTTGATTGATCTATCCCAAGATACTGTTTATAAGCTGCGCCTACAGCTATCACAACAAATTTTAGCTTCCCCACTCCAACAGCTAGAACAGCTTGGCCCGAGTCAGCTATTGGCGACGCTCTCTGAAGATGTTCAGGCGATTGCAAATACTGTTTTTATCCTGCCGAATATTCTGATTAACATTGCCGTTATTGCTGGTTGCCTGGTGTATTTAGGCTGGCTGTCGGGAGGGGCCTTGCTGCTGGTTGTGGTTTTTTTGGCGGCTGCGATCGCAATTGTGCAGGCGCTACTCACCACCGCTTACCGCTACCTTGCCCTAGCCAGGAAAGAAAAAGACCACCTGTTCAAACACTTTCGAGCCGTTACTGAAGGCACTAAAGAACTCAAGCTTCATGCTATTCGCCGCCAGATCTTTTTAGAGGAAGACCTTCAGCCCACCGCCGCCGCTTCTCGTGATTTGACCAAGACCGCCTTTAAAGTGGGTGCGCTGAGTGCGGGCAGTGGTCAGCTGTTGTTCTTTGCGCTCATTGGGCTATTGCTCTTTGGCTCTACCAGCTTCATCCCAAACATGTCGGCTGTATTGCCAGCTTATATTCTGACGATTACCTATCTATTAGGCCCGATAGAAAGCACCATTGACCGGTTACCTAATATAGCCATGGCAGGTGTTGCCCTTCAAAAAGTCAATTCAATGGGCCTCGCGCTATCGAAAACGGCGGAAATCACTTCTGTTGTTCGTCAACCCATAGGTTCTGATTGGAAAACGCTGGCGTTAAAAAACGTTGCACATACTTACCGTACACAGGCGGCTTGCCGAGAAGAGAGCGCCGATGGGCATTTCTCAGTGGGGCCGATTAATTTAACGCTAAAAGCTGGCGAGTTAGTGTTTATTGTGGGTGGCAACGGTAGCGGAAAATCGACGCTGGCAAAGCTGATTACTGGGCTGTATGTTCCCGCTTCGGGCTCTATAAGGCTGGACTCTCAGCCGATTGTAGACACGAATCGCTCGTGGTACCGGCAGCACTTTTCAGCCGTCTTTTCAGACTTTTACCTATTCGAGCGTTTGGTCAGTGCAGAAGCACTCACGTTAGATTCTCAGGCTCAAACTTATCTGAAAAAGCTACAGCTAGAAGATAAAGTGTCTGTGCAAAGTGGACAGCTTTCTACAACCGCACTCTCGCAAGGGCAAAGGAAGCGATTATCTTTACTGACGGCCTATTTGGAAGACCGGCCTATTTATCTTTTTGATGAGTGGGCCGCCGATCAAGATCCGGTGTTTAGAGAGATTTTTTATACTCAGCTTTTAGCTGAACTCAAAGCTCGTGGCAAAACGATTTTGGTGATTAGTCATGACGATCATTACTTTCATGTCGCAGATAGAATTATCAAGCTAGATTATGGCCGCATAGAGAGCGATCGGGCCTTAAAAGGTTAACGCCCATTGAATGGGATGGTGCTACTTTACACAAGTGTTTTTACTGGCACAGCTGTGTCACTGCCTAGTTTTGGGTGTGCTTTCGTTAGAGATAATCTTTGTAGCTTAATACCGTATCGATACGAGTGAGGTGGTTATGGCTGGGTTCATTGCGTACGTGTTAATTTTTCTGATTGTGGGCCTGGGTATTGGCTATTTGATCGCTACCAAAATGTTAGGGCGCGAAGCCGCTACTCGAAACATTCGTTACGTACTGCCCTATATGGCCGTAGGTGCTGCCTTTGGCTTAATGCTGACCCAGCTAGATAGGGTTTATAGCCAGCTTGCGTTCCCCCTAATTTATGTTGTTGGCGTAAGCGTTTGGCTGCTAAGTTGGCCATCGAGACATCGAGACTCTGGTGGCTTACTGCTTAGGGCAGGCCGAAATAGTCAAAGCAAGCTTTCGTTTTGGATAGGTGTCTTTGAAGCGATAGTGTCAGCTGTTTTATCACTTGAGCTGTTTTTAGTTCCTATTTCTTCTTTTGAAGATGTCAGCAGCGAAATTGCTTTGGTGACAACTTTTTTGGCTATTTCAGTGTTTTTTATCTCTATTGGTCTGAGCAAGTTAGAACTCAGAGAGAATGGACTGTGCTTTATGTTTATGTTTATTGCCTGGTCACAAATGACCTCTTACAAGTGGGAGCCCTCTAATCCCAATACGCTGACCTTAAAATACAAGCCACGCTTTCCGCTAATGCCCGGGTTTATGAGCATTAAGGTGCCGCCTCGCCATCGCGCTGATGTGGATCGCATTGTACAAATGCAGGTAAATCCTTCTGTTTAGCTGCTTTTTAGTATTGAGTCGTACAAAGGTATCGCTAGAGAAAAACAGAATTTTGTTTGAGGCTATTGAGTGTTTGAGGCTATTGGGTGTTTGAGGCTATTGAGGTATGTTGCGCGCGTTTAGAAAAGAGAGCTGTTGATACAACAGGCGCATGGCCGGTGTTGCAACACCGACCGATTGAGCGGTCAGCATCGGTCGGTGCAAAATGGCCTCTATCTCCAAAGGGCGACCTTCGTCATAGTCAATCTTCATGCTGGTGCGATAGGGCGGCATGGTTTCTGTCTGCGTGAGCATTTGCGCTGCAATAGTATCAGGTAATTTGCGATCGCTCTCGGGCGAGACTTTTTGGGCCCAAGTGTTTGCAGCAGTCACCACTTCTGCCATTAGGGTTGTGATGAGCGATCGCACGTTCTCATCATTCATCATTTCCTGAGTCGTCGCATTCAACACCACCGATAGCCCGTTAAAAGGGACATTCCACACCAGCTTTTGCCAGCGAGCCATCGGTAAATCTTCCGTGGTTTCGGTGTCTACTTTTGCACGTGTAAAATCTTCAACAATACTGTGCAAAATACTGTGCAATAAAGCCGGTGGCGGGCACGGCTGATTCTCAGGGTTATGCGCGCCCAGCAAGAGTTTGCCGTAGTCCATATGCCGGATGTGGCCAGGACCTACTTTGTTAGAACAAATAAAACACAGCCCGCCCAGTATCGTGGGGACAAGGCTGAGCTGTGCTCCGAGCCTGTCAACAATACCCGCTTCTACGTCTAATCCATTTTGCAGCGAGAGAATTGCGCCATTGGGCTTGAGCGCGGGTAACAGTTCAGGTAGCAGCGGATTGCGGGTGGTTTTGAGTGCAATGATCGCAACGTCTACCGGTGGAATTGCTTGAGCTTTGTTGTAAGCATTGACTTGGGGCAGCGTAAAGTCACCATCGATAGACTCTACTGTGAGACCGTGATCGCGTACCGGCTCATAGTCGCTACGCAACAAAAAATGCACATCGCAGCCTGCTTGCTGTAGCCGCGCGCCGTAGTAGCCCCCAATTGCACCGGTGCCAATAATTGCGTAACTAAGCGCCATGGACTTGGTTCGGTAGCTGTATATTCGATAGCTGTGCGATCGCCCACTGCGCGCGTGCCCGTATCGCAGGAACCTCGTCTGTCTCTACGCGGTCGCGAAGTCCCTTTGTAATCGGGCCAACGAGGTCGCCATGCCCTTCTGTCTCAGCGGCGATCGCGACGCCTTGTAAGCCTGCAATCGCCGCGTAGCGAACCACCCATTCCACATCCTCAGCGGCGACCTTTAGTAATGTTTTGCTCGCCTGTGCTTGCGCGTCTCGGCGCTGTGCTTTTTCTAGCTTTTCCCATTGAATAGCACCGAGTCCCCGTGCTGCGGCCCGTCGGACGCTGAGTGAAAAGTCCTCTGCGGCTGTCTCCAAAATCAATTCTAATCCGCGCGGATCGCCAATGCCTGAGAGCACGCGTAGCGCCCAGGCCCTGGCCCCGTAGTTGTAGCCGTCAATTTGCCCAAGTAAGGCCGTCGCCGCAGGCGTCCCAATTTGAATAAGGCCCTCGACAGCGGCAACCGCAGCGCCTGGATTGTTGTAGCCCAGCACGCGAATGAGCATATCAATCGCGCCCTCGTCTCTAAGATCGGCGAGGGCTTCTACCGCATCTAGCATGGCCTGTGCGGAATCTGCTGATTCAACAGCCTGAAGTTTGGTTTTGAGTAAAGCAGCAGAATCTACCATGGGCGGCGGGGGGTGTTAGGCGGGGGCTAGGCGAGGGCGTTAGAGAAAAGTTTTTACAAAAGAGAATCCATCAGCGTCATGACTTTGCAGGTTTCAGAAGAAACGAATTCGTTCGAGAGATGGATCTGTTGTTCTAACAGTCCTTTTAGCGAGATGAGCTTAATGCTGTTTTCGGCAAGGGTGTTGGCGATCGCCTCTGCGGCTGGCAAATAGCCGATCTCTCCAAGATCCAGCAGTGCCGAACGACGTAGCTGCAAGTCATCACACGCTAGGGTGTCGAGCAGGGGCTGCGTGTAGTGCCCTTTGCCAGTGAGCTGATACATCGCCCGCGCGGCCGCGTTTTTTACCTGGGGTAAGCTGTGCGTCAAAAAAGGTTCAACAACGGCAATGGTCTCTGGCGTGCCCAAGCTGCCCAAGGCTTCTAAAATCGCGTTGTAAGGCTGTACCAAATGGGGCTTTCCAGGTACTTCTACAGCGGCCTCAACACCGCCTGCTAGTAGGGCCACTAAGGGCTCACGGCCTTCTGTTGCTGCCAGCGTTTCTAACGATTGGGCCGCAGCTTCTCGCACGTAGTAGTCCGTACTTTCTAGGCAGTTAATTAAGGCCGGAACCACAGATTTATCGCTGAGCTTGCCGAGCGCTCTAGCCGCATTGCGCCGAAGGGGATAGCCACCGTCTGTATCGCGATCGCTCTCATCTTCTAGGGCTGTGAGCAAGGCCGAAATCGCAGCTGGTTCAGCGACCTGAAACCGCCCAATCCACCAGGCTGCGTAGTAGCGATCGCCCTTGTCTTCTGTTTGGGTTAGGTTTGCGATCGCCTGCTCTATGGTGAGCTGCGGTGCGCCACCACCAGATTGAGAATCGTTGGCCATTATCTTTAAATTGGATAAGTCCTAAAGCACATAAATTCTAAAGCGATTCACGAAAAGCAACCTCTGCCCTGCCGCTTTCAAACGCCTACCAATAGCAAACCCAGAGAAACAAACAACCACTAGACGTTTCCAGTAATCGCATATCTCTCTGGGTAATAAATTGAGGTCTAACCCATCAAGCTTTAGAGGTTAAGGCTCTAGACCTTTTTCTGCTCTAAACCCTCGAAGGCTAAAACGCCAATTTGGCTCATCTAGCTAAGGACGTTAATCGCATAGTTGATGTAAGTATTCGCTTCAGTCGCAGGATCGCCACTCAAACCGTGGTTAGCTTTGATGTGCTTAAGCGCTTCAACATACCAGCTAGGTGCTAGGTCGAATGTCTTGTTGATTTCAGCAAGGCCAGAAACCAAGTAGTCATCCATGGGGCCAGTACCGCCAACAATGAGGCAGTAAGTGATCATGCGAACGTAGTAGCCGATGTCACGAACACACTTGTCCTTACCACGCTGGTCAGCAGCGTACTGAGGACCCTGCATTTGAGTGGTGTAAGGAAACTTGCTGTAAACAGCTTGAGCAGCGCCGTTAGCAAGGCTATCAGCGTTCTGAGTGAGCTTACGAGCAGCTTCTAGGCTAGCTTTAGCTTGAGTGAAGCGACCAAATGCAACCTGCATTTCAGTCGAGCTAAGAAAGCGGCCCTGAGAATCAGCAGCTGAGACTGCTTCGGTTAGAGGAGTTTTCATCCTTCAAGATCTCCCAATTGAGGTGTCAACAATTTTGGTAATGTGTAGCGTCTCGCCTTGAGGGGTAGCCCGAGGATGATTGCCCGAGCAAAACCTGTAACGAGTCGCTTGAAAAATGACTCACAAACGTGACTCAAGCGAGGCGCTTAAGCAACAGCAGCAGCTGCACGGTCAAAGTAACCACCGATTTCAGCAATCAAGTTGCTGCAATCGCCGCTGGTAACGTTGCTGCTATCGCTAACAATTGCAATTGCAGCAGCTTTCATGTTTTGTACGCCAGCGGCCACAGAAGCACCGGGAGTACCCAAAGCAACATAAGTCTCACGAAGACCGTTCAAGCAACGATCGTCTAGCACGGAAGCATCACCAGAGAAGGCAGCGTAAGTGACATAGCGCAAGATGATTTCCATGTCGCGCAAGCAAGCAGCCATGCGACGGGATGTGTAAGCGTTACCACCGGGCTGAATGAGCTGAGGCTGGTCAGCGAACAGCGCACGAGCAGCGTTAGCCACAATCGCAGAAGCATTGCTGGTGATACCATTAACGGCATCCATTCTTTTGTTGCCATCAGCAACCATTGCGTCTAGGGCATCCAACTGGGATGCACCAATGTACTCACCACGAGCATCAGCTTGGGAGACAACTTTAGCGAACGCATCAAACATAGATCCGAATTCTCCTAATATTTGACTAGCTGGAACAGGGCTCTAAGCCTACTGCTCCCACATTTAAAGAGTAAAACGGATACGGCTTAAATCTAAGAAAGTTTAAGAAAGTTCATAAAACTATCTGGAGCGTCAAGTGCCCTCGTGGCGGGCATTTTGCAGCAATACAGGCTCGTGAAATGAGCGGCGGCTGGGTGAAATGTTTCAGACTAATGAGACTTTGCTTTCACATGTAAAGTGTGCTACTGGCGAAGTCTCACTTCGTTTTATGAGAGTGGATACACGCGGACTGTAGACATCCTCGTGAAACACCTCGTGAGGCACACCCCATGTCGCTGTTATGTAGCCACTCGCGGATCTTTCTCTAGGTCAAATAGGAAGCCGTGGATGTAGTCTTCGGTCCACTCGGGGCCGTAGAACCGGGTCAGCATTCCTCGCGCCGGATCTTTTTCTGCACGGTAGCGGGCGTAGCTGAGCTGAGACTGCTTGATCGCGTCTAGACGCGCTGGGTCAGTCACGGGCTCGGCGTCTTTTACGAACTTAATGTATGCCTTGAGGTAATCCTGAAACGCTTCAAAAACGTGGGTTTCAACGTCGGAGGTTTCAGACGGGCGAGTCCACAAAAAGGCCGGTGAGAAAAAGGCTTGGGCTTCTTCGGGAAAGTCGCCGCCCCAGGGCAAATGCTGCTGGTAGCCATGGAACATGTCCATGATGGGTGCGCTGTATTTGGCTTTGTAGTCTTCTGTTTGAAACAGGGGCTGCATGTCTAGGGCGATCAGGTGTCCGCCAGGGAGCGTTACTAGGTCAGCACCAAAAAAGGGAATGTCGTAGTTCAGCTCTGGGAAAATAACAAAGTTCAGCACCTGGAGGGCTGCGCCGCCTTGGACGTGGGCTGCTCTGATTTGGCGGAGCTTAGGCGCGCGTGAGCCGTAGCTGGTGGTGGTGACGGTGGCCTCACGTTTGCCCTTTCCAGTGACGGCACTTTTAGTGTCGAAGCCTTCTGGAATGGGGTAGGGGCTAATGTTCAGCTCGCTTTCTAACAGTGCGATCGCCTTGGCCAAAAACGGCTCGTATATCGTTGTTTGTGTCGTTGTTGTTGGCGTCGTCATTGTTGGTGTGTTTTGGCTCATTACTTACTCGACCCTGCGCCCGCAACGACAGCGACAGGTTCTGCGTCTTCAAACAAAAACTCATGCAAAAAGCGCTCAGACCAGTCATGCCCAAAGTAGCTGCCAAATAAGCCCGATGCCGGATCGCGCTCAGCACTGTACTGATCGTAATCTCGCTGGGCTTTGGCGACCCGCTCGATATCGGCTCTGTGGGTAGATGGAGTCGACGCAGCGAGCATTTCCCAATACAGCTCAAGGTAGTCCTTAAACGCCTCTAGCACTCGCGTTTTGACCGTCTCAGGATCGGTCTTGGCAAACAGCAAGTACTTCGAGAAATACTGATTGGCATCGTAGAACTTCATTTCGAGATTCTGCGAGAGATCGGGATACTTGTCGTGCAGTGCCTGTAGTGGAGCGATGTACTTTTGCTGGTACGCCTCGTCTTGAAACAACGGCTGGAAGTCCATCACGATCAGGTTTTTGACTGCGCCAAACGAGAGAAAATCGATGCCGAGTAAAGGCAGATCGTACTGATAGCTAGGATAAATAACGCTATTGAAAATCTGAGCACTTTGGCCCGCATCAATATAGGTATAGCGAGCTTTTCGCAGCTCTTTGCATTCATAGCACCAGCTGCGGATGGTTGCCGGGTTTCGGCCTCGCTCGCTGATATTGGTTTCTAAACCTTCTGGAATAGAGCGCTTAGTAAGGTCGAACCTTTGAGAAAGAGAGGTCTCTAAATGCTCTAGGAAAGGGCGATACATTATCTGGCCGTTGCGTAAGGACAGGGTTTCCGTAGGGACACAGCCCCAGTCAGGCAAGCTTGAAGTAAATTGCTTGCCTTTAAACATACGAGATGGACTAGGAGCGCGTCTTAATTATTAAAAACAAAGATACATTCCTTAATAATCAAAGGCTGTCGTGATGCAACCGTCTGTTGGGCGGTGTATTAGGCAGTGTGCTGGGCGGTATGTTTGGCCGCCATGCTCGCGATATCTTCGGGGGTAATGAAGCGCTTTTCAGAGCAGTAGGTCATTAGGTTTACGCCATCCATCATGCGGGCTGTGCTGACGCGTACTCGAAAATCATCCGTGAGGAACCAGCAGCGCTCTTGGCCCTGATTGGTTTCATAGTCAGTGTCGATGGTGAGGACGCCATCTTGGCCAAACCAGTAGCGGCTGACAACGGTAATGCCTTCTACATAGCCGCGATCGCGCACAAGTCGCCCAGAAAGACCGCGTTCATCATCAGGCACATCCACCAGCACCGCCGCTGAACTAGGCGGCGCACTTTCCGATAAATTCGCCTGCCAGGAAAACGAGGCCCCGCCAGCGGCCAAGCTCGGCTCAATATTTTGTGATTTGCAAATGTCAACCACTCGCTGATCGCCAGCTTCCACCATTTCCACAATTAAATGGGACTCCCCCGACTCGTCGGCCACCACATCAAAATGGTGTACCGTTCGCTGGGTAAACCAAGTGCCTGCGCTCTTTTGAAAGAACGCCATCATGGTCATCGGTGGATTTAAGAGCATAGTTATTGTCTGGGTCGGTGCCTTTATAAGGAGAAGCGTTATGCGATTCTAGTGAGTAGCGTAATTTTTATCTTATATATTAGGATGGCTTCCAACCAAATGGATTCTGCCTCAATTTCTCCCCGCGCACAGCTCGCTGGCGCTAATCTTGCGGGTGCTGATCTATCCGGCAAAGATCTCTATCGGTCAGACCTTTCAGGCGCTGACCTCTCTGGTGCAAATTTGGAAGGTGCTGGATTACTGGGCTGCAATTTAGAAGGCGCTAAGCTCGTGGGCGCTAATTTGAAAAAAGCCGATTTGCGAGGCGTTCGTTTAACCGGTGCGAGTTTAAGCGGATCCGATTTGACGGGTGCTTATCTTTTTCGCAGTGACTTACAAGGCTGCGACCTTACAGGTGCCACACTAACCGACGCTGAGCTTAAGCTGGCACTTTACGATGGCTCGACGCAGTGGCCGGAGGGCTTTCGTTACAAGAGTAGTGGTGCGGTGGGCCCTGGAGCTTCACTCAACGGTGCGTATTTGAATACCGCTAACTTAAAGGATGCTGATCTGAGTGGGGCGATGATGTTTGGTACCTACCTCAGCGGTGCGAATTTGCAGGGGGCCACCCTGGCTGGAGCTGCGCTCAGCGGTGCGAACTTGCAAAAGGCGTTTTTAACCGGTGCCAACTTGCAGGGCGTCAACCTGGGTGGAGCGGAGCTTCAGCGATGCGACTTGCGGGCGACGAATTTGACAGATGTGGATTTTTCCACGGTTGGGAGCATTGCCGGGGCTGATTTTTCAGATGCGATTGGCCTGAGTGAGGAAGGGCGATCGCACCTACTCCGCCACCCTGCAGAAGAGTTAGATGAGTGGAATACCTTCACGCGCAAAACAACCCGGCAGAGCCTGGAGTCTTGAGGCTCTTGTGCACTTCTTCTTTGCACTGCTGTAATGCGCGTGATTTGAGGCGTTCACTGACTCATGACATCAGTTACTTCACACGGGTTTCCAAGTACTGACCAATCATGATTTCCTCGCCTGCGCGCGAGATGATGGTTTGCCGGGTGCGGTAGCGCTGGCCCACCAGTTTGAGCTGTTCTTCAAACGAAGAGCCGTTGTACTCAGTGCGCAGAACCATGGTGTTTGGGTCTGTGAACTTGTAGGTGGCGGTGACGGGCTTAGGGGTTGCAAAGCCTCGGTCGCGATACATAATATCGCCGCGAATACCGAAAATGGTTTCTCCGACAGACGGCTTTTTGGCCGGAGAAATGTAGTTGCTCTCCCAGGTGACTTTTGCACCGCACACCATAGGTACGCTTAGCTCATGGCGCTTGCCTAGCTCAATTAAGGCAGCGTCGTCGCCGTCTAAAAACGAAATGGTAATGTCGCTCACGACTTCTTGCGTGTCGCCGCTTGCGAGGGTGTAGTACCGCCGGCGAGACTGCCAGTTGCCAACAGACTGCTGGAAAAATGCGATCGCCAACGCTTCTATAGACTCTCCTGCTACCAAGTTGCTGGCGTCAGCACTCGCCCTCTCTAAGTCTTGAGCATCTAAGCCTTGAGCATCTAAGTTTTGAGCATCTGAGCCTTGAGTATTGGAGACTACAGAAAAAACCATGGCAATCACTCCTAAAATGCGTAGCAGCACAAAATGTTTTTAGTGCGCCAACATTTTCAAAAAAAGAAACATTTATTTACACATCAAGATAGACGATTTCTTCCCCATCAGCAATCCCTACGCCGAGGGAAAAGCACCGGCAATGCCAAAGAAAATCAGAAGAAATGCCAAGGGACTTTAAAGGAGAGACCAGCGCGATCGCAGAGAAATCCCTCGCTAAAGACAGGCATTTATGTCGGTAGCAGGTCTTCTAGTGCGGCGGCAACCACCTTGTGGTGCTCGTCTTTGCGGAGTTGGGTGAGGGCGTCTTTGGCGGCAGGATTGTCAAACGATTTCAAGGCGTAGGCCAGGGTCATGCGCGATCGCCAGTTCGGCAGGCTTAACAAAGGCAGCAGCGCCTTTAGCGCCGACTGCGCTTCGGACGTATCTGCTAGCAGCCCAAGGCTTGCGATGCCCGCCTGAGCAATCGTTTGGTCTTTATCCTTGAGCGCATATTGAGCTAATTCTAAGAGTTCCTTGGGGCTTTCCAGCTCAGGCATAATCGCCAAAATACTGCGCCGGACCAGCCAATGGTCATTGTCGTAAAACAGCTGCACCAAGCGCTCTACAGCAACCCGGCCATATAGCCCGAGAGAGTTGGCAATTTCTGCCTGCACATTGTGGTCGCTTTCTGCGGGCAGCATTTCCAATAGGGCGCTGTAGGCCGCTTCGTTTTGTTTTCTGCCCAAGCCCATCGCTACAAACGAGCGAACTAAAAAGGCTGAATCCTGCTTTTGATCAATTAATAGAGGCACTGCGGTTTCAACCTCATGATCTTTAAGCGCAACGAGTCCTCGCAGTCTTTCTTGCGAGTTGTCGCTGGCTAGCAGAACTTTAATCTCAGAAATATTCATCAAGCTAAAAAGGGAAAGAGTAAGCATTCCACAGGACCTTACGCAGATTACTAAGCGGGTCGCTGAGGATAGTCTTTTGTGACCGTGATTTTGTGATCGTGATTTTTTGACCGCGACCTTATGACCGTGAAGCAAGGCCACTGCAAGCTGCTCAGCCTACGGGAATAGGGTAAAAGTACGCAAGGGCGGATCAATTTGATTTACCCTTATTGAAAGGGTATTGAGCAGTTGCTAGGCTTCTTGAGCCTGGTAAGACTCGCTGTAAAAGCGCGGTCTTTCCCTATTCAAACGCTTTTTCTGCAAGGGTGTAACTGCCCTTAAGAGCGATGTCTCAAACACATCCACAGCTTCTTTGGGCACAAATGTGGGTCATCAGTAGTCAGTACTGGTATCCGATGATACCATCGTAAACCTGTTGCCCTTTTCCCTGTTCCTTCCCTATAAAAAGAACTCACTTAAACAAGAGGTATTCACCATGGTAGAGAGCCCGCAGCCCACTGAGAGTAAAGCACCTAGCGAAGAAATTGCTGAAATTATCACCGGACTCGAACAGTACCGTGAGCGCCTAGTAGAGGACTTTACCGCCGCAGCCAAAAAAGCCAAACTGCCGAAGTCTATGGCGATGGAGCAGCTCAAAAATCATCCCGAAATTGTGAAAATTGATACCTCGCTTGCCCAGCTACGCGGTGAGAGCACTCCCGCTCAGCCAGAGTAAAGTGCCGCCGTAAAAGCGCCAACGTAACCCTCTAGAGTAGAGAGCCTCGGGCTTTTCGCCAATCCGCCAACATCACCGCCCTGTTTGTGAATACAGGCCACTGAGGAAAGGCAAACAGCATGAGTCAAATCAACATAGGCCAAATCAACATAGGCAGAGATGATATGGGTGAGCCTGCAATCGATTTAAGTTTTCTATCTGCGCCGATTTACAACCGCGATCGCACCCCGGCCTCGCCCCAGGCCCAGTCTCGGGTCGATCGGTTAATAGACTACGTAAACCAGCAAATAGAGCTGCTAGCTTTTGATGAGCCAGACACCTTTGTCCTGCGGCAGATGGTGCAGTGCTTGGTCGATCCAAGACGCGCTACTCGGCTAAATTTGGTGGAATCCTTTAGCCAAATTGGCGAGCCTGCGACGCCTTTTTTGTTAGAAGGGATTGCGCATCATGAAGAGCCTGTGGTTCGCCGGGCATGCTGCAATGCACTTACTAACATTGGCGATCCAGAGTCCGTGCCTGCGTTGATTGCGGCGCTGCTCAAAGACGGTGATATCAGCGTGAAGAGTGCGGCGGCGGGTGCGTTGGCCAAGGTGGGGGCACCTGCTTTTGAAGCGCTGCGGGATGTTTTGGCGTCTGACGAGGCCAGCGAAAGCTGTAAGGGGCATGCGGCTTGGGCGTTAGCCTCGATGAGTAGTGAAGTTAGCGACCGGCTGTATCGATTGATTGGTCATCCGTCCGCGTCGGTGCGAACGGCTGTGATTGGCGCGATCGCCCAGCATGTCCAAAAGCAAATCGCTCAAAAGCAGCTGGCGCAGACCCAATCCGCCAGCCAGCAGCCTGGCACTGAGCCTGTTCGCCTGGAAGTTGGCACCCCGCACAAAGGACATTTGGCCTCCACCTCCAATTCCTCGAAAGCCTCGGCCTCTGATGTTGCTGCTAACAAGGCGGATACCCCCCAAGCCGCTCGACTACCCCGGTCAGAAAAGATTCAGTACGCGCTGACGCTTCTGACGGAAGCCTTGAATGACCAGTCCTCTGAGGTCAGGATTGAAGCGGCGGCGACCCTGGCTCGTTTGAACTGCCAAAAAGCCTACCAGCCATTGATTGCCTGCCTAAAGGATCCGACGGCGGCTGTGAGAAAAGCCGCGGCGTTGGCGCTGGCTAAGCTGGGCAACCCTGCTGCGATTGGGGCGATTTCTCAGCTCCAGCGCGATGCAGAAGAGTCTGTGCGCAAGGTCGCCAGCCTGGTGATTGATCAGCTTGAAGCCAAGCAACCTGAGCGTCAGCCAAAAGTTCGCTAGTGATAAGCTAGCCAACACTAGGTTAGCCAACACATTGTCGCCATCACTCTTTTGCAACGCTATGACTGGACTCAGCGATCGCGCAAAGCAGCTCATTCCTAAATCTAGAATTGTTAGCTTTGCCCACTGGCAAGAGGCCAAGCCCGACATCATTGCCCGCTTTCAGGCTGCTGACGATACGAGCCAGTACCTGAGTGATGACGATTTGGTCGCACTTTCGGCAGCGATGCCCACCGGATATGCCACGCTCAATACGGCGCTGAGTGAGCACGGGCTGGCCCTTACCGATGTGGTGAAGCAGCTGCGTGACCAAGCGCCTGCGATTGTTGACGAAGCCAGGGCCGGTGTCCTGGAAGCCTTTCCCAATATTTTGGAGCCCGGTGGTGGGCTGTATCCACCGATGCGGGCAGAGGCTTGCTGGCGAGATTTTTGGCAGTTTTTGCGCTGTATTACCTATGGCATTGCCAGTGGCCAAACCCGCTACACCAGTGCAGAGGGACTGGCAGCCATGGAAGAACTCTATGAGGAACTCAAGGTTCCTTTGCCCGCTATGGTGACTGGCTTGAAGGGGATTAAATCCGCTAGCCTAAAGCGGCTTCCCGCAGAGGCCCATTCGCGCTTGGCACCTTATTTCGATCATTTAATTGCTCAGCTCTCTGCTTTTTTAGACTGAATCTTTATTAGACTGTCCTTTTTTAATGGCTCTTTGTCAGCTGCTCTCGTAAGTTACAGACTCAAAACACTATGGCTTCTGCGGCTTCTGCTGATACTTCTCCGGCTGAACGATTTATTCGGGCCTGTATTCGGGGCGATCGCGCTCAGGTAGAAACCTGCCTCAACAGCGGTATCGCTCCCGATGTGCGCTGGCAAAGCAGCACCGGCCTGATGTGGGCCGCGATGGAGAACCATCCCGAAATTGTGGGCAGATTGCTCATTGCCGGTGCCGATATCAACCTGCGTAATGACGCTGGCTACACTGCCCTGATGTACGCCGCAGAATCCAACCGTCGCGAGATGATGCTGACCTTATTAGGGCGTGGTGCGGATCTGAGCGGACGCAACAGCTACGAAGAAACCGTGCTGATGATGGTGGCTCGCAATGGTGAAACCGATATTGTCCGGCAGCTGATCGAACAAGGCGCTGATATTGCTGCGACCAATAGAATTGGCGATACGGCGCTGTACCTGGCCGCTGATAATGGCCACGCCTACACAGTTAAAGCCCTGATCAACGCTGGCGGTGATGTGAATACCGCTAATATCGGTGGCTGGACACCGCTGATGATGGCCTCGGCGCGAGGTGATTTAGACACCATTACCGTTTTGCTAGAAAACGGCGCAGCTGTGGAGCCGGTTAATCGCTGGGGCAGCACTGCGCTAACTGAAGCCCAAAAATCCTTTCAGGCAGCGGGTGCGATCGCGCTACTGAAACAAGCTGGCGCAACCCAATAGCGTTTTCCTAAATCGGCGCTTTTGTCAGTGCTTTTGTCAGTGCTTTGCTAGTACTTTGGGCCCCTAAACAATAAACTTTGTAAAGTTGCGTAACAGTAATCGCGGATGACCTCCCTTAAAATTACGGATTAAAACGTGACTTTGATTGCGACCTATTTGCCCCAAAGCCCTTGCTGGGAGAGGCTGTTGGTCGCTGGTGGCTCAGCGCTAAGCTAAAAGGTGTGTTCACAAAACTTGACAGAGTCAGGCCCCTTTTACCGCCAAAATGAGAACACACGAGTAATCGTTATTAATTACTTGTAAACCCTTTATTCAAGGTGCTGAGTTAAGAGGGCGTGGGTGATTGAACTGCCTACAAAAATTCATATATCTGATCTCGGCTCATATTTTACTGTTGTCAACTAGGAGATAGCATCCATGGCTTTCGGACCAGCATCGCGATTGGGCGTCAGTCTTTTTGAAGAAACGCCTCCAGTCGAATGGGTTCCCGGTCTCTCGGCTGACGATCGTGAGAACATTATCAATGCCGTTTACCGTCAGGTACTCGGCAACGCTTACGTCATGGAGAGCGAGCGACTCACCGTCGCCGAATCCCAGTTTAAGCTTGGCGAGTACAGCGTTAGAGACTTTGTTCGCGCCGTCGCCAAGTCCGATTTGTACCGCACTCGTTTTTTCGAGGCCTGCCCTCGTTACCGCTATACAGAGCTAAACTTCCGTCATTTGCTTGGCCGCGCGCCCAACAACTACGACGAAATGAAGTTTCACAGCAACGTGCTCGACGCTGAAGGCTTCGAAGCGGATATCGATACTTACCTCGATAGTGACGAGTACCAAAACGTGTATGGCGAGAACTTCGTGCCTTACATTCGCGGCTATAAGAGTGAAGCGTCTGAGAGCATGGTTGAGTTTACTCACCTGTTTGAACTGGTTCGCGGCGCGTCCAGCAGCTCCCTTAAGGGCAACACCTCCGGTAAGTCTCCTCGCCTGAACAGCTTGGTGATTAACGGGACGGCCACTGCGGTGAAAGCACCTTCTGGTGGTTCTGATGGTTGGGCCTTCAGCGAGCCTCCAACGGCTGCACCTACCCGTGTGGGTTCCAGTATTGGTGAGCGCGGCAAAGTATACCGCATCGAAGTCACCTCTATTCGCGCCAACACTGTGCGCAAGGCGTCTTCCCGGTTCCGCCGTGCCAACCAAGTGTACTTGGTGCCTTATGAGAAGCTATCTCAGGAGTACCAGCGCATTCATAAGTCTGGCGGTGTAATTGCTAGTATTACAGCCGTAGACTAATGCCGAGCTGATGAGGCGAGTGATCAAAGGTGAGTGAATATCGCCCTTTGATCACTCGCCTTTGCTGTGTTTTGTCAATTGCAGGCTCTAGAGCCTGTTGCGTTTAAAAAGTTGTTGTTGAGAGTTTTTTAAGGAGAATCACTATGGCAGATGCTTACGTCTATGAGCTGTGGCCCACTAGCAGCCCCGAAGATAAGCAATCCATCATTCGTGCGGTATACAAGCAAGTGTTGGGCAATCCCCACGTCATGGAAAGCGAGCGCCTCACCAATGCTGAATCTCAGCTGTGCGACGGCTCTTTGTCTGTACGTGAGTTTGTTCGCGCGGTTGCCAAGTCAGACTTTTACCGCACGCGCTACTTTGAAAGCTGCGCGCCTTACCGCTTCGAAGAGCTGAACTTTCAGCACATTTTAGGTCGTGCGCCTGAGTCTCAAGCAGAGATTTCTGAGCATATGCGCACCTGTGCGGAGCAAGGCTACGAAGCTGATATTGATTCCTACGTTGATAGTGAAGACTATCAAAAAGCCTTCGGCGAAAACATAGTGCCTTACGCTCGCGAAAAGAGTGAAGTGGGTCGTAAGCAAGTGGTTTATAACCGTAACTTTGCTGTGAACCGTGGGCCTGCGCAGGTCAGTAGTGCGGTGACCTCTTCTCAGCTGGTGTACGAAGTGGCGACTAACAGCGCTAACAAAATCACCACAGCTAAGGCAACAGCTGGATCTATGACTGAAAAGCGATTCAAAATTAAGACCACAGGCGCTAAGTTCGACAGCCCTCGCCGCGTGAGCTTCAACGAGTACATTGTTTCTGCTCGCAAAATGACACCTCAAATCCAGCGTATTCAGCGTAGTGGTGCCAAAATCGTCAGCATTACTGAAATTAAGTAGTTAGCCAATTATTTAGGGAGAGTGGTGGCTTAGCCCCACTAGCGTGGTGTTTAGTGCTTCAAAGTTGAAGCACTAAAGCATTAAAAAATAAAGAGCTGAAAGCTCAGTACATACTTCGATCGTTGAGAGATTCTTGAGATAGAGAATTCTCTGAGGTCCTAGTATGACTGGTTTTCAGCTCTTTATTTTGCTGTTAAGTTAAATGTAGAAAGTAAACGTTTTCTCATTTGGCGCCTCGTGGTCCGGTTACCTAGTAAGTGGGAGCTATTGCGAAATTACCGGATTTGTTCGGTTACTTTGCATCCTTGTAGAAGCGCCTTTTTGTGCGTGTTCGGCTAGGTGTCGTTGAGCTTGTAACAGCAAATGTTTGTATCGAAGGCTTTTGTCTAGACTTTTTTGAGTCTTTAGTTTGTGTAGAGTCTTTGGTTTGTGTAGAGTCTTTGGTGCACTGGTATGGGCCTTGATTATTACGGTTGGCCTGCTTTTGCTTGTAGCCTTTTGCCCCTAGCTTTTTATCGTTCTTAAAACCACCCTTAACTAACGGAGTAAACCTTATGGCAATTTGGGTAACCAGTCCTGAACCCGCCGAGCTGCGTCCCAACGCCTCGGAAGATGACCTACAGCTGGTCATTAGCGCGGTGTACAAGCATGTGTTGGGTAACCACCACGTGATGGAAAGCCAACGCCTAAGCAGTGCTGAATCACTCTTAAGAAATGGCGATATCAGCGTTCGTGGATTCGTTCGCGCCGTGGCAAAGTCTGATCTTTACCGTGCGCTCTTTTTTGAGTCTTCTTCGGCTTACAGCTTCATTGAAAACAACTTTCAAAATCTGTTGGGCCGTGCCCCTCAGGACCAAAGTGAAATCGCAGCTCATACGACCATTTGCTTAGAGCGTGGTTATGACGGTGAAATTGATGCCTACATCGATAGCGATGAGTACTGGCAGAGCTTTGGTGAAAATACAGCGCCTTATCTACGCGGACAGCAGACGGAGGCCGGGTATAAAAACGTGAGCTTTAACCGTACGCTGGCGATCGCAGGCGGCAATGCCTCTAACAATCCTGGGAAAAAAGCGCTGCTGACCAATGACATTGGCGTTAACGCAGGCACCAAAATCAAAGCGCCGAAAAAAGGCGGCATTGGTAAAACCGGCGTTGATGGTCGTTTCCGCATTGTGGTTGCGGGTGCTAATACAGGCGGTAGCCGAACCCCTCGCAGCAAAGCAACCTTTGAAGTGGGTTACGCTCAGCTGCAAAGCAAAATCCGCACTATTCAAAAGTTCGGTGGCAAAATCGTCAGCGTTGAACCTGTATAGCTGAAATTTTGTACATTTCGTAGGAGGCTAATACGATGACCAGGATGAATACGCTGGGGAGCATGGGACTGAGCGATTACCAAAGCCGCACGGTGACTATTGATGTGACTGGCGTGTGTCAGCAGTCTGTGCTGAAAACCGGTAACTACCAGATTCGAGTGCCCTATAGCCAAATGTCTCAAACGATGCAGCGGATCAATCGTCAGGGGGGTAAGGTGGCTTCTATCCAACTGATGGGAAATGCGCCAGCGGTTGCGAGCGAGTCGGCTGAGTCGGCTGAGGCTGACCGGGCGGGCGCTTCGTCAGATAATGATGGTGTTAAAAAATCATCGAAGCGTAAGCGTCGTTAGACCTTAATCGTCAGGCCATCTGCTTTTCATCAAGAAGGGGTTGAAGTTAGAGAAACGCTCTCTAGTGTGCTTTAACCCTTTCTTCGTGCCTACCTGGTTTTGTTTTATGGGTAGCACCCGCTGGCTTTAGCGCGCCCTTTAAAGGCATGATTGTTAGACGTAGCAGACGATTAAGACAGAACACCGAATGGATATTGATACTTTTGTAATGCGCTCTTTGGGGCGGTGGCGATCGCAGCGCAGCGCACACCACTTAGCCTTTGCCCATTTTGAAGAAATTCGCTCGATGATCACCATCGAAAAGCTAGAGAAAGCAGACACTGAAGTGATTGCGCTGTGTGAAAGCCAGGGCTTTGATCCCTCTAAAATTGCCACGCCCTTTAAAATGAGTTGGGAAGGCGAAACTGACTGGGACGAAGACGATGTGCTTAAGGGGAAAACTATCCTAGTGCCGGTGCCCGCCGCCGATGGTAGCCCAACCGGCAAGCTCCTGCGTGATCAAGGCTACGCCGAAACAATTCCGGCTGCCGGTGAATATGTGCTGACCCCTGAGGGCACTTTCATTCTCACGACGGGTTATGACCGCGCCGCCGCCGAGGAAAAAATTTGGTTCGCCAGTGACAACTTAAGATTTCGCGTATCGCTCATTAAAACAAGTGACGGCCAAGGCGTAACCACCGCTTCCCTCTCTTCTGAAGTACGGCTGCCGAGCGAAGGGTAGCTGAGCGTTTGCACGCCGTAATCTCTCTGTCATGGTCTTCTTTTTCATGCTCTTCTTTTAACTTTTTTTCTGCAACGACGTTTAGCCGCAATTTTTACTCAATTACAAGCCAGCTATCAGCATGAGCGCGTCCACGACCTTTCCGCAGCCTTCTTCGCTTAGTCAAGATTTTGTTGATCTCGTTAGCTGGATGTCTGGAGACTTCAGTAACGCTGAACAAGCCAACGCTCATCCCACTGACTTTGCGCATATCCGTATCTTTTTTAGACCCCTGCCCTTCGACTTTTTTAAGGCGTTGGGCTTCCCTGGCGGCGTGGGCTTTTACTCCGAGCAGGTGTACGACTACGACCTTTGGAACCCCTATCGTCAGGGTTTGCATCGTGTGATTGACCAAGGCAATCAGGTTTACGTCGAAAACTACGGCTTCAAGGACGGCGTTCCTTACGCAGGATCAGGCCATAACCGAGAGATTCTGGCCACGATTCCAGCCGATGTGGCTATTCGCCGAACGGGTTGCTCCATGGTGTTTAAGCGTGAGCCGATTGACGGTGTGGATGGTTTTGTAGGGGGTGTGGAACCGGGTAACCATTGCCTGATCCCGCGTAAAGGGAAAAAGACGTATTTGGTCAGCCGAGTAGAACTCACCCAGCAGACCTGGGTCAGCTTAGATCAGGGCATGGATGTAGATACGCATGAGCATGTTTGGGGTTCCACTGAAGGGGCCTTGCGATTTAGCAAACGGGAGAGCTTCGCTAGTGAGCTACCGCTTGCGCAACTGGCTTCGTCGCTAGACGCTCAATCCACCGGAGATCGGTCGAGCTAACATGCTGCCACCGAACGCAAAAAAGAAGATGCAAAGCTGGATTCGCAGTCGTCACCTGATTTGTTCGGGTAACTTTT
This sequence comes from Cyanobacteria bacterium J06634_5, assembly GCA_039820525.1. Taxonomy (GTDB): domain Bacteria; phylum Cyanobacteriota; class Cyanobacteriia; order Phormidesmidales; family Phormidesmidaceae; genus Phormidesmis. Next base: position 21,858 of record JBCBPY010000053.1, read on the forward strand.
TTGTGTTTGAAACGGTTGAGTTTTCTACAGTAGATAAGTTTCAAGAGTGTGTAGAGGCGCTTGGCGGTACGCTCATTGCTGTCGAGCCTTTGAAGAAAATATGGATTGGGTCTCACCGTCGTGTCGTACTCTATCAGGCAAAAGCTAGTCTCCACACGCCTCATCATGAGCTGAATCAGTATTGGATTAAGTACGGCAGCTTTCGTACGCGATTTGATGAGCGCCAGTAGTATCAGCCAGTGGTATCAGTAGTGCCGTGGCAATGTAGGCGAGTTGCTAGTCTCTTATTGGAGTGAATCCGCTCCTCGGGTGAGGGCGATTCGGTGTGTGGATTCGCTCGCAATTTCATGAGTACTGCTGAAAATGGCCGCAGACGCAAAAAAACGCTTCACAATTCCTAAACTTTAGCGGGGATCAATCTTCCTACTATAAGAGTATTGAAAACCCCCTTTAATTTAAGTAAGGTCAGCATTATGGTCAGCACCTTTGTAAATCCTGTCGTAAATCCTGATAGAACGCTCGGACTTACCGCGTTTAATGAAACTGCGCCTATTCGTCGTCCACTGTCGGCTGCATCAGATGAAGTAGACGGTGTTATCAGGGCGATTTACAAACAGGTGTTAGGCAATGCCTACGTGATGGAAAGTGAACGGCAGCCCGCTTTGGATTCACAGTTTCGCAAAGGTGATATCAGCGTGGCTGAGTTTGTGCGTCAGCTGGCAAAATCTGAGCTGTATCGCGATCGCTTTTTTAACAATGGTCCTCGCAATCGCTTTATTGAGCTGAACTTCAAGCATTTGCTAGGTCGCGCGCCCGAAAGCACTGCCGAGATTGCAGCCCACAGCGCTATTTTGGATTCCCAAGGGTACGAGGCCGAGATCGATTCCTACCTCGATAGCGATGAGTACACTCAGGCCTTTGGTGACGATACCGTGCCGTACTACCGTGGCTACAAGACCGGTTCGGGCAACCGATTGGTCGGCTTTACGCACATTTTCCCCTTGCTCAGGGGAGCCTCTAGCAGTGATAAACAGGTCGCTGCCAATAATCCCGCTAGGCTGATGCGACAGCTCTTTGCCAATCAGGCCAGTTCTGTGATTTCGCCTTCCGGGGCAAAAAGCCGACAGGGCGGTAGCGCGACCGGTTCTGCAGAAGATATCCTTAAAAACGTTTTTGCTCAAACCCGTGTAGCAGCGTCTGGCGGTGATTCACCGGCCCCTGCTGCCTCACCCTTTGCTGGCATGGATGACGCGGCGCTAGCCTCCACTGCGAGCACCCAATCCGAGCAAATTTCTGCTCTTAAAGCACAGCTTGCACAGCTGAGTTCGCTCTCTACGATGGGTGCAGCGATGCTTCGTAAAGGTCAGCTGCCCCAAGCGGCAGAGGCTGCGCCCGTATTTGGTTCTGCTGGGCCAAGCTCGCTGGTGCAAACGGTCACTGACCAGTCGGCTGAGATTGAAACGCTGCGCGGCGAACTGATGAGCGCGCGATCGCTGGCCAATATTGCCGAGTTCAAGCTTAATAAGTGGCGTCAGCGGTCTTATTAGGGAGAGGGACTTTGAGTTCGGTCTTTTTGCTCTGGCTTTTAGCTCTGGCTTTTAGGGAGTTCTCTCTTATGATCGATCCCAGTTGCGCCACTATCTTTTAGGATTTTGATGCTTTCCTCTTTCTCCCATTTTCCGCTATGACTCATTCGACCGATGTGGTGAAGCTCACTCAATGGATGGCGGCTGATTTTAGCAATCAGCCTCAGGCCATTGAAAATCCACCTTTCTTTGCTCATATTCAGGTGTGTATGAGGCCGCTGCCTAAAGGGTTTCAGTCGGGGATTAGTCTGTATTTGGAGCAGGCTTATTACTTCCAGCTCAATCAGCCCTATCGGGTGCGAGTGCTGCACTTTATTCAGCGTGAAGACGATGTGCTGCTGGAAAATTACAAGGTGAAGGACGAGGCGAACTTTTATGGGGCGGCGCGCGATCGCTCCAAACTTGCCACCCTTACCCCCGATGACCTAGAGCCCATGGGCGGCTGCGACATCATTGTGAAATGGACCGGCAGCAGCTTCAACGGCAAGGTAGAACCGGGCAAAAAATGCATGGTCAATCGCAAAGGGATGGATACCTACCTAGACAATGAGTTCATTGTGACCGAAGACCATATGACCAGCTACGACCGAGGCCGCGACCCGGCCACTGACGAATTGGTTTGGGGCTCAGTTGCCGGTCCTTTTGAATTCGATAAGGTCAACCGCTTTGCGAGCGAAGTGCCGGTCTAAGCAGCACAAAGATATTGACCGTTAAAAAGGGACCCTTACCGACATGGTGAGGGTCCCTTGGTGTAGATATCTTGATCAGCAGTAGACTTTTAGACCGGAGATGTTGAAACGATAAAAGCGCCCAACGTAGTTAAAAGTGGGCTCATGCCTACCAGCCAAAGCCTACCAGCCAAATGATGAATATTGAGAGCCGACCTCAAAGGCCTCACGCGCAGCGGCATCGTCTTTTTCTTTTTGGGAGACGGTTTCTACCCGTGACTCTGCGCAAAAAGACGCGGTACTCAGTCCGCCAAATCGCTTCACAACGCTGGTGCGCACGCGCAGGTCAGGATTGGCAAACCAAAAGCGCTCTACTGAACTCATGGTTTCGTAGTCGGTGGTGAGTACCAGGCCATCTTCCGCGTCCATTTCATAGCGACCGATGATAGGGACGATTTCAGCGTAGCCGCGCTCCCGGAGCAAGTTTCCGGTCTGGGGATTGTCCGCGTCGGGCACCAGTGCAAAAACGGTCGAACCCTTGTGGTTCTCGTCTTCTTTATCCCAGTCCATTTCGCCATTCCATTGCACATAGGCACCACCGACCGCCGTTGCCGGGTCCACGTCGTGCATTTTGCAAATTTCAACAATCTTTTCGTGGTCAGCGCTCAACGCCTCGACTGAAATGTTAGAGCCACCTAGCTCGGCCCTACGAAAAGGCAGGTGGTGTGTCGTCCGTTGAGACTTCCACTGTCCAGCACTCTGCTGGAAAAACGACATGACATCCATAGAACTGTATTGACTCTGCGAAGGGGGTAAATAGTGAAAGAATCATTATTTCTATTCATACTATAGCGCCCTATACAGTTCGACAAAGCCTACACAGGAATAGTGGAGCCAGATGAGGGCGACGCACTTTCCCCCAATCTTTTGCCCGCACCTTGGCCAGTTCTCTATCCCAAATTGCCAGTGCTCCATACCAAATACAGAACCAAATACGGAGTCACGCTCAGGGTATAGAAGTCACCCCTTTAAAAAAAGCACCTTATGGAAGAGGTCACGATTTGACGAGCTAGCTACCATTTAATTAGAAAACAGCGGACAAAAGTACACAAAAATTTAGCAACTTTCTTTTAGACCCTCGCTTCCCCCTCACTGCTTGCCCACAACCGCGTAATCACGCTGTAAAATCCATGCTCGCACGAGCATTTTGCCTGCCCCGTCAGGCAGATATCAAGCGGCAAATTAATTTAGGTAACACATGTTACCGAAAGTGTTTACAATTTGACGATACTGTGCTGTGAAGTTAAGATTCTACTAGATTTCATTCTCAGTAGCGCCTTAACGACTCAGGCAACTTTAGTTGTCTACTTATGTCCAAAGGACCTATATAACCTTTTTGGAGGAGTGATCATTATGAGTTCATCAGGGAAGGACAACATGCCCGGAAACCTCAGTATGGAGCAACAATTTAAGCTGAAAGTGCTTAAAGACCAGGTTCAGGGCCTAAGCCTAGAGCAAGCCCAAGAATACGTGGTTGAAGTGATGAGACAGATGATGGTAAAGGACAATTTAGTTAAGCATTTGCTTAAGAACGCGTAGACATTGACATTATTGATGCCTCGCAGCCTTTGCTGTCTGTAGCTTGTGCCCCCACAAAAGCCTGATTAATCATTACGATTAATCAGGCTTTTGCTTTGTCTAGGAAGGTGGGTAACTGTCTATATATATGTGACTGTCTGATGGTCGCCTATTTGCAATGTCTATTTGCTTTGCAATGTCTATTTGCTTTGCAATGCCTACTTGCAATGTGGGTGACTGCCTTGGGCAACCGTTTACGTAGGCGTGTCAAATGGGCCGTATTGTCTATCCGCCTATCGGTAGAATGATGCGAAATGATACGAGAGGATGCAGTTTTGTAACAGATGAGCGATTCTCCTGATCCTGCTGTATAGCCCTGTGGTATTGAATTCTGCGTGTGTGAAGTCCGCTTTGTAACGGATTGTTGCTTTGTTTTTCATAAAGCAGACTGAGCCATGGTTCATCTTTTATTGTGTATTCACTGGCCCACAGGGTTAGTTGCTGTATTACGAAGAAGGAGAGCTTTGATGCTTGACGCTTTCTCTAGAGCCGTTGTCACGGCCGACACTAAAACTGCTACTATCGGCGGCAGTGAACTAGATGCTCTGAAAAGCTTTGTTGCTGAAGGCAACAAGCGATTGGACGCTGTAAATGCGATCGCTTCCAACGCTAGCTGTATCGTTTCCGACGCAGTTTCTGGCATGATTTGTGAAAACACTGGCTTGATTCAAGCTGGTGGTAACTGCTACCCCACTCGTCGCATGGCTGCTTGCCTCCGCGACGGCGAAATCATCTTGCGCTATGTTACATACGCACTACTCGCAGGTGATGCTTCCGTACTTGACGATCGTTGCTTGAACGGTCTTAAGGAAACTTACGCTGCTCTTGGCGTGCCTACTGGTTCTTCTGCTCGCGCAGTTAACATCATGAAGGCTTCCAGTGTTGCTCACCTCACAGGGACTAATACTCCTGAAGGTGGCGGTGCTCGCTACAACAAGAACGACGCTGCTCAAGGCGACTGCTCCGCTCTAGCTTCCGAAGCAGCTGGTTACTTTGATCGTGTTGTTTCTGCTCTTTCCTAAGCAATTAGGTCTAAGAGATTAGAAATTTAACTTTTAGTTATTCGATCAAACAATCATTTGGAGAAATAAATCATGAAATCAGTTGTAACTGCTGCTATCGCTTCTGCTGATGCAGCTGGCCGTTTCCCTGCTACTGCTGACCTGCAGGCTGTTCAAGGTGGATTGCAGCGCGCTGCTGCTCGCCTTGAAGCTGCTGAGAAGCTAAACGCTGGCATCGACAAAGTTGCTCAAGAAGCTTACGATGCTGCCTTCAAGAAGTACCCCTACCTCACCAACGATGGTGAAGCGGGCGGCAACCAGGTTAAGAAGGACAAGTGCCTTCGCGACATCAAGCACTACCTCCGTTTGATCAACTATTGCCTCGTTGTTGGCGGTACTGGTCCTTTGGATGAGTGGGGCATTGCCGGTGCACGTGAAGTGTATCGTTCTTTGAACCTTCCTACTGCTCCTTACGTTACTGCTATGCAGCACACTCGCGACCGCGCTTGCGCTCCTCGCGACATGTCTCCTCAGGCGCTCACTGAGTTCCGCGCTCTGATCGACTACGTAATCAACTCCCTCTCATAGTCCATTGGGTCTACTGGCCTGAGGATGTGAAAGGCGTTTAAGCTAGCATCGCTAGCTTGAGCAGCTAAAATTAAGGACTTCTGGCTGACGCTCTGTTTTTGCAGAGTTTCTCTGGGAGTCCTTTTTAATGACGACCTTTTGTCAGTTCCGCCGCCCACCTTTTTGCCTCACTACCCACGACACCTTTCTTTTTAAGTTCCATGGCCGCCGATTCTTTGTTTGAACAGCTGAAGCATCCAAACCCCCACATGCGCCAGCGTGCGCTGCGCGAAATTGTGGACACGCGGGATGATGACACCATCCCTCGCCTGATGGGTGCCCTTGGAGAAGAAGACGTCGTGTACCGTCGTACGGCGGTCAAAACCTTGGGGGCAATTGGCATGGATTCTGTGCCAGCAGTTGTTGAGCAAATGCTGAGCCACGAAAACGATACGGTCCGCGCTAGCTGCACCAAGGCGATGGCCCAAATTGCAGTGAACCATCCAGATACAAAATTTCCCGAAGAAGGCTTGGCGGCCCTGCGCAAGGCGATGGAAGACCCGTATCCCGTTGTGCAAATTGCGGCGGTGATGTCTTTAGGCGAGATTGGGGTGCCTGCGGTAGATACGTTGTTGGAGTCGCTGAAGACAACCGGTAATGTTGCGATCGCACTCACCATCACCAACACACTCGGATCTATCGGTGACCCGCGCGCGGTGGATGTCCTTCGCGACCTCATCAAAGATGAGTCAGTGGATAGCTACGTGCGCGAAACGGCTGAAAGCGCTTTGCCACGGTTAGAGAACATGATCACGCTCGGTGATGTTAAAGGCCGCGATCGCAATAGCTAACGCGACTGGAGAGTCCCTGGCCCAGATCAAATCATCCTTCGTACCTTGTGGGAGATTGCGCTAGATAATCCATTTCCTCGTTTAGTTTCCGCGTTTATTAGGTAGATGAAAAATGTCAGAGCTAAACCTTCTAGCTACAGTCGCGACTTTAAAGCCAATTCCCTTTGATCGTTTGTCTTTGGTTGAACCTGATTATCAGTCTATCGATCACTTGCCTGTGGGACAGGTGGGTACTGTCGTAGAGATTTACGGGGGGGAGAGTCCCTCTTACCTGATTGAATTTGCAGATTCAAAAGGCCGAGAGTACGCTATGGCACTGCTAAAAACGGATGAACTTCTGTCAATACGTTATGAACTAAGTGCAGTGAGCTAATCGAGCTGGTCTTAGTTTTGAGGTCACTCACTGCCACTATCCTGCTGGAATCTAGATAAAGCGAGTTTTAGGTTATGGCGGGCTGCGGTTCTAGAACCGCGGGTATGGTCTTGGAGGGTTCTGGAATTTCACTCAGGTTTAGCTGACGCGATCGCTGCGTGCCAATCATGGCGATTTTGCTGGTGAGGATAAAGCTCATAAAGCTCGCAATCACAATCACTGGCAGCATGGTTGTACCTGACAATACGCTGAGGATAATGCTGGTACTGATGGGCGTCTTGGTGACTGCGACGTTCACCGCTGCCATGAGGCAAACCATTGCGACGGTGGGGTGTAGGCCAGGTACGAGGAGTGCGATCGCTAGTCCTGTATTCGCGCCGATGAAAAACAATGGGAAAATAAACCCGCCTAAAAACCCCGAGTGCAGCGTAAAGCTAATCGCAAATATTTTGGCGAGCGCAATACACAACAGCGTCACTGCGCCCAGCGTGGCTCCAGACTCAATCACGGTGTGAATTTGCTCTTCACTAAAAAAGAGCGTTTGAGGATAGACGAATGCAATCAGGCCAATGCTGAGGCCACCCAAGGTCGCCAGCAGGATGAGGTTGTGTTCTAGCGGTGCTAGCAGCTTGCCGACTGCTTTGAAAACATAGATAAAAAGAATCGCAACGGCTGCACCCACGATACCTAGCAACAAGCCTTGCAATAGATTGACGGGCTGCAATTCGGGAACCGATTCAAAATGGTAAAAGCCACCAATGGTGATGCCCGTATTGAGGCGAAAGGTGGCAAACGAGAGAATCGCTGAGACGACTGCGGGTGCGATCGCCTCGTAATACTCAAGCCCGCGCCGATGTGGAATTTCTAAAGCAAACAAGGCCGCGCCAATCGGTGCGCCAAAAAATGCACCTAGCGCAGCGCTCATGCCGCAAAAGGTCAGCACGCGGACGGATGTTGTTTCCAGATTGAGTTTATCGCCCAGCCAGCTGCCAAAACTTCCATTTACCTGCACCAGTGGTGCTTCTGGCCCAGCACTCCCTCCAGAGGTGATCGCAACTAAAGACGCAATCACCATGGCAGGCGTCTTGCTAACATCAATTCGGCCAGGGCTATGAATACTGTCAACCACCTTAGCCATTTCGCCCGGTAGGCCCATAAAATACAGCACCAACCCCACGCAAAACCCGCCAATGGTAGTGGCAATCCACACATAGTTATTGGCGGGAAGCCAGCTAGGGAAGTGAGGCGTCACCCAATTAGGAAGCGTGTGCCAAACCCCGTGCATCATACTCTCCAGCACGAAGTAATAGAGCGTCGCCACCAATCCGCCAACAACACCAATAAGGGCTGCGCATCCCATCAGCTGAACGTAAGTTAGCTGCTTTTCTTCGTTCTGCGCTATGGCAGCGTCAGTGCTTTCTATTTTCTGTTCTGGCGCAATACTTGAACCTACTTGTTTTCTCAAGGCTTCGTCTCTCTCTCTGAGTCTTTGGGGCATAGACACAAGCCTAAGAAGAGAGAGAAAGACTTTTTGTAAGCTGTGGTACGAAATAAACGATAGGGGCAGGATGCGGATGTAAATCATGCAAGAAATGCATGAAAATAGCCGTTTTTAGAGAGGTGATCGCGCTTGTTTTACTGAGGTGTTGCAAGGTCTAAATTTGGAATGTCTTGGAAATCCTTTACGTTGTGGGTCACTAAGGGTATTTGGTGTCTTAACGCTGTTGCTGCGATCCAGGCATCTTGCGGTGAAATGACTCGGCCCATTTTCCGGCGTTCTGAGCGTACCTGTGCCCAAAATCGGCAGAGTGGTTGATCGACCGGAATGATGACGTAATTTTGCAGATATTTCTCTAGTTGAGTCACTCTTTGGTTACCCCACTGATTTTGAAAAGCCCATTGAAAAAGCTCAGCAATTGTCATGAATGAAAGTGCTAAGTCATAGCCTTGTAATACGGGGGTATAGGGCTTGGCAAACTCGCTGCCTTTAAACACAAAGGCGGCAATGTCGGTGTCAATCAGAATAAGACTCATGCGTAATTGTTTCGGTCGCCTCTTGGCGTTGCTGCTTTAAAAACTGGAGAAAATCTTCAACAGACTCTTCTTCAGGCCAAAAGTCAGCGGCTAGATTGTTTTGCTCAGAAAATGTTTTAGGACTTTGGCGAGCGGTAATTTCTTCAATGGTGTCGCCCTGCCAAAATTTACCCCCAAAAGCACTCAGCGGTGTTTCCTCTTTTGAAATTGTCGCTTCTTCGGTCAAAATCTGAAGCAATTGGATGCGTTCTATTGGCGAAAGGGTTTTGACAGCTGCGATCGCATTTTCTAGCTTTGGTGTCATTTTAGGTAGTTTCTGTCAAAGAAAGTCCCGCTAAGCAGGGTGAATGAAAATATCCCACTTTGGCAAGGTGGGATGCCG
>JBCBPY010000054.1:0-28019 GCA_039820525.1 Cyanobacteria bacterium J06634_5
GAAGCGAAAAGCTCGGCTGATGGGCTTTGCACTGGTTCCTCAGCCAGATACTGTCTAGTTGAGTTTCTTAGAAGAGGCTTCGCCAACGCGTAGGCACACGAATTCTGCCATTCGACTTCTCGGCCTCAAAAAGTTGCCCACCTCATCCACTGCTCGACAGAACCGTTGAGCTGCTTCAAACTCCCCGAACCCCAGTGTTGGATAATAGCGATGCTTGATTCGTCGATGACTCTGCTCCACCGGATTTGCGGTGCACGGACGAACCTCATGCCGGACATCCTCGCCTAACTCTTCTTCAATGGCCCGAGGGTAGGAGGCCAATCCATCGGTGGCGACCTTCTCTGGTGACTCCTCGTGAAGACCGATGGCCTGGGCAAAGAAGGCCTTGGTCCCGACCATATCGCGAATCTTACTGAGACGGACATCCACTAAGTTGCCATCCTCATCAATGCCGCGATAGAGATAACACCACACCCCTTTCACTCGTAAATAAGTTTCATCGATCAACCAGACTTTTCCAACGTTGCCTTTCCGCTTCGTCCTAATTTGTTCGGTGAAATGAGGTAGAAATCGTTCCTCCCAAGCCCTCACGGTTTCATGAGTGAACTGGAAGCCCTGCAGCAGAAAGAATTCGGCCACATCACGATAGCTGAGTTTGTAGCGCACTCGGCAGAGCAACACCTGAAAAATAATATCGGTGGGGACTTCAATAAAGTTGAAAGGCGTAACCGTACGCTCATTAAAGGTTCGGCGACACGACTTACACCGAAACATGTCTTAGCCCAAGCTGGTTTTACGCTGCAAAGATGAAACACCGGGCGATTGGCAGTGGGGGCAATCCATAGGAAGATGTCGCAAGGGCCGTCCCCAGATTAGCAGCGGGATGGCCCTGCTCAATTTTGGCTACTGAATCCTGACACTTTATCCCAAAAGCCATAGCGCACGGTCAAATTTCGCTAAGTTGACAATACCCCATCGCCGATGATGGTCTATTTTGTGATGAAAGTGTTAGCCTTATCCTTTGGAAATTGAACCGTGCCGACGGTCGGCGGTAGACCCTTAAGTGAAGTGACTCAGCAAGGCCCGGCAGCGATCGCAGCTAAGTAAAAACTATTTGGTACAATGGGCGCATACCACCGCAAACCCGTCTATGATAAACGACGAACTACAGGCAGCGATCGCCGCCAATACCCAGGCGATCAACTACTTAGTAACTCAATTTATCCGGCCATCCGCTCAGCAGCAGCAGCAAAGTGATGAGCGTTTATCACGCATTGAAGAATTACTAGAAAGACAGGCCGAGGTTATTACCGGCATTGACCTACGGCTGGAAACTATTGCACAGCAACAGCAGGTCAACACCGAGCAGATAGCGGCCAACGCCGAGGCGATCGCCAGGTTTGATTCCCGGTTAGAAGGTACGCGCCAACTGGTAGCCCAGAACAGCGCAGATATTGCACAGCTCACTGTGAAGCAAAATCGCAACGGTGAGCTGATAGAGTCGTTAGCAGTGAAACAAGATCGCAACAGCGATTTAATAGGCCGCAACGGCACACAGATAGAGGCTCTAGCCGAAACTAGCAGAACACAGCTTGCAGCCATCATCGGCAATGGCCGCAGACTTGACCGACTAGAACAGCAGGCTAGTTAGAGAGTCATTGACTTTACTTAGTACGATGGATGACCTTAGCGCCTTCAGGCTGTCTCAGTGAGACCACCAAAAACCGTGGGAAATGTTGAAAACTTGTTGGAGTAGTACAAACGGTTTTCCAGGTTTCATGCTGAATGCTGTCCTTACTTACGGGCTGTGATCACCATTCTCAAGACCTGAAAGGCGCACACTCTGACAGGGCACAAACGAGTTTCCGGGCTTTCCCACGGTTTTTGGTACTCTCCAATGGCAGATCAGCACCAGTCCTAGAATCAGCTGGTACAGCCAGTTCTTGGTTACGGGCAGATGGAAAAGAACCCCGTCAGCACCTTTTGACGGGGTAAAGGATTCATCAAGCGCTTGATGAGCCTTATCTCCCTGCTGGTAAACAAATTTTCGGCTGACCTGATGCTGGTCTGCTAAGTGACTGATCGGAACGGTGCGTGCGACCGCTTCGATACCAATCTCCTTACGCATGGCGGGCGATAGCCTGGCGGCGACGGAAAGGCTCGGACTCATGGGGGTGATGGCGACCGACCGCTGGAAGCGTTGGCAACGCCTCTCCCCCAGGAGAATTGCAGGGTAAGATGACGACCCAGTTGTAGACGAGCTGATCGCACCAAAGTGTCACCCTATTTTGACCCTTCCCCACATCGTGCTCTCTTACATTCAGCCTGAGACCATCGCCCAACGAGATGGCCTGTGAGATCGCGGGGCGGCTCCCTCAACGAATCATCACAGGCGAGCTGTGCCATCTCGAACAAAAAAAGCTGATTGGTTGCGAGCGACGACCGCTAGCTGATAGCGTTCTTCTCTCTATTGAACGATCTCGGTCAATAGAGGTTTGACTGGGGCTGTACTATTCCACTGTATCGACACCGGTAAAAGCGATCGCAGCCGCTTTTTTCCGCGCGTATCTCGCGGCCGCTTGCAAAAACGCTCTGCGCTCAGGATGGAGAGTATGCAAGGCTCTCTTTTCTCGAACCTCAGCCAAGGCTAAGTAGTCATAAGCACGGGACGGCGGACGTCCTACGGTTGGAGTACTCATCGGCGGGTGGGTGAGGTGGACTCGATGGCCGAGGCGGAGAGCGACCTCGGGATGATATCGGCCATTCCAGTCTGGGCATAGTCCAGCCTCAGGCTAAGGCCAACGGGGAGTGCTGCTCTATTGAGTTGACGATCTAGGAAATTAAATAACCCCGGATGCACTGAGATGATCAAGTGTGACTGTTCTATCCGAAGGCCACAACACACAGGATTGTTGAGGAGACTTAAGATGATTTCTGATTGTCCTCGGCGGAACGATTCAAGCTGGAAAGTTGCGCTAGTCGATTGAGACGGCATAGATGCTCTGCGATAAGGGTGTCGATGCTCAGGAATAAGGAGGCGTCAGTCGGGTTGATTCTCAGGGGTATAAATGGGGCATGCAGTGATTTAAAAGGCTCGTCATGGTGATTCATGACACCCTGAGGGCATGGGACAGCATCCGTCACTATCCGCAAAGCCTTCACAGCAACAATCTGTTCAGCAATTGGAAGAGAGGGACGTAAACCTCTATGCGTATGCCTATGTCATGACTTTTCAACACCGCAAGCAGTCGGCAGCAGAGGGTTATCCTGTGCTGATGCCGACACACGGGGAAAAGATTGACAAACGTGGACTACTTATCGGGCGACTCCACTTTAGAGGGCTGGGAAAAGCGCTTTTCCCAGCTCATGCGGTCGCTCGGGGTGAGCGTAATCTGAATACCTTGATCGTTAATCAAGACCACTGTCCCGGTTTTGGCGCTGAGAGCCGCTTCAATCGAATCTACGCTACTGTCTGGTGTCACGTGGATTCTTGTAATGCGCTCTGACGTGAGAGGGTCTATATTTTCCATAGTCTTTCAGAAACACACGCGCTTATACTGTCAGACTTACAGACAAAAGGATGTGATATCTGTCAGCCATTTCTAATAGCTGAGTTCTACGCTACTACCGCTTCCCTCTGACGCCACAAATCAAAACTGATAAGCGTCAACTGGATAAAGCCTCAGGTGATTTTGTCATAGAAAATGTTCATTCGGTGGCGGGCAGGATGCCGCTAGGACAGTGGTGTAAGGTGGCGCTCCGTGGGACCGTGCCGCTTGCCAAAGGCTTGGGTTAGGATGTGCCGACTGTCGTTGATGGGGTGAGCTGTCCGAAGTTTCTGAAGAAGTCACCGGCTAATTATGAGCGCCATTTTCCTGAGCTGTTGTGAGCATCGGGCGGAATGACAATCGGATTCTCATCGTATTGCTATCGAAGTGCTCCGAAAGGGCGCATCTGGAGGGTTGGACCTCGTACACTAAGGCATTCTCTCAACTCTTTTTTTCAAACCCTGATTCTGTTCTATTTTAAAGACATTGAAAAGAGGGGCCACGCGATTTCCCTCAAAAGGGCTATTGGGTTTGAGTCGTTTTGGATACTGTCGGCGAACTGAATCTTAAACGCTGAAACAGCGAAAACTCTTTAGTTCAGCTAAGGTACTGAGAAAGAATTAACGGGGGTTGAGCTACCACTATGGAGTTCGCCAACAGCAGCAGTTACTACTCGAACGCCAGTTCCCACTGACTCGGCGCGGGCGCTGTTGGAGGCTCGGTAGCGGGTGGGCAGCAGCGGTGGGTGTTGCTGCCCACCCGCTTAGACTTAGGCACAACCCACTACAGCGACCGGGGCTAAGGTGTCCCCCCTATCGCTCGATTGCGTTGATAGTTCACCTCGGCTCTACGACTCGTTCGGTTCAGAGTAAGTCGATTGAGAAGCTTGTCTCTCCACGGTTTCAATGGCAGCGTTGATAGCGGCTAGCCGCGTTTCTAAGGAATCGCGCATCATCTTCAGGAAGTTCAGTTTGTGTTGCTGGTGATCGCTTCGAGACGTTCTGTGACAGGGGGCGCAGAAAGGAAAAAACATTAGGGTGGCCAGTTGAACAACAGTTATATATAAGGTAGCTATTGTCAGTGAGTCTTGCCATTCATAAAAGGGCTGAGCCTAGGAAACACTTCACTGCAGCAGAGTAATTCAAGGGTCTTGGCCGTACAACCCTTACGAGCCCCATCGGTTTGGGCCACGTTGTACGCTTCCTATTTTCATGTCGAGGGGCAGCAGTGATTACATCAGCGCCTACAGAGGGCAGCAAACGATTCAGCAAGCGACATGATTCGCTCTTGCGCGGGCACAGGCCCAACGAATCGTGTTACAAACGCGTTAGATACAAAGCATTAATAAGCTTTGGATTTTCAGACGAGCTTCTTTGCGCCAATCAAGAAGCAAATCATAACAAAGAGTACCGTCAAGAAATCCCTTGTTTCCTAGGCGAACATATGTAATAAGATAGCTCGCCAACAGTATCGGACCGTTTTATAAGCTGTGAGATTGCAAGCGCAATCTGGGTGTTCGCTTACATCAAGTTTTCTCTCAACAATCAGGCTTCAGCGCGTTTGGCCGGGAATAATTGAGCTATGGATTGGGTGGGTTGGCCGCACGGGCTAGCCTCTGCTAGCTGTCGCGTTGTCTGTTACCGCCTATTTCCTATTGGAATGGTCCACACCTTAGGTTCAACCCCTAATCTCCATGGCTCTCCTTTTTCTGTAGGCCCTTGGCCGCTGCGCAGCAAGCTTTGTAGGTTAAGACCTCCGCTTGGTTGCCGGTTGCAGGTAAATGGGGAGCTTTCAACTTTACTAAGGCTGTCGCTGTCTACCGGCTGCAACTATCTATTTTTTTAGAGTGTATGCGCGTTACTGTTTTTGAGTATGAACGAGGTCTGAAGTACGTTAAGGGCCGGTTCAAGCAGGTACTGCCGCCAGGACAATATCGGGCGGGCCTGTTTACTGATGCGGTGATTCGCAAAGTAGACATTCGTCCCCAGTTTGTTTCTGTGGCGGGTCAGTCTGTTTTTACCAACGACGGAGTGAGTATTAAGGTAAGCCTCACGGCGTCCTACGCAGTAAGTGACCCGGCGATGGCGATTAATCAGGTGGCGGACTATCGGCAGGCGCTGTATTTGGTGTTGCAAAATGGACTCAGAGAAGTGGTAAGTGCGATCGCAATAGACGACCTCATGACCAGTCGCACTCAGCTTTCACAGCCCCTACTAGAAGCTTCCTCCCCTCAGCTTGCTAAGTTTGGCCTTACGCTCATTAGCGTTGATGTGAAAGATCTGATGCTCCCCGGCGAGCTGAAAAAACTCTATGCACAGGTGGTCCAAGCTCGGCAAGAAGGTCTCGCACAGCTAGAGCGAGCACGGGGAGAATCCGCCGCGCTTCGCAATCTGGCAAATGCAGCCAAACTCACGAATGACAATCCGTCTCTGATTCAGCTGAGACTATTACAGGCACTAGAACAGTCCCAAGGCAATACGTTTTCGATCGATTTATCTCCAGCTGAGAGATCGCCAACGAAAGAAAATTAGCCCGAGAAAATAGGCGGCTGATCACCCTATATTTGCTTCTTCCAATCGTCGGTCAGCAAGCCAGAAAATCCCCAGTTTTCCTTTTCAATTTCTTGAATCACTATGTGAATATGCTCTGGGCTTTTCCCGAGTACGCGCACTAGCGAATCCGTCATTTCTTGTACTAGCTGCGATTTCTGCGCTCTACTAGCGCCTTTGGTAATTTGAAGGTTGATATATGGCATCGTCGTGAAGTCTTTTCCTGGTGCAAGTTTTTCTTAAATAAATTACGAACATAGCTTTGAAAGATCTGTGTTGCCGCCACAGATAATCAGGCCGATGCGTTCGTTAGGTTTTGGTTGGTAAGCGCCTGAAATCAAGGCTGCTAGGGGCACTACACCTGCGGGTTCGGCGACGATGCGGAGATCTTCCCATAGGAGCTTTTGGGCCTGTGCGATCGCCTCATCTTCTACCAGTACCACCTCATCTACATACGCCTGCGCAATCGGAAACATCAGCTCTCCTACGCGCCTACAGCCCAACGCATCCGAGGTAATGCCACCAACGGTGACGTCTACTCGCTTCCCGGCAGCGAGTGAATTATAGAGCGAGGGTGCGAGTACTGGCTCAGTCCCCACTACTTTGCACCGATCTTGATACCAGGCGGCTAACCCGGCAATAAGGCCGCCGCCACCCACTGAAACCAAAATAGTGTCCAACTCAGGGGCCTGTTGTTCGAGTTCAAGTGCGAGCGTACCCTGCCCTGCAATAATCTCTGGCTGATTGAAGGCATGCACAATTAGTCCGCCCGTTTGCTGCGCCCGTTTTTCGCTTTCTTCCAAGGCTTCAAAATAATCGGCACCGGTGACAACAACATGGGCACCGTAGGTCTCTAAACGCTTTACTTTCGTGGATGATGAGATCGTCGGCACAAAAATTTCAGCGGGGTAGTGCAGCTCACGCGCTGCGTAGGAAACCGCCGCACCATGATTACCGCCCGAGGCTGCAATGACACCAGCTGCAGGCACTTTGCTTTGCAAAATGCGGCTAAACGCACCTCGCGCCTTAAATGAGCCCGAATGCTGAAGCAGCTCTAGCTTTAAGGTGAGCGGTGCCGAAATTCCGAAGGCACCGCTGCTGAGTGTGATGGTCGGTGTTTTACGGATGTAGCTGGCAATCTGACTGTAAGCCTGTGAAATATGAGCCTGTGAAATGAGCGGCTTGAAATTGAGTGGATTCATGGTTCAAGGGGCCAAATGTAAGAGCCAAATGTGAGGGCCAAATGTGAGAGGCAAAAGAGAGAATAAACAAACAACAAAGCCGTTGCCCTAATTTTGTTAGAGGCAACGGCTTTGAAGAATTGTGCTAAGTCCTGGTATCAGGCGCTGTTGTGCCTACAGACTACGTCAGCCGTGTGTTGTTATCCGTCATCAGTGACAGCGTTCTGGCATATTCTTGCAGCTCAACCGGCACCGGCTTGATGTTCCAAATCTGATCGCAATACTCTTGAATAGAACGGTCAGAAGAGAACTTACCCATGCGCGCCGCATTCAAGATAGACATGCGCACCCACTTGTCCTGATCCTGATACACTTTGCCGACGTCTTCTTGACAGTCAACATAGGCTTGATAGTCCGCCATCACCATAAAACGATCTTGGTTTAACAAGTTATCGATCAATGGTTTGAACAGCTTTGTATCACCACTAGAGAAGACGCCTGAGCCAATGAGTTCGATCACCGTGCGCAGATCTTCATTCTCCTCGTAGTACTTACGAGGGTTGTAGCCGCTGGCTTTTAGCTCTGCGACTTCATGGGCCTGAAGACCAAACAGGAAGAAGTTATCGTCACCGACTTCCTCACGAATTTCTACGTTGGCACCGTCGAGGGTGCCGATGGTGAGCGCGCCGTTCATGGCAAACTTCATGTTGCCGGTACCCGAAGCTTCAAAGCCAGCGGTCGAAATTTGCTCAGAGAGATCAGACGCCGGGTAGATTGGCTGGGCATTGGTGACGTTGTAGTTGGGGTAGAACACCACCTTAATTTGATCGCGAATGTCGGGGTCGCGGTTAACGATATTACCGACAGAGGTGATTAGCTTAATGATCAGCTTGGCCATGAAGTAGCCAGGCGCTGCCTTGCCCGCAAAGATAAACGTGCGAGGCGTGATGCTCATGCCAGGGTTTTGCTTGAGCTTGTTGTACAGCGAAATAATGTGCAGCGCGTTTAGCTGCTGACGCTTGTACTCGTGGATGCGCTTAATTTGCACGTCGAACATGGACGTTGGGCTGACCTTAATGCCCGTTGCCCGCTCAATGCGAACCGCTAGGGCCTCTTTGTTGGCCTGCTTAATTTGTCGCCACTCGGTGCGGAAGCCCGGATCGTCAGCAAAGGCTTCTAGCTTTTTGAGCTGATAGAGGTCGGTGGGCCATTCGGTACCGATGCGCTGATTGAGCAAGCGAGTGAGCTTGGGGTTGCTCAGCACAAGCCAGCGACGAGGCGTGACGCCATTAGTCTCATTGATGAACTTTTCGGGAAAGAGTTCATAAAAGTCTTTAAGGACAGTCTGTTGCAACAGCTCGGTGTGGAGTGCGGCAACGCCGTTGATGTGGTGAGAGCCTACGCAGGCCAGGTTGGCCATGCGCACGTAGCGAGCACCGCTTTCATCAATCAGTGACATGCGCTCTAGGCGGGCATTGTCTTGACCAAACTTAAGACGAACATCGTCTAAGAACAGTCGGTTGATTTCAAAGATGATCTCTAGATGGCGGGGTAGGAGTGAGCCAAAGAGATCGATGGGCCAGCGCTCTAGGGCTTCTGGCAGTAGGGTGTGGTTGGTATAGGCCAGAGACTTTTGGGTGATTTCCCAAGCGGCATCCCATTCCAGCTGGTGCTCGTCTACCAGGAGGCGCATGAGTTCCGCGACGGCCACGGCGGGGTGGGTGTCGTTGAGCTGAATGGTGTACTTATCGCAGAATTGCTCAATGGGGATGCCGTCGCGCAGCATGATACGAATCATGTCTTGCAGCGAGCAGGACACGAAGAAGTACTGCTGCTCTAGGCGGAGCTGTTTGCCTTCGAGGTGTTCGTCGTTGGGGTAGAGAACTTTGGAAATGTTCTCGGAGACGATTTTGGAGTTGACCGCGCCGTAGTAGTCGCCCTGGTTGAAGGCGTCAAAGTCGAAGGCGTCAGGAGATTCTGCTTTCCACAGGCGTAGGGTGTTAGCGGTATTGACCTGATAGCCCAGGATAGAGGTGTCGTAAGGAACGCCTTTTACAACGCGATCGCTCACCCACTCAACCCGATAGTTACCTTTGATATCGGTATAGGCTTTGGTGTGCCCGCCCAGCTTCACATCGCGGGACCACTCGGGACGCGCAATTTCCCAGGGGTTGCCGTTAGCGAGCCACTTATCGGTTTTCTCGATTTGCCAACCGTCGTGAATCTCTTGCTTAAAAATGCCGAACTCATAGCGAATGCCGTAGCCCAGCGCTGGAATCTCTAGCGTTGTCATCGAATCGAGATAGCACGCCGCTAAACGACCCAAGCCACCATTCCCTAGGCCAGGTTCTTGCTCTTGAGACATAATTTCAGCCAGGCTCAGCCCCAGGCTGGCCATGGCTTCATCGACTACGTCGTACAGACCCAAATTGATGAGGTTATTGCCCAAGTAAGGCCCCATCAAAAACTCGGCAGAAAGATACACTGCCGTCCGGGATTTTTGCTCGCGGTAGGTGGAGGCAGAGCTAAGACCGTGGTGCAACATGCGATCGCGCACTGTATAGGCCAGGGCCATATAGTAGTCCTGGAGGGACGCGATATCAGGCGATTTGCCTTGGACATAGAAAAGATTGTCCAAAAACGCTCGTTTCAACGTCTCCGGCGTTAGCCCCGTACGGTCATCTTCAACGCGAATGATGGGATGAACAGAAGCGGTGTTGATTTCTTTAGATTGCATATGCTCACTTAGGAGTAACGAGGTCAAAGGGGGCGAAATTAAACGCAGACGTAAAGCAAATAACTTAGTTTGTTCACTAAAGGGTATACCTAGATTCGGCTCCTTTGGACGAAGCTATATAAAGTCATAACAAGCTGGGTGAAACGGTAATATTCGATACTAAGATTCACGACTCAATCGATTTAAATCCCACTCTGATAACACTCTGTAACGCTTTTGGGTGACGGTTTTTGCATCTTAAAAGAGAAAAAACAGTTACCCCACCAGGGATGTAGCCACTGGCGGGGTAATTATTAGCAAACTATTAAGCTTTCTCGCTCAGCCGTTTTGTGACTGTTGTGAGGTTCGTTGAACCTACACTTTTTTCAACCAGCTAAACATTGCCCGTAGGTCCTTACCTACTTCCTCAATTTGATGCTCAGACTCAATGCGACGGGTTGCATTAAAGCCCGCATTGCCAGACTGCGCTTCGAGGACAAATTCACGTGCAAACTGACCGGTTTGGATCTCTTTGAGGATTTGCTTCATCGCAGCTTTGGTATCCGCTGTAATCACCCGAGGGCCACGAGTGTAGTCGCCGTACTCAGCCGTGTTAGAGATGCTGTCGCGCATGGTCGCCAGGCCACCTTCCACGATCAAATCCACAATCAGCTTCACTTCGTGCAGACACTCAAAGTAAGCCAGCTCAGGCTGATAGCCCGCCTCCACGAGGGTCTCAAAGCCTGCCTTAATCAGTTCGCTGAGGCCACCGCAAAGCACGGCCTGCTCACCAAAAAGGTCTGTCTCGGTTTCTTCACGGAAGGTGGTTTCGAGCACGCCTGCGCGGGTGCCGCCGATGCCCTTGGTGTAGGCCATAGCGATGTCGCGAGCCTGACCAGAAGCATCTTGGAAGACTGCAAATAGCGCAGGAACGCCTTGGCCTTGCTCGTAGGTGCGTCGTACGAGGTGACCGGGGCCTTTAGGCGCGGCCATGACAACGTCCACATCTGCGGGAGGCACGATTTGAGCAAAGTTGATGTTAAAGCCGTGGGCAAAGGCTAGTACGTTGCCTGCTTCAAGGCCGGGTTCAATGCTTTCTTTGTAAACGCTGCGCTGAATCTCATCAGGCAGCAGAATCATAATGAAGTCTGCGGCTTTAGACGCGTCCGCAACAGACTTTACGGTTAAGCCTTCTGCTTCGGCTTTGGCTGTAGAGCGTGAGCCTTCATACAGCCCGACGATTACATTTACACCGCTGTCTTTGAGGTTAAGGGCGTGGGCATGGCCTTGCGAGCCATAGCCGATAATGGCCACTGTCTTGCCGTTGAGCAAGTCGAGGTTGGCGTCGCTGTCGTAATACATTTTGGCCATGTGAAGTGATTGCTCCTTAAAGTGCGGGTGTCCTTGTGCGATCGCTCAAAACAAAAAGCCGAACCGCAAAGGGAATATAGTGTAGTGTTTGACGCTTGATTTTATCAAAGAGAGAGCCACTGATGAAGCCCTTGAGTTAAATGCCAGCTTAAATGCATGGAGCAAACGCAGACTCAAGCGAGTCTGGGAAACCTTGTTCTGGCGCTTAAGGCTAAAACCTCGACCTGTCATATTCACAATCGAGGTGCCTATTGAGATGCCTGAGCATCTAATTTGGGAGTGATTTCCTATGGCTGAAATATTCCGATACCGAGGCATAAAGTTTATTATCTACTCAGATGACCACGACCCGGATCACTGTCATGCAAAGAGTGCCGATTTTGAGGTCAAAATAGATATATCGGGAGATGAGCCGATGTTAATGGATGTAACTGCTGGCGGATCGAAAGAGTCCAAGTTTCAGAAGGCCGCACTCAAGCTGGCACAAGCGCGATTGAATGAACTCAAAGCCGCTATGGAGGTGATTAAGGATGCTCGCCACTAAACCCATCACAACGCTCATTGAGGCGGTTAACTATGAACCTGAGGGGCGGTGCTTTAGAATCTCTCTCGACAACGGCGCTAGCCTCTTGGTACCGGTCGATTTGCTTGTGATGGAGCTATGGGAAGACGGGCAGCTAAAGGCAGCGCCAAGGCCGACTGACGCGCAGCTATCTACCGTTCAGGTATGGTCGGGTGGTCGCTCAATTGATATCGACTGCATTAAGCAGAATTTTGGGCTAGCGCAACTTTTGAAGGCGATCGCAGTGTGAAACCCTCGTAATGACTCGCTAAGTGATGCCCAGCGATAGGAGCCCTGCGTCGCCTCGCGTCGCTAGCGATAAGATGTGGCTATCTCGAACTCACATTAAAGTGCTGGTTGACACTAAGCCTGATAATTCAGAATTTTCTCTCGCCAGCGGCGAACGCTCATTACATCGAAGCGTTCACCGTCAAAGACAATCTGCCGAACCTCGTTTGCGCCGTCATCAGTGACTTGCTTTAAGTGGTCGCGAATCTCCATCCAGCGAACCTCGCCTTCAGAGTTTCGAATCACTAGCATTACTGGATAGGCTTGCTCCATCCAATAGATGACATGTCGCTGTTTTGGAATTTGGAAAATTTCGGCTCTGTCGCGTTTCCGTTTCGTTAAATGCGAATCGCCAGATTTTAGCTGGAGATAAAGTCGCTGGCCTGTGGCTTCGCCTGAATCATTTTTAAACTCGATTTCCATATCAATGCCGTGGTCACTCACGGTAACCTCGCGGGCGATTTGGCCTGCTAAGCCAACGGTGGAAATGACATCACCTACAAGGGCGCGTTCTTTACTTTCGTTGTCTAGCTCGCGATCTGTCTCAGCTTCTAGCTCTCTTACACGGCGGATGATGTCAGGGTCGGCAAAGGCATCTTCCATGTCATCCCATAGGGGCACGCGCTTCTCACAGTTAACGCAAATGATGTCAGCAGCTTTTCCTTTATCGTCTAATCGCTGCATGGCTCGCTTGCGATTTTCAACAGGTTCACCGCAGTTGCCGCAACTCCAATGGCGTAGGCGTTTTACCTGTTCTCGATTTTTCACCTTACGGAACAGATGCTCTTGCACATATCGGCTGAAGATCATGCGCTCGCCAATCGGTAAGGCTGGGTCAAAGTAAACGAGTAGTTCTCCATTCCCAGCAGCTTTGCGCGATAGCTTGATGCCCAGCTTGTGGCCGGTCATCGTTTCAAAATCTGCTGCGCCGTTCCATAGGTCTTTCATATCGAACGGGCTGGTGAGGTGTAGGCGAACGACTAGCGTGGCGTAAATGTCGTCCAGGAAGCCGGAGAATTGATAGCTCACCAGTACGGAGGGATGTTCGATGAGGTCCGGGCGCTCGCGGCGGGCGTAGCTGGGGAATACGAGCAGCGTCCCAGAGTCTGTGGGTTCGCTCAGGCACAGGCTATTTTCTACCAACATTTGATGCATGGCCAGTAGGAGTATTCGTTCTTCTGCTTCTGGCAAGCGGTTAAGATCGTTGGGGTAGCTGAGATTGCCTGCCAGCACGGAGGCTTCGGTGATGCAGCCTAGTTCGCGTTCGTCTGCTTGCACGGTGCGGATGACGGCTTGGGCATAGGCGTTAATGAGTTCGGGGGCGAGCAATACCCAGGAGCCAAATCCAAGTTCCCACACAATACCGGGGCCAGCTAGCAACGAAATGACTGCCTTTAGCTCTGCATCTGTGAAGTACTTCTTTCCCATTCGTAGCATCAGGGCTTCACGTAGTTCGTTGAAGCGTATCAGCACACGGCCCTTATCCTTTATGGCAACGATTTCTTCTTTTAAGCGTCGAAAGAGCTTTGGCGTGGTGCGTTTGGCGATGCTGTCCCAGTCAATTAGCTTGCAGATGGTTGCTTTCAGCTTTGCACAGCCGATATTCTCTTTGGCACTGGTTTCAATGTACTGAGAGAAACCATACTCGCTCGCAAATTCTTCGACCTGATAGCGACTGACGCTGCGTAGGCCGCCTGCATCAATGCGTCCCGCGACGAGCAGCTTACAGAAGTTACCGGATGCAGCCCTCGTAAGGTCACGATTCCAAATTCGCAGGCCTTCTAACAAGTTGTTTTTTTGTGGATCGAAAACCAGTGCAGCAACTTGAGTCTGATCCATATAAAGCTGATGAATGAGCCGCTGGTCGGCCTGTCCGCCAAAGTCCCACAGCCAAACCTCTTTCTTCTACTCCATCGCTCGATTCGATGGGTAGTTTCCACTGGGTGGCCCAGGCACCGACTGTAGAGTCTGTTTCTATATACATGTTTTGAGCGAGTCTGTTTGAAAGTCCTGTCTTTCCCGCAGCACTGTTGCCTACAAGCAGTACCTTCGCGTTTGTATATTCAACTTGATCAGTTCTTTCCGCTTGCGATACCTCTGCGTCAGAAAGTTGCCATAGACGTAAGACACCATTCTCTGCTGAAGAATATGCCTGAGAGCCGTCACTACTAAACTCAACGCTCTGGACACTGTCGGTATGACCTTGCATCACGCGCAGCACTTGACCTGTTTCTACATCCCAAAGCCGTACCGTGTTGTCTTCTGAACCTGATAGAGCGCGAGTGTCGTCACCACTAAATGCAACGCTCCAGACGCTGTCGGTATGACCTTCCATCACGCGCAGCGCTTGACCTGTCTCTATGTTCCAAAGCCGTACCGTGTTGTCTTCTGAACCTGATAGAGCGCGAGTGCCATCGCTGCTAAATGCAACGCTATAGACGCCGGCTTTGTGACCTGCCATCACACGTAGCGCTTGACCTGTTTCTACGTCCCAAAGCCGTACCGTTTTGTCATATGAGCCTGATAGAGCGCGAGTGCCATCGCTACTGAATGCAACGCTATAAACACTATCGGTGTGACCTCTCATTATACACAGCCATCTGCCTGTTTCTACATCCCAAAGCCGTACCGTTTTATCATATGAGCCTGATAGAGCGCGAGTACAATCGCCACTAAATGTAACGCCATAGATGCTATCGGTGTCACCTTCCATAACGCGCAACGCTTGACCTGTCTCTATGTCCCAAAGCCGTATCGTCTTGTCCAATGAGCCTGATAGAGCGCGAGCGCCATCGCTACTGAATGCAACACTTTGGACACTGTCGGTGTGACCTTTCATCATGCACAGCGCTTGGCCTGTTTCTACATCCCAAAGCTGTACCGTGTTGTCTTCTGAGCCTGATAGAGCGCGAGTGCAATCGCCACTAAATGCAACGCTCCAGACGCTGTCGGTATGACCTTCCATCACACGCAGCGCTTGACCTGTTTCTACATCCCAAAGCCGTACTGTCTTGTCTTCTGAGCCTGATAGAGCGCGAGTGCAATCGCCACTAAATGCAACGCTCCAGACGCTGTCGGTATGACCTTCCATCACGCGCAGCCATTGGCCTGTTTCTACATCCCAAAGCCGTATCATGCTGTTCACTGAGCCTGATAGAGCACGAGTGCCATCGCTACTGAATGCAACGCTCTGCACACTGTCGGTGTGACCTAGTGAGAGCACCTTTATCGCTAGCGTCGGTTTGTTCTGATTGAGAGGTGTCGAGTCAGGTAATAGTGCTTCTCTATATGGTTTACAGGCTAGCAGCAGCTGGTTGTAAGCTGCGTGACGTTCAGCTGAAAGCCAGTCAATATACTGAAACTGCGCCAACGACCCTTTCACAGGCGCATCATCAAGCTTGAGAGGAATGAACCGGCGACTGTGATTAAGTGGATCTTTAAAGCGGAACGTGTAGCTCTCTAACCGTGCCCAGTCAGAGCCAAATGCCTGCGCCGACATGCAAAGCACCAGCACGCGGGAATGCTCCAGCCCTTCTTCAATCTTGTGAGGAATATTGTCCCCCGGCTGGATTTCCCATTCATCCAGCCACACCTTTACGCCATCCGCCTTCAGCCGAGTCGCAATTTCGCGTACAACGCCTTTATCCTTGGAGCTATGGCTTAAAAAGACGTCGTACTTGAAACTCGCTTCCACACTCAACTCCTAACAAAGGCTCAAATCGTACAAGCCGCTAAGTACTCATCCTCTAAGAAGTCTCAAAAACAAGGCTGCTTTGTGTTGCTTCAGGCTGTGTTAATAAACGCCTCATCCAGTCAGCATTACCCACTTCACCCCGCATGAGGGCAGCAACTTGGAAAGCTTGATCTATGCGGGGAAATTCAATCACCTCACCGCTGGGCCAAACTTCAACCTCAGCGAGTTCTTCTTCACTTGGGAAAAAGTTTGTTAAACAACCATCAATGCGCCTGGCAAATTGGAGGCTGCTTAGCGGCCACTGACTTTGCATGCCAGTACTAAAGACAACTTCAAGCCGCCTGTTATTGACTTGAGCCGAGACTGCTTTAACTTCGTTCCGCATCAATCCGCTTCCACTCTTCCATCAACACCTGTAGATTATCGTCTGCGATCTTCATAGCCTGCTTTCTAAGCTTTTTATCAGACGCTCTTCGGCTTTTTCCTTCACCTGAAATCAGCTTAGCGTGCTCTCCTGAGATATCAATTTTTACCTCAAAACCTCCTTTACGAATGTGCACATGAGGCGGGTTGTGATCATCAGAAAAAATCACAACCCTGAATCCATTTATTCGGAGGACTTCACCCACAATCAGTTTTTTCCGTGCCCAGATTTAGAATTTAGGCTGCTTCGTATGCCAATCCGTCGATTGCTCATACGCGTAACCTACTTCAAACAGCAAATCTTCCCGCAGCACGTTACTAATCAGCTGCAAGCCAATCGGCATCCCGTCATCATCAAAGCCACACGGCACGCTCATCCCCGGCAAGCCCGCCATATTCGCCGGAATCGTCATCAAGTCCAGCAGATACATACTCAGCGGATCGTCTGAATTCGCCCCCGTCTTAAAGGCAGTCGTCGGCGCGGTCGGACTCACCAACACGTCCACCTCTTCAAACGCCTTTTCAAAGTCCTGCTTAATCAGCGTGCGAACCTTTTGCGCCTTTAGGTAAAAGGCATCGTAGTAGCCAGCAGAGAGCGCATAGGTGCCGATCATGATGCGGCGCTTGACCTCATCACCAAAGCCTTCGGAGCGGGTTTTGTTGTACATGGAGAGCAGGTTGGGCTCTTCAGCACGTAGGCCGTAGCGCACGCCATCGTAACGGGCTAGGTTTGCGGAGGCTTCGCAGGGCGCGATGATGTAGTACGCCGAAATGCCGTAGTTGAACTTGGGGCAGGAGATGGTTTTGATCTCTGCGCCTAGCGCTTTGAGCTGTTCAATCGCTGCGTTGACGGTATCGCCGACTTTGCTGTCGAGCCCTTCGCCAAAGGTTTCTTTGACGATGCCAATTTTGCGGCCTGCGAGGGGCTTATCAGTGTCCTTTTTGAGATACTGGGTATAGTCAGGAATTTTGACATTGAGGCTGGTAGCGTCTTTGGGATCGTGTCCGGCGATCGCACCCAATAAAATTGCAGAATCCTCTACCGTGCGACTAAATGGCCCAATCTGATCCAGCGAGGACGCGAACGCTACTAAGCCAAAGCGCGACACCAACCCATACGTGGGCTTCATCCCTACAATTCCACAGAAAGATGCGGGCTGACGGATAGACCCCCCGGTATCAGAGCCCAGGGAAACTGGCGCTTGCCCGCCCGCAACTGCGGCAGCTGATCCGCCGGAAGAGCCGCCCGGAACGCGCGTGAGATCCCAAGGATTGTTAGTGGTGTGGAAGGCCGAATTTTCGGTTGAGCCCCCCATCGCAAACTCATCCAGATTCGTTTTGCCCACGAAAACTGCGCCCGCCGCATCCAGCCTGCTGGTTACGGTTGATTCGTAAGGCGGCACAAAATTCTCCAGTATTTTGGAGCTACAGGTGGTGCGAATGCCCTTTGTGCAGAGGTTGTCTTTTAATGCGATTGGAACGCCTGCTAGCAGGCCGATACTCTCACCCGCTGCGATTTTGTCATCGATAGCTTTAGCCTGGGCCAAGGCCTTTTCTTCAGTCAGCGAAACGAAGCTTTTGAGTTTGGATTCTGCGGCCTCGGCCTGATCGAGCTGGACGCGGGCAATCTCAACGGCTGTGCGCTCTTTGCTCGTGAGCTGTTGGTGCAACTCGCGGATAGCTGACATATAGGTTCCTCTGGTTGTCCTCTGGTCATCGCTCGCCACTGGAAAAAATAAAACAGCAACAAGCATTCAGTGTTAGTTAGGTTATCAGCTCTGATAGCAAAATGAACGGTTTTGAGGTGTTTATTGGGCGTTTACTTGACCGCTTTATCTCTCGATACACAACTTGCGAGACTTCATCAAAATATTAATCAAGATTGTTACATTTGTCGGAATTAGGGGGTAGGCTGCGAATAACTATCTGTGCACCTTAATTTTTTCTTTATGATTTTGGGCCTGCTCCAATGCGTGTCCCCAAATCGCTTCTTTATTGTTAACGACCTCACTGCTTTTAACGAAGGTTATTTTTAATGTCAGGCTTTTGGAACACTGCTGCGATCGCTACATCTTTTGGCGCTATTTTTAGCCTAGCGATGGTGATTCCGCTCAATCCTTCCGCACTCTACACCACACCTTCTTCAAAAACGGACCTATCGCGAAAGGGCCCAGCAGTAGCAGACCACCCCAAGAAACATAGAAAGTCCGCTTTTAGAACCGCTGCTCAGGCGACTGGCAAGGGTGCTGTGGTTACCGAGCTATCTGATCTGCCTTCTGAGAGTCTGCCTGCTGCTCAGCGCAATAACCGTGCGGATGATAAGCGTGGTCCAGAGCGTCAGGGCGCTGAACAGTCTAAATCTGATGATGCTAAGGCTGATGACATAGAGCTACAGGCTGCCGCTGACTATCAGCAGGCGATCGCGCTGGCGAATCAGGGCGTAGTTGCGTTTCAGCAAGCTAACAAAGCTAAGCAGGCAGGCGAGTTACCCAAGAGCTTAGACTTTACCCGGCAAGAGCAGCTGGCCTGGCAGGAGTCTTTACAACGGCTGCGGGCGATTCCAGCCTCGTCAAAAATTCACGAGCAGGCGCTGGCCAAACGGGCGCAGTATCAGCAGCTGCTAGCCACGGCCACGGGCAAATTAGAGCAGGCAAACAGCGAATTTTTAACCCATATCATCACCGCTGCGGGCGTTGCCCCGGCAGATGTTCACATTACGCTGTGTTCTATTGATGCCGTGCCCACCGCTGCTTCACCCTCGGACGCTGACGCCTGCCGCCACCATCAGGGCGACCAGCCCATGGCCAGTCCGGCCAGCCTGATTAAGCTCCCGATTGCGATCGCGCTTTTACACAAGGCAGACACTGACAGCATTAGCCTCAGCAGTGACCTTTACATCGAGCAGCGCAACTTTACCGAAGATGCCGAAGGCACCAAAATTAATATCAGAGAGACCTATTCCTTGCAGCAGGTCATGGCCCACATGATCGATCAAAGCAATAACGTGGCCACCAATCAGCTGATTGACTACGTAGGCCGCGATAATATTGCTGAAATTTTGGCGTCGCTAGGCTACGACGATACCTACGCAGGGCACAAGCTCGCGGGCGATGTGATTATGCCCGCTGATGCAGGCACTGTGGGCAATAAATCCACCACTGACGACATCACCGCCATGATGGTAGATGTCTACAGCTTAGAAACGTCCAAATACATCAAGCTAGTCGATGCGTTGCTCAACCAGGCTGATTTGGAACTGGCTCATGCCGCGCTAAAAGACTTGAGTCCGGCGATTACTTGGCTAGGTGAAAAAACAGGCCAAAACGATCGCGTGCTGGCGACCACCTTTGCGATGAAAGTGGCCAATGAGCGTTATGCCATGACGATTGCCATAAACTACAGCGGCGATACCGAGGGACTGCAAGAAATTGTTCGTGGTGTAGCGAGTCACCTATTAGAAGCTGGGCTGTAGAAGCCGGCTTCTGCGGCATCCTTCAGAATCATCCCTCAGAAGTAAAAAACTGAGCCATAACGCTTTTTAATCTCTGCGTCTGTGATCTTTAGCGTTTGATGGCCGTGTAGAAGTGTGCAAAATGCGTCTGTGCAGAGTGCTTTGGGCTTGCTTGGTGAGTGCTCTGCACGAGATCACAGACAACGCGCTCTGCGCTTTGTCGGGCTCAATACATCTACCGGAGGAAGTCCATATATTTACCGATCCCCCCTTGCCAACTGGCAGATACAGCCGCACACTTGAGTGTGAAGTAAGGATGGCATATTTCTTAAGCTAAGGGTTGACGTTGTGAAAAAAGTTCTTTCAATAATTTTGGGCGGTGGCGCTGGCACCCGTCTTTATCCGCTGACGAAATATCGTGCGAAGCCTGCTGTCTCCTTAGCTGGCATGTACCGCTTAATCGATATTCCGGTCAGTAACTGTTTAAATTCTGACATTTTAAAAATCTATGTGCTGACCCAGTTCAACTCAGCCTCCCTAAACCGCCACATTTCCAAGGCGTACAATTTTTCTACCTTCAGCGATGGTTTTGTTGAGGTCCTCGCTGCCCAGCAGACGCCGGATAGTCCTAGCTGGTTTGAAGGGACTGCGGACGCGGTTCGCAAGTATATGTGGATGTTCGAAGAAGCCGACGTGGATGAGTTCATCATCCTCTCGGGGGATCACCTCTACCACATGGATTACAGCGACTACATTATCAAGCACCGAGAAATGGGTGCGGACGTTACCCTGTCTGTGGTGCCCATTGGCTACAAGACGGCTTCTAGCTTCGGCCTGATGAAGGTTGACGATCAAAATCGGGTCACTGAGTTTTCAGAAAAGCCCAAGGGTGAAGCGCTCGAGGTTATGAAAGTAGATACGAGCAGCATGGGCCTATCTCCGGAAGAAGCCGAAGAAAAGCCGTTTATTGCTTCTATGGGCATTTACGTCTTCAAAAAGCAGGTGCTGATTGATTTGCTCAATAAATATCCGGAGATGACGGACTTTGGCCATGAGATCATTCCGGCTTCCTCTCGCGACTACGATGTTCGCACCTATCTGTTCAAGGGCTATTGGGAAGATATCGGAACCATTGAAGCGTTTTACGATGCCAACATCGCGCTGACCGATCAGCCCAATCCGGCCTTCAGCTTTTTCCGTCAAGATGCGCCGATTTATACGCGATCACGCTATCTTCCCCCCAGTAAAATTTTGGATTCAAAAATTACTGAATCCATCATCAGCGAAGGCTGCATCATCAAGAACTGCCGAATTAATAAGTCAGTAGTTGGCTTGCGTCAGCGCATTCATGCCAACTGTGAGATCGACCATACCTTGATTATCGGAAACGATTATTACGAGGAAATGGACAAAAACGGTGAGTTTCCCAAAACAGACGAGATTCCGATGGCGATTGGTGAGGGCTCTGTTATTCGCCGCGCCATTATTGATAAGAACGCACGCATTGGTAAAAATGTGCAGATTATCAATAAGGACAATGTGCAAGAAGCCGAGCGCGAGTCGGAAGGCTACTACATCCGCAGCGGTATTGTGGTTGTGATCAAGAATGCGGTCATCCCGGATGGCACGATTATCTAGAGTTCGCCTGGGTTCGCCTGGGTGACTGAGATCTGTTAAGTTGCCCTCTTACTAACGGGGCGGCTAAATACATGAGAAAAATCCTGTGGAGTTCTGTCTCTGCGGGATTTTTTGTGTCTGGTGTTTGGAGTCTGGTTTTTGCAATAGATTGGGCGGCTTGTTATGGCTTTCTCACGGGGCCCTCTCACCTTGGTTCCGTAGGTATCAGCCTCTCTGGTATATTCACAGACGGGTCGCTGTATGACTACTGTATAAAAGTGAACAGGTGTGACGAGTAAGCCATGAATCCGGTCAGCCCCGACTCCGACGACATGCGGCCATCGCCCTCTGAGACTGCTGAGACTGCTCACGGTGAGTATGCCGCCGAGGATAATTCTGTAGAGAGTGACTCAACAGGCGGTGACTCAACAAGCATTGACTCAACAGGCAGTGACTTGTCGGGCAGTGATTTAGCCAGTAGCGATTCAGATTCGGAGGCTGTGGTTGAGACTGACAGCGATGCCAGTGAGGATGCCAATAGCGTTGCTTCTACAACACCACAAGTCACCTTTTCTGGTCAGCTGGTAGGCCCTTTAGAAAATTTACAGCGCCGCTATACCGATCAGCTCAGTCAAGATATCGGTCAGTTAGAGGATGAAAAGACACAGTTAGAGCAGTCTATTGCCGCGCTCCGCTCAGACTATGAGCAGTTGCAGGGAGACATGCGATCGCTGCGTGATTTTTCGGCGCGAACGGTCTCATCACCCGCACCCGATGCGTCACTGGCTACAGGCCCTCGGTTGCCGGGTGAGCCGCCTGCTAGCGAGCTGCTCTCTACTGAGTCGCCCTCTACTGATCCGCCTGCTGATGAGCGAGTCAATGAACCCATCGCGCCCCCAACCAGCAGCGCCTCGGATACGCTGCCGAATGATGCTGGACATATCTCAATAGATTTGGCCGATGCGACCGGTTCTGGTGCTGCTTCCTCAGGTGCTGCTGAAAAGGCGACCTCCAAGCCCGAACCACTATTACCGGGTGAATCGATTGCACCTGAGCCGCCGTTGCCCGCAGCGGCCACTCGTGAACGGGCGCTAGAACTCCCGATCCCCTCAACCTCTGAGCAGCAGCGGCAAATGAGCATTCAGCTTAGAGCGCCCAGTGACCTGATGAAGGTCGATATGCGAAAGGGGATAACGCTAAGTGCGATCGCCTCAGTCCTGATGGCATGGCACTACAGCCTAGTCGGCACGCTGTCCCAAGGGGGAAGCTGGCTTGGGCTTCCCATTGGCGAACTCGGCGCAGGATTTGTGCCCTCAGTGGCCTTACTCTGGCTCAGAATGCTGGTGATGGTGCCTGGCCTGGTCTTGCTCGCGCCTCATCTATACAAGCAAACCTGGGAAGATTTGCAGACCTGGACCTATCACCGCGACCGACTCACCACGTTGCTGATAGGTAGCGGTGTGGCGCTGTTTTTCTCGCAGGTCTTTATTTATCAGTGCATTGGCACGGTGGGGCCAGTGCTGGGGGCTACGCTGCTGTTTTTGTACCCGCTGACGGCGGTGCCTTTGGGGAGTGCGATCGCCCAGGAGCGAAAGCTAACGCCGCTGGGAATGTTGGCACTCGTTGCGATCGCGATGGGCGGCATCCTGGCTATTCGGCCCTTCCTAGGCGGCATGGCAACCGGCGGACTGGCGATCGCGGATAACCCACAGACGCTATGGCTTGGCCTGTTAGCAAGTATGGCCTTTAGCATTTATATTGCCCTGACTAATCTAAGCTACCGGCAGCAGTGCCATCCTATCCCGGTCGGTGTTGTGCAATTTTCAACGGTGGCTGTGCTCAGTAGCCTCGTGCTGCTGGTCAAGCCACTTAGGCTGGCTAACATTAGCTGGGCAGGTTTTGCGATGTGGGGATTGCTCATCGGCATAGCTATGTTGCTGGTGTACTTATTTACCTACAGCAGCCTGCGCATGATTGGCCCTCGAACGGCGATTGTCGCTGCGGCAACGCCCATCGTAACCGTGCTGATTGCTGTAGGGTTTGTACCCCGCGTCTCACTCGAAATTATTCAGTGGACTGGCGTGTTGATGGTGGCGCTCGGTGGGATTGCGCTGGGGAAGGAAAAGCTGGGCATTCGGCCATAGTAAACGTCTTAGAAAATCCAACGTCCTATTAAAAAGCTAATAAAAAGCAAAAAAGAGCCCTGCCAAAAAACTTTGACAGGGCTCTTTTTCGTACGGAGAGAGAGGGATTCGAACCCTCGAACAAGTTGCCCCGTTACAGCATTTCCAGTGCTGCGCCTTCAACCACTCGGCCATCTCTCCACTATTGATGTGAAACTTGCCTGGACCGACAGCTAAACTTGCCTATAGCAAGGGTTTCCTCGTCGGTTGGACGGCTTATTTCAGCTTCGCTATCGTAACAGAAAGTGGGCCACCTATGCGATCATATCAATGCCCCTATTTTGATGCTGCTTCTTTTTGTCCTATGGCCGACACCTACAACGTTCATATCCACGACCGACAAAAAGGTATTGATTACACGGTGCAGGTGCCGAGCGATCGCTACATTTTGCAAGCTGCCGAAAACCAAACGGCCAACCTTCCCTTTGCCTGTCGCAACGGTGCCTGTACAACCTGCGCTGTCCGCGTACTCTCAGGCGAGCTAGAGCAAAACGAAGCCATGGGCCTCTCTCCAGACCTGCGCGAGCAAGGCTACGCGCTGCTGTGTGTCAGCTATCCCCGCAGCGATTTGGAAGTAGAAACGCAGGATGAAGACGAAGTCTACGAGCTTCAGTTTGGCCGCTACTTCGGCAAAGGCAAAGTTCGCTTTGGCATGCCCATTGAAGACGACTAGGGTGACGTTGATGAGGGCTCAGCGTATCGCAATTTTTACCAATACCCACCCATGAACTACTCCCCAGAAGATCTCCAGCGCTTTCTCGATGTCGCCACAGAAGCGGCCTCTGCCGGTGGCGCAGTCCTCAAACACTACTGGGGCAATCTTTCGAACATCCAGCAAAAAGGGCGACCCGGCGACCTGGTAACCGAAGCCGATAAAGCCGCTGAAAAAGAAGTCCTTTCTGTGCTGCGGTTACATGTGCCCGACCACGCCATCCTCGCTGAAGAGTCCGGCAGTATCGGCACGCAAACCGACGGTCTTCTGTGGGCCGTCGATCCGCTAGATGGTACGACGAACTACACCCATCAATACCCCTTCTGCGGCTGCTCAGTGGGCCTGTTGATTGATGGAAAACCCGCCGTTGGCGCCATTTTTGACCCAGTGCAAAATCACCTCTTCCGCGCGGCAAAAGGTCTAGGGGCAACCTGTAATCGTGAGCCTATTCGCGTGTCTAGCGCAGGCAGCTTGGCCGATAGCCTGCTGGTGACCGGCTTTGCCTACGACCGCAGAGAAACCATTGATAACAACTACGCTGAGTTTTGCCACTTGACCCATCTCACTCGCGGCGTTCGCCGGGGTGGATCGGCGTCGATTGACCTAGCCTATGTGGCTTGCGGCCGGCTAGATGGCTACTGGGAGCGGGGGCTGTCGCCATGGGATATTGCCGCAGGCGTCATCTTAGTCGAGGAAGCCGGCGGGCAGGTAACGGCTTACGACGGCGGCCCTTTTGATATTAAGTCGGGTCGCATTTTGGCGACGAATGGCCAGATTCACCAGGAACTGAGTTCTACTTTGCAGACGGTGAAGCCCTTTGAACGGTTTGCACCGGTATAGTCCGTTGAGACTGGGCTTTTGGTATCGGGCTTGGTAGACGTGTGTTTCGTTTTGTGACTACTCTTTTAAGTAGGCATTTACCGAATTCGCTTGGGTTTTGGAGCGCTTTTGAGGTTGTCGAAAGCTGGACTTTTGCGAGTAGGGCCCCGGCCATGATTCTTTTTAGCCTGAGAAGTGTTTGCGCATGAAGCGGGTATGGTTTGCAGCTGCGATCGCAACATCTGTTGCCATAGGGACCGGTCTTACGGGGCTCAAATTGCTGCCTGCTAACTTGACCGAGGTGGCCAGCAGTTCTTTTGGTAGCGGTGCTGTTGGTGATGGTGCTTTTGACAATACGGCGTTGGGTCACTACCGTGGGGCGATTGGGTTTAGTGAACGTGCGATCGCAGAAGATAACAACGCAGAAGCCGCTGAGAGTGCCTCAGTTCGCTTGGCACATTTAAAAAAAGGACAGGCCCTGTGGCGCGCCGCTGTAGAACGGCTGGGGGCCATTCCACAGGATTCAGAACTGTACGAGCGGGCGGTGAATAAGCGGCTAGCGTATCGCGATCGCCTGATTGAATCGGATCAAAAGCTAGCACAGGCCGATCAGCGTTTAGTGGCAGACATTGTCACCGAGGTTGAGACTACCTTAGGTCGCCCGTCCTCAGAGGGAGCCTCGCCGGTGCATGTGACCCTATGCCAAATTGCTCCCGAGCAAAAGCTAGAAAAAGAAGCGCCTGAAAAGGACGTTTCTAAAAAAGAGGCTGCCCAGCCTAAAAAAACTGAATTAAAGGGACGACAAAAGCTTAACTCGACTGTAGTGGTGCCCAAACAGAAGACTGCCAAACCCAAAAAGCCGCGCGAGAAGGCTGAGTCGAAGCGTGAGCCCTTAGAACTCACTGCCGACGGTCAGCTAAACCCTAAGCAGTGTCGTCACTTTCAGGGCGATACGCCCATGGCCAGTGCGGCCAGCCTGATTAAGCTACCGATTGCAGTAGCGTTGCTCGCCAAAATAAAAAGAGAGAATCTAGACCTAGACGACAAACTGTATATTGAGCCGGGCAACTTCACCGAAAATTCAGCCGGTGCCAGCATCGAAATTGGCAATGAGTATCCCCTGCGTAAGGTGATGGCTCAAATGATTCAAGAAAGTGACAACGTCGCGACCAATCAGCTGATCGACTATTTGGGGTATGACGCCATGAACAAAACCATGCGCCAACTAAACTACCCACAGACGCTGATTGGCCACAAGCTGATTGGTGCAGAAGCCGCGCCCGCTGACTTTGGTGAGGGCATTAATCAAACCACCACGAACGACATCACTGCCATGATGGCGAACATTTACGGCCTAAACCGTCCGGGTGATGAGGAGATTTTGACGGCGCTGAGTAATCAGCAGGATTGGGAGCTGGGCTACGAGGGGCTGAAGGCTGTGCGATTGCAGGCGAAGTGGCTGGGCGAGAAAACAGGTCAGAACAATTTGGTGATTGCCACAACTATGGCGATGGCGATTGGCAAGGAGCGCTATGTGTTGACGGTTGCCATTGATGAGGATAGCGATATTTATGCGCTGCGCGAAATTGTTGGCGGCGTAGCGGCACACCTTGTAACGCAGGGTGCTTTGGTGACACCCTAAGATGCTGGCGTACTGGCGTTTGTGGCAGGTGCAGCGTTGTTAGCGATAGCACTATTGGCAGGGGTTTCGCCAAGTTAGAATAGCCGTAGTTTTATCTGCGCGAGCTATGCACACGACGTATCGCCTCAATGCCAACGAATTGGACGAAAGCTTCTTGGAAGGCTTGAAAAGCACCTTTAAGGGGCGAGAAATTGAGATCGTAGTGTCTGAGGTAGATGAAATAGCCTATTTGAGGCAGTCGGAAGCGAATCGAAAGCGGCTCTTGACAGCTATAGAAAACGTTGAAAAAGGGACTAATCTCGTCGAGGTGTCACTGGAGTCTCTGGAATAATTGCTCAGGAGCATAGGCTTGTCTATAAAGTCAGTGAAACAGAAATTATTATTGTGGCTTGTCGGTATCGCTATTGAGCGCAATTCCGGCAGTGATCGCGGAAAGGCCCCTTTAAGTCATGCCGTTTCTTTCTCTATTTGCGCCAATATTCCCTGCAAATTGTTTCGCACAGTCTCACACGAAGGATGCTCTGCTCCCAATGCCTTTTCAAAGATAGCTAAGCTTTGGCGGGAGAGCGGTTCGGCTTCGCTGTAGCGGCCTTGTTCCTGGTATAAAAGGGCCAAGTTGTTGAGACTCGTGGCAACATCGGGATGATCCTCCCCCAGGCTGCGTTTGCTGATTTCTAAGTCTTCCTCGTACAGCGGTTCAGCTTCGCTGTAGCGGCCTTGTGTCTGGTATAAAAGGGCCAAGTTGTTGAGACTCGTGGCAACAAGGGGATGGTCCTCGCCGAGGCTGCGTTTGCCGATTTCTAAAGCTTCCTCGTACAGCGGTTCGGCTTCGCTGTAGCGGCCTTGTGTCTGGTATAAAAGGGCCAAGTTGTTGAGCCTCGTGGCAACAGCGGGATGGTCCTCGCTCAGGCTGCGTTTGCCGATTGCGATCGCTTCCTGGTACAGCGGTTCAGCTTCGCTGTAGCGGCCTTGTGTCTGGTATAAATTGGCCAAGTTGTTGAGCCTCGTGGCAATATCGGGATGGTCCTCGCTCAGGCTGCGTTTGCCGATTGCGATCGCTTCCTCGTACAGCGGTTCGGCTTCGCTGTAGCGGCCTTGTGTCTGGTATGAAAGGGCCAAGTTGTTGAGCCTCGTTGCAACATCGGGATGGTCCTCGCCCAGGCTGCGTTTGCCGATTGCGATCGCTTCCTCGTACAGCGGTTCGGCTTCGCTGTAGGGGCCTTTGGTATGGTATAAATTGGCCCTGTAGTTGTCAATCGTTGC
>JBCBPY010000055.1:0-27249 GCA_039820525.1 Cyanobacteria bacterium J06634_5
GAGTAACGCCATCCCGATTGGCAGACAGGACAAGAACCTCAATCTCTTCTCCCAACAGATCGTTAATCAATGCAGGAACTTGGGCCACACTCGGATCAATAACAACCAGAGCAGACTTAGTAGGGGTATTTTGCAAAGTCACCAATTGGCTTTGCGTTAACAAGCAAGAACTCATATATCTATTTGACCTTAAATCGAGAGAGGTGGCATGTTAATCGTTGCCTCCCTAACTAAAGTTGTTCACTAAGTAGCACCCAAGTAAGTAGCACCCAAGATTTCGGCACCCGCAATTCAGCGGCTTACGAAGCCTTTCCCTGGCAAGCGCAACGTAGCACTTACCAGGGAAAGACGAGCTCAGAGTTTTAGCTCTGATGCTTTATCCCAAGAGGTTCTGAGCCTCATCAGGATTCGACACATCGGGAACAACTGCGAAGCTATCTTCGCCCAAGGCAGAGGCTTGAACATTGTTCAATACCGCCAAGGTTTCACTCGTACTAGCCACACCCAAGAGCGTGTTGCTGCCATCTTGAGTGAGGGTCAAATCAGCGAAGGTCAGCTCGCCTTCAACCAGACCAATCCGGTCGATACCGACCTCGAAGTCAACGATGGTATCGGTGCCGTCGCCGTTGCCAAAGACAAACAGGTCACTGCCGCTACCGCCAGACCCGTTGTCGCCAACGAGAATGTCGTTGCCCGTGACACCCATGATGATGTCATCGCCATCGTCACCCCAGATGAAGTCATCACCTGCGTCGCCGCTGAGGATGTCGTTACCGGCTTTACCACCGATGCGGTCATTGCCTTCACCACCAAAGATGATGTCGTTACCACCGATCCCATTTTGAGGATCACGGCTATTGACATCGCCTCGGAGCACGTCGTCGCCAGCGCCACCATCAATGATGTCGTCACCAAGGCCACCTGCAACAGTGTCATCTCCATCTAAGGCATTGATAACGTTGTTGCCGTCATCGCCTTCAAGAGTATCTGCATCGTTGGTGCCTTCTTCCACATCATCTGGGTCGGGCTCGGGTTCCGGCTCTGGCTCAGGTTCAGGCTCTGGCTCAGGTTCCGGCTCGGGTTCCGGTTCTGGCTCTGGCTCAGGTTCTGGTTCTGGCTCAGGTTCTGGCTCGGGTTCCGGCTCTGGCTCAGGTTCAGGCTCTGGCTCAGGTTCAGGCTCTGGCTCAGGTTCAGGCTCTGGCTCAGGTTCTGGTTCTGGCTCAGGCTCCGGTTCCGGCTCAGGTTCTGGTTCTGGCTCAGGTTCCGGCTCGGGTTCCGGTTCTGGCTCAGGCTCAGGTTCTGGCTCAGGTTCTGGCTCGGGCTCGGGCTCTGGCTCTGGCTCAGGTTCTGGCTCGGGTTCTGGCTCTGGCTCTGGCTCTGGCTCAGGTTCTGGCTCTGGTTCTGGCTCTGGCTCTGGCTCAGGTTCTGGCTCTGGAGTACTAGGAACTTCACTAGGATCGTCAAAGATCGTTACGGATGCAGAAGCGTTTCCAACTGTTCCACCAGAAACGGGCGAAATCGTCCAAATGAAATCCTGTGGACTATCATCCACAAAATCGTTGAAAACAGGTAGCGTGATGGATGCATTCTGCTCAACGATAGTGACTTCAAACGCAGAAAAGTCTAGGTTTGGAGAAACATCAACGGGCTGACCTGCTAGTCCTTGAAGCTGTAGCTGAAATAAATCCCACTGGTTAATAGCTTGAGGGACATTTGCTTCAAAGCGGACGACGGTACCCTCCGATGGAGGGGGCTCACTTAGGGTGAAATTAAAACTAAAAGGTGTCCCTTCACTTTCAATAAGTGTGTCGGTACTGACACTAAAGTCAACAACCGGTTCAAAGTGCCCAGGATAGCTTGCCTGTAGCTCTTTAGAAAAAATCAATGGTGTATTGATAGCACCAATCTGCGTGTCGAGCACCCAGTTAGTGTGACGACCGACACGACCGATCCGCTTTTCGGAAGCGGCCATATTGGCACCCGTAAGCTGATGCAGCTGCTGTAAAAACAGATAGCCCATCGCTCCTTTGGCAACTTGACATCCATAGAGCAAGATATCTTTGCCCTGGAGTTTGTCAGCCCAAGTAGTGATCTGCGTCGCATAGCGACTTAAGCTATCAAAACTCAGCTCACTATTGCCGAGCAATAATTGCCCAGGTGTACCATGAGAAACAATATGGAGACTTGAAACAGACTGACACGCTGCAAGCGCTGCGGTGATCTGATCAATCCCATCTTGTTCTGGATTTAGTATAAGAACGTTTGCATTTGGGAGGCTAGAAACTAGAAAAGGCAGGTAATCGACACCTGAATCTAGAACAACAAACGCTCCATGGTTGCCTATGCCATCAACCATGGCGGTTGGCGTAGATGAAGTCAGAAGCATTAAAAATCCCCTGTTTGGTTTGCTTGAAATGAAAGACTGAATTGATGCGATTCAGCCATTAAGGTTAGATTTCCATCCATTCTTGAGTGGCTTGTTCTGAATACCAAACAAACATAGACACAGCTTGTAAAAAGCTGTCAGAGAGAAACCTCGATGCACCCTAATTTTGTGTTGACCCTTAAGTAATGTAGAGACAGGCCACTGAAATAGGTCACTGAAATAGGCAAATGAAGGGAAACCGCCTAGTGTGACTTGAATGGCACCTACCGTGATGGTAGAGAGGCGTAAGACTCAACACCCGTCAAGAGGAATCAACCCGAAAAGATTTAAACCGAATGAGCACATGTCTCTCGATTGACCGAATACTCTTGAGCATAATTTTCAATATTTGAGGTTTAGAAATCGAATTGAAAAAATGATAGAAGGGTGAAAGTATGCTGTAATACAACAATGTTCTTTCACAGGATACGACAATAGAATTTCTACCTTCACGTCTACTTTTATAGTGTTCCAGTCTATGAACCACTAAACGAGAAAGGTCTTTCAAAATATAAGCCGCTGTAACAGGCAGCTTTTGCCAAGCTGAAAACCGAATGGTACGGGTATGGTAACGGCTCAGCCCGACCCCTTTAAACAGCTTTAGCAGATAATTTTCACTGAGGCGATCGCGCTCAATGACATGCTCAATTCTCATGTCAGGATTATGCCAAATGGGCCAACCTGCTTTTCTTAGGTAGGAAAGGGTTTCAATATCTTCCCCTTTTCCATTGAGACCCTTGGCTGACACACCGGATAAAGCAGGCTGCTCAGGAACAGCCTGAAGCCAGGCCTGCTTGCGAACCACTAACCCCGCCCCCGCTGGAAACAGCCATCTATCTAGCTGGTCATAGCGAAAAGGCTGATTACCCCGGTCAATCACGGCTAAGAAACAGGCAATACGCTCAAACTTCGGCGGCGGCGGCGCTCCATATTGGCCAATAATTTGACTACCGTAGGCACCCGCATCAGGATATTGCTGGCCAAAGTTGTACACCGATTGAATCCAGTTTTGGCTAGGTAAATTGTCATCATCTAAAAATGCAATCAGGGCCCCATTAGCGATCTGAACTGCACGGCGGCGAGCATAGGCCAGCCCTTGCCTATGCTCATAAACGATCTTCATTCGAGACGAAAGCAATACCTTTACAGGATGGCCGCTAGCGACTTGAGCCGATCGGTCTTGACTGTTGTTATCGACTACAACAAGTTCCCAACTAACACAAGGCGCTATCACCTGATCTGCTAAGCGATCTAACACCGCTGGCAGCCGATCAGCCCCGTTATAAGTACAAATAACAACCGTTAAATCCATTAAAAGCTCAAACTATTCATAAGTCTTGTAAGTCCCAGTTTTGAGTTCTTGTGTGATGACCAACTTAAAACTCGATGCCCTGATGGATGTGCGGCTAGCTGCTGAGAGAATTCGGTTAGGGGAATTTTCTCAGCAGCTAGCGAAGTACACAGTTGTATCCTAATAAAAGCTATAAAAGATAAGCTCTTGAGTCATGCCCCTTTGAGTCATGCCCCTTGAGTCATAGCCCCGAGGCTAAGAACGTAGCCGTAAAGATACTTTATTTTAATAGGACTTTATCTTGTGATACGTTGCGGCAAACTTGTCTTGGCGAAAACCTTAACAAATTCTTTTGTATTGAGACTGAATCTCATTAAACTTGCCGTCAGTGTAACACCCTATACTAATCTCAGCGACGTCTATTTTATGAAGTCCTGATAAAGTTATGGGGGTGATTACGGTCACGGTTTCGTTGCGATGTCTAAGTTCTTTAGACGGCTCTGATGATTTTAAAGTTCCTGTTAAGTATCATCACTGGGTCAGTACAGCGTATTATGCCTATTATCGCTTAAAGAACTGTTTAAAAGCGTAGCCATTACTTACGGCGCAAGGTAGGCTGACACCCATTATTGATAACTATTGCTAATAGATGTGGCTATTTTAAGAAGTTATGAATGCGCAGATTTGCAATTTTTGCAAATCTGCGCGGGTGTCTGTCGCCATATCATGTAGCTAGAAAAGGCGAAGCTAATTAAGGTTAAGCACCGTAAAAGCTATTCAGCCTCTACAAAAATTGTGATATAGCCGTCATTCTGGAGTGGTCATGATAAAGGTGCAGGCTAACCGCGCATCGAAAAACTTTCAGCAAGCCGCGACAAACCTTAATCAGTCGTGCTTAGAGGGGCTTGGCGACCCAATCTTTAGTTACTGGTGTAAGTTCTACGGAGAGAACCCTGATGAGCAAGCAAATAGCGTTAAGCTCCTTGAGCCTTCAATCTATAACCGCTTAGAGAGTAAGGCGACTGTCAGCAAGCTGCTGAAAGAACATAATATTACGGATGTTTTTCCGGCCACTTTTTTGACTGTAAAAGAGGCGATCGCGCATCCGAACCCTGTTAACATCTGGTTCATTAAGCCGTTCCATCTCTCCGGCGGACGGGATATCCAAGTAGTGGCAGCAGCAGACTTGCCCCACTTTAAGCTTCCTAAGTTCAATATTGTCCAGGCGGGTATTGATAATATTCAGCTAATTGAGGGGAAAAAGTTCACCGCCCGCATTTATCTCTTGATATGGAACCAAGCGGTTTATCTCTTTAATGATGGTTTTGTGATCGTACATGCGCCACAGTACGACAAAGAGAGTACTGACTATAGCGTCCAAGTAGATCATCGAGGCTATGAATCGGACGAAAGCCCTGTAAAAATGATGCTAGCTTCTGAGCTAGCTGACTTTGTGCAGATAATGGCGAAGGCTGAAGAATCCACTCGAAAGATCAGGCCTGTGTTGCAAGAAGCGATCGCAGCCTCCTCCCACAAGCGCTATATCTTTCTGGGGATAGACCTCCTCCCCTTAAACGATGGCAACATTAAATTTATTGAAATTAACGCCATTCCTAATTTCATTCATAGCCCAAAGATAAATCAAGAACTGAATGTTCCCTTCTTTGAACATGCAATGAGAGTGATGTATGGGATAGGGAGCGATCGCCTAACGCCCCTTAAGTAACAGCCTGAAGCAACAGCCTTAAACAGCAACCTTAAACAACGAGCCCCAACCGCTCGGGGCAACCCCTCAGGCATTAGGGTCTAACCCGTCTAGCCTTTAGGTTCAACATCATGGTCCACCCAATATTCACCCTTAATACGAGAAATAACGTGCACCGCGACCCTAGCACCATCGCCTGCGGCAACAATCGCCTGTGAAGGGTGACCGGCAATCACACCTGCGGCGAACAATCTGGGAATAGAGGTTTCACCTTCTGCAGAAACCGGCAAATTATTTTTTACAAAGGGTTGAACGCCCTCAACCATATCCACCGAGAGATCTAAGAATTTGAGGGGAGCCTGGCCAGTGGCCAAAATAGCATAGTCGGCTAAGTAACTATCGTCACTGGTAATGACCAAAAACTTGTCATCTTTAAACGTTAGCTGTTCTACAGCGGCACTAAGAACGGTTGCTCCATAGTGCTCACAGAGCGATCGCGTTTCATCTCTTAGGGAGATCCCCGCTGTAGGCGCTACTTTGCCTGGATAATTTTTAAGGTAGGCCTTATGTAAGACGGATTTGTCATGGTCAAAGGTAATGGACTCAATGTCGGCCTTAGCCAAATACATGGCCGCGCTTAAACCGCTAGCGCCACCGCCAATCACCGCTACAGAAGTTTCTATCATCTTAATTTGCTGCTCATTTGTTGTGATTCTGAAATATCGAACGTCCTAATGCCCTAATGGATCAGTCTCGATAGCCCCCTTGAAAGTTAAGAACGGAGAAAGCCAAGGACGGAGAACGTCAAGAACGGCCTATTTTAATGACAGGCTTTTTAGAGTCATTACCATCTAATTCGTGTGATATGAGATGGATTTTCTGCTAGGTGATCTACAAGTTTTGAACCCTCTATGCATCGAAGAACTTTAGGTAACTGCATACGCACTAACCTTTACAGGCACTTCGGCAGCATGCTGTCTAGGAAAATTACCATACGGTAATTTTACTTGGATTAAACCCAGATTAAGTTATCCTAAGCAAATAATTGATTGATAATCAGTTTCAATAAGCGTAGCTTATTTATTTGATAGCACACTTGAGAGGACTCACGATGACCACACGACTGAAGGTAGCAGAGTTATTTTTGGCAGTTTCCTTAGCTGCAGGTATGGCCGCCTGTGGGACTTCTACCACTGAAGTTAGCGAAGCAACGCCAGACGAAACCACTGAAATCGCGGAAGGCGGCGAAGGTGGTGAAGGTGGTGAAGGCGGCGAAGGTGGTGAAGGCGGCGAAGGCGGTGAAGGCGGTGACTACAGTGCCGGTGAGCAAGCCAATGCTGACTTTGAAGATAAAATTGCTGGTGCGGAGCTACTCAGCGCCCTCCAAGAAGGCGGACACGTCATCTATTTCCGCCATGCTCAAACTGAGAAAGACTATGCCGACCAAGCAGACCCCAACATGAGCCTGGACGATTGCGAAACTCAGCGCAAGCTCAATGATGTGGGCATGAAGCAAGCAGAAGACATCGGCGCTGCGTTTACCGATAAAGGCATTCCCGTCGGTGATGTGATTGCCAGTGAATACTGCCGTGCCTGGCAGACTGCTGACCTAGCCTTTGGCACGCATACCAAAAATGCAAAACTCAACTTCTTGCCCTTTGAGGACTACACCGATGAGCAAGTCGAAGAGATGAAGGAGAACGTCACGCCCTTGCTCACAGCAGCGCCAGCTGACGGAACCAATACAGTCATCGTCGGTCACGATGACATTTTTGAAGCGGCTACCGGCATCTACCCTGACCCTCAAGGCATTGCCTATGTGCTAACGCCTGATGGTAACGGTGGCTTTGAGCTTCAGGCCAACATGCTGCCTGAAGAGTGGGCTGCACTGTAAGCTAACCGCTTAGACATTAGCTGCAATTAAGCGTTACACCTTCATCCCCCCAGAGTACACCTACCAGCTGTGTACTCTGGGGGGATTGTCATAGCAAAGCGCAGCTAGTAGATGCTGAACGAAAAGATAAGGGTATGTTGTAACTGCATCCACTCTGATCACAATCATCAGGTCGATTCTTCTACCCCTTTAGACCAGAGATATGAGCACATTAAAGACCTTTTC
Organism: Cyanobacteria bacterium J06634_5; assembly: GCA_039820525.1. Lineage (GTDB taxonomy): Bacteria > Cyanobacteriota > Cyanobacteriia > Phormidesmidales > Phormidesmidaceae > Phormidesmis. The sequence goes on from JBCBPY010000055.1 coordinate 7,541, forward strand.
TGAAGCTTATAGGCAGCTTCCTCTACATTGGAAAATTAATGTTCCGTTCATCTCTACCTGTTTGGGAATTTGGGTCTTAGGAACCTTTTCATTTACGTATATTTTTTCTCAGTATTTAGAAAATAAACAGCAAGAAAGTTTGAATGCAGCGTCTGCCCTTATCCTGCAGAAGTTTGATAGCAAGCTGAACAAGCTACAAAAAACAGCCAACCTCCTGACCGAGCAATCCTCTTTAAAAACCGCACTGGCGACTGCTGACAAACACAATTGGCAAAAAGAACTATCCCCTCTAAAACCCGTCCTAGAAGTTGATATCATACAGATTTTCAATGCTGATGGGTCTACACTTCTCAGTATGCGGCAACCTGTTTTACAAGATACCTCCCTAGAACTGACTGAAACGAAAAAACACTTGTACTCCGGCCTGACCTCTTCTTGGTTAGTGGGCGCTAACGATGCACTCTTTTCTACTCTCGTCTCTACAGCAATTATTGACGATAGCTCAGGAAAAATAGGTGCTGTTTTGGTTGGCTATGCCATGACCAACCAAGAACTCCAAACCATTGCCGAACAGACTGACGGAGAACTGGTTGCTTTCAATGGCGAGCAGCAAATTGCGTCTACCTTCACCCAAAGAGGCGAACGATTTTCTCTCGATCAGTTTTCTCAAGAGATTTCTCAGCTCACAATTGGCAACAGTCGCTATATGGCTAAAAGCGTTGAGCTGACTGGGTTACATAACACAGCATTAACGCTGGCATTACTACAGTCCTTGGAACCGCTCAGAGGCATACAGCAAACCCTGTGGCTAACAGCGTTGGCAATTTCAGCTCTTGGCGCAGGTATCGTCGTTATCGTAGGGCAATGGACAGCACAGAAGATTATTCGCCCGATTAAAGCCGTAACCCATACGGCGCAGCAGGTTGTACAAACCAGTGACTTTAGTCAGCAAGCTCGCATAACGGGGCAGGACGAAGTCGGTATGTTAGCAACCGCACTCAACCAACTGATTACTTGGATGGGCGAGTACTCAGAAGCCCTGCAAGCCTCTCAAACTGAGCTCAGCGAAAAAATTCAGGAGCGATCGCAAGCCTTAAGTCAGCTTAAAGACACCCAGTCACAACTGATCCAAGCCGAGAAGATGTCTGGACTAGGTGAAATGGTCGCCGGCATCGCCCATGAGATTAATAATCCCATTAACTTTATCCATGGCAATTTAAGCCATGCCAGTCAGTACACCACAGATCTCTTGAGCCTACTAGATCTCTATCAAAAGAACTATCCCAATCCGACCCCCGATATTCAGACAGTACTAGAAGACATCGATTTAGATTTTGTCAAATCAGATTTTGCCAACATCCTGACCTCTATGAAAGTCGGCACAATGCGTACCCGAGAAATTATCATCTCTCTTAGAAATTTCGCCCGCCTAGATGAATCTGAACGTAAGCCTGTTGATTTGAGTATGGGCATGGATAGTACCTTGCTCATTTTGAACCATCGGATTAAACAAGGCGTAGAAATTGTCAAAGACTATACCCTTTCTGAATGGGTGAATTGTTATCCAGCTCAGCTGAATCAGGTGTTTATGAATATTCTCAGCAATGCCTTAGATGCCCTTGAGAGTAGCCAAACCGCAACTCCCAAAATTTTCATTCGTATAGAACAAAAAGAAAACAAAGCCATTATCAGTATTAGAGACAATGGACCGGGTATTCCGGCTGAGGTCAAGGCTAGAATTTTCGATCCATTTTTTACCACGAAGCCGGTGGGTAAAGGCACAGGCTTAGGGCTCAGCATTTGCTATAAAATTGTCCAAAAGCACAACGGAACACTCTCTGTAGAGCAGGTCTCACCACAGGGGACAGAATTCGTGATCGAATTGCCGCTCTTTTAAGTCGAGCGAAAAGTCGAACCGCTTAATACTACCAAGGTTCATCGTTACTTAGGATCAGATCTTCATCCATTAGCCTAGCCCAAGCCAGGGAGTAGTCAGGGTTAATCAGCAGCGCGTGTCGTAGCCATTAAGGCCCCCGCATATTGTTGAGAAGCAAAGAGTGCCTGTCCTAGGTCGTTCCAGGCATTGGCATAGAAACCATAGCCCAAAGGCAATCACCAAGGGACAACCGCAACAACTTTAAGCTCCTAAGTCTTATTAATATTGTCAAAAAATCAATATACTCAGGCACATCCCCTCCTAGTACCTCAATGAAAAGGCTGTTGCAAAAGCAGGCCCTGTCGATAGCATCCAGCAAAACACAGTGGCTATCAATAGAACAAGCAAAGGGCCATACCATTGGCTAAGCATCGTAAAAAGTCTCCATAGTTAACCGCATTTATTGACGAAGTCGTCATGAGGATAAGCGCTGGTCGTTAGCTCAAGACACGCGCTCCATTCTCAAAAGTTAGGTGATATCAAAAGTTAGGTGATCTATCAAAAACGGGTCATCGAGGCAGAGAAACTGAAGATCCAAAAAGTGTATGAAGCTGACCCACCACAGATTTAAGCTGCTGCTGTCCTTCGATAGAAGGCAAATAAGCGCCTGAGAACTGCCAGTTTGCCTGGGTTGAGAATCGCCAATGTTGGCCTCTGTAGTCATGCCCAGTCAGCTTAATCCGGCGTAAGGTTCGCTCAGAACTCTCTATTTCCCCAGAAAAATAAATTTGCAACAACATACAGCCACACCCTAAAGGTGGCTGCCAAGTTGGGAATGAAAAAGCCATATCAATCGAATCAGGATCAAACTGTTCCTGTTTTTTTTCATTGAGGACCCAAGGGCTGAAATCCACGATTACCAAGGGAAATTGAGATTGAACAATGGTCGAAACGTTAGCAATTTTACTAACGATGCTGATAGATAGCGCTTGAGCGCTTGCATTCATAACGGACACCTCACTAACACTCACTAACGACGATTAAGCAGTGCTATCAAAAGCAGCTCTGATAGCGCAATAGGAGGTGCCATCAAAACCCAGGTGATTAAACCTAAAAAGCAAATGCTTGAAAAAATGAATTATTGCCTGGAGTTGACAACAATGCACTTGTTGAGATTATATATCAATAAGAAATAGCTGTCCAATCCTATTTGACGAATTCAAAAAGAACGCATAGGTAGGACGAAACAGCCACCAAACAGTTAGGAAATCAATTATGACCATCTACTCGAATGAGCTTAAATCCAACGCAAAATCAATGGTCTCAGAGGGTAAAGGGATCCTGGCGATGGACGAAAGCAACGGCACTTGCAACAAGCGTTTTGAGGCTTTAGGCATTCCAACTACGGAAGATTCTCGTCGAAATTATAGAGAATTAATCCTAACAACTCCAACGCTTTCTGACTACATCAGCGGCCCTATCCTCTACGATGAGACCATTCGCCAATCAACCAAAGCAGGTGTGCCTTTATTAAAGGTGATTGCAGATGCAGGTATGTTACCTGGCATTAAGGTAGATACTGGCGCTAAGGATTTTGCCGGTCATCCTGGCGAGAAAGTTACTGAAGGCTTAGATGGGTTGGCCCAGAGAATCGCTGAGTACTACCAGATGGGCGCACGATTTGCAAAGTGGCGAGCGGTGATTACCATTGGTGATGGTTTACCTAGTCGAGCCTGTATTGAAGCAAATGCCCATGGCCTTGCTCGCTATGCAGCACTCTGTCAAGCAGGAGGACTGGTGCCCATTGTGGAACCAGAAGTATTGATTGACGGGAACCACTCCTTAGAGAGATGTTATCAAGTTACGGATGAAACCCTCCATGCTGTTTTCCATCAGCTCCATATGCAGGGCGTTGCTTACGATCAAATGATATTAAAGCCAAGTATGGTAGTCCCCGGCAAAGACTCTGGGGAAAAGGCTAGCGTTTCAGCTGTGGCTGAGGCTACCATTCGGTGCTTGCTGAAAAATGTACCGGCAACAGTGGCCGGTATTGCATTTCTCTCTGGCGGACAAACCAAGGAAGATTCTTCAGCTCATCTTAATAAGATGAATAAACAGTTTGGCAAGCAATGTCCATGGCCGGTTACGTTCTCTTATGCGCGTGCTATTCAGCAACCGGCATTAGAGCATTGGAGCGGGGAGGCCGGCAATGTGGCCACAGCTCAACAAAAACTATTGCATCGTGCTAAGTGCAATAGCTTGGCCAGTCAAGGTGCCTATACGAGTGATCTTGAAAAGCAATTGGCGTTAGTCTAATCTCATCGTTTTCCTCCGAACGAAAGCTATGAACAATTTTCCAAGTTCTCCATGGTTTTAGAGTAGATAACTACTCTAAAACCATTTTTTTGCAATTGTGACGTGACAACAAACAACAAACTACGGAGAGAAGATATTTCTCCGTAGTTTTTTTGCCCTTGACAACGTGGCTAAAAGGGAAGGGCCATGGATTCAATCAAGCTGATTCAATCAAACTGACTAAATCAAGGCTAAGGCTTCCTCGGGATGCGAGATATCTGGGACCACTATAAAGCTGCTTTTTGTCAAACTTGAGGACTGAACACCATTGAGTACGGCAAGGGTTTCCCCACTGCTGGTGATGCCCAGCAAGGTACTGCTACCGTCTTGCGTGATCGTCAGGTCAGCAAAGGTGAGTTCATCTTCCACTAACCCAATCCGGTCAGTGCCAATTTCAAAGTCGATAATAGTATCAGTGCCGTCGCCGTTACCAAACACAAAGAGGTCACTACCACGACCTTCAGAGGAATTATCGCCAACGAGAACATCGTTGCCAGAAGCGCCTATGATGATGTCGTCGCCGTCGTCACCCCAGATGAAGTCGTCGCCTGCGTCGCCGCTGAGGATGTCGTTGCCTGCTTTGCCGCCGATGCGATCGCTGCCCTCACCCCCAAAGATAATGTCGTTACCGCCGTTTTCTCCATCTTGGGTTGAGCGATCATTGCGATCGCCCCTCAGCACATCATCACCATCCCCACCAGTGATAATATCGTTGCCCAAACCACCAGCAACCGTGTCATTACCCCCTGCCGTCTCCAGCGTATCGTCAGAGTCTGTGCCAACTAGAGTTTCACTTGGCTCAAAGTCACCGCTGTTAATCGTGCTAGCTTCAACATTTTCCAGCACTGCTAACACATCTTCTGTGCCAGCGAGAGAGATAACAGTATTAGCGCCATCTTGGGCAATGCTCAGGTCGCTAAAGTCAATGACGCCAGAAAAATCAGGCTTAAAGCCAATTAACTCAAAGCGATCGCTCTCGTCATAATTGGTAATTGTCAGCACCCCTTCCCCGCCGCCGATAATAAAGGTATCGCTACCGCTGCCTGTGGTCGCGGTAGTTTGTCCTACCGACAGCAGGAAGTTGCTTTGGTTCACGATGGTGTTGACTGTGTTGTTACCCTCACCTAAATCGAGCGTATTGTTCCCGGCACCTACATGGGCATAGTCATCACCGCTGCCCGCCGTTACAGCATCGTCACCCGCACCAGCGGTCACGTGGTTATCGCCGTCGCCAACCTTAGCAGAGAGATTGCCCTGAACCTGATTCACCGTATCATTACCGCTCCCAGCGGTGACCGTTAGAGACCCATCACTAGCCGCAACAAAGTTATTGCCCTCGCCCAAGTCAACGATGCCGCTACCAATGCTAATAATGTCATCCCCGTCGCCAGCTTCGACAGTTTGGCTGAGACCTCGCGCAGTAACAGTATCGTTACCTTCATTCAGCAGAAAAGTGTTGTTGTCACCGCTGACAACGTACTGATCGTCTTCTACAGTCCCTGTAAAGGTCTGATCGCCACCGGGGTCAGGCACGTCCACATCGGCAGCCACTTCTACCTTGCCAAAGACGCCGTCACCCGCGCCGTCGCCTAGGTCATTGCCTGCGGCAAAATACAGGTCATTTGTTTCGCCCAGGCTACCACCGTTGCCAAATGTGAGACCCCAGAGTCCGTCGATTGCGATCGCCTCACCACTGTCATCGCGCAAATAGTCAATCGCGGTGCGCGTTTCCATATCAAAGGCGGTAATAGTGCCATCCCCAAAATTAGACACCAGCAGGGTATCGCTGTATTCACCAAAATCATCTGGCGCGGCCACAAAGCCCCAGGGTGCATTGAGCAAGTCAGCATCATCCCAAGTTGAAATTAGATTGCCGTCTAGGTCAAACTCAGCAATCCGGCCCAGCCCTGGCTCAATCACTTCATCCCCAGGAATCTCTGGAGAGGGAATGGCGTAGGCAACAAAGAGAGAATCATTAATGTTTTGAATGTTGTATTCGGCGTAGCCTTCCTCTAAAAAGGGATTAGCGAATTCAAACTCTTCAGTGATCTCGGTGAAATTGCCATCGTAGACTTCAATCCCTGGCGTCGGGCCAAAATCAACTACATACAGCCGATTGTCTGTCTCAAAGTTCGTAATCGCGGCCCCGTAGTAAATCGACTCACCCAGCTTATCGACCACCACCTCTGATACGAGCGGTCGATCAACCGTGCCGTCTTCATTTCTACGCTCAGTCCATGCAGAAATGCCACCGTCACTGGCGACAAAGATAAACTTACTCGGCGCAGTAATATCTCCATTGGGATGATCTTGGGTAACCACAAAATCACCAGAGCCATTGAATACTTGGCCAGTGGGTCCAGAGAGGCCAAAGGGATTAAATTCTGTCGGCGTGACGTCAACAATTTTGAGATCGTCTTGGTGAATAGGCACACCACCGACATCGCCAACGTACTCTGCGCTGACGCCAGTACCACTCGCACTAAGCCAGAAGTGTCCGCCCAGCCCAGCGGGGCGAATCGCAATACCCCAGCCCAGCGCTAGGTAAGGATCGATCAGCTGAGGGCTGTAGGCCGCCTCGTTGGCTACTAAGTTTGTGACCGCGTAGCCGCTGGGGTCATCTGTTGATGTGGAGAAAGTGGCTTGGTACGCACCCGGTTCGGCTACACCCTCAATAATCCAGCCGCTACCGCTGCCAGGGACAGTTGGGTCATAGTCGTCGTTACCGAGAACGCTGATCCCTGCGTAGTAGGTGCCATCAGTTGGAGCGGTAAACGTTAGTTTGGCTTCACCAGGATCAGTGCTGATTTGCGCTAAGTCATCAACTTGACCGACCGTGTCGAGTTCATTACCATCAGCATCAAAGAGTCGCAGAACAGGCTTCAGTAGTGAGGCACTGCCATCAAGCTCAGCGGCAGCCTGAACGTCAACATCAATCGATTCACCTGTGCCTAGCTCAAAGCCATAGAGGTCTACATCCTCAGAAAAATCCAGCACCGGAATATCGGTAAAGTCGTAGACATAATTGGCCGCGCCATCAATAGTCACCGGCTCACCCGCAGATAAATTAAGCGAGATAGCCGTCTCTAGTGAATCATTGATCTCTGTTTCTATCGATGGCGGTGGTGCCTCTTCCGGCGTATCAACAATTTGAAAACTGCCGGATGTTGCCATCTCATCAATTTGGTAGGCGTCGCTGGGATTGAGCGTAAAGGTAGCTGTTTCTAACCCCTCAGATTCACCATCATCTGCAACGGGTAGCGTAATGGTGGCCGTATCTTCTGTAATGGTAAAAACCAGCTGAGGCGGCTCACTTTCAGCAATGTTGATATCTCCGGTAATGCCTGTGGTTTCGAGGCCACTCAAATCAAAGTCATCCAAGCCCTCTGCCGTCACCGAGACCAATAGCCCTGCGGGCGGTGGCGGCGCACTCAGCGTAAAGGTGTGCACCGAAGCAGTTTGCGCTGACTCAATGAGAACAGTTGGTTCAGTGCTCAGGCTGAGTTGAGGCAAGGAGTCAGACGTATCGGCCAAGGTGAGGGGAACGGCATTAGCAGCCGGATCTACCTGATAGTCGGTACTGCCGCCTAGCGCTACCTGAAAAGCCTGCAAGCCTTCGACGACATCGTCAGCGAATGCAGCAACACTAATTGTGGCGGTTTGTTCCGTAATGTTGAAATAAAAGCCGCTGGATGCAAAATCAGGAATAGGAAACGTGCCACCTGTCACCTCAGCGCCGAACACATCAAACTGACCCAACAGATTAAAGGTTTGGCCATTTGCCGTTTCACCTGCGGTGTTCGCAGCTAGGTTGACATAGACGAGTACGCCGTCAGCTGGTGGCGGTTCACTGAGCGTAAAGATCAAGGTTGCCTGATTGCCCTCGGCTTCAACTAGGGCTTCGTTTTCTACCGTTAGCCCGATGGCCAGATCTGTTGTTGTCGGCGGCGGAACATCGGCAAGCGTGTCGTAAAACGTGATGGTTGACTCGGCAGCCGCAGCATTGATGTTGGCAGCACTACTGTCTAGCGCAAAAGTCACTTGCTCAGGACCATCGGTTTCTGGCGTAGGCTTGTCAGCGACATTGACATTGAGCAGCGCTGTATTTTGCATCAGATTAAGACGAAGACCAGATGGATTTCCCTCGCCGTCAAAGACAGGCCCTAAAACCTCGCCACCTCGAATAAAGGGACTAGATGTGAATATATACTCTGCCAGCTCAGCGTCAGCATTGAGAATAATTTCAATGCCCTCTGCTGGAATCTCTCCATCGGTATTTAGAACAAAGGTAATGGCTGATCCACCGACACCAAAGGAGGGGCTTAACCCCTGATCGCTCACTGTTTCAGCCAGCGTTGGCACGATGATGCTGCCATCGGTGTCGTAAGTTCCGGTAATGACTTGCAAGGAGACGGTTGGCGCATCGGTCGGTGGAGGGCCTCCGTTAGTGGGCGGCTGAGGCGGCGCAACAATAGGGGTGTTAGCGTTCATCAGCTCGAAGCCTAAGGTATAGTCTCCAAAGCTGTTGAAACCAAACCCCAGCGGGTCAAAATTAGTGCCACTGCCCGAACCGGCTGTGAAGGGATCGTAGGTCGAGATTGCAAAAATAGAACTGCCATTTAAGTAGGCGCTGACGCCGACATAGTAGGTGCCTGCTTCAGTCGCCGTATATTCGATATAGGGTAAGTAAGAAACAAAAGCATCGTCAGGCCCAGGGTTAAAGACATCACCTGTGGCCAAGACATTACCGTTGTTGTCAAATAGGGTAAGTTCAACAAAATCAGCGGGTCTAACATCTCCGAGGGCATCAACATCTAGCTTGATTGTGTCGCCAGCAGCTAGGTCAAAGGTGTAGAGATCGACATCTTCTGTTGCATCGACATCGCGGTTGTTGTCGAAGTCAAAGTTAATGCTGCCTGCGGCGGTTGTTTTAGGAGAATCAGTTGAGAGAGGAATGGGCGTAGCGGTTGCAAACGTATCGTTTGACTCAATTTCAGAGATTGCATTGGCAAGCGCGTCACTGTTCATGGGGCAATATTCATCCTGAATAAAAAATGCTGATAACCGAGCTTTAAGATGCACACTCGGAAGCACCTGGATATTACCCTGCTTTTTTTTCTTGAATGATCGCTACAGCGGCTTTTATGATCACTCAAGCTGCAATCTCTATAAAAATTAGATTCTCTTAAGCTTTAGATAGGGCCAAATCTTTTTTGTTTATATGCTAGCTCTAGGCATCTACAACAAATCGATTGAGCCGATAGCCATCGACCTGACGACGAATGAGCCAGGGAACCCATCGGGTCATGAACTTCACATAGAACGGGGCATATTTCATTAGTTCAGGGCCACCGTCTAAAAAGGTGCGCGATCGCTCCAACTTCAAATTCGCCCATGCTTCAATCTCTCTCGGATCATTACAAACCCAGCGAAACCAGCTATCTTGCGACATATGCTTCATCGCATCATGTTTAGACTGGCTATCAACCATTTTTTGAGAGGTGGTATCGATCAGCAGCCAAGCACCTGGGAAGCGCTCTGCAATCTGCGCGATCGCCTGCCTTGCCTGTGGCGCTTCGAGATAAATCATTACCGCTTCTGAAATAAAACACCAAGGTCCACCTGTTGCCGCCACAGGTTCCATCCAATCGGTGTCTAACACGCTCGCTTCTAGCATCGTACGACGAGGCTGCTCTTGAAAAAACCGTCGTCGTAGAGCTAGAGAGTCCGGCAAATCTAGGTCAAACCAGCGAGCTTGGCCATTATCCAAACGCTCGAAGCGCGTGTTTAAGCCACAGCCGATTTCAACAATCGTCCCGGCGGGATGCTCTGCCAAGAACGCTTTAACATCCTGGTCATACATGCGCGTTCGTAGGGTTGCCCCCTTCAGCGAACTTGATTTCTCCCATTTTGAAAAATCATAGTTAAGGGTGTTAACAATCTCGACGGCTTTGTTATCTTGAATGAGACCGCTGTCTGTCTGCGTTTCCCTAGCTCGCCCGAGCAGAGGAATTAGCAGCGTCTCTTGTACAGGGCCAAGGTCTACCGAGAGTTTCGTCATGGTTTATAACCTTTATCGAACTGTGAGTTGAACAGCTATCTATAACATCTGCCACTTAGCTCTACACATTTCCGATGAGTGAAACCCTTACGGCATAAAGAGCTAAGTGGTCAGCAGCGGTGAGAACCCGCGTCGGTTCCCGGCGCTAGGGAATGCTCACCAAGACAATGACCAAATGCATCTGGCCATTGCTACATGACGCCATGATAGTCAGGTTTTAGCGAAGTGGCGATCGCAATAGGTGCAAACATGATCACAATAGCGACGTTTTTAAATCTAAAATCCAAAGCAAATTGAGAGCTGTTATCCATAATTGCAGAGAATTCCTGCAAGCTAGAAGTCCGCGTAACAGTTATCGGTCACAAAAATGCTAATAGGCTACAAAACTGTCTTTGCAATACTTTCTATTGCGTGTTCTCTCAATGCTGTTGGCGATACGTTTCTGCTTAGGACTCAAGGCAATGTCGGCGGCAGTAACGAAAGCGCTGCTACCGATAAAAACAACAAACCTGCGCTTGTCTCCAGCATCGCTACATGCTGAATTTTGGTATAGCAGTACCAGTCCTTTTGCCACAAAATCACCCCAAACTTGACGATAGCAACGCCAAAAGCCGCTGCTGTAATGGGCGATAGCCAATGCAACTGCCACAGTAAGACAACCCCGCCAATAGCCAGCGTGTGAAAAATGAGGCCCGGCACAATAGAGGCCGTTCGTACTTTTCGGAGCTTAACGGTAAAGATAGCGCTTGAGAAGAACAAACTATTGAGTATCCAGAGTCCTACCGCTGACAATGGCAGCATTCCAACCGTAGCCGCATACGCTAAGGGCGCCGATAAACAAACGGCGGCAAATGTTATCAGCTCATTCAAAATCGATTTTTGCTGACGCTGCCATACCAAAACACCATCTATCACGGTTGCTATCAGGGCTAAGCCGTAGATTATTAGCAGAGACCCGTTTTCCGGATCGTGCCAAAATAGCCAAGCGGCAATTGCGATCGCAATTCCACCATAAATCCCAGTCCACAATAGAAATCGAGGTTTCCAACTGCGTCGCTGTTTGATTTGTAGCACCAGCGGATGCTCTGCCTGAAACCCGCAAAAAGCGCAGATCAGTGACAGGGTGGTTATCCAAGTCCACTGCTGAGCAGCGGCAGCACCGGTTAAAAAAGAAACCGCCAGCACGATATAGGCACCGTGCTCTGGAGAAAAGGTCGGGAAATACCCTTGATATTTGCTAAATCTCTCTTTTTTATCGCTTTTGCTGCTGGGCGATCGCACTGAGCGTGATGTATTACGTGATGTCTTAGATATCATAACAATGCTCTCATCGTACTAACCAACTGCGGAACGTGTAAGCAAAAAAGCCAGATTTGAAGCAGCTGTTAACGCATGCGGTGCATTGGCGGGCATGAAAATAAACACGCCTGGCTCCAACACAATCACCTGACCATTTAGGGTGAGTTCGCCCGTTCCCTCAATGACCTGCACTGTGGCATTTTGGGGCGACGTATGTTCTGGAATTTTGGCCTGCGCGGCGAGACAAAGCAAATTGTATTGACACTGCGCGCCATGCCAAACGACCTGATTTGACAGACCTGATTCTGGATAGTCCAGATGCTCCATTAGCTGAACAAAAGAATTTTCAGAGAAAACAAGCGATTTTTTCATGATCAACCCTCTTTAACCCTCTCGATGGGCATCAATTACAATGTATCCTAAGCTGTCTTTGTAAGGGTGCGCTACCGGGTAAAACGTTTCTGGTAGACGCTGGGCGTACTGCCAAATTTGCGCTTGAAGACAGTAGAAAAATAGCCCCGGTGAGAGATGCCAACGGCAAGGGCGATCGCACCCACACTCATTTTCCCCTTTTCCAGCATCTGCCGCGCCTGTTCCATACGGTAGTCGTGCAGTAGGCCAAACACTGTTGTGCCAAAAAGCTGTTGAAACCCCTTTTGCAGCTTGCGCTCGCTTAGACCAACTTGCTGCGCGAGTGCTGCTGGCGATGGCGGATCGAGCATCTGCTGCGAGATAATCTGCTTCGCTTGATGTAAACGATCCAACTCATCTCGCTTAAGTTGGCCTGATGGAGCCTCTACAGCGCCTGTTACGGCAGAAAAGTACAGGGCAATTAATTCTAAAGACTTTCCCTCTAAATAAAGCTGTCGGAGCGTGCCCTGATAAGGACAGTTAAACACCTGTTGAAGAATATAAGAGATTTCTGGAGAAAGCTTAGTGAGGTGATAGGAAGGCTCTAAAGCGGCTGCTTTTAGAGCCTGTTGCCAAGTGAATGGCATTGCACTCAGGCGATCTGCCAAGAAGCCCCTGGCAAATTGAGGACTCATCACAAGCTCAACACCGCTGATTTGTTGTCCGCCAAAAAATTCAACGGTTCCAGCCGCATAAGGCACAGTAGAAAGGGATGTCTGCTGACCGTGAATATCAAGCTTGTGATCTATCCCAGGCATAAATCCACTGCATCGTCCAGACAGGCAAAAGGTTAGATTTACAAACGAGTTGTTGAGGGCAAGCTTTTGAAAATCTAAAATCAGATCGCAGTTTAGACGGTATTCATAAATAAACAGCTCTAACCCCTCTCGCAAAGAAATGCCACGTAGATAACCTTCCCCAAAGCGGGTAGGCATGAGCAAAAAAGTTTCTCCCTGCGCTAGCTGACAGCGACCGCCGTACTGCTGCTGAAAACTTTGAAGAGATTGCTGAATATCGTCAAAAGTAAGCGGAATTTTCATATCATCCTGTTTTTATAACATTCCAATTGCGAACGCTACTGCATCTACGCTTCATGGCGCCTGTTCTTCTCATAGACTTTGTTCTATGGGTCGTCTAATGTGGGTCGTCTAATGATGAGTTGCCGAGCTGGAAGGCATACTACTTCCCAGTATATATAGCCTCATATAAATGACATTAAATATCAATAATAAAATTTTTAAGTATCTCATGCCAAAAGATAAAAAATCGATGCCAAACCCGATTTTAGCCAATTATTCAATAGCATTTGGAAGTATGCCACCGCTTGGATTTTTCCCTGTTAAGTTAAAAAATATTTAGGAGCTGTTCTCATTAAGCTAATCGTCTTAGCATGGGCGAAAAGGTTTTGTAAAAAGCTGTAAAAGGCTGCTCGCGAGTAAAGGAGAGCCAACCAAATGATGATTGATGACAGTCGATGGCCGCTGGTATTGGTACAGTTCCAGGGAAATGGAACGCCAGCGGAAATGAGTCAATTTTATCGCCGTTTTGAAGACTGGCTGGCCAGAAAGGAGACTTTTGCGCTGGTAATGCAGCGAGACGATGCGGAAGCGGCGGAGGCGGCAGGCAAGCGATCGCCTGAAGTCAAACAGATGCGAAAAGACGGCATCGCTTGGACAAAGGCCCACAAGCTAGAAATCTCTCAGTATTGCGCTGGGGTGGCCATGGTGCCTGACTCGGCCAAGCTGCTAAAGCTGTGGGGGCCGATGGTGGCAAAGGTGACCCAGCATCTGTACGGTTGTCCTGGCAAGGTCTTTGGCTCGGTGGAGAGTGCTGAGGAGTGGGCCGCGCAGCAGTTAGGCTTGCCTGCGGCGACTACGGCTGTACCTGCGGGGATAGGTAAGCTGATCCGGCGACGTCAGATCAGCTTGGCGCTGTCGGCGCTGCTCGCGGCGATTGGCGCTGGGCTAGGATTGGTGCCCTACTACCTGATTTATTTGGTGAGCCTGAGATTGTTTAATCCTTCAGAGGCAAGTTTGGAGCTGACAACAGAATACATGCTGTCTTTGGCTGCGGTGGCTGTGGGCGCGGTGGTGGGCAAGGCTGTTTGCACTGGAATATCAGCGCATTTTTCTCATGTGGCGGCTTTCAATATTCTCTATGACTTGCGGATTGAGCTGGCGCGTCAGCTAGGGCGGCTGCCCTTGGGGTATTTTGGCGATCGCACCACAGGCGAAATTAAAAAGATTCTGCATGAAGATGTTGAACAGCTAGAGCAGGGGCTGGCTCACCTAATTCCAGATGTGGTGGCGGGCGTGACGGTTCCTCTGCTTGCAGGCATTTTGTTGTTCTTAGTAGACTGGCGCATGACCCTAGCCACCTTGGCCAGTGCGGCGATCGCTCTCGGACTCTTTGCCCTAATGATGGTGCGCTTCGATATGAGTGCCTACAACGCACTGCTGGCCAAAATGAACGGCGTGGTAATTCAGTACATCAACGGCATGAAGGTAATCAAAGCCTTTACCCGTACCGATTTCTCGTTTGCCCAGCTGCAAGATGTAGTAGAAGAAATGCGGCAGGTGTATGTCCGCACCACCCGCACCTCGGCCCTGCCTATGGCTGTGATGCTTACCCTAATGCGTTCCGCCGCGATTACCGTCGTGCCCGTTGGCATTGCGCTGTATCTTTCTGGCTCGCTCAGCGTTTCGACCTTTGTGTTATTTGTTGTCATGGGCATCGGCTTCAATCGCCCAATTATGGCTGTTCTCTTTCATGGAATGACTGGGTTTTACCAAATTAACGCTGCTTCCAAGAGAATCACAGCCGTCTTTGACCAACCAGCGATAGTCGATCCGGCGAATGTTCAACAGCCTGAAAACAACGAAATTACCTTTAAATCAGTCTCGTTTGGCTATGGAGATGATTCTGTTCTTAATCAAATTAGTTTTACTGCGCCAGCGGGAGGTGTGACAGCCTTGGTCGGGCCTTCAGGCGCGGGCAAAAGCACCATTGCCAAACTTATTCCGCGCTTTTGGGATGTCAAGGAAGGAGAGATTTGCATTGGCGGTGTCAATATTCAAGACCTAGCGGTTGAACAGCTGATGGCACGAGTGTCTTTTGTTTTTCAAGACGTCTTTTTGTTTAACGATACGGTTTTGGAAAATATTCGTATCGGTCAGCCGACTGCTGGTAAGGCAGCGGTCATTCGCGCAGCTAAGGCGGCTCGCTGCCATCAGTTTATTAAAGCGCTGCCACAGGGCTACGATACGCCTGTCGGTGAAAACGGGATTAGTCTTAGCGGCGGTCAACGGCAACGGCTTTCTATTGCTCGCGCTCTGCTCAAAGATGCGCCGATTGTTGTTTTAGATGAGGCGACGGCCTATGTTGACCCGGAGAATGAGGCGAAGGTGCAGGAGGCGATCGCCGCTCTTCTCTCAAGTGGCACAGCAGACGATGAGAAAACCCTAATTGTTGTTGCGCATCGACTCTCAACCATTACTGGCGCAGACCAGATTTTAGTCGTTGACCAAGGTGAGATTATTGCCAGCGGTAGGCATGAGGAACTGCTGGAGTCGTGTGAGCTTTATCAGAAGCAGTGGACGGCGCATGTGGCGGCGAGGGACTGGGCTATTGGCTCTGCTCAGGAGATTGGGCCTGGGAGAATGGGGAAGTGGGGGATTGGGGAGACGGTTGCTCCGTTTTCTCAAGGAAGAGCCGATGTTCCTTTGGAGAATCCGTATCGAGCGCTGAATGAGGATGATGCGGTATGGACGATGATGCGGAAGCTGATTCCGGCGCGGTCGGTGCATTATTTGTGGCGAGCAGTGCGCTGGCGATTGCTGGAGGGGATGGCGATTGGGTGGACCAGCTATCTGGTGTATTTGGTGTTAGTAGCGCTGTTTCAGCAGGCGGATAGCGGGGTTGTCAACGGTGGGCCACTATGGGGTTATGTGGGGGCGATCGCACTCTTTTGTCTGGCGCAAATTGTATTTGGCTACAAGGCGAATGTGCAGGCTTATGCACTAACAATCGCGGTGCAAACTCGGCTGCGGCTGTTTATTGCTGACTATCTGCGGCGCTTGCCGCTGGGATTTTTTACTCAGCGCTCTGTGGGCACGGTGGATGCGCTATTTACGACAAACATTATGTATCTAGAGCCGCATCATCTGCTGGAGAGTTTGATTAATGCGGTGGTGACGCCGACGCTGATCTTCTTGGTGATGCTGGTGTTGGACTGGCGGCTAGCGCTGGTACTGGCATTGAGTGTGCCGTTTGCGCTGCTAGCACTGCGCTATGCAGAGGGAATTTTTGCGCGAGTGTGGCGCTTGCAGGCGGCGGCGCGAGTGGCGGCAAATGCTCGAATGGTGGAATATATCCAAGGGATTTCAGTGATTCGGGCGTTTAACTTGGCGGGCGATCGCCTGCATCAGTTTCGTCAAGATTTGCAGGGCTACCGCAACGCTAGCTTACATACTGCGACCCAGCTGACACCTGCGATGGTGATATTTTTAGCGGTGCTAGAGCTGGGCTTTGCGCTGCTACTGGTCGTGGGGGCATGGCTGTTCGCGCAAGGAAGTCTGAGCGGGGAGCGGTTTCTGTTGTTTATGGTGCTAGGACTGGCTTTTTACACGCCGCTGATGGCGATGGCTGACATGCTAGAGTTCTATCGGATTATGCAAAACTGCGTCCGAAATTTGAACGAATTCTTGCAGGCTGATTTGCTGCCAGTGGCTCAGTCTCCTCAAGTGCCAACAGACACTGCGATTGAATTTAAGAACGTGAGCTTTTGCTATGACCGTGAAACCGTGCTAGAAGAGGTGAGTTTTACTATTCAGCCTCGTTCAATGACGGCTTTGGTTGGCCCAAGCGGTTCTGGTAAAACCACTATCACTAACCTAATTGCTCGCTTTTGGGATGCTACAGAAGGCTCGGTGAGTTTGGGCGGTGTGGATGTGCGGCAGTTAGCTGCTGACACGCTGCTTTCACAGATGACGATGGTATTTCAGGATGTGTATTTGTTTAACGATACAATTTTTGAAAATATCCGCTTTGGCCGACCAGAAGCAACAGAAGCAGAAGTCATGGCGGCGGCGAAGGCAGCTCAGTGCCACCGTTTTATTACAGCATTTGACCAGGGCTATCAAACAATGGTGGGCGAAGGTGGCGCAACCCTGTCTGGGGGTGAGAAACAGAGAATCTCTATTGCCCGTGCCATGCTAAAAGATGCACCGATTGTGTTGCTAGATGAAGCAACGGCTTCTGTTGATCCAGAAAATGAACGACTGATTCAGCAGGCGATTCATGCTCTGAGCGTCCAGAAAACGCTGATTGTGATTGCCCATCGGCTAGCGACGATTGCGGCGGCCGATCAAATCTTGGTTTTGGATCAAGGACGTGTGGTGGAGCATGGTCGGCATAAAGTATTGCTGAATCAGGGTGGGCTGTATCAGCGGCTGTGGGATGTGAGAGAACAAGCCCACGGCTGGAAGATAGGCGATCGCAAGGTCGCTGCAAGCTCTTAGCGAAGGGTTTAAGGCAAGTGCTAGTCAGTGTCAGAAGATAATGGATGCGGTCTTATGGATATGGTCGAAATTGCGGCTCAGCTGAGAAACCCTTTTGGCACGAATGCGGCGGAAATAGGGAAACGGATGGCTCGTTCTAACGCCCATATTATTGCTGTCTGCGTTGAGCAACTTCAGATCGAAAATAACGACATTGTTTTGGAGATTGGTCCGGGAAGCGGTGGTCATATTTCATCAGTCGTGGAAGCTGCTCGTGACGTTCGCTACGTTGGTATTGACTGGTCAGCGGCAATGGTTGACGCCGCAAAACGGAATAATCAACATTTGGTTGAGCGAGGCACTGCTGCCTGCTACCAAGGAAATGCTGCGGCTATGGAGTTTGATGTATGCAGCTTTGACAAAGCATTTTCGGTAAACACGATTTATTTCTGGGAGAATCCGCGACAGCAACTAAAAGAGATAAGGCGCGTTCTGAAATCTAATGGCATTCTTTGCCTAGCCTTTGGTGACAGCGACTTTATGAGCAAGCTGCCGTTTACAGGTGACTTCACGCTGTATAGCGATATAGAGGCGTTAGCCCTGATTGAGGACTGTGGCTTTTCTGTTATTCAGCACAGTCGGCATACTGAGGAGGGCAAAAGTAATGCTAATGAACAAGTCAATAAGCTGTTTCATATCATGCGTTGTGCGCGGTTAGAAGGCTAGGCAAGGTTAGAAGACTAAGAGGAAATAGGACTACCCAATTTTCTAATAGTCGCGATGTTGCTTCTGAATTTGACCAATGAGCGCAGGCTGGACGAGGCGACTCAATGGCGAACGGTCATCGTTTGGCCACTCAGCAATATTTCTTCTTCGGAGATGAGTTGTTTATCTACTTTGGGATTTTTGGCATACGAGACTGGGCCATGTGTTGACGCTAAGACAGAAAGCAGCGTTACAGGTTGCTCAGCGCAGCTTCGATGCCAAACCCCAGCAGGCACAATAAATACGTCATCTTTGTTGAGCTGATACGCTTTGGGGCTTGCTAAAGATTTGAGTGGTTGCTGCCAGGGAGTAGGCAGCATTTTGAGGCGATCGCTTACTAAAGCGATCGCCAGCGCAGGCTCCATCACCAGCTCCACAACGCGAATGCTATTTTTCTTTTTTAAGCTGACTGTCCCAGAAACATCAGGGGCGGTAGCTAAGCTTGTTTGCCCTACCACAATTTCCAGTGGTCGATCAAATCCGGGCATAGACCCAGCGTACTGACCGGCCAAACAAAAGCTGAGGTTAACCAGTCCGTCTTGGCAGGCAAACTGTTGAAAATCCAAGTTAAAATCGCAGTTGAGCTGGTAGTCATGAAGGAGCAAATCTAGCCCTTTTCGCAAATGAATACCCCGCAATGTGCCTTTGCCAAAGCGCTCAGGAATCAGCAGAATCGTTTCTTGACTTGCTATCTGACAAACGCCGCCGTACTGCTGCAAGAAGCGTTGAGCGGCTTGATGAAAGTCATTAAAGTCAAGCGAAATTTCCATTTAAATAAAGGTTAGCGCTTCCTCAGTATTAGAGATATCGGAAACAACTATTAGGTTTCACGATCAACACACCTGCATCGAAGCGGCAACGGCACTGGACAACCGAAGAGTTCATAGAGCTTGCTTGCCATTGACTTAAGCGGATGCTTCCCCTCTGGAGAAGGAACATAGCTACCCGAAAATCGGCAGTCAGTGTGTGTAGAAAACCGCCAGTGCTGACCTCTATGGTCGTGACCGTGGCAGGCATTGCCTTTCTCTCGGGAGGACAAACTAAAGAAAAGTCTTCTGCTCATCTCAATGAAATGAATAAACAGTTTGGTGACCAGTGCCCCTGGCCGGTTACGTTCTTATACGCCCGCGCTATTCAACAGCCTGCGCTAGATCACTGGTCGGGCAAGGAGAGCAATATTGCAGAAGCTCAGAAAAAGCTGCTTTATCACGCTAAGTGCAACAGTTTGGCAAGCCAAGGTGCTTACACGAGCGACCTAGAAAAACAGCCTGCGCTAGTGTAACGCGATCATTCTCACAAACGCACTCCATTAACCTCTTCCCAAGTCCATGGTTTGAGAGTAGTTAGCTACTCTCAAACCTTTTTTGTCGTAACTACTCAGCCTGAAGTAGCGGAAACGTAGGCTTTGCGATGAAGGCATTTGTCAGTGCTTCCAGCAAAGGTT
>JBCBPY010000056.1:0-26840 GCA_039820525.1 Cyanobacteria bacterium J06634_5
TGAGCGTCAGCAGCGTTATGACCATTAGTCTGAGTACTTTTAGGGGCATGATGTCCTCATTGAGGGGTTGATTGAGGGATTGACATGTGTTAAGTTGCCGCTCTGGAATGTTTTTTAAGGCGTATAGTTGTGCTCAACTCTCTCAGTAAGGTTGTTTAGATAAAAGGGCTATGGACGCCAAAAAAGGAACTATTGATGCCAATTTCGTCAAACCGGGGACTCTGGGCAGCATCGTGACAACGATTCTTGACTTTGCTGTTTCTCGTGGGATAACGGTTGAAGAGATTGCTCAAGTGATGGACCTCTCAGCAGTCGACTATGCCCGACTAGACACCCGCATATCGAATGACGAGGTGGGAAGACTGATGAGCCTCATGATTAATCGGTGGCCGAATACAGCGATTTCGATGGAAATTGCCCGCTCTGCTCCGTTTACGATGCTCGGTGGTTTAGTCAAAGGGGCTCAGTTTGCCAATGACATTGAGGCCATGCTGGAGTGGTTTGTCACCAATCAAAAGATTATTTCCGACCAGTCGGTGGTGCATCTTGAAAAAACCGATGCAGAGGTGGCGATGGTGGTTGCTCATCCTCATGAAAATCAGGATCAGGGGATGTTGCTTGAAGCGGCTACGGGTTTAATTTGGCGATTGTTGAAAGAGAGCACCGATTTAGAAATATCGCTGTTGAGGGTAGAGTTTGCGATCGCCAAACCTGTGCCAATAGCAGCCTACGAGTCATTTTTTCAAGCACCCGTTTCCTTTCGCTCAGGCCGCAATGCGCTTGTGTTCGCGCGTGAGAGTCTCAGTGCGCCAGCTCGCGACGCCAACCCTCAAATGTTCAGCTTTGTCGAGCGTCACTTTACCAAGCTGCGCCAACAATTGGGGAGCGATCGCTATCCCACTGCCCTTGCCGAACTTCGCCAGGCCATTATGGAAAACGCAGTGCAGGGTGAATATGGAGCAGCAGCAGCGGCAGCAAAGGCCAACATTAGCCTTCGGACGGCGCAGCGTTTGGCCAAAGAGCACGGCACATCTCTCAACACGCTCATTAGTGAAATCCGCTTAGCCAACTCAAAAAGCTTTTTAAGCGATCCTGAAATTGACATTGCAACCGTTGGACAAATTGTTGGATATACCGATGACCGCTCATTTCGTCGAGCATTCAAACGCTGGACAGGGCTCTCTCCTAAAGAATATCGAAAAGAAACATTAGGAGAGAAAGGATAGAGAACAAAGAGTCTTGAGAAGCCACGTTAAAGCGTCGTTCTAAACCACACGGCAACAGCCAAAGAGTTTTGATAGCTCTTTTACCTGTCGGTCTGTAGGATGGATTATATAGCTATATCGTGCAATCTGGCCGAAAGACAACTACGGCCAGCGGTGATTAGTCGGAAGCTTTCCTGTAGTAACAAAACGCCGAAGGGCGCAAATACCTGAGCTATTCTCGCTTCGCCAGCTGCGACCAGCCAACAGCGCGGCGACCCGTTCCTTGAACCAGTCGCTCACGCTGTGGTGCTCGAAAATAGAGCTGCTTAGCTATACGCTAAACACGTACGATCGCTTACCGCCCAGGGATTGACCATGCAACGTCAGAGAGACGCTGAGAAGTTAGCGTTGCCAGGGCTTAAACAGTATCGTCAACTACAGAAATATCCTAAAATCTGAGGGGCTAATAGACTTCTGTCGATAGACTCAGGAGAATCTCAGGATTTCTGCCCGTTAGCTTTAAGAATATTCAGGGTTTTCCAAGAAAACTTTTGAACGAGGCTGATTAGATGAACCATATAAGGCAGTCAATACTTGCTGGCTTCCTTCGTCGAAGGCAGTAGGACACTCAAATTATTGAGAGTTAAGGAATGAAGATTGACTAATATTTTCACATCGAAATCTCTCATCCTCTAGCCCCTTCTCCCGATGGAAAACGTACTCCATTACCAAGATGTCACTAAATCGTGTCTTTAAAGGGGTTGGGGTGAGGAGCTGCGAGAAATTGAAA
This sequence comes from Cyanobacteria bacterium J06634_5, assembly GCA_039820525.1. Classification (GTDB taxonomy): domain Bacteria; phylum Cyanobacteriota; class Cyanobacteriia; order Phormidesmidales; family Phormidesmidaceae; genus Phormidesmis. The sequence continues at coordinate 1,996 of JBCBPY010000056.1, forward strand.
GTTATTTGATTTTCAGTCCTCAGGGTCATTGAGCTGTCAGTTCTGAATTAATTCTAGGTACTTTATGAAAGTTAAGCATTTGGCCATCTTGGCAATTTCTGGAATTATTGGGTTTGGTGCTGTTGCTGTACCGCTTAGTAACAACCTCACAGCAAACGCGGAACCTTGCGCAGCAACCACGGTAGCGGATCCCTGTGCAGCAGCAGACCCTTGCGCAGCGGTAGATCCCTGTGCAGCGGTAGACCCTTGTGCAGCAGCAGATCCTTGTGCAGCGGTAGATCCTTGCGCAGCGGTAGATCCCTGTGCAGCGGCGGCAGACCCTTGTGCAGCGGTAGATCCTTGTGCAGCGGCGGCAGACCCTTGTGCGGCAGCTCAGGTGGGTGTAGTCCCCGTTATTTATACGGATGCAGGCGCACAGGATAGTCTTGCGATTCGAGGGTTTGATCCGGTTGCTTACTTTACCGAAGGTGCGCCAGTTCAAGGAAGTAGTGAATACACTATGGACTGGAAAGGGGCTACTTGGCAGTTTGCTAGCGAAGAGAATAAGCAATTATTTGCCAACAATCCTGAAGAGTTCGCGCCTCAGTATGGCGGCTATTGTGCTTTTGCAGTGGCCAACGGCTCTTTGGTCTCGATTGATCCTGACGCTTGGTCAATTGCAGACGGCAAGCTTTATCTCAACTACAGTGACGATGTTCGAGATCAGTGGTTGGCTGATGTGCCCGGTCATGTTGCCTCTGGAGATGATATGTTCTCTCAACTGTTGGCCTCAGCAACAACTGTTTTTTATGACACTGTTGGCGAAGTTACCTTTTAACTGAGTATCCATTATTGGGCGTCCATCATCGGGCGTCCATCATCGGGCATCCATCATTTCATGGAACCTTCGTTGAGGTGATTGAGTCAAAGATTGTGCGCTTACTCAATCACCTCAACGTTAGGAGAAAAGATTTTTCGGTTTTGGAAACTTTCTCTAGCCCCAATTAATGTTCTCAGGGAACAAAGCAGCAGCGGATAAACAATACTGCCTACATCGACAGCGTCTGCAGCAGATCCTGTAAGTCAGTTTGGAATACGTTATCCAATGCCAGAGTTGGGTTGGGTTTTCGACGTCCATTGGATATAAAAAGACCGGACTCATCATCGGTCATCGCCGCTTCGATTCCCTCTACTATTTTCATTGCCTGGCGATCAGGCACTTTAGGCCGATCTCTAAAATCCTTGCTATGAGAGGGCTTCCACTGTTTCCGATAAAGTCTACTGTAGAGGCATGATCAATAGAGAGTATAAAAGCGGTCAATATCACTCTGATAATCAGCTCGGCCTGAACGGAATATGTTGTACATCTACTGGTGATGTGCTGAAACTAGAATCTTCTAGCGGTTGGTCAAATAAGCCTGTTAATCTGTTGCCTGCAATATCTTCCAATGTTGTGTTGATTGCAATAACATAGCGTTGGTCTTGCCACGAATCTTGAGGCGTAAAAATCCATTCCTGTTCATTGTCTGCTACTACCACTGACCCTCGGATCATGTCTCCTGCCATACCTTTTACGCGAATTCGATACGCTAGGGAAACATGATCATAGGGGCCATTGAGGTCAATAATCAATGCCTCACGAGTACCGATTGCTGGTTTGATGACGTGCCATTTCTGAATATCAGGCGACGCCAAATCACTGTTTACCGCTACAAATGATTTCTCATAGGTGTTTGATAGCTGGCATCCATCCGTATCCAGTGCTGTATTGTTGATGGTCAGAAAATAACGCTGGCCAGGGCTCAGGGCTCGACCCAGGGTTTCATGGGCGGCCAGGCCAGTCTTAACGCGTCCAGGATCCAATAAAAGCGTCAATCGCTGGCCATCTGGAGACCACAAATCATATTTATTTTCGATAAAGGCTCCGACGACAGTTTCACCAGTTTGATCGACCAACTTGATTGAAGTTAGAATGCCCTCGCGCTGCATCGGTTTAGAGAAGTAAACATAGAAACGCAACAAGTTATCCGGCAGCTCGTTAGCAGTCGGATATACTTCAGATACATAAGGACGTTTTGCCCCATCTGCTGTGCCGCATACACCTTGTCCATATCCAGTAGAGAAAGAGAATACAGCCTGACTGGTTACGATGATTGCAACCAGTCCTAAAAAGATCATGGATATTCTACGTAACATTTCTCCTGACTACCTTACGAGGTCGGAAAATCCTTCATCGGTTTTGAGAGTGTTCTGGAATCTACGCGCAAATTCCTGGCTCTCATCATATTGATAATCAGGAAAATTGTACTCACTGACAAAATCATTAATCCGCATATATGCACCCTTGCGGAATGACACGAGATCCATGTCACCTGTGTCGATATTGCGTTTCAGCGTTAGAAGAAACTGCTCATCTTGGTCGTCGGCTTGCAACACTGCTCCAAGGGGCGTTGGCACAGTCGAAACGCCAGCCGATTCCCCTAACGCTACTACCTCCGTCATTCCCTCTCCTTTAGAGGCTTCTACCAGGTCTGCCACCCGAATCAAATCAGCATCAATGTTTTTGTTGATCACCAAGACATAATCTTCAGGCTGTCCCTGCTGGTTTATTGTTGAGAAGGAAATGACATCTAGTGGTGTATTGCCAAATCCAAGCTCAGCAACGGTTTTACCTGTAACATGTGCATTATCTTCTAACTCGGCTGCAGCAATTGTAACGAGCGGCGTGCAGGTATAAGCAGCGACTACAGTCTGAACTCCATCCAGATCGATAATAGTCATTGCCCGAATCGGGGCGCGAGTTTCAGTTTGGTTGTGTACGGTATGAAATATCTCGATGCTGGATGTTTTGATCGTATCTTGGAATGGAAAGGGTATTTTGCGCAGCGTTGAGGCAAATTCGCCAGTTGACAAACCGGCAACAAACAGAGCGCCATCCACAAAATCGAGATCGGTCATGGTAAAGGTGCTCGCTGCAATATCTCGCCAGAATGTGACACTATCATCGGCTGTATTTTCCAGCGCTATTGTGGTATTCGGCAATGCTGATAAATCCAGTTTTTCCACCTTGCCATCTTGATTGATGCGTACAATGGCGGGCGAGGGGCCGTCGTTAGCGGTTTGGACTGTTAATGAGACGTAGGCCTCTTTTGTGACCGGATGTACCGCCACATCATGATAGCTGAGGTCAAAATTATTAACGTTAAAAGCTTCGGCAATCAGGGAGCCCAAACCTTCGATATTGTAAGGACGAGACGTGGACGTCTCTGCTTCATCGGGTAACTGATAAGCAAAAATCTGGCCACCATCAGAATCTGCCACAAAAAGCGTGTTTGCGTCCGCAAACTCAAGGACTGTTGTGGATTGAGGCAACTTTTCAATAGCCGTTGTTCGCGAGATTTGAAAGGTCGTTATCCAAATCAAAACAACAATTGATAATGCTGTCGGCAATATAATGTTTTTATATCGCATATTGAATCTCCTGATTGATATAACGTGTCACTATTTTGAGAAGCAGGCTTCCAACGGGACAACTTGTTTCATTGCGTTGACCCAAGCTGTGAGATCGCCAGCATTCACCATTCGTTTTGTCCAGGGGCAATCGGCGTAGAGATATTCTTTCTTTTTAAGCGATCCTGAAATTGACGTTGCAACAGTTGGACAAATTGTTGGCTATACCGATGACCGCTCATTATGATGAGGTTGCCAATACTGCCCCAATAAGACTCGTGATGACTACACAGTACCTACGACAACGGTACTGACTAAATCGATAGCGCCTGTAGCAGAGCCTGTAGGTCAGTTTGGAAGGCGTTATCCAATGCCAGGGTTGGGTTGGGTTTTCGACGTCCATTGGATATAAAAAGACCGGACTCGTCATCGGTCATCGCCGCTTCGATTCCCTCTACTATTTTCATTGCCTGGCGATCGGGCGCTTTAAATAGCAGAGGAGACAGCCAGCGCAGAAAAAAGGGCATCCCTGTGCTTTTCTTCGTCATGGGGCTTTTGGTTGCACCAGGGTCAACAGAGTAAATTAGAATGTTCTCTTTTATTAGCTCATCTTTCAGGAAACAAGTTACTGCCGTCACTGCCAGTTTTGATTTGGCATAAGCATCAAACAGCCCACCAATTTTGTCGGGGTTTTGCAGCTGTGCCACATCAATTTTTTTGACAGCGTTTGCAGCACTTGATGAAAAGTTGACGATTACCGATCGATCGCTATCCGAGGCCCCTGCCGTCAGTTGAGGTCGCAATCCCTGAATAAACAGATAAGGCGCCAACGTGTTCAGGGCAAAATGACCTTCAACCGCTTGCGGACTCATGATTCGCTTGTCGGTCAAAAGTCCCGAAATATTGTAGAGTGCATTAATCTTAGGATGTGTCGAAGCAATCTTGCTAACAACACCCTTGACCTGATTAGTATCCATCAGATCGGCAGTCCATCCGTCAAACTGACGAGCAGGAAATAACGCTCGGAGTTGGGCAAGCTGGGCGTCAGCTTTTCCCTGAGAGCGGTTGATCAGAGATAGATTCCATCCCTCTTTCGCCAGCAGTTTTGCCAGCTCGGCGCCGATCGCACCTGTCGAGCCAGTTAATACTGCGATTTTGCTATTTGAAGTCATAACTCAAGTTCTCTTTGACGGGTATGCAGATGATTAAAGTTTCATACTGGCTCACCTATTAACGCTATCTGTTGAACTAATCGGATTCTCCATGTTTGACGCCATTCCCCAAAAATAAGCATAAAAACTCGTGGCAATTGCCAAAGCTGAAATAATTGTCATCACGGTTCCAGGGACAAAGTTGTTGTAACCACCAAGGTCAATGAAGATAAAATATCCGATATCCAACAGCCCTCCCACAAGGGCTGAAATGAATATAGCCGCAACATTTTCACGCCATATAAACACCCCGCCAATGATCGTGACAATGCCAACCCAAAGCAGATTGAATCCGTGCTGATTGATAATGGCACCAACAGCATCTGGGTAATCCATGGCTAACGTCGCAGGATCGACAGCATCAGCAATGCCTGCGGCGGCTGTCGCCGTATCGCCTGAAATCGTCAAGATTCCGGCTAAGGTATGCACAGCCCCCCAAATTACCCACAGGATGGCAGAAATCTTCAACAAAGTGCGTGTGGTTGATTGGTTAAGTTGGGTCATTGGTGATTCTCTGAGGATTAATGCTGCACTAATAAAGCGATACTGATTCTGTTGCGGCCTTAAGCGCATCGCTATGCTTATATCTAGCATGGTGCAAAAATATGTACAATTGCATTTAAACGAGCATCAGATGCGCATTTTTGCGCAGGTGGCCGCATGGATAATTGGAATGAGATTAGAACTGCCTATCAGGTCGCTCGGCTAGGCACCATCAGCGCAGCAGCACAGGCTCTGGGTGTACACCGCTCGACAGTCATTCGCCATATCGATGCGCTGGAGGCACAGCTGGGTGAAAAAGTGTTTTTGCGTCATTCGCGGGGCTATACTCCCACCGAAGTTGGCTTGGATTTGATGCGTGTCGCTAAAGCTGCCGATGAACAGTTTAGCCAGCTTGTAGGGCGGACAAAGGGAATTACAACAGATTTATCTGGTGAATTTATTGTGACCTCTTTATATGTTGTTGCACCGATGTTAATTCCGGTTTTAAATGTTTTTCAGACCCGCCATCCAAATATTGTTGTTAACTACATTGCAAGCGATCAGCTGTTGCGATTGGCGTATGGCGAGGCCCATGTCGCTATACGTACGGGCCCTAAACCTGAGCAACCCGATGTGATCGCCTTGCCCTTTACCCAGCTCAAGATAGGATTGTACGCCAGCGCAGACTATGTTTCTCGTCATGGAATCCCTCAAACGTTAGATGACTTTAAAGACCATTATTTCGTGGGATTGAGTGCACTGAGATCTGGCCCCTCCTTTCATCTTTGGATGCAAGATCATGTGCCTGAAGGCAATGTTATTTTCCGAAGTAACAGTTCACTGGTTTTAAACCAAGCCATCTTGTCAGGGACGGGCATTGGCTTTTATGCAGTTTATAAAGCAGAGCAGAACGCTGACTTAATTGAAGTTTGGTCACATCAAGACGAATGGGACATCCCATTTTGGCTCGTAACCCACATTGATTTGCATCAAACCGCTAAGGTGCAGACCTTTCTCACATTCTTAAAGAAACAGGAAGTTACTGCCCTAATTTAACCCTATAGCAACGTAAGGATGCATTCTTACGTTGCTAGTCGAGTTGCCTGCTGCCATATAACGGTTTTAGCCGATGATAATGTCCTAAGCAACTCGACAGAAGCTATAAGTCGCTATGTCCATCTTGGCTATCCCTGTGGTAACCCTTCGTACATAACTGTCCGCTAAGATTGGTGAAAAATTGGTACAAGAAAAAAGACGAACTCTGAATCCTTTTATAGGATTAGCTTGCAGAGCCTAGAAAGCCTTGTTGACCTCAACGAGATCCGCCGTTCGAGTCGGCGTACGTTCATTTGTCGAAACTACTGATTTATAAGGGTTTCTGTAATATCGCCCTCGATATTTAGCTGGCTAAAAGTGCTAAATTTTCTGAGAGCTTTCACCAATTTTTATCGTATTTGGTGCTCTATTATCGAATCTGATACATGTCCATATCTATGACAATTCGCGCATGAAAAGGCATGAAAGTTATAAATAAGAAGGTTTTCAGAGGTTGCTAGCTCCGTCTAGGAAAATGGCTTGGTAGGGGTGACCTCATCGGTAATAAATATCTGATTGGGTATTCCTAGGGAAGTAAGGATAGAGTAGAGCATCGTTGGTGAGATTGAGAGCGAAGAGACAACGCTTGTCCAGTGAGCCTGCACCCAGCGGTAGATCGTCGTGTGGTCAACATTGGCGCCACGCTCCAGCACCATTTCTTCCAAATCCCGGTAGCTCAGGCTATAGCGGAGATGCCAGCGGACGTTTAGCAAGATCAAGTCTGACTGAAAGTGACGCCATTTGAAGGGTTGTGAGGAAGTCATGGAATGCTGGCAACAGGGTTTGGCGACACCGTAGGGTCCCCTGCTATCTTCCTACGGAAGGGCTTTGCCATCGCGCTAGACTAGGTTTTTGCAACACTGCCATATTCATTTCTATAGATAACCTTAGGAGACTTTCAAGGCAAGTGTCTTGCACAACAATACAGGGATGTGTGATGACCAACTTCTTCTCGTGGATCCGAAATAGACTCTCAGCAGCAGAGCTATTCTCCCAAGCAAAGCCCTCACCCATACATCGCTGGATTGAGACCTATCCTGAGGCTATAGCCGCTGCGCTCTGTGGGGTGCTGATCCTGCTAGGGTGGCTAGCACTGATTTACAACTGGCCAGGCGGTGGCGTATGGATTTTTCTCCTTGCCTACGTTGTAGGTGGATATGAAAGCGCCCGAGAGGGGTTGACAACGCTTTGCCAAGAAAGAGAATTGGATGTGGATTTACTGATGATTGTAGCGGCAGCTGGCGCGGCTACAATCGGACTGTGGCAGCGGGAGTACTTCTTGCTGATCGATGGCGCTATGCTGATTTTGATTTTTGCTATCAGTAGTGCACTAGAAGGCATTGCTCCTTATCGTACTGAGCGAAATGTTCGCAGCTTGATGCAGCTGACACCGGATACGAGTCGGCGGCTGTCATCAGTTGACGCATCAGTGGATATATCAGTGGGTTTGCAAGGGCAAACAGAGATTGTTGAAACAGGGGCACTACAGGTAGGCGATCGCATTCTAGTAAAGCCCGGAGAACTCATTCCCACAGATGGCATTGTCTGCGCAGGCAATAGCACCGTTAACCAAGCGTCTATTACCGGAGAATCCATTCCCGCAGACAAATCTGTAGGAGATGATGTGTTTGGGGGAACGACTAACGGCAGCGGTGCGCTAATTCTAGAACTACATAACCCCCCAGAAAGTAGCCTGATTCAACGGGTCATTCGCCTTGTGGCACAGGCCAAGACGTCCCAGCCACCCTCGCAGCAATTTTTAGAACGGTTTGAGCGAGGCTATGCCCGTGTGATTGTGGGTGCAGGTCTACTGCTGGCAATACTGCCACCATGGCTACTGGGTTGGTCCTGGCAAACAACCCTCTATCGGGCACTAATTTTTTTGGTGGTGGCTTCGCCCTGTGCGCTCATGGCAGCCATTATGCCGACCCTGCTTTCAGGGATTGCCAACGGTGCGAGGCAAGGGATTCTTTTTAAGGATGGATCGCAGTCAGAGCGAATTGGGAAAGTGCGGGCGATCGCCTTCGATAAAACGGGCACCCTCACCAGCGGCAATCAACAAGTCAGTCGTTTAATCCCCGCACCTGATATTCAGCCGGCTCAGCTATTACAGCTTGCAGCCTCCCTAGAAGCTTACTCAGAACATCCTATTGCTCAGGCCATTGTTAACAAGGCACTCAGTGAAAGTATTTCATTGCTACCAGCGAAGGCTTTGCAGGCTCAGGTTGGTCAGGGAATTTCAGGTTGCCTAACAGAAGGGATGGTCCGTATTGGCAAACTAGCCTTTGTGAGTGCAAATCTGAAGACAGCGGTTTCTTCGATGCTAATACAGACAGGCCAACAGCTAGAAGCGCAAGGTAAAACAGTCGTTTGGGTGATGGCTGAGCAACAGATTATGGGGCTCTTATCAATAGCTGATCAGGTACGTCCTCAGGCTGCTGAGCTAGTGGCGGGCATAAATCAAATCAGAAATATCTCAACCGCCATGGTGACTGGAGATAATGTAGCGACAGCAGAGACAGTAGCACAAACAGTAGGCATAAAAGAAATATATGCAAATTTGCTCCCCGAGGACAAAGTAGCTGTCATTAAACAACTACAATGGCGGTACGACCAGGTGGCAATGGTAGGCGACGGCATTAATGATGCCCCTGCTTTAGCGCAAGCTTCCGTTGGGATAGCCATCGGTGGAACGGGGAGTGATGTTGCCCTAGAAACTGCAGATATTGTATTGATGGGTGATCGTCTAGAAAAACTTGAACGGGCTATTCTAATCGGAATAAAATCACAACGAATTATCAAACAAAACATCACCCTGGCGCTGCTTTCTATTGTTGTATTACTAGTGGCCAACTTTTGGGGTGAACTGACCCTACCGGCTGGGGTGCTTGGTCATGAAGGTTCTACGCTCCTTGTGACCCTCAATGGATTGAGATTAGTTAAGTAATCAGAAGCTATGTTTTCTCTTCCTTCAATCAAAAGAGCCTTGCAACGACCTAACAGCCGGCTTTATGCACAGGCGTAATGAGATTATTCGCAAAAGCAATTCGTTAGTATATGCAAAAATGTGATGAAAATGACAGTAAGCACCAAATTTACTTGATAGGTTTTCATCAGATAAGAGATTATCTTTTTTAGTCAATCCTCTCGAGAATTTTGGGTTGTGGCATTTGTCGTCATCACAACCAGAAACTCTCGAGTAAGTAACAAGCATTATTTTATTGCCTGAGCAAGCACGTCTTCTGCGAGATGGCAGTCAAGACGACAGACAAGCCTTAGCGCTGTATATTCAAAGCTTTACTTGTTATTCCCTGACTTTCTCACTCAGTTTTCGCAATCTCACTCAGTTTTCAACCAGTTTTCACCAGCAAGCAGTCCGCACCAAGAAGACATTTCCTTCTTGGTCTTCTCACGGTGCCTCCTCGTTCAGAAGTGTTTCGTCTAGGATATACAATCGAAAAATGCCTCAAACAAGAGATGATCTTTTAATCAAAAAAAGAATGCAGGCCTTGAAGCTGGGCGGTGTTCATAGAACCAAAGGGGAGGCTCCTATGCCCACCACAATCCACATTGTGGGATTAGGTAAGACTGGAGCAGAGTTCATTTCTCAAGCAATTGAACAGGCCCCTGATGATTTTTTGTCCGATAGTCGCCAGCGATTTACAGCCCTTGCTGTAGACATTGGCGATCAAAACCTGAAGCAAGTTGAAGCGGCAGCTGCTAAGCTACCCAGCGATCAGGCCCAGGTTAGAACAGTAGCACTGGGGATTCCTGAAAAGAAGGATCTCTTCAGCGCACTGAGACGATATCGAGAGTTCTTGAAATTGGAGTTTCCTCGGTACTATTGGAATCCAAACTACGAGCCGTGGTTGCCTGATAGTGTCGATCTCTCAAAGCCAGCGGAAGAACTTCCGAGGGCACTCACCAAAGCCATCTATGGCATGCACTACTACGAGGAAGACAGCGCAGTAGAGCAAGAACTAGAAATCTTCGCAAAAAGTGTGACCGATACAAAGTGTCAGACCATCGTCTGCGTTGTCTTTGACTTAGGCGATAGCGTTGGCAATGGAATAGTTGTTGATCTCGCTAGACACCTTGCCAATGTAAAATTTGGTCGTCGTGCATTGGTTTTGGGCGTTGGAATTGTCCCTTGCGAAGGTAATTTGCACCAGCCAAGCGCTATCTTTCCGGTCATTAACGAACTGGACTGCATGTTAGACCAAGAGAAAAATGACGGGGTGGTTCAGGTATGGGGAGATTTGTACCGAGATCCTTTCACGGCGGGCTTTTTAATGGTGCCGCAGAAATCCTTCTGGGAAAAAACGCAAGATCTCGAAGCAACCCAAAAGCTGACCTATGCTGAATTAGCCTCATTTTTGCTGAGTAACCAGAGCGTTGATCTCTATGAAAGTTTAAGGCTGCTCAACTGGGTTGGGGCCTCGCCTACTCAGCACTCAGCTGCCCGTAGCCGGTATGGAAAGCGCTGGTGCCACATTCTCGGTTTTATAGATCTCAAGGAGACGATGCCTGAGGTAGAGACTCTGCCAGGGCTACTCGGGTTAACAGGTGATAAGTATAGCCCTGATTTCTTTGAAATTAGGACCTCTGCGAGCGATGAGACCCTTTCGGATGAAGTTCTCTCTGAGGTTGCCGACACCCTGAACAAAGTCTTTTTGCCGCTGGTTGAGCCTGGCGTTGTTCGGACTGACTCGGGCGGTGAACCTACCATTCGGTTTATCTTGCCAGGTGCAAGCAAAAACGACTTAGAGCTCTTTTTCTCATCTCGTAATAGTTACGATCAAATGGAATGGGATGAAAAACTGCTGGTTCATGCCTGGTTATTGGAACTGGGTGTTTTACTCTCAGAGCCTGCTATTCGCTTCCAAGGAATGGCGGGTGAATGCTTGTGGGGATGTGCCTGCTGGGTTGTCGTTCCCTACGATGCGATTCGGGGAGACGAGCCTTCGCTGCAACCGGTAACGACACCGTTGAAAGAGAAGGTTGAACAGATTGTATCGGTATAGGAGACATCAGCGGTTATGGCACTCAGTTGGTCAGTCATTAAAGAAAAATACGGTGCTGGAGCACAAGTTCCAACCGTAGCAGGCAACAAAATCCTTCAAATTACGGGGGCTGACGATGAAAATATCTATATTCGCTCGCCGCTTTGGAAAGCCAGCCTTCAACGCAAAAATCTTGAGAAAGGGGCGCTACTCATTGAAGAAGGGTTAGTCTCCAAAGACCCAGGTTATTTTGTTGAAGATTACAAAATATACGTTGCCGATGAGCGGGCAACCTCTGTGGCCCATATTTTTAGAGATTTGGGGTTAATAGATGAGGATACTGGTTTTCGTCCGGGGGGCTGCTAGGTTCGCCCGCCCCTATGCCTTGCCCATGCCTCATTCACGCCTCACTCAGGCTTCAGCCAACAGTTCCCCACCACCCAATTACCGATTAACGATTTATCAGGAGTCTAAATAATGTCATTAGGTTCAATGTATCACAGTGCCTCCGGGGCACAATCCCCTCACTGCCTGCATGTTGTAGGCATCGGTAAAGACGGGGCGCGAATGGTAGATGCTATGTTGCGAACCGGCGAAGTCGAAGATATTTTGGACGATCCACGGGCTCGCTTTACCGCCATGATTGTGGATATAGGCGAGCAGGGTATGATGCAGGCCAAAGACTATGCAGACGGTCTGTACAAGCGCTTGGAAGAACGCAATATTCCCACCGAACGATTTCAGTTTCAGCCCGTGGCTTTAGAGGTGCCTAGTCGAGAAGATTTGTTTTCTTCCCTACGGCGCTATCGAGAGTTTTTAAAGCTGGAATACCCCCGATACTATTGGAACCCTAACTACGAGCCTTGGCTACCAGAAGATATAGAAATTCCAGAGGCAGGAGAGACCTTTCCTCGGGCACTTTCCAAAGCCATTTATGGGATGAATTACTACGATGGCGAGAGAATTTTAGAGAAAGAGCTGGAAAAGTTTGCCGATAGCGTCGATCAAACGCGCATCCCTTCTATGGTGTTGGTGTGTTTTGGGATGGGCGAGAGTACAGGTAGCGGCATGGTCGTCGATTTGGCGCGTCATCTATCTAGTGTTAAGCTAGGTCGTCGGATTCCGGTTATCGGTGTTGGGGTGTTGCCTTGTGAAGGTGAGCCCGAGGCTAACAACAGTAGCAGCCTCTTCCCCACCTTCAATGAAATTGACTGTATGCTCGATGACGACAAAAATGCAGGCGTCGTACAGGTGTGGGGCGATCTCTATCGAAATCCCTTTACCGGTGGCTTCCTGGCCGTTTCTTCGGAGCATTCTTGGCAGCGGCTGAGTCGCTATACCGCAACGGGTGAGCCAGCTGTGCGCGATCGCATTCGTTTACAGGTTACCAAAAAGTTTGTGGCCGACTCCTTCATGCGCCTCGTCCAGCACGACTCCGGACGCACCCTATTCAAAGCCCTACGCCCCTCCGGCCAAACGTCGGCGCCCCATGAATGCATCAGTACAAAGTCTCGCAGTTGGACGCTGTTCAACATTGCTAAGCTGAGCCACCCTGCGGTCCAAGTACTGCCAGGAGAGCCTCTGAGTAAGTGGCGGCAAGTGTTGAGCCAGTGGATGGACCACATTAAAGACTACGACGGCATCAAAGATACCTTTGAAACGGACTACGCCGAATGTTACATCCATGCCCCTCGCGACATGTGGAACGATAGCCTCAATGAGAGTTTTAAAAAGACAATGATGGGCTACTTGGGTAACGATCTTGAAGATTCTACACTGATTTACTCCCACGATGAGTTTTTCGATCGGCTGACCGCCTACATCGACATCATTATGCCGGGCTTGGCTAAAACTGACTTCTTAACCTACTTCAAGAGCCGTGAAAGTTATGACCAAATGAGCTGGGATGAAAAGCTCCTCGATCACTCTTGGCTCCTTGACTTAGGCGTAATGATGTCTGAACCGGCCATTCGCTTTGAAGGGATGGCGGGCGAGTGCCTATGGGGCTGTGCCTGTTGGGTCGTAGTCCCCTACGACCAAATCCGTGGCGAAGCGAACTTACCCGAAACTCGCAAGTTTATTTTGCAAGAGGGCATTGCTGCGATGACAAAAACTGTAGTAGCAACACCGTAGAAACAGGACAGTAAAATGGTACAACTACAAGCCAAACCTGAACGAAAAAAAACTGACGGACGCATCCCTGTTACTGTAGTCACCGGTTTCCTGGGCTCTGGAAAAACAACGTTGATCAACAAGATTTTGCAAGGCCAAAAGGAGCGCAAAGTGGCTGTTATCGTCAACGAATTTGGCGAGATTGGGATTGATGGTCAGCTTGTGATAGAAGATGGTGACGAGCAGCTGGTTGAATTTAACAATGGCTGTCTTTGCTGCACTGTGAGGGATGACTTGGTCAAAACCCTGACCAAATTAACCGAGAGAGCTGACCTGGATTCTATTTTAATAGAAACCACTGGACTGGCCGACCCAGCTCCCGTGGCCTCTACATTTTTTGTTTCTGAGGAACTCAAGCCTAGCCTTAAGCTAGATGCCTTTGTGACCTTGGTCGATGCGTACAACTTTGATCGTAATCTTAAGGGCAGCCATGAAGCAGAAGAACAGATCGCTTTTGCAGATATTCTGTTGCTCAATAAGACTGATTTGGTTGAGCCAGAGGCCCTAACAGCTTTGGAAAAGCAGTTGAAGTCACTCAATCCACTGGCCAAAATCTATCACTCCGAATATTCTGACGTGGATCTTTCTCGCGTGATAGACGTAGGTGCCTTTGAACTAGATGCCAAGCTAGAGGTCGATCCTGAGTTCTTAGATGATCTAGAGCACGAGCATGATGCAGCCGTGGGCTCATTTGTGTTTACAGCAGAAGAGCCCATTGATATCAACCGCTTTATGCTTTGGATGAATGAGGTTGCTCAATGCAAAGGAGAAGATCTTTACCGAACAAAAGGGTTGTTTTATGCAAGGGGGTTCTCCGAACGGGTGTTGTTTCAAAGCGTTCGGATGCTGACCTCTATGCAACGGGCTCGCAAGTGGAAACCGGATGAACAAAAGCACAGCGAGTTCGTTGTCATTGGCCGCAATTTAGACCGAGAGGAGTTTTCGGAGGGATTTTTGAAGTGTCTCGTTTAAGCTCTTCTGCCCTAGCGGTACCGTCAGTTGAGTCGGCTATTCAACAGGCGACTCAACAGGCGACTCAGCAAGGAATTCAATGTACCCTTGCAGGAGATTATTCAAAAGCTATTGAGCTATTTAGCCAGGCGCTACTGATTACGCCTGACAATGCCGATATCTATGGGAATCGCTGCGTGGCTCGCCATCGGTCTGGAGATAGAGCTGGGGCGATCGCAGACTGCCGAAAAGCCGCTGAACTCTACAAACGTCAGGGAAACTTAGCCCGATACCACTATGCCTTGCGCTCCCTCGATAGGCTGCAAAAATCACAAGCAGATGTTAGTCATTGCTCATCCACAACAGAAGAACATCATTCCTATGCGTGCTAAAGCTATGCCTGTTCAATCTCGTCTAAGCTCAAAGCAGAAAAAAAGCTCTGTTGTTCTCGGTTAGTGCGTCTGGAGCGGGGGTTGTGGCTAAAGCATCTCGCCAAATTCTCTGATAAACCTCTCACGCTCCTTCTCTGGTAAGCACGGTAGAATAGCTTTTATATCTTCGGCAGCGGTCTTCAGATCGGTTTTCATCAGCTTGATAAGGGACTGATTTGAAGTACCGTTTTTCTCTGCGCTAGCGCCGCCAGATTCAGATATCGGCCTATCTGTAGGATACTCAGCGCGTAATCGTTGCCAATCATCCTCTGAGAAGCGAATACTATCTGGAATATCTTCACTAGAATCGTGTGGGTTTGCCATGGGAAGCCATGATTACCATGTATCAATAAAAGCTGATACATAGTGCCCGTTTTAATCTCAAAACTCCCATATTGCGACCTACTCAAAATTCGCCCTATTCAATTTTTTTATGGCAAAGCACACTTTATTTATCTGTAAGTCTTGCTTTATCGCGGTCGATCAGCCCTACTTCGAGGGACAAACCGGCGGTGAAATTTTATTGAAAAACTTGACAAAGCTATACGGGCAATGGCCTTTGGCCCAATCCTTTAATATCCAGACCGTGAGGTGTATGAGTATTTGCCAGCACCCCTGTTCAGCAGCGGTTTCGGGTCCCCACAAAACAGCCTTCGCCTTTGGCGATCTTTCGCCTTTTGAAAGTGCTGAACCGCTCCTAAAATTTGCTGAGCAGTATTTTCAAAGTGAAGGCGGGATTGTGTCGCAAGTGCGGCAACCCAGACAGCTCCGAAAGAAAATTGTCGCCCGCATCCCCGCATTAACTCAACAAGGCCCAGAGGATATCCCAGAGGATATCTCAAAGAGCTGAGTTCATCTGTCACTTAACACCTGGGCCTTAAGCGATTCATGACTACCTGCCGGTTCCAAGCAGGCTAAGTCTTTACACACAAAACCGACAACACCTTCCGGTAAATCAGGCTGGAGTGCAAACACCGTGGTGGGTAAAAACGCGTGACACAAAACAGAAATTTGTTCTACCGAACTTTTGACCAGCGTGACATGTTGAAACCAGTCCAATGCTCTAAACAAACTAGGGCAGGTCAGGGGCGCTTGTTCCATCACGGGACCAAAGCTATATAGTGCACATTCTGCCTGACTGAGATATGCCCCCTTCTCAGCGACCCCCTGTTCAGCTAACTGTGAGAGGCGAACTAAGTTTGCGATCGCAATCCCATTGGCAGAGGGAGTAGAATCATCGCGATAGCTTTTCTCCTGGCTGAGGAGACGACTGCGTAAGTCATAGGCCGTATCGAAGTACCCTCCTGAGGTGTCATCCCAAAACCACTCGTCCTGTTCTGCCTGAACGCGTTGGGCTTGCTGTAGCCACTTAGCTGACTGGGAACTATAGACGTCAAAAGCCAAGCAAGCCTGCTGAATATCCAACAGTGCCTGGGTGAAAAAAGCATAGTCTTCAGATTGAGCAAGCACCGCTGCTTGCCCATCGTAATTGAGCCGGTAGAGCCGCTCGTTGCGCCACTGATTTTGAAGAATAAACTGTGCGGCTGTGACCGCCAAGTCAAGATAATCAGGTTGTTCTAAGGCAATTGCCGCTTTGGCTAATCCAGAAATCATCAGAGCGTTCCAGGCCACAATCAGTTTGGTATCGGTAACAGGCGGAATTCGACCCGGCCATTGCTGAGTATGGGCCATTTGGATACTGGTCGCCCCTGGAAATCGCTGAGCCTGTGGGCTGCCGTATCGAGCCTGGAACAGTTTGGTTAATCCTTGCTCTGCCAGTTCACTCAGTTCGCTGCCTTCGCGTCTTTGTAGAACATATTTCCCTTCAAAGTTCCCTTCTATGTTAATAATGAAAAACGCTTTTAGGGCCTCCAGCTCTGAAGGCTCTAAAAGCGACAATAGTTCAGCCGTTGACCAAACATAGAAAGCACCTTCTTCAGGTTCACTAATGGGCATTGTGAGACTATCCGCATCTTGAGCGGCATAGAAATACCCGCCAGTACCCGTCATTTCCCGCTCAACCCATTCAACCGTTAGCCTTATCGCTCGTTCTATCGCTGGACTTTTCTCTCCAAAACGGATGGTCTCAGCCAAAAACTCAAGCATGAGGCCACTGTCATAGAGCATCTTTTCAAAGTGGGGCACCGTCCAGGTCGGATCAACGGTATAGCGATGAAAGCCCCCTGCCACATGGTCAAAAATGCCCCCCAGGACCAAATCTAGGGCACGCTGGCGACAAATTTGACCAAGGTCTAGAACAGTTTTAGAAATTAATCGAGTGCCCTGTAGCGTTGCCAACCCATAGGGCATCATCGGAAAACTTGCCCCAGAAATATTGGGAATTAAAGCTTGGGCACTTTCTACGAAACCTTGGACAAGCAGAGCCTCTGTTAGGGATTTTGGGTGAGCGTTGTTTTCCGCTGGAGGTTTTAGCTCTGCTAAGACTTGGGACTTAATAGACGTCAGTTGCCCGAGGTCATTTTCATAAATGTTATGCAGGCTTTCGAGCACCTTTAAAAAAGCAGGCTTTCCGTAGAGAGGCTCAATCGGGAAATAAGTTCCCCCATAAAAGGGAATTAAATCGTCTGGAGAGAGAAACACATTTAAAGGCCATCCTCTTTGCCCAATCATTAGCTGAAGGGCCTGCATGTAGAGGCTGTCGAGATCAGGGCGTTCTTCGCGATCGACTTTTATGGGAATAAAGTGAGTATTGAGGTAATGGGCGATCGCACTATTAGAAAACGCTTCTCGCTCCATCACCGTGCACCAGTGACAGCTAGAATAGCCGATGGAGAGAAAAATGGGCCGATTTGTTTGGCGAGCCAGTGCGATCGACTCCTCCCCCCAAGTCCACCAGTCAATTGGATTATCAGCATGTTTTCGTAAATACAGGCTCTGAGCGATCGCTAACCGATTGGGCATGGGACTTAGGGAGATGAGAGGAGCACACAAGCGCTAACACAGCAGGTCTAAGACACAGGCTGCCTTACAGGCACAGCTTCCGGTTTCTTAATCGTGACCTCAGGCATTTTCGTTGACGTTTCATTTGGAATTCCCTCAATGGGGCATTCCTCCGTGCCTAACGTAGAGCGCGTCAACGCTTCCACCTTTTCTTTCGCTTTTTCAGGATCTAATATCCACTCTCTGTAAAACTCATAAGGACATTCCATCATCCCCTCATCGCCATCGCCGGAGTTGAGCATTCCAGTATAGCCTCGGTGCAATAGCTTAAAGAGATGATTTTGAGACTGGGAATGCTTACGAAAGTCTCGAATCGCAAACTTAGAGAGAGCAGCATACTGAATGCCATTCTCTTCTTCACCACATTCTCCTAGCGTGCGGCCATCAAACCCAATGACAGCAGAATGTCCAAAGTAACTATAAACCCCATCAAAGCCAGCCGCGTTAGCAACAGCAACATAGGTGTTGTTCATCCAAGCCATAGACTTAGACACCATGACTTGTTGTTCCTTAGCTGGATACATATAGCCCTGGCAGCGGATGACTAGCTCAGCGCCCTTCATGACGCAATCCCGCCAAATCTCAGGGTAGTTACCATCATCACAAATAATGAGAGAAATCTTCAACCCCTTAGGCCCCTCACTCACATAGGTACAGTTTCCTGGGTACCAACCTTCAATGGGCGTCCAAGGCATAATTTTGCGATATTTTTGAACAATCTCACCCTTGTCATCCATCAAGATCAGGGTATTGTAAGGGACCTTTTGGGGATGGAGTTCATGCCGTTCTCCCGTCAGAGAAAATACACCCCAAACCTTATTGCGAATACAAGCCTCAGCAAAAATATCTGTCTCAGCACCTGGAATGCTAGAGGCTGTCTCCATCATTTCATCGGCATCGTACATAATGCCGTGAGTAGAGTATTCTGGAAAGATCACCAGATCCATGCCAGGCAAACCGACCTTCATTCCGTCAATCATCTCTGAAATTTTATTGCAGTTTGCCAGCACTTCATCTCGAGTATGCAGTCGCGGCATTTTATAATTGACAACCGCTACACCCACTGAATCATTACTAGAAGAAATATCACCATGAACGGACATAACAAACTCCTTGGCCTTACAAAACTATTCAATCAAGACTATTCAATCAAGACTATTCAATCAAGACTATTCAATCAAAATTAAAAACCTTTTACCTGCACAATCAATGCCAACGACAAATGATGAGAAAATACGCAAGCATTCAATGAGCAAGTCTCCACATCTGGATTATAAGCCCACACTAAAAATACAATCAGCTGCGGTCAATACTTTCTCTATTGAGATGAGTAATAGTCTTATTCACAAAAACAATAGACGTCGTTATTATTAATCGGCCATACTATGGCCGCACGGTAGGGTGAGAGACAGCCAACTTAATAAGTTAGAAATTAACGCAAGGTTCAGTATTCGACAGAAAACAGCGAAAAATAATTTTGAATTACTGACATTTAGCTTAAAGGCCAATCTCATTTGTAGTCACAGTAACCAAAAGCTATGTAGAAGTGTATTAGCTTTATCTAAGAAGTGTTGAACTACCACTCTAATATATTAATCAACCTTCTGTATCAGACCAGCCTTTGAAGTTTTGCCTTGGCTTGGTTCATGGAAAAATCCACACTTGCTAATCTAGAGACATCGGCTCTCATTGCCTTTATTGAAGTGGCTGAACGAGGCAGCTTTACAGATGCTGCTGCTGCTCTAAACTTATCTCAGCCAACCGTGAGTCAGCAGGTGCGGCGACTAGAGAAATTTGTGGGTATTAAGTTGCTGCATCGTCGCTCGAACAAAGTGTATCTTAGCTTGGCCGGTGAAGCCTTTATCTCTCATTGCCGAACCGGATTACAGGATATTGAGGCTGGGATAATCTCGGCACTCCAAACATCGAAAACAGCTGAAGGGAAGGTAACATTAGGCATCACGTGTTTTAATGCCCCACGTTGCTTATCAAAGGCATTGAAATGCTATCACCAGCAGTGTCCCGATGTTCATGTGCAGATTTTGGAAGGTATGCCAGATGATCTTGTTGAGGGACTCCAGGCAAGAACGATAGACTTCGCCATCTTTTCATTACCTGTCCCGATTGAGGGATTTAGGTTTGAGGCGCTATATTCAGAACCTTTATTGCTCATAACAGCTGCTATGCATCCCCTTGCTTTGCTAAACAATGTCACTTGGAAAGATATTCATGTTCACCCACTAATTTTGCCAAGACAAGAGAAGCAGTTTGGTATTCGCTCAATTGTTGAGGCGCTATACAGCTCGCATCAGAGCAAGATAAAGACTGTAATTGAAGTGAGCGGTAGTCAACCTCTCCGGCAACTTTTGCTATCTAACTACGGTATTTCATTTTTACCGCCTTCTCAATTTCAAAAAGATTTAGAAGATGGGTTGTTGCTCGCTATTCACCCTGCCGAGATTGAATTGAAACACCAAGTTGCCGTTGCAACCCATCCAAAATATCCACTCAACTCAGCAGCCCAAAAACTACTAGACGCGATCAGATATAACTGTTCCAGTTCGCCATCTTTTCGCAAGTTTTCGACAGTAGGTCCCGCGTCAATATTTAGTTGAGAAAGGAAACTGTATCAGCCGCGTACACCCGCCGTAGCCGTGGGATTAACAGAGAGAATTTGGACAGAGGCTGACATCCTCAGAACACCTGTTTACAACACTTTCCAAAACAAGGGGATGGGATAATCTCAGGCTACTACCTTTCGACGACTATCTACCAAAGTAGAATTATGTCGCACGTCCTCAGATTCTATAATTCTGGATATTGTTTAGTTCTTGTTCCTAACTAAAAGTCTTGCTGCTTCTAAGGTTGAGCTAGATTTAGTAGAATGTGCCATAGGTAGTCAAAGCCATCGCGAAAAACACTCTTGGCCAAACATCCATGTGCCTTGATGTCTAAAGGTTTGACCTCATTCAACCACTGGCCACCCAGCGTCCCCATAGTCGTGGGCGTTTTGATAACACTTGCCTCTCGCCAGGTTTCAGATGAGCAAAGACCGTGCCAGCCCAGATGGGGCTGTAATTTTGCGCGTAAGGCATTAAGCTCGAACATGGGAGTTTCATGGAGTTGTGGTTAACTTATGAAACTCTCTTCCTGTTTGTCTTGCAAGCTTTTGTCCTGTACTGAGAGACGATACCAAAATCTGCCATGCTTCCTAAAATTATTAGACAACAGTTGGCAAATAGTGGGCTACGTCGAATCTTTAAAAATATCAGTTGGTTACTGGGTGCACGAATTGTTACAGGAGCAAGTGGTTTACTTTACTTGAGTATCGTCACCCACCGTTTAGGTGCGCAGCAGTATGGCATTTTGGTTCTTATTCAAACCTATGTTCTTCTCATTACGACCTTAACGACCTTTCAGTCTTGGCAAGCTGTCATTCGATATGGTGCTATTTGCCTAGAAAAACAAGATAAAGCTGCTTTGCAACAGCTCATAAAATTCACGACCTTGTTGGATGTGCTCGGCGTGTTTTTGGGCCTTGCCTTAGCCATACTCATCGCACCGCTGATGGGAAATCTGTTGGGGTGGGCACCTAATTTGATTACACAATTGCAGTGGTGTAGCCTCAGCATTATCTTTACAGTCGTGGCTACACCAACGGGGCTGTTAAGGCTTTACGATCGGTTTGACTTACTCGCAGTTCACCTTACCGTTCTACCTGTTGTTCAGCTGTTGGGTACAGTCGTGATTGCGCTGCTTCACCTGCCGCTTTGGGGATATCTGCTGGCTTGGTTTATTGCTAACGTAGCAGAGGGTGCTTTTTTAATTGGATTCGGTTGGCATGAGGCGGGGAAACGGGGGCTCATCTCAGGCATGACAGGTTCGCTGACCAATCTTACTCAAGCACACCCAGGGCTATGGAAATTTTGTCTTATGTCTAATTTTGATTCTTCCTTGCCGATGGTTATGCGACAGGTAAGCCCCCTCCTGATTGGCATATTTGGCACGGCTACAGGGGTTGGTCACTACCGGATTGCCTATGAGCTATCAACGCCTCTTAAAGACATCGCCCTACTATTCACACAGTCGATTTATCCTGAACTTGCCCAGTTAAATAGTCAGCAACGGTGGCGTACCTTTACGGCCTTAGTGCTTAAAACCAGCAAAATTTCTCTCGGTGTTGGACTCATCACCTATTTAGTCGTCATTTTTACAGGGAAGATCGTTCTGTTCTATGGGTTTGGCACTGAATTTGTAGCCGCCTATAGTGTGCTACTGCTACTTGTTGGTGCAGAAGTATTTACCATGGGAAGCTGTTCCCTAGAGCCTGCCCTATATGCTTTAGGGCGTCCTAGCTTATGCTTGCGAGTTAATGCGATCGCAATCATAGGCATTTATATTCCCTCATTGATCATCCTCACCCAACACTTTGGCTCGCTGGGTGCTGGCATCGCCACACTCCTCTCTACAGCGACTATCTTTATTCTCAATAGTGTGCTGACTTGGCAACAGTTAGCACGCTATTCAAAAATAGCAACCGTTAAGAACAGCAACAATTAAAACATAGGTGGCAGCATTCACGCCTTAGAATTCACGCCTTAGAGCGAGCTACAATTCGGTCGAAATAGCGATTCAGCAGGGGACTTATTAAGCTGTGCATCCTCGTCAAAATCGATATTTCGTGGCCGGGCGATATTTCAAACTGTCCTTTAGC
This sequence comes from Cyanobacteria bacterium J06634_5, assembly GCA_039820525.1. Taxonomy (GTDB): domain Bacteria; phylum Cyanobacteriota; class Cyanobacteriia; order Phormidesmidales; family Phormidesmidaceae; genus Phormidesmis. Next base: position 24,446 of record JBCBPY010000056.1, read on the forward strand.
CATCCCCTGTACAATCTTTTGAGCGACGGCCTCTGCTGACCATAGTGAGGCCGTTGCCGTAATTTGTTTGGTTGCCGCAGGCTTAGTAAGATTTTCGGCGGTCAGTTGGGGCGTATCGGTATCTGGCGGATACGCGATAGAAACAGAAATATTCATGGGTTTGAATTCGGCGCGGAGGCTCTCGGCAAGTCCTCTTACCGCAAACTTACTGGCCCCATAAGCACTGTATCCATAAAGCCCTATTAGCCCCGCGCCAGAAGAAATGAGCGCTATTTTTCCGTATCCCTGTTGTTGCATAGCCGGTAGCACGGCCTGAATGCAATACAGCGTGCCAAAATAATTAACCGCCATGGCCTCCTCAAAAACATCAACAGAGAGCTGCTCAAAGTGACCAGGCTGAGCAATACCGGCAGAGGTAATGAGTTGAGAGGGCGGGCCAAACTGTGCGATCGCTGATTGAATAGCCTGAGTGGCTTGAGCGCGATCGCTCACGTCAGCGGACACTGTCAGCACCTGGGGAGGGTCTTGGCGTGCTGTTTTATCCGGTTGTTTAACCGATGAAGAGGTCGTTTGCTCAGAGTCGATTTGTTCTAGCGTTGCCTTAGCTTGCTGAAGCCGGGCCTGATCTCGTGCAATCAGGGTTACCCTCATCCCCTGTGCGACTAAATGCTGGGCGATCGCTAATCCAATCCCACTGGAGCCGCCCGTAATAATAGTGTGTGCTGAAGTCACAGATGAAGTCACAGATGAAGTCACAGTACGCTAAGGCTGTAAGGCTCGTCTTTCAGCTTCTTGCTTAGCCGCCACCAAAGCATCTTCTAGGACCAATCGATAAGTACTAAAAAACAAAACTCTCGGAGAACTATCGCCTGGATTAATATCCACCTGGTGGGCAACAAGCACTTTGTCAGGCTCGCCACCTTCTGTCGTAGCAACCGGAATCAGTTGCCATACCCCTTGTAGCGATTCCAAATCACCGTCTACCAGGCTAAAGGACACATTGTCCGGGTAGCTTTCAAGTGATTCAATCACCGTGCGGCTGCGAATATCTAGCACGTCAGGGACAACAGAAACTATATTTGTCTGTTCAAAAACACGACGAGTCTCTGCTGATTCCAGCAGTTTAGAGTCTTCAACGTTAGGCAAAAACTGTTCAAAGTTGTCGTAGTCAGTCAGGACCTGCCAAGTATCTTCGACAGAAGCATCGACCAACACCCGAGCCATAAACTGGCCGCTATCGCCTTCGCGCGCAGCGGTCACGATCACCTGCCCTTCTGTTAAGGTCGCTTGTTCTTTCTCAGAGAGTTCGGCAAAAGGCTGAGTAGGGTCAGCGCCTGTGTCAGGAGCTTGCGCTGAGGCTGTTGCCGTCAGAGGGCTCGCTAGGGTAATCGCCAACGCGGCTGCCTTGCCCCAAGTGCGAATCTGCTGATTAAAAGAACGAGAAGGCATAGGTGACGATAAACCTCAAATTTACTGTAAGGGGCAAGCTAATTTTGGCAGAGAAGCCCAAGTCGCCAAAATTGATTTGTACGGCTGGAAATCTGTACATCTCAATATTTTCGAGCGTGCACTTTATGCTACTCTGGCGGCTATTTTTATCACGGTATCATGAGGCGCAGCCCTATGGTCCGTAATACTCTCGTTGAAAGGGATAGGTGGGAAGCGCTTGCTTTTGATAGCGTTTTTCAGGAAAGCATTGTTGAAAGAAGGTGGGCCAGTCTAGATTTTCTCCTTGAATATAGCGATTCGCCCAGTGCCTTAACGAGAGTTGACCTGCTACATCTTTGTTGACGGCCTCATTTGGAGATCCTGTGCCAACGTTATGACGGCTAATACACGCTGGATTTGGTCGCCCAGCCAAGACGTCAATCAAGGCCTGCCGCAGGGCTGTGGGGGTAGTCGCTAAGATAGCCAGCCGATGGGCAAAGTGCGATCGCCCAACGCTGGCCGTAAAACAAACCTCTGGCAAGGACACATCAGGATAGGCCGCTAGGTGCTGGGCGTAGCGGGCCACAAGTTGAGTCAGGGCCGTGGGTGTGCGGGCTGAGAGCGGCAATAGATACCTCGTGTCGGCAAGGTTCGGTGGGGGTTGGTTCGGTGGGGGTGGAGATTGTGCATCGGCTGGGCTGGCCGCTTGTAGCACCAAGTGGGCATTAGTGCCATTAAAGCCAAACGCGCTGACGCCCGCGGTAGGTAACCCTTCAGCGGTAGGCCAAGGCAGGGTTGTTTGGGGCAATTGAAAGGGGAGGCTGGCCCAATCAATGCTTGAATTCGGCTCGCTTAAATGCAAGTTGGCTGGAATCTGTCGATGTTGCATGGCCAGCACCGCCTTGATCAGCCCTGCCATGCCTGCGGCGGCTTCCGCATGGCCCAGATTGGTTTTCACCGCGCCGAG
>JBCBPY010000056.1:26850-27130 GCA_039820525.1 Cyanobacteria bacterium J06634_5
CGCGATTTTGCTCACCAAAAACAGCCCCCAGCGCCCCCACTTCAATCGGGTCACCCAGGGCGGTACCGGTGCCATGCGTTTCCACATAATCCACTTGATGAGGCGATAGGCGACTCGCACTCAGGGCTTGTTGAATCACGGCCTGTTGAGCGGTTTTGCTGGGCGCGGTTATGCCATTGGAGCGGCCATTGTGGTTTACCGCTGAGCCGAGGATGACGGCTTGGATGCGATCGCCGGATGCGATCGCATCACTGAGGCGTTTCAGTGCAATCATGCCCCC
>JBCBPY010000057.1:0-26326 GCA_039820525.1 Cyanobacteria bacterium J06634_5
ATAGCCAATCGATACTGAAACAACTAAGGAAAAAGGTCAATAGTTCGATGATTCACCACTATTTCCGATAATGTCTATTAATTACAGGACAGAAGTCTGAGTCTGATAGTAAATCAGGATTTATAGCCATTTTGTTCTGTAAAATATTCTGCACACCCACTTACCACAGTTGGTTTTAGTCGAAGTTGCCTATCTGATTGGCAGTGATGTGGGTATTCCAACCGTGGTCAGATTTCTGAAGGGTATCCCTGCCAGCCGATTTGAGCTGATAGCAGCGACAGTTCAGTATTGAGCGAACTACCTAAATTTTAGAGCACTATGTCGATAATAAAGTGGATTTCGTGAACGCTAGCGTCATGGCGGTCGCTGAGTGGCTGCACATCACCACCGTTTTAACGATTGAGCGGCGCGATTTCGGCCTCTTCAGACCACTGCATCGCTCAAACTTCATGCTGCTACCGTGAATAACCTCAGGGCTTTTCCCACGATGCAATCACCCTTTATCCATAGCTTCCAGTCAAAATTGGTGCAAAATTGGTGCAAGAAAAAAGACGACCTCTGAATCCAGAGTTATAACTATTTCTGGTGTACAGCGTAGGAGATAAAAAAAGGCGTATCCTTCTGGACAGATGAAAGTACCAGAAGTAGAGATACACCATGACTCAAGATAATCTAGTCAAGTTCAAAACACCAGCAACGACAGAAAGCTTCAACGATACGCTCAGCGAATTGTTGCGCCAAGGTGCCCGCCAGCTCATCGCAGGAGCGGTTGAAGCAGAACTCAATGAATTTCTCAGTCAATATCAAGGACTGCGAGATGAAGCAGGGCGTCAGGCTGTCGTACGCAACGGCTATTTGCCAGCTCGGACAATCACGACTGGCGTAGGAGAGGTCGATATCCAGGTGCCGAAGGTCAGAGACCGCACCGGTAGAGGCATCAAGTTCAACTCGTTGTTGTTGCCGCCGTATCTTAAACGCAGCCGCAGCGTTGAAGAAGTGCTGCCCTGGCTCTATCTCAAAGGCATCTCGACGGGTGATTTCAGTGAAGCCTTATCGGCATTGTTGGGGCTAGATGCCAAAGGCTTATCGCCAGCGACTATCAGCCGACTGAAGTCGAAGTGGCAAGAGGAGCATCAAGACTGGCAGGGGCGGTCTCTGCGTCATAAGCGCTATGTCTACGTTTGGGCGGATGGCATCTACTTCAATATTCGCGGGGGTGAGCGTCAGTGCATTCTGGTCATTCTTGGCGTCAACGATACTGGCCATAAGGAGTTGTTAGGCATGGCAGCAGGCTACCGAGAGTCCGAACTGAGTTGGCAGACACTGATGCTAAAGCTCAAAGACCAAGGACTACAGCATGACCCGCAGCTAGCGGTTGGAGATGGTGCCTTGGGCTTCTGGGCAGCGTTGCCCAAAGTGTGGCCGACTACACAGAAACAGCGCTGTTGGGTACATAAGACGGCGAACGTACTCAACAAACTGCCGAAGAAGCTGCAACCTCAGGCCAAATCTGCACTATGGGAGATTTATCGGGCAGAGACAAAAACCGATGCGAATCAAGCATTCAACCGATTTCTCAAGACTTATCGCGCCAAGTATCCTGAGGCCGCAGAATGCTTAGAGAAAGACCGAGCTGTGCTGTTGGCATTCTATGATTTCCCGGCTGAGCATTGGCAGCATATTCGCTCCACCAATCCAATTGAATCTACCTTTTCCACCGTGCGGTTACGAACCAAACAAACCCGAGGCGCGGTTTCCATATCGACTGTTACACCGTTTGTATTCAAGCTGGTTCAGAGCGCTCAAAAGCGCTGGCATCGTATTCGAGGCTTCAAGTCTTTGGGCGATGTAATTGAAGGCATTCAATTCATAGACGGCGTTCGTATCGGGGAGATGAAAAAAGCGATCGCGGATTCTGAAGAGAAGAAGGTCGCCTGATTTTGTCTCGTACACCAGATTTGACTATATCTCCTGAATCCATTGATATGACTATATTTCATAGCCTAGAGAGCCTTGTTGACATCGATGAGGTCCGCCGTTCGAGTCGGCGTACGTCCATTCCTTGAAACTATTAATTTATAAGGATTTCTCAATTGGCTGGCTGAGATTTGAGTTGGCTTAAAGTGCTAATTTTCTGAAAGCTTGCACCAATTATTATCGAATCTGGTGCTATCTTATCGAATCTGGTGCATGTTCAGGCCTACGAACTCAGTACAGAGTGAAGAGCTACAAGTCACAAAATGAAAGGCTTTCAGAGGGTGCTGCTCGCTATGAAGCTGTTAGCACGATGAGGGTGATGTCATCGATGGTGGTAGTGGATATCGTCCTTAAACTAGGGATTATATGTTTGCTTCAGAATACAGAATCAAAAATCTCTCCTCAGTACCCAGTTTGGGAAATGCCTCTTCTGGCTTAAACCCTAACTTTCGCCACACATGCTGGGCACGTTTGTTGACTGCTGCGATGGCCACCCGAAAGCGCTGAGCTTTATAGGGCCCTAACCTATACGCCACAACTGCCCGAGCGTAATATTTGCCATGGCCTTTTCCAGTCAACTGTGGTCGAATTCCCAAGCCCACATCTATCGCCTTGGGTCTATAGTCGCCACCAAGTAACTGACCATCTGCACCAAAAGAGCAGTAGCCCTCCACGTTACCTTGTGCGTTTAAGATGGCTTTTCATGCCATCTCGGGATGAAGTAGCTTGGCTAAGCTACTTTCAAGATCGCCTTCAAAGTTATATCGATCGTATGGAGGGGCGTAGCACCAAGTCAGGACGTCCAAAGCGCGATCTTTTATTATCGGTTGAATATAAAATTTCACGGTATTGTCAGGGTTAGGTTTGGAGCTCTATCTGATATTTCATGACCAGCCAAGCATCCTTGATCATCTCTGCGGTAAGGGGAATCGGTTCGCTAATCTGAAGAGCCCAGTAGCCATTCAACTCCTCATCAATATCGCTAGCTTCATATTGTTGGAGTTGATCAATGGACGCCCCTAGCCCCAATTCAACGACAGGCTCCATATCGACATTCAGATCTTCTGCCTGATCAGAACGAAGTAGGGAGGCCGTCAATCCCTCCATAGGGGTAAAGAGCATAACACTTTGGATTTTTAGACTGGTCACCTTCTGATTATTCGCAAAGAAGGGAAGACGGTCTTTGAGGCTACCAAGCACAATTAATTGGCTTGCCGCTTCTGGCTCAGGGGTTAGGAAGCGATGCCATTCGGTGGGGAATTCGTGCCTCAGGCTCAGCATGCGGAATAAGCCCTCCCGCTTGCTTAATTCAGAGGCGTCTTCAACATATGCCATCAAATGATCGAGCGCGGCGGTTTTGAGGGTTGCGCCACCTTCGCAGGAGGTATAGCGTAGATGGAGAATCACATCTGAGATGGTTTGATAATCGAATTGGCGAAATTCCTGGGGCAGTTCTAAACGCCAAGTACTGATAGCTCCGGCTCCTTCAAATGGCAGATAGCGCTCGTCTCGGAAGTTAAGCTCAAAGACACCACTATCGTTTTGCCCCTGACTGACGGCTATGGCAGTGGTGGGGATGGGGTTAAAGATAAAGCGTTCATCGGCTTCTTCTAATTTCTTGGCGTAGTCGGAGGCACTGGCGGCAATTTTGCTGTTGCGATATTCGTGTTTTAGCAGGCGGAGGGTACAGTTTAAGCTGGTGTAGGGGCCAACGATACAAGGAATGGAAACGGATATAGTTTTAATGCGTCGCTTGTAATGGCCGGGATAGTCCAAGTCGAAGGTTTCTTCAGGTAGGCTAAATTCACATAGTCCTTGTTCTTTGAGTTGAATCAGGGCTAGTGGGTTGAGTTGTTGGAGGGAAATGTGTTTGGTGATTTCATAATCGTGGGGCTTATTCTCCACATAGGTATTTTCTAGATGCTTTAGGTCTAAATAAAGTTGCTCTCCGGCAAGGAAGCCGTCTCTGGCACTATCCCAGTAGCCAAACTTAATGAAATCGGAGGTAGAAAGACCCATTTCAAATCGGAAGACTTTTTCAGCTTTCTTAGCTAAGTCATAAGCGAAGGAGTAGGCTTGATCGTATAAATCTTTCAATTGATCGCTCATCCATTGGTAGAGTTGTTCATTAGAATATTTATTTCGAATAAATTCCTCAACATCTTGGGTTTGTTCAATCTGTATTTGATGGTTGTCAATCTCTAGTTGGGCAATTTCCTTTCTGATTTTTTGAGCAGTAACCTGTTTGTCGATTTGCATCAGCTCATGTCCAGCAAGATTTGCTTGGAAGATGCGATCTTGTAGTTGGCGTGTATAACCGGCTTTCCGAGAAGCGGCAGAAGATTGGGCAGAAGTGACACCAACACCAATCTGTAATCCTTTAGCAACAGCTTGGGTAATATTCCCTAAATTAGTGCCACCCCAAGCCAACCCAACCCCTATACCGAGTGGCTGACCTTTTACCTCAACGGTAGGTAAAGCATGAAGAGTACTTGCTAAAGTTTCTACTGCTCCTACCCCTATCTGCAAGTCTCTAGATTGCTTAGCTTTTTTAACTTCTTCTGCTTCGGGTGGAATCAACTTCATTCCACTTTCTTCTTTTACTTCAGGTATTTGATTTTCTACTTCCATAAATTCTGTATCTATGGGCAGTTCACTAGCCTCTTCACCAGCAAGTTGTAGATAGTGTTGAAGTCTATACTCAGGGGATTTTCGGTTTTCTTCCAGGATTTTTAGACTTTTTTCAGCTTCTTCTCGCTGCTTCTTTCTCACTTCCATCACGAGGTTTTGAAGCCGAGTGTCATGTTGCGCCCGCAACAGGGAAAGACTTTCTCCATCCTTCTTTTCCAAAGCTGAGAGTAGGGCACTCCCCAGTGATTTGACTTCGGACGTGACTTCTAATGCGCGTTGTAGCAAATAGTTAAAGCGGTAATTGGGCATAGGCGTGCTCAGGTCATTGAGAACACTACCAATACTTAATCCTTGGGCAGCGGCCTGTACCAATAAAGCCGGATCGATGGGAGGTTCGAACAAATTTAGCTTTCTAAACACACCTTCTATATTAAGACAGTGCCGAATTTTGAATAGGCGATCGGCGACTGTATCCCAGTATTCCAAAAGTTTTGGGTTGTCTGGGATGCAAAAATAGAGGGTTGTTGCAAAACCATATATATTGACATAGTGAGATTCTCCATCCGAGACGCCTGAAGACTCAAGCTGATTGCTAAAAGGAAATATTAACTCTAGGTCAACCATAGTGTTGGAGAAGGCATCCCATTCATCTACCAAAGCCATGTAAGATTTTGGTTGAATATTTCCTCGTTTGGGGATAATTTCAGGACGAGGACCCAGAATATGTCCGGCCAATACATATAGCTGAGTTGCCTGATTGAGAGTTTCAATCGTGTCTTGGCGAAAGAGATGATCTCCCCAGGCAATGAGATTATCAATGTATTTCATGACGACCCATTTCATATAAGCCGTTGGACGGGCGCGAGCAATGACATGGGGCATGAATGGGTTATCCCGCCATTCTGTAATAGACTCGTTGTCTGTATTGGGATTAAGACTGTTAAATATCTCTTCTAAAATATTTTTACTATTTGTTTTTCTAAATGGAAGAAATTGCCAGACTTTTTTGATATCATCCTTTACGTCGATTGGATTGAAAACATAATGCCACCATTGCATTGCCTCCTCAAAACGCTGAGATTTAGATAGACTATCTGCCAACAAAGAAACTGAATGAAACAGAGCTTCCCAATTATAAATAGAATATGGGCGTTTTAGCTCGTGATATTGAATACTGTTGTTAGATCCATAATTATTGTTGTTAAGCGGAACGCCACCACGAAATATCCTCTTTAAACGATCTCTTCTAAGATGTCCTAATAGGACTTTAGGACGTGAATATGAAAAAGTATAGGCGTTTGCGCTCGTAAGCTTAACTGATGAAAAATCACGGTTCCTGGTAAAATTTGGGATAATCATGCTGGTAGGGCTTTCAGCAATTTTTTGTGCCTGCAAAGGATATCTTATGTCTTTCCCTGATTCACGAAAATAATGAAATATTGGAGTCTTACTGTCTAGTTGTTCAGGAATTTCAAGGGAAGCAAGTATCCCCAGGGTAATGCTATCTCCATTAAACCTAAATGTTTGAGAAAAGAGAGAGGTTGAATCGCTGGTAAGTTCGTCTTTTAAGGCGTTATACTTTCCGCCACTGGTTAAATATTCCCATATACTGATTTCTGGATTTCGATAATATACTTGTATTTTTACAGAATTGGACAACTTATAAATTGTAAAAATGAATTTTGAAGGATTCTGCATAAATGTAAAGACATTATTGGCAGAAAGATTACTACCAAGAACCCCCTCTTTATATTCAAAAGAATATAGTGCTTCTGCGGAAATATTTTTGGGAGTCCACTGATGTTCTTTATATTCACTCCATCCCATCTTGATTTCCCAATAGCCTATAGGCTCTGTCTCTTTCACCTTATTCTCAGCACCTTCTGAGATGTTCTTCTCTTTCGCAAGTGTGCTGCTCCAGCTTTTCCTCATGAATTGAGGAAAGAAAATGAAAAGTCTATTTTTCCACACCACTGGCAGAACAAATGAGCCGTTGTGAATGATTTCTCCATTCTTATTTTCAATGTCGAAACCAGGAATATCAACGGGTATTTTCTTCCAAGGATACCAATTTTCATTTTCGTAGTTGTAATAGCGATAGTAGTAGAAGTAAGGAGCATTACGTGTTCGGCCTATTACATGGAGCTTCCCTGTTTTTTTATCTCCTTCTAAATACTGTCCCACAACCTCCAGATTGGAGACTTCATTGACCTGGACAATGTACTTGGTTAGAGCATTTTTGACAGTTTCAGTGCTGATATCATTTTGAAGTAATTCAGATTCCAATTCTTGAAAGAAAGGACTTTTAACATCACGTAGTTCTGGTCGGATCCAGTTTTCGGGATAGAGAAATACTTTGCGGTTGGCTTCCCAAACGCGATAGCGAGACATCCATTCCCAACGCTGTTGATCTAACTCTTTTGGAAAGACGCCATAGCTCTTTTCCAATCCCAGAAAGCATCGCTGCACAAATAACTGTACTGAAGAAATGGCCTGCTTAATGCGCGAAGTTTCCATGCAGGCATCCATCTGCACATCGATCAGGAAAAATTCAAACAGGCCGTTGGCATCTCTCACGCCCCATTCCATCAGGGTAGGTTGAGCTAGTAAATAAGCAATCAATGCCTGTTTTTGATTTTCGCGTAGCTGATCTTGTGTTGACTTGATCGCTTCTTCCCATTCTGCCTGGTTGTAACGCGCCCGGAGCGTTTCCCGAATACTACCAGCCCGTTTTCGGTTTTCTTTAAAGTGAGAAGTTGGTTGCCCCCATTTGAAAAGATCGCCCATGCCTACCCCAATTTTTCTGGCGACGTGAAGGGTCTGCTGGAGTTTTAGTAGGTTTCTCTCATCCTGAAAATGCTCTGGATGAGAGAGGCTGAAATGTTTCGGGAGAATCATCTTATAAATTGCAGAGGATTCCCATCCTGTGAGTGCATTGAGTTGTTCGATGAGTGAGGGAGCTGTCTCAGCAGCTTCTATTTGATTTGCCCAGCGCAGAAAGTCCACCAGCCCTAGCTGAGTTTTTGACAAGCTTTTATGCAGGCGATAGAAGGCTTCTAGCCTTAGCCAGTGAGAAAAGGTGATGGCATTAAAATCCAGGTTTTCAAATCGAGCTGGAAAGTCTAAGAAAAAGCTAATTTCTTCCAATTTCATCGAAAAGCCGTTGATTGCGATCGCAGCTTTCTGTAACTGAATGTATGCCCCCCGAAAGGTTTCAGTCCTCAGTTCAGGGAAAAGGATTTTATTGGAAATTTCAACTTGAGCCTGATCGTTGAACTTCATAAACAAGCCAAGGATGTTGTCCGCGTCGTCTTCATCATGTCCTTCGAGGCGGAAGGGATATGCCCGACCGGCCTTTAGAAATCTGTTCTGGCTTTGGTAAAAGTTGATCTTTTCATCATCAGTTCGGAGCGGCTGAGTCCAAAGAGAACGGTTCTGAAAGGTTAGGATCGCATCTCCTTCAGCTTCTAATAGGAATGTATACTTACCCTCTTTCTCCGGCACAAAGAAACCTTGCCAATGTTGGGCTTCTGCTTCAGGATCTTTTTGTTCTCTCAGGCGAATAATTTCCTGGTAAAGCGATTCGCCTGATGGTGTTTTGATGACCTCCATGACTAAGTGCTGGGTAATATCCTGATCCAGCCCAAGATCGGCTGCCAGCATTTGAACAACCTGTCGTTGACGAAGCTCTTCCCTGAGGTAAGGCATAAAAGCTCTAGAGAAGAAGGCTCTCTTTTGGAAACTACTGTCTTGATTTAAGTTTTCAGTATCGGCCTTATCTTCGGCTAGCAGCAAGTCTTTAGCAGCTGTAGCCGCATTCGCATCTTGAGTAAAGAGAGGTAAAAGGGCATCTTCAAAAAACCTTTCTGGTTGCTCATAGAGTTTAGCGATGACAATCAAGAATTTTTCTTTGGTGTCAGGGTCTGCAATCAAGTCGGCAAGAGCCGTTATCTTCTCTTGGTCAGATGCGCTTAAGATGCCGGTTGTTTGAAGCCCTTTTGTGCCACTAAATTGCACCCTCTGCAAAAAGGTTTGATAGTCTCCACCGGGCTGTTCTTCTTCTTTTTTTCGCTCTGCCTGCAAAAATGCTGTAATCGCAGTCTGATCCACTTCAGTCAATTGAGCACTGTACTTCCGGCGAGTGTTGTCTTCGTAAATACTCGTCCCTTGCAGGAGAGCAATGATTTTCTCGACGATCGCACCGTCGTAGAGCAAGCTCAATTTGCTCCGCAGCAATTCCTCCGTCGCCTCTTCGTCTTTTTCAATGTCAGGGTGATCTATTTCGATTTGCAATAAAGCATCCCGCAGCAAAATCGCGAGTCGAAAGATATCGGCCATACTAGGTCTGAGGGGACGCAGCGGATCATCCTTATCTCGCAGTGTGTAGTTCAGCACCTGTGGGCTAAAGTCAGAAGCATCAATGCGGGCAAACAGTTCATAAAATTCCAGTGTTTCAGTGGGCTCGTTGAAGGGATGGGCCAGTGCTTGCATTAACGCTAGAACCCCAGGAATCTCCTTTATCCTTAAGCCTAGGGTTTTGGCTAAAAGTGTATGGCGATAAAGGATAGACACATTTTCTAGCGTCAACGGATAGTCCTGACAAACATCGTCGTCTGACGCTGATACCTCTGAATTCAGCACCAAGCTCAGAATGGTTTCGAGCATGTTGACATCTACCTTCAGCGCTGACATCAGAACGGGCAGGTGATCGCAAATGCTGTTTTCTTGGCTGAGGTAGGTACCATACTCATCTTCTGCAAAAACCTTATCGACTGCGATCAAATTGTATTTGAGGAATAGGCGTTCGTAGAGAGCGTCCTCTCCATAAACTCCAATGTCTGTCCAATAAGTTAAGAGTTTAGCTAACTCTAGTCCTGTGATTTCTAAGAGCTTTTTAATCGCGACCAGCTGCGTGATTAAGTAGGGTGTGATGTCTTGCTTAATCTGAGAAATAGGTTCCGGCTGACAATCCTCCTCAGGGTTAAGACAGGGGCGATTGGCAGTAAACGTGTCGTCATACGTATCGTCATCATTGTTATCTTCCTCGCCAGGCGGCTCATCTGAAGGCATTAAGGCCACTAATCTTTTCCTATCCAAAGGTTGTGCAGAGGATTGGCTACCTGAAAGAGTCAGCGATTTATCACCTGGGTGTGTCGTAGGCACGGCAATTAAAGGCTTAGGTGTTTTAGTTAGGGTGGGTTCTATGGTTTCTCCCACACCAGAAATAGCCTGATCGATTTCGGCGATGGACCAGCCTAGTTTGCACCAGAGTCGGATAAAACGGTGCATGCGATCATACTTTTTAACTGCTAGGTCTGTTCCATCTAGATGTCTAAATTGAGTTGTGGAAATGTCACACTTCTCTTTGTAATCAGTACAGATGAAGGGTTCATAGTCTACCTCAAGCACATAATCTTGCAAGACTTTTCCTGTTTCCCCATTCAGGCCACGGAAATCTCCCGAAGTAATATCAAAATCTTTCGTAAAACCTTGATCAAAAGCTATTTTCCCTGTAGCGGTATTCAGCTGTCCGATATACTGTTTTGGGGCTGTATCAAGGATATAAATCTGACAGCCTTTATTAAGGCAGAGGCTAATGGAAGAGATATCGCTTTCTCTTGTTTTACGACCAAATAAGCGAATAGTGCCTTCCACGCAGTCACAAGAGGAGGCATCTTCAAGGACGATCAAGCGTCCAATTTTTTCAAAATATTTGTAAACCCAACATTCGACGTAATCTACATCAAAGCGTCGAAGTCGAAATGGTTGTCTTAATAAAGATTTCTGTAATAGTTCAACAACCCTTTTGTATTTCGCCTTAAGGTCAGTTTCGCCTTCTTCTACCAAGCTTTGTAAGTAGCGATAGCTATAGCGTATGCTATTCATATAGGCAAGGGCTTTGCCTGAGAGATAGTTAGGATTAATGTATCGGGTTTTCAACAGCTCGATCAAATCCACGTACTGCATATTCACCCGGCGCAGGAATCCTACAATTCCAGTTTCTTGAGCTGGTTTTACCCACTTTAACTCTGACAGCATTTGGCTCTCTGTTTTGATGCCGTAGTAGTGCCAAGGTTTTTTCAAACCAATTTTCTTGTTGTACTGCAAACGGGTAAAATAAGTTTCTTCTTTGAGTTCGTACCATTCTTTTGTATGAAATCCCTCTTTTGTGAGAATGACGTATTCTTCTTCTGTGAGGTGAAGGAATTCAGCCGTGATCGCCCTATCTACAGCTTGTACTTTCAAGGCTTTCATTTGAGCCGCGCGGGCGATCACGGCTTCACTCGCATTTTCCTCAACTGGAAACGAGACATCCTTCCGAAACGTTTCAAACAGCTCATACCGACTGGTGCCAAGGTAATTTAGATATTGGCGAGTTGCATCAATCGGTTGATGGTAGGGAAGCTTACAAACAGGATAAACCGCTTTTTTTAGGATGCGGTAGGTTTTGTAGTTAGTATGTTGAGGTTCAGCGAGCAGCTCACCGCTACTTTCATCTTTAACATTGTGTACTGCAATATTAGTTTGCTTAGGACTGTGGTTATCGGCTTCGTAATCATCTAGGTGAGCGATAAAACTTTCCATAACCTCATTCACCAGATCGATGTAAGGAATCAGGGTGTTGGTATTTTCACAGGTTAGTTGAAGGTGACCTAAGTCTGGGCGGCGGCGGAAAAATTTCTTTAGGGGTGTGCCATTAATACCGTCCTCTCCGGTTTTATCGTTGTCTGGATCTAGGTTGTTATTGCGTAAGTACTGGAAGAGCTCAACCAAATAGGCCGCAGGGCTGTATACCGAATTGCAGTGCCCGCATTCACACAGGTCTACATTGCCAAATAGGGTGCCGAAATTAAGGGGGATTTTGTTTTGTTGGACAAATGCGGCAGCTTCATCTTTGCGTGTATCTGTGGCTAGGTCGCCGTGAATCATGCGCACAGGGGCACCTGTGATGGCTTGCCGCAGGGCAATGTAAGCTTCCTCATTACGGACGGTGACGTTTTGGGCATTGCGGTGAACTGTGCGGGCGACCTTTTCTCCACCCAGGCGGTCAGCATAGAGGCTTACGAAGCGCTCCATAGGCACTTCATTGATGGCGTATGCTGAGGTTAGCTCTGCTTTCATTAAGGTAGGCACAGTTTCAGCTTTAGGGCTGAGGACAGAGAGTCGTTGCAGCTTTTTTAAGCCATCTACAACGTTCTCTCGATGTGCTTCAGGCACGTCTTGAAGGCTCTCAGGTCTCTGTAGTGCTTGAAGCACAGAGGTTTTTCGGAAGTCTAGCTCTGGATTTTGATTTAAAAAAGAGTCAACGCCATGGCGAACATTTTGGTCTTCGGCAGCGACTTCTTGATCTCGCACCATGCGATGAATCACAGCTGTAGGTGCCATCCGAAAGAGACGATCACTTACCCGAGTCGCACAGTTCTCTAGGCAATCTTCTTCGTCTTCACCTTCGGCATCTTTAGGAATGCCTGCGGCGCGAATGAGTGATTTAAAGTCTTGTTTTCGGTAATTGAGGGCGATATCACGAAGGTTATGAACGGAGTTGTTTTGGGTAAAGGCCGTGACCCAGTTGTCCTGATCTTCCAAGAGTTCGGCAACCTCATGGTTAAGGGTCAGCCGCTGGATGCTGGCATCGTCAAAGTCTTCGCTTTCTTCTAGGCGAGATTTAAATGAGTTGAATTCTCCCTCAGCCTCGGCAAAGAGTTGTTCTATTTTTTCTTTGTGTTTTTTCCCAGCTATCCCCATGGTGAGGTGCTTGAGATGTTTTCTTTTCTGGCTTGGTAAACGAGATAGAGGCGGTGCTGGAGCCGGAGCCGGAATGTCGGTTGGAGCAGGAGGTTGTGGTGCTGGAGCCGGAGCCGGAATGTCGGTTGGAGCAGGGGGTTGTGGTGCTGGAGCCGGTATATCCGTCGGATAAGGAGGGAGTCCTGATGCTGGGGCTGGGGCATCTGTCGGGTAGGGAGGAAGGCCTGATGCTGGAGTGAGCTCCGGGGACGATGTCGGGGTCTCGGGTTGTAAAGGACTTTGAGCCTCTTGTTCGTCACCTGTCTCTACCACTGTAAATGAAGTGGTAAATTCTGTTATTGCTGATGCAGGGGGGACTTGGCGACCCGCACAGTGACAGAAAGCCATATATTCCACCTTGTCGCCAAGATTCAAGGTGGGTAGTGTTGCCCTGAAATAGTGAGCCGTTTTGTTCCGCCCGCTTTTCAGGTATTGAGCAGCCAGATGATTCACCGAGCCTTGGTTAATTCGGTAGATGATTTCCACCGAATTGCTCGCGTCTATTGGATAGACCCCAACTGTAACCATCACTGGCGTTCCTACAGAAACTTGGTCTGTAGGGGCTGGGGCATCGGCAGTGCCGTACCATAGGGCGATGCCATTATGCTCAACACGCATGGCGTTGGCCTCCATAAGTTTTGCATACTCAAGATTAGGAAGAACTCAGAATCGTCAAGTGAGTGCAGCGAAAAAACTGAGTTCAGTCGTCAAGGTCAATCAATTGGGATTAAAGCCATTGTCAAACTGCAGTCGAATCACTGCAGTTGGGTCTTTGAGCCTGAGGGCAAAGCGCTCGAAAACACGGAAACAATAAAAGTTTCCTTCTTGGCGAACATATTCGGTGACGGCATCTTGACCGATCACTAAATCCATGGTGTTACCGCCGAGAGACAAGAATAATCCTTGGACAGATGAAATGGTGCCTGTGCCGTAGTAATGGGGGTAGTTTTGGGTTGCATACATGTAGCTCATATCCCGTCCGTAGTTTTGAACATCTTCGGTATTCTTCTGTTGCATCTCGCCTGACATGTGCATCATGCTATGAGCCATATCGGGTACCAAAGGCTTAATTCGATCCGCCGGAATGATCAAGGTTGTGGGTAAGGGTGCGTAGGAATCTGCATAGGCTATAAAATTTAGAATACAGGCGTAGGGGCCGTAATGAGCTTGGGCTAAATCTTGCCCACTTTGCAGCCGAGAATACGCCTGAGAAATAGCGCCAAAAATATTTTCGCCCCAGCGAGGAAGGGGCTCACCAGGATTTATGGCGGGAACTTGAATTGTTTGAATTGCGGATGTTTCACCGCTGAATTCTGGAGCTTCGAGTAAGCCTGTCGTGGCCTGTCCGGAGGCCACCACCACTTTCCCTTCTGCAAATAGAGGGGCTGCATTGGGGGCAGTGATTCCCGATTGACCCTGATGAATAGCAATATCTACACCCTGAGCAAGGAGGTTAGCAGCGCGGCTAGCCAGGGTGAGGCCACTGCTCAACTCAGGCTCGTTGACTTGTTGGCTGGTGAGTCTGAACTCCACCTCCAATTCGAGAATAGGCGTTATGGCCGTTTCATCAATGGTGAGCTTTTGTCCGCCTCGTCCGTCACGTTGGTCGCTCAGCAGGACTGTATCTGAAGGAACGGTTTTAGCACCTGGGACAGGGTGAATGGGTAAGTATTTTGAGGCTACTTTGGTCCGTTTGCATTCGTCATGGACTGCCATGTCGATTTGTTGCCACTGGTCGTCAGTCCAGGGGAGTTGGTTTTTGTTTCGGGTTTCTGAGGTCATTGTTTGTTGAATCTCCCTTTGTAGATTAGGTGATTTCTGAGTTTTAGTGTTTTGAAGTTGAGAATATTGGGTTTCTTTGCCTTATCCAAACTGAGAGAGCCAGCGATCTCATTCTGTTCCTTTATCAATTCAATGAACGCAACTCTTCTCTCTTTTTATTTTTTATTTTTTTCAGCTCCTGATATGCCTGTTTTCTTTTTTTGGCTGAAAAGAAATTTTTCCAGAATTCTTTTCTCTTGCGCACAATCTTTTTTTTGTAATATTTTCTAATTCCCCATTTTGCCTTTGATTTTGTTACCACAACCCCATCATCAAAACTTCTACCTTTTGCTGGTCTCCCAGCAAAATCACTATCCTGTGCAGGAATAAGATTTGCAGCTCTAAGAATATTGTTTACGACTTTAGCCACAACCTTTTTGGCAAAATCTTCATTTACGTTTCCATGTACTCTCTTATCCATCAAGCCGCTAGTGTGACCATTATTTTCTATTGTCTGATCTAATGAGTGGCCCATCTCATGTGCTAAGACAAGATCTAAATCAGAATTACCAATCGTACTTTCCCTTATGTAAATTTGATCAGGTAATGATTTAGTTACATCGTCAGGATAATGCTCTCGAGTATTTATTGCCAATATTTGCGTATTTTGATTGTTAATATCACCAAAGATAGGCCGACCCGTATCATCCTTAGCATTCTCCGATCTTCTAACTACTATATTGCCTCCTGAATCTTGATTAACTATGCTGAAATCCTTATCCTCTCCCTGATCTGTTTTATTAACCACTCTTATATCTATTTTGAAGTTGATTCTATAGAAGTCATATCCTGTCTCTTCGTTGCCAGTTCTAAGATAAAAATTTCCGCTTGCTTCATTCCATATTTTTGCTGCTGCTTCCAAATAAGCTTTATTTTCTTCATAGGTGTAAAATCTTGCTTCAATATTAATAGTCTTGTCTTCTTGATTTACAACAGCTTCAAAGTCACGACCATTTATCTCTCGAAAAGAGAGCGGATTATTGGCCGTATAAGCAAATGGTGAGAGAGGAAAGTACTTCTCCTTTTTGGGATCAACGCTAAGCCATTTACCGAGCCAACTTGAATAATATCTTGCACCAAAGTAATTGAGTCCTGTTTCTTCCTCCCTCTCTCTGCCTGCGTATCCATACCGCTTTAAACTTACCTCTGCTGCTGAGTTTCCAGAGCGATATGCCATCGAGCCATAAGAATGATATTCCTCATAGGAAATTACTTCACCTGCTGCATTCACTTCTAAGCTAACCGAATCCACATGATTGCCCAGTTGATATCGAATGATGGGAGCTAATAGGGGAGAGTTACTGCTGTTTGCAGGGTCAATTTTTTTCGTTTCAACTAACGCAATCCGCTGCTTGTCATCCATCACATACAACGTCTCCCGTTCCAGCGTCACCGCCTCACCATCCCCCCCATACTCCCGATAAATCTCCACCCCACCTAAATATATCCGCTCCTTCATCCGCCTCGGAGCTTCTCCTGCATCTGCCTGCCGCTGCGTTACCTTTCGCAGCCGCTGCCCAGCCACATCATAGGTGTAGTACGTTATCTCGGGTGTGCCCTCATTCACCACCTGCCGACTCGATGCCTGGAGCTGATCCTTGAAATCCCATTGCATCAGTGGCAGATGGGGCATCGTCGTCATATTGCCGTGGGCATCGTCGCTATAGGGGGCCGAAAACTGATTCTCAGCATCTCCAGGTCGGCTAGTGGCCAACAGCCGATTACTATCTTCAGCATACTGATAGCGACGATGCCAGCGCAAAAAGGATCCCCCAGTGTGCTGCATACTTAGGATGTTGCCTGCACCATCGTAGGTATAGTCTTCGACGTAGCGCTGCAACGCTTCCGGACTGTTAGGAAACGGAATGCCAATAACTGAGGTAAAGTCGGTGCCATCCGGTTGGAGGTTAATCTGGGCTGCGTGTTCTCGTCCTTCAGCTCGGATCAAACGATAGAGCGCATCATAGGTGTAGTCATTATGAGGAACCACCTGCGTATTGCTAAAGAACACTGTCTGGTGGGCGTTATCTTGAATGGCGGTAATATTCCCCACTGGGTCATAAGCATAATTCAAGTCTTGCAAATTACTGCTATCTCGATGTCGAATAGTCCGCAGCCGGATCAAACGCAATGTATCCGGATCATAGTCATAACGGGTCGTGAAGTTGGTACCATCCGTGGTGACATACGTAATCTGCTCCCGTTGTCCCCGCGCGTTGTAGTCAATGTTTTCCACAAACAGCGTGGCCGGATTCTCTCCCCGCAATTGCACTGCTATCTGTTCCAGCAGATTAGCCTCGTTGTAGGTGGGTACCGTCACACTATTGTCCGGCGTGGTTATTGCCACCGGGCGATTGAGGGCGTCATATTCCGTTCGGGTCGTAAAAATTTCAGCGTCCAACAGGGGAGCCGCCGCCGTTTCAATTGCGCCAGTTCCTGTCAAATTGGCCAAAACCGACCAGTCCACCGTCGTGCGATATTCACGGGCTAATTGGCGACTCCCCTCTAGCACATTCCCCTTAAAATCAAACCGCTGACTGGTCACTACTCCAGCCCCGTCATAGACTTGATAAACTTGCCCTCGCAGATCCCGACTTTCGGCTTCTGGATGTCCCTCTCCGTACACCGTTTTCTCCGCCAGCAAGTCTGGCTCACCCTCGCGGCTCACAAAAAGATGAACCGGACGCTGAAGTTCATCATAGGTAGACCGCAAAATATGACCCCGGCTGTCCCAACTGCGAATGGGCTTACCACCAATGTCAGGCAGCACCCGCCGTTCCCCTGCATCCATACTGTTCTCATAAAGCTGACGACCCGCCACGTCATACCCCAACATCGGCGACTCCCCATCCCCCTCAACCAAATAAGCCATCACCACATTGCCTCGGGCATCAATCACACGCAGCGGATTACCCTCCATATCTTGCTCGGTAAGCGTGAGATACTGCCCATCCGGCCCATTATCAGCAATGCTCAAAAAAGGACGCCCCAGCGAATCGAAGTGAACCACAGCAGAGGTATCAGCATGGGCCGCTGCCTTCTGTGCCGCGTCTCGTTCTGGACTGCCCAACCCACCCTCAATGCGAGCCTGATGCCAAGTAGGCAAATAGTCTGCCTCATCCAGCCGTTCAAAATATCCCCCTACGTCAGGGTCGCTGGCCGGGTCAGCCACCAACACAGTGTCGTTCCCATCCCAACTCTCCTGCCGCCACGGGTCAAAAACCACCTTCTCCCAGGTGTGATTAGGATGCAGCGTCGCAACCACACGACCCACCGGGTCGTAAAAGCGTGTCGGGCTAACCCCCACAACAACACCAAACTCAAAATCAGGGCCAGCACTGAAAAACGGCTCGTATTGTTTAACCGGCTTACCCTTGTTGTTGAAAATCGTCCACCCACTCGTCGTCCAACGGGGGCTAACGCTCTCACCCCCCACTTCCACTGCGCCCGGCTCAGCCTGCACCTTACTCTGAATCGTACGACCAAAGCCATCCGAATAAGCCAAACTCACCTGAATAGCCGCGTCCTCCCCAGCAGCCAAATCGCTAACGTGGGTTTCTCTCGCAATAGTGGCAGCAAACGGAGGCTGCTCCAACCGCTGAAACCGAGTCTCATCATAAATAATGCGAGAGGTAGCCGTACCCAACAATTCCGTTGCTACAGGGCCCCTAGGCTCAGCGAAAAAGGCATCTATTTGCGCCTGACTCAACCGGGCTTGAAACGCTTCTAGCGAATCTCCCACAGCTTCTGACACTTTACCCATCACTGCCGTTCCGGCCACCATGCCAAGCACATCAAAGGCCACCACCGAGCGGTTTCCATTAGGATCAGTCATCTGTTCCGGCGCAAACACTCGGTAATTGTTCTGGGTCATAACACGATTCCCCAGCGAGTCAGTAGTCCGTACCATCAACAGGTCATAAGCGTCATACTCCACCGTCGCCGTCTGACCAAACGGATCGCGAAAGCGAAACGGCAAGAAGAAATGTTGTTGGGCAAACGCTAATTCTTGAAGTGCATCATCATTTTCGTTGGGCGACATAAACATCCGCCCCGACGGAATCCACCAGTTGCTATCGCCTTCAAAATGCACATAACGGCCCTCATCGCTCAGCAGAGCCTCAGTGACACGATCTCCAAACATCCCCTCCAAATGTTCGGGCGTAAACACCAGTTGATAACTCTCAAACGGCAATGCCAGCGACTGCAACGCCCCTAATGCCAACGGGCCACTCAAATCATCGCCCCGATAGAGGGTGCGAGCCTGCTCCAGCAACCGTTTTTGCGGGGTGTTCGAGTCTGGAGTCTCGTGATACAGAATTTCTGTCGCAGATGCGATCTGTTCTTGTAACTCGGAAAAGGTGAAACGATTCTGGGCATCCGCCAACTCAAGCCCTGTCACTTCACAGGTGATGACCTCACTGGGTAAGGGCGTTCGGTAAACATCCCCTTCCTCAACCGCATTGGTAAAGGCATTCTCCGTACAGGTCATCAGAATCTGTTGCTGTCGGGCCTGATCCGCCTGCAAAAGCGTTTCATCAGCCTGTCGTCGTCCATACCCAATGGCAACCGACTGGAGCACATTGCCAAAGTCATCCACTGCCAGCGTTAGGGCATGAGCAATGCGTGGATCAACCGGATTTCGTTCATAGTGATAATTGATCACTTCGCGGGCATAGGTAAAAAATACCCCAGAACGATTATCCCCGCGCTGTTGGAGTTTCCGAATTGTAAAATTCTGCTCGGTCACCGTATAGGGATGCTCAGCGTTATCTGTCCCATCTAGAGCATAAACTTCCTGTCGCAGCATCGCCCCTTTAAGCGCTCTGCACGCCTCTCGTTCTTCATCAATCGTTAACCCAACTGGAAGTACCGTATCCTCCAACAGCAATTCTCTGGCTTGCTCATCCGTCACATTAGGCTCGCGATAATACTCCCCTTTATCCCAGTCATTCAATAAGCCTGCGAAAAAGTTAGAAACATGCTCCCTGCCAAAATAAGCGCCTGTATGAAACCAGGTTTTCGTATACACAGGCGGTATATGGGACGCCGAGTCAATGTTGTCCGCGTCAGGGAACACATCACTCCCACTCAACGCGGCAAATTCCTCCGTATCCCACTGTTCCACCATGCCAAAGCCGCGAAACTCCCGCTCCACCCCGTCAAAATAGCCATGATGATAGGCATAGCGCGTCACAAACCGATTACGACTGATGCGATCATAGGTCTCTGTCCGCTCCACCACCTGCACCGGAAACGGCAGCTTCGTAATCCAGGGCTGACCTTCAAATTTGTCTTGTAAATAAAACTTTGTGGAAGGTGCATACTGAACAACCGTTTCCGCCCCCAGATTATTCACCGTCTTAATCAGCAAATGTGGCTTTTGCCCCCCCATCAAATCGATATACCGCATCGCTTGATGGCGATTACCCAACAACGATGAAGACCACACCAGGCAAGCTGTACCATTGCCCAACAAATCGATCACGGTTACCGAGGCCAAACTGTCAATCGCCGGAAAATTCCGCAGTACCTGTTTTGCCGACCAGCTGTTCCCCGATTGATTGAAATAAACCTGAACCCCTTCGTGGCTCAAATAAAGAATATCCGTCGTGCCAGACCCATCAATATCGGCCAGCGCGATTCGGCGCTGATTAAAAATATCGGACGTATCAAACCAGGGTGCGTGATCCATAGTCACCTTCGCCCCAAACTGCCCATAGCCCAAATTCGGCCAATAACACACCTCACCATTGCGAATCCGGGCAATATCTGCCAACCCATCCCCAGAGAGATCAGCGACATAAATTGACTGGGTCCCGTCGGCAAAAATAATGCGTGGCCCCTTTTCCTCATCCGTGAACTGGGGCGATCGCGTAGCATCACCAAACCCCTCCTCTGCCAAGGAAGGATGCCACATAAAACATTGGTCTTCCGTAATTAAAATATCGCTATGACCATCGCCATTGAGGTCGATAAACTTCAGATTAGGATTAGCCCAATCCACTATGGGCAAGGACTTAAAGGGGACAAACATCTCCCAGTTCTCTTGATGAGTACGTTCATAAAACCCAGGTGTCTCCGAACGAAAAGTCACCACATCCAATTGTCCATCTCCAGCCAAATCAAGGAACTGAGCTCCATTGGCTAAGTCAGCAATCGGTTTTCTACTCACCTGGGCAACCGGAGAAAACTGAGCCTCAATGTGCTCAAAGCCATTGGTGTGAACCCGGTTAATCGGACTCAGATTGTGTTTATAAAACCACCTGTCTCCTTGCTCGGTGAGAATCCCCGAAAGCCCCTCTCCATCCAAATCCACCCACTGATACCGAGCCCCGTCCAACCCTTCCGGTAAATTCTCCAGACTGCTCGGATCGACAGTCCATACTCGCTCATCAATGTGCGGTTCACTATACGTAAATTCCAAGGGTGGCAAGGACTTCTGGAAATACCCCTCCTCTGGATCGCGCTGATAGCCCGTCTGAGTTGCTGAAAGCAAAAATGAATAGACCGGATTTCGGGCATCCGTGGGGTGTTCTTCATAGCGATAAGAGAAGTTCGTCGAGCGCACCAAACAATCACGTCCCACCGCTGCCTCATCCGGGAAGTGGTGAAACATCAGCACCCGCTGACACAGACGATAAGTACGAACTTCAAACCCCGCCCGATAGGCAGAAAACGGATCGGGACGAACAGCCCACTCACCCTCATCGTTCGGTCTAGGACTGTTCAGATCGTGTTCCCCATAATCAAACACCACCTCAAAGAACCAGTCCTCACCCCCCTCTAACTCCGCCGCACCAGAGGGAGTCGGCCAGGGAGTCTCCGGCTGTAGTTCAGGAAAATAAGGAACATGATTCCCATAACGAATCCGTTTCAGATAGCGCTGCGCCGAGCGACTCTCATCGGTACGGTTACGTTCATGTGCTTGAGAAAGATCGACCTGGGATGAGTCATCTTCCTGATAGCGATAGACAATGACATTCCCTTTGTCGTCATAACTCTCGCAAATCAACCAGCTAAAGATGCGAGTCGGATCGGCAGGGTCGGCAATCCGGCTATTTGCATCCTTGCCATACCAGGTTGTGATGTTATCTCGGGAGATCGAACGCCAGAAAGTTTCCTGTGGGGCATCCAAATTTCTCCAACGTTCAATCCGAGCAAACAATCCCTCAATTCGAGGTCGATACTGCTGGAGCTGATAGGTTTTGCCATCTACCGTGCGCGAATTGTCTTCTATTGGAACCGGTACCAAGTCCTCTGCACCGGAAAGGATAAAAACATCGGATGCCTCAGCCTCCCAGTAACGCGGTAAGCCTTTGTCCGTTTTGCTCGTAATAGTAGGAATCGACAAATTCCAACCAAACCCAAAGACGCCATTTCCTGCCCCCGAATCGTAGGAAAGCCCAAGCTGTGGACCAAAACCAGAGCGCCCAGAGCTTGTTGCAATCGGCACGCTCATTGAGCCACTCCCGGTTACAGGATTAGCTGCAAACTTCTCCCCCATTCCCTTAATGGCACCACCGCCCTTTGGCAGCGCGATCACAGGCGGCGAAGCTACCGAGCCAGACGCTTGCTCGGCAGCCTGATTATTGCCTGGTTGTTCAGGTGAATTACGCATGGCTCGAAACATACTCCAGCGGGTGAGCAATACAAAGGAACACTCACCCGCTGACTAGCTAAGTTCATAGAGACTCAACTATCAATAAGTGTTCTGTAGTGGTGAATACAATTAAACGTTACTGAATACCAAAAAATGTGGATTAAGAATATTCGTTTATACCTATAAAACTTAATAAAATCTCAAAAAATTCTAAATTGAGGGAGATTGCTTTTCAAGATTCCACTAGACATGTAAAACCACACCAACTCTAGATACTTACTCACTTTAGGTGGTCTACTAGACGGAACGTATCCTTTCAATATTGAAATAGTTGACGATCACTGAAAGAGGAAAGTTTTATGACACGTCCTGCAATTCATCCCGGCGAAATTTTGGCAGACGAACTTCAAGAGCTTGAGATGAGCGCGGCTGAGCTAGCCAGAACATTGTATGTCCCGACCAATCGAATTACTCAGATTCTCAATGGCCAACGGGCAATCACCGCTGACACAGCGTTGCGGTTGGGGCAATGGCTAGGAACAGGTGCCGAGCTATGGCTAAATTTGCAAAAGTCCTATGAGTTACGTTTAGCTGAGCAGGAAACTGGGGAGGAAATCAAAAAAACGATTAAGCGTCGTTCGCCTTCAATAGGTCAGCATCCTGTAAACGTGTAGCCCATATGAGACGGGCCACATGATGTAGATTGGTGCAAAATTGGTGCAAGAAAAAAGACGACCTCTGAACCCTTTGATGTGATTGGCTTTCATAGCCTAGAGAGCCTTGTTAACATCAATGAGGTCCGCCGTTCGAGTCGGCGTACGTCCATTTCCCAAAACCCTTAGCATAACTAACGTTCAGCCGTTTGGTCAGTTCACTCTGAGACGGAATATTTGCATCAGATTCGATAATATGAATTTGTCAGACCTGGTTGGCCAAATTGAGTCGAATCGTCATCAAGGCGATCACCCCTTCCTTTGAGTCTACTCAAGCAGCCTGAAATAAGGTTCCCAGTTCCTCAACCCCTTTCATGAATTTCTGCCTGCGATCGCTCAGGCACACTGCTTCTGCCATTCGCGTCTGAGGCCTCAGGAAGTTGCCTATTTAGGGCTTGCTGAGAAAGTATAGACGTCAGTCGATTCAGGTGTTTTGGTCCAAATTGGGGTTGAGAAATGCACGAAAAAGGGTAGAGAATGGTCAAAACCCTTGCATTTGAGTCGGCATGTATCGGACCTCATCCCCAGGCCAATTGTCGTTTGAGAATTTCTACCTTCCATTCGGCGGTAAATTGTCAGGTGAGAATCGATGGGTGAAACTGGCCGAGGTGATTCCGTGGGAGACGGTGGAAGCGGAATATGCCGAGCAATTCAGCGCCACGATGGGTGCACCGGCTAAGTCGTTTCGCGTCGCGCTGGGTGCTCTGATTATCAAAGAGAAGCTGGGCACCAGCGATGCTGAGACGGTAGAACAGATCCGTGAGAACCCATACTTGCAATACTTTCTAGGGTTTAGTGAGTATCGAGATGAGGCACCGTTTGAAGCGTCGATGTTTGTACATTTTCGCAAACGGCTGAGCCTTAAGCTGGTGGCCGACGTTAATGAAACAGTGGTGGCGGAGATGTTGTCCAGTGAGGCCGTGCCACCTGATGGGGCAGTGCCTGTCATGGATGATGAGTCAGATAACGATGACGATGAGCCGCCGTCACCCCCACATCAAGGTCAGTTGATCGTCGATGCAACCTGCGCCCCTGCTGACATTCGCTACCCGACTGATTTAGGTCTTTTGAATGAGGCCAGAGAGAACAGTGAAAGGCTGATTGATGTGTTGTATGAACAAGTCCGCAGTCAGTTTAAGACAAAGCCTCGCACCTATCGCAAGCTGGCCCGCCAAGCGTTTTTGAGCGTGTCGAAGAAACGGAGAGCCAGTCATCAGCTCAAACGCAAAGGAATTCGTAAACAACTGGGCTACCTGGGCCGGAACCTGGGGCATATTGACATCTTGATAGCGGCTGGGGCCTCTCTCACCGTGCTGAGTCACCGACAGCAACGGCTACTGCTCGTCATTAGCGAAGTGTACCGACAACAGCAAGTCATGTATGAGAGCAAGACGCGCCGCGTCGATGACCGCATTGTCAGCATTACTCAGCCCTATGTCAGGCCGATTGTGCGGGGGAAAGCAGGGGTGCCAGTTGAGTTCGGGGCGAAGCTCTCAGTGAGCTGTGTTCAGGGCTGTGTGTTTCAGGGTGTGCTCAGTTGGGACAACTTCAACGAATCGACCCATTTGCAGGCGCAGGTGGAGGCGTTTCGGTCTCGCTTTGGTCATTATCCCGAGTCAGTTCATGCGGACCAAATTTATCGTACTCGGGCTAATCGCAGTTGGTGTAAGGCATTGGGCATTCGCTTGAGTGGTCCACCTTTAGGCAGACCAAAGAAAGACTCGGCAGTGCAAGCAGCGCTCAAACAACAAGCTAGAGAAGATGAGACGGTGCGCGTTGCCATTGAGGGTAAGTTTGGTCAAGCCAAGCGACGCTTCAGCCTCAATAGAGTCATGCCAAAACTCGCTGACACCGCTCAGTGCGCGATTGCCATCACGTTTCTCGTTATTAACCTGGAGCGCTGGCTCCGTCTGCTATTGGCCCTTCTTTTGTGTGGTTATGGCCTTGGCCTGAAAGCGCTTTTTTGCCTGATAGAGCGCTTTCAGACCGCCATACTCCTTACAGATTATTTGGCGAGATTGGCTCACTACGACAAGGAAACTGAGCATGATTTGACCAGAGGCTCAAATTAGCGATCGCGATTCTGCGCTCTGACTTTTTCAGCAAGCCCTATTTAAACATGTCATAGCCCAGGCTGGTTTTCCGTTGCAGAACCGAAACTTGGGGCGAGTGACAGTGGGGGCAGTCCATAGGAAGATTGCAGGGCAGGGAAAAAGGGCAGTTCCCAGCCTACCAGCGGGATGGCCTCTACTCGATTTTGGCTACTCAGGGCTGACACTTTCATTTGTTCAGCTTAAACCATACCCCTAGCCTATCAGTTGGCTGTATGTTCTACTTTGGCTACTCAGGGTTGACAGTTTACGATGTGCTGGGTCAATGAGTTCACGGCGGCTGTGGCTAAATTTATCGAGGGTATCTACTGCGCAGCTTTGGTTAAATCGAAGGCTGCCACTGTCTGCACCGCCAAATTTTTCACAGACAGCGCGATGGGCACTCGCAAGAGAAGAATAGGCCTGAATGAAGTCTTGATGCTGAGCCTGTAGCTCCATAGGCATATTTTCAAAGACTGGGCGTAGGCGCTTCCAAATTTTCATGAGGGCGGCGTGCTCCCACGACATAAGACCGCTGAAGTTGTTCGAACTTACTTGGGGTGGGGCCATCGTGGGGCGCACGGTTTGCTCGTATTGGGCATGGCTAAAGCTGCCTGCAAGTTCCATGGATGCGCCGGAAGCGTTCATGAGAACTGTGGCGGTGGCGAGTTCTACTTGGGCTTCTGGGAGGTTGCCGAGGGCGAGTTGGGCTTCGAATCGGCGGAGGCTGATGATAAGGCCCTGGACGTTGATGAAGAAGGACCAGTGGAAGCCTTGCCAGATGTCTTGGGGGGAAGGTGTGGGAGAGGAGGGGAGGTGGGGCATGGGAGATGAGGAGAAGGGAAAAGGGAAAAGTATCTACTGGGGAAAGTTTTGGATGTGGAAAACTCGGGAGAGGAGGGTGATGTAGCTGATGAAGCCTTGTTTTTGTTGGGAGACATGTTTGGCGTCGAGATCGGGGGTGTCGCAGCAGAGCGTGAGGAATTTATGACAGTTGGTGAGAATGCCTTGGGTGAGGGTGAGGCCCGTGTCGTCAGGACCTTCTGCTTGAATGTGGGTAATGTGAAAATAGGTGTCGTAATCTTCTACGGCGGCGTTGCTGAGAGCGGTTTTGGTGCTTTTGACTTGGGCCGGACGGGTGTTCGGTGTGGGTAAGGTATTGATGAGCTGGTGGATTTGAAGACGGGCCTGGACGAGGTCGGGGTTGTTGAGGGCGGTTAGGAGCGATCGCAAGCTTTTCTCAATCTGTTGTTTTACGGGCTCGCTTAACTGGCACTCTAGGGGGATATCCCAAGGCACTAGCAAATCGAGAGTGTCTAAGGAACGCTCTGATGGGTTTTCCTGTAATGGTTTCACAGCTCGTTCTTTAGCACGGTCGTTAAGGGGGGTCGATCGGGTCAGTACGTTAGTCATGGGTTGCTTGTTCTTGATGTTGCTTTGCCATGGCAGCTTGTAGGGAAAGGGGCCGCATGTCTGTCCAGGTTTGAGCAATATAGTCGAGGCAGACTTTTCTGGGGCCGTTTTTTTCGGCGGCACGCCAGCCCCAAGGGATGTCTTTGTACTCTGGCCAGATGGAATAACGTCCTTCATCACTGATGACAACTCGGTAGGTGGATTCGGTAGATTGAATCATGGTGTTGTTCTTGTTTTCTTAAAGGTATTCAACTAGAGGTTTCAACTCTAGAGGTATTCAACTTGTTTGAGGG
>JBCBPY010000058.1:0-25929 GCA_039820525.1 Cyanobacteria bacterium J06634_5
TACCGGCAACATCGGGATGCTCGTCGCCCAACAGCCGTTTTTTCATCGCCAGGGCGTCTATATAGAGAGGTTCCGCGTCGCTGTAGCGCCCTTGATTGTCGTAGAGCAACGCCAGATTGTTGAGGCTACGGGCGACATCAGGATGCTCGTCGCCCAACAGCCGTTTTTTCATCGCCAGGGCGTCTATATAGAGGGGTTCCGCGTCGCTGTAGCGCCCTTGATTGTAGTAGAGCAACGCCAGATTGTTTAGGCTACCGGCAACATCGGGATGCTCGTCGCCCAACAGCCGTTTAGACATCGCCAGGGCGTCTATATAGAGGGGTTCTGCGTCGCTGTAGCGCCCTTGATTGTAGTAGAGCAACGCCAGATTGTTTAGGCTACCGGCAACATCGGGATGCTCATCGCCCAACAGCCGTTTTCTCATCGCCAGGGCGTCTATATAGAGGGGTTCCGCGTCGCTGTATTGCGTCCGTTCGTTTAAGTAGTCGCCTGTTCGGAGTAAGAGCAGTGAAATTGATTCAGATTCAAGTTGATGAGCCGTGGCTAACTGAATCGCAACTTTAGCGTGGGGCAACAGCCGCTCGCAGTCTGGCCAATTGCCGTAGTCTGAATTCGGGAAGGCTTGAGTCACCGCTTCTATCGCCCGCTCTGCCCATAGGCGTTGGTGCGCCTCATCTATCTCAACTTTCACCACTTCCTGCACCAGGCGATGAATCGTGTAACTGTCACTATTGGGGTCTATTCGAACCAAGGAATACTGGCTTAATGGCTCCAGTAACTCAGCGATCTCAAAGCGGGCTTCTTCTTGCTCCGTTGATGTCAAGGCATCGGTTAGTAAGCCCCCGAGCGATTCCCTGCCTGCCATCAGTAATTCATAGGGAATCGCATCTGGAGCGACAAAGGCACTGAACTGTAACAACTCGGCTGACGCCGGATTAATCGTTTTCACGGCCTCAAAATTGAGCTGCCAAGTCGTCTGCACAGACCGCTCAGGTTGTTGCTCATTGCCGACCTTGGGTGACTGCTGCTCTAGGAGAACTAACCGTTTTTTGCAATATTGACTCAGATAGGTGCTAAACCGCAGGTTTCGTCTCAGGATGAAAGCACCGGCCTGTTCCAGGGCGAGGGGGAGAAACCCCAGTTCGGCGGCCAGGTCAGCGGCGGCCTCTGCCTCAGTTGGGTAATCGGACTCCCCACCAGCGCGTTTGAACAAAAAGGAGATGGCCTCGTCAGCAGGCATTTTCTGCAAACTGACCGGCCTGGCAATGCCAAAACTATCAAAAGTTTGCGCACGGGAGGTAAGCAGAATATGCCCTTGCTCCTGACGCGGACGGAAGGGTTTGAGCAATTCGGGGTGATCGGCATTGTCAAAAACCAGCAACCAGCCTGGGTTCTGCGCCAGCCATTGCTTGACGGCTTGGATGGTGTCATGTGGGTCTTGAGCCTCCTGCTGTGGCAGGTTGAGTAACCGGGCAATCTCCACAAATCCAGTGCGCAGTTCTAGCTCGGTTTCTGCCCTCACCCAAAAAACGGCCTGATAGTCTTGCCGGTGACGATAGACATACTCAACGGCGATTTGGGTTTTGCCAATTCCCCCCAGTCCATTGATGGCTTGGGCCTGAGTGCCTGTCTGATCATGATTCAGGTGTTGGTGTAAGGCTTGTAAAACGGCCTCGCGCCCCGTGAAGAAGGTATTCCTCTCATAGGGCACATTCCAGGGGATGGATGGGGGTGAGCTGGAAAATTGCGGCTTGGTTTGAATGGTTCTAGCCCGCTTCTCCATTAAAAACGGTGGCTTCGTGGTTGGCTTCACTCGCGCTGGCAAAGCGCCTAAAATTGCCTGACGCGCTTCGTCTTCTTCAAGTCCGACCAGATCAACGTAAACCAGAGAACGGAGTAACCCTGTGGGCTGACAGTCTCCTACTCGGATAGGAATGAGTTTGCGCGATTGACTCTCAGGGTCATCCGCAAAAGCAGCGGCCCATTCAGGCTGGGTATACGTTGCCTTCAAATAATCCTCCGATAACACCACAATGGTCTGATCGGTGTTTGCGGTCGCCTTCTGCATGTCGAGAATGAAATTGCCCCCAGGCCGAAAATCCCAAGCTTGGATAACAACGGTATGCTCTGCTTCTTCGAGCGTCCAAGCAATCCACTCAGCGATAGATTTATCGGCTTTGTTATAACTGACAAAGAAGCTCGGCATGGACGGCTTGAGGGAGGACGAACAGGCGTAAATCTGGGGGTATCGCCACAATCATAAGCCAGAACGACTGTTTACACGGGAAACTGAATCCCCGGTGTGCTAGTCGATTAGTTACTGCCGCGCGCAAATAAATAGACCCTCAAACTGACATTAGCGGACGTTATTAGTCGTGCCACGATCTTACGGCCAAGGCATGGCTTGAGTAAGCATGTCGCCTGGGCGTTTATGCCGCACCGAATCGTGCATCTCGTCTCGCGTTAGGCGTTACACAGTCAGCATCGCTCAAAAATCGCCTAGAGACAGGCTATAATTTTCTTCAATTCTCAGTAGTTTCACGGTCATTACGTCACTGGCATTTACGTCACTGGCATTTAGGTTGAAAAATGTAGAGTCGTTTGACCCAGACTTTCGTGGCTTAGATTTTATGAGTCTCCCTCCCCAAGACAACGCTGCTCTGCTAGGTCCATCAGCTCACTGCGGCTCGTTAGTTGCGCTGTTGCGCGATCGCGCCGAACATCAACCGCAACAGGTCGCCTACATTGGCCTAGAGAATGGTGAAACCGAAGCAGGGCGGTTAACCTATGCACAATTAGACGCTCAGGCTCGGGCGATCGCAGCACAGCTCCAGTCCCTAGGCGCCGCTGGCACCCAAGTATTACTCACCTATCCACTGGACGACGGCCTAGCCTTTACCGCAGGCTTTTTTGGTTGCTTGTATGCCGGGGCAGTGGCCGTAACCGCTTGGCCCCCACTCAACGAATCGCTACTGGCAGAACTGCAATACAAAGCCGCTGATGCTGAGGTGAAATTTGCCCTGACCACTGAGGCACTTTTGGCCCAGGGCCAAGCCACGTTTGCAGCGACACCCCCATTGAATCAAATTCACTGGCTCGCTACCGATGACTCAGCCCTTGAAGCAGCCTCTAAGCAAGATGGATCTGGTCAAGATGGATCTGAGTGGCAGATGCCAACAATCTCTCCCGACACCTTGGCCTACTTGCAGTACACCTCTGGCTCTACCGGCTTGCCCAAGGGGGCGATGATCACGCACGGCAACGTGATGAACAATTTGCAGATGATTTTTGAAGCCTGCGAATACACGCCGCAAGATATTGGGGTCTGCTGGCTACCGCTGTATCACGATATGGGGCTAGTGGGCGCGGTGATTCAGCCAGTGTACGCCGGGGGGCCGGTAGTGATGATGTCGCCAGTCGATTTTATCCTCAAGCCCCTGCGGTGGTTGCAGGCCATTTCTCGCTACCGGGCGACCACCAGCGGCGGTCCTAACTTTGCCTATGAGCTGTGCCTGCGAAAAATTACGCCTCAGCAGCGAGCGGGCCTCGACCTCAGCAGTTGGGCGATCGCGGCCAATGGTGCCGAGCCCGTGCTCGCCGACACCCTGCATCGCTTTGCACAGGCCTTTCAACCCGTGGGCTTTCGACCAGAAGCGTTTTGTCCGGCCTATGGAATGGCTGAAACCACGGTAATGGTCTCGTTGGCGACCCGAGGGCAGCCGCCTGTCGTTAAAACCGTGCAGCGTCAGGCTCTAGAACAAAACATCATTGCTGAGGCGATAGTTGATGCAACGAATACCCCGCAAGGTGGATCCGGTCCAGATGCGCATCCAGAGGCACATCCAGATGTACGCAAAGTCGTGAGCTGTGGTCGCACGGGAGCCAATCACGTCATTGCAATTGTGAATCCTGATACCCTAGTGCGCTGCGCTGAAAACGAAGTGGGAGAGGTGTGGGTGTCGGGGCCAAGTGTTGCGAAAGGCTACTTCAATCGCGTGGAAGAAACTCAACACACTTTTCGGGCCCAGATTGCCGATCCTGAATTGACAGGCAGCGAAGATGGACCGGAAGACGGACCGTTTTTGCGCACGGGCGATATGGGATTTTTGCAGGATGGCGAATTGTTCATCACGGGCCGACTCAAAGATGTCATTATCCTTTGGGGCAACAATCACTACCCCCATTTCTTAGAATCAACGGTTGAACAAAGTCACCCAGCCCTTCGTCCGGCAGGGGTTGCCGTGTTTGGCATAGCAGTGGATGAAGAAGAGCGATTGGTAGTGGTGCAAGAAGTGGAGTCTCGCTTTCTAAAGTCTTTGAATCCGGAGGAAGTAATCGGTGCCATCCGGCAAAGTTTGGCTGAGCAACACATGCTAGAAGCGCATGCGATCGCGCTTTTGCGACCCGGCAGCACCCCCAAAACGCCCACTGGAAAAATCCAGCGACGGGCGTGCAAAGCTAACTATTTGGCCGGTGAACTCAACATCCTTACCCAATGGCAAAATAGCGGCATTGCCACGGGCATTCTTCTCGATCCGGCGTTGGCACCGCCCCAATAATCTCCAATACCGAATACTCTTAGGAACAAGAATTTTAATAAGATGCACAATTCCCGAACCCTCTCCCCAACCCTCTCCCAGCGGGAGAGGGAGCTAGATCCGGCCCCCTTTTCTCCTAGGGAGAATGGTTGGGGATGTAGAGCTTGCTCTTCTCGCAGAGTGGGCTCAGAAAGTACTTGAATGGTCAATATTATTTAATCCTCGTTCCTTAACCGTCTGGCAATCTTAAATCCCTTGCCCCCTAACCAAGCATTCATGTTAGATCCTCAGTTTTCCAACTTTGTCGAGTTGTTGCAATTTAGGGCACAGCATCAGCCGCAACAGACAGCCTATATTTTTCTGGAAAATGGAGAAACAGAACAGGCCAGGTTAACCTACGCTGACTTACACCAACAGGCCAGCGCGCTAGCCAAAAGGTTACGCAGGCGGCTCGGCCAGACAGAGACAGATGCCCCTAGCCCCCTTCAGCCCGATAGCCCACCGGCCCGAGCGCTGTTGCTTTATCCATCAGGGTTAGACTTTATTGTGGCCTTTTTTGGCTGTCTCTATGCTGAGATCATTGCCGTCCCCGTGTATCCCCCCCGACGGAACCAAAGCTTGGCTCGACTCGATGCGATCGCCCAAGATGCTCAGCCGACCCTCGCCCTCACCACCCAATCGGTATTAGACGATTTCACCCAAAACTGGCCCAAACGCCCCCTCCCAGCGCACCTGATCTGGCTGGCAACCGACCGCCCAGCTCCTCAGCCTGCAACCATTTCGCCCAGTACGGTTTCGCCCAGTACGGTTTCTTCTGCGGTGCCCCCGATGTCGCCGGTCGAGATTACCCCCTCAACCCTCGCCTTTCTGCAATACACCTCTGGCTCTACCGGGACACCCAAAGGTGTGATGGTGTCCCACGGCAACCTTATTCATAACAGCAGAGTCATTTACACCTGCTTCCAAAGCAGTCCCGATCATATTGGGGTTTCTTGGCTGCCGTTTCACCACGACATGGGCCTCATTGGCGGTGTTTTGCACGCTCCCTATGGGGGCGGGTGTGTGGTGATCATGTCACCGGTTGCCTTTTTGCAAAAGCCGTTGCGTTGGCTCCAAGCGATCGCGCGTTATCAGGCGGTCACCAGTGGTGGGCCGAATTTTGCCTACGATCTTTGTGTCCAAGCAGCCAACCCAGAAGAACTGGCTGCCTTGGATCTGAGTACCTGGAGCTTGGCCTTTACAGGTGCAGAACCGGTGCGCCCTGAGACCCTCTCTCGCTTCAGTCAAGCGTTTGCCCCTTGCGGTTTTCAAAATCGTGCCTTCTATCCCTGCTACGGCATGGCCGAAACCACGCTGCTGGTCACCGGGGGCGATAGGACGACAGAACCCGTCCTCTACAGCGTTGATCGCAAAGCCCTGGCGCGTAATCAGATTGTTGAGAGTGCCTTTTCCCTTGAGTCCCCTCAAGCGGACGGACACGCGGGCGGACAAGGCCGCGAGCAAACGGTCGATCAAAACGTAGTTGATCAAAAAGCCGAGCAAAAAATAGCCGAGCAAAAAACACTGGTGGGCTGCGGACATGGGTGGCTCGAACAAGAGATTGAAATTGTAGACCCCGAGACCTTAATGCGCTGCAAGCCAGGTCAGATTGGTGAAATCTGGCTGGCTGGCGACAGCATTGCCCAGGGATATTGGCAAAAACCAGAACAAACTGAGCAGACCTTTCGGGCCTACCTGTCGGATGGTTCGTCGGATAGTGCGTCGAATGGTGCAGCTGCATCAGGCACTGATCAGACCCAACAGACTGACCAGAACCAACAGACTGACCAGAACCAACAGACTGACCAGAACCAACAGATTGCTCCGTTGGGTCCCTTTTTGCGGACAGGGGATTTAGGCTTTTTGCGAGACAATGAGCTGTTTATTACCGGTCGTCTCAAAGATGTGGTGATTATTCGCGGTCGCAATCACTATCCCCAAGACATTGAGCTGACGGTTGAAAACGCCCATCCGTTTTTGCCCTCCAACGATTGCGCTGCGTTTTCGGTGGAACACCATTCGGCAGAACAGCTTGTGGTGGTGCAAACGCTGAGCCGCGCGGGGCTAAGGCGCGTCAATGAAGATGAGCGCGTCGCCGATGAGATTATTTTGGCCATTCGGCGAGCCATTTCAGTCGCCCACGAACTGCAAGTCTATGCGGTGGTGTTACTCAAACCCGGCAGCCTGCCGAAAACCTCCAGTGGTAAAGTGCAGCGACGAAGCTGCCGCAGTCAATTTATAGCCGCTACCCTCAACCCTGTCGTGCAGTGGCAGCGCCAGTTCCAAGCCTCCGTGGCACAGCCGAGTTCGGACGCGACGATTGTGTTGGCCGAGTTGGCCAGTGAGGCTGAAAAAATTGCGGCAGTGGAAAAATGGCTCACCCACCGGATTGCCCACCGCATGGAACTCTCGCCAGCAGAGATTGATCGGCAAGAACCGATGGCCTCCTATGGACTTAGCTCGCTGCAAGTGATTGAAATGTCTGTTGAGCTAGAAGCTTGGTTAGGCCAGCCGGTGGTGCCCACCATTGTGTATGACTTTCCCACCGTTGCGGCGCTGGCCAAGCAGTTAGTGACTGGCAAATCACCAGTTGGCAAATCCCTGTCAGGCGAGGCTGGGAATTTGCCGGAAGGGGTCGGCTTGCGTCGCCCGC
The DNA here is from genome assembly GCA_039820525.1 of Cyanobacteria bacterium J06634_5. GTDB lineage: Bacteria > Cyanobacteriota > Cyanobacteriia > Phormidesmidales > Phormidesmidaceae > Phormidesmis. The sequence goes on from JBCBPY010000058.1 coordinate 7,231, forward strand.
GATCGCCTCACGCGCATGAGGCGATCGCCGTGATTGGCATGGGATGTCGTTTTCCGGGTGCCCATACCCTAGACGACTTTTGGCAACTGTTGCATCAAGGGCAAGATGCCATTACCGAAGTCCCCCTATCGCGATGGGATGTCGAACAGGTTCAAACGGTGAGGGCTCAAGACAGCAGGCTGAAGGGGCCTCTTTCTCAGAACCGGGCCACTCACTGGGGGGGCTTTTTGTCCCAAGTCGATCACTTCGATCCCAAATTCTTTGGTCTCTCACCGCGTGAGGCTACTCACATGGATCCACAGCAACGGTTGCTGATGGAGGTTTGTTGGGAAACGCTGGAGAATGCAAATCTGGTTGCCGATGCCTTGGCGGGTAGTCAATCGGGCATTTTTCTGGGGGTGAGCAACAGCGACTATACCCGAGTGCAGGGGCTTCAGCTCAACCCGGATGTTTACTACGGCACCGGCAATGCTTTTAGCATCGCCGCGAATCGGCTCTCTTACTGGCTCGATTGGCACGGCCCAAGCTGGGCAATGGACACGGCTTGTTCTTCGGCGTTAGTGGCGGTTCATCAGGCTTGTCAGAGTTTGAATGCTGGGGACTGTGACTTGGCGCTAGCGGGCGGTGTGAATTTGATCTTGAGCCCACAGCTCACCGTGACCTTTGCTCAGGCGCAAATGCTCGCTCCCGATGGCCGTTGTAAAACCTTTGATGCCAGTGCTGACGGCTATGTTCGGAGTGAGGGGTGCGGGCTGGTTGCCCTCAAGCGACTCAGTGAGGCGCAGGCCGATGGCGATCGCATTTTTGGAGTAATTTCAGGTTCTGCGGTCAATCAAGATGGGCGCAGCAATGGCCTCACCGCGCCCAATGGGTTAGCGCAGCAGGCCGTGATTCGGCAGGCGCTGCATCAGGCTCAGGTGCCCCCGGATGCGGTGACCTATTTGGAAGCCCATGGGACCGGGACCCCGCTGGGTGATCCGATTGAAGTGAACGCACTCAAGGCGGTCTTTGCTCAGACGCCATCACCAGAAAAGGCTGAGACAGAACAGGCTTCAACAAAACACTCTTCAATAGAACAGGCTGCAACAGAACACTCTTCAACAGAACGGCCAACCTGCTGGCTCGGCTCAGTCAAAACCAACATTGGCCACTTAGAACCTGCCGCCGGTATTGCCGGATTGATCAAAGTATTGCTGGCTTTGCAGCATGAAGAGATACCGGCCCATCTACATTTTGAAACGCCTAATCCCTATCTCCAGCTTGACCACACGCCCCTGAAGATTCCCACCACTCGTCAGTCTTGGCCTGCGACCGTTCCCCGCATTGCTGGGGTCAGTGCATTCGGTTTTGGCGGCACCAATGCCCATGTGATTGTCACCGACCCGCCTGCGGCCCCTATTCCCTCGCCATCTCCATCTCCATCTCCCGAGCCACCGCTCCGTCAGCATCACCTCATGACCCTATCGGCCAAGAGCGAGAGGGCTCTAGGAGCCTTAGTTCAGGGCTATCAAGCTTGGCTCACTGCTCACCTAACGGTCGATATTGCGGATGTTTGCTGGACTAGCAACACAGGGCGATCGCACTTTAGCCACCGTTTGGCCTTTCCGACCACCTCTACAACAGACCTTCAGCAACAGTTGACGGCGATCGCGTCAGGAAAACGGCTGAGCGAGGTCCCTTCAGTCAACAATGCGGGAAACGCCACGCTGAGTCAGCCACCCAAACCGCCCAAGCCACCCCAGATTGCTTTTCTCTTTACCGGCCAAGGCTCTCAGTATGTGGAGATGGGTCGTCAACTGTACGACAGCCAGCCCGTATTCCGACAGGCCATTGACCGGTGCGAGCAAATTCTGACTGAGCAAGGACTCTCGATCATCTCGGTGCTTTACCCAGCGTTGTCTTCTGCTTCAACAGAAACTGAGCCGGTCCAAACAGGCGATCGCCTCAATGAAACCGCCTACACCCAGCCGATTCTTTTTGCCCTAGAGTATGCCCTGGCGCAGCTTTGGCAGGCGTGGGGCATTACGCCAGATATTGTGCTCGGCCACAGTGTCGGAGAATACGCCGCTGCCTGTGTGGCAGGTGTTTTTGAGCTAGAGGCAGGACTGAGGCTTATTGCTGAGCGGGGGCGGCTCATGCAGGCGCTCCCAGCGGGCGGCCAGATGCTGTCCTTGCTGGCAACGGTTGAGCAGGCCAAAGCCGTAATTGAGCCCTATGCTGAGCAGGTGGCGATCGCCGCCATTAATGGCCCGACCAGTGTAGTCATTTCAGGGGCTGGTGAGGCGATTGGGGCGATCGCCGCGACCCTAGAGAGTCAAACCGTGAGCGGCCAAAAGATAAAATATCGACCGCTCACGGTTTCCCACGCCTTTCATTCACCGCTCATGGCGCCGATGGTGAACGAATTCAAGGCGGTGGCCCAAACCATTGCTTACACCCCGCCTCGCTGCACCTTTATCTCCTGTTTGACAGGCACCTGCCTGGAACCGACGGTCGGCGAGCTGTCGCCGCACCACGATTGGAGCCGCTATTGGACCGAACATATTCAACAGCCGGTTAATTTTGCGGCTGGCATAAACACCTTGGCAGAAGAGAAAAGGGATGTTGTCTTTATCGAAATAGGCCCCAGTGCGGTGTTGTTGGGCATGGGTAAACAATGTCTGTTGGCGGGCTTCGGCCTCGGCCTCGGCGGACATAGTCAGCCCCGTGCGAATCGGTGGCTGCCTAGCTTGCGTCCAAGCGATGACAATTGGCAAACGTTACTGCAAAGTTTAGGCGAACTCTATCGTCACGGCCTCAATCCTAACTGGGAAGCTGTTGCGGCCCCCGTCAGGGGTTACCCGGTGTCACTGCCTAACTATCCCTTCCAACGACAGCGGTACTGGATAGATGATGTGGGTGGCAATGCTAATGGCGCGGTTGATATGGCAGTGGATCTGGCAGCTGATTTGGCGACTGAGTCCAACAATCCTGAGCCTAATCGCCATCCCCTGCTCGGGCAAACCTTAGATTCGCCGGTTGCACCGCTTCAATTTCGCGCCCGGCTCAGTCCCCAACAGCCTGCGTATTTGAATCATCATCGTGTTTTTCAGCAAGCCATTTTTCCGGCTGCCGCCTACTTAGAAATGGCGATCGCGGCCTGCGCCACCGCCTATCCCGAGCGTGATGCGCTTCAGGTTCGTGCGATCGCTATCCAGCGGGGCCTTATCTTCGCCGAAAACAGCAGCGCCATCGTTCAAACGGTGTTGATTCCTCAAGACGACGGCACGCAACAATTCCAGATTCATAGCCAAGCACCTCAGCCGTCAAAGACGCGATCGCAGGAGTCCTCTAACGGTGCGAGCAACCCAGCGGGTAAACCCAACTCTAAAACCAACTCCAAGGCCAAATCTCCCTGGCATCTACATGCCCAGGGCATCCTGCAACCCTGCCCCCGCCCCCGCCCGACGCCGGTCGATTTAGACGCCTACCAAGCGCGTATCCAACAGTCTATTCCGGTGACAACTTTCTATCAGCAACTACAGCAGCAGGGGCTCAACTATGGTGCTGATTTTCAAGCGATTCAACAGTTATGGGCTGCCCCTAATCAGGTCCTCGCAGAAATCACGCTTCCGATCACAGTCGCATCCTCAACCAACCAGACGGGCGCGCGCCATTATCTGCATCCCGTGTTGTTGGATGCGAGTTTTCAGATGTTGGCCGCTGCCATCGGCCACAACCAAAACCAAAGCCAAAGCCCTGGCACCTATTTGCCCTCTGGCGTAGAGAGTGTTGCTTTCTATCCCAGTCCGACTTCCGACGAGGCTGCTACCTTCTCGAAAGCATCCTCTTCTGGTAACACCCTCTGGGCGGTTGGATCCGTGACGTCGCCCGATGCCGATGCCAAACAACTCATCGGGAACATCACGCTCTTCGAGCCATCGGGTGCAGTGATTGCCCAAGTGGAAGGCCTCACCCTCACCCGCACACGAAGAGATGTTCTGCTGCGCTATCTTCAGCCAGATGTGCCGCCGGCCTTGTACAGTCTGCGGTGGGAGAAAGCTGCGCCCCTAGTGGCTCCGCCTGCTCCCCTGCTTCCGACCCCTGAGAAAATCTGGTTGCTGTTTTTACCCACGCAGCACCCAGGCACAGCCCTCACACAGCAGTATCAACAATTAATAGAACAACTCCAACAGCAGGGAGACTGCGCCCTGCTCGTTTTTCCTGGAGAGACCTATCATCAGCCAAAATTATCCTCTGAAGCATCAAACTCTGGAGCGTTATCCTCCTATCAAGTCAATCCTCTCGTCCCCGAGCATTTCCATCAGCTCGTCCAATCGCTCAGTCAACAAGCGCTATCTCTTCACGGCATTGTGCATTTGTGGAGCCTTGGCCAGCCGGATCCTTTACAGCCAGATCCTTCACAGCCAGATCAAGCCCAACAAAATCCCTCTCAGGACCTAAGCTGTGGCAGCACCCTACATTTGCTACAGGCATTGGGTAAAACCCGACTATCGCCCAAGCTGTGGTTAGTGACTCAGGGTAGCCAAGCCGTAGCAGGGACCGCGCCGACCTGCCCACAGCAGGCACCGCTGTGGGGGCTAGGCCGAGTGATTGCACTCGAACATCCTGAGTTCAACTGTCGGTGCATTGATTTAGAATCGCAAGCATCGCCGTTCACGAACAGCCAAACATCCTCAAACGAAACGCAGAGAGCTTTAGCAAACCAACAACTGTGGTCTCAACAACTGATGACAGAGGTGTTATCCGCCGATGGCGAAAACCAAATTGCCTATCGCCAGCAAAGCCGGTATGTCTCTCGCCTGGAAACGATCACGCCTTTTGAGCAGGCACCTCTCTCCGGCAACCAGACCGTTGGCAATCAGATCGCTGGCAATCAGCACGATCGCTCAGCCGGTCTGCGCACAAAAGATTTACCATTGCCAGCGAGTCCCGCATTTCAGCTCAAGCTCACCGACTATGGCCTCATTGATAATCTCAGTTTACAGCCTGCTCAGCGGCGAGCGCCTGGGCCGCATGAGGTCGAAATCAACGTGGCCGCTGCCGGACTGAACTTCCGAGATGTGCTCAATGTGCTGGGCCTGCTAAAAGAGTACTACGCCGAGCATCTGGGCATTACTGAAGCCAATCAGCTCACCTTTGGCTTCGAGTGTGCAGGCACCATTGTCGCCAAAGGCGAACAGGTTGATCGGCTCCAAGTGGGTGACCCCGTCATTGCCACGATGCTCTCCGATGGGGCCAGTCAATTTGTCACCACCCGCTCGGCGTTTGTCATTCCCAAACCCCAGCATCTCAGCTTTGCCGAAGCGGCTACCCTGCCGTTGGCCTTCTTAACCGCTCACTACGGACTCACCCAGCTCGCCAACCTTCAGGCCGGGGAGCGCGTGCTAATCCATGCTGCCGCTGGCGGCGTCGGACAAGCCGCCGTACAAATTGCCCAGCGCGCAGGAGCTGAAATTTTTGCAACGGCGAGCCCTGGCAAATGGGACTGGCTAAAATCCCAAGGCATTGTTCATATTATGAACTCGCGGACGCTGACTTTTGCAGATGAGATTATGGCCCTCACCGATGGCTGCGGTGTCGATGTGGTGCTCAACAGCCTGAATGGAGAGTTTATTGAAAAAAGCTTTGCCGCCCTAGCACCGGAGGGTCGCTTTGTAGAACTCGGTAAAATCGGCATTTGGACGCCCGTGCAGGTGCAACAACGCTACCCCGAGGTGCACTACTTCCCCTTTGACCTCGGCGAGGTCACCCGCGCTAATCCTGAGGAGATTCATGGGCTGTGGATGGACTTGAGCGATCGCTTTGAGCGAAGGGAGTTTTGCCCGCTGCCCAGCAAGGTTTTCCCGATTCAACAAGCAACCGCAGCCTGTCGCTACATGCAGCAAGCCAAACACATTGGCAAAGTTGTGTTGAGTCTACCCGCTGAGCGTCTCACAGAGCGTCCCACAGAGACTCTCATCGAGCCTACACCAGAAACGGTGACAGAGACTGCCCCCAAATCGCCAACAGAACCGGCAACAGAACTGGCAACAGAACCGGTCAAAACATCTGAAACACCTGTGCACATTGAGGCCCAAAGCCGCTATCTGATCACCGGGGGGCTAGGCGCATTAGGCTTGCAGGTCGCTCAGTGGCTAGTGGACCAAGGCGGAAAACACATCGCCCTGCTGGGTCGTCGATCGCCCTCGGAGAGAGCACAACACATCATTGATCAGCTCGAATCAGCCGGTGCCGACATATTAGTCCTCCAGGGTGACTTGACCGACCCCACCGCAGTCCACGCCGTGATCACCCAGCTCACCCACGCCGATGCGCCGCCGTTAAAAGGCATCATTCATGGTGCTGGTGTCTTGGCCGATGGCCTCTTAAGTCAGCTGAGCTGGTCACAATTTGAGCAGGTCATGGCCCCCAAAATTGCCGGTACCTGGCACTTACATCAGGCCACCCAGGCGCTACCTTTGGATTTCTTTGTTTGCTTTTCTTCCATTGCGGCCCTGATCGGCTCCCCTGGACAAGGTAACTATGCAGCCGCTAATAGCTTTATGGACGCGCTTATGGACACTCGCCGTACCCAAGGGCTACCAGGCTTGAGCCTCAATTGGGGGCCTTGGGCCAATGCGGGCATGGCTGCTGAACTCACTGACAATCGCCAGGATAAGCTCACCAGCCGAGGGGTTCATTTGCTCGATTCATCGGTGAGCCTCAAGTTATTGGGGCAGCTGATGGCCCTGCCAACGGCTGCAATGCCGACTGCTCAGGTCGGGGTCTGCGCCATTAATTGGGAGAAATTTATGGGTCAACTGCCCCCCGGTGTGGCCTTACCTGTGCTGAGCCAATTTAGCGCTCTATCTACCGATACTGACCGGGGCGATCGCCTACAGGGATTAGCCAAGCTCCGCCAAGTGCCTGCCCCGGAGCGTCGCCAGCAGCTGATGCAACAAATCCAGGCCGAAATTGCTGATGTCTTGGGGTACAACCATCCCGAGGAGATTGCGCCCAACCAACCCCTGAGCGAACTTGGGGTCGATTCTTTAATGGCTGTTGAACTGGCCAATCAACTAGAGTACGACCTTGGTCCCACCATCCCAGCCAGCTTCCTATTTGAACATCCCACCCTAGTCGGCCTAGTCGATTATCTGATTGAACAAATGCCAGAGCTTGACTTTTAGCGATCCGACTTTTAGCGACCCGACTTTTAGCAACAACCTTTTTGGAGGGGATACTTTATGTCTCAACGAACTCTTTTTCTGGGCGATAACATCAATACTGATGATATTATCCCAGCCAAGCGGGGCACCAATGATGATCTTAACCACCTAGCGCACTATGCCCTAGAGCATGTGATTGGGGCAGGTCAGCTCCGTCAGTATGATCAAATTGAAGCGGGACATAATTTTGGTTGTGGTTCGAGTCGAGAGTTTGCACCGTTGGCCATTAAGGCGGCGGGCATTCAAAAGGTCAGCGCAAAATCCTTTGCCGAAATCTTTTATCGCAACAGTATCAACATTGGCTTACCGCTCGAAATCATCAGCGATACGAACGAGCCCCCGCCGACTCACCCCTTGGTTGATGCCATTGTCCAGGCAGGCGGATTAACGGCCTACAGCAAAGCTCGCCGCGCCGGAAATACAGCGCCCCTGCCAACCTCCACGCCTTCACGCTCTCAGCCACCCCACCCCATGACAATCGCTGAGAAGTTGATTGCTCGAGCCTCGGGCAATCGTTATGTGCAACCGGGCGATGTGGTGTTTGTTCACATCGATTTGGCCATGTCACACGATGCCATTGCGGGGCCAGTGGGCGCACTGTTTCACCGTCACTTTGATACTGAAGCGGGTTTAGCCAAGGTCTGGGATCCTGACAAAGTCGTCTTTGTCGCCGATCACTTCGTTCAAATTAACGATATTCGCCCAGACCCTGGCGCCCGCTCCATGCATCAGCAAATGGTTGAATTTGCTCGTCACCAAGGGTGTCACCTATTAGATGTAGTGTCACCCGGCGAAGCCGCAGGGATTTGTCATGTGCTGCTGCCAGAAAAAGGCTTTATTCGCCCAGGCATGATGATTGCAGGCACGGACTCCCACAGCTGTACTTACGGTGCCTTTGGTTGTTTTTCTACCGGGGTCGGCACTACTGATATGGCCAATATTTTGGCCACGGGCGAGCTTTGGATTCGGGTGCCCAAAACGGTTCGCATTGAGCTCTCAGGCCACCTCCAAGCAGCGGTGAGTGCCAAGGATATTATGTTGTTTATTTTGGGACAACTTGGCTGCGATGGGGCCACTGGCAAAGTAATTGAGTTTTTTGGGAGCGCCCTTGAAACGTTGCCGATGGACGAAAGAATGACGCTGGCGAATATGGTGATTGAATGTGGGGCAATGTGCGGTTTGATGCCGGTGGATTCGGTCACTGAAGCGTATGTTGAAGCACAGGCTGCTGAGAGGCCGATTGCGGAGAGCCAGGGCGGCGATTTTGCAGCCGTCACGCCAGACCCAGAGGCGAACTACGCCCAGCACTACCACTTTGATCTCTCCACGCTCCAGCCCCAGGTGGCCAAGCCCCCTAGGCCAGATCAGGTCGTGCCGGTCAGTGCGCTGGGCGAAGTGCCGATCACACGGGCTTTTATTGGTTCCTGTACGGGCGGAAAGCTGACCGACTTGGCAGCCGCTGCGATCACCCTCAAAGGACAAAAAGTCCATCCATCGGTCAGTTTATTTGTTGTCCCAGCCTCCCAACAGGTGCGATCGCAGGCGCAGGCACTAGGGTATTTAGATTGGTTGGAGCAGGCCGGGGCTACTGTTCTAAAATCAGGCTGCGGCGCTTGTATTAATGCAGGTCAGGGCGTATTAGGCCCCAATGAAACCGGCATTTATGCCACCAATCGCAACTTTAAAGGGCGCAGTGGCGATCCTTCTGCCAGCAACTATCTTGCCTCCCCTCGCACGGTGGCACTCTCCGCCATTCGCGGCAGAATTAGCAGCCACTGAATAGGCGACTGAGACAGGCTTCCTGACATAGGCTCCTGACATAGGCTTCTATTCAGTGGCTGCTACATCAACCCTCAGCATGCTCAATATCCAACTGCGCTAGAACCTGTTGCTGTTCTAACAAAGCCAAAACTTGCTCAACAGAATAAGAGCGTTTATGCGCCATTGCAGTGGTCTTAATAAAGTGTCTCAACCGTTCATATTCGCAGTGGGTCAGCGTGCGGCTAAGGTGCTGCTCAAACAGATATCGCCAATTGCTCGTACCGCTATATTTGCCAAACCAAATTTCTGGCTGACCGTGCGGAAAAATCGCGTAGCTTTGGTGGTCACGCAGCAAAGCACTCACATGAATACCCGACTCATGTCGCTGAGCCGCTTGAGAATAGGGTGAATGGGGGTGGTAGCCCCGTTGATTTAAATACTCCACAACTCGATCAAGCGCCTGGTAGTCAATGCCATTCACCTCCCAACCAAAACGAACCTTAAGCCCCCAAAGTACCTGCTCTAGAGGCGCATTCCCCGCCCGTTCGCCGATGCCGCCCATGGTGCCAGAAATACCGCTGGCACCGGCCCTAACGGCCTGAATCGTATTTTCCAAGGCCAGCCCCATATCGTTGTGAAAGTGAACCGATAGCGACACAGCCCCGGTGACAGACTCCAGCAAATCTCGAATCCAAACATAGGTTTTCTCTGGCGTCAACAGACCCACCGTATCGCAGAGTAAAAACTGTTCGATATGGGGCGCAAAGGTATTGATCGCCTCGACTAAAAAGTGAAAGTCAGCGCGACTGGCATCTTCGGCTGCAAAACACACCTGGAGGCCCTGATCAGTTGCGTATTGAATATGTTTGAGCGCGTTGTCCAACATCTTTTGACGGCTGGTTTTAATCACATCAAAGGGGATGTTGGACTCAATGGTTTGCCCCTCAAAAGCAGGGTTTTGGGTGATGGCAGGATCCCGTAAAAATAAGAGCCGATCAGACACCGCATGAAATAAGATAATTTGTTTGACACCACAGGCTTTAGCTTGATCAATGGCAGCCTGTTGCATCATTGTAGAAGCCACAATTTGAGATCTCAGATGCTTGCTAGCTAGGGTTTTAACCAGCTCACTTTCAGTGGCATGAATAGACGGCATGAGCGCAATTTGCTGCACACCTGTTTGAGCAATTAAGCGTGCAAGTTCTGCTTTATCCTCAAAGAATAAACCAACTTGTTGTTCCCCATCTCGTAAGGTTTCGTCAGCAACAATGAGGTCAATCTTCTCCATTTATATCCACAATTCGGCAGGCAGGGGGCTAGGTATTACGACATAGTGTCAATAAAGACAAGCGACAGATCCATCAAGCGATAAGATCCATCAAGCGACAGATCAAAAGCGACAGATCAATAGACCATCATTCAGCTCATATAGACCTCACTTCTGGTGCATCTTATCTTTTGATACATCTTGCTTTTGATACGTTCCGCCTGCTTTTACATATAAACAGCGGCATAGACAGCAGTTGGTAGATGCATACGTCCGAAAAAGGCTGCACCTCAGCAGACATATCTCATAATTCCATAAATTGTCGTGCCCTCGCCTAAAAGCAAGCAAGCCACCCCTTTGATACAGCCGATACAGGCGCCCTAGAAGGCAACCTCGTAGGTCATGAGAATGCTTTACAAAACGGTTGAAAAACCGCTATCTTAAGGGCCTTGAGCACAAATTCATCCAGTTCGTCAGGGTTTGGGGGAAATGACTGAAAACACTTCGCCGGTGGGTTCATCGAATCCATCTGTTCGTCAGACTCTACCTGCGATTTCCCTTCGGAACGGTTCCGCCATCGCCCACGGCCTCCCCTTTAAACCAAGCGCTGACTCAGGCTCACCGAAAGACGTATCCGATAGCTTTCCCGCAGGGATGCCCTCAGACTTGGCGATGGCTCTCCGGCAGGCGGCTCAAACGACTGCCGGGATTCGCTACATTGATTCAACCGGAGGCGAGCATCGGCAGTCTTACGCTGACCTATGGCAGGATGCCCATAAAATCGCGGCTAGTCTAAAGGCCCGTCATTTTAAGGCCGGTGATTGGATTGTTCTCCAGTTTGTGAATAGTGCGAATTTAATGGCTGCTTTTTGGGGCTGCTTATTATCTGGATGCGTGCCGATACCCGTCGCAGCGTCAGCACCTTTAACAGCACCTTCAACTGGGGCTTCTTCAGCAAAAGCTGTTTTAGAGGAACACAAAGTCCTCCTCAGTGCGCTTCATTTACTCGAAGAGTGTGCCATTTTAACCGAAGACGCACTCAGTCACGACTTACAGACACTGCTTGAAGCCACCGCTGAAACGGTGACGACACCCCCTCAGCTACTTATTCTAGAAAGTCTCCGTCAGTCCAAGACGCCAGCGCCTCAAGAGAGAGAGCCTAGCCCTAAAAAAACACCTGATGCAGAGCAGGTTGAGTCGCACCCATTTGAGTCGCACTTATTCGAGCCAGATCAAATCGCACTCATGCTCTTAACCTCGGGGAGTACGGGCAACCCGAAAGGTGTGCTGCTAACCCACCAAAACTTGCGAGTTAGCGCCGCTGGGATGGCGACTGTAAATGGCCTTAGCGCCGCAGACACTACCCTTAATTGGATGCCATTAGAGCATGTTGCCAGCTTGGTGATGTTTCACATTACTGAAGTGTATTTAGGTTGTGAGCAGATCCATGTGGCCCGCGAGCATATTCTCAAAAATCCACTCACTTGGCTGGACTTATTATCCCAGTACCGGGCCACGGTGACCTGGGCACCCAACTTTGCCTATGGCTTGGTTAACGATCAGCTAGACAACGATGCGTTATTACAGCTAGACGACGATGCGTTATCACAGCTAGATAACCATGCGTTACCACGCAATAGCACGCCTGCACCAGCGACGGCAACAAAAATAGGAACAGCAAAAGAAACGGAAGAAGAAGCGGAAACAGAGACGGCTACAGGTCCTCGCTGGGATCTTTCTGCTCTGCATTGGATGGGTAATGGTGCCGAGGCCGTCGTGGGCCAAACGGCACGGCGGTTTTTGCAGTTGTTGCAGCCCTACAGGTTAGAGCCGACGGCTGTGAGCCCAGGCTATGGCATGTCAGAGACCTGCTCCGGCATTGTTCATTCGCGAACATTTTCCCTCAGTTCGACAGCGGATGCCGATGAGTTTGTGACGGTGGGTAAGCCCATACCAGGCGTCTCTATCCGAATTGTTGGTGAGAATAATCAACTGTTGCAAGAAGGTGAGATTGGTCAGCTTCAGGTCAAGGGGCTCACGGTCATGGCGGGCTACTATACGCCCAAAACGATGCCCCAAACCATGCCCCAACCCGATGAGGCATTTACGGATGACGACTGGTTTAAAACCGGTGATTTGGGCTTTTTACAGCAGGGGGCTTTGACGATTACGGGCCGCCAAAAAGAGGTGATTATTCTCAATGGCATCAACTACTACAGTCATGAGATTGAATCGCTGGTAGAGCGTTTAGAAGGCGTTGAGGTTTCTTTTACGGCGGCCTGTGGGGTGCGCAGTGCTGAAGATGCGACCGAGCAACTGGCTATTTTCTTTCATCCTGCATCAGGACTCGCCGATGACATCGCTCAGGATGCGGATACGTTGTCGCTCATCAGTCAGGTTCGCAGCGTTGTGGTTGAACACATCGGGATTTCGCCAACCTATGTCATTCCTGTGGCGAAAAGCGAGATTCCGAAAACAGCGATTGGCAAAATTCAGCGCCGAAAACTAGGTCAACAGTTTTCCCAAGGGCAGTTTCAATATCGGCTTGATCAGGTCGTTAGTGCGTTTCAACAGCAGCAACAGAATACGCATTTGACTCAGGCTGAGTGGGAAAATGCGATCGCTCAAATTTGGCAGACGGTGCTAGCGTTGCCCACGGTGGGGCGTGACGATAACTTTTTTGAGCGGGGCGGGACCTCGCTGCGGCTGATGCAGATGCTGGGACAGCTGCAAAATCAGCTTGCGCCGACGCTAAAAGCGGTGACGCTCTTTCAATATCCCACGATTGCTAGTTTGGCCGCTCACCTCAAGGCCACCCATGAAGGGGGCGTGGCTGAGGGAGGCGTGGCTGAGGGGGGCGTGGCCGAGGCTCAAACCACTGCGTCGGCGTCGCCCCTGTCAGTGCGATCGCGCCCGCGCCCACAGGCAGGTGCAGCCAGCGAAATTGCCATCATTGGTATGGCAGGCCGGTTTCCAGGGGCGCGCAACGTTGATCAGTTTTGGCAAAACCTGAAAGCAGGGGTGGAGTCGATTACCTTTTTCACCGATGAAGAAATCCTGGCCGCAGGCATTGACCCAACGCTGGTGACCCATCCCGATTATGTCAGAGCCAGTCCAGTTTTAGAACAAATCGAATGCTTTGACGCAGAGCTGTTTGGCTATAGCCCCAAAGAGGCCAGCTTGATCGATCCACAGCAGCGTCTGCTGTTGGAATGCGCTTGGGAGAGCTTGGAAAACGCGGGCTACGATCCCTTTTCCTATGCGGGTGACATCGGTCTATTTGCAGGGGCCTCCATGAATACGTACCTGCTTAATCATGTGTATCCCAATCGTCACCGTCTGGATGCCAACGACAATATGTCAGTCTTCACGCTCAGCGCCTTGGGCGGATTTCAGACCTCAGTTGCCAATGATAAAGACTACTTGACCACCCGAGTATCGTACAAGTTGAATTTACGGGGGCCGAGTGTGAATGTGCAAACGGCTTGTTCGACGTCATTGGTTGGCATTCACCTAGCTGCCCAAAGTCTGTTGCAGGGAGAGTGTGATTTAGCCTTGGCGGGGGGCGTATCGGTAGAGACACCGCAGCAGGCGGGGCACTTGTACCAGACGGGCATGATTCTATCCCCAGATGGTCACTGTCGGGCCTTTGATGCGCAGGCCCAAGGCACGCTGTTTGGCAGTGGTGTGGGCCTCGTGGTGCTAAAACGATTGGATCGGGCCTTGGCCGATGGTGATTTTATCTATGCGGCGATTAAGAGCTCGGCGATGGGTAATGATGGCGGTCAAAAGGTGGGGTATTTGGCACCGCTGGTGGAGGGGCAGGCAAGGGTGGTGGCCTCGGCCCTGGCGATCGCAGATATTTCGGCTGAGAGCGTCGGTTATGTGGAAGCGCACGGTACGGGTACGCAGCTTGGCGATCCGATTGAAATTGAAGGGCTAACGCGGGCCTATCGTCTTAGCACCCAGGCCAAACAGTTTTGCCCCATTGGTTCTGTTAAAACCAACGTGGGTCACCTCAATATTGCCTCGGGCATTGTCGGATTTATTAAGGCGGCGCTGGCGGTTCACCACGGCCAGATTCCAGCGAGCCTGCACTTTCAGCAGCCCAACGCACAGATTGATTTTGAGAATAGTCCCTTTTATGTGAGTACTCAGCTAACGGACTGGCCAAAAGAGCATTCACCCCGGCGGGCGGGCGTAAACTCGTTAGGGATTGGGGGCACGAATGTCCATGTCATTTTGGAAGATGTGTCGCCTGAAGATGTATCGCCTGAAGATGCGTCGTCTGGAGATACGTCGCCTGAAGATGTGCCGCAGTTGTTTGTACTGTCAGCCCAGCAGCCGTCGGTATTGCGATCGCTCATCACTCGCTACCTCACCTATTTTGACCAGTCATATTTTGACCAGTCACTATCGCCGTCACTGGCTGATGTGTGCTTTACCGCAGCGGTGGGGCGATCGCAGTTTGACCACCGCTTAGCCGTTGTCACCCATTCTGTTGAAGATCTCCAACGCCAGCTCCAAGACCGGCTCCAAGACCAGCCTCAAAATCAGCAGACTCAACCCGCTAGTGCCTCGCCCCCGCCAGTGGCCTTTCTCTTCACCGGGCAAGGGTCACAGTCGGTGGGGATGGGCCAAACGCTGTATGCCACTGCGCCGTCCTTTCAAGCGGCCCTGGATCGCTGCGCGGAACTGCTAAAAGCGGAAGGCGTAGACTTACTCTCTGTTTTGTTTGAGCCGTCGTCAACGGCTTCAGAAATGGCTTCAGAAACGGCTTCAGAAACGACCTTTTCGATTCACGATACGATCTATACGCAGCCGGTGCTCTTTGCCTTTAACTATGCACTCGCTCAGCTTTGGTTAGCTTGGGGAATCCGGCCTGCGGCGGTGATGGGCCACAGCATCGGTGACTATGTGGCAGCCTGTGTGAGCGGGGCCATGAGTTTGGCCGATGCGGTGAAGCTGGTTGCCGCGCGAGGACGACTGATGCAGGCTCTGCCTACCGGGGGAGCTGCCGGGGGAGCAACCGAGGGAGCTGGCGGAGGCGGCATGGTGTCGGTGCGGGCATCGGCAACGGTTTGTGAGCAGGCGATTACCCACTGCGATGCCACTGCCGACGTTGCGATCGCTGCCTATAATTCTCCTGAAAATACCGTCCTATCAGGACTCAAAACAACCCTACAAAAAGTTGTTCAATACCTCCACAACAAACAAATTCAGACCCAACTACTCAACGTTTCCCACGGCTTCCACTCAGCCCTGATGACACCGATGCTAGCTGAGTTTAGGGCCGTGGCCAATGCCGTTGACTATCATCGTCCTCAGGTGCCCTGGGTCAGTGCCCTAACGGGAGAACTCGTCGAGCGCGTGACCGCTGACGATTGGGTTCGCCATATCTCTCAGCCCGTCCGCTTTTCTCAAGGAATACTCACGCTGCATCAGCAAGGTATTCGCACCTTTGTTGAATGTGGCCCCCGACCCGTTTTACTGACGTTAGGACAAGCGAACTTGCCCGATGCAGCGCTGTCCTGGTTGCCCAGTTTGCATCCTCAACAGTCTGTTTATCAAACCCTGAGAAAGAGTTTAGCCACCCTCTACGAGCAGGGGCATCGCATTCTCTGGACGCAGGTCTATGGCGCTGAAAACAGACGCCGGATACCGCTGCCCACTTATCCGTTTCAACGACAGCGACACTGGCTGGATCGACCGTCGCAGGCAGATGTCCCTCAGTCAGAAGCACCGCCTCAGTCCGAGGGACATCCTTTGCTCGGGCAGGCCATTCCAACCCCCTTATCATCGATCATTTTCCAGCAGCAGCTCTCGGCACACTCCCCAGAATTTCTCGCAGGACATCAGCTCCACACTCAGGTCATTTTTCCAGGGACTGGGTATCTGGAAATGGCGGTGGCCGCCGGTGCGATCGCCTCAAAGGACAATACCTTAAACACGGCGCTGTTCCCCCAGCAGGTCGCCATTGTAAACCCCCTGCTGTTGAACAATCAGCTCCGCACGGTTCAAACAATTTTGACACCAGCGTCAACCGGCTATCGATTTGAAATCTATAGTCGAGAACCAGAAAAAACAACAGAGAACGCAACAAAGAAAACAACAGATCAATCCCCCCATAAAACAACAGCTCTTCACCCTCAAGACTGGATGCTTCACTGTGAAGGGTTGCTTACGAACCAACAACATTCTGTACTTGCCGGGAGTCAATCGCCCGAGAGTCCAAGAGTTGATCTTAAGGCGCTACAAAAGTCGTTATCCGAGCAGGTAACAACGGCACGTCACTATGCCTTTTGCCAGGCGTTGGGGTTGAACTACAGCGGCGCTTTTGGGGGCGTTCAGGCGCTTTGGAGAGGAGACGGTGAAGTGTTGACCGCCATTCAGGTCCCCGAGGGTTTGGGTGCCGATAGGGGCCACTATCATGTGCACCCAGCCATCCTGGATGCCTGTTTTCAAGGTGTGTTCATGGCCTTACCCACCACCCGTCAGGCAACGGCCTATGTGCCCATTAGCGTTGACTCGATTCAGGTCTATCAGTCGCTGCCGGTGGTGGCTGGTGAGTGTGTGTGGAGCCACGTACGGTTACGGCCTTCGCCCCTCTCAGAATCAGACTCCTCAGCCTCAGCCGCCTCAGACTCAGCTGTCTCAGGATTATTAGTGACTGCCGATGTGACGGTCTTTAATGCTGCTGGAGAGGTGATTGCCGATGTGGCTGGATTAGCGGCCAAACAGATTTCGCCTTCTGGATTTCAAGCACTCCAACCACAGGCGCATCCAAAAACGGAGACGCCTGAAAATTATCTGGATGGAGTGTATTCCCTGGACTGGCATGCCCTAGCGCCTGAGTTAGCAGCCTCTGACGATGAGAATAGAACCCCCTCAGGGGCATTTTTGCTGGTGGGATATGAGGCCAACTGCCTCGCGGCGATCGCAGCCCAGCTCACCGCCCAAGGTCACACTTGTACCTCCCTGTTGGTGAGCGCTGAAAATCCATTTCCTCACTCGGCACTTACAGAAACCTATCAAGGCATTATCTATCTCGCTGATAGCCCGCCAGATCCCTTGGCGAATCAAAGTTGCCAAGGACTGCTGCTGCTCATGCAAGCTCTGGCAAAACAAGCCGTTAGCAGGCAGCTATGGCTCGTCACGGTAGGCGCACAACAAGTGTTAGAGAGCGATTTGGCCACGCCCGCAGCGGCCATGATTTGGGGCATGGGCAAAACGCTTGCCTTAGAGCATCCAGAAATAGAGTGCGTTTGCCTTGATCTGGGCCCCACGGACGATCTCTCTGCACAGTGCGCCGACCTTATGGCAGAACTGAGCGTCCACCAGATGAGTCGGCAGGCTAATCAACAGCCTGAAAAGCAGGTGGCCTATCGTCAGGGCACCCGCTACGGCGCCAGATTAGAGCCTCTGAGAGAACCGCTAGAGTACCTCAGCCACAGTGATACCGGACGCCAGCTCAGTGATACCGGACGCCAGCTTAAGATTACGACCCCTGGCACCCTCTCGCAGCTGCAATGGCAGCCCGTGCCAAGATCGCGGCCTCAAACGGGCGAAGTGGAACTGCGGGTACAGGCAACGGGCCTAAATTTTCGAGATGTCCTCAATGCCCTAGGGCTTTATCCAGGGGAGGCTGGGCCGCTGGGCCTAGAATGTGTCGGAGAAGTTGTTGCGGTTGGCCCCGGCGTCGATACGGTGGCGGTGGGTGACACGGTTATGGCGATCGCCCCAGCCAGCTTTGCTGACTATGTCACGGTGTCAGCCGATTTGGTTGTACCTAAGCCTGAGGGCATCACCGCCGCTGGTGCCGCGACCTTGCCAACCACGTTTTTAACCGCTTACTACGCCCTCATTCAGGTGGGAAAACTGCGCGAAGGCGATCGCGTTTTGATTCATGCTGCTGCCGGTGGCGTAGGCCAAGCCGCCGTCCAAATCGCCCAGCGTATTGGGGCCACCGTTTTTGCCACAGCCTCTCCCCCCAAGTGGCCCCACCTCCGAGCCCAGGGGATTCAACACATCTTTAACTCCCGCACCCCTGACTTTGCCGATCCGATTCTGACGGTGACTGAGGGCCAAGGGGTCACCGTGGTCTTAAACTCGCTGTCGGGCAACGCCATTGATCAAAGTCTTGCGGCCCTAGCGCCCAAGGGCCGATTTTTAGAAATTGGCAAAGTGGGCATTTTCTCGGCTGAGCAGATGACCCAGCAACGGCCCGATGTGGACTATCAAGTGATTGATCTGGTCGCCCTGACGGAACGCCAGCCCGAGCGCATACAGACCATGCTTCAGCACATTGGGAACACGGTTCAGCAAGGACACTGGCACCCGTTGCCCGTCCAAACTTTTGCGGCCACTCAGGTGGTCGATGCCTTTCGAAAAATGCAGCAGGGCAAGCACATAGGTAAGGTTGTGGTGTCGCCACCGGCGGCGTTGGCGAAGCCTGTCCCA
>JBCBPY010000059.1:0-25825 GCA_039820525.1 Cyanobacteria bacterium J06634_5
AACCTTTGCTGGAAGCACTGACAAATGCCTTCATCGCAAAGCCTACGTTTCCGCTACTTCAGGCTGAGTAGTTACGATGACTTTGGCGCAGGGTATTCCTCTTTAACCACGCTGCTCGCCTTAAAAGCCGATGAAATAAAATTGGATAGAAAGCTAGTCATCGCCCCAGAGGAAGAAGCCAAGCGTGGGCAAATATTACTGACAACCAGTATTAGACTGTGCCACGACCTAGGCTTTTCGGTCGTCGCAGAAGGGGTCGAAACCATCGAGCAGCTACAACAGGCTCAGGACTGTGGCGCGGATGTTATACAGGGGTATCACCTAGGTCAGCCTATGAGCCCAAAGCAAGTCAGTGCACTGTTTGAAACAACAGTTTTTCCACCCCACACCCAGTAGGTTAGGGGACTGGTCGCCGCCATAACCAGGCACTTTGTTTATTACTCTTGAAACTAGCGGTGAAGGCAACTCTATCACGATAGAGACTGCCGCTACTGTCTTCCTCATATTTTCCACACATCAGCAACGTATAACAGAGGTACGGTTGGTTAGAAGAATGCTCTGTCTAGAGCATGTTATCCAACAGCTGGGCAGACCTGTTCTATGTGGGCTTGAGGCTGCACGTTTTGGGGGCGAGTTGATGTTTTTGCCTAAAACCAGTGAAATTTATACCGCGCCTTTGAATGAGGACAGCGTTGAAGCCTGTAGAAAAACAAGCTGTGGTATTAAAAAGGCAGATGTACATTTGAACCGGACGTTGCCTTCCCTACTAGATGAGGGGTGCGACTTTGACCAGTCAGGGCTAGCTGAGAGATCGTTGTTCTCGGCAAAATGGCCATTTTATAAAAGAGAGGATTTGCCTGCCAGTATTAACCACTATGACAACGGTCAATGGCGAAGCTGGACGCTGGCAGAACTCAGGCGAATTGCCGAAGAGCTGGCGCTGGCCCTACAGCAATATGAGGGCGTGAAAAAAGGTGATCGTGCTGCGCTGCTCATGGATAGTAACGCGGCGTTTGTCATGGCCGATATTGGATGCTTGCTGGCACAGCTGGTGACCGTTCCCATGCTACCGGAACAGCCCATATCAACCACTGAATACATGCTGACAGAGACGGGCGCTAGCGTGCTGTTTGTTTCTCGGCTAAAGCAGGTAAAAAAACTGTTGTCGAAGGCGTCTAATATAGCAAACATAAGACTCATTGTGATCGCCAAAGAAGTTGGAGACAATCGCTCAGAGGTCAATTTTCGAGAGAGCATAAGGGCACTTCAATGGTCTTTGCCGAATGCTGTTGAGCTTGTGGCTCTATCAGAGCTCAGAGCGCAGGCAAGCTGGTCAAAGACAAAGGCCCAACGGTTGAGAGCAGAGCTAGATGCTCACCAGCTAGCGACCATTGTTTATACCCTAGGAGAAGAGGGTCGCCCACTGGGGGCTATGCTGACCCACGAAAACTTATCGGGCAGCGCCTTAGCCGCTTTTAGTACGCTCCCCTGCCTGCGAAAAGGGTCTAGAGAAATTGCGCTGTCATTTTTGCCCCTACACCATATTTTCGCAAGAGGATTTGTTTACGGCAGTCTGAGCTTTGGGCAAAGTCTCTATTTTTCTACGCCTAGGCGGGTGATGAAGCACCTACAAGCGCTAAAGCCCACCGTCTTTTTTACGGTGCCTCGGCTGTTAGAAAAGGTGTATGAGGGCTGGCTGGCAACGGTCTTTTCAAGCAATAGCTTTCAGGCTCATCCGGCGTCAAAGCTCAGACATATCACGCTTTTGTGGGCATGGCGTGTTGCGAATAGCTACAGAGTTAACGAGGCTCAATCGATCGGGTATCGGATTCAGCTATGGGCTGCGAGGCAAACGGTATTGCGTCCGCTAAAGAATCTTTTTGGCGGCCAGATGCAATGTTTTATTTCAGGAGGTGCAGCGCTACCTGCCGAGGTCATGACGTTACTGTTGGCAGCAGGGCTGAAGCTGTGCCAAGGTTATGGGCTGACTGAAGCGAGTTCTACCCTGAGCTTTACGCGCAGGCACTGGAGCCAGACGGGGAGCGTAGGCGTACCCATGCCGGGGGTAGAACTGACGCTGGCCGCTGATGGTGAGGTGATGGTAAAAGCGCCCTACGTGATGCAGGGCTACTACCACAATCCAGCGGCGACTCGAGCAGTGCTGGAGAAAAATGGCTGGCTGCACACAGGCGATCGCGGCAAATTTTCAGCTGAGGGCTTACTCACACTCACAGGTCATAAAAAGGCGCTCTTTAAGCTCTCTATTGGCGAATATGTCGCCCCCTTACCGATAGAACAGAGCCTGCAAAAATCGCCCTTAATCGACAGGGCATTGGTGGTTGGGCCAGGACGGAAATTTTGCGGCTTGCTGATCTTTACAAATACAACAGCGTTAGCTGCGCAGGCTAAGAAAATAGGTATAGACCTTTCTAATACGCCTTTGCAGTCGCAGCCTCAAGTTGTCTTGCTGTATCAATCGTTGGTAGATGGCATAAACACCTCACTGCCCTTTTGGTCAACGGTGAAACGTTTTCAGCTGATTGATGCTGACTCGCTAGAAACCGACAATGAAACACATATTTCGCCTGTAGCGCTGGATCGGGATGCACTCTCTTCAGTGTTTTCGGACGATATAGAGAAACTTTACCAGCCTGCACAGCAGAAAAGATTAGCGCCTAAACCCACAACCCAATCGCTTTTAAGCATTATTTATCAGCTCTCTATGCTGATTCCATCTGTTTTGTCGCTTAAAAAAATGTCAGTCAAAAGAGAGAGGCCGAACCATGTTTAAACCGTTTCGCACCGTAGCTGTTTTGGGCGCAGGCGTGATGGGTAGCCAAATCGCGGCTCATCTTGCAAATGTCGGACTACAGGTTCATCTTTTAGATATACCTGCTGCTAATGGGGATAAGAATGCCCTGGTGAGGGCCGCTTTTGAGAGAGCTAAAAAGCAGTCTCCGCCAATCTTTTTCTCGGATAAAAGCCAGCACCGCGTTCAGCTAGGCAACTATGACGAGCATTTTCATCGATTAGCTGACGTAGACTGGGTGATTGAGGCGGTTGTCGAAAATCTAGAGATTAAACAACAGCTAATGGCGCGGTTAGAAGGCGTTGTCAGAGCAGATACTGTGATCTCGTCTAATACCAGCGGGCTGCCTATTCAGCAAATTTCTGCCGGCTGTAGCGATCACTTCAAGCGTCAATTTTTAGGCACTCACTTCTTTAACCCGCCTCGCTATCTCAAACTGTTAGAGATTATTCCGACGCTAGAGACCGATACGGCACTGCTGGCTCGCATGATGTGGTTTAGCCAGGAGTACTTGGGTAAAGGCGTTGTACTAGCGAAAGATACGCCTAATTTTATTGCCAATCGGATTGGTTTGTTTGCCACTTTTTTAGGTATGAAAGGGCTAGAAAAGGGCTACAGCATTGAGGAGATTGACATACTGACTGGCTGGCTGGTCGGTCGGCCCAAATCGGCAACGTTTCGCACGGCTGATTTGGTGGGCTTGGATACGCTCAAGTCTGTGGCTGAGCATCTCTATAGTGCGGTTCCAAACGATGAACAAAGAGAAATGTTTGCAGCGGTGCCCCTGTTAACTCAGTTGGTAGCCTCAGGCGCGCTGGGTGCAAAAACTAAAGAAGGCTTTTATAAAAAGATAAAAGGAGAAATCCTGTCGGCCAAGTACGAGGCTGGTTTGTTAACCTATGGGCCAGCTTCACCGCTACAGCTAGAAGGCATCACCGACCTGAATAAACAGCCTGATTTAGCCGAGCGACTGCGAAGCCTATATGCCTTACCGGGGCGAGCGGGCGACTTCTTTCGGCAAACAACCCGAGCGTTGCTGAGCTACAGCGCCTGCCGATTGTCAGACATCGCAGAGAGTCCGCTGGATATAGATCAGGCGATGCGCTGGGGGTTTGGCTGGAGCATGGGACCCTTTGAGATGTGGGATGCGCTAGGCGTGCAAAACGTTATGCAAGACTTGAGCGTGCACGAGCAGCCAGTGCCTACCTGGGTGGACGCGATGATCGCGAAGAGCTGCTCATTTTACCAAGTGAATGATTTAGATCAGTCACTGAGCGTAAAAATGGTAGAGGATGCAACAACCTATCAAGCGATTCAAGCGAATAAAAAAGAGATTTCAGTCGCTGAGCTTAAGGCAGCGCCTCAGCAGGTACTTTGGACTAACGCTGAGTCAGCACTGCTGGATATGGGCGAAGGTGTAGTGCTCTTTGAATTTCGATCTAAGGGAAATACCCTGAGCAACAGTGTTGTTGAAGGTTTGGAGTTTGTTCTAGATCAGCTAGAGACAGTGGACTATCGTGGATTGGTTATTGGCAATGATAGTGACCATTTCTGTGGTGGTGCGAACTTAGTAGAGATGGGCCACATGGCCACAACGGCAAACTGGCCAGCGATCGCACATCTGATCAGCCATTTTCAATCCCTGCTTCAGCGCATTCACCATTTCCACAAGCCCATTGTGGCCGCTGTTCGAGGTCGCGCGCTAGGGGGTGGCTGCGAGTTAGTGATGGCCTGTCCGCAGGTGGTCGCTGCCGCTGAGAGCTACATCGGCCTGGTAGAAATGGGCGTGGGTCTCATTCCCGGTGCTGGCGGGCTCATGCGTATGGTTGAAAGGGCCGCTGATAAGGCAGCAAGTGATGCGCCCAGCCATATTCAGCCCTTCCTCACGCACGCTTTTCAAACTATCGCGATGGCTAAGGTGTCTAGCAGTGCTGAAGAAGCGCAGCAAATGGGTTACCTGATGCCCACTGCAAAAATCATTATGAACAGTAACTATCGCCTACAGGTTGCTAAAGAAGAGGTGTTGAGACTAGCTAATCAGGGCTATCAGCCGCTGCCTGAGCGGCGTGACATTTGGGTGCTGGGTCAGCCGGGTCGAGCCGTGCTTGAGCATATGGCCTATGTCTTAGAGCAGGGTGGCTTTGCCTCAGCGTATGACCGCTATCTAGCGAATCGTCTGGCCTTTGTGATGACAGGCGGTAATTTGACGGTCCCTGAGAGGGTCTCTGCGGAGTATCTGCTTCAGTTAGAACGAGAGAACTTTGTGCCTTTGCTAGAGAATCTGAAAACGCAGGCGCGAATGGCTCACCTGCTGAAGCACAAAAAGCCGCTGAGAAATTAGCGGGTTAGCAGCCACCCCGGTAACTAACCCCGGCCACTAACCCCGGCAACTGTTGGAGCCTTATGAACTTAGCTGTATTGGTAGGTAGGAGAGAAACACATCATGCAAGCCTATATTGTTAGCGCGATGAGAACTGCGATTGGGAAAGCGCCCCGTGGCACCCTTAGCCATGTTCGTCCTGATGATTTGGGCGCGATCGCCCTGCAAAGCGCCCTTGCGCAAGTCCCCAATCTCCCGCCTGAAATCGTTGAAGATGTCGTCATTGGCTGTGCTATGCCCGAAGCTGAGCAGGGCTACAACCTGGGCCGGGTCATTGCTCAGCGGGCGGGCCTACCGGACTCAGTGGCTGGCGTGACAATTAACCGATTGTGTTCTTCTGGGCTTCAGGCGATCGCAACCGCGCATCAGGCCATTACATCAGGACAATCGGCTGTGATGATTGCTGGTGGCGCCGAGTCAATGAGCTTAATTCCGATGGGCGGACACGACTTACTGCCAAACCCAGCCCTGATTGAGTCTACGCCTCGGGTGTACTGCACGATGGGGCTAACCGCAGAGAATGTCGCTAGCCAGTTTGGCATCTCTCGGGAAGACCAGGATGCATTTGCATTGAGATCGCATCAGCGAGCGCTCAAGGCCATCGCCCAGGGTCGATTCGACGATGAAATTGTGCCAGTGCCGGTAAAAGAAACTCACTACATAAACGCTCAGCCTAAAACAACAGAAACCATTTTTAAGGTAGATGAAGGCCCCCGCACCGATACGAGCCTTGAAGCACTCGCAAAGCTTAAGCCTGTTTTCCATCTGCAGGGTAGCGTGACCGCCGGAAACGCTTCCCAAATGTCCGATGGCGCAGCAGCGAGTGTCCTAGTGAACCAAGAGACTATGAACAACCTAGGACTTCAGCCCTTGGGAAGAATGCTGGGCTTTGCGGTCTCGGGCGTGCCGCCAGAAATTATGGGCATTGGCCCGATTGAAGCGGTACCAAAGGTACTCAAGCAGGTGGGCCTGACCCTGGCAGATATCGGCCTGATTGAGCTAAATGAAGCGTTTGCCTCTCAGTCGCTAGCAGTGATTCGTAAGCTAGGGCTAGACGAAGCCATTGTGAATGTGAATGGCGGAGCGATCGCACTGGGCCATCCTTTAGGCTGCACAGGGGCAAGGCTCACGGCGACCCTACTGCATGAAATGAAGCGACGAGGTATCCGCTACGGCCTGATCACGATGTGCGTGGGGGGCGGCATGGGGGCAGCGGGCATCTTTGAGAATTTACAGCGCTGAGAATTTGCTCGCAAAGAAGATAGGCCAATATAAGGTGATAGGAGGTTTCTAATGGACGCTGTTTCTGCATTTGTTCTTGCCAACAGCACCCTTATTTTAGCGGTGTCTACAGGCTGTTTAGCCGTGTTGATTTTACGGGTGCCACGGCTGCGGCGAGGGGTGATTAGCGATCGCCTATTTCGCTTCATTCAACACAAACACCGCCTACCCAAAATCTCCAACACCGAGAAAGCCGCGATTGATGCGGGTAACGTTTGGATAGAAGGTGAATTCTTTTCTGGACAGCCAAACTTTCAACGTATTCTCTCAGAGCCTTACCCTTCTCTCACCGCTGAGCAGACAGCCTTTCTCAATGGCCCAGTAGAGAAAGTGTGCGAAATGGCCACAGATTGGGAGATTTTTCAACGCAAAGACCTGCCACCTGACGTGTGGGCTTACCTTAAGGAAGCTCGTTTTTTCGGCATGATGATTCCGCGTGAATACGGCGGCTTAGGTTTTTCTAACACGGCCTACAGCGCGGTGATGGCCAAGCTAGCATCGCGATCGTTTACCCATACGGCAACCGTCGGTGTTACCAATTCGCTCGGCCCCGCTAAGCTGTTGTTGCACTACGGCACACCTGCTCAAAAAAACTATTACTTACCGCGCCTAGCCAGCGGTGAAGAGATTCCTTGTTTTTCATTGACTGAGCCCGAAGCAGGGTCGGATGCCGCTAGCTTGACGTCATCGGGCGTGGTATTTGAGAAAGCAGGCAAGCTATTTATCCGACTTAACTGGAAAAAACGCTATACGACGCTAGGCGCAATCTCTACCCTGATTGGCCTAGCGGTGAGGCTGCACGATCCAGACCATCTATTGGAAACAAAAAAAGGCAGTGGAGACGAGATCGGCATTACCTGCATTCTAGTGCCGACAAAAACCCCCGGTGTGACAGTAGGACACCGGCACGATCCGATGGGCGTACCTTTCTACAATTCACCCGTAGAAGGCCAGGAGGTTGTTGTTCCCATCAGTCAGATTATTGGCGGCGTAGCACAAGCGGGCCAGGGGTGGAAAATGCTGATGCAGTCGCTGGCAGCGGGCCGAGGGATTAGCTTTCCGGCCACCTGCACGGGTGTTGCAAAACTCACCGCTCGGGTGACGGGCGCTTACAGCACGATTCGGCATCAGTTTGGCCTGCCCATTGGCCGGTTTGAAGGGGTAGAAGAACCGCTGGCTCGAATCGGCGGCCTGACCTATGTCATGGAGGCAGCACAGCTGTATACCTGCGGCGCAGTGGATAAGGGCGAACAGCCTGCGGTGGTATCTGCGATCGCTAAATATCAGTTCACCGAGCTTTCTCGTAAAATCATTACCGATGGGATGGATATTATGGGCGGGGCAGGCATCAGCAGAGGTCCCAGAAATCTCCTGGCGAATATTTATACGGCAACACCGATTCCGATTACGGTAGAAGGTGCGAATATTTTGACGCGATCGCTGATCATTTTCGGCCAGGGTGTGATTCGCTCTCACCCCTACGTTTACCACGAAATCACCGCACTCACTCAGGCCGATCTCGCCGGTTTTGATCGAACAATTTGGGCACATGTCGGCTTCAGCGCCCACAATTTAGTGCGAGCCCTCGCGTTAGGTCTAACCCGTGGCCGCTGGGTCAAAACGCCCCTCCCCAAAGAAACGGCTCGATACGCCCAGAAAATCGCCTGGGCCTCTGCCTGGTTTGCGCTGCTGAGCGACTATGCCTTGCTAACCTACGGCGGTGCTTTAAAGCGGCAGGAAAATATCACAGGGCGCTTTGCCGATATTCTCTCCTGGCTATACTTAGGCAGTACAACCCTTCAGCGATTTGAAAAAGACGGACGACCCGAGGCGGATTTACCCTTTGTGCAGTGGGGAATGGCATGGGCGATCGCGCAGATTCAGCAAGGATTCGACGGCCTACTCAACAATCTCTCCTTACCCATCATCGGTAGCCTACTGCGCGCTAGCTTCCGGCTCAATCCCCTCGGCCAAGCCCCGTCAGATCAGCTGAATCAGCAAATTGCGCAGCGCATTCAACAGCCCGACAGTCGAGAGCGCATAACAGCAGGCATCTATCTTCCTGACGACCCAGAGCAGGCGCTCGGCAGACTAGAACAGGCTTACCGACTGACATATCAGGCGATGCCTATTCTCAAGCAGCTCAAAGCCGCCGTAAAATCGGGCCAGCTATCGGCTGAACTCGCTCATGGACCGACCGAAGCACTGATTGAAGCAGGGCTACGCGCTGGGTTGATCACAGGCATAGAGTCAGATATTGCCTATGCCGCCGAGGTTGCCCGTACGGATGCCATTCAGGTTGATTCTTTTACCCTGGAGGCTTATCAAAACATCGGTCACGCTTCAACTTTAAACACTCAGAAATAATCGCTGATAGCATTGACTTTGACCGCCAGAGAAGTGTGCCTAAGGCGCCCCTCACGTAAAGGCTTCCGCGACCAGTTGATGATTGTCGTAACCACTTTGTTGGAGGCCGAGCGTTACACCGCTTGCCAAAACAACATTGAAGAGGGAAAGGCTGAGTGCGATTCAAGCGCCTCAGCTCAGCCGGCAAAAGCCTGCGTAGCTGCGGCACTGTTGAACAAGCTTTGGCGCTATAGTTTTGGATAGCATCCTTTAGGGTTGTTTTTTCCAAACTTGTTTTTCCTGAGTTTGTTCTATGGGCGACTATTCAAAGTACAACCTTTCACCCACAGCCTATGCCGACGGACTAGGCCGCGAGCAGTTTATGGATATGGGCATTCGAGAGCTGTGGCCTCAAATTCCTCGGATCGCCGGCCCAGCCTATACGGTGCGGTGCGAGCCCGGTGATAACTTGATGGTGCACGCGGCTATTTACCGAGCGCAGCCGGGTGCGGTAGTTGTGGTAGAAGCCGGCTGTTGGGACTATGCAGTAGCCGGTGGAAATGTTTGTGCGATCGCTCAAAAAAGGGGACTCGCTGGCTTTGTTGTCGATGGCGCTATTCGAGATATTGCCGAGGTTAGAGCGGCTCAGTTTCCCGTCTTTGCCAGAGGCTGTGCGCCCAAACCTGGCGTCAAAGAACAGTTGGGAGCCCTACAATGCACCATCAACAGCGGCGGGGTGAGCGTCTCTCCCAACGACATGGTCATCGCCGATGAGGAAGGCATCGCAGTGGTTCCACACACGAATCTGCAAGCCATCTGGCAAATTGCTAAAGACAGAACCGATAAAGACGCGGCCCAATCTTTAGCAGATTGGGAATATCACCATCACTCAAAAATAGAAAATCTTCTCAAAGCAAAAGGCTTTTGCGAACCCAATGAGTCCCTGTGATTCAGAGAGCATCCTCTCAAGCAAACGATGAAAAGCTTTCACACCCTAAATCGTAAACAGTTCACTATGACGATGTTTTCCAAACGTCAGCTCAATTTCAAAAGACTCTGAAAGGGCGCCTCTAAAATAAGGCAGTCGAATAAAGGCATCTGCGGGCTCTGCGCTCACGCTGGCAACTATAGCGCGCTCAGCATCTAGCAAATTAACAGTCAGGGACGCTGGTAAGGTTTCGACCGCTTGAGCAGGTTGAACTTGTACACACACCTTATACAAGTTTTCACTCTCTCGCTGAGCAGCCATCAACAAAAACGCATTGACAGCTTGTGTATCAGAAGGCAGACCTAACCAGATAGACTTACATCGCTTTACCAATGTTTTGTCCCTGAGGTGATAGGTATTGCGTAGCTGCACAGCAGGCCGCGGTGCCAACGCAAAAAGCTGTTCGAGAGACTGCCAGTCCGGCTCAAACTGACCTTGCAACCAGCGGCTGAGCTGCACAGGCGTATTCCTGGGCTTACCGAGGCTAATAATCGGCTCAGAGGATCGGTAGTGCCTATCAGGGGGCGCGGCGCGGCGCGGCGTAGGGGCCAATCCACCGCCTGTGCGATCACCAGCAGGCAGGCCAAACTGCCCCATGAGCTGGCGAACAGCATAGGCTTTTACCAGGGGTAGCAACAAAAACTTAGGTAACTCATCGCGAGAAGACTGAACGTGAGTCGTTTGAGGCTTGGTTACAGTCAAAAGCGATCGCTGATTTAAAGAGTCTAAAGCAGACACCAGCTTTACTGAACTCACCGGTAGCGGTAAGGTCTCTTGCAATTCACCTAATGTCAGCGGTTCATCTTGGCTCGCCAACCAATACAAAAGGTCTTTTTCTATTGGAGAGAGTCTTTCAAAAGAAGGGGCAAGCAGCCTAGAGACATCGGTCAGCAATTCAGAGGTTTGCGCCAAAAAATCATCGACTCGACCGTTAAAAAGCGCTCGAATCACTCTAGCCGAGGACTTTAGCGCGAGTGGATGCCCCTGATAGCGCTCAATCAGCTCTGGCCAACAGGCTGATGACTCTAATGACTCTTCTTGTAAAAGCGCGATCGCCGCCGGTTGCTCGAGTCGAGTAAGCACAACAGAGCGAACACGCTGTCCTTGCTCATGCGCTACGGTATCGCTGTCCTTGCCAAAGTCACTGTCAACAAAGTCACTGCCAACAAAGTCACTGCCAGATCCGCCAGCAGATTCATCGGCAGATCCATCAGCAGGTGTATCGCCAGCACGCTTAAAAGCGCCTTGCCGAATCAGGCGAGCTGGCCCTTCAATACCGGTCACAATAATGCAGCTACGAAGCCCCATCGCTGCCTGAAAAAAGTCACTGTAAACGCGATACTCAGGCTGATAGTCTCCAGCTAAGCTACCCGATTGCAAAATGTTTTCTACCCCTTCTAGCACAATCAGAAGAGATCTTTGCGACATCAAACTAAGCAGCTGAGCACCGACCTGAGCAGGCTGAGGAACAAGGCCTAAGCCAACCAGGATACTGGTGCTCAAATCACTCAGGGTCGGTTTCTCTTTGAGCGATCGCAGCACAACCGCTTCAAACTGATCGCCCACCTGAGACACCACCGTCCCAACGAAGAGTGTTTTGCCAACACCACCCAACCCCCAAACCCCAATGAGGCGACTGTGCCCTACCGTACCGGCAGCAGCCTCTTCCAGCCAACGGACTGCGCGAGTACGAGCTTGCCCGTAGCCATACATAGGGCCTGGCGCAAGAATAGACACATCATTATTCACCAGCTCTTGGCCAGCAGGCAAACCCACCGTCTGCCAATTGACGTCAGAAAAGCCTGCTGATTGCGAGGCCACTACAGCATTAAACGCTGGCGTATCTCTTAAAAAAGGATCCCCAGCCCCCCGAGGCTCGGCGGCTACCGCTGGATGCCAATACAGGCCGGGATCTAATGCGCTGTTGGCAAAGTCAGGAGAGCGACTTGGCGCATCTGTAAGTCCATAGGTTGTTAGGTCAGGCTCTATTGAAGCATTCGCCGCAACATAGGCTTCTAAGGCCACTCTAAAATTAGTTTTTCCCACAGAGCGACCAAAAACGTGGGACAGCTGCTTCCAAAGTTTGGGCGCAACGTCCCGCATCAAATAGTTAGTGCTGTACTCAGAGCCATTGGACATTTGTTCGTAGGTAAGCCCTCGCCATGTCCCTTTCAGGATGACGATTTCAGGCTCCCTGAGGGAATGCCCAACATGATTGATGACAGCAGCATCCAACCACTGTATTGCAGCCATTAAATCCACACGTTTCCCCTCATCTTCTGGAGAGTCAGCACCCTTTTTCATTGATTTTTAAGTTACCCATTGTTAGTCACGGCCCTGATGATTTTGCACATAGACTTACCCCTAATCGATCCTAATCTTTTCGCTTGTTTCTACGCTGAATTCAAGCCTATTCATCAGCAAGTTTCAGCCGCAAGTTGCTAAGTGTTATACCTGTATAAAAAAGAACGCGTCATCAAAGTTTTTGTCGGTAATAGTTGCACCAATATATCCATCAACTCACTATCAACTCATTTTCGAAATACCGCGTCTTCTATAGCTGTCTTACTAACATGCCAGACGCCGTTTTCTAGCCCCTCCGATTAAGTCATCATTGCTAACTTGACAAAGGATAAACTCACCAAGCTGGAACTCCTTCTAAAAGGGGGCTTCCCCAAATCCATTGGCACCGTACTAGGCTATCTTCACCCCAGACAGTCTTCTTGACGGAGGGACAACCAACCCTTGCGGCATACATCACTAACATAACAAATAGTAGACGTCTAAAGGGATGACTTTTCAATGAAATAATATTGCACGAAAAGCCTTTGAAAGTATTACGCTATTTTGCCGAAAAACGGTGTTTTAGTTCACTTTAATCCGTCATAAAATCGTTTTTTCGTTAGAAAAGGTGGTTTCTTAACCGTATTAGGTTTGTTTCTTCAAATAACAGCCAAAAAACCGACCTTTAAAAATGATCCTAACGGCGACCAGACAATGGGAAAACATAGCATAACGTGTTTATGTTTTGCCTTTGTCCCTCAGCCAGATTGGCTTAACCTTATGCCCCTTCTTAATGCCCCTTCTTATGCCTCCCAGGGAGCTTAAGACTACAGGCTGATATATTATCGACGTCACTGTATTCGCCGCGCATTTGCAGTCTGCTGGCTCAAAACCTCCCAAAAGAACACACACTATGGACAATCATCAGAGTTTAAAGTTGAAAGTTCAGAGTTGAAAATCAGAGCGGACACTTGCCACTTGATAAAGGAATTGACACTGTTACGGTAACCAGTGTTAGGATTGCCTAGTATTTAGCGATATAGTCTACGCAAAAGCAATACACTCCGAAATTTTCATGAACGCCCAAGCCGCTACTCTCTACACAAACAGCAACAGCCTAGGCTGGCTGCTGCTGCTGCGCGGGCGCGCATAACCTTCCTTATTTTTTCCAACACTTATTTTCTGCCTTTCTGGCTGGTTTTCTGCCTTTCTGGCCGCAGCCAGCTGGCGTGGGCGATGTTCGCTTTAGAGCAGCTCACACCAAAACCGGCTAAGCCACTATTTCTCATTGGGTTTTGAGTATGCTTTTTTGCTGTTTAAATCGACTGCGACTGCCACAGGGCTATCGGAGTATTTGCTGGCGTCCTGATAGCCCTGAACCGCTGTAATATCCCGTCTGTGACGATGTCAACTAAGCGCAGATGGACCTTTGATTTTTTTAAGTTTTTAACGCTAGGTCTTGCGATGTTGAATCAACCGTCCCATAAATATTCTCCCTTTGCGCCTATCCACTTACCCAATCGGACTTGGCCCAACAAAGTCATTACCCAGCCGCCAACTTGGCTCAGTACCGACTTGCGGGATGGCAATCAGTCTCTCATTGAGCCAATGGATGTTGCCCGTAAGCTCAGGATGTTTCGTCTGTTAGTGGATATCGGATTTAAGGAAATTGAGGTAGGCTTTCCAGCAGCTTCTCAAACAGAGTTTGACTTTGTTCGCTACCTCATAGCAAACTCGCTCATTCCAGAAGATGTCACGATTCAGGTTTTGACACCTGCTAGAGAGCCACTCATTCGGCGCACCTTTGACGCTTTAAAGGGTGCAAAGCAAGCTATTGTCCACCTCTACAATGCAACAGCACCTGTTTTTCGAGAGGTTGTTTTTGGATTGGATAAGCCGGGCACTATGCGCTTAGCAACAGGCGCAGCCGCACTTATTAAGCAACTGGCGATCGCACAACCCGACACAGCGTGGCGGTTCCAATACTCGCCGGAAGTCTTTACCGCCACCGAACTACCTTTTGCCAAAGATATCTGCAATGCGGTCCTGGCCGAATGGCAGCCGACACCAGCGGCTAAGGCGATCATCAATCTGCCCGCCAGCGTAGAAGTTTCAACGCCCAACATCTTTGCCGATCAGGTGGAATGGATGAGCCGGCAGCTCGACTATCGTGAGGCCCTAGCGCTGTGTGTGCATCCCCACAACGACCGGGGCTGTAGCGTTGCCGCCGCAGAACTCGCGCAAATGGCGGGCGCCGAGCGCGTAGAAGGGTGCTTATTTGGCAGCGGTGAGCGCACAGGCAATGTAGATTTGGTCACATTAGCGATGAACTTGTACACACAGGGCATTTCGCCAGGGCTCGACTTTTCTGGCATAGACGATGTGGTTCGCATTGCCGAAGACTGCACACAGCTCCCGGTTCACTCTCGCCATCCCTATGCCGGAGAGCTGGTGTTTACGGCCTTTTCCGGCTCTCACCAAGATGCTATTAAAAAGGGCTTTGCCGCGCGGAACGCCGCAGATAGGTGGGCAGTGCCGTATTTACCCATGGACCCAGCTGATGTTGGGCGCTCCTATGAAAGCGTCGTGCGGGTCAACAGTCAGTCTGGCAAGGGTGGTATCGCCTTTTTGTTGGAGCGAGATTACGGCCTCTCACTACCCAGAAAGCTGCAAATTGAATTTAGCCAGGTTGTCCAGCACGCACTGGATACCAGCGGGAAAGAGATCACCGCTGAGACGATTTGGGAGATCTTTCAACAAACCTATCATCAGGTCAACGTGCCCCTAAGCTATCAACGACATACCTCATTTCAGCTCGCTGAAAGACAGATAGGGGTCGAGGTGCAGCTTAGCGACGAGGGCAAAACTTTCACAGTGAATGGACAAGGCAAGGGGCCGATTAATGCTTTTATCCATGCGCTAAATGATGGCTTGAATGAGGAAACACAGCCCAAACGTATCGAACCGTTTTGGGCTGGGCTGGGCGATATTGAAATTCGGCATTACGAAGAGCGATCGCTCGGCGGCGGTAGTGAGGGCGAGGCGATCACACTGATTGAAATCGCCACCGCACAGGGCAGCGCCTACGGCATCGGCATCCACGAAAATATTGTGACGGCCTCTTTTTGTGCCGTCATCAGCGCACTCAACAGAGTAGCGTTAG
Organism: Cyanobacteria bacterium J06634_5; assembly: GCA_039820525.1. Lineage (GTDB taxonomy): Bacteria > Cyanobacteriota > Cyanobacteriia > Phormidesmidales > Phormidesmidaceae > Phormidesmis. The sequence goes on from JBCBPY010000059.1 coordinate 15,251, forward strand.
CTACTAGGAAGCGCTCTCATCAAACTTTAGCAACAGTTTCAACAGACACTGCCCAAAGTACAGACAAAAAATCTGAACTCATCGGGAATGCATTCGATTAACCGTGAATCTACTGACGACGGTTAGTCCCTGCGGCGTGATAGATTTTCACGTCGCAGTTTCTTTTTAAACGTCAAGGAAAACTTTGAGGAGCGCGTTAAAAATCAATGTCTTCATTTATAGGCCACGGATTAGCCGCAGTTACGACCTTTTCAGCCGTCGAACCCCAGCGCCGTCCTTTTACCACTCGCATAGGTATGCTGCTGTGGTTAAGCTGGCTTATCGTCATTGCCTGGGCACCCGATATTGACCATGTTGTGCCCGCGTTGACCCTGGCGCAAAACGACGGGGCGCGCATTACCCACGCCATCGCCAGCAGCTTATTGCTACCGGCTGTCACCGTCATAGGCCTTTACTGGGCAGGCTTAAAATCACCAAAATTACGCCTGTGCCTGTGGCAAACTGTCCTCGCAGGCTTATCTCACCCAGTGATGGACTGGTTGGTCGGTGTCATTGGCCTGCCGCTTTTTTGGCCGTTTCACCCTGCCATCATCACAGCCCCTATTGGCCTGCTGCCCAGTGCCGGTAGCCCCCATTGGCAAAATTACTACTTTTACGCCAACTTGTGGATTGAGTTGGGCATCATTGTGCCGCTGATGATAGTTGTGTTGCGCAATTTGGCTTGGCAAGAGCACAAGCTAAAGCCCTGGCAAACAGGGGCGCTGGTCGCGATTTTGGCTTATTTCTTAAACGTGTCGATGGGCCTTTCTCGCTAGTTGCCAGTATCGCTTAGGCAGACTCTTCAGCAATGGCCGCGTCAGTTTTTTGTGCCTCGGGATTTTGTTCCTCAGGCTTTTGTTCTAGATAAATCGCGATCGCACCCCCTAGTGTAATCACGCCCATACCCACCAGCGAAACACCGTTGGGAATTTCACTAAAAAAGAACCAGCCAATCAGCGCAGAAAACACGACGCTACTGTACTGAAAAACACCAATTTGATGCGGGGCCGCGTAGCGATAAGCCTGTACCAGCAGCAGCTGAAAAGACAAAAAAGCCGCCGCCGCCGCCACCACAAATCCAAAGGTATGCAGATCTACGGGTTGCCATTGCAGCCAAGCAACAGGAGCCATTAGGACCGAGCCAATCAGCAGGTAATACAGCGTTTGGCTTAAGCTTGACTGGGTTTGGTTCAGCCAGCGAACGCTCAGAAATTCGACCGCAGCGCTGAGCCCCGCTCCCAAACCAATCAGGTTGGCAGGGTCTTTCACTAACTCGGCACTGGGCTGAACGACCAAGAGCAATCCGATAAAACCAAGTGCGATCGCCCCCCACAGCTTGGGCGAAATCCGCTCCCCTAAAGCAACCATACCGATAAGAGGAATAAACACCGGCGTTGTATTGAGTAAAACCGTAGCACTCACCAAGCTGCCCAGCCCTGCGGCCCAAATAAACAGATAAAACCCGCAGAGCCCAAACACCGCCCGCAGACCGTAAAAAGGCAGCACCTCACGGGTAAAACCTGCCTGTAAATCTTTTCCACGCCGCCAAACCTCTAGCGGCAACAGCACGCCAAGCGCCAGCAAAATCAAAAGCCACAGAAACTGCCCTGGCCCAATCGCCGCCTGCGCCACCTTGCCGAGCGCACCTTGAATGGTATTGGCTAAAAAGCCCGCTGTAATCAGACAAGCCCCCCAAAAAACAGACGCTTCAGGCTGAGCTGCTGTCATTTGGGCTGCACTGATATTCGCCGCCTGTGAAGGTAAAGCGTCAGCAGTATCTTGGGAAGAATGGACCATAGTTGATATGTTACTGCGTTATCGCAACCTTCGATTTACGAGGTCCGTAGCCTGGGCTCACTTGGTTGACGTATTGACGGTGCAGAAGACGACAAAAAGAAGAGCCTGCTATGACACACTCCAATATTTACCTAGCTTCTGAGCAAGCTAATTCTGCACTGATGATGGAGCAAATGCCCCAATTTGCCAACGTCACAGGGCAGCTGCTCAGCAAGCTAAAAATGACGGTCAGTCGAATGGGCGCTAACCAGGTGAGCGGTCAAAAGGAGATAGTCGAAGATCACTCTACCGGCCTAAAAACTGATCCGGCAGAAGATTTTGCCGCAGCCACAGCCTTAATTTCTCAGCTCGAAGAGGTTTTAACCCAGCTACCCGAAATCACGCAAAAGCTCAACCGCGCCCACGCGTTACTCACTGCCCAACGAGAGGCATCGATGGATGGCATTTTAGTCGTAGACGAGAGCAACCGCATTACCTCAATCAATCAAAAGTTCTGCGATTTTTGGCACGTCCCGGTCGCCTTACAAACCGTGCGCGACGATCACAAAATGCTCGCCCATGCGGTCAGCCAAACAGCCAATCCAGAACAGTTTTTAGAAAAAGTCACCTACCTATATGAACACCCCCATGAGAGCAGCCAAGATGAGCTACTGCTCAAAGATGGCCGTATTGGCGGACGCTATTCCGTACCGGTTGTTTCATCTGAAGGAGAACACTTTGGCCGGGTTTGGTACTTTCGAGATATCACTCAGCAAAAACAGGCTGAACTGACTTTAAAAGAAATGAATGAGGCGCTAGAAGCTCAGGTCAAAGAGCGAACGCAGGCGCTTGAACAAGGCATGAGCGATCTGCAAAATCTTCAGTCACAGCTAGTGCAAAGCGAAAAAATGGTGGCGCTGGGCAATCTGGTGTCGGGTGTGGCGCATGAAGTCAATAACCCCGTTGGATTTATTGCAGGCAATGTCAAGCCAGCCTTGGAATACATTCAAGATCTGTTTGAGTTAATTGATTTGTACGAGCAGCATCAGCCGGCAGAGCATCCTGCGATCGCAAGCCAAATAGAGGCCATGGATCTCGACTACATCAAGGAAGACCTACCTAAGCTGGTTAACTCTATTTGGACAGGCGCACAGCGCATTAAAGAGATCAGTACCAGCCTACGAACGTTTTCCAGGGCCGATACCGATACGCCTGTTCACTTCAATGTTCACGATGGCCTAGACAGCACACTGCTCATACTCAAGCACCGCATAAAAGCAAATGACAATCACAATGAAATTACCGTTGTTAAACGCTACGGCGAACTGCCAAACATTGAATGCTATGCCGGACAGCTTAATCAGGTATTTATGAACCTGCTGGCCAACGCGATTGATGCCATCGATGAAGCCCACCACCCAGCAGCCCAAATCGAAATTGAGACGGTGCTTCTACCCACAGGCACTGATAACAGCAACAACCAACAGATAACCATCAGTATTAAAGACAACGGCATCGGTATGAGTGACGCTGTAAAACAACAGGTATTTAAGCATTTATTTACAACCAAAGCCGTTGGGAAAGGCACTGGGCTCGGACTCGCGATCGCCCGCCAAATTATCCTTGACCGGCACAAGGGCCGCATCGATATTAAGTCAGTCCCCGGTGAGGGGACAGAGTTTTTAATTACGCTGCCCGTAAAATCACCAGAATCTAGCCGTGCATTGCTAGCGACCTAAACGTTAGCTAGCCGCTGGGGAAATCTGAAAACGATAAGGAATTGGGTGGATATAGCGTGAAGCTCAGCGCATAACCTTCTTTTCTGAATGTTTTTCTCCTTTACGGTCTTTGCACTGACTTACCATGGGCGCTCAAAAGCAAGAATCTGGCTGCGGCTGTTTTTTACTGTCGCTACTGCTGCTCACCATAGGAGGTGGAGTTTGGGCTGCGCCGCGAGTTCATCGCATTAATCTTCAAACGGCCCGCGAGGGTGATTTTGTTGGACTATATCAGGAGATGACTACTGAGCCCGCTGTACCGCTATCAACAGAAACCACACCAGCGCCTGCCACACCGCTGCCACCAGCAGCCACCGCTTCCAACAATTTACCAATTACCCCACCCTTACAAGCAGCACCGGCTAGCCCATCAACGGTCACAGCAGTCACCCAATCGGCCCCTTTGCCTACCGCAGTGTCTCCCCCTAGTGCTGAACCAACACCCCCCAAAGCAACAAACCCTAACCCGCCAACAACGCAGCCTGTCGTTGCGAAAACAGCTACCCCTGACTTATCTCCAGCGCTGCCGGCGACATGGCAGGCAAAAGAGATGCGGGGCATTTATTTGAGCCGGTATCAGGCGACCAATCGGGCCAGTGAACAAACCATTCGTGATCGCGTTCGCTACTATAAAAAGCAGGGTATCAACACCATCATCCATGGCGTATGGGGCAATGGCTGCACCATGTATAAAAGCGAGGTCATGAAGCAAACCCTTGGCTATTCAAGCTGTCCCAATCATTTTCAAGATAACTGGTTAGACTGGCTAATTGACGAAGCCCACAAGCAAGACATGCAGGTCCATGCCTACTTTGAAAAAGGCATCAAGCTCGATGAAAACAGCCCCATTTTTGATGTCGCCACCCGCAAGCAATGGTTTGTCCCAGGCATTGATAAAACCTACCCTGGCATCGATCACTATTTGCTAGATGTGGGCAATACAGAAGTCACCGACTATTTCAAAGCCATACAGGCGGAGTTTGTAAAAAAGTATCCCACCATTGACGCAGTGCAGTGGGATGACTACGTGGGCTACCACGACGAGCTCGGCGGCAAGATCGATAGAACCCAGCAGCTGACGAAGTTTATGCGCGAGATGCAGCAGGTTGTAAAACAAACGGCCCCTCAGGTGAGCTTTGACGTGTGCCATCACAATCCTTACTGGGGAAAGCGCTACTTCGATGCTGACTGGGCCAATTGGAATGTAGATAGAGCCTTCATTCAGGTGTACAACGACGGCAATTTTGCCGCAGAAATGGGCTATGTAGAACAGCACCAGGGGATCGCCATTTCAGATACGCAGTTTAGCCGGTTAGCGGAGCTGGCGGGCAACCCCAAGGTAAAAAGTGTTTTTCTTTTTCCATCTGACGGCAAACCAGAAGAAACCGCCGCTCGGTTTAGAAAAGCGATCACCGGCTCTTAGCGGCATTACTTAGGGAAGTGCAACTTAATAATGTCCCCTGTTACCAGCAACGCTGTCGCCCTCACCCTACATCCCTCTCCCTCAGGAGAGGGACTTTGAATCCGGTTCCCTCTCCTGAGGGAAAACACACTAAAGCAGCCAAGGGGTCACTAGATTGTGTCTTTAAAGGGCTAGGGTGAGGGCTGTCGGGAAGTTATTTACTTGCAAAGCCCTTAGCAGTTCAGCTTTAGCCATTTACCGGTGGCGGTTGGCAATCTGTTGTAAGCCGTGATAGCAAATAAGCAACAGATAAACCAGTAAGCTAGCGACTAAAACCAATACAAACACTGCGGCACCCAGCGATCGCAGCTGTTCAACCGTACCGCTAGGCACCCCTGGCATCAAAGAAACAATCACCAGCACCGCGATCAAAACAACAACACCCGTCAGTAAACCATACATAATCTGGCGGCTTTTACTTTCACCGAACCAGCACAGACAGCTACCGTAGGCGATCGCACCGAGTAAAAGGCCCAGGCCCAAATAGGCAGAATCATCTACCACCGCAGAGCGCCATCCGCCCAGCGCAATCAGCCCCAGCGCAATCAGCGCACAGTTATTCAACCAGGTTTCACGCGGTGAAAACAGCAGCTTGCCGTAGGGATGAGCGCGCAATCCCACATCGGCAAGATATCGCACAAACAGCGTCGTGAGCACGAGCAGTCCATAGAGCGCTCGGACAGGTGGAAAGATTAGCCAAAAGCTCCAAAACAGAGCAGGCCGCTGGCGCTGGAACTTACTCTGCCATAGCTCATAGCTGAGTAGCAGCCGATAAAATCCATTTTTAGCCTTCATCGCCTCCATCAGGCCGCGCCTTGCCCAGTCACTATTCGGATCAATTTGTAGGGCTGTTTTAAAAGAATCTAGGGCAACAGTTTGTTCTCTGCGGTGTAGCGCCAGTAGCCCAGCTGCCGCATGGGGAAAAGCTTTTTCTGGATTGAGCTGCCGCGATCGCACAATATCCGGCTCAGCCTCTTCTATTCTGTTCAACTCGACTAAAGCCAATATCCGTAAATTAAGGCAGGTGAGATGTTCTGGATTTAGCCGTAGACCGCTCTCGGCCCAAATAAGCGCCTCTTTAAGCTGACGGCGATGGTGGCTAATCAGGCTCGCCATTCCATAGCTGTCTATTCTATTGGGATTCAGCTGCAAGGCTGTTTTAATCGCTGCCGCCGCCGCCTCATAATGGTGTGCTTTGTCGTGGGCATCGGCGAGGCGATAGTAGTGAAAGTCATTCGTAGGCGCTAGGGCGATCGCACGGTTGGCAGCATCGATCGCCTCTTTTGGCTTTTGTTGCCGCGCATAGCAAAAGCTTAAAATGTTGTGACCGTTAGCATGCTCCGGCGCCACAGAGAGCAAGGCCAACGCCTGCTGAATGGCCAAGGCATAGCGCCCTTGCTCAGCCAGCAAACAAGCCTTGTCATACTCTCTTTCTTGAATAGATTGGGTGGCGGGCGCCATAGCGTCTAAAAATGTATTGGGTAAAATCAGCCTAAACAGCGTGAAAAACACGCTCTTCGCAGGCTTCTATCGCTGTTTCAAGTAAGTCAAAATATCGTCATACGTTCCATTTTGATTAGCATGCGTCGCATAGTTACGGGCCGTGCCAAACCACTCTTTTGTCGAGGGGCTCACAGCCTTTGCGGCCAGCACTAGGTCCTTGGTGGTAAGCGGTTTCGGCAAACCTGTCTTCATCGCATCTTGCAGCTTTTTTTCAACGGCTCTATCGACAACCGCCTTTAAATCTGCTCCAGAGAACTGATTTGTTTTTTTAGCCATCAGCTCAAAGTCAATATCTTCTATGGGCTTGCCCTTACACAACAGCCTTAAAATCGCGCTGCGAGCAGCCGCATCTGGCGGCTGTACAAACAGCACCCGGTCAAATCGACCCGGACGACGAAAGGCGCTATCGATGTACCAAGGTGCGTTAGTTGCCGCCAAAATCAGCACGCCTTCATTGGCGTATTTCACGCCGTCTAGCTCTGTGAGGAACTGATTAATCACCCGGCTACCGGCGCTTTGTCGCCTATCGGAACGCTTGCCAGCCAAAGCATCGGCTTCATCAAAAAACAGTACACAGGGCGCATTGCGGCGAGCCTGGTCAAAAATATCGTGGAGGTTCTTTTCGCTATTGCCCAGCCACATATCTAAGATGTCATCAATAGAAACGGGGATAAAGCCCGCCCGAATTTCTCCAGCGGTAGCGCGCGCCAAATGCGTTTTACCGCACCCCGGCGGGCCATAGAGTAAAATGCCGCCGCCAATGCTTTGCCCATAGGCTTTGTACATATCCGCATGGGTGAGCGGATAAATAATTTTGAGCCGAATTTCTTCTTTGAGTGCTTCCATTCCACCGACGTTATCGAAGGTGATAGTCGGACGCTCTATCAGCGAATCGGCATCCTCTGCCGGCCACACGGCAGTGCCTTCTCCCCCAACACCGACTTGCTCAGCCAGCTGCTCGGCCAGGGCCGACTCCTTAAGACCCTCGTCCTGCATCAGTGCCTGACGAAACTGATCGGTCGCCTGCTGAGTCTTGCCTGTGCGCAGCAGCAGTTGAGCATGAAGCGTAAGCGCTTCGGTGTGGGTTGGGTTCGCGTTAAGAATCGCTTCTACCGTGCTCAGGGCCTGCTCATTTTTGCTTTGCTGAGTGTAGCAGCGGGCCAGCCCCAGCAAAAGATCGGGATGTTCGGGCATTGAGGGGGTGGTGAGCGCGATCGCACTCAGATATTCTTTCTCGGCTGCGATCGCATCCCCTATGCCCATCAGCAGCTGCGCAATGTGCTGCCGCAACGGCAAATTATCAGGAGACACCTGTAGCGCCGCACGCAGCATTTTAATCTGATCGTCATTTGGCAGCATAAAAATATCAGGCGTAGAGATATTAAAAGTCTGTTTACGTAACAGTTGTTGCCTGCGAAGGCATTATCCACTCAATACATCAACGTAAAATCAGTCATTCCGCAACATTTTCTCTTCTAGAGCTTCGCTCATCGCCTCTGACATAACACAAAATGCTCTCAAAAATTATAAAGGCTGCTCTGCTAAAAAAGCTTTCGCGTTCATAGGATGAACACTCAAAAACGATAAGATTCCACCAAGTGAATAACTCAGAAGCCGCTTACCTCAGGTGCCCCTATGACAACAACGCTGACTCCACCCCTCACCCTCAGCGTCCCTGGTCCGCGCCCTTTACCAGTCATAGGGCGAATGCTAAACACGCTTGAGTTTTCAAAAGATTCCATCGCCTACACGCGCCAGCTTTTCGCAAAATACGGCAACCTTGTCGCCCTAGCAGAAGGCGGCGGCACCCGGCTCTATTCCCCCCGCGCGGTATGTCCAGGGACTGTGTTTGCCTGTGGCCCGAACCTCACTCGTCAGGTCGCAACTCAGCAAGATGTGTATCACAAGTGCCCGCTCACTGGGCCGCTGTACAGCCTTCGCAATCAATCAGAACGGACTAGGCCGCTGAGGCACTTCCTCGTAGGCATTTTTGGAGATAACGAAGGGCGGCACAAGCAACAGCGCAAGCTGATGATGCCAGCCTTTCACCATCAGCGCCTGCAAACTTATGTACAAGACATGGTCGCCATTACCGAGTCGGACCTCAACAGCCTAAAAGTGGGTGAAGTATGCGACATTGCCGCCGTCATGCGGCAAGTCACGCTTCGCATCGCCACAAAAACTCTTTTTGGAGAAGATATCGGCACCCAAGGCGGCAGCACAGGAGAGATGATTCATCAGGCGCTAGAGCTACAAGTAACTGTGCTGATGAAGCTGCTAAAGTACGACCTGCCTGGGCTACCGTGGCATACCTACCTAAACTTAGCCGCCCGTTACGAAACAGGAATGCGGACGCTGATTGAGGCGAAAAAACAGCGAGGCAAAGACGAGCCCGACGTGCTTTCTATGCTGATGCAGGTACAAGATGAAGACACCCAAGAAAAACTCAGTGAAGAAGAATTGCTTGGACATGTTGGCGTACTATTTGTAGCCGGTCATGAAACGAGCGCCAATGCCCTAACCTGGACGCTGTTTTTACTCTCTCAGCATCCACACATCATGGCGGACGTCGTCGATGAGCTGGAGTTGGTGCTGCAAGGTAGCGCCCTATCACTAGCCAAACTACAACAGCTCACCCTGCTGGATCACGTCATAAAAGAGAGTATGCGGGTGCTCTCTCCAGTACCGTGGAATGGCCGAGTTACGGCAAAACCAACAGAGCTGGGTGGCTATAGCCTACCAACCGGAACCGAAGTGTTTGTGAGCATTTCGCAAACGCATCATATGAGCGAACTATACCCTAGCCCCAACTCATTTGACCCTCGCCGCTGGGAGACTATTACGCCTACCGCTTACGAATACAATCCCTTCAGCGCAGGGCCGCGAGTTTGCATTGGCGCGGCGTTTGCCATGATGGAAATCAAAATTATTTTGGCGATGTTGCTACAGCGCTATCGCCTTGAGTTTGCATCGCAAAAGCCCATCGATCGATCTGGGGTAATTGTGATGATGCCTAAGCATGGAATGTCCATGAAAGTGCACCTGCAAGATCGGCAGTTCTCACAAGGAGTCGGCAGCGTTCAGGGCAATATTCGAGACATGGTGGACTTGCCCGGCCAGTAAGGCCAGTCACCACAGCTGACGAACTCTATTAACCTTCGAGAAAGCTTTTGACGCCTTCAACGACGACTTTGGCAACGGGATGCTGAATAGCTTGCTCCAGAGCTTCTTCACCTGCGGACTTTAGCGCTTTGAGCGTACGTTGTTTGATCTGTGGGTTTTGTCGAATTTGGGCTAGAGCGCCGTCTTTAATTTTAGACTGGCCCTTTGCTGTGGTGGGGTTGTATTCTTCACTGAGTTCGTTGAGCAGGGCTTTAATGTCTCGAGCCGCCTGGGCAAGGTCTGGATTATTGTTTATTTGGGTTTGAATTTTGTCGCCCAGGACTTTATCGCCGGCAATGTTGTCGCCTTTGCCGTACTGATGGATATTGGTCGTCATTGGCATGTCCTCTTGGGTTTGTTCTAATCGTGACTTTAGGCCAATAACAGTAAGGCCAACGATAGCGGATTGCGTCTCGCTGTAGCGGAGCACTAAGCCTTCACCAATATCCACTCCCAGAGCTGGCTGCGGCTCGCCTACAGACATATACAAAACATCTGCATTTGGGTCGTAGTCCCACTGCATTTGAAGGTTTGGGTTTAGGAGTTGGGCGATTTCCATAGGGTTTCCCGGCGGTTAGAAAAGCGTCTGGTGAAGTAGGCAGTTATCACAAATCCATCATTAGGTGAAGTTTCTCTGTAGGCAACCACTAGAAACTTATCAGTGGTCACAGGCGTTTTGTCGTAGTGTCGGATGGCTAATCGTTCACCAGAGTCACCTGCCTGAATTCTATCGGGTTTGCTGAGTGTTTGGAGAACTTTATCGTCTTGGTCCGTCATTTCAATGTGCCAGCCACAACACCCCCATAAGAACGAAACCAACGTCGTCTCCGACAATCGGATTGACGGGATTATTGC
>JBCBPY010000060.1:0-25643 GCA_039820525.1 Cyanobacteria bacterium J06634_5
CACCTCCCCCCCTGAGAGCACCCTCTTTCCCTACTCGACGCTCTGGCGATCTCTAAACGGCTGTTGGGCGACGAGCATCCCGATGTTGCCGGTAGCCTAAACAATCTGGCGGCGCTCTACTACACTCAAGGTCGCTACAGCGACGCAGAACCCCTCTTTATTGACGCGCTGGCGATGTCTAAACGGCTGTTGGGCGACGAGCATCCCGATGTCGCCAGTAGCCTCAACAATCTGGCGGCGCTCTACAAAAATCAAGGTCGCTACAGCGACGCAGAACCCCTCTATATTGACGCCCTGGCGATGAGAAAACGGCTGTTGGGCGACGAGCATCCCGATGTCGCCGGTAGCCTAAACAATCTGGCGTTGCTCTACGACAATCAAGGGCGCTACAGCGACGCAGAACCCCTCTATATTGACGCCCTGGCGATGAGAAAACGGCTGTTGGGCGACGAGCATCCCTCTGTCGCCAGTAGCCTCAACAATCTGGCGTTGCTCTACGACAATCAAGGGCGCTACAGCGACGCGGAACCCCTCTATATAGACGCGCTGGCGATGTATAAACGGCTGTTGGGCGACGAGCATCCCTCTGTCGCCAGTAGTCTCAACAATCTGGCAGCGCTCTACTACAATCAAGGGCGCTACAGCGACGCAGAACCCCTCTATATAGACGCACTGGCGATGTCTAAACGGCTGTTGGGCGACGAGCATCCCGATGTTGCCCTTGGCCTCAACAATCTGGCGTTGCTCTACGACAATCAAGGGCGCTACAGCGATGCAGAACCTCTCTATATAGACGCCCTGGCGCTTTTTGAACAGCGTCTCGGACCGGACCACCCGTCTACTAAAGTTGTACGAGCAAATCTACAAGCGCTACAGAATCGGCCAAATCGAAGAGGGAGAAAGAGATTTAATCTAATTCAACAGCTCATTGATAAGTTCAGCTCGTGACCTAAACGGGGCTTAAAAGTTGCATAGACGCGCAACTAATATACGACAGAATAAGGGTTAGATGCCTAGATTTCCCGCCAAAGAATTTTATCAGCGTGACATTTTTAGCAAAGCAGGCCAATCACAGTCCAATCGGCTAATTTCGCCTATTGCCAACGATAAGCTCAGCTCATGAAACAGCCTTAGCAGGTGTTCTGTACGATTACTCACTCCCCCTTACCTGCTTCAGCGCGCCCGTTTAAAGAAACACCAGTATGGCCAATCATCCTACCTATTTAAGGTTTTGATCTATAGCCTCTGTCGAGTTGCTTAAGACAGTTTCATCGGCTGAAGCCGTTATGTAGCAACAGCAAAATAAACATTGCTGCTTCATTTAGGGCTCTGTTCAAACGCTGCAATATTTTCATATAGCAGTCCAACCGAAAACTCAAAATCAATGCTTTCGAGCTTGACAATATCTCCCTCTGCGTAGCTGCTATAGAGCCAAAATTTTCCTTCTGCTCGGCGATAAACTTCTACGCTAATTTGCGTGGAGCTAATCAGAATGTATTCTTCTAAGCTAGGGAGTGCTCGATATTCTTGTAACTTTTCGCCTCTGTCTTTCGCTTCAGTATTGGGCGAAAGCACTTCAACAATGAGCTTGGGATGGCTGAATGCATCGGTCGCTTGTTGATCTTGTGGGTCGCAGGTAACGATGAGGTCAGTATATCGGTAAAGAGTAGTGGTCACGTTCACCTTGACATCAGCCAGATTAATTCGACAGCCCTGCTGACGCAGGTGAGGGCGGAGCGCGCTTAACAGATTGATCGCAATGTCGTTATGGGCAATACTGCCTCCGGTCATCGCTACAATATCGCCATTGACATATTCGTAGCGTAGCTCCTGGCGTGGTTCCCAGGCCAAGTACTCTTCTACTGTCATCCTGGAGGGTCTGGGGCTAGCAATCATGACTGCATCGAGATAAGTTTGTCTGAGCTTGATGGATGTTTATCACTTCCATGCCGCTTTCATGCGTTTCATATGGCTGTGCCTAACAAGACTGAGTTTGTAGATAACGCTTAAGCCAAGCTTAGCGCACTGTCCCTCAAGCTATCTCAACTGCCAATCGCCTCATGTACGACTGGCAAATGGCTAGTTTTACGAAAGCAAAGACTACTGAATAGTCAAAGAAAAAGCGTTTTTGAGCCGTAAACGGATACAAGCTATATCGCCAACAACGTCCTATCGGTAGGTGATTAGTCGGTTTGCGATCGCGCGATCGCAAAAAGCGATAGACCCACCGGACAGCCGAGCCGAGCTTCCAACGCCTGAAACAAAGGCACACCCCGATCAAACCAGCCGACTTGCTGCCCAGGGGGAGTTTGCCGCTGCCGTTGGCCATTGAGCCACCACCCAGCAATCCCCACAAGATTGAAATACGCCAGATCAGGAGCGGCAAATCCCGCCTCGATAAAAGCGTGATTGAGGCGCTTGGGACTGTAGCGGCGGTGATGCCCAACGGCGCGGTCAAGAGAGTTGTAGAGTCCCTCAACCGCCGGGACTTTGACAATCAGGTTGCCCTGGGGCGCAAGCCGTTCTCCTAAGCTGCGGAGCACAGTAACATCGGTTTCAATATGCTCTAGGACATCGAGCATAATAATGGTCTCAAAGCCTTGGTTCGCAACCGTCTCCGCCAATTCAGGATGGTCCCCTAGTCGGGTGGCATCTGCGGTGAGGACGGTGACATGCTCAGCCTGCTGCATTCGCGCTTGGGTTTGCTGTACATAGTCAGCATTAAGATCTACCGCCAGCAGCTCAGTACAGTGCTGAGCGATCAACGGGGTGAAGTTGCCGCTACCACAGCCAACCTCTAGGGTTTTGCCCTGTAAATGTGGCTGAATTTTAGAGAAAATCCACTGGTTGTAATGGGTGGCTGATTCGAGGTGGTTGAACCAGATGTCTTGGGGGCGGGGCATGGGAAACACACTTTGCTGCGAGGGGATAGTCGTTAGTCGCGTTGGAGGGAAAGGGGAAAGGGGGAAGGGGAAAGGGGGAAGGGGGAAAGGAAAAGGGGGAAAGGGGGAAGGTGGGGCGTAGTATATCATCGCAACACGACTTACCCAGCCCCTATGAACGTTCTCAAAACTGGATTCCAGCCGTTGCCGTCCCCGCTGGGTGCGCCACATTTGCGGCGCACCCCAGGGCTGGCTTTTTGGTTTGGGCTGAGCTTTTTGCCGCCGCTCTACTTTGGGCTGCTGTCTTTGTGGCATGTGCAAACCCATACCTACATTGTGCAAGACGACGCGCGGCTGCACTTAGTGTGGTGGCAACGGCTGGTCGATTCAGGGCTCTTTCCTCAGGATGCGATCGCCGACTACTTCATGATCATTCAGCCTGCTGGCTTTAAAGGGCTCTTCACCTTTATCACGGCCCTGGGGATAGACCCGATGGCCTTCGCCAAAATCGTCCCGCTGACACTCGCTCTGATTACAACAAGTTATTTGTTTTGGGTGGCGCTTATGCTGCTCCCCGTGCCGCTGTGTGGCGCGCTCACCAGCCTGATTCTGAATCAAAATATTTGGATTAGGGATGATCTGATTTCAGCGGCTCCAAGAGCCTTTGTGTATCCTATTTTTTCGGCATTTTTGTTTTATCTGCTGCGGAACCAGCAGGCTAAAACCTTAATTGTCTTAGCCCTGCTCGGCCTGTTTTATCCGCAAATGATGCTGGTGGGTATGGGACTGTTGACACTGCGGCTAGTTGACTGGCCTAAAAACTGGTCTGGAGGCTGGCCCAGAAACTGGCCTAGAAGCTGGCCGTGCCTGCCCCGTCGGTTAGAAGCTTACATCCCCTGGCTCATAGGGCTGGTATTAACTGGGGGACTGCTGGGGCTATTTTCCACCCAAGTGACTCAGCAGGTAGGGTCCCTGACCAGCCTAGAGCAAATGCAAACTTGGCCGGAGTTTCAGGCTCAAGGCCGTGGAGAATATTTTGGCCTACCCGCGCTGGCTTTCTGGTTTGATGGCTCTAGCGGCTTACGTTTTCCGCTTTTTCCACCGATTATTTGGCTAGGAGCGCTGTTACCCTGGGTGGTTTTAACAGGCAGCCTTCGGATAAAAACATGGCTCAAAACCTACTGTCCAGCAGGGGCCTTTATAACAGTACAGGTGGGAGTGCTCGCACAGCTTTTGCTCGCAACGCTGGGATTGTTTGGGCTAGCCCATGGTCTGTTCCCAAGACTGTATTTGCCCAGCCGCTATACCTTTTACAGCACTCGTTTTGTCTTGATTTTGGCAACGGGCGTGATGCTGACACTGTTACTACAAGCGTGGCTGAAGTGGCTACGTGCGCAAAAAATAAGTGCGCAAAAGAGAATTTTATTAAGCAGGCAAACAAAAAAGATAGCGAATACTTCCTTGTTCCTTAGGTTGTTCCTTAAGCGAGTGGCCGTACTACTTAGCTGCGCGTTTGCGATCGCAGTCTTGATCACCCCAGCCATTCCCTCCCTCTTTTTGGGCGGGCAAGGCTGGGTAATTGGCCAACTGCCAGAGGTCTATGATGAAATCGCAACCACACCAAAATCCAGTCTCGTCGCCTCGTTAGTCACCGAAATAAACGACAACATTCCCGCCTTTTCAAATCGGTCTGTGCTGGTGGGTCGAGAGTTTGCCCTGCCCTACCATGCCAGCTTCTATCAGTTAATGCGGCAGCGCATGGCGGACTTATTAACCGCTCAGTACAGTTCAGACCTGTCAGTGGTGAAGGCATTTGTTACTCGCTACGGCATAGATATCTGGGTCGTCTCCGAAGCGTTTGCAACGCCCAGCTATCTTAATCACCAAATCTGGCTACTCAACAGCACCGTAAAAGAAGATGTACTTACCGCGCAGCGATCGCTTCAGTCTGGCCAAGTGCCTGCGCTCCTACAAACGTTGCCCATCTGCACCCGCTTTTCCCAAGACACCGTCATCGTGCTCGATGCCCACTGCATTACAAACTTTCGGGATTAAGCCTCAGTAAAACTGAAGATAGGGTTAAGTGGAAGGCTTGGCTCAGGCTGTCCCCCTAGTGTATATAGCAGGTGAGCAGGTATGTGTAAAACAGACAGTGTGGTACTGATATGAGAGGTCTGATGGGATTGAACCTAGCATTAACCAAAACGGCGGCTCAATGCGCAGCGGCCAGTTTTCTACTATGGGTCGGACTCTCAGCGATCGCAACCCCAAAAGCGGCAGGCCAGTCCACCAACTTGGCCCTCGGAGACTTGGCCCTCGGTTCAGACGGCTACAACTGGGTCGGTGACTTTAATGGCGATGGTCGAGATGACTTAGCCTCGGCACTGCCAGATGGCACCGTTGTCATGCGTTTTTCAACAGGGCAGCAGTTTGAGCAGGTCAATTGGTCTGTGCCGACACCTTGGGGCAGCCCCGATTATACCTGGGCCGCAGATTTTAATGGCGATGGTAAAACAGATCTCGTGTCAGGATTAGAACAGCAGATTTTTGTGCACTTAGCACAAGCCAATGGGTTTGAAACATTGACCCTAGCAACACCGCTACAGTGGGGCGAGCGTGGTTACAACCGAGTTGGTGATTTTAACGGTGATGGTAACCTCGATATCGCCTCAGCCCAAGGCAACGGCACTGTTGTCATGCGCTTATTCAATGGCACCGATTTTGACCTCGAAACATGGCCTGCACCCACGGCTTGGGGGGCTAAGGAATACACCTGGGCCAACGATTTCAACGGCGATGGCAAAACGGATTTAGTCTCTGCCCTCGACCAAAATTTATTCATGCATTTCTCAACCGGGAGTGAGTTTACCACCACCACCCTCCAGATGCCGCCCACCTGGGGCGATCGCGGCTACAACTGGAGTGGCTCATTCAATAGTGATCGCCTCACTGACCTCATGTCAGCCCATCCCAACGGAGAGGTCACCCTCCGTTTTTTCAATGGGACAGACTTCGACTCAACCACTTGGCAAGTAACCCCCAACTGGGGCAGCACTGCCTACACTTGGGCCAGCGATTTTAATGGCGATGGCAAAACCGACCTCGTCTCAGCCTCTGGGGTCAATACGTTCATGCGCTTGACCGGCAATAGTGGCATTGAAGAAGTACTCGTATCCATTCCGAACTGGGGTGAAGATATCTACAACTTTAGCGGTGATTTTAACGGCGATCGCATGACTGATTTACTCGCTGTTTTACCGGACCAAACCCTCAGTATGCGGCTCTCAACTGGCGACAGCTTGGCAGTCTCTACCTGGGAGATTGTCAGCGCCCAGTAGACTGCTACAGAAGATATCGCTATAGAAGAACCCTACAGAGCGCCGCGCTCTAAACCTACAGAGCTGCGCTCCCCCATCGACTATCGTTCATCAGGACTATCTCAATTGAGCCGTTTGCAGCTTTCTGTCATCATCCCCACGTACAACGAAGTTAACACCATAGCCTCTGTGTTGCATGCCGTTCAGTCGGTGATGCCAGAGGTTTCTAAGGAAATCGTAATTGTGGATGATGACTCTACCGATGGTACCCGCGAGTGGCTAAAAACATTTTGGCATGAGCATCAACACTCACGAAAGGAGACTGTTGATTGCCCAACTGATGGTCAAACAACAATCAACGTGATTCTCCAACCGTCTAACCAGGGTAAAGGCGCGGCTTTGCGTGAAGGCTTTCGTCAGGCCACCGGAGATGTAATTGTCATTCAAGATGCGGATTTGGAATACGATCCTCAAGACTGGCAGGAAATGTGGCGTTTAATTGAAACCGACAGGGCCGATGTGGTCTACGGTTCACGGTTTTATGGCAAGCCCCATCGAGTCCTCTATTTTCATCATTTCTTAGGCAACAAAATCATTTCCATGTTGGTGAACTTGGTTTGTAACACCATGTTTTCAGATATAGAAGTGTGCTACAAAATGTTTCGCCGCGAAGTCGTGGATGGCCTGATCTTGACCTGCGACGGTTTTGGATTTGAGGTGGAGTTTACAATGAAGATGGCGCGCGATCGCCATCGTTGGCGATTTTATGAGGTGGGCGTGTCATACTATGGCCGAACTTATGCCGAAGGCAAGAAAATTGGCTGGCGTGATGGCGTGCGCGCCCTATGGTTGATTGCTTGGTTCACCCTACGACGGTAGCCCAAGTGAGAGAATAAAAAACAAAATGGCCTCACTCATTCCTGGTTCTGAGCGCAGGGATTATTAATCAGCGACACTGTGATATTAAAAAAATAAGCTTCGTAGGCTTCGTTGTTCAAAAACCAATCGCCTTCCTCCTGTTTGATCCAATCGTAGAGTGTCACACCTCCAGCGCTAGCAAGTTCATCTGTATCGCCGACTTGTCCGGATTGAAGCTGGCCAAACCACCGCTCAATAGCCTGATTAATCTCGCCATACCCCGTACTGGTGATTATTTTTCCTGTCGTTAGCATTGGTGAGCTATCGATTGCCACAGCCAGCGTAGCGCTCAAACGCGATTCCCCTGCAAAGCATAAGTCACCCAAATAGTTGAGGTCATAGGTGACGCTGCGAATGGTGTTCGGAATAATGTTGTCACTCAAAGTCTGAAGGGTTTCAGAAAAAGCAGCATAGCCGCTGATATCCGTAGGATCGGTGTTGGTCGCGTCAAATACCTGGGGAACAGGCTCATTGGTAGGGTCTGGTTCTATAGAGTTTGGTTCAACAGTGTTTGGCTCTACAAACTCTGGTTCTACAAACTCTGGTTGGATGGGATCTGGTTCTATAGGGTTGAGTTCTATAGGGTTGGGTTCTACAGTTTCTGAAAATACTGGAGGCGGCTGTGGAGCGATCTGTTCAATGGGAGCCTGTGAAGGTTCAACAGGGGCCTGTGGAGGCACAGGCAAAGCAGGCCTCTCCTGAATAGGGAGAGGCACCACGGCAACAGGGTCTGGCAGTTCTGTTTCAGGAATCTCTGGCAGGGATGGGGACTCAGGAACGGGCATCATCCCACTCATACCGTGAATCCCTAAAGAGACACATAGTGCTAGCTGCGGCATCCACTGCCGCCAGTTTCTTTTCAAACCTACACCTTAAAAAGCGGCGACTTTACAGCGGAAAATTGATCCCAACATAGCCCAACCAAACATCCAAACCAGGGTTAGGACGATAGGTATCGGCACTGGACGTATGATGCCAGCGCATGCCCACCATTAACCGCTGGGCATCGTCGTTGAGCGCGAAGGTTGCACCACCCCCTAGCTGCGGCGTGAAGTTAAAGGTAGAGCCGACACTGGGCACCCCATCGGTACTTTGCAAAATACCAACGCCCCCATCCACATACACAGACCAGTTGTCACCGCGAATCCAATGCGATCGCAAGAGCAAATTCAGATTAAGGCCAGCGGCATTAGCGCCAGGCTGATCAAAATACAGACCATTGAGTTCCAAATTCAGACTGTGATAATCGTAGAAGAAGTGCGTTACTCCCGCGCCGACTAAGCCAACGACATCATCATCTAAATCTACCCCTACCGCACTCTGCAAATACCAGCGTTGCTTGCCCGCCGTGCCAAATTTTGGCGGGGCGTCTGCGGCTTCTGAAACCGAGTCAAATTGGCTCAGCCACAGAGATTGAGGACTGTCTGCTGAGACCGATGCATCATTCTGTAACGGGGTTGAGTCCGTCTCTGATAAAACAACGTCTGCCACGTTTATTGCTTCTAGCGCAGCCACCTCTGGTGTAATCACCTCTAGGCCAGTCGCTTCTAGCTCAGTCGCTTCTAAAGTCGCTGCGACTGAAGGAATGTCTTCTGCTAAGGAAAAAACTTCTGAGGCAACCTCTTCGGTCACAGTCTCTTCTAAGGTGACCGCGACCGAAGGAATGCCTTGTTCTGAAGTGCTTTCTTCTAGAACAGCCTCTTCTGGAACAGTTTCTTCTAATGCAGTCTCTTTTGGAACAGTCGCTTCTAAGACATTTTCTTCTAGGACAGTCGCTTCTAAAGTCGCTGCGACTAAAGGAGTATCTTCTTCTAAAGCGCTCTCTTTTGCGTCAATGTCTTCTGAAAAAATATTTTTCAAAGGAGTCGAAACTGAAGGAAATTCTTCTTCTGGGGTCATTTCTTCTAAGATAATCTCTTCTGAAGTAATCTTTTCTAAGGACATGACTTCTGTTGCCGAGGCACCCGGAATGGCAATTATATTTGTCACAACTGCACTACATAAAACCGATATTGGACAATACCAAAGAGGATGGAGTTTTCCAGTAGCTAGCTGAGTTGAAGAGAGAGCCTGTCCCGCACTTCGGGTCAAATTAGTCATAAAAGCTTCAGATTATAAGTTCAAGTAACGTAAGTTAGGGGCAGATGTGGATTGGCTTACCGGGGTGTTTTATGGATTTCGGTGACAAATAGTTTGACCAACTCGTCGGTGGTGACTGGGCGCTGATGCTGACTGATTGTCCCAGGTTGTGTTCCGGGGTGGTAGAGATCGGCAGTTCGGTAGCCTTGCGCTAGAATCTGCTCTTGCACGGTTAAGAGTCTTTGGGCCGCTGACGGTTCACCCCACTGCTGAAGCATTAAGATAATCCCTGCTAATGTGCCGAGGGGGTTGGCAATGCCTTTTCCAGCAATATCAGGGGCGGTTCCACCAATCGATTCATAAAGGCCAAATCCGTCAGCGTTCAGGCTTGCAGAGCCTAATAACCCAATCGAACCGGCGATCGCACCCCCCAAATCGCTCAAAATATCTCCAAACAAATTACCCGCCAAAATCACGTCAAATTCCTGGGGTCTCAAAATCAACTGCATCGCCAAGTTATCGACCAGCATAGGTTCTACATGCACCTGCGGAAAATCCCTCGCTTCTGCCCTGACTAGCTCTCGCCAAGGCAAGTGAGGCAAGGCATTTTCTTTGTGGGCCAACACCAAATGCTGTCGGCGGTTTTGGGCCTGGGCTAAGGCCACTCTCGCAATTCGCCGGATATCGCGATCGCTATAGCGCATCGTGTGGAATCCATAGTCGCCCTGCTCATCTTGGCTGCGGCCAGAGTCTCCAAAATAAAGGCCACTCACCAGCTCACGAACAAATAGTAAATCGACCCCTTCCAACAGTTCAGGTTTAATCGGAGAGGCCGCATACAAACTCTTGGAAGGCCGCACAGGCCTCAAGTTGGCAAAGAAGTCAAAATGTTGCCGCAAGGGCAGCAGTCCTGACTGAGTTACCGCACCAAAAACAATGCCATCGGCCCCCTCGCAGCAGGCTAGGGTTGCTGGCGGAAGGGCACTGCCCGTTTGATCTTGAGCCGGTGCGCCAATCAACGCATGGTCGATAGTCAGGCCAAAGCCCGCCCATTTTGCGATCGCGGACAAAATCTGCAAACTCGCATCGACGACCTCTGGGCCAATACCTTCACCCGGAAGGGCGACGATTCGGTATTGACGGGGGAAACGCACCTTGCTGCCAACAGGCAGTGGTGAGTTGACCTCTGGGAGAGTAAGGGAATTAGGGGGCGTCATAGCATCAGGTTGCGGCAGCCGCATTGATAATCATCAGCTCATCAGCCATTGTTTTCACGGTTTGTTGAATTTGTTCTTCGCTGTGGGCCGCACTCATAAAAAAGCGCAGCCTGGCCGCATCGTAAGGTACCGAAGGATAAACCATCGGCTGGACATTAATCCCTTGCTGAAACAACATATGTGATAGCTGCACGGCTTTGTAGGGTTCGCCCACAATGATAGGCACCACTGGAGACTCCCGGCTATCGCCGGTATTGAGCCCTTGGGCCTGAGCCAAGGTCAAAAACAATTTGGAACGGGCCTGCACTTTGGCGACGCGCTCCGGCTCCTGCTGAAGAACCCGCAGCGCAGTTAACGCCGCCGCAGCATTAGCAGGCGACATGCCCACACTAAAAACAAATCCAGGCGCAGTATATTTCAAATACTCCACGAGCTCAGCACAACCGGCAATGTAGCCCCCGCAGCTAGCAAACGATTTGCTCAACGTCCCCATCCACAAGTCCACCGCATCCGCCGCGACGCCAAAATGTTCACCAATACCGCGACCGCCTGCGCCCAGCACACCAATAGAGTGCGCCTCATCAACCAGTAAAAAGGCACGATGCGCTGTTTTTACCCGCACAAAGTCAGGCAGTGGTGCCAAGTCGCCATCGGTACTGTACACCCCTTCAATAGTCACCAACACTTTTTCATAGTGACGCCGATGCTCGTGCAAGAGACGATCGAGCGCCTGCCAGTCATTATGTGGAAACTCTATCGCCGTTGCACCCGAAAGCTGGCAGCCCTGGCGAATACTGTTGTGGCTAAGGGCATCGTAAAGGACTAAGTCTTTGTCCTGGAACAGATGGCCAATGGTGGTGACGTTGGTGGCATGACCACCGATATAAGTGATGCAGTCTGCGGTGCCTAAAAATTGAGCAATTTCCTGTTCTAATTCTCGATGTATGGGCCGCTCACCAGACACAACTCGGCTGGCAGACACAGACGTACCATATTGGGCGATCGCAGCCTGAGCCGCTTGGTTCAGCCGCGCATCACCAGAGAGTCCCAGATAGTTATAGCTGGCAAAGTTAATCAGCGATCGCCCGTCAACTTGAATGGTATCTTTCGCAGTGCCCTCATGCACCTTAAAAAAGGGATTGCCCAACGCTTCAACCCGATCAATGTCCTGACGAAGGCGGCGGTAGTCAGCCATTTGAGAAAACTGATAATGCTCTGGCGGTGGGGTATAGGCATCCTGTGGAACAGACGGCGCAGAGGGAACAGACTGACTAGATGGAACAGATTGTCCGGATGTAACAGACAGCCCAGCAGCAGACGGCCCAGTAGGAGACGGCTCAGCAGGAGATAGAACGTTATCTCCCATCCCTATCTCTTTTTCTCTGCTGGGAGTCACGTCCGCCGGTGCAGCACTGGCCGTAGAGGGTTGTTGGACAGTGGTCTGATCAAGCTGGATTTCCTTGGCTAGGTGCTGGGCCAGTGCATTAATACTGGGATAGTCAAAAGCCAGCGTTTGTGAGATGGGATGGTTGAGGTTGGTCTGGAGGCGATTGCTAAATTCCACCGCCATCAAAGAATCCATGCCCAAGTTCCCAAAGGACTCATCAGGATTAATCATCGCTGCATCGCGAAAGCCCATCACCTTAGCGAGCTGCTGCTGAAGATACTGCGCCAGCAACAGAGTGCGCTCGGTCGAAGTCTGCTGAGCCAGCTGGTTCAGCAGGCTCGCCTGCGCCGAAGGACTGGGCTGTAAGGGCGCAGGTTTGCTCGCGCTTGCACTGTTCAACAATGTGTTCAGCACTGTGCTCAGCAAGGGCGATCGCGCCCCGCCGAGCTTTCCACCCAAAGAGGCGATAAAGGTCGTCCAGTCCAGTGGAATAACGCCAACTTGAGGCATCGGTTTGTTCATCAACTCAGCCATCAAGGTCAACCCCTGTTCAGGCTCAATCAGGGTTAGCCCTTGCTCAGCAAAACGCTGGCGGCTGCGCTCATCCATATCAGCCGCCATGCCCGCCTCAGCCCAAGGGCCCCAGTTAATACTCAAGCCTGGCAGTCCAAGGCTGCGGCGATGATGGCATAGCCCATCCAAGAAGGCATTCGCAGCGGCATAGTTGCTCTGTCCCAAAGCCCCCATCAAAGAGACCATGGAAGAAAAACAAACAAAATAATCGAGTGATTGCGTTTCGGTGAGCTGGTGTAAATGCCATGCGCCATCCAGCTTAGGCCGCATCACCTGCTCAAACTGCGTCCAGTCCTGGTTCACCAACAGGCCATCGGCCAGCGTACCGGCTAAGTGAAAAACGCCCTTGAGCGATCGCGGAGCCGCATCGTCTAGGACGTCAGCTAAAGCTGATTTGAGATGTTCATAGTCACTGATATCAGCGGTGATAACCTGAACGCTAACGCCTACTTTCTCCAGCTTAGCCAGCGCTGCTTGAGCGGTAGTAGAAGGCGATCGCCGCCCCAGCAGAACCAAATGCTGTGCGCCCTGCTCAGCCAGCCACTGTGCGACTTTGAGTCCCAGCCCGCCCAGCCCACCAGTGACTAGGTAGGTCGCGTCAGCCTGAATAACGGGTTGTTGATTGGTGTGTTGTTGTTGATTGTGATGAGTTTCCGTCAGCGAATCAGACGTAGCCGTTGGCGGCAGCATGAACACGACTTTGCCAATATGACGGGCTTGGGCCATGTAGCGAAAGGCCGCAGGGGCCGACTCAATCGGGAATACCGTTTTGGGCAATGGCTGTAGTACGCCCGTTCGAAACTGAGGCATCAGCTTGGCGAGCATCGTGCTAATTAGCTGAGGCTGATGCCCTGAGACCTCTAGCAAATCAAACGGGAAGTATTCGACATCGGCGCGCACCTGAGTCATTTTTTCAGGTGACCAAATGTCAATTTTCCCGATTTCAACAAAGCGGCCTTGAGGGGCTAGCACCGCTAAACTCTGATCAATCGCCTCGCCGTTCAAGCTATTGAAGACGACATCCACCCCTTTCCCTGCGGTCGCCGTTTGAATTTGTTCAGCAAAGTCCAAGGTCCGCGAATTCATCACATGGTCAATGCCCATTTGCTTTAAAAATGTCCACTTGGACAAGCTGGCCGTTGCAAAGACTTCTGCGCCTATGTGCTGAGCAATCTGCACAGCCGCTTGACCAACGCCTCCGGCAGCAGCGTGGATTAAAATGCGATCGCCCGCCTGGAGCTTGGCACAGTGCACCAGGCCGTAATAGGCCGTTAGAAACGTCGTGGGCAGCGTAGCGGCTTCAGCAAAGGTCATCGCCTGAGGTTTCGGCACGACAAAAGCTGCGGGCACCGTCACAAACCGCTTCAAACTGCCCACAGTCTGAGCGGCAATCACCGCATCCCCGACTTGCAAACCGCTCACGTCTGCACCGACTGCCGTTACAATCCCCGCACATTCTCCCCCAAAGGGCACGTCAGAGGCTTGGTGATGACCCATTTTCTCCAAGACAGCCACAAGCATGCCGAGGGCACTCAGCACGTCTCGAAAGTTCAGCCCGGATGTTTTTACTTGAATTTCGACTTCATCGGCGGCGGGGGCAGGTCGCTGCGTGGGCAGTCGTAGTGTGAGCTGATCAAGCATCCCGTATTTAGTGAGTCCAAGACGGAAGTTTTCACGTTTGGAGGGGGCAGACGGCAGAGAAAGCTGCATTGTCTGTGCGTCTGTATGGGCTTCCAAACGAGCCACAAATCGCTGATCTTGACGGTAGGCAATTTGATCTTCTAGCGGGTGATCTGGCTGATTCTCTGATTGATTTTCTGGGTCGGATGCGCTCAGCTCAGCGAGCAGTTGTTCCTGGCTTTGATCAACGCTCAGCGGATCTAAATCTATGCAGGTACAGCTCAGCTGAGGATGTTCTAAACGCAGGCTGCGAGCCATGCCCCAAAGCGGCGTTTGCTGAAGCTGAAGGGGGGTAGGAACGTCTACAGCTTGAGCCTGCTGGGTCACAATCCACAGGCGAGCGGTGAGGGCGGGGAGCTGTACGATCGCCTGCACTAAATGCAACAGGCCACCACAGGGGTGCGCTTGCGAGCTAGGTGCATCGGCCTTGGCATTGAGGCCCCACAGATACAGCAGCTGGCAGTTCAGTTGGCCTGCATTCTCCGCAATCAGCGTCGGTGTGAGTGCCGATAGCAGCTGATTAAAGGCCTCAGGCGCATTGGGGTTAACCCAATAGGTATCTGCGTCAGCAGCGGTCTGTAGTAAAGGTGCGCCTTGATCGCTATGGTTTGCTTTATCCTTCAGTTCGCAAGGGTCTGTGGGCTTGATGATAAAGCAGCGATCGCCTTTAGCACTTAATGCATTGGCCAGTTGAGCCCCCATGCCTTGCGCATCCGCAAAAATAAGCCAACTACGGGAACGGAGTGCTGTCGAAGAGGATGTTCGTGGCTGTGGCTGCGGCTTGGCTTGCACTTGCCAAATCAACTCATAAAGCCAAGGCTCTAATGTATTTGGTGCGGCTGCATTTGGTGCGGCTGCGTTTGGTGTGGCTGTCTGTGGACTATCAGCGGCACCAAACAACCGCTGTAGAGTAAGTTGGCTGACATACTTCAGCGTCATACCCGTGAAGGTAGCCGCCTGGTTTCCAGACGCATCCCAAAGGGTTAAATCAACTTTTAGAACATCGGGTGTGTGACCGTCGCCAGTCGAGGCAGACGTCACCAAACACCAACCCGCAGCGCCCAGGGCTCGATAAAACTGAAGGCGTTCGATACCGACGGGTAAATAGGTCCCTGCGGTAGCTAGCTGACCTGAAACCTGGGCTGAAACCTGTTGCGAGAGAGCTGCACCGATAGTTTGAAAGCACCCATCCAGTAGGATCGGATGGAGACGGTAGCCCGCTAGTTCAGAATTAGAATTGTCAGAATTAGAACTCTCAGGCGTTGGCAAGGCTAATTGGCTCAGCGCTTGCCCCTCCTGCTGCCAAAGCTGCTGAATCGGTCGAAACTGAGGACCATAGGCAAGTCCTTGGTCTCGTAGGGACTGGTAGTGCTTTTCAACGCTGAGAGGATAGCGAACCAATGCGGCTTGGGTTGCTGAGAGCGACGGGCCGTTTGAATACGATGGATCGTCGCCGCTCTCTGTTGAAGAAGGCTCCACTACGGCAGTAGCATTTTGAGTGAAAGGAGTAGATGAAGTGTTCTGCTTCGTTGCACTGGCGGTTTTGCTAAAAATTTGAACAGTGCCCTGCGCTTGTCTGCCCGCTGGGGTAAGCACCAGTTGAAGCTGATGCGTTTCTGTTTCAGATAGACTCTCTGTCTCAGATAGACTCTCTGTCTCAGATAGCAAGAGCGGCTGCTCAATGACAATCTGCGACAACGTTACCGGTTGCCCACTTGCCGACTGCCCACTTCGCCCCTGGCAAACAGCTGCGATCGCCATCTCCACATAGGCCGCACCGGGCAAAACCACGCGATCTAAAACGCGATGATCGGCTAAATATGCAGGTGACTGCGGGCCAATCACACGCTGAAAACGCCGCTCCTTTGTGCCAGCTAACGGCATCTCGACGCCGAGCAAATCATGTTCGCTAGATTGTCCGAACACGACCCCATGGCCAACCTGCTGCGCCGCAGGCCGGGCGGGTTCCATACTCGGTATTTTGGCGGCATCCCACCAATACCGCTGTCGCTGAAACGGGTAGGTCGGTAGCTCAACGACCTGACCTTGTACGGTCACATCCGGTTCCACCGCATGCCAATTCAGCGTGCTCCCTTCCGTTTGTGTAGTATCAGGAGCGGTTTTATACCCACTGACGTATAGACGGGCCAAGCTCGTTAACATGGCGGTTTTGTCCGACTGACTCGGGCGAAGGCTTGCCAGCCAGTGGACATCCGTCGCCCCAGGTAGGCAACCGTGTCCCATCCCCAGCAAAATAGGCTTCGGCCCAATCTCCAAAAACGTGCGTTCTGCCTTGGGGAGGACATTGCCATTGCCCCGCGCATACAGCGTCTCCATCGCCGCTAAAAACTGCACCGGCTGGCGCACATGGCGGACCCAATAGTCTGCGGTTGCAATCTCATCGGTCGCCAGTTTCCCCGTCACCATCGAAATCATCGGTCGTTGGGGTGAGTGGAACGTGACCTGGGCGGCGACTTCGGCAAACGCTTCTAGCATGGGTCCCATCAGTGCTGAGTGAAAGGCGTGAGACACTTGTAGCGTTTTGTACTTAATTGCCTGCGACGCTAACTGCTGAGTGATTTGAGCGATCGCATCCGTTGTCCCGGCAAGGACCGTACTTTCAGGGCCATTGATCGCAGCAATCGTCGCCGTCTCTCCGTAAGGGGCCACCCACTGCTGACATTGAGCCGCCGTGGCCAATACCGACACCATCGCCCCGCCCTCAGGCAGCGCCTGCATCAGTCGCCCCCGTGCGGCCACCAGCTTGAGCCCATCCTTCACGCTAAAAACGCCCGCGAGGCAGGCCGCAACATACTCTCCCAAGCTATGCCCCAGCACCACCGAGGGCTCAACGCCCCAAGCCATCCAAAGCTGGGCCAAGGCATATTCAAACGCAAACAGAACCGGCTGTGTGTAACAGGTATCGTGAATCGTATTCTTTAAGGCAGTGACCGAAGCTGCCGTCGTCTCAGCCGCCTCCCCAGCTGTCTCCTCAGCTACTTCCGAGTCGAACAGCACTGACCATAGATCAATCCCATCAGCCTGTAGCTGCGCAGCGCAACGATCTAACGCCGCGCGGAAAACCGGCTGTGTGGTGTAAAGCTCACGCCCCATCCCCACAAACTGCGAGCCTTGACCGGTGAATAAAAAGGCAACCTCGTGCTCGCTGGAGCGCTCTGCGCTGGTGGAACGGGCAGGCGTTTTTCCACTGGTGAGTCCCACCACGTCAGGGTCGCCCGCCAACCAGTCAGTCAACTGCTTTTTCACGTCAGCCTTAGTGTTAGCTACGAGCGCTAGTCGGTAGGAAAAGTGCGATCGCCGAGTATTGGTGGCCACACACAGCCGACCCAAATCTAGATCGGCCTCCTCCCGTTGAGCCGCCGCTTTCAACTGAGCCAAATAACGCTGTGCGAGTATTCGCAAATCCGCTTCTCGCTTAGCCGAGAGGGTCAGTAGTCGAGCTAGCGATGCTGGAGAAGCGTCTGAAACGCTTCGTGATACCTCATCAGAGGTGACTCGCAGGGCCGTCGGAATTTTGATAGTCTCAGGAGCTGCCCCCTCAAAACCCTGGGGAGTTGTAGAAAGGACAACATGGGCATTGGTTCCACCAAACCCAAAGGAATTGACCCCGATGTATCTAGGGTTATCCCGCTGGCTATCGTTCTGGCTATCGTTCTGTCCATCGTTCTGGCTGTCGTTCTGGGGAAACGGAGCCAACTGCCTCTGTACCCGTAGCCGCAGTCGGTCAAAATCAATCTCTGCATTGGGCTGCTGGCAATGCAAGCTCGGTGGAATCTGGCCGTGCTTAACCATCAAGGCCGCTTTAATCACTCCAGCCACCCCAGCCGCCGTTTCGGTATGGCCGATGTTGGTTTTCACCGACCCGATTAAACACGTCTGGGCGCGTCCCACAGCCAGCACTTCTCCCAGCGCCTGTGCTTCAACCGGGTCGCCCAGCTTAGTGCCCGTGCCATGCGCCTCAATGTATTGCACCTGAGCCGGGTCTACCTGAGCCTGCTGGTACGCCTCACGCAACACCGCTGCTTGCGCGTTTGGATTAGGCGCAGCCATGCCCTGACTTCCCCCACCATCCTGATTGACTGCGCTACCGCGAATCACGGCATAAATAGGGTCGCCATCCGCGACGGCTGCGGTGAGCGGCTTCAATACCACCACACCAGCCCCTTCACTGCGCACATAGCCATCGGCACTCTGCGAAAAGCTTTGGCACCGTCCGCGCCCAGACATAAACCCGCCTTTTGAGAACCCAGCGGTCACCGTCGGCAGCAGCAGCACATTCACACCGCCTGCCAACGCCATACTCGACTCCCCAGCCCGCAGACTTTGGCAAGCCAAATGCACCGCTACCAAAGACGAAGAACAGGCCGTATCAATCGCTAGGCTGGGCCCTTTAAAGTCAAAAATATAAGACATCCGATTGGCCGCAATGCAGTTGCCCGAGCCCGTCGTCGCATAGGGGTCGTTCACCGGTTGCTGCCACAGCATGATGGAGTAATCGTGGGTGCCAATGCCAATAAACACGCCCGTTTTGGAGCCGCGTAGCTGCGCTGGAATTTGGCCCGCATCTTCCAAGGCTTCCCAACCGACTTCTAACAGAATCCGCTGCTGAGGGTCCATCGTGGCCACTTCACGGGGCGCAATGCCAAAAAACTGCGGATCAAACTGGTCAACCTGTTCTAAAAAACCGCCCCAGCGGGTGCTGACTTTATTAGGCGCAGCCGGGTCCGGGTCATAAATAGGGGCGACGTCCCAGCGTTCTTTCGGCACTTCAGTGATGCTGTCTGTGCCCTGGCAAAGCATGTCCCAAAAGCGGCTGGGGGTGTTTGCGCCCCCCGGATAGCGACAGCCAATGCCAATAATTGCAATGGGTTCGGGGGCAGCGGAACTGGGAAGAGGCATACACAGTGAAGTAGGAGTGAAATAGCAAACTCACGTTAAACAAGTGGATTTACGCAAAGTCGCTGGTTTTAATATGTAGTAAATCCGAAAGCTAGGTGATGTCAAGTCTTTGGGGCAATCTGGGTTTGCCACGTATTCAACAACGTTTGCACAGCAGTTTCCCAGTCGTAGCGAGCCGCAGCCTGCTGCCCCCGCTCGCCCATCTGCCGTCGTTTGGGGGCATCGGTGACTAGCTCAGTTAGGGCTTGCCCAAAGCTCTTTGAACTTTGGGGGGCATACAAGCGGCCATTGGTGCCGTCTTGAATATGGGTCACCACACCGCCAGCACGGGGCGCGATCGCCGGAATCCCTGCGCACAGTGCTTCTAACACCGTCAGCCCCAGGGTCTCCTTTTCGGACGTGGTGATATGAATATCACTATTGACCAAGAGCGCAGGCACCGCCTCCGGCGCAATTCGCCCGAGGAAATAAGCCCTCAGCCCCAGATCTTTGAGGGTTGATTGGATAACGTCACGCATGGCGCCATCGCCAGCAACAATCACCACCACTTGTTCAAGCAAAGGGGCATTGCCTGGTTGGTGCACCCAGTCGGCTAAGGCCCGCAGGGTAAAGTGCCAGCCCTTATCGGGGGTGAGTCGTCCGAGAAACGTCAGCGTCAGCTTGGACGAGATGTCTGGCAACGCATATACCCTCTCAAAAAAATCAGAGTGACGAGTGACCTGGTCAAAGGCGCTGGCTTCTACTCCCAAGAATTGTCCGGGGTAGAGATTGCGCACCCGCAGCTGTTCTAACCGGGTCTGGGTGGCCGCGCAGGACACCAAGATCACGTCGTAGGCGTGGAAAACCGGTCGAATAAACAGCATGGAAAACCACTGAGCGATGGCAACCGCTGGCCGCTTCAAACGATGGCCCACCCCCTGAGCATTCAGCAGTGGCAGGGCCTCCACCAAATAGTCTTCCAAATAGTCAATAAAATTCGTGTGATAAAAGCCCACACAAGGGATGCCATGGGCCCTGGCATAGGCCACGCCCGGCGCTTTCAGCAGACCCAAAAAGATGCGATCAGGCTCATCCACATGGATCAACGTAGGCTCAAACTCAGCCAAAGCCTGCTGTAACGGCTTTTGGGCCTGGCGACTCAAGTTCCGCTCAAAGGCCACACCCATAAAAGGTTCGCTCGGCAGGCGCATCACCTGTACTCCAGGAAAAATCTCCCCCAAATAGTCGCGCCACCGAGGATAAAGGGTCGCGAGCGGTTCGTAGTCTGGGCAAAGCAGCAAAACTTCATGTCCCCACTGGCTCAGTAGTCGCAGGCGATGGTACAGCGCCACCGTGACCCCATCGACGACAGGCCGAAACCCAGATGCAATGATGGCAATTTTCATGGTGTGTGTGCTTGCCCCGCCCGTTTCTCGATCAGTTGCCCAGCTAGCTCAGGCGATAGTTCAAGCTGCCAAAGCGAGAGCGGAAACCGCCCTGTGATGAGGGCCGGTGGCTGGTATACCGATTCCCATACCCCCCAGTTTTGAGTCATTATCTGCTCACGGGCCGCGGCTGACGGGCCAAACCAAAAAATGGGGCGAGTCGGATCAATCTGCTCGTATAAAAGCGATCGCGGTGAATCCTCTTCGCTAGGCAAAATGTAAAACCGAATATCGGTGTCCAAATCATAGCTAAGTGAGATTAAATC
Source organism: Cyanobacteria bacterium J06634_5 (assembly GCA_039820525.1). Taxonomy (GTDB): domain Bacteria; phylum Cyanobacteriota; class Cyanobacteriia; order Phormidesmidales; family Phormidesmidaceae; genus Phormidesmis. Next base: position 20,664 of record JBCBPY010000060.1, read on the forward strand.
TTGGATGTGATGGGGCGTACTAATCAGCTGAGGATTGTCTTCCAAATTCAGACGGGCCGCTAGCTCAGCATTGCTCAAGTTTCGGCTCTTGAGATAGGGCGATGGCTGAATCATCGCCGCAGACAGCAGGCTCATAGCCAGCAAGAAACCCAGCACCATCGTTCGCACCGTCGAGAACAGCAAACGGCTGCGAGGGACCTTTTCAGGATGCTTATCCCCAGGCTTATCTCCTGTCTGCCCCAACCAATACGCCACCGCAATCAACGCACCCAGCTGCACAGGAATCAGGTATCGAGGCGCAGTACTTTGGCCATTGCGAGCCACATCTAGCAGTAGCAGCAGCACCGGGTTCGCCCAAGCCCCAGCCAACACAAACCCCCATACCGTGCGCGGCGCACGGCGGACCATCACCACCATGCCAGTCAATAGCAGCCCCACCGTCATCGATGCGATCGCAATCTGCAAGCCCAACATGACTGGATGGAGAGCCACTGGCACATCAAAAAAGACAACCGCCAAGCTATAGAACCAAGTCCCCAAAATTTCCCACACCGGAATCGGCACCTGCGTCCATTGGGTATTGTTTTGCAGGGTTTGCCAGCCGGTCAGCACTACCCATATCCAGGGCAGCAGTGACAGCAGCGCTCCCCCGGTTGCCAGCCCATAGCCACGCCAGCGATCGCGATAGAACAGCAGTACCGCCACACCTTGCCCCACCACTAGCAATGCGGTGAGCAATGAGGTGTAAAAGGTGAGCCCTAAGCACAGACTGTAGAGCAGCCACGATTGCCAACGGTTGCTCTGTAGCGATCGCAAAAGCCACTGGCTGGTGAGCAACAGCAGCAGTGTCCACAGGCTGTAAGGCCTTGCCTCTTGGGAATACGCAATAAAAAAGGGTGAGATGGCCAGCAGGCCCATCGCAAATTCGCCAACGCCAGTACCAGTAACCGTCTCAAAATCCGTCTCAGACCCGGTCCCAGAACCAGTACCCGAGCGAACCGTCATCAGCGATCGCCCCAGCCCGTACATCGCTGGCAGCGTCAACACCCCAAACACCACAGACAAACTGCGCATCGCCGCTGCCGAAGTGCTCCACAGCTCAGCCCAGAATCGTACCAAGATGAAATAGAGTGGCGTGTGTTCGGGGCTTTGAGAGAGCACCCGCAGCAGATCGGTGCGCGGTCGATCCGTGCGGATACGTTGAAAATACTGCAAATCACGACCGCTAATGGGTTCAGCAGTGGCAACCTGGGCTTTCACCTCTGCTTGCGTGTAGCCAGAGACCCGCATAGAGGTCGCCACCTCATCGACCCAGTAAACCGGTTGAGCCAAGTTCGCAATGCGTATTGCGATGCCTAGCCCTACCAGCACCATCATGAAGCGGCCCCACCAGCGGGCATTTGGACTACTTAGCATACCGTTCTATAAAGCTGCGAATGGCTTGAGCATAGCGATCGCCCCCCACGGTTGGAAGATTACTATGACCGCCGTGGGTAATCCAAAGCAACTGCTTGCGGGATGGGTGAGTGTTTGCGGGCAAGGCGTCGTAAAGCCGTTGGCTCATCGCTGGCGGCACTTCAGTATCAGCCGTGCCGTGAATAAGCAACACCGGTACAAAAAGCGATCGCACCCGCTTCAAAGAATCAAAGTCCTGGGTTAACAATTGACCCAGAGGAGGCAAAATTACCCGCAACTTTTGCGTCACCATGGCCCGCATATGGGTGAAGCTACTTTCTGCCACCACACCAGCGACAGTGGGATGTTCGCTCGCCAAGTAAAAGGCGATCGCGCCACCCAACGAATGGCCAAACAGCACAATCTGAGAAGGCCCCACCGCCCGCTGCTGGATCAAATACGCCCAAGCGGCCTCTGCATCCTCATAAAGCTGCTGCTCGTACGGAAACGGCCCCGAACTGAGCCCATAACCTCGATAGTCAATCAGCAATGTACTGTAGCCCCACTGGTGAAATAGCTGTGATCGCGCCGCACTATCTCCCATATTGCCGCTGTTTCCGTGCAGAAAAAGCACGGTAGGCGCATCCGCTGCCGATGCCGGTATCCACCAGCCGTGAACCTGCCCGCTAGGAACGTCCAGCCAAAGATCTTCATAGGCCAGATCCCACTCAGCAGGGGTGTGCTGAAGCTGCCTAGGCGGGAAAAACATCAGCCTTGTTTGAAAATATCCCAACCCAAAGCACAGCAAAAAGTAGGCACTGACAATCGTTAATAACAGCCGCCAGCCCTTTTTATGACCTACTACCACCTATGAACTACCACCACTTAATTTGAAAATAGCCCTGGCGTGGCTGCTCTAGCTCAGTGCTACTGAGCCAATCTTTAGGCTGATAGGTCCCAAAAACACGATCCCACCAGTCCACAGCTAAGCCGAAATTGTGGTGCCACTGATCATACTTGTGATGGACATAGTGCACAGGCATCTCCATCCAGTCACATCGGACGGGATTATCGTGCTGGAGCTGGTGAGCATAGGCTGCAAAGGCCGCGTAAGAGATGCCACCCAGGGTACAGCTCAGCCCAATTTGCCAGGAAAACAAAAACATCGTGGCCATCATCGGCGCAGTGCCCACGACATAGTTACGGAACTCCAGCCAAAAGCCCTGACCTGTGTTTTCTTGGTGGTGTTGGATATGGACTTTGCCAAAGCGCCGATCAACATGCATCAGACGATGCACCCAATATTCAACAAAACTGGCAAATACAAAAGCAATGCCAAACCAAGCGAGATAAATAAGCAAATCAACAGACATAAGCCCTAAGCGAACGCGTCAAAGTGAGCAAACTGGCTAAACAGCCCTGTTAAGATTAAAAACCTTGTGTAGAAAGAGGGAAAGTGACTAAACTCCCCGAGTGACAGTTTACCGCAGTCTTCTTTTAGCCTTGTTTTTCTAGCCCAGGCTCTATGTTTCAGCGATTCCAAATCGACTCAAAAGCAACCCGACGACCTCGCGCCAGATTAAGCCGCCTGCGGTTACGTCGCCTGTGTGTACACCGGCTGCGATGGGTCTGTCAATTGGCACTGGGGCTCACCTGTATTGGCGCGATCGCACCATCTCCCGCACTCGCCGCCGACAAAATCAACTTTCACTATGGTCTCTATGAGTTGACCATTACCCGCCAAGAGCTAGAGACGTTTGCCGCCACAGGGACCGCAGAAGGTGGACTCAGCGCGCTGCTCTCTCGCTTGGATGATGATCTTGCAGGCCAACTCTACGATTTACTCCAGGCCCAGTACGATCTCAACCCAGTCTTAGCTAGCCGGTTTAGCTACACTCGCTCTGGCGAGCAGCTTTTGGCAGAAATCGGCGAGCTTATCACAACCGAATCTGGACTCAACGGGGGGCAGGCACTTCGCGGGGCCCTGGTTTTAGCCGCTAGCGAGCCCGATGGTCTTACCCTTTTGAATTTTATCGAACAGTACCCGACGAATATCCGTATCAGCATTAGCCAGGTACTCTCTACAGTCGAAACCCTGACAGGACTGCTTTCAGGGACACAGCAAACCCTGGAACAACTGACAGCAGAAACCCTGGAGGAGGCAAAAAATGAAGCCAGCGTTGATTTTTCGGCACTGCCTGACCCGAGGTTGCCGGGTGAATTTTCACCCCAGATGGAAACGCTCTCGCTGTATGATGCTCGTCGCGATCGCACCCTCTTAGTCGATGTGTATACGCCCATAGCGAATGCCGAAATCAACGGTATTCCGGTGATTGTTGTTTCTAACGGGCTCGGCGCCCGGCGCGATCGCTTTGCCGATCTCGCACAGCATTTAGCATCTCATGGGTTTGCGGTTGCCTTGTTGGATCATCCAGGCAGCGATCGCACTCGACTACAGGCGTTTTATCAAGGGTTTGAACCCGAAAATTTCGAGCCCTTAGAATACCTCGATCGCCCCCTAGATGTCAGCTTCGTACTCGACGAACTCACACGCCTCAACTCATCTCGATTCAATCGGCAGCTCAACCCTTCACAAGTTGGTGTCTTTGGCTACTCCTTTGGTGGCACAACGGCCTTGGCCTTAGCCGGGGCCCAAATTGATCTCCCTCATTTGCAACAAGCTTGTAGCACGCAATCAAGCGTCTACAACATTTCGCTACTGTATCAGTGCAGGGCTCTAGAACTCGATCCAAACCAAGTGGCGAATACTCCCTTACAAGACCCACGCATTCAGGCGATCTCTGTGTTTGTGCCTTTTAGCCGCAGTTTGTATGGTCCAGAAGGGCTCTCTCAGGTGCAGGGGCCAGTGCTTTGGAAAGCGACCGACCAAGACATTCTGACACCTTTTCTAATAGAACAGTTACCTGCGTTTAACTGGTTGGCAGCCTCCGATTCTAACGAGATAAGTCCTAATCGCTATCTGACCGTCGCCGCCGGATTACCCCATGCCCGAATTACCTTTGAAGTGATCAGTCGCATCACTCAAACCAAAGCAGATTGGGAACAGATCAGGCCAATTGCTGAAAACTATCACCAACAGCTCAACACCGCATTCTTTCAGGCTCATCTAGCCGGGAACACAGCCTACCAACCCTATTTGCAAGCTCAAGGTGCGCAATTTCTCTCCCAGCCACCTTATAGTCTGACCTGGCAAGAGATAAGACAATAAGGGCTCAACTCAGTCCAAAATCGATTAAGCTCGTGGCCTCTATCACCTGTCCAGATACATTCGCACACATCAATAAGAACAACTCATGTGCGATCATTCTGGTGATTTTAGTTAGAGGGCAGATAGCTGAGAGTAAGATTGACGCCAAGGTAAGGGCATCTAGTTCTGGTCTGGGGAAACCACAAAAAGATTGGTACAAAGTTGGTGCAAGAAAAAAGATGGCCTCTAAATCCTTCTATAATTATTAGGTTTCAGGCTCTAGGTGGCCTCGTTGACATCCAGGGCTATTTCATTCTAAAGATGAGCTTGAGAGTGTCTAGCCCAAACTGGCAGAACCGCTGAGCTTGCGCCATGTT
>JBCBPY010000061.1:0-24359 GCA_039820525.1 Cyanobacteria bacterium J06634_5
TCCAAATGGCACTCCAAACAACGACACGATCAACGGAGGATTAGGTGACGATTTTCTATCCGGTGACGCTGGTGATGACCTAATCCGCGGCGGCGCTGGCAATGACCGCGTTGGCGGTGGCGTGGGTAACGATACCGTCAATGGTGGTGCGGGTGACGATATCGTCGGTGGTGGCGGTGGCAGCGATGTGCTGTACGGTGGAGACGGTAACGATTCCCTCTATGGTGGTGCTGGCCTCGATACGCTCACTGGTGGAGAGGGCAACGATGTTCTCGCTGGACAGGCCGGACAAGACTTCCTCCTCGGTGGTCAAGGCAACGACTCCCTCTTTGGCGGCTCCGGCGATGACATCCTCATCGGTAGTGCGTTCAACAGTGCCAACGACGAAGTAGATATTTTGGTCGGCGGCGGCGGAAAAGACAAGTTCTTCTTGGTCGGCAATGATGACAACGGGATTTTACAGCAGTTCTACATCGGCGGTGGCGATAGCGACTTCGCTAAAATTACTGACCTTGATAGTGGCGATAAAATCATCCTGGGCTCTAAATTCTCTGAGGGTTATACTTTCGTAGATGGTGGTGGTAAGACGCTTATTAGCTATAACGACGATTTGGTTGCTGTGGTCAAAGGTGCTGATGTTGCCACCGTTGAGAGCCAAGTTGCTTTCATCTAAGAACGGTAGTCTCGTCTAAAATAGCCTTGCTAAAGCAGCGAGTCTAAGACAGGTCGTCTGAGACTAGCCGGTATCGTTAGGCCCCTTTCCATCAATGCCGGCTGACCCAAACAACAAACCGCCCCTTCTTATCAGCATAGGAAGCGGTTTGTTGTATATTGAACGGGCTTGATGCTGCATTAGTTTGTGATTTTATCTAAAGCTGGTATCCGTGAGAAAACCAACGATTTTAGGACGATAGGGCCATATAAGCCGACAATCATTGCAGCTAGTGCCACTAGCACAAAGTTTAACCCTTCTAGATTGGTGACTTTGAGCATGATTGCTTTGGTTGCACCGATGGCGAGGGTATTCATCAAATAAATAGAGAAGGTGTAGGTTCCCCAAAGGGTAAGTGCCTTTTGTTTTGAAAACCAGCTGAGTCGAACGAGCCAGTGAATGGCTGGGGCTGACAGGACGCCAACGATGAGCCTAAGCGGTGCTACTGACGTTGGAAACGGTTCGATACCTAGCGGAATCACGAGGGCTAGTGCGATCGCAAACAACCCAAAACAAAGCCCGCCCCACTTATTAAGCCACCGATCGTAAGCCGCCTGATGTGTGGCCAACAAACCGCCCAGCATAAACATCACAAAGTAAGACTCAATAAACCCAATGGCAAACAGATCGGTGCGGGGCAAAAAATACAGCCCTAACCCAAAGCATAAGAGCGGCCACCGCTTATTTTTGCTGATAGCTAACAATGGCGGGACCGCCGCATAAAAAATGAAAATAACGTAGATAAACCACAAAAAGCGCGAAAAGCTGAGTCGTGGATATAGAAAGATATTGAAAAAATCTGAGAGAGACGTCAGTGCGTTATCAACTTGAGTAATTTCTTGTGCGCCGAGCTTTGCAACAAAAATCAGTAGCCCAAATAGAATATAGGCAGGCATCAGCCTAAAAAATCGTTTGGAAAGATAGCTTTTGTAGGCTGCAATGGTGAGGACAGGTTTGTAGGTATAAAACATCACAAATCCTGCCACAAACATGAAAAAAGACATGTGGAAGGAATAGATGATGAGCTTGAGATTGGCGTACCACTGATGAGCTTCAGGTACAGATTTAAGCGTAAACAAGTGCCCAACCACGACCAAAAAAATGGCCAGCCCTTTGGCACGGTCGATATCTACCAGTCTTTTTCTAGACATTATGAGGAACTTAGAACGAAGAATGTGTGAAAGATAGTATTGATGGAAATGGAACTTGGCATCACTACCAACGCTTGGTACAAACGCTTGGTTGTTTAACTGAAAAGTTTGTGTAGGAAGCTCGGCAGCAGAACGCTTGAGAGTAGAACGCTTGAGAGTAGAACGCGTTAGGTTGACTTAGATAGCTCAACAAACCATCTTCTTTAAGCCAATATTAGAGAGTGCAAAGGACCCAGCTAAAGAAAGCGCTAGCAGGACTAGCCACCCAACCAGCTTAATCATCAACATTTCTGGCAGGGTGAACGTATACCCAGCAGAGAGCTTAGCGCCTGCAAACAAAAGCCAACGGCTCAAAAGACCGTTAAGACAGAATATGCCTAAGCTGTATTTAGACAGCAGCATAACCGGCGTACGCAGCCATGGCGGTAAGTCGTGATACTGCATATTCACACAACATAAAAACAAAATAGGCCCGCTCAACAGACACGAAACCATAAAATATTCAAAAGGCGGAACACCCTTTGGAAATAGTTGAAGCAGGCGAGTTTGTTCCACTGTAAAACTAAGGATCAAAATAGTTAAAAGAGAAAATTTGGTCCACAGCGGCATCCGAACAGACAGCGTGGATAGTGCATTGAGCTTTTTGTAGAGCCATCCCCCTAAAAATGGATAGGCCAGCCAATACAGCACTACTGGCCTGCCAAAAGAGCGAATAAAGGCTAGAGACTGCGCTAGTTCTGGGCTCTTCGAAGAGACAGACGAAAAGTGGAGAATGACCGCAAAAAAGCAGATTTGAAGGCCTATGATGACAGAGAGTGTCAGCGCATTTTTTATCCATTTATCTTTGAGGAAAATAGCTAAGGGGATGAGCTGAAAGAGAATAATAAAATAGTAAGCGCCCGTGAACGCTTCCCCACGTAAAATTCGATAGAGTATTTCTTGAACGGGAAACCCTCTAATGAGGTCTGTTACGGCGCAAAGCGTAAACCAAAACCCTGCGGGCACAGCTAAGCGGCTCAATCGCGTTTTGATTAGCTGCTGTTTTGACTTTCCTTTTGAGGAAGCGCTCTTTTCAAGGCTGTGTTCTAACAAAAAAAATGAGATAAGGAGAAAGGTTGGAACACAAAATCTCAGTGGAGAAAATAGGGTTTCTAGAAAAACTGCGCTGGATTCGTAGGTAGAGGTGGGCACAAAGACAGCGTGAAAGGAAACCACTGAGACAATGCTGATTGCTTTGAGTAAGTCTAAAAAGAAAAATCGCTCTCGGGACATCATAACAGGGAGGACAATAGGGCAATAGAGAGACAGCAGAGATGTAGAACTAAACGATTGATGAGGCCGCGCTATGGTTTGGTTCTCTACGAGGTTGGCGTCGTGACTTTGCCTATTTCGTTACGAATGAGTCCTTTAGCCATTGGCCCTCACCCTAAATCCCTCTCCGGATCTACTATGTATACGCAGGCTATGAGAGCAAGGCGTTTATAGCCTTTTTCGGACTCCATTTTTCGGACTCGACTGGTTAGGAGCTAGTTTAAGACCTCGTACAGCTTGTGCGAAGCACGATTGTAGAATGAATTCAGTTTGAATTTTAACCCTACCGTGTGTTCGCTCAGCTCTTTTTCGAAGGTTTTGTACTCGACGGCGAAGTCATCCCCCTGGGCTGATATTTGTGCCTGAAACAGTGACTGAGCATACTGGTAAAGCTCTACGTCATAGCTGTTGTATTCCTTGAGTAAGGCCATGGCTTCCTCAGAAACGACCCTAGACGATGTTTTTTTCTTCGCAACGTTGGCGTTTAGATAAGGGAACACCTGCCAGCCCAGTTTTCGTCTAATGAGCACCATCGTTTTATCAAATTCTTCAGTCAGCCCAACTACTGAGAAATGCGTTCTCAAATTTTCTTTGGCTTGTTCCAAATCTTCAGGGGTACAGGTTATTCTGTCTTCTGGTGCATCTCCTCCTTTGTAGGCTAGCTGCGTTTTCATTTTGACGTTAGAGAGATACTTGGTCATATCGTTTCTAACCAAATCTGCCGATTGGACAAAGCGCTCTAAGCTGTCAATGCCTTCTAAGCTTTGGTGGTTTGGGTTAGTCCGCTGAAGGTAGTGATAAAAAGAGATCACTCGCTTAATAGGATCGCGTAAAACGGTGATGTACGTACTGGGCTTATCTATAAATTGATGCAAGCCAAAACCAATGTGTCCAGTGACAAACTTCATGTTTTCCTTGCGCTTCTCAGGTAGCGAGATAAAGCCATTAATGCCTTTTGCTGGTTGACGAGTGACACTATAAAACTCAAAAGTTTCACTGGGTGAGTACTGGCGTCGGGTGATGTGCTTTAGAGTTGTGCCAGCCGTTTTGGGCAAATGAAGAAAAATAACTAAGGGTTGTTCAGGGCTGGAATGTTGCATTGTTGTGTATGTGCTTACTAATGGATTAGAGAGATGGATTAGAGAAATGGATTCAGAAGAGATAAATTCAGAGGGGATGAATTTAGAGGTGAGGCGATGTTACCTTAGTTGAAACAAGCCCCTCGAAATTTTAGGGTGTTGACCTACCAGGTCTCATAGAACTTGAAAAGGTCATCGCCGATAACCTCTCGAATCAAGGTTTCTTCGGTCGTATCTAGACGACCCCTCCAAGTGTCAATAATTTGTTTGCTGTCTCGATTAAAGGAATGGGCCACGCCCTGTTTCGATTCGGACCTTTTTCCAGAGGTCGTCTTTGTAATGTAGGCGATCATCTCGGGCTCACAGGTAAGATCAAGATGTTGGCATATCTTTTGGGCGGTCTCTAGTGCTTGTAAGCACAGATCCTCGTGCCTGACGGCCAGCAGAGACTCGTAGCGTGCCGCCTGCTCGGCAATGACTCTCGCCATGAGCTTCCACAAAATAGCAATGCAAACTGGAGAGTCAGGTGTCGCCATTTGCCAATACTTATCTGGGATATCTTGACCGTATTTTTCTATGAGGGCGCTTTGGGTGCGAAGTCTTTCTATTTCAAACGGCCAGTTCAGCTTTCGATTGCTATACCACAGGGCGCCAGGGTGCCTGATAAGGCAAACTGCTTTGGCATTATAGGTGGTTAAAAGATGGCCTAATGCAAAGGTGACGAAGGGGTCTTTCCAGACCACAGCTGGTGGAAGCTGATGGATAAGATGTTTGAGCCGAAGCTGTGACCAAACGAGCCCTTGCTTACCCCCTACGGCTCTATACATGACGTGTGATTTGAGCGGCAGCCGTCTAGGCGGGCGGTTGCTCCACCGACAACGAAAATTTAGGATGTCATCGAACAGCGCTGCTGTCTCTTCATCCACTGCTTCGGCATCCATAAAGGGATACCACTTGATTTGTTCACTGACGCCCCAGTCGGGATTGCAGGGCTCATGAATCGTGGTGAGCGAGCTGTTCTTTGAAAGAATATTGCCTGTGTAGGTGGTCCCACTGCGATGGAGCCCACAAATTATCTTGAATTGATAGGGTTGTGATTTCAGCGTTTTGTTTAGGTCTTTCTCTTTGGTTTGATTCATGATCTTTTGACTGTGGTCTGATGTGATTAAAGAGTTGTCTTATTTCACCTGTTATCTCACTGAGTATTTATCTCACTGGCCTATTATCTCACTGGGCATTTCTCCTAAATACTTCACTCCAAAGCTACGTTACCTAACAAACCGCATGGCTAAAGACGCTAGCATTCTGGGCGCTCGACCCGATGAGAAAATGCTAATAGCTCCAACATACAAAGATAAAAAGGCAACAGCCGGAAGAAAGGGTTTGGTCTCCTCAGGAAGCGGTAAAACGTAGGCCGCATACAGGGCGGCGGCAAGTGATAGGGTGGGAAATAGAATAGGCCTTGCTAAAACGCTCAAGTCCCAGTGCGCTGCTCGGCAGGTGACTATCCAAAACCATAGTGTTGCACCCATGCCTAAAACAACCAGTGCTGCGATCGCAACCCCAGTGGTGCCATTTAGCCGTGCACCTACGACAAACGCAGGAATAGAGACAACGACCAACAGCCAGTTGATGGTTGCGTTGACGCCAGGTTTGTTAATGGCATTTAGGGTGATGCCTAGGATTGCCATGAACCCACGGGTGTAGGCAAAGCCCAAGATAATTTGAAACAGAATCACAGCCGGTTCCCAGGCTTCGCCGTACAGGGTTGGAATTAACCACGGGGCTAATAAAAAGCCCAATCCGTAAATTGGGGCGTTGCAGAGGCCATAAAGTTCTAGATTGCGCACCAAAAAATTGCGTTTGCCGATGGCATCTCGTTGGGAAAGGACAGAGAACGTGACTCTGTTTATTTTGGCCAGGGCAAAGGTGGGCAGCATGGCCAGCTGGTAGGCGAGGCTGTAAAATCCTAGAGCGCTCGTGCCTAAAAGCTTGCCGATAAAAAAGTTGTCGCTGTTAGTGTTGGTATAGACAGCAAGATTACCACCCACTAATTTGCTCATGTAGCCACCGACCGACTGGAGAGAGTCCGCTTCGGGAATGAGATGATATTGGAAGGGATATTTACTGAAGTAGCGTTTACAGACCGCGTCTACCAATGACATGGCGACTTCTCCTAGGGCAAAGGCCCAGACGCCCCACCCTAAAAATGCACCTATAATTGCGGTTGCAAATCGTGCGATGCCCGCAAGCCCTTCTGCGATCGCGAGCTCTTTGAACTGCATATGCCGCTGTAAAACGGCCCCGTGGGACCCTGCTCCAGCACCGATTAAGAAAACAGCTGCCGTACAGACCGACAACGGCCAAACTTCAGGCACAGCAAAAAAGCGAGACAGTGGGTAGCCTGCCAGGGACTGCAACAAGAACATTCCGATGGAAATGTTGACTGTTAAGCTATAAACCGCGTTTACGAGCTTTTTGTCTTCTAAGCCTGAATAAATCAGGACCGATGCGATCGCTTTGTCCTTAAACTGATTGGAAAGACGGGTCAAGATCAGCACCATGCCCCACACGCCAAAATCTTCTGGGAGCAATAATCGAGCGAGGAAGATTTGCGCAATAAATTGAGACGCCCTCTCCAGGGCAAAGCCTCCCATTTGCCAAAGGCCACTCTTGGCAACGTTTCCGCTGGCTCCGCTAGAGGCTGTGGTTTTTCCGCTAGACATAGGTATTACATCCCGCTTGTGGCGTACAGATCTTTAAAGGACTGGTCTCGCAGGGCCAATGCCCGACCGCGTTTGCCCAGCCGTGCCCTCAGCTCAGGATCTTGGCAAAGCTGTCGAATCGCTTTGGGCAGCTCTTCTGGATGGTTAGGTGAAATCATTAATCCATTTTCGTTGTGCTTTACTGCATCTGCAACGCCGCCGACATCACAAGCAATCACAGGCTTACCAAAATAACCGGCCTCCGCATAGACAATGCCATACCCTTCAATACTTTGATCAGAGGCGTTAAAGAAGGTCGGTAACGCGAAGATATCGCAGGCTAAATAATGGGCCGCCAACTGGCTATCGGGTACGTAACCTGCAAAGTGGACACGTTCTGTTAGCCCTAGCTGGGCTGTTAGGGACACGAGTTCAGATTTTTGTTTTCCCTTGCCACAAATCAGATAGTGGATATCTAGCCCTTGTTCTATCAGCTCAGGCATCAGCGCAATGATGGTTTCAAAGCCTTTTCGTGGAACCAGTCGCCCCACTGATAAGAGAATGATAGCCTCGGCTGGAATGCTGTAGGTTTGACGAAGTTGTTGAGTGGCTTCTACTGTGGGCAGCTCACCAAATTTTTCTGGGCGAACGGTTGGATTAATCACAACGGTCGGCACGCTAAGCTTAAAGTGCGTTTTGAGATACCCCTGTGTAAAATGGCTGTTGCAAACGACACGGTCCATACGGTTGAGCGTTAGCGCAAACAGCGATCGCAGCAGTGGATTGCGTAGCGGACAAAGCAAATCATTACCGTGTAAGTAGAGGCAGCATCGCACCGGCAGCAGATAGCTGATGAGCAGTAAGCTCAAGAAATCGTAGCCGTGGCACCATTCCACGACGGCATAGCGATCGCGCACCGTCAGGCGAATCACCTGAATAAATTCCCATATTAAATAGATAATCTGCTTGAGGATGCCTGTGAGCCCCTTTACTTTGGGCAAAGGTGGCATCGGCCATCGGTATACGGGAAAGGTCTGCTGCGCATCAAAGGATTTATCTCCAGGGCAAGCTGCTGATAGCACCGCAACATTGTCAGGCTCTTGCAGGCACCGACTGTAAACGTAATCTTCAATACCGCCTGCGGCCGGTAAAAACGTCCGCGTGACAACCAGTATTTTAGGGGTCCCAGAAGACGCCGATAGCTTAGGATGGGGCGAAGGAAGTGTCGAAGTCATAGAAAGTTGATGGGGTAGGCAGCTGGCTTCTTAATCAATAGGCACGCGACCTACAGGCACGTTACCCATAGGCACGTTACCCATAGGCAGGCGATAGGAGAACTACTCGTGACCTACAACGTGCTTGCTCAGAGGCTGTTGGGTTGTCTGTTGTTCTGAGAATTTGTCTGCCGAGCTCACGACATTGAGAATGGACTGAGCATAGGTTTCAACGCTGCATCGTGATTTAACCCAAGCTTGCGCGTCAGCCAAAGTCTTTGCTGTATGGTCACTATTTACCACTGTGTGAATGGTTTTTGCCGTCATTGTCACATCGTCTGGATCGACCGTCCACTCTGGTGCAAAGTGATTCAAAATTTCGCCGATACCGCCACTACGACTCCCTACGACCGGCGTTCCACAGGCGAGGGCTTCGACGACGGTACGACCAAAGGGCTCTCTAGGGGCCAGGGTAACAACAACATCTGCGTAGGGAAAGTAACGCTCAATTTCAAACGTTGGGGGCAAAATGGTGAGTCGATGTTCTACGCCCGCAGCGGCGGCGGCTTCGACCAATGCTCGTGTATGGCTGCCGTCTTCAGAGGAATCTTCTCCGATGATGACGCTGCGATAGCGATGGCCTTGTTCTGTGAGCTTGGCCAGTACCGGAATCAGGCCGCGCAGGTTTTTGTCGTTGATGATACCGGGCTTGTTGAGCCGTGAGGGGGTCAGCATAATGCGATCGCCCGTCTGAATGATCTTTTTTAAGGGCTCAGGCGGCGTTGAGGTGCGATCGCTTAAAGGCCGAAACTTGTCAGTATCCACCGGCTGATACAGCGCGCCTGCGATGTCACTAACAAACTTACGCACATGGCCTGCGGTAAAGTCAGAGTTGCATAACCCGATGGGACTTAGTCCCGTAAACATAAGCTTGCGCAGATAGTAGCCTATAGGGTTGTACGAGAGCCCCAAATCATGAAAAAAGAAATACACTGGTCGCCGGCTCAGCCGCAATTTTAAAGAGCCTTTAATTAGGGTGCCAAGCAGCTCCCTGGCAATGCAGTTGTCTAACAACAGGGGGGCTTGGTGGGGCTGTTGGTTGACCCACTTGAGCGCATTGGCAACAAAGGTGCGATCGCACTCTCCTTCAATCAGCTGTAGCGCATCGCGATGCCCCGCCGCTGTGAGATAAGACTCCATCAGCGAGCCTGCACGGGTTAGCACACAAAAGTGAGGGGTCAAATTGCGCTGAGATAAGCCTTTAATCAACAGCGAAAGCGTGACGAGCGTTCCACCTAACGCGTCAGTAGCGCCGGGGAGAATAATGAGTTTATGCACGATGGTTCCCAAAGGGTTGTTAATAAGTACGAGATTTGTTCGGGGGATGACGGCGATGACCCGAACGAGACGGTGGGTGAGGCTGCTGCGGACGGCCTAATGGACCGCTAGACGGGCCACTGCGAGACGAGCCATTGCGAGACAGGCCACTGAGAGCCGCCGGACGAGTCGCCGGACGAGCCGGTGAGCGATGAAGACGGGATGAAAGATGGGGATGCTGCCGCTCAGCGGCGGGATTTAAATACACCATTGTGGTGACCAAAATCACCATAAGTGCAGGTATTCCGCCAAACTCCATGGGCACACAGAGCAGGGTATAAAGCAGCATGATGCACAGGCCAAACAGCGGACGGTGAAAGCGAGAACGAATCAGCTCAATCGCCAATCCGACCCAAAAAGAAACAAACAGCAGCGTACCGACTAGCCCCAACCGATACAGTAGGCTACTGATGATAAAGCTGTGAGAACCCACCTTGGCTAGCGCACTACCTGGCAGTAAGCTTTCGCCCCGAATCCAATGGCCAAAGAAAAGCCGGTTGGGAATTCGCTCTAAGGTCACTGAATAGATTTCGCCGCGAATATCGGTAGACAAGCCACGATAGCTAGAGACCGTCTCCGAGGCCTGACTGTAAAAGTCGAGCAGCGTAGAGGTCACCGCAGGTGTTGCCAGCAACACAAAGCTGCTAACGGCGATCACGGCAAGGGGCAAAAGATAGCCTTTGGTGCGCCCCCAGACAAAGCTATATCGCAGCACCATAATTATCGGGAGTCCGAGCCAAACCGATCGCGTTCCGGCCATTAGCACTAAGAACGCAGCCACTGAAAAGAGCCCCATGGACCATTTTCGATGGGGAATATCGAGTGCAATTAAGGCAATAAACGCGCTTACGACGGCGGCTAGCTCAGGAATCACAAAAAAGTAGTTCCAGCGGGCTGAGCCAAAAATGGCCGAATCTTCAGTGAGGTAAGGAATCAGATAGTTGGTGAGGCCCTTCCCAGACGAATAGCTGCCGCTAGCGTTTCCAGAAACAATAGAGAACAAAGACCGAGGCGGGTCGTAAGCACCCCCGCCTAAAATCCCCTGTCCAACTATCCAAAATATCAGCATCTCAAGGGCCAGAACAGAGCAGGCCCACGCCATGACTTCTAATCGAACGCGGATGCGATGGCTTTGGGTGTACCACAAAATGAGGGCAGGCGGAAACCAAAACATAGCGGTGCGGTTCATCGCAGTGATGCTCACAAGCTTGGTCGCCACCGAAAAAAGCAGGAGCCCTACACACTGATACGTGCAAAAACATAGCAGCGCCGTCACCATAAAATTGGGCGATCGCAGGCGAACTTTGCCATAGTGCGACATCTCGTAATAGACAATACCCGCACACAAAATACCAGGCCAGTACTGATAAAGGCCCGACACCCACCACAGTGGAATACAGACAATATTGAGGCAGACTATTTTTTCAGCAGTTGTCAGAGCATGCCAACAGATCCAGCCTTTTTCTGAGATAAGTGACGGCGGCTGTTGCTGTTGCTCAAAAGCGCTAGCAGGCCATTGTCTCATAGTCTCACTCCGTTGGTGGCATTGCTACTGGACTCGGTGTCATGAATTGTCGCTTCATTCGGCCCATAGCCGCCAGCATAGCTACTGCTAACGTAGCCCTCGTTGGCATAGCCATTGCCGTAATTGCCGCCGTAACTACCATAGGCATAGTCCACAGAACGGCGAACTGGCGCATCTCCCGCATTAACAACTAGCCCTAGCACCTGAGTGCCATACCAGGCCAGCTGCTCTAGCCCCTCTCTAAAAGGCAGGCTTTTACTCATGCCAGGGCGAGTCACCATCAGTACGTTCACGGCGGCCTTGGCGACTAGAGCCATGGCGTAGTTTTCATTCACTGCCGCGCCGTCAATAATCACATAGTCGTAGTTTTCTTTTCGCTGAGTTTGGGTGAGAATTCGATCAAATTCTCCCCGTGCGACCAGTCTGGCCGCGTCGAGTTCATCTTGGAAGTCGATCGTGAGGAAGTCGAGGCTGGCGCTAATGGGCATGACATTGGCACTAATCGGCTGCTGTGACATCCTTTCATCGATAGGAATAGGACTGTTTTGATTGTTTATAACCGCGCTGCGCAAGTCTCTTTTTTGAAAATTTCCTTCTACTAACAGGACCTTGAATCCTAGCGTCGTTAGCCCAGAGGCCAAGCCCGTAGAAACGGTTGTTTTACCCTCGCCTTCGCCGGCACTGGTAATCAGCAAGCGGCGATTTTGAATCGGTAGTACGCTGACTGCAGAGGCCAAGCGCTGGAACATGAGCTGGGTTTCATTGGAGCCTGCGTTAATATCGTCAGCCTTAAGTTTGGGCACTCGACCCAGGATCTCTAAATCAGTCGTCAGTAGCTCTTCGCTGCTGAGCAGTGAATCACGGCTGACGAGCAGTAGCATTAGCGCCCCGGTGCCCGCCAAGCAGGCGAGCATGGCCCCGGTGCCTACAAACTTCTTGTTAGGGCTTGAGGGCCTTAAGTCAGCCGCAGGCTGGTCGAGAACTTGAATCACTGGATAGGCGCCAAAGGCACTGAGCTTCGCTTCTTGAAGCTGCGCAGTTAAGCCCCGATAGGTCGCTTTTGCAGCCTCATACTCCTGCTGTAGGCCATCCAAGTTAGCCTGCTTTCCAGGCAGCGTTAGCAAGTCCGAATTGAGCTGGTCAATCGTGAGCTGGAGCTGCTGCGCTTGCTGTTCAAAAGCCGTGGCTTGGGTCTCTGCAACGACCAGCTGCTGAATTAACTCAGAGGTGCCATCGCCTACTGAGATATCAGCGAGTTCTCCAATATTGGGAACCTGACCGACATACTGATTCAGCTGAGTGCGTAGTTCATCACGCTGGTCGAGTAAGTAAGCAACCTCGGGATGTTCGTCAGTAAATAAAGCTTGTCGCTCTACCAATTCAGCTTCCGTTTCGCTAAGTTCTTGCTGAATGAACTGGTAGTCCTTGTTTTCGTTGAGCCTAAGTAAATTTAGAGCTTGCCCTGAAGAAAGGCTGAGCTGGTCCGACAAATTTCCTGCCAGGGCGCGTTCCGCTTGAGCCTGAGCAATACTTTGTGCCTGAGAGTTGGTGAGATCTCCAAGGGTTTTAATAATCCCTGCGGTTTGGGCGCCGCCATCTACGATGCTGGCGTTGGTCTGAAAGCTAGCAAGATTTGTACGGGCTACTTGCAGGGCGTCTGTTGCGGCTTCTAATTCTTTAAGTGCAAACTCCGAGCGGCGCGTTGTTTCATCTTCTCTGAGGGTGACCAGTCTTTGCTGAAAGGTTTCAATCAGGGCTTTTAACCGGATCTCTGCAAGCTCTGGACTGGAGGCATTCACCGATAGCTCAATAACGGTAGTCTCGCTTTTGGGTGAAATTGTGAATAGCTGCTTGTAGGCTTGAATTCTGGTGAAATCTTCCTTTTCTGGGTCGATGTCACGCACGGACGACATCACCGTATCGCTGCCTAAAATAGAGCCCACAATTTTGAGCGGGCTCAGCTGCTGCGAGTAGGTTAATGAATCCTTGTTAAGGGTTCCTATTTCTCCTAAGTCAGCGTTGAGGTTACTGGTTTCGTTTGGAATGATAAGCTCTGCGTCAGCCTTCCATGCCTTTGGCGTCAGCATAAGATTGGTTGCAGCAGCACCACAGACAAGCGCATTGAATCCCAGCAATAAAGGCCAATATTTTTTTGCAGCGAAGGTATATCTGTTCATGGGGGAAATAAGAGACTTGGGCGGGCAGATGCAGTCAAAAGAGACTAAGAGGGCGAGAGAACGTCAGTAATGCGGGGTAGCTGCTAGCCGCCGTACCGCTGGGCCAGTGTGGACCTTACAGGGGGATGTACCGGTTTGCGAACACGTTCAGGCGCATACTTTTGAGCCAGGAAATCGCCCAGCTTGGGGCCAGAAAACAATTCTCGGTTGAGCGGTTCTGGCGGACTGACAACGGCTTTTTTGAGCGTGTCAAAGTTTCTACATACCGTGACGCCTAGCTGTTCTACCCCTTCAGCAAAGCGCAGCTGATGGTCATCAACATGTTCCTCGTATTTGGCCAGGCGAGGCAAAATTACAAAGCTTTTGTTTTGGGCGGCTAGCTTTCGTGTGGAACCCTGTCCTGCATGTGAGATGACTAAACGCGACTGACTAATTTTTTCATTGAGCTCTGGCGCCGTTAGGAGCGCGGCGGCACTCACGCGTTCATGCGCCTGAAGCAGGGCAATGTCCGTGGAGCCGTGCTGTACAAAGACAGGCTCAGTGATGATCTCTTGCTCTAGCAATTGATGCATCCACTGAAGGGCTCTGCCAAACGGGTAGGGTGTTGTGCCTAGGGTGAGAGTAATCATGAATTCATGTGTTGTGAAAGCATCAAAGAAAGGCGTGCGCTTCTTTTTTGATGTTTATCAGGTTGTGTGAACAAAGGGCCGAGTAGAACAAACGCAGTGTCAGGAGAATGAGAGATTGAGGTCGCCTGTTGGGTCGCTCATTGGGTCGCCTAGATAAGCGCCTTATTCAACGAATAGCTACAGCTCAGACTCGCTGTGGTCCGCACTAGATGTGTCCCGCAAAAACCGCTTTTTTATAACGCTCTGAGATAAGGGGCCATTGGACGTATAGCTCGTCGCAAATGGGATAAACCAGCCGACCGGCCATACTGAGCTTGCGAGGGCGAGAGAGACTTTCGACAAAAATGAATTTACTGCCTGTGAGTTTGGCTGCGATCCCAAAGTTTACGGCAATGCTAGCGCCTGTCGAAATAACCAAATCGGGTTTCTCCTCTCGGACTATTTTTAGGGTGGCTGGCAGGTTTTTGGCGAACGTCAGTGCATTTCGAGAGGCTTGGTAAGGTAGCCAATGAACATTTTCGCTATCGGCAAGAATGGCGGTGTCCTCCTTGTAGTCAGTTACCCATACCCGCTCGTGTTGTGACCAAAAGCTCTCTAGGGCTCGCATGGTCGAAAAGTGTCCACCTGAGGTACAGATGAGCAACAGTTTCATGATCTACTCCCTTTGTTGTGAAAATTCATGCGTGAAAAAGTCGGTGGTTGAATAGTGAGTGCCAAGCTAACCGATCTGCTAACTGATTCTTTTAAATAGACATTTGTTAGAAGATAATCCGCCAATGTGAGCATGACTAATTGTGATTTTTATGATAGAAGTGGCCTTCCTTTTAAAACATGAACGTGCGCTCAAAACATTGATTTTGATAGCCCTAAGATGCCCAGCCCTCTACTAACTACCTTCGACAGCTTCCGTACTTATCCGTAAGTTTTTGTGTGCATCTTGAAGACTTGTGACGTTAGTTCTGAACATTTTTGTGGGGTCTAAAAATTGAGTATAGATTCATACGAAAAAGCCTCGGACTTGCCACCTGGCACTGACTCGGCACAAAAAAGTGGTGGCTAATGAAGGTGCATCGGTACTACAGCCGTTTTGATCCGTGTCTTGAGGGGGTATTTAGCCCGTGACGGATTCCGTGCTTCTACAGAGAGCTTAGAAAGCGAGGCCTTTACTTTTTGGTAAACCGTGTAAATGCGGGAGTGGCCTCCGCATTTTTGGTCGCTTCATAGAAACTTCATAAGCTAGCTGGCGAAGTGAGCAAACGACCTTAGATTCGTCAGCGTTAGTAGGCACCTTGCTTGTTGAAGACGACTTGAAACGTTTTAAAAATCAGTATCAAGTCGTACAAAATGGACCACTTCTCTTGATACTGCAAGTCGAGCTGGACGATCGCATCAAAATTTTCAACCGTCGAACGACCGTTAACTTGCCATTCGCCGGTCATACCTGGCTTTACCCAGAGTCTTTTGTGATGATGCGCGCTGTAGTGCTGTACTTCGTTAGGGGTGGGTGGCCGGGTGCCCACTAGGCTCATGTCCCCGATGAGGACATTCCAAAACTGAGGCAGTTCGTCTAGGCTAGTGCGCCTGAGAAATTGCCCTACGGCAGTCACACGAGGGTCATTGCGGTTCTTGAAAATATGGCCCGAGGCTTCGTTTTTAATCAGGTGCTTTTGCCTGTCGGCATCGCTCACCATAGAGCGAAATTTCCACAGGCGAAAGTTATCGCCATGGAGACCACAACGAATTTGACTGTAAAAAATAGGGCCTGGGCTATTTAGCACAATGGCTAATGAGAGTGGCACAAATAACAAAGCAGTGATGCCAATGCCTAGGGATGCCCCCAAAATATCAATGACGCGCTTAGTTTTACTGTGAATCGAAGGATGCCTGTTCGGATTCGTAAGGGCAGGCTGTGTCGGTATGGAAAGTCGCATGTGCTATGTGGAAATAGGAGATTAGCGGTAAACACACTCCTCATACACGTTTTGACTATTTGATTTTCAAGTGTTCAGGTTGTTTTTTTATTGTGCAGAAATAAATTGTGCAGAAATAAACAGAAGAACAGATTCACAGGAATGACTTAGACAATAAAAAGCCCTTCTAAAGGGCTCTTATAAGAAACAAAAACTCGCACAAAACTATTGCACGAATAAACACTTACTGTTTCTTTATCTTTGTAAAGCATAGAAATAGGACGGTCCGATCTGTTGTTTGCTGTGCCATTTTTGTAACTGGCAACTATGAAGTTTGTACGGGTGAGTCAGTGTAGCGTTTCGAACTATTACAGCGTGATCTCAAGTACGTATTTGTTTTTGCGCGCTTAAAACGGTAAGCAAGAGTACCGCTTTGGACGCCGCACCGTTCTCTATTCGGTAGTTAAATCCGACTATGTGGTGCCTTTTAATTTAATTGTTTTTGACGGGTTTAGAGGTGAGGTTTCTGTGAGTGCTAGCTTGAACGCCAGTTTTCCCAATGCCTGTCGCTCGACTCAAAACTCTCGCACTACGACTGCGAGCACCGCTGATGTAGGTGAAGAAAACAGGAACAACAACAAGTGTAAGCAGTGTAGATGTGGAAAAACCTCCGATTACTGCGATCGCCATCGGACTTCGGGTTTCTCCGCCGGCACCAATGGCTAGGGCAATGGGCACCATGCCAGCCACGGTGGAAATAGAGGTCATTAAAATAGGGCGTAAGCGAGTGATTCCAGCTTCAACAACAGCCTGACGACGAGATTTTCCCTCTTTAAGCGCGATTAAGGCGTAGTCTACCAACAGAATTGAGTTTTTGGTGACCAGGCCAATGAGCAACACAATGCCGATGAGGGCAAACAGGCCCAGTGGTTTTTGGGCAATGAGCAGTCCCATGAGCGCGCCCCCTACGCACAGAGGAATGGCAATCATCACGGCAAATGGATAGAGGAAATCGTTGTAGAGCAAGACCAGGACTGCGTAAATCATCATCACGGCTGTGCCGAGGGCCGTGCCAAAGCGGCTGAAGATCTCCTGCTGAATTTCTGCGTCGCCTGTGGGCTGCTCTCGCACGCCTTCTGGCAGGTTGGTCATGGCTGGGAGCGATCGCACAGCAGCAATGGCTTCTCCTAGCTGGATGCCCTGGAGGTTGCCGCCCACAGTTACCTGTCTAGAGCGGTTATAGCGATCGATTTGGGCGGGGCCGCTGCCAAATTCAATATCAGCGACGGCAATGAGTGGAACCAGCGTGCCGTTTTGGGTGGGGACCTGGAGATTTTCGAGGGTGCTGAGATTGTTAGTGGTTTCTGGCGTGAGGCGGACGCGAATGGGGATGAGGCGATCGCCTGCGTCAAAATCTGCCAGATTGGCGTCAGCATCTCCGAGGGTTGCTAAGGACGCGGTGCGCGCAATGTTGCTGACAGACACGCCCAAGTCGGCAGCGCGGGCCGGATCGGGGCGAATTAAAATTTCGGGCTGAACCAGTGCGGCGGTAGAACTGACTTCCACGAGTCCGGGGATCTGCCGCATCTGTTGGGTTAGGTTTTGAGC
The DNA here is from genome assembly GCA_039820525.1 of Cyanobacteria bacterium J06634_5. GTDB lineage: Bacteria > Cyanobacteriota > Cyanobacteriia > Phormidesmidales > Phormidesmidaceae > Phormidesmis. The sequence continues at coordinate 17,399 of JBCBPY010000061.1, forward strand.
GGCTTGGGTGAGCAGGTCAGGATTTTCTCCGGTGAGAACAATTTCGAGTCCTTTGCCGCCACCGCCTGCGCCTTGGCTCACAAAGTTAATGCGCGTGCCCGGAATGGTTTGAAACGCTTCTCGCATTTCTTCTTCAAAGGCTTGCCGCTCGATGCGTTCTTCTTTGGGCTTGAGCTGGATGTAGGCGGTGGCACTGCCCGGATCTTGAACCCTAAAGATGCGATCACTCGCAGGATGCGCCAAGATGCGATCGCTCACCTGCTGACTAATTTGTTCTGTTTTGCCTAGGGTAGAACCGGGTGGTAGCTCTATTTCTACCGTTGTTAAATCCGTATTGCCGGAGTCGAATAGGGCGGTGGGAATATATTTGACGAGGGATAATGAGCCAATAAAAAAGGCAAAGGCGAGGGCAATCGTCAGCAGTCGGTGGCTGAGGGCTTTGTTTAACAGTGTGTGATAGGGCAACAGACGGCGCGGTACCCGGAGGCCATCAGCTGCGATCACAGCATTGCCGCCATCATCTGCGGCTTTGGGCTTAAGCAAGTAGGCCGACATCATGGGGGTAATCAGGCGGGCCACCAGCGTAGAAAACATGGTTGCCACCGCGACGGTGACGCCAAAGGGCTTAAAGAATTGACCCGGCACCCCGCCCATAAACGCCACTGGAATAAAGACCGCAACAATGGTGGCTGTGGTGGTAACCACGGCGAGGCCCACTTCTGCGGTGGAGTCGAGAGCTGCTTGATAGGGCGACTTGCCCATTTGGATATGCCGTTCGGCGTTTTCAATTTCTACAATGGCGTCGTCTACCAGGTTGCCTACCGCGAGGGTGAGTGCCAGGAGCGACATGCTGTTGAGCGTGTAGCCGAGGGCCTGGAGCACCAAAAAGGTGGGAATAATAGAGAGCGGCAGGGCCATGCCGGTAATAAAGGTGGTGCGCCAGTCGCGCAAAAAGACGCCGACGACCACAACCGCTAAAATGCAGCCGAGCACCAGCGCATCAATCGAGGCTTGGTAAGAGTCTCGAATTTCAGTGGCCTGGGTGTACACCATCTGAAAGTTAATGTCTTCTGGCAGCGTGTCCTCTAGCTGTGCGATCGCGTCTTTAACGCCATCTTCCACGCTAACCACGACGCTGCCCTTACTGCGAAAAACCCTAAAGCCCACGACTGGATTGTTGTTGGTGAACGCTGAGCTGCGGATTTCTGCAAAGTCGTCTTTGACGCTGCCGAGGCTGGTGATAGGCACGGTATTGCCATTTGGCAGCACAATATTGAGCTTTTGTAGGGTTTCAACGGTATCGGCACTGCCCAGGGTGCGAATGCCCTGCTCAATATCCGACACGTCGCTGCGACCGCCGGGTAGGTTGACGTTGAACTGGCGAATTTGATCGTTGACCTGGGTGGCGGTGATACCGAGCGCATTGAGCTGATCGGGATCTAAGTCCACTCGGATTTCTCGGTCGACACCGCCTACGCGGTTGACTTGAGAGACCCCGTTAACCGACAGTAGGCGGCGGCTGATAGTGCGATCGACCAGGTCGCTGAGTTCTTCTACGGTGCGATCGCCATTGGAGCCTACGGTGTAAATAACGGTGGGGCCGCCGAAGAAGTCGAGCCGCCGAACGATCGGATCTTGGGCGTCTTGCGGCAGATCTTGACGAATGCGGGTAATGGCATCGCGAACGTCGTTGGTGACCTGCTCGGTGTCTACGCCGAGATCAAAGGAGATGACGGTGTTGGAAAAACCATCGGCCACCGTAGAAGTGAGATTGTCAATATTGCCAAGACCGGCAACGGCATCTTCGACCTTTTTGGTAATTTGGGTTTCGAGTTCTTCGGGGCCTGCGCCGCTTTGTCGCACTTCGACAATTACAGCGGGCACGTCGATATTGGGGTTGGCGTCAATGCCGAGGTTGGTGAAGGCCACCAGCCCTGAGAGCGTGAGCACCAAAAAAAGCACGATGGTGGGCACCGGACGCTTGATGGACCAGGCGGAAATATTAAACATGGGCTTAGTTCCCCGCTGGTTCGATTACGTTTGTATTGACCACATCAACGTTGTCACCGTCTTGCAGGTAGCTAGCGCCTTCTACAACCACGGGGGTGTTGGCGAGTAGCCCTGATGTAATTTCGACTTTGGCGGGGGCCTCATCGGTGGCCGGAATGCGCTCGCCGATGTTGACCTGCTGTGCCTTTACCGTATTGTTAGGGCCGGTTCCGTCTGAGCTGAGGGTGTAGACGATGAAGCCACTTGAGGGGCCGCTGCCTTGAGAACGGGTGGCTTGAGGAATGAGGGCTTCGGCAGGAATGACGACGCCTGAGCGCGATCGCGTGGTAATGGCCGCATTTAAAAACATCCCAGGCCGGATCAAATCGCTGCTGGGGAGCCCTACTTTAACGGTGGCCTGCCGAGTTTGCGCATCGAGGGTCGGGTCGATGCTGCGAACGGTGCCCTGGAGCTGAATGTTTTTATTGGCGGTAGAGGTGATTTGCACTGAGGTGCCAGGGTTGACCTGGGCGAGCTGGGCCTGAGGTAGTTTTACAGCGAGTTCGAGCTGGTCGCCGCTGATCAGCTCGAATAGGGGAGTGCCGGTTGAGGCGGTATCGCCGACGGTGGCGCTCTTTTCGGCGATGACGCCGCTGGCAGGGGCGATAACTTCTGTTTGTCCGAGCTGTGTGTTGAGCCGAGCGACCTCGGCCTGGCGGCTGCGAACGGTAGCTTGGGCACTGGCGATGCCAGCGGTTGAGGCGCTGAGGGTTTGCTCTGCGGTGGTGACCTGCGTGCGGCGGGTGGCTAGCTCTTCTTCACTGATGGCCCCTTGGGCGAAGAGGCTTTCGTAGCGATCGCGCTTGTCCTGGGCTTCGGCCAGTGCGGCTTTGTTTTGATTGGCTTGGGCTTCGGCCTGGGCGACCTGGGCTTCGGCGGCGACTATCTGAGCCTGGGCCTGTTCGATTTCGGAGCGCAACACGGCGTCATCCAAGAGGGCAAGGACCTGACCGGCGCTGACGCGATCGCCCTCGCGTACAAACACGCTCTGAATTTGCAGGCCGCTTGCCCGAGGAGACACCGAGAGCAGATCAAACGCCTCCACCGTGCCGCTGGCAGAGAGGGTTTCTTTAATCGGTGCGGTTTCGGCGCGGACCGTGGTGACGCTCGCACTGGCAACTTGCGTTTGCTCGGTGGGGGCAACGGCGGGATCTGCGGCTGTGTTTTGACGGCTGGTAATCTGTGTGAGGAGTAAGGCGAGCCCGAGCCCTAAGCCTAGGCCAATGACCAAGCCGTTGGTGCCGCTTAGCCAACCGCCTAGCCCACTTTGCGGTGCGGCTGGCGCGGTATTTTGCAAATCGCTCGGTGGTGTTTTGCGTGGCGTTAGGCCGTTGGGCGATGGTGTCGCTTCATCGGACGTGATTCTCAGGCCCTGTTGATTGTCTTCATCGGCTGGAAAGTTGCGGTCCTGAAAATTTTGGTAGGTCACAGGTGTGTGCGAGCAGCGCAGATCGCGCTAGAGACGACTATCAAAGCAGTGATGACTTGATGCTGACTTGGCTCCTGGCGTGGGGATAGCCGCGCTGACGGGTTCAAGTGAAGAGGCTCACCAAGTTTGGAGGTGTTTTCCTTAGGGGTTCACGCTCAGAGATGCCCAAATTTGGGTAAATAAGCGCCAAAAGCTGACGAAAAATCTATCAGCCAGATTTGTTATAACTGTTTACAAAAGTTTAACATCTCTATTGTTACCCACGATCCCCAGCTTTGTGTCAGGCCAGTGAGCCGTTCTTTTGAGAAATTTGTAAGTGGCTACGGTGATTTTCCTAATTTGTAGAAGTACGCTAGCGATCGCGTCTGTTGCGCAGGGGTGAGCCGCCAAAGAATCGCACGTATTTTGTAGACAATTGCAGTGATATAACGTACACATCGGCTAAATTGCTGCTACTGTAATTCCCAAATAGCAGATGTCTGTGGAGTTTTGCTGTGGAATTTTCTCCTGTAGCGTTCTCCTTATATATAGTTATCTTTTCGACTTTTTTCGGCGGCACATATGGAAACACGGTCCTGGTGGCAAAAGCTCAAAAACAATCCCCTGGCGCGTTTTGCCGCTGCGGTGCTGATTGCCTTTTATATCGCCGTTATTTTTGCTGATTTTGTGGCGCCGTATAACCCATTGAGTCAGCAGCCTAGCGGCTCTTTGCTGCCCCCGAGTGAAATTTTTTGGCGCAATCAGGATACCGGACAGTTCATGGGGCCCCATGTGTATCCCACTATCCAGGGCCCTATTGACCTAGACACGGGCTTTCAGGAGCGGGAGATTGACTTTAGCCGTCCAGCCCCGATTCGGCTATTCGTTAAGGGCGATCCGTACAACCTCTTTGAGCTAACGCTGCCGGTGATTACCAGCATTTCTTTTGATGGCGAAATCACTCTCAGAGAATTTGAGCTATTTCAGGGGTTTCCGAGTAGCTTGCACCTTTTTGGGACGACAGGGCCGGCGAGTCCAATTGCTATGCTGGAGCCTATTTCACCGGATGCGACGGACTCAGAAAGTACTGAGCCAGCGCCTTTGGATTCGGATATTGCTATAGATACTGCCGGTTCAACCACGGAGGCAGAAGGCTCGGAGTCAGCGCCTGAGGCGGTTTCGATTAGTCCGGCCTATATCAATTTATTGGGTACTGATAATGCTGCGCGTGATGTATTGAGCCGGTTAGTGCACGGCGGGCGCATTAGCTTGAGCATTGGCCTGGTGGGGATTGCGATTACGTTTCCGCTAGGGCTGCTGGTGGGTGGAATTTCTGGCTACTTTGGCGGCTGGATTGACTCATTTTTAATGAGCCTAGTGGAGGTGATTATGACGATTCCCTCTATTTATTTACTGGTGGCGTTGGGTGTGATTTTGCCGCCTCAGCTGGATAGTGCTGAGCGCTTTTTGCTAATTATTTTGATTATTTCCTTTATTAGCTGGGCGGGACTGGCCCGTGTGATTCGGGGGGAGGTGCTCTCGCTTAAGGAAAACACGTTTGTGCAGGCGTCGCGGTCTATGGGTGGGCGGAGTTTGCACATTATTACGCGCCACATTTTGCCGCAGACGGCGACCTATGTGATTATTGCGGCGACGCTTTCGATTCCGAGCTATATCGTTTCTGAGGCGGTGCTAAGCCTGATTGGCTTAGGGATTCAGGAGCCGGATCCGTCTTGGGGCAATATGCTTTCGGCGGGAACGAATGCGTCTATTTTGGTGCTGCATCCTTGGCTGGTGTGGCCGCCAGCGGCGCTGATTGTGATTACGGTGCTGTCGTTTAATTTGCTGGGGGATGGGCTGCGGGATGCGTTAGATCCACGGAGTTTGCAGGAGTGATGATGGATGGGGTTGATGGGCGGCGTAGAGGTTGAGGCACACCCCGGCCTGCGGCCACCCCTCTCAAGAGGGGATTTACTTCGGGTGGTGAGGAAAGCTGATTTGTGTGAATTCGCATCCGGATAAAAACGTGAAAACTTTACATGCGAGTCCGTGATTTTACTGGAAGGTAGATAGAGGTATTTTTTACGGTGTGTGTGATTGATGGTGCGAGCGGGCGAGCGGATGACGGTGGGGCTGGTGGCGCATTATTTGGGTGCGCGAATGGGCATTGGCACCTATATGGATCGGCTGTTGCCGCCGCTGTTGGCGGAGCTGGCGAGTAAGGGGATTGATGCGGTGGTGGTGGCTTCGCCGAATGCGCTGGAGCAAACGCCTGCGATTAGGACGCTTCAGGTGCGATCGCCTCACTTAGTGAAAGTACTCCCTCAGCTGGATTATTCACCGTTTAAGCGCTTTGGCTGGCTGGCGACGAAGTTTGCGGGCTTTTGCAAGGCACAAGGGATAGACCGGATTCTTTGGTTTTCTAACCCGATGGTGTTGCCGTGGCATGTGCCTTCGATTGCGGTGCTGCACGATGTGAATGAGTGGAAGGCGAAGGAAAAGTACGGCTCGCGGCTGAAGACGGCGCTGCGGGCGTGGATGTATTTGGATGCGTCGCTGGCTTGGGCGAAGAAGATTATTTGTGTGAGCGATGCGACGACGAAGGATCTGTTGCATTTTCGGCCTGATCCGGAGATACAACAGAAGGTGAGGAGTATTCCGAATGGGTTGGATTCGCCGCTGACGGAGATTGAGCCTGCGAAGATTGCGGTGCCGGATGCGCCGTTTTTGCTATCGGTGGGGCGGATTGACCCGGCGGGGAAGCGGTTGCCGGAGGCGGTTGCCTTGGTAGAGCAGCTGCGAGAACAAAGTGGGGTGCCTTGGGAGCTGCACTTAGCAGGTGGAATGAACCGTTCTACGCAGGCGGCGGGTGAGGCTTTTTTACGGTCCGTAGAAAAGCTGGACTGGGTGCACTATCACGGGTATGCGGATGATGTGAACCTCGCGGCGTGGTATCAGAGTGCGACGGCGGTGGTGTTTTTATCGGAGAATGAGGGTTTTGGGATTCCGGTGGCGGAGGCGGCTTCGTTTGGGAAGCGGGTGATTGTGAATGGGAAGAGTGAGGCGACCCAAGGTGCGGGTGGGGATGCTGTGATTGCGGTGGATACGGGAGATGTGGCAGCGGGTGCGCGGGTGGTGTTGAAACAGGTGGATGCGGAGAAAGAGAGTGGCGCGATGGCGGTTTCTGCTGAGGTGTACAGCTATGCTGATGCGGCGAGTGTGTATGCAGCAGAGATTTGTGAAGTGATGGCTACTGCATAGCTTTTTGCGATTGTTTAATTTAAGTTCTAATGATGTTTAACCCCTTAATCTGTTTCAAGGGTTCAACATCAGCAATGTTAGTATTGCTCAAAAACAAATACTGAAGCTGAGAGAGTTCCTTCAAGGGTTCAACATCAGCAATGTTAGTATTGCTCAAATCCAAATACTGAAGCTGAGAGAGTTCCTTTAAGGGTTCAAAATCAGCAATGTTAGTATTTCTCAAAAACAAATACTGAAGCTGAG
>JBCBPY010000062.1:0-23396 GCA_039820525.1 Cyanobacteria bacterium J06634_5
ATTTTGACGCCCCCGTTCGATAATTGCTGTACTCAACTGTAGCGTCCTGACAGCGAGAGGTGTGCGCTATTTAACTCATTAGTTCACCCTTCTATTATGTATCCAATGTGGCAAAAGGGATGAAATTGAGTACTCAAAGAAACTCTCTTTCGAATGAGTAAAATAGCGCACACCTCTCGCTGTCAGGACGCTACAGTTGAGTACAGCAATTATCGAACGGGGGCGTCAAAATGCCAGAACCATCCTGTTGAAATACGTGTACCCCGATCTCCAAAAAATATTTTGACCTGATTTTCCAGCAGGTCTAGCCGTTGAGTACAAGGCTAATCATTCAATAAATCCTACCGGGCCAGGATTTTAGGTTAGTTTTTATGCCCTTGCTATAACTTTTGCATCGACGAACACCTAAGCCTTAAAGCATTGAACCTTTAAGCATTGAGCACATCGGTGAAATCAACCAAAAGCGCAACGTCAACCTTAGCTCAGTTAGAGCATCTTCATCCCCCCAGGCGCATTGCCTTTTGTTTTCAACGATTGACGATTTGCAAGTAGGTTCATGCGAGTCCAGTCCGATTTCAAGCGTACTCATCCTTGCCGGATTGCCCTCAGGTTCTCTTTGCGCTTGTGTAGCCAAATCAATACGCTACGCAATGAAGCAATGAGCAACCGAGCGCGCCGCCTACCCATGCGCTATCGAAACCGTTCTAAGACTCACTAGCTTTAGGTTACCGTACGATATCTCCTGATATCTCCTTGGTGGCACATGACTTCTAAACGGTGTTGTGTCGCTATAAATTTAGCGACACAACACCGCTTTCTCCCTTTCTTCGGTATTCTTCCCCTCTACTATTTCTTCTGCCCAAATTTCTAAACGCTTGCCCAAACGATTCTCTCCTTATCAAAATCCTCTACCCCCCTTAAAACAATGACGCCGCAGCCACCGACTATCCTTACCGCCGCGCCACCGACGACGCCCGACAAGAGATCTGGCGGCTGCGGCTGTAGCCCTAAAAACGAAGTCGCCGTAAGTGATGCTCTTAAAGCCCGCATTGAAAACCATCCTTGCTACAGCGAATCAGCCCACCACCACTATGCCCGGCTGCACGTTGCTGTTGCCCCGGCCTGCAATATTCAGTGCAACTTCTGTAACCGCAAGTACGACTGTGCCAACGAGAGTCGCCCCGGTGTGGTCAGTGAACTGCTCACCCCTGAAGAAGCCGCCCATAAGGCCCTTGTGGTTGCGGGCAAGATTCCTCAAATGTCGGTATTAGGCATTGCAGGCCCTGGCGATCCGCTAGCTAACCCCGAAAAAACTTTCCGCACCTTTGAACTCATTGCCGAGCAAGCGCCCGACATTAAGCTTTGCCTTTCTACCAACGGCCTCATGCTGCCGGACTATGTAGATCGCATCAAAGCGCTCAATGTCGATCACGTGACCATCACTATTAATATGGTGGATCCGGTGATTGGAGAGAAAATTTATCCCTGGGTCCACTACCGCCGCAAGCGCTATCGCGGCATTGAAGGGGTCAAAATTCTGCATCAGCGGCAGATGGAAGGGTTAGAAGCTTTGCAAGCAGCCGACATCTTATGCAAGGTGAATTCGGTGTTGATTCCTGGCATTAATGACGAACATATGCCAGCGGTCAATCAGGCAGTTCGAGAACGCGGCGCGTTTTTACACAACATTATGCCGCTGATTTCTGCCCCTGAGCATGGCACCTACTTTGGCCTGAACGGTCAGCGCGGCCCGACCCCAAAAGAGCTCAAAGCGGTGCAAGACAAGTGTGCTGGCAATATGAAAATTATGCGTCATTGCCGTCAGTGCCGGGCCGATGCGGTCGGGTTGTTGGGTGAAGACCGCAGCCAGGAGTTCACTAAAGAGAAGTTCATGGAAATGCCGGTGGACTACAACGCCGATAAGCGTGAGGCCGTTCGCCAGGACATTAAACAAAAAGAAGCGGCGATCGCCCAAAAGAGAGAAGCCGCTGCGCAAAAAGCAGCCGCCAACAAAGAGGCTACAACCACAGCCAATTCACCTAAGGTGTTAGTCGCAGTTGCGACCAAAGGCGGTGGCATCGTCAATCAACACTTTGGCCATGCCAAAGAGTTCATGATTTACGAAGTAGACGCCGCTGAAGTCAAGTTCATTGGTCACCGCAAAGTCGCTGACTACTGCCAGAGCGGCTACGGCGAAGAAGCGACCTTAGCGGGCATTATCGAGACCATTGCAGATTGCCAAGCGGTGCTCGCAGCCAAGGTTGGCCCCTGCCCCACTAAGGATTTACAAAAGGCCGGGCTATTTGTGGTCGAAGCCTACGACGTAATTGAATCTGTTGCCCGAGAGTTTTATAACGAGCACGTTCTCGCAACAGTATACGTGTAAAAAAACGCCATCTCCCTATTTTATCGCGGAACCAAGCCATGACTTACGCCATCACCGAAAGCTGTATTAGCTGCCAACGCTGCATCCCTAACTGTCCCACCAACGCCATTGAGCGCGACGGCGCGACCTTCCGGATCAACGCCGACCTCTGTAACAACTGCAAAGGCTTCCACAGCGTTCCTCAATGTTGGGCCGTGTGCCCCACCGATAAGGGTTGTATTTCTCTCTCGGCTGGGAGCAGCGCCTTCACACTCGGCAACGCCCTAGAAAAAACAACAGATTACTGGAAAGCCTGGGCTGCCGCTTATGACCAGCGAGTCTCTCGCCTAAAACATGCCCCCGAAGCTGACTACTGGCACGACTGGTTCGACACCTACTCTCAAAGTCTTCAAAAGATGCAAGCCCAGTCTGAAGCCGACACAACTGTCCCTCTAGTACCCTAGCCTCCTACCTCCCAATGTCCTGGCGGCTGAGCGTAGTCGAAGCCCCACTTCCCACCGGAGCCACCACCATGGTCACTTACTTAGACAACAACGCCACCACTCAAATCGACCCCATTGTTTTACAGACAATGTTGCCCTACTTGAGTGATTTCTACGGCAATCCATCTTCCATGCACAGCTTTGGCGGACAAGTGGGCGCAGCCATTCAAGACGCCAGGAGCCAAGTCGCTGACTTGTTAGGCGCAGAGGCCACTGAAATTGTCTTTAATAGCTGCGGCAGTGAGGGCAATAACACCGCCATTCATGCGGCGCTAGCGGCTCAACCTGAGAAGCGTCATATCGTGACGACAGCGGTAGAGCATCCAGCCATTCTCAACGTGTGCAAGCACCTAGCGAAAAAGGGCTATACCGTTACCTATCTCTCAGTCGATGGACGCGGTCAGCTGGATTTAATGGAAGTTGAGGCGGCGATTACTGGAGGCACAGCGTTGGTGACCGCGATGTATGCCAACAACGAGACAGGCGTGATTTTTCCGATAGAACAGATTGGCGCGATCGCCAAAGAACGGGGCGCGACTTTCCACGTCGATGCCGTCCAAGCCGTCGGCAAAATTCCTATTAACCTCAAAAACAGCACCATCGATTTACTCACGCTCTCGGGCCACAAGCTTCATGCCCCCAAAGGCATCGGCGCACTGTACACCCGTCGCGGGTTCCGCTTCCGTCCGTTTCTCCTGGGCGGACATCAAGAACGCGGCAGACGTGCAGGCACACCCAACGTCGCCAGCATTGTGGCCCTAGGCAAAGCGGCTGAGCTAGCCCAACAACAGCTACTTGCAGTAGACAAAAAAGCTCAGCTGCGAGACTTATTAGAGCAACAGTTACTCGCCCTCATTCCCGACTGCGAGGTAAACGGGGGCGGCACCGCTCGCCTCCCCAACACCACCAACATCGGCTTCAAATACATCGAAGGTGAAGCCATCCTGTTCATGCTCGATAAGCACGGCATCTGCGCCTCCTCAGGCTCTGCCTGCACCTCTGGGTCTCTTGACCCTTCTCATGTGCTTACGTCCATGGGCCTGCCCTACACCATCCTCCACGGCTCCATCCGCTTTAGCCTCTCTCGCTTTACGACCGAAGCCGATATTCAGCAAGTGCTAGCCGTCATGCCCACCATTGTCGAAAAGCTGCGAGCCATGTCTCCTTTCACCGACGACCAATCCGATTGGCTGCAAGGCCGTGATTTGGCACAAGCCACCGCTTAAATTCATCATTCATCGTTCACCCTTCATCCTTTAGAGAACCTGCCATGTGGGACTATTCTGAAAAAGTACTGGACCTCTTTTATAACCCTGTGAACCAGGGCGCGATCGCAGACCCGAATGAACCTGATGTGGCGGTGGTCTACGGTGAAGTGGGCAGCATTGCCTGCGGTGACGCCCTGCGGCTACATCTCAAAATTCAAGAATCTACAGAGGTGATTCAGGACGCTAGCTTTCAAACCTTTGGCTGTACGAGTGCGATCGCCTCTTCTTCAGCCCTCACCGAAATCATCAAGCAAAAGACTCTAGACGATGCCTTAGACATCACTAACAAAGATATTGCCGACTACCTAGGCGGCCTCCCCGAGGCCAAAATGCACTGCTCGGTGATGGGCCAAGAAGCTCTAGAGGCCGCGATTTACAAATATCGTGGCATCGAAGTCGAACAGCATGAAGACGATGACGGCACGCTAATTTGTGCTTGCTACGGCATCTCTGAGCCGCGCATTCGCCGGGTAATTATTGAAAATGACCTCACTACCGTTGAACAGGTTACTAACTACGTCAAAGCAGGGGGTGGCTGCGGCTCTTGCCAAGCGGGCATCGAAGATCTGTTAATCGAAGTCCAGCAAGAGAAAACGGCTGTGGCAGCTCAGGTTTCTGATGTCATTGCCACACCGCGATGGCAAAGCCCTTCCGAAGGAAGAACGCCCATTCAAACCATCAACCTTATTCAACAAGTTCTTACCGAAGATATCCGTCCCATTCTGCTCGCTGATGGCGGCGATGTTGAACTCTATAACTACAGCGATGATGTCGTCACCGTCTCATTAAAAGGGGCCTGTGGAGGCTGCGCTAGTAGTAATGAAACCTTGAAGAATTCGATTGAGACCAGGTTGCGATCGCGCATCTCTCCCACGCTAACTGTTGTAGAAGCATAAATAGAGGCATAGCCAATGGACATCCTTCACCACACCTCCACCATTGAGCGGTCTCCTCCAAATCCCTGTGAACTGTTCAATGTATCGCTCAATTGTCAACATTACTTTCGCCACAAACTTAGGAGACTTTGACCCATGAGACAGATTGCATTTTATGGAAAAGGCGGCATTGGTAAATCCACTACGTCGCAAAATACTTTGGCCGCTATGGCCGAACAGGGCCAGCGCATTATGATTGTCGGCTGTGACCCCAAAGCTGACTCCACTCGCCTCATGCTCCATAGCAAAGCCCAAACCACTATTTTGCACCTCGCAGCTGAGCGCGGCGCAGTAGAGGACCTCGAACTAGAAGAAGTCCTATTGACGGGCTATCGCGACGTCAAGTGCGTTGAGTCTGGTGGTCCAGAACCTGGCGTAGGCTGTGCGGGTCGAGGTATCATCACCGCCATCAACTTCCTCGAAGAAGAAGGCGCTTACGAAGATCTCGATTTTGTCTCCTACGACGTACTAGGCGATGTGGTTTGCGGCGGTTTTGCCATGCCTATTCGTGAAGGCAAAGCCCAGGAAATCTACATTGTCGTTTCTGGTGAAATGATGGCTATGTATGCGGCTAACAACATCGCCCGAGGCGTTCTGAAGTATGCCCAGTCGGGTGGCGTACGCTTGGGTGGCCTCATTTGCAACAGCCGTAACACTGATCGAGAAACCGAACTGATCGAAGCACTCGCTGAAAAGCTCAACACTCAAATGATTCACTTTGTCCCCCGTGATAACGTGGTTCAGCATGCTGAACTGCGCCGGATGACAGTGAACGAGTATGCCCCCGATAGTAATCAGGCCGGTGAGTACGCACAGCTCGCCGACAAGATCATCAACAACAAGAAACTCACAATTCCAACGCCCATCACCATGGACGAGCTAGAGGATCTGATGGTTGACTTTGGTATTCTCGACAGCGATGAAGCTTATCAAAAAGCTTTGGAAGCTGAGGGTAAGGCCGTAGCAACAGTATAGTCCGTCGCTTTTAGACGCGGAGGAGGCTAAGTCGTTTGTTCACAACCTCCTTAGCCTCCGCACAACCTAATCTCCGCACGACTCTCCAAGCTAATTCCCAGCGCTCGCTCCCAAAGCTAACTCCCTACACTTACTGAGAGGGCATTATGACTACTGTAGAAGATAGAAAAGATCTCATTGGTGAGGTCTTGGAAGCGTATCCAGAAAAAGGTAAAAAGAGACGCTCCAAGCACCTTGGTGTTAAAGAAGCCGAAGCCTCTGACTGCGGCGTTAAATCCAATAAAAAATCTGTTCCTGGCGTAATGACCACCCGTGGCTGCGCGTATGCAGGCGCAAAAGGGGTTGTTTGGGGACCGGTCAAAGATATGGTTCACCTCAGCCATGGTCCGGTTGGCTGCGGCTATTATTCCTGGTCCGGTCGGCGTAACTACTATGTGGGCACAACAGGGGTCGATACCTTTGGGACCATGCAGTTCACCTCCGACTTCCAAGAGCGAGACATTGTATTTGGCGGAGATAAGAAGCTCGCCAAAATCATTGACGAGCTAGAAGTTCTCTTTCCCTTAAGCCAGGGCACCACGATTGAATCAGAATGTCCGGTTGGCTTAATTGGAGACGACATTGAAGCAGTGGCCAAAGCCAAGGCCAAAGAGACGGGCAAGCCAGTTGTTCCCGTTCGCTGTGAAGGCTTCCGTGGGGTTTCTCAATCCTTGGGCCACCACATTGCAAACGATACTGTTCGTGACTGGGTGCTGCCCAAAGCCGATGAATACCGAAAGCTGCCAGAAGGCTTTGAACCCAGCCCTTACGATGTCAACATTGTGGGTGACTACAACATCGGCGGCGACGCTTGGCCCAGCCGCAAGCTCCTAGAAGATATGGGCCTGCGGGTAATCTCTCAGTTCTCTGGCGATGGCTCTTTTAATGAAGTGGTGATGGCACCTTTGGCCAAATTCAACCTGATTCACTGCTATCGCTCCATGAACTACATCTGCCGCTTCATGGAAGAGAAGTACGGTATCGGCTGGATGGAATACAACTTCTTTGGCCCTTCTGAGATTGCAAAATCGCTGCGCAAAATTTCAGCACAATTTGATGACACCATTCAGGCTAAAGCTGAGGAAGTGATTGCAGCCAACCAGGCGCGGATGGATAGCATTATTGCGAAGTATCGGCCTCGCCTAGAAGGTAAAACGGTCATGATGATGGTCGGTGGCCTGCGCCCTCGCCACATTATCCCCGCCTTCAAAGATCTCGGAATGAAAGTAATTGGCACAGGCTATGAGTTTGGCCATGCTGATGACTACAAGCGCACAGCTGACTATGTCGAAGAAGGCACGTTGATTTATGACGACGTCAGCGGCTACGAGTTCGAAGAGTTTGCCAAAAAGCTCAATCCTGACCTGATTGCCGCAGGCATTAAAGAGAAGTACGTCTTCCAGAAAATGGCCCTGCCCTTCCGACAAATGCACTCTTGGGATTACTCCGGCCCCTACCACGGCTATGACGGTTTTGAAGTCTTCGCCCGTGATATGGACCTAGCGATCAACAATCCGACTTGGTCCTTGATTAAGACCCCTTGGGCAGCGTAGGCAATTTTGCACTAAACAACAACTTCTCTCAAACTTCTCTCGAAAAAAGGAGAGCATCATGACTGATACCCTTGATACCAATCAAATTCCTGACCCAAATCCTAGTCCAGCCCCTAATCCAACGACAGGCAAGTCCGTCGAACCGGGTAAAATTCAAGACCACTTCGACCTATTTGGCACAGATGACTACCAAGATCTCTTCGCTGATAAGCGCCAGTTTGAAGGGGCTCATAGCCCCGAGAAGGTAGCCGAAGTGGCTGAATGGACAAAGTCATGGGAGTACCGCGAAAAGAACTTTGAGCGCAAATCTCTCACGGTGAATCCGGCGAAAGCCTGCCAGCCCCTGGGCGCCCTATTTGTAGCCTCTGGCTTTGAAGGCACGCTACCCTACAGCCACGGCTCACAGGGCTGTGTCGCTTACTTCCGCACTCACCTCACCCGCAACTACAAAGAGCCCTTTCAGGCCGTTTCGTCTTCTATGACCGAAGACGCAGCAGTCTTTGGCGGACTCAACAACATGAAGCAAGGCTTAGAGAATTCCTACAATCTCTATAAGCCCAAAATGATCGCCCTTTGCACCACCTGTATGGCAGAAGTCATCGGGGATGACCTGGGCTCCTATGTCACAACCGCTAAGCAGGACGGACACATTCCGGCCGAGCTGCCAGTGCCTTTTGCTCATACGCCTAGCTTTGTCGGCTCCCATATCACCGGATACGACAATATGCTGAAAAGCATTCTCAGCACTCTGACTAATGAGAAAAAAGCAGAGACTACAAACGGTAAGTTCAACTTTAATTTAGGCTTTGATCCTTACATTGGTAATATTCGCGAGCTGAAGCGGATACTGGGTCTGTTCGGCATCGATTACACCATTCTCTCCGACAACTCAGATACGTTTGATTCTCCCAATACGGGCGAATTCAGCATGTACAACGGACTAACGACCCTAGAGGCCGCTGCCGATTCGATCAATGCCGAAGGTACTTTTTTCTTCCAAAAGTACACCACGCCAAAAACTCAAGAACTCATTACTAAGGACTGGGAACAGAAAGCCTACAACTTCCGCCCCTTTGGCATTAAAGGAACAGACGAGTTTTTGATGAACCTGTCGGCAATTACCGGGAAACCCATTCCACGAGAACTTCAGCAGGAGCGGGGTCGCGCAGTCGATGCGATGACCGATTCTCAGGCTTGGATTCACGGCAAGCGAGTCGCGCTCTACGGCGATCCTGACAACGTGCTCAACATCACTCAGTTTCTGTTGGAAATGGGCGCTGAGCCGGTTCATATCCTGGTTACTAATTCCAATGAGGACTTTGAGGCAGAAGCACGTGAGCTGCTGACCAATAGCCCTTACGGACAAGGCGCAACAGTGTGGGGCAAGAAGGATCTGTGGCATTTGAGATCGCTCATGTTCACCGAGCCCGTAGACCTGCTGATCGGCAACTCCTACGGCAAGTACCTGTGGCGCGACACCGGCACTCCCCTAGTCCGCATTGGCTACCCGATTTTCGATCGGCACCACATGCACCGCTACGCTACCCTCGGCTATCAGGGCGCGATCAATCAGTTCAACTGGATTATTAACACCATCCTCGACGAACTCGATCGCAACACCATCATTCCGGCGAAAACAGATATCTCCTTCGATCTGATTCGCTAGGGATACGGGAGAACCCACCCCACCCTATCGGGCACCCCTCCCAAGAGGGGATCTACCTCAGGCTGTGGTCTTAAAAGTGATCTAACTCGATCCTTGCAGGACTCATAGCCAGAGGAAAGTTCCCTTACCCCTCATCCATAAACCTTGGCGGCTGAGCGTAGCCGAAGTCCCATGCGCCTAACTGAAGAAATCGAAATCGACTCACCCCCTATCTTTGAGCTGGGTAGCCGCGTCCGCGTTCTCAAAAAGATCCGCAACGATGGCACCTTTCCCGGCAAAGACAAAGGGGCTCCGCTGGCCGAACCCGGCGATGTTGGGTTTGTCATGAGCATTGGCACTTACCTACAGCGGGCCTATATCTACGCCGTCCATTTTCTCGAATCCAACCATGTAGTCGGCTGCCTCAGTAGAGAATTAGAGCTAGCGGAAGACCGTCCACCTCTAATAGAACAAGACAACGGATAAAGGTAGCGACTCACCTGATTCATCTCTTTTTTGTTCACATATTGGACCTATTGCCATGAGCTTTCTACCTTTATCATCCAAATCTCCATCTTTACTCGCCAGTCCTCTATCTCCTGCGCGCGCTTGGCTCAATGCCTTCGAAGTTCGTCAAGTTTGGATTGCTCGATGGATTTGCCGTCTTATTCCTAATACCTGTTCTACAGGCTATGACCTGCGCTTATTCGGTCGCACTTGGCTGCATCTGCCCTCCCCCTGTGCGCTAAATCCATTCATTGACGAACTCGTGGACTTGCGCTTTCGCGCCGCTGATTTTTTGTTTGAACAGCAGGCCCTCTTAGAACAGAAGGCATAAAACTATGAAAATGACCTCTGGCAAAATCAATGAGCTTCTGACCCAGCCGGGCTGCGAGCACAACCACAAAAAAAACGGAAAAGGCAAGAATAAAGCCTGTCAGCAAACAGCTCAGCCGGGGGCTGCTCAAGGGGGCTGTGCCTTTGATGGTGCTAGCATTGCTCTAGTGCCAATCACTGATGTTGCTCACCTGGTTCACGGGCCTATTGCCTGTTCAGGTAACTCTTGGGGAAGTCGAGGCAGTCTTTCGTCTGGCCCCATGATTTATAAAATGGGATTCACAACAGATCTGAGCGAAAACGATATCATTTTCGGCGGCGAGAAAAAGCTGTACAAGGCAATACACGACGTTAAAGAGAAATACAGTCCTGCGGCTGTCTTTGTTTATCTCACCTGCGTGACTGCGCTCATTGGTGATGACCTAGAAGCCGTCTGCCAAAGCGCTAGTGAAAAGTTTGATATTCCTGTAGTCCCTGTAGCTTCTCCTGGCTTTGTGGGGAGTAAAAACTTAGGCAATCGGATTGGCGGAGAAGCGTTACTGGAGTCTGTCGTAGGCACCCAGGAGCCCGAATACACCACACCCTACGACATTAACTTAATCGGTGAGTACAACGTTGCAGGCGAAATGTGGGGTGTGCTGCCCCTGCTGGAGAAACTGGGCGTTCGGGTGCTCGCCAAAATCACGGGCGATGCCCGCTATCACGAAGTAGCGAGCGCCCATCGGGCCAAGCTCAACGTGATGATTTGTTCTAAAGCGCTGATTAATATGGCTCATAAAATGGAGGAACGCTACGGCATTCCGTACATTGAAGAGTCCATTTACGGTGTAGAAGATGTGAATCAGCTGCTACGCAATGTGACCGCCAAGCTGGGCGATCCTGAGCTGCAAGCGAGAGCAGAAGACCTGATTCAAGTGGAAACTGCCAAGTTAGATATTGCCCTTGCACCCTATCGCCAGCGGCTGAAGGGTAAGCGAATTGTGTTGTACACAGGCGGGGTGAAAAGCTGGTCGATTATTTCTGCAGCGAAAGACTTAGGTATTAATGTTGTCGCGACCAGCTCTAAAAAGAGCACGGAAGAAGACAAAGCTCGAATCAAAAAGCTGTTAGGCACTGATGGCATTATGATGGCCCAGGGCAATGCGAAGAAACTTTTGGAGGTGATTGCAAAAACCAAAGCCGACATGCTGATTGCAGGTGGGCGCAACCAATATACCGCCTTAAAAGCAAGAATTCCGTTCTTGGATATTAACCAGGAGCGCCACCACCCCTATGCGGGCTATGTTGGCATGATTGAAATGGCCAAAGAATTAGACGGGGCACTGCATAGTCCAATTTGGGAGCAGGTGCGATCGCCCGCCCCCTGGCAATCTGCTCGGACTCACTCTGGGCTTATACCCAGCCCGCCCCTCCGGCTAGGCGAACGGATTACCAGAGAGCCGCCCACCAAAGTCATCGCCCGTCGAAAATCTGTTGCGGTTAACCCGCTTAAGCAAAGCCAACCCCTGGGCGCGGCCCTTGCCTATCTGGGCATCAAGGGCATGATGCCCCTACTCCACGGCTCGCAAGGCTGCACAGCCTTTGCCAAAGTCATGCTGGTACGCCATTTCCGGGAAGCCATTCCCCTCTCGACCACTGCGATGACAGAGGTAACCACCATTCTAGGCGGTGAGGAGAATATAGAAACCGCTCTTTTGACGCTGTTGGAGAAGTCAAATCCAGAGATTGTTGGACTTTGCACAACGGGATTAACCGAAACTCGGGGCGATGATATGCCCAGGATTCTCAAAGAGCTAAGCGCTCACAATCCCAAGCTCGCCACCCTGCCCATTGCCTGCGCCTCTACGCCCGACTTTAAGGGGGCCTTACAAGACGGTTATGCCGCAGCGGTTGAGGCGATTGTGCGAGATATTCCGGGGAGCGATCGCGACCCGGATCGCCAAATCGGGAGCACAGCCGATTCCTTCTACAGCTACGCCATGCCGGGGTTGCCGTCCCAGGTCACACTCTTAGCAGGCCCTGCCCTCGCCCCTGGTGATGTGCAGGCAGTGAAAGACATGGTCAAAGCTTTCGGCCTCAACCCGGTGGTTTTACCAGACCTTTCAGCCTCTTTGGATGGCCACCTTACCGACAGAAGCTATGCCGGGAACACCAGTGGTGGAACACCCCTCAGTCAAATCAAAGCTTTGAGCGCTTCTGCCTTTACCCTAGCAGTGGGTAAGAGCATGAAGTTAGCCGCTGAGATTTTACAGCAGCGGTTTGGCACCGAGTTTAAATGCTTTGAGGATCTCACTGGGCTAGATGCGGTTGATAGATTCTTGCAAACGCTGAGCGATATTAGTAGCCGCCCCGTCCCTGAAAAATTCCGTCACCAGCGCCGTCAGCTTCAGGACGCCATTCTAGATTCTCACTTCTTCTTTGGTCGTAAGCGCGTAGCTTTGGCACTAGAGCCTGATTTACTGCACAACATTGCCTGGTGGCTCACCACTACCGGAGCCAAAGTCCATGCCGCTGTCACCACCACTAAATCAAAGTTGTTGAAAGACCTGCCCATTGACACCGTCACGATTGGTGACTTGGAAGATGTTGAAGAACTGGCACAAGGCGCAGATTTACTCATCGCTAGCTCCAGTGCCAAACCGCTCTCTCAACGTCTGGGCATTCCGCTTTACCGATTGGGATTCCCTGTGTTTGACCGCTTGGGTAACGGTCATCGCTGTAGCGTCGGTTATGACGGCACCACTCGGCTATTGTTTGATATCGGCAACATTTTCCTTGAAGCTGACGAGGCCCACGCCCACGCTCAGGTTCATCAATGGCGGGAAGGACTATAGCAAAGGAGCGTAGCAGCTAGTGCCAAACCTTTAAAAAACAAACCCCTGTAAAAAGGAGACAAGCCATGAAAATTGCATTCACCACTAACGATTCTATTCATATTGACGCCCACTTTGGCTCAGCCAAACAAATCGATCTCTATGACGTTAACACGCAAGGATCGACCTTTTTAGAGACACTTACCTTTCAAGGCAACCTCAACCAAGACGGCAATGAAGACAAGCTAGAGCCCAAGCTTAAAGCCCTCAAAGACTGCACCATTATTTATGTAGCCGCTATTGGCGGTGGTGCAGCCGCCCGGCTGATTGGACGAAATATTACGCCCATCAAGCCCCAGTCTGAGACTGCTGACATTCAAGAGATGCTCACGCGCCTAGTGCAAACTCTCAACAGCAGCCCACCACCGTGGTTAAGAAAGGCACTGCTCAAGAGTCAGCAGTCTGAAGCTGAAAACAAGTTTGAAGATACCTTTGAAACCACTGTTGGAAGTACTGTTGAAACCATTGTGGAGGAAGTCATCGTATGAGTTCTGCAACTGCACCGAGCGTCCTAGATACCGCAATCGAAATAGATGGCTCGCGCTTCTTAAAAACAATCGTTCAACAAATTCGAGCTAACGATGCCTATGGCACCTATCGTCACTGGGCTGATGAGCTATTGCTCAAGCCCTACATTCTCTCCAAAAAAGAGAAGCGGGCAATTTCAGTCGAAGGCGAGGTCGATCCCTTTACATTGGCTAGAATTTTGGCTTTTTATCGGGCGATCGCCATCTGTATTGAAACCGAAACCGGCCAACTCTCCCAAGTTGTCGTTGATCTTAGTCACGAAGGCTTCGGCTGGGCCTTAGTTTTCTCGGGTCGCCTCATCTTAGTCTCCAAGACCCTTCGCGATGCCCAACGCTTCGGCTTTGATTCTCTAGAGAAACTAAGTATCGAAGGCGAAAAGCTTGTCAACAAGGGCATTGAGCTAGCCCGAAGTTTCCCTGACGTTTGTGATATCTAGCCCTATCGTTCATCACCCTATTTTTCTCATGACTGCAATCAGTACCCCGACTCGCGTCGATGAAGTCAAACAACAGATCCGTAGGCTTAACAGCAAAGCTGGCCAAATGAAAATGGATTTGCATGATATCGCTGAAGGGCTGCCTGCGAATCTAGAACAGCTTCCCCAAGCCGCTGCCAAAACCTACGATATCTACTGTCAGCTTGATGTTCTCAAGCAAACACTCAATCTCTTAGAGGCTGTCCAATGGCAAACCCATTAAAGACCTTAGCTCAGTTCAACTGCTTAAAAGATGCGGAAGAGTATTTTGAGTTCTTTGAGCTGCCCTACGATCCTCAAGCCTTAAATATCAATCGTTTACACATTCTGCGAAAATTTTCACAACTGGCACAAGACCAAGATAAAGCCCAAAATGAAGCCCAAACCCTGGCGGCCTATCGCCAGGCCCTAATAACAGCCTATGACCTGTTCTTAACCTCTTCTTCTGTTGAGCAAAAGCTGTTTAAGGTGTTTCAGGAAAGACCTAAGAATGTCGTGATGGTATCGGACATCGCGGTGGAATCATGATGGCGACCCCTATCACACCTACCCCTATCACACCTACCGAACTCACACCCACCGAACTCACACCTACCGAACTTGAGCGCTATCGCCGACAAATGATGTTGCCAGGACTAGGCGCAACCGGGCAACAGCGTTTAAAGCAGACCACAGCGCTCGTCACAGGCGTCGGTGGATTGGGTGGAACCGCAGCGTTGTATCTCGCGGTCGCAGGTGTCGGCAAGCTCATCCTCGTCAGAGGTGGTGACCTTCAGCGAGATGATCTCAACCGGCAGGTGCTCATGACCGATGATTGGGTCGGTCAGCCCCGGGTATTCAAAGCTCAAGAAACCCTCACCAAACTGAACCCTGACATCACCGTTGAGGCGGTTTGTGAGTATGTTACCGACAGCAATATTGATGCCCTCGTACAGCGGGCCGATATCGCCCTCGACTGCGCCTTTGACTTCAAAGAGAGAGACTTGCTCAACGCGGCCTGTGTGCGCCAGGGCAAGCCGATGATAGAGGCCGCCATGAACAGCATGGAAGCCTATCTCACCACCATCGTGCCAGGAGAAACGCCCTGCCTGACCTGCCTTTTCCCTGAAAAGCCCGAATGGGATCGTTGGGGCTTTGGGGTGCTAGGGGCTGTATCTGGGACACTGGCTTGCCTCGCCTCGCTAGAGGCCATCAAGCTGATTACTGGGCTGGGCGACCCTCTTTTAGGGCAGCTTCTCACGATGGATTTGGCCCGCGCCGAATTTGCCAAGCGCCGCGCCTACCATGATCCCAATTGTGTCACCTGCGGCGCCTTAAAGAGTCCACTCAATAGTCCACTCAATAGTCCAGAAAATAAAGCTGCCAGCCAGCAGCACACGCTGGCTGATCGCCCGCTCTCTCACCCTCTCCATTCTCATACTCTCCTCTCTCACAGTTCCTTTGCTCATTGCTGAATTCTCTTTTCGGCCTATGTCCTTCATCACCTTCGTGTTATTGAGTCTAACAGCGGCTGCTTGGCGATTAGCCCAGTCGCGCACCAATGATGTCAGTCGTGTTCTGGCCTGTCTGGTCAGTGTATTTTGCCTCGTGATGGGATTAACCACTGCTTCGGTTTTAGTCAAAAGCCTTATTCTATTGAGCGCCATCCTATACCCCGTCATGGTTGAAAAACATAAGCGGCTCTCAGCGCCTACGCCCTGTTCTAGATTTGGTTGTTCCCAATATTCTGTTTGTCCCCAGTATTCTGCCTGT
Organism: Cyanobacteria bacterium J06634_5; assembly: GCA_039820525.1. Classification (GTDB taxonomy): domain Bacteria; phylum Cyanobacteriota; class Cyanobacteriia; order Phormidesmidales; family Phormidesmidaceae; genus Phormidesmis. The sequence continues at coordinate 15,749 of JBCBPY010000062.1, forward strand.
TCGCGATATTTACCTCAAGAGTCCATAGGAGCTTTCCATGACCGTTACCCTCACTGAACTTGCTGAACTCCGGCTGCGCACGTTCGTCCGTGGCACCCCAAATCCTACGCCCACTCGAGGCATCCGCCTAGCGGTTAAAGACGGTGGCTGCAATGGCTACGAATACGACATCAAAATTGCCAATGCCCCTAACCCTGAAGACGAAGTCACCGAAGTTCGCAATCTCAAAGTCTTTGTAGATCCTCAAAGCTCTCCTTTGCTAGATGGGATTGTGGTGGACTATATCGACAGCCTGCTAGAAAGTGGCTTCAAGTTTACCAATCCTAATGCCACCGATACCTGTGGCTGTGGAAAATCTTTTCAAACCGGGGACTGCGGGCCGCAAGGCGTGCCTTGCACCTGAGGTCTCTTCTGTTCACTGTTCACTGTTCACTGTTCGCTGTTCGCTGTTCGCTATTCACCGTTTACTGTCCACTTTGAATAAAAATTAAGGAGCTCCACCATGACAACTTATCAAGTTCGCCTCATCAATAAAAAGCGGAAAATCGATGTCACCATTCCGGTAGACGATGACGTTTATATCTTGGATGCAGCCGAAGACAACGACATTGAGCTGCCCTACACCTGCCGGTCAGGGGCCTGTTCTAGCTGTGTTGGTAAAATTGTCGAAGGCGAAATCGATCAAGAAGACCAGTCTTTTTTAGAGGATGAACAAATAGATAAGGGGTTTGCGTTGCTATGTACGACTTATCCGCGCTCAAATCTGACGGTTAAAACCCATATGGAAGCCTATTTGATTTAGAGCGTTTATTGTCAGAGCGTTTATTGTCAGAGCGTTTATTGTCAGAACCTTTAATCTCACGTTTCGTCTCATTAGAGGTTAGAGATTGTCTATGTTTACCGGTTTTACGATATCAGGCTCTTCCTTAGAAATACTTCGAGTAGGGGAAAGAGGCGTGATCGCACGCATTAAAGATGCCGATCCGCTCGTACAAGATCAGCTCAGACAGCTGGGACTCTGTCCAGGGGCATCCATTACCTTGGAGCAGCGTTTTCCCCGTTTTATTGTCCGTACGCGTGAAGGCTCAGCGGCATTAACCCAGGCCATGATTCATGCCATTTACGTTCGTCTGCGCGCCGCTTAGATAATCAGCCGCTGTTGTTGTTCAAACCTTCGTAATTATTAGGAGTCACCTAAAATGGCTAATATTGGAATTTTTTACGGCAGCACTTCAGGTGTAACAGAAGAGATTGCAGAAAAGTTACGAGAAGAAATAGGAGAAAATCTTTGTGATTTGTATAGTATGGAGGAAGATTTTGATGATGTCGAAGATCTTTTAAAGTATGACTACTTGCTCCTAGGCTGCTCCACTTGGGGCGCAGGGGAAGTGCAAAATGACTGGCGCGAGCCACTGTTTGATATGGAAATTGAAAAGCCAGATTTTTCTGGGAAAACCATTGCTTTGTTTGGCGCAGGTGACTGTACCGGTCATGGCAAGCATTTCGTCGGCGCACTCGGCACGCTTTACGATCAGTTTAAGACGCTAGGAGCCAAGCTGGTGGGCGCTGTTTCGGCTGAAGACTATTCTTTTGAAGCCTCTACTTCAATTCGAGACGGTCAATTTGTCGGATTGCCCTTAGATGAGGTCAATGAAAGTGAAAAAACAGACCAGCGGATCACCGATTGGCTAACCTTACTGAAGGCTGACTTTCCATCCTTAGCAACCTAAAGGAGACTCACATCGTGGCGCTTACAGATCACCCGCCGTGGACACAGTACTATCAATCAGTAGCGGGGCGGCCGCCTCGAGAAACACTGATAGCGGCACTTGATGCTTTTGAGGCCGACACGGAGAATAGGCTGCTGCCCGAATCCATCGCTAGATTTGCTGTGGATTTGGGTTGCGGCAACGGGCGTGACACGGTGGAATTACTTCGACGGCATTGGCTGGTGTTGGCCATTGATGGAGAGCCTGAGGCAATTTCGCAGCTCAACCAACGTCCGGACATTGACCCTAAGCGACTAGAAACCCGGGTCCAGACCTTTGAGTCACTCACCCTACCGACCCGTGTTGATCTGATCAACGCTAGCTTCTGTCTCCCTTTTTGCCCGCCGGAACAGTTTTCCACGCTGTGGGAAAAAATAGTCACCGCGCTCAGGCCCGGCGGGCGATTTTGCGGCCATTTGTTTGGCGATCGCGATTCCTGGATAACGTATCCCAACCGCAGCCATCACCAGCGATCGCAAGTTGACGAACTCCTTCGCCCTTTTGAAATAGAGCTGCTAGACGAAGAAGAACACCCTGGCAAAACTGCACTGGGAGAAGAGAAATACTGGCACCTTTACAACATTGTTGCTCGCAAGCGGAGCGAGGAGAACCCTTCATGAAAATTGCCACAGACGTTACTCAGCTAATTGGCCAAACGCCGCTAGTACAGCTCAACCGTATTCCTCAATCTGAAGGCTGCGTTGCCCAAATCTTGATCAAGCTAGAGGGCATGAACCCTGCCGCTTCGGTCAAGGACCGCATCGGGGCCAACATGATCCAATCAGCTGAAGCCGCTGGCACGATTACACCCGATGAAACCGTGCTGGTCGAACCAACGTCTGGCAACACCGGCATTGCCCTGGCAATGGTGGCAGCGGCTAAGGGCTATCGCCTGATTCTGACCATGCCCGAAACCATGAGCCAGGAACGACGAGCCATGCTGAAAGCCTATGGTGCCCAGCTGGTGCTAACACCCGGCAATCAAGGCATGAAAGGGGCAATCGCCGCTGCCGAAGAGATTACGGCGCAACTGCCCAATGCTTTTATGCCTCAGCAGTTCAAGAATCCGGCCAACCCTCAAATTCATCGAGAAACCACCGCTGAAGAGATTTGGGCCGATACCGATGGCCAGGTCGATATGGTCGTGGCAGGCGTGGGCACAGGCGGCACCCTAACCGGGATTTCAGAAACACTCAAAAATCGTAAAGAGAGTTTTCGGGCAATCGCAGTAGAGCCCACGACCAGCCCCGTCATCGCAGGTGGCAAAGCAGGTCCTCACAAAATCCAGGGAATCGGCGCAGGCTTTATCCCCGACATTCTCCAGGTAAATCTCATTGATGAAATTGTCGCTGTCACCGACGAAGCGGCGATTACATTTGGCCGCAGACTGGCCCGAGAAGAAGGCTTACTCTCTGGAATTTCTACTGGCGCAGCCCTAGCCGCCGCTGTTCAGGTCGCTCAGCGCCCCGAAAATGCAGGCAAGATCATTGTGATGATCCAGCCTAGCTTTGGCGAACGCTACCTTAGCACCGTGTTGTTCAAAGACTTAGCACCCGCCTACCCCTCACTCATTCCCGATAGCCTTCCCGCAGAATATCAAGCCACCGAGTCTGTTGTTTAATCGCTGGTTTAATCGCTGGTTTAATCACTGCTCAAGCTAGGAACACCCATGACTACAACATCCCCTGATTCTGCCTCAGCCAGTCCTCGCGAGTCCCAATACTTCGCCCTTATCGATCGCCTACTCGACTGTCCCAATGGCGAAGAGCCCAACATTCTCAACGCCGAGCCCGAACTGTTAGATGCTGGATTTGTCCAGGCTCTGATGCAGACCGCTAGTTACTTCGCCCATCAGAACAATGCCGACGCCGCCAAGTTTCTAGTCTTTATCGCCCGTGAACTGGCTCAACAGCTCGGGCTACGGCCTCAAACTCAAGCTCAGACTCAGGCCTAATGTCTCTATTTTTTGTCTATCTAGCGGTGCGATTATGAAACGTCGTCAGTTTATTACACCTTTCTTGGTAGGCCTCAGTTCTAGTCTGTTACTGGCTGCGTGCAGTAACCCTCAGGCCCTGATCGCAACGGCTTCGGGAGGAGAACTGCCTTCAGCACCAACTGTCACCATCACGGTATCAGCAGCGGCTAGCTTACAAGATGCATTAGATGCGATCGCGCCCAACTTCAGCCGCACCCATCCCAATATTGTTGTAAATTACAACTTCGGATCTTCCGGCGCACTGCAACAGCAAATCGAGCAGGGAGCCCCAGCTGATATTTTCTTTTCTGCGGCCACCCAGCAAATGGACGCCCTCGCAAAGAAAGGACTTATCCTCCCCGACTCTCGCCAAAATCTAGCCAACAACCAGCTAGTACTGATAGCCTCTACCGCCTCCCCACTCAAATTCACCGATATCAGCCAGATCACAACAGCTGATATTAACCGCTTCGCTGTCGGTGCCTTTCGTAGCGTCCCCGCCGGACAATATGCTGAACAATCCTTAAACAAACTGGGCCTCCTAACGTCCCTTCAGTCCAAATTTGTCTTTGGCAACAACGTGCGTAATGTACTCTCTGCCGTTGAAAGTGGTAACGCTGAGCTAGGAATGGTATACGCGACCGACGCCGCACTTTCTGATCAGGTTAAAGTGCTTTTAACCATCGACCCATCGACCCATTCACCCATTACCTACCCCATTGCCATCGTTCAAACCACAACCCACCTTGAAGCCACTCAAACCTTCATCGACTTTCTCACCAGAAAGGCCGCCCAACAAACTTTCGAAGCCTTCGGATTTGGCCGAAGCTAGCCTCCATGCTCGACCTCTCCCCGCTGTGGATCTCCCTCAGAATTGCAGCGATCGCCACCCTAATTACCTTTTTCCTCGGCATCGCTGCGGCCCACTTTATGCAGCGCTATCGAGGCCGCTGGCGATCGCTCCTCGACAGTCTTTTCCTCGCCCCCTTAGTCCTACCGCCCACCGTCCTTGGCTTTTTACTCCTCCTGCTGCTAGGTAAAAATGGCCCCTTGGGGATGATGCTGTCTACCGCTGGGCTCAACGTCGTGTTCACGTGGTACGCCGCTGTGATCACAGCCACGGTGGTGGCTTTTCCGCTCATGTACAAAACCACCCTGGGCGCATTTGAACAAATTGATCGCAGCCTACAACAAGCCGCCAGAACCCTAGGCGCTTCAGAACTCACCGTCTTTTTGCAGATCACACTACCCCTGTCACTGCCAAGCCTGTTGGCCGGAATCACCCTTGCATTTGCCCGTGCCCTAGGCGAATTTGGCGCAACTTTAATGCTCGCAGGCAACATCCCTGGCCGCACGCAAACCCTACCCATGGCCATTTACTTCGCCGTTGAAGGCGGCGACTTTCGCGAAGCCGCGCTGTGGTCATTAACCATTCTCATTCTCTCTTTAGGGGCAATTGTCTTAGTCAACCAGTTCGCCCACCATAAACTTCTTGCAAAACAAAACAGTCTCTTCAATCTCAAAAGACGTCAAAAAAGAACTCACCCACACCCCCACACCCCCACACCCCCACGCCCCCACTCTCCTCCCAATCTCCTTTTAGAAGTCAACATCTACAAACAGCACCCCGACTTTTGCCTGAAGGTAAACTTCACCGCTGACAATCAACATCCGCTGGGCCTACTCGGTGCATCCGGCGCAGGCAAAAGTCTCATTTTGCGGTGCATTGCCGGGATAGAAACCCCAGATGCAGGTCGAATTGTACTCAACGGGCGAGTGTTATTCGACTCGAACCAAGGCATTAATGTGCCTTCGTGCGATCGCAAAATCGGCATTCTCTTCCAAAACTACGCCCTTTTCCCACACCTGCGCGTCACCGACAATATTGCATTCGGCCTACATCAACAGCCTTCGTCTCTCACGCCAAGCCAAATCCAGGCCGCTGTTCAGCATCAGCTCGCAACCGTTCAGATTGAGTCTTTGTCTCAACGCTATCCCAGCGAACTCTCCGGAGGTCAACAGCAACGAGTCGCACTCGCCAGAGCCTTAGCCAGTCAGCCAGAAGTCCTTCTTCTCGACGAACCATTCTCTGCCCTCGACACCCATCTGCGCAGCCAACTCGAACAACAGCTCATCACCCGCCTCCAGAACTACAGCGGCATCACCCTACTGGTCACCCACGACCTAGAAGAAGCCTACCGGGTATGTCATCATTTACTCGTTATCGATAGTGGCCACTTAGTTACCCATGGTCCCAAGCACCAAATTTTTGAACAGCCTCGGACAGTAGCCATGGCAAAGCTTACCGGCTGCAAAAATTTCTCTCCTGCGATCGCCCACGGCCCCCAACAAGTAGAAGCCCTTCACTGGCAATGCCGCCTTCAAACGGTAGAACCGATTCCCCCTAATCTCTCCCAAATCGGTATTCGCGCCCACCAAGTAACCTTTCTAGATCCTCATCATCCACCTGCCCCTAACACCTTTAACTGCTGGCTAGCAGCCACCAGCGAAACCCCACACCGAATGACCTTATACCTAAAGCTCCATAACCAGCCAGTCCATGAGCAAGACTCTCATCTGCGAGTAGAAATATTGAAGGAGAAATGGTCTTTACTCAAAGAAAGTCCCCTCCCGTGGAAAGTTTCTTTAGATCCGCTACGACTCATTTTATTAGTAGATACTTGAATAAATTGTTGTCTGCTTTCGATGCAGTAGGCAAACCTCTCGTACGGTTCCTAAAGGCATTTCAAAGTGGTCAGCAATCTGGACCAGCTTTTGATCTATGACACCAGCAAAAGCTGGTCCAGATTGCGCTGATTTTGAAGAACTTTTCTCAGCGCTTGAACCTTAGGATGCGCCTTACACTCCCGTCATTGGAGTTCTGCGACGATAAAATCAAATAGCTCCTCCCGCACATTGAGAGGTGGCCCCGCGAGTTCAAGCACATCATGAGACAGCCACCGTGACAGGGTTTTGATATCGGTGGACAAGGAAATAAGTGCCTGCTCTTTGCGTTTGGCATGCATCAGCCGGACGGTCAGCCGCCGCGTCATACGATGGGCCAACTGAGCCCTAACGCGCTGTTGCTCTAGTTCAAGACAACGTGCGATTCTTCGTAGAAGAGGCTACGCCAACGCTGCTCGGGCTCTTTTATCAAGACGATTGGAAACTTGTTTGAACTGATGCTGAATATGAAAGATATCCCCGTGACAGGGCGTTTCAGGCATCACCGCTTTTTGAGCTAACCGTAGAGCAGCAGCACCATCGGCAATCGTATAATCTGGGTCGAAGCCTTGTTCCATGGTGTCTAATAGGTGCCAACCCCACGTGTCTTCATCACGATGTTTTACACCTTCAAGCAAGTAGCAGTAGGTTGAGGCTGCATCAACACCCACCAATACAGGTTGAGCGCCTTGAAAAATCTCATCATGCAAGCCCACCTTAATCTCAGAGAGATCCTGAGATTGATTGACTTTAGCGGCAAGCTCAGCGGCTTCTTGAAGACGATTATGAACGGTGCCCACACTGATAGAAACATCGAAAAGATCGCGAAATAGTTCCACCACGCCTCGATACGAACAATGGCAAATCAGTACCAATCCCAGGAGTAACTGGAACAGCCAGCGCTTGGTGACAGGCAAATAGAACAGCACCTCGTCATCGGTCGATGAGGGCTCAAAAGAGTCGTCAATGGCTTGCTGAGCTTTATGCCCTTGTTGGTAGATGAATTTTCGACTGACCTGATGTTTACTTGCCAGATGACTGACAGGTTTCGAGCGGGACAGCACCTGGATGGCAATATCCTTTCGGCATTTAGGAGACAGGCGGGCAGCAACGGAGGCAGTGGGACTCATGCTTGGATCACACTAAAAAGATATCGACGAACATTTAGCCTACCTGTTAG
>JBCBPY010000063.1:0-22716 GCA_039820525.1 Cyanobacteria bacterium J06634_5
ACTCCTTTTCACCGTGGGGCACTGGAATGATTTCACCGCCATCGCGATCACGGCCATAGATGCGCTTCACAGCACGGTTCAGCGTCTTGTTCTTACCGCTGTCTACCTGTTTGAGTTTCCAGTTTTTCATCTCCATTACTTCTGGCTCACGGCGTAGGCGGCTGAACGCGTCAACGAAGGTCGCAGCTTCTACCAGACAGAAGATCTCACCCTTGGCGATCTCTCCTCTTTTCTTGGCGCGGCCAGTGAACTCTAGCCGGTACTTGCTGACGGCTTTGAACTCACCAGACTGGAGCATATCTGAAGGACGGGATTGAGTTGCCATGATGAGGCCTACTGCCAGCTCGCGCCAGTCCTCTGACTGCAAGGCTTGCTTCGTAGCGGCTAAGGCATCCGCAGCATTGAAGCCGGTGAGGTTGTCACGCTGCACAGCCGTCTTAGTCTTGTTGGATTGCCTTACGGTGTCGTAGTCCTCAGCAGGGGCCATCAGATAGCTCTCAGCCAGGTGGTTAGTGACTAAGCCTTTCACCGTCTGCTTCTCGACTGCCAGGGGCTTAGGCATCGGGTTCTCATCGAAGTAGGCCCGGACTGCCTTGCGGTACGCACTCACGTAGCTGGTGCGGGTGCTGGCTTTGTCATACTCAGATGTCAGCCAGTCTATCTCTGCTGTACAGAGACGCTTTACCTTAGCCGGATCATCAGTTTGGATTAAGCGAAAGAGTAGCTCGATGATGCGGCTTTGTATTTTGCTATTGCTCTTTCCCAATGCAGCGTAGGGACGGAAGGTTGCACGGGTGATAGTGGACATGACAGGAGACTCTGATTATCTTGTTCCTAGAATATCTATCCTGTTCCCTATTGTCAACACAGGGAACAAGATAGGGCTGGGAGAAAGGGGCCGATGGCGAGGCTAATAAACTAGCTAGGGGCACAAGAATGGATAATGCTTATTTTTCCTTGAAGGAGACCACCAAAAACCGTGGGAAACGTTGAAAACTCGTTGAGTAGTACAAACGGTTTTCTGAGGTTTCATGCTGAATGCCGTCCTTACTTACGGGCTGTGATCACCATTCTCAAGACCTGAAAGGCACACACTCTGACAGGACACAAACGAGTTTCCGAGCTTTCCCACGGTTTTTGGTACTCTCCCAATTGCGTTCGTGGTGTAGATCACACGGCGAATCTCCATCGGGTAGTCGAATATCGGAATGACGTTCTCCCAGTTGCGAATCCAGACTTGAGAGCGATCATATCTCCGAGTCATCTGATTACATCGAAAGTGTTACTCTTGTTTGAGACAAACCGTGTCGAGTAATCCAGTTTTGCAGGCTAGATTGCAGGAAAAGGTGGTTTTTCCATCAGATTAATCAACCGATTATAAATCGTGCCTGGATTTTCTTGAATGTCCTGCTGATGTACGACACCAATAACGCCTGGCAGCGACTTCAATCGGTTGACTTCGCGCCTGAATAACTGACTTTTTCCTTCACTTCTCTGCTCGGGAGCAGAGGTTACAAAAATGAATTTGAGATCAGGTCTAAGTAGCATCGCTTCGCGAATTACACCAGAGCCTTGCCATCTCTGGAGCTGCCGATGTTGTGTTTCGATTGGGATTGGCGGAACAAATAGAATCTCGTCAATCAGCGCAAACTTTACAGAAGAATCCATTTTAGCAATTCGAATAGCTTCTTCAGCGTATTGGGTTGCATGGCACTTAAATCCTCCCTCTCTCAAACGCCGTTCATGTTGAGAGAGCCAAAGCTCATCGTCTTCTAAAATTAAGACAGTCGGCAAAGTCCACTCAAGATTGGAATGCCTCTCTTTGAGGACTGGAACCAGATCTTCTCTAGCATGATTTCGTCCAGCACCATGGCTTAGTTGAATAGAGTTGCAGCCGAACGCAAAAGCTTCTGCATAAGATTTCCCAGCTCCTAAAGCATCGTAGAAACCCACCGAAAAACTGGTCGCGGCTTCATGGCTAATATCTTGTTTCATCCCGATTACATACTTAACATGACGACTAATTGCTTCTGCCTGTAGTTCCGAATAGCAAGCGCTTAGAAGAACGCATTCTACCCGGTCGGCAAAAAGTTTGAACAGGTTTGATAACGCTTGGGCGCTTACCACATTGGCACCACTCGTTCCATGCTGTAGCTCTATGCCTTGAGACTGGAGTCCATAGCCACAAAAGTGGACAATTTGCGGATTAAACCTGAGCATGGCCCTACGCAAGTCATCAGATCCAACAGCCCACTGATGCTTAACTGCAAATTTCTCGCGACCCTGACTCTGTTGTAATCCTGTTTCTATCTCTCGAATTTCAATATCTAACCGTCTTTGGGTTGCCTTTCTAGGATTGGCAACCAAAGCCAGAATTGTCTTAGTTGAATTCATCATGTCCTTACCCAAAGACTATCTTTATAATTTAGAGTTACAAGGAAAGGCCGAACGACACAAGATTGGCAAAACGCCTGAAGAGAAAGCAATAAAGTTGAGTAAATTCTATTTACTGAGAAACGTAGTTACAGGGTTTCTTGTAAGCAAAATGGCTGAATTTCAGGTTACGACAGCGAATGCCCGCCTCCTACTAAACTAGTACATGTGTTCAATCGCCTGAAACCGAGTGTCTTATAACTAAAAGATAATCGGTAGCCTATTCCCGCTAACGGCGGCGGGTTTTACCAGCCTTTACTGCATAGACGATAATTCCTAGAGTGAAGGTCGGCTGATATCCTCGATGATCGAGCTTGTAGTCAAACAGCTGGCGCGAAGCGCCTAGATTTAGTTTCGCAAGCTTCTGACTCAGTCTGTGGATAGCGACTTTGAGTCTGGTTGTTTGCTCGGTGCGCCCTTCAAACTGTACGCCCGTGCGCGATCTCCGCCCCCCCTCTTCGGTATATTCAAACGCAAAATCTCTGACAGACAGAGGATCGTGGCTGGGGGCATGGTCGGCAGTGGCTTTCTTAGCTTTACGCGGCGAGTACTGATACTCCTGCTCTTGGATAATGACTTCCTGATTTTTCTCAGACTTAACGGCCAAAGTCTCCAGAATCTGAAAAGCGCTAGAGCCCTGCTTAATTGCGCTCACCCGCTCAGGTTTTCTGGCTCCCGGCATTTCGATCCAAACTGTTTTCTCCTTAGCCCGTTCTAAAAACGATTTCAGTACTGCTTCGCTCCCCATCTTAAAGAAAGGAGCCATCGGCAAAATTTTCTTTCGCTCCATATTCACTTGTTCAGCCATCGCCGCATATTCTGCTTCAGTAAAGCCCAGGCCAAGTAGCATCTTGGGCGTGGCCGTCGTCGGTCTTCCAGAGGTTTGAGGTCTCTTGATTAAATCTAAAATCCAGTCATAGCTGCCGTCTGGATCTTCCTCGATATCCTGCTTATGAATAATGTCAATGACGCATTTCTGTCGTCTTAGTCGTTTTGTCTCTTCTCGAAAAGCGCGATTACTTCCCCCGCTTGCTTCGCTCGATAGATGAGGTGCAGAACTCACAATAATAATTTTCAAGTCTAATCTTTGGGCGGTAATTTCGCGAACAACACCATGCCCCTGCCAGCGCTGAAGTTCCCTATCTTCGTCGTTAACACGCACAGGGGGAACATAGAGGATCTCGTCAATAATGGCAAATTTTATGGCAGGATTTGTCTTCGCAGCATTAATAGCATCTTTGGCGAGCCTGGTAGCATAGCAGTTAATGCCAGCGTCTTCCAGATACCCTCGGTGTCGATAAAGCCAGGCATCTTCGTCATCTAGAATCAGCACGTTGGGTTCAACCATCTCTCCTCTCCTGAAGAACTACTGCGGATTTCCGCCTAACGCTAAAACCAGATCGCGCCATTGCTCGAAGACCTGCTTGAGTAAGGCCAGGCTTTCCCTTTTAGGAGACTGAGCCGACATTGCATCGTCTAGCTTATCTCTAAAATGATGCTGTATCTGTAGGGGCTGGCCATCAATATCAGCGATCGTATGATAAACAACAGGCGTAATCTCCCGCAGGTCTCGAATAATCGTAGCCAACTCATCAATATGCTGCTGGCGGTTTTCGTCGCTATCTTGTAGCGCGCTTAGCAGGGGACTGATTTTCTCATCTAGCCAGGAAACAGGCGCTGTTAACTGGTTTTGTAGCATAGCCAGATTTTCAGGCTCTAAAGGATACATTTTAGCGATTTGTGCGAGCAAGCGGGCTACCGTGGAAGTAGCCAAACAAATGGCATGAGAGCCTTGCCCCCAACGCATAACAGGATACCGTTGCTTTACTTGCTCAAATGAATCGGGAGAAAACGCAACGACCGCGCCGCTGAATCCGCATAGCCGCAAAGTCGACAAGTTATCTAAAGCGTTCTCAGCAATAATTAGAAGAGAGGGCCCTTCTAAGCCGATCGAGGCTGGCAATTCCGTGCGATCAATCAGATGTAATTCTGCATCTAGCAGAAGCGCCAGCACCGTTGCGGTGGCCGTACTTAGTACATCACTCTGCATTGTCAGAATATGTTTGAAGTCTACTTCCGGCACCAGGTAACGATAGGGTGGAGCAGAGAATTGTCCGATTGATGGCTTGAAAATTTCTCTTTGTATATCTGTATATATGCCTGCTACCGCTTCAGGCGTAATCGAAGGATTGGCCACAGCTATGCCGTCTGGGTTCTGTTTGGCGATCCTACTCAAACATCCTAACAAGTTCGCATCTGTTCCTGACGGCGTCCAAGACTGCTCAATCGCTGCTCGAAATGCTATGTAAGCCGAGCTATCCAAACCGCCACCGACGGCCAAAAGCCCTAGCCCTTTTAACCACCAGTCTGCCGAATTCGTGATCGCTTGCTTGTCTCTGATAGCGTCTTCCTCAAACCAGGACGCTTGCCTTCCAGACCACAGGAAGTCAGTCCATCCCGTATCGCAAAATGCATTTACAAGGTCTTGAGGCTCCCATCTGTTGGCCTGCTCATCGTATCTGATATGGGTAGCTAGATAGCCCTGGCAAAGCATTGCCAGCGCCACAAGCGCGCGATCTTCCCGCTCCAAAAAAGCAGGCTTCTCTAAATCGCGGCTACCCGCCATTTTCTTCGATACATACAACAACAATGCTTGAGCTTCAAATGAGCTGAGAACACCAGAGGCTAAGTCCGCCGACCCAATTTTGACAGGCCGCCAAATTCTTTCTGTTGTTTCTGCTGGAAAGCGAGTATCGTCACCTCCATTACCGCTGTAATAAATCAGTTGGTCGGCGGTGATATCTGTCCAATCTCCGCCCAAGTCTCCGACATGCCACAGCAAAACCTTGCAACGTTCCGGTATTGCTCCATCTCCTGAACACTGAGTCTTTCCTCTGCCATTCTTCCAAAGATGAATCGGCGTGGCGCAACCCACATTTTCAAAGGCTTGCACCATGCCTTTCGCTCTATCTTTATCGTTATCAATCACCACCACATCGGGCATCTCTACTAAATTATTCATAGAAAACGACCTTGGTTTTTCTACCTTCTCTAGGCACAACATTCAACCGCCAAATTGGACTGAACATCCCCTCATCATCCAAAGTATCGCGGTCACTCAAAGAACTCGTCTGCCAAAACTGCCAAAGGGAGAAAGAAGTTTTATGCCTTGAAGCAGAAAGTTTTTCTCCTCTAACACTTTGTTTGTGCAGCGTTTTCAGGCGCTCGTGAATCGAACCAGGAACACCCTGACAAGGAAAATTAAGAACAAACATGAGACCATGCTCAATAGACAAACTCACTTGATCTAGCGTTTCAATCGAACGATTCGCATCGTTTGACATAAAAAGGCGACAGCACATTTCGTAAAAAATCCGAATGGAGCCTCTCAGCGTCTCTAGTTTTTGGTGCGGCAAAAGCGCGCAGTATGACAAACTTTCATCTAAATCGCCAAGATTAAACTTGTGTTGCCAATCGCCTTCCGGATGTACGTGACGATAGGCAGCTAGCGCGTATACCCAAGCACCCACAGCAGACAGCGGTTTACCCGTTTCGCTACCCATAGACTTCAGCGCCTCTCGTAAAATTTGTTGCTTAGAACCCCAGCCTTCCGCAGACGATTCAAGATCTACGTTCAACAAACCCGACAGAATCTCCTGCGCCTCCGCTCCCTGACAATCATCGTGGCTCAATCCCTCAATTCGGGTGAAAAATCGCTTAAATCGACCGTCAAAGTAGCGCTCAAATTGCTCGACAGAGAAATTTACAATGTCTTTAGCATATTTCTGATTAGAGAGGCCAAATCCTCTCGGTGAAAATTCGAGCCTGATCTGATCTGATCGACCGCTGCGATTGATCCGATCTTGCAAAAAATGCTCAATCGAGCCTTGATGACCTAGCTCAGTGGCAATCAAAATTAGGAGGGGAGAAATATTCGCGTTTTTAATCGCTTCTAAGGCAACCACTACCCCATCAATTTGGGAATCGATTATATTTGCAGCAATATCATAGTGAACGCGCAGACTTCTCTCTGTCGCAATCGGTAAATCCAGTCCCAAGTCGAGAATTAAGATAAGATCTCCTGAAAAATTAGAAAGGTTCTTAATTAAACGGTCAAAAATTCCCGAAAACTTGATTCTTCTCGACAGATTACTGACTAAGTTCACATCTTTTGATCTCAGTACTGGCGCATAGTCTTCTATGTTGTCATAGGCTTTCTGCAGGTCTTCGACTATAGCGAGGTTCATCGATCTATGCCTCCAGATATCGAAAATTAATAGCCACTCGGTAAAAGTCACCAGGCTGAATATTTCTATCGGGCCATTTTACCTCTACTAGGTTGTGATCGCTGCCTTTCTCTAGATTCTGCAAACAGGTTTGAATAACCTCTCTCGTCGAGAGGTTTAACTTATTATCTAGATACTCAAGCTTGTATTTCGCCTTATCCAAAAACGCACAGGCTTCTTCTGATATTTCCTCGTAATAAGGTGCTTGTTCAATCAATCGTTCTCTGATTAATTGGCTATTCCCTCCGCCTAAACTTGCCCGATCATGAATTTCTATCTGGTATAGGCTATTCCGCTTAGAGACACATTTTACACTGACCTCAACCGCATCTATAGGGTTGCTATGCTTCACACAGTTGGTAAATAACGCAATCATCAAACGGCATAGCCAAACGGTTTGTGAACTCGACTCTGATTTTACGTCCCAGGTAATTTCGGGAAAGTTAGCATTTGCCAAAGATAAGTCAGGTAGCTGATGAATTAGCTTAATGGCCCCTCTTATTTTTTGCAGTTCGACGGCCCTGGCAGCCGTATCTGGATTTTCTCTAGAGAGTGCATGCATCGTTACTGTATCAACGGCCCAATCCCAACATTCTCGAATAAACTGTTCGAGATCTGTAGGGGGAGAATCTTCCGAAAATGGCACATCCGCTGGATTGTCTAAAAGGCACCAAAAGTTAATCAGTTGTCCCGCGCTCCCAATTAAACTCCTAAATGGCGTCACGCCCAAGTTGTCGATCCAAGGCTCTTCTAAAAACTGCTTATCCCATATTTCAATGCGCCCTATTTTAGAACTATCTGGCTTTTCGCCGGAGAAGGGAACAACGTCAAAAAAGTCCTGTATGGGCCGTACCCAATCTTTACTCATCGCGCTAGCCACATGTTTTACCTCGTGTCCTAGCAGCTTGCTGCGATATTCTTCTCTTTCATCCCCAAATTTTCCCGGAGCAACGAGCGCATACTGCTCTACGCAAAGTAGAAAGAGCAGCTTGGCTAAATCATACAGGTACTGCTCATGCTTGATTGTCCAAGTATCAGAGGAGGCTGCATATATCCAAACACCGCCTCTGTAGCTTTCTAATAGCGTTTGGGAGCTATCTACGCTACCCGCAGTGTTCTGAATGAATAGCGGGAAACTCATCAAGCTAGAAAAGCCACACTGAGAAGAAGAGTTGGACTCTTGAGCAATCCGCCTGAACTGTTTTGTGATGTATTTATGCCATGCTTGGTGACAAAGCTGCACATCTTCTGAGAGAACTTCATTCCACTCGTGGCGGTTATTTTTTAGCGGTTTGACTCCAGCAAAAAAATTGATCAAATCTTGCTTGCTGTTTCGAACTTGCTGAAGCAGATGCTCATTTTGGGCTACAGCTGGCATTCTGTCTTGAATATGAGCAATATCAATGAGTTTTTCACAGTATTCCTTAAAGCTAGGAACGCCTAAATCGTTCAGAGAGGCTGAATCATCTACTGTGAATACGGGTGAAGCTCCTGACAGTACGGCATCGTCCCTGTGGTCGCCAACAGCCTCGCGCTGAGTCTGGCTCGACTGTTTACAGTACTTTTCTAATCGCTTTCGGTACTTTGAAACCTTCTTAAAGTGTGCTTTATCAAAAGTTATGTCAGTATCTTCGGACAAGGTAGAATGGCAAACCTGCCCCCACTGGTCGGGTGAAACAGTGCCAATAAAGCTGGGATGAAAAAAGGTTCCCATAACGGCATCTTGCTGGCCCTTTGTGTGAGTCTGCCAGGCATCTAGTATCTGCTTCCCCGTCTTCTGAATATCTACTGGAACAGTACCTTTTTTCTTTCGGTTAAAAATCCACACTTTACAGTCTTGATCGATGTTCTTCTCTACGCCTTGTGTCGTAAAGATGGGCACTACTTCTATGAGTAAAACATCAAACAAGAACTTAGTGCCCTGTTGAACCGCATGTCTCTTTAAACGACTGTCTAGCAAAGCAAGTGGTGTCTTGACTGTTGGTTTGCCTTCCTTTCTTTGCGGCTTATTTTCATGCAAATTTTTTGCCGAAATCAAATTCCCGGCAAAGTCCTGGGTAAAAACAGACGGTGTGGGGAAATAGCCCCTTGGCGCAGAATAATCAACAATGTTTCGATAGACGTAAATTCTATCTTTCCAGTCCCGGTTGTGACCTTTATTTTCTGCATTAAAAGGAACAAAAGTATACGTCTCTTTTTTGCCTGCCTTTTTCCCTTTACGAGCTTCGTAATATACTTGAGTCAATTGCGGATGCTGGGCAGCCATTTCTGTAATGTACGCATTAATCCGGCCGACCATACCATGGTCTTCTTCCAAATAAGCTAAAAAGCTTCTGTATTGCCCCTCCAATAGCGCTTTAGTCGGCAAGTCTTCGCCAAACACCTTTTTCACAGTAATATGGCATTCACGATTGAAAGCTGTCTCGATGTCTCTAACAGCTTGGGGGAAGCTACCCTCTACCACGGGCGTCATTTGTGTTCCGAGACAGTAACCACCCTGCTTTAGGACAGAGGGAACATGCTGTATTTGCTGCAAAAAAGGCTGCTGACCATCGGTCCCTCCGAACGCATGGTTGGCAATGCTAATCGCCGAGACCGTAGGACCATTCAGCATATTAGCGGGCGAGAGCAACACGTAGTCGAATGCTGCTTGAGTGTCAAAGCGAAGCTTCGGCTGCATCATTTCCTCAATAAAATGCTCTCCAAATTCGACTTGAATAAAGCAAATGCTGCCCGCTTCTACATCCTGAGGCCGATCACAAAGAACAGCGCCGTTGGCCAATGCATTCTGTCGGGCGATCCTCAGAGCTCTGCTACTGGTCTCAATGGCAATTACCCGACAGTGGCAAACAACAGCCGCATAAATTGCATAGACGCCGCTGCCAGTTCCTACATCTAAAACTAGAGGCGCGTCGGCAGCCTCTAAACGCGACCTCATTTGCCGACAGACATAAATCTGCTTCTCTTCCATTACTGGGAACACAGAGTTCTGTCGGATGTCTGTGATGGCATCAGCTTCAATTGTGATGCTGTCAAAGAAAGCAACCCCGCTATTGGGTTTAACGTAGCACGACCGTAGCTTTGGTTTTTGAGCTAAATTCATGTTCATTCTGCATGCAACTCTGTTTATGCGTGAACTGTATTTATGTGCGCACTATGCGGGCACCGGCAGTGAATGGTCAACTTCTATAGATGTTAAAGGGGCCTTAGATGGCGCGTCAGTTTGCTGGTACTGCTCATCATAAAGCCTATTTAAAGCTTTGACGTACGCCTCGGCCGAAGCCACCACAATATCAATATGCGCTGAGTGACCAGAGTAAACCCGATCTGCATGGCGCAGGCAAATCGTAACTTCGCCTATAGCATCAATACCTTCGGTTACCGATCTAACTGAATACTCAACTAGCTCGTTGGGGATATTGGCCACTCGATTGATTGCTCTGCAGATAGCATCTATAGTGCCTGTACCCGCTGCTGCGTCTGTTCGGCTTTCGCCAGTTGGCGTCACGAGCGTTACGGTTGCAGTAGGGCGGGCGTGATCGCCACAAGAAACCTGTACCAACTCCAGGCAAAACAGCTCTGGCACTTGCTGTATTTCATTATTAACAATAGCCTGAACATCCCAATCGGTAATTTCTTTTTTCTTATCAGCGACTGCTTTAAATCGCTCAAAGGTTTTGCTTACATCACGCTCGCTTAGCTCAAATCCTAATTCTTGCAAGCGTACGCGAAAGGCATGGCACCCAGAATGCTTACCCAAGACAATCTGATTACGAGTTAGCCCGATTGACTGAGCATCCATAATCTCGTAAGTCAACTTGTTCTTGAGTACGCCATCCTGATGAATGCCCGACTCATGAGCAAAGGCATTGGCACCCACAATTGCTTTGTTAGGTTGCACTGGCATTCTAGTGAGCGAAGACACTAAGCGGGAAACTCTATCAATTTGCTGAGTGTCAATATTCGTCAATGCCTCTGTTGATTCTGGCATTCTTCCTAAAAACGGATTAAAGTACTGTTTGCGGACACGAAGCGCCATAACTAATTCTTCTAACGCCGCGTTTCCGGCTCGCTCGCCGATACCGTTGATTGTGCATTCTAATTGCCGAGCACCATTCTTTACGCCTTCTAAAAGGTTGGCAACGGCCAGACCCAGATCGTTATGACCGTGAACTGAAATAACGGCCTGATCGATATTGCAAACGTTTTCTTGAATGCCACGAATTAACGCCCCAAATTCGTTCGGCGTCGTATAGCCAACAGTGTCTGGAATATTAACAGTGGTTGCACCCGCTGCGATCGCTCGTTCTAAAACCGCATACAAAAACGCCGGATCGCTGCGCACAGCATCTTCCGGAGAAAACTCTACATCCTGTACAAATGACCTTGCATAGCCAACCATTTCCGGTACAATCCTTAAAACGTCCGATCTAGACTTTTTGAGTTTGTGCTGTAAATGAATATCAGACGTTGCCAAAAAAGTATGGATTCGGGAATTGGCAGCAGGGGCAAGTGCCTCTGCTGCGGCTTTAATATCCCGGTGGGTAGCTCTAGCCAATGCACATATCGTTGGGCCACTTTCAATCCCGACAACAGCTGCAATTTTCCGCACGGCCCTAAAGTCTTCTTTACTCGCGAATGGAAACCCCGCTTCAATAACATCCACTCCTAATTTATCTAACGACTTGGCAATAACAAGCTTTTCGTCTGCGCTAAGCGTAACGCCTGGCGACTGCTCTCCGTCTCGCAGTGTGGTGTCAAAGATGATAATTTTATCTGACTTAGCGTTCATGTTAATTCGGTGCTCCATACTTCAAGACAAAAACGAAGATAGCTCCCATGTACATCTCATATACATCTGAGTTACAGGAGAACAATGCATCTGCAGAAAATGGTCAATCGCCTCAACCAACAGGCATTACAGCGACCGATAAGTTCAGGAGGCTTGTAACTAAGTTACAAGCCTCCTGAACCGATATTTCACCTCTCAGGCTCCAACTTCAAAGGGGTCACTGCCACTAGTTTGTTGCAGTGATGAACTCAGTCTCATCCGGTCGCTAGTAACGGCTTCCTCGCTAGATGAGAGTCACTGTCAGTGAGAGCACAATCGTTACTTTCAAAACGTCTTGCACTGTTTTTTTCGGTGACATTAGCCGGGACGACGTCCTTACGACTAATGACATCCTTATGAGAAACGACATCCTCCCGATGAACAACACTGTCATACGCAAGCGGATTTTCAACCGGATGGTGTTCTAGCTGATACTCAGAGCCTTGATCGTGGAGCACAGCGTTGACCACCAAGCTTGGCTCTACATGCAGATTAATGAATCCGTAGCAAACGTCAGGAGGAATAACTACGACCTTGCTCGACTTTTCGTCTAGATGGATGTCTCTGGGCTGCTGATTTTCCCAAACGACTAAAACAACTTTACCGCGAACCACAAAAACCTGATGTGTCTGTTTGTTCGGCACAAATATCTCGTCTAGCACACCTTGTGTAACCTCCATCTGAACCGTTTCATGGCTAGTTTGAGAGACATAAACGCTAACAGTTCCGCTTTTTTCTTTTTCAATCGTTTTAATTTCAACAGATTTTACTGATTTCATGAGATAAGCCTCTTAGTAAATTTTCAACCTGTTATTATATAGTTTCAAAAATGCGAGGGAAAAGCACTACAGCAGGGAAAGCCTGATGTCATGAGATATTTTAGAATTATCAGTCAAATTTAGATGAAACTTGGTTACAGACGTTTCATACGACTGCGTGAATGTATAAGACTTGCTAAATAGACTTTTCCAATCATTTGTATCTGAAGAAATCTTTTTGCTTACGAAACATGGGTTGTAACCTTCTATTCAGGTAGCTGGACAGTGTGAAGCTTTGGCTGGTTAAAAATGAGGTTACTGACACTTATTACTCCGGCAACTAAATAGGTTGCATTTCGGTTCTGTTGCAAGAAAATGCCGCAGATAGAAAATGACCCAAAGTCCCCATCATCGGGACTTCGATCACGCGGCCACTCCGGAGATTGCGTTGATGAATGAGATCTGTCCCATCACATCGCCTTTGTCAGCACCGTTGATCTGGCCCTTGCGAATCATGTTCATCGATTCATATCCTTTGAGCGTCCGTCTGGCCGTGTTGAATGAGCCGAAACCTAGTCCTGGTTTGGTTTGCCGTTTTATAAACCGATGGTCCTGCTCTACGGTATGGTTCAGATACTTACTCTGCCGAGTCTCCGTTTTTTCAGGCAGGACCTCAGAGACTTTCAAGTCAGCGATAGCGCAAGCGCTGACTTGGCAGTTCGCGGGCGGATAGGCCGCATTCTTATCGACCGTGATCACTCTCGGCCCAATGGTGTGTGAGGCCTTCAGCACCTTTTTGAAAAAACGCTTGGCCGCTTTCGTATCGCGCTTGGCGCTGAGCATAAAGTCTAGGGTATTACTCTCGGAATCGACGGCTCGGTAGAGATACTTCCACACGCCTTTGACCTTCACGTACGTCTCATCCACCCTCCATGAATCATTGGTGGGCTTGAGATACAGGCGACAACGCTTGTCCAGTTCTGGACTGTAGGCTTGTACCCAACGATAAATCGTCGTGTGGTCAACCTTTACACCACGCTCCAGCATCATTTCCTCAAAATCTCGGTAACTCAGGCTATAGCGCAGATACCAGCGGACATTCAGCAGGATTAGGTCTGACTGGAAGTGACGCCATTTGAAAGGATGGGAGGATGGCATAGAACTTGATAGATTCGATGGCAGATGTCCTTAGATTGCCCTCTCAGGGATGCGTTCCCCGTTTTTGCAACACTACCCTCTAAAGAGCTTAGAAACGGATGCAATCACTGAGTTGGGCCACCTAGATGACGGTCTATTTTGTGCTGAAAGTGTTACCTAAAATCGGGCTGTCTTGAACCAAGCCGGTGATCGCACAAACGGGAGGAGAAGCATGGAGACGACTTCATCGCCTTAAAGTGTCACCCTCAGATGAACCTCGCCTTTATTATTTGAGGGATTTAGCTTGTATTTTGGAGTTCTTGTAGCAAGAAGGTATCACCATTGAACATAAATTTTTCTACGTTGACAAATGCCATTGTGACTCCATTTGCTATCACATTGAGCGCGTTGGCAGCGCTACTACCTAACCTAATTGAACTGTCTAGAGAAAACTCAAATTCAGCAGTATCAATGCCCGTACCACCATTCACCATTTGCTCGCCAAAGCCAATAATTCTGTCTGCACCTGCCCCTAGGAAAACTTTGCCACCACCGATAAACCCGTAGAACGCATCGGCACCTATCCCTTCAACAACATCTTGGTGATTTCCCATGTTGATAGAACCACTGTTGTTGATTCCAAACCCCGCACCAGTGACTGATCCAGTAAGATAATCCTTCCCATTGCCCATAGTCATTAAGCTAGTGGCATCGTTAAAAATACCAGCGCCGTTCCCTTGAACCTCTCCAGTAATGGAGTCACTACCGTTTCCCGTATTGATAACGCTATGCGTGCGTTGGAAAATGCCGCTGTTGTTTTCCCCACTGCCTTCAACTGTTACAGTACCTGTAATGGAGTCTTTCCCACCGCCAGTCTGCATGCGGCTCATTTCCTGAAAAATGCTGCTATGGTTGCTGCCGTTCTCTTGGACAATCACCTGGCCTGTAACAGTGTCATGGCCACCACCAGTATTCATGTTGCTATCGGTGCGTTGGAAGATGCCGCTGTTAAAGTTCCCGTCCCCTTCCACCGAGACAGTGCCGTGCAGATCGTCACTGCCACCGCCAGTCTGCATGCGGCTCATTTCCTGGAAGATGCTGCTATTGCTGCTACCATTTCCCTTGACAATAACCTCACCTAAAATCGAATTCTTTCCACCACCAGTATTAATATTGCTATCAGTGCGTTGGAAGATGCCGCTGTTAAAGTTCCCGTCCCCTTCCACCGAGACAATGCCGTGCAGATCGTCACTGCCACCGCCAGTCTGCATGCAGCTCATTTCCTGGAAGATGCTGCTATTGCTGCTACCATTTCCCTTGACAATAACCTCACCTGTAACAGAGTCCTTGCCCTCTCCGGTATTGAGGGTGCTACCAGAGACCTGAAAGATACCGCTATTAAAGTCTCCAATCCCTTCGACTGCACCTACAAGAGAATCCTGTCCATTTCCAGTTACGATCTTCCCTTGGTTTAGGATGCCGTTTCCGCTCACAACTTTACCGAAAATAGCATCATTGCCGCCCAGCGTCTTAGCCGTTGTCCCAACAGCAACCTCAATTCCGTCAGTTAAGTCTTGGACACTATCGCGTTTATTTGTCCAATAACCTTGTACGTCTAGGTCCTTCGTCCAACCAGTATTCGTCAGTACTGTAGCTGTTATGACAGGTTCATCTGCTGTTGTGACAGTAAATGTATCCGTAGCTAAAAGTTTACCGTTATTTTCAAATTCAACTTGCCACTGACCTACCTGGGGTAGGTCTGGTAAGCCAAGGGCCGCTACCCACCAGCCATAGGAAAATGCTGAAACATCCTCCCAACTAAATTGATTGTATAGTGTGCCATCTGGCCTAAAAAACGAAAATGTAAGCTCATCACCCTGGTCAATGCCGTGTAGCTGAGTCCACATAAAAACCTGCTGCCCAGGTGTTTGGGTAAATATGTCCTCAGCAACCGGTCGCTCTCTCAGTTCTGAGAGGGAGGGAGCGTGGGCAACAATGTCGTAATCCAAGACGCCCACAACATCACCAGCATAGACTGTCGGGTCTTTCCACCAACGATTGATGTCTTCATAGGGGTCAATAATCTGACCATTGAGGCTGACTTCAAAATGTAAATGGGCATCACTGGATACGCCAGAACTCCCCACCAGGGCGATCTCGTCACCCGCCTCAATCCGATCGCCAACAGCAACAGACACAGAATTTTTGCGCAGATGCCAGTATCGAGTCACAAGCCCATCCCCATGGTCGATGACGACAAAATTTGCATCACTACAGGGATTTTCGGGCGTACAGCGATCGAACTCACCATCGTGAGTACTAATTACGGTGCCTGGGGCAGCAGCATAAACTGGGATGCCACTATCCATCGCAGCGAAATGGGGCAGTGTATAGTCTATTCCTTGATGACCGTTGTAGGAGATATTACCGCCGCGATAATCTGAAATCCCGCTGCTCGGATCTCGATCAACATAGTTAGCGATTGTCCAATCTTTGTAGGCAGTCCCGCCAATGGGAGTTGTAAACAACATCCTGTTTCCCTCACTTTACAAACTGTGAAAGGGATGAGGATAAAGGGTTTGTAAGTCAACGATAAAACCACATGTCCGTATATTTAAACCGGACTTAATTACTTTAAATCTTTCAGCATCATGTAGGCTGATATGAAATTTGCTTGGAGACTAACAACCGCTCTAATGCTGAGATAGATGGAGCACATCCCAATAACTAGAGAATAAAGCGGGAAAATTAAAATTTGGGCTATCTGACACGAAAATATATAAAATTTAGGTCCGTGTCTGTAAGTTTTCGCCATCCTTTCATACAGACAATTGAGGGAAAATGTCAAATTTGGTTAGCCAAATTGAGCCGAATCAACATCAATGGGACCACCCTCGGCTTTATGTTTGCTTAAGCCGCCTGAAATAAGGCTTCTAATTCTCCAAGACCCTTCAGGAATCGCTCTCTACGATCATGAAGACAGACGAATTCTGTCATTTGTGATCGCGGCCGCAAAAAGTTAC
This sequence comes from Cyanobacteria bacterium J06634_5, assembly GCA_039820525.1. GTDB lineage: Bacteria > Cyanobacteriota > Cyanobacteriia > Phormidesmidales > Phormidesmidaceae > Phormidesmis. Next base: position 16,469 of record JBCBPY010000063.1, read on the forward strand.
TCACCTCATCCACCGCTCGACAGACTCTCTGCGCAGCAACGAACTCGCCGAAGCCAAGCGTGGGGTAATAGCGGTGCTTGATACGCCGATGGCTCTGCTCCACCGGATTGGCCGTGCAGGGGCGAACTTGGGGCTTTTTGCATAAACCCCCAACACCTGGCTATGGCGTTCTACTGGCGGCTGGATACAGCCCAAGTCGGTGCGGTTGGCTCGAGGTGAAGTGCGCTGCTTCCACCACGTCAAACTCCACAAGCAGCAGTGGTATGGCCCAGTCTATGTCATCTTTGGACGCAACAACCTGAATGGTGAACTCTGGGTTATTAGACGACAATAAGGAAGGGCTCTTCCTAACTTTTGGTGATCCAAGGCAAATGGCAGGAAACTATTGAAGCTATTACGGACATTCCGCAGGTTGACTATCCGGTCAGATAGTATTTTTGACAAGGGACACCGAAGCACTGAAGAATCTTCAGCCGCTCAGGAGTCAAGTTAGAAACTTGAGCTTGACCATTGATCACAACTAGATGAATCGCTTGAAAGGCTTGAAAAATCCAGCGTAAAGTTGGCGATTTAGTAGGTTGCTTGCGCTGATTGAGAACAGTGTCATCCGAGGCTGTTAACGCTTGCCGCAGGTGCCTTTGAGCCAGCGTATACACCATCAGAGAGAGTCCCATGATAGTCGCGAGTGCAACAATTCTCTCAGGAGTTTTGAGAAACACACTAGAGGTAAAGAACATTGGGTCTTTGAGCATTTTGAACCCACCCTCAGGGGCTTGTTGTCCCTTGTAATCGGTAAGGATACTCTCGGGGGTAACGCTGGGGTCATCGACGACATTGGTGGCCAAGATAAAGCGCCCTGCCTTGCGTTTAGCCCGCTCAATCGCAGCCTCATCGGCGATGACTTTGGCAGTCGCCCGATAGGTGATGCGAGTAGGCGTTGCCCCCTTTTTTAGACGCCCAGATTGTTCATAGTGAGGCTGCTCTACGACAGAGAGTTTAGACAGCCGATGATATCGCCAACTATATGCAATCGCCTGAGCCTGAATGAACGCATCTTCTGCACACTCAAAATCAGTTTTCTGCTGAGTGCGCCATTGCTTTTCAGCGCGTTTGAGCTGTTTTTCAACTTGTTTATCGACTTGGCAATGGTCACTGTCAATCCGGGCTTGATTTTCCACCACCACCCAGAGCTGATTAACGCCTCCATAGGTGCTACAAACGCTGCTAAATCGGTAGCCTGGGCGCTCACTATCCACAAAATCTTCAGCGGCTAAGTCCGTCACTAACGCTTGGGCTGCCGATAGCGTCAGCGGTACACGAGTAATCCAGCGTAAATCACCCATCAAGGCCAAATTCTCTGCGCCATATAGTGCTGCATCCGCAATCAGTAACCCATTCACATCCCACTGCTGGGCAAAGGCTTGGAGCCGCTCGGCGAACACTGCTTTGTCGGCCTGATTACCGCTCGATACTTGAAAGCCGAGCGGCACAGCTCCATCGTTGCTACAAATCATCTCTGTGATGAACTGTTTCAGGTCAGGTCGATGGTCTTTGGTGTGGCCATAGGTAATCTCGATGCAGCCAGGTTCTGTCTCTGAAATCGCTTTCTCATAAGCACCATGGACGCTGAAGCTACTGCTGTCTAGGTGATAGCGCGGTGTCTTCAACCCAAATGCACGATAAGCATCCATCGCGATGAGACTGAACAACTGACTCGCACCGTACGCATAAACTTTGTCGAGTAAACGGCCCAAATAGTCATCATTCAGATGCGAAGGCTCTATGCCCTGCCCTAATAGGTGACTGGTGGCTTTGCCTAGGAAAAAGCCTTCGTACAAGTACAGCGGCGCACTCACAAACCCTAATCCATTGAGAATCATCGCTTTTACGCCTTGGCCTGGGCTTACAATTTGCTGCGGATGCGTCCCTAAACACTCATTCGTGCGCGATTCTAGTCCCATTTGGTCTACAATCCCAGCTATGATGCCTAGGTGGTCAAGGTCTTGGACTTCCATCGGTACGCTCGTTTCATCGTTGAAAAAACGATACCGAATTATTGCTCAACTCTATCCACTAACCTGCGGAATGTCCGCTTTAACAGAGCCGTCGCCATTGGGTCACTCATTGCTGTTATTGCCATGTGAAGCGCGGTGATACCCCTTCAAGGGTTTATGATAAAAACTCTCTTAAGTATTTCTCAGGAATCGAGCGCGCGTTACAACTTACTCGAAAACCGATGAAGGTACTACGGTCGTAGGGTTCATTGCAGTCGCGCATCGCGGAGCGGCAAAAACTCGGATCGCTGCTCCAGGAACCACCACGAATGATACGCTTTATAATCCTATCAGTTAACCAAGGCTTCCCATCTTTCGGGGCTCCTCTGTAACCTTTATGCGCGTGGTCTCTGCACCATTCATGTACATTGCCGTGCATGTCATACAGGCCAAAGGCATTTTTTGGATACTGACCGACCGCCGTTGTATTGGATATATTGTCACCAAAGTTAGCCTTATCTCTATCCAGGCGGTTTCCCCAATAGAACGGTGTCGTCGTACCTGCGCGGCAGGCATATTCCCATTCGGCTTCACTAGGCAAGCGATAAAAAAGCCCAGTCATAATTGAAAGCCGCTGACAGAACTCCATCGCTTCATGCCAATTGACTCTCTCGACTGGGCGATTCTCTCCTTTGAAATGAGAAGGGTTCGAGGTTAAATCATATTTGACTTTAGGGAGTGTTGCGACGGCTTGCCATTGTGATTGGGTCACCGGATAAATCCCCATTGAAAAGGGTAAGATTTTCACTTTATGCTGTGGACTTTCATTATCTTTTATTCTGCCTGCCTCAGTGTCTGGTGAGCCCATCAGAAAAGTGCCGCCTGGGACATCGACCATATTGAGACGAACACCGTTGATGGAAACCCCATGAACGTGCATATCTCTTCTAGTAGGTACAGAGTCATATGTGATAGGTGAGGAGGTATTGTCAATGATATCTTGAGCCACGGATTTAGGGGCGACCTCAACAGATTGCATCCAGCCGTCTAGCCCCTTTATAAGTCGATCCATGTCAGTGTGAAACTTCGGGTCTCCCTCTACAGAAACGGCGTTGCGCCGGGCAAATGGCTTCAATGTATTAGGCAATTGAGCGGCTTGTGGCATATTTACCCTATCGAGCAATACTGGGATTACAGGGATACCACGCTGCAAAGCCGATTCAATTTCAATTCTCACATAGTCATCTGGGTTATCCAGACGACGGCTACCATCGGGCTCCGTAACCGTGACCCATTTCTTGCCGACAATTACGAGCACCACCGCGCACTTACTCACCTCACAGGCCAGGTGCTCGGCAAAATCAACGCCGAAGGGAATGTTATCGATGTCCTTAAATACACGCTCGCGGCCAAACTTTGTCACCAGGCGATCATAGATTCGACCTGTAGCATGAGCACTATCATTACGGCGATAGGAGATAAATATTGAACTGTAATTCGACATCCGCATTGAATAAAAGAAACTATGGTAAGTATACAAAATGAATTTAGTTGCTTTGCGCGGCAAATCGTCAGGGAATCATAAGATTTTGAAAGCCTTTCCCTAAAAGGCTTTCAAGCGTAACCGTAGGTTTTTGCGCGAATGGTGCGACCTGAAAAGTTGCACCTGAGAGTGGGTCCCTCAGAAAGACCCTAGCCTAGTAGCCAAGGCTGTGCCCATCCAGAAGGGGGATTTTTGGTAACGAAGGTTTCTCATAGCTAGACGGAAAGAAATTGTCAGTCATGATGAGAATCAATAATGCGTATCAAAAAGTTACCCCATAACGTATGGGGGCCGCCTCACGCCTAGCCATCTGCCATTGTGCCTTCAATTTCCCTCCCGTAATTTGAGCCCTGAACCTTGAGAGCATGAGTTGAGTTGAAACATTCAGTCATCCGTGGTCACAGTCAAGGCTGCGCCACCCTTTCTTTATTCGCTCTAAATACTTGCACCACATACAGGACTACGTAATTATTCAGGTCGAACATTTACGGACACTTTCTCGTAGTTACAAAGTCAGCATATCGTTAAGCTCCTTCTCAGACTCTCTAGACTCATTGCAATTTCTTCTCTCTCATCTATTAGCCAATCGGATTCAATCGATAGGGAACGCCCTGGCGGAAGGCCGAACGGAGGCGACCAACTAATTTTCTGGCCACAGCCACGATGGCTTTCTTCTTCCCTGTTTTTGGATAGAGTCTCTCATAGAAAGCCCTCAAGTTTGGGTCTTTTCTGATGGCGACCCAGGCTGATTCACACAGGATATGTCTCACTCTTGTGTTCCCCTGTCGAGTGATATGCCCCCGGCGAATGGCGTCGCCACTGGAATGCTCACTGGGCGTTAAGCCTGTATAGCTAAACAGTTGACGCTCGTTGGAGAATTGACTCATGTCGCCCAATTCATTGGATAGAATCCTTGCGGAGAGCGGGCCAACGCCAGGGGCAGACCGGTATGTGGATTCAAGGGGATCTTGTTGTGCTTGCTGTTTCAACTGAGCTTCAATTGCTTTGATTTCAGTGTCAAGCGTTTGCCAGATTTTCTCATAGGCGTGAATAATCGTGGTGAATTCGGGACTGGGTGTTTTGGCGAGGATGGCTTTCAGCAAGCTCTGACTCATCTCTCTGCGGTCTTCTGGTGAGAGCAGTCCGAATTGATGGGCTCGCATCCGAATCATGTTCTTGATAGAGGTTCGCTCTTGGACAAGTTGCGCTCTGGTTCGAGTCAGCAGACGTTTCTGTTCTATCTGTTCTGTCGGCACTCGAATGCCGTTGAGTCTCCCAGCGGCTAGCAAGGAGGCTATCTTTTTGGCATCTCGTTTATCTGTTTTTACGCGATTATAAACAGTCGTTTCAATACTGCCAGGATTCACGACCAAATTTTCGATACCGGCGTTTGTTAAAACTCTATGCAATACAAATCCTGAAAATCCGGCTTCATAGGCTGTGTGAATATCAGCCTGGGGGTACAACGCTTTCAGTTGCACTGCTAATTTTTCAGGACCAGCAGGGGTGGTCCATCGCTTGATGACGATGCCATCCATAAAACTGGCGATCGCATAGGTCCGTTTATGTACATCAATGCCAATGAACACCTGTTTCCCTTGATAGCTCTCAACTTTAGATGATTTGCTCATGATGAAAATCCTCCACTGTCGATAAGGTGACTGTCCAAATTCTATAAGCCTTCCCAAAGAGTGGTGTGGCTAAATTAGCCACTTGGGGCCAGAACGAGCTGGATGCTGATGCCCTCATCATAGGAACAGGATTCAGTAGCCAAAATTGAGGAAGGCCATCCCGCTGCTAGTCTAGGGACGGCCCTTGCGACATCTTCCTATGGATTGCCCCCATTGCCAATCGCCCGGTGTTTCATCTTTGCAGCGTAGAACCAGCCTGGGTTACGAGATGTTTCGTTGCAAACGCTGTCGTCGCACCTTCAACGAGCGCACTGATACGCCTTTCAACTTTATCGAAGTCCCCACAGACATTATCTTCCAGGTCTTGCTCTGTCGCGTACGCTACAAGCTCAGCTATCGGGATGTGGCCGAGTTCTTCCTGTTGCGAGGGTTTCAATTCACCCATGAAACGGTGCGGTTGTGGGAAGAACGATTTTTGCCCCATTTTACCGAGCAGATACGGAGGAAGCGGAAAGGAAAAGTCGGCAAGGTTTGGCTCGTGGACGAAACTTTTGTAAAAGTCCATGGACAGTGGTGCTATCTCTATCGCGGTATTGATGAGGATGGCAACTTGGTGGATGTCCGCCTCAGCAAGACTCGCGATATGGCTGGGACCAAAGCCTTCTTTGCCCAGGCAATCGAGCTGCACGAGGATGCACCGGATAAGGTCGCTACTGATGGCTTAGCCGCTTACCCGCGAGCCATCAAAGAAGAGCTGGGTGAGGCAGCCCAGCACGAGGTTCGCCCTTGCACTGCTAATCCTGTGGAACAAAGCCATCGGAGAATCAAGCATCGATATTACCCTACCCTGGGCTTCGGCGAATTTGAAGCGGCCCAACGGTTCTGCCGAGCGGTGGATGAAGTGGGTAACTTTCTAAGGCCGCGAACTCGAATGTCAGAATTCGTGTCGCTACGTGATCGCAGACAGAAGTTTGTAAAAGGAGTGAAAGAGCTGGAAGCGTTATTCGGTTGTGCGCCAGAGAAGTGTGGGCATCCTTGTCTAAACCTCTAAGAGCTAGGACAAGCCATGGATTGCCCTTT
>JBCBPY010000064.1:0-22407 GCA_039820525.1 Cyanobacteria bacterium J06634_5
TAGTCTTCGATGCGCCGCCCGTAGCGCTGGTACCAGTCTTCTGGGGCTATCTGTTGCAACCACTCAGGGGCGAGAACCGCTAAGTCGTTTAGCGCTGCTCGCAGCGTCTCGCCGACGGCTTCTAGACGATTTAGACTGCGGATTGCGCCGAGTACACGAGTGGAATCAGTGCGCTGTTTGCCACCGGCTTTGACTAGCCCCAGTTCTCGACAGCGCTCTAGCAGCTTGTCCAGTAACAGATGTTCAACATTACCTGCCATTAAACGGTCTCGAAACTCGCTCAGGACACTGTAGTTGAAGCCGGTGTCTGTCAGTTCTAGTCCCAGCAGGTATTTCCAGTCGATGCGAGAGCGCACGGACTCTGCGGCTTGACGGTCGGATAGGTTTTCGCGGAATTGCATGATGGTGACTAAAGCCAACCGCCACGGTGGGATGGCCGATTGGCCTACCGTTGAGAACAGTTCGGTGAAGTCGGCATCTTCAAAGATAGGTCCGAGTTCATCATGCAGAGTCAGGTAAGGATTGCCTTTCTTAAAGACTGCTTTGGCAACTCGCAGTGTATCGGCTGGTACGGGTGAGACTGACTGGGGCTTTAGAGACATGGCGATCTCGTTTCCTATCGCGGTAGATCTGCCTCAGCTTACCGATTTTTCGCTACTTTCTGAGTTCGCCAACAGTGTCGTCTAAAATTTGAGACATAGGCAAAATTTAGACCTTTTGAGAGAGGCAGATTCAGGGAAGCGCTTACCTAAATTAGATAGTAGTACGCCTATCTAATTTAGGCCGCGTGAGTCTTCGTAGTGCCCTACTACAGTTTTCTTCTCAGACGTACTACACCTTAATCTATACCTTTAATTGTGTTGAACTCGCACTTACAGCATCCGTCAGTGCTTCGTGTTTAATTAACGCTTGCTGCTCTACGACTGCCTGCTGATGTGATTTCTCTCCGAGTGAACCCTTTAAACGTTTATCTAAGTCTACTATGGTCTGTTCTCGACCATAGAGCAGTAACGAATCTTCTGGAAGCACTTGAGTACTTGGCTGAGGAGCACCAACATAAAATCCATTGCTTCGCTGAATTCCTAAGACGACAACACCTTCAGCGTTAAGTTGCAACTTGCTCAAAGGTTCGTTAGCAAGCCAGGTGTCTTTCTCAACTTGCAGCTCTGAAACAGTGTATTCTCCGGTAAGGCGTAACAGAGCTGTATAGTCGCGGACATCTAGTGTTGTCCAACGTTGAAGTGCCCATTGCATAAAGCGAGTCAAGAACTGATCAAACCTCCGATCAGTTGCTATGCCCCAAAGAATCAAAAGACCTGCTCCTAATACGACCGCTCGGACAGCTGTCTGTCTGTAGCCTGTTGTCGAAACAAACGTCAGTACCAGAGATGAAACGACGGTGACAATACCTGCATTTCCTAGCAGCATAAGCCACATGATTATTTGCCGCCGAACTGGGTGATTGATTGCCTGTTCTGATTCCTGAGTTGTGAATCCTGCGCCAGTGAAGGCAGAGCGCGCTTGGAACTGAGCCGCCTGCTGAGACAGTCCTGTTAAGACCATTGCCTCTGTCGCTACACGAGTAATGAGCAGCGACAATGTAATTGTTACCAGTACTGAGATTAACGCTCCCAAGCGACTTACCCCTCCAAGGCAGCTGATATGTCAGTTTTGCCAGTACGAGCATAAAACTGTTGCCAGTATGCTTGTACTGGCAAGCGTCGTTCCACTACTGAGTAGTGGAACGACGCCGACGCCGCTACTGGGCGGTCTCTAGCTCACGAGAAGACTCATGGCTGACGCTAGCATCTGTCGCTTCTAAAGACTGCTCCAAAGACTTCCTGTAGTTACCGTTCAGTCTTACTTTCACAGCCTTATTCGACTCATCTTCTAGCTTAGGTAAATTCAGCGTTAAGATGCCGTCCTTGTACTCTGCTTCAACACTGCTGTTGTCTATAGGCACTGAAAGTGGAATGGTGCGGCTGAAGCTTCCATAACGGAACTCAGAACGGCGCTGGCCGTTTTTCTCCGAAGTGGACTCAGTCTTACGCTCTCCACTAATAGTGACAGCTTCTTTCGTCACTCGGATATCCAGGTCATCGGCATTCATTCCGGGAACCTCAAGCTTGAGATGAATTTTATCTTCGCTCTCTTCCATTTCTGCTGGGGGCAAGAACCCCATCGAATTAGCAGAGCTGTGCTTTTGGTCGTTCCCATCACCAGTAGTCGCAAGATCGTCAAACAGGCGATTCATCTCGCGCTGTAGTGATAGCATCTCTCCAAACGGAGCCCATCGAACAATCGCCATATGTTTTACCTCCTTAGTTTTCTTACAAATGGCTTACAACTCAAAAGTAATTGTTCTGCCGACTATCGTAAAGTTCGGACTTACCGAAAAGAATAGGTGGCTTTCCGAACCTGTGAAGACTATTTCTCCTAAACGCAGCCCTGGCTCCTTTTCAAGCTCGAATGCATCTGTTGAATTGTTTAGAACATCCTTGTCGGCTGGAGCCGTTAAAGAACAACAGACAACTCAAAGAACACCCAAAACGCTATTCAAGCCAACCTCCGGGAAAGTTTCCAATACAGAAAGATGTTCGGTTATCTCGGTTTTTTTGGGGGCCATCCTTAATTGCTAAAAGACCGCCCATTAATATTCTAGAAATAGAGCAAAGCTGAGATGCTTGAGTGCACAAGCAGCTAGAGCCTTAGCGGTTCTCAGTGTTGGTGAACCAACTATCTCTGGTGGCATTCACTTCTATGGGTGGTTTCCCTTCTTTTGACCTGTAGAAACTTTTCAACACCCTTATTCCAACCGTTGTGCCAATACAAGGAGGTTCAGAATCATGGTTAATATCGTTCGTCGAAGTCAACTGGTTGGCTTAAATGCAATGGATTGCGAGACTGCGACGCGCTACAACACAACAGTGCAAGAAGTTTGGATTGATTCGTTTGGCCGGGTCTCTTACTTTACCACTGCCCCTCATGCCTATACGCCTATCGAACAGGTCGCAGTGATTGGCCCTGATGCCGTTTTAACTTACACCTACGAAACGACGCAGCAGCCTGATAACCTTTTTAGCCTTTATCAATCTCCTTTGGGGAATAAAAACTTGTTCGGCTGGGTCGAAGATTTCTTGTTTGACTGGGAAACAGGCAGTATTGCCGCCTACGTCATTGAAGGTGATATTGCTTCATCGGTTGGGGGCCGAGCTGTTGTCTTTCCAGAAGATGTCGAACAGATTAGCGCCGATGTGATTGTTCTAAAAGAAGGCGCAGAGAACCGCCTCAAAAGTGAAGCTGAAGGTCTAAAAGGTTTCTTGAGTGAGAAATCCCAACAGGTACAGCGACTCGTAAAGCAGATGGGTAAGCGACTTCAGTCTCTGATAGACCCTGATGATGAGCCTGAGGTAGTTCGAGTCAAGATTAAACAGGTAAGTGACGGCTTCTCAACCTCAGGCCGACATGACCAGACGGTTTTAAAAGAAGCAACTGAGTTCGTTCAAGACAGGTGGCACGACCTTCATCAGAGTTTTAACCACGCGGGCAATCGTATGAAGACTGCCGTAAATAATGCCTGGCAGCGTCTGGCAGCGAAGGCGTAACTGAATTCGCCAAAGTAGTGATAGATAGATGAATGAGGAGGACTGAAGTAATGAGCTTTTCACAGCAGAAGTTGGATGTACACTCTTTCCGTCAAGCAGGCCGCTCGACCATAGCAATCACCTTGGGCGTGATTTTGACGTTGACGCTACTGCGGTTATTTCCAAAGCAGTTGCTACCTGCCGCTGTAATGGTCAATGAACCCGTGAGTAACCAGTCTGTAAGCAGTCAGGCGGTGAATAACCAAGGTACTCAACCAATTGCCTTGTCAGAAGGACCCAGCAACTTTGTCGCGATGGCGATTAATCAGGTTGGGCCAGCGGTAGTTCAAATTGATACGGAGCGCACTGTGGCCACCAATGTCCCCAGTCCGTTCTTTGAAGATCCCTTTTTTCGAGGTTTTTTTGGCAATGATATGCTTCCGCAACTGCCAAGAGAATATCAAGAAAGGGGCGAAGGCTCGGGTTTTATTGTTGACCGCAGTGGCATTATCCTGACCAATGCTCATGTTGTCAGCGGTGCAGATAAGGTTAGCGTAACCCTTCGGGATGGCCGAACTTTTGAGGGAGAAGTCAAAGGAACAGACGAACCCTCTGATTTAGCTGTCATCAAGATTGAAGGGGATGATTTGCCGGTTGCACCCCTGGGAGATTCTGACCAGCTACAGGTGGGTGACTGGGCGATCGCACTGGGTAATCCGCTCGGCCTTGATAACACCGTCACCTTAGGAATTATTAGCTCTGTCAATCGTTCTAGTTCCCAGGCGGGCATTCCTGACAAGCGCCTCGACTTTATCCAGACAGATGCCGCTATTAACCCTGGGAACTCAGGAGGGCCATTGCTAAACGCAAAGGGCGAAGTCATTGGCATCAATACGGCTATTCGGGCAGATGCACAGGGCATCGGCTTTGCGATTCCAGTCAACACAGCTAAGACAATCAAAGATGCGTTAGCTCAAGGAGAAAAGATTTCTCATCCCTACATCGGCATTCAAATGTTGACGCTCACCCCTGAAGTTGCTCAGCAGTTTAACAATGATCCCAATGCTGGACGTATAGTGCCAGATGTTGATGGCGTCCTGGTCATGCGAGTGCTGCCTAGTAGCCCTGCGGCTGAAGGTGGGTTACGTAGGGGAGATGTTGTTGTGGAAATTGATGGCGAAACGATTACAGAGGCAGAACAACTACAAGATCTTGTGGAAGCGAGCCAGATTAATCAAGCTCTACGGTTCAAGGTGCGTCGAAATGAACAAATTCAGGAGCTGACTATACGCCCACAGGAATTACAGGATGCAACATAGCGATAGTTTCCTGTTACTTTTTATGCCTGTAGAGAGTTTCTCCAAGTCAAAACGCTTGTGATTATTACTTTGTAACAACTTTTTGATATCTGTTTAACGAGTCGAGGTCTTGATTGTCATGTCTTTACCGAACGGCGTAATGATGCAGTTTTTCCATTGGTACGTGCCTTCTGACGGCTCCTTATGGAATGAACTGGCGCAGAAATCTAAAGAACTGTCAGAAGCTGGTATCACGGCTGTGTGGTTGCCACCTGCTTACAAAGGAATGTTTGGCGATAAAGATGTTGGTTACAGTGTCTATGACCGATATGATTTGGGCGAATTTGACCAAAAGGGCTCTGTACGCACAAAGTACGGAACAAAACATGAATATGTCAATGCCATCAAGCAGGCGAAGCAAGCAGGCTTAGCCGTTTATGCAGATGTGGTGATCAACCATATGATGGGTGCCGACGAGCAAGAAGAGTTTAGAGCAACGCCCTATCATCCAGACAATAGGCTTCATGCCATTGGAGAAGAAATGCCTGTAAGGTCTTGGACGCACTTTACGTTTCCAGGACGCGATGGCAAGTACTGCGATATGGAGTGGCACTGGTGGCACTTTAACGCCAATGACTACAACGAATATGCCGAAGAAAATTTCGAGGCGGTCTATCTATTTGAGGGTAAAGCTTTTGATAATGAGGTGGATTTAGAAAAAGGCTCCTTCGATTATCTGATGGGTTGTGATCTAGATGTGAACAATCTGGAAGTTGACGACGCCCTTAAGCGCTGGGGCGAATGGTACGTCGATATGATTGACCTTGATGGTTTCCGGTTCGATGCAGTTAAGCATGTAGAAGCTGGCTTTTTCCCGCAGTGGTTAAGACATTTGCAGCAGTACAGTGGCCGACACTTATTTTCTGTTGGTGAGTACTGGTCTGGCAATATCGATGCACTGCACCGCTTTATTGATGTGACAGATGAGAAGGTCACGCTATTCGATGCGCCCTTGCACTTCAACTTCCACAACGCCAGCAGGCAAGGTAGTCATTACGATATGCGTACTATCTTTGACAACAGCTTGGTGAAAACGCGTCCTCATCTTGCGGTCACGATGGTTGACAATCATGATTCGCAACCGTATCAAGCCCTAGAGTCGCCAGTAGAAGACTGGTTCAAGCCTTTAGCTTATGCGTTGATTCTGCTGAGAGAAGACGGCTATCCCTGCATATTCTATGCGGACTACTACGGCGCACAGTATACGGACGTAGATGCGAATGGCAATGAACGAAACGTTTGTTTGAAGAGCCACAAAGCCCTCATCGATAAGTTTTTATCTGCTCGGCAGCGCTATGGTCATGGCAAACAGCTAGACTATTTCGATCACCACACTACTGTTGGCTGGACTCGATTGGGTACCCCTGAACATCCAGGTGGAATGGCCGTGATTTTGAGTAATGGCGATCGCGGGTATAAATGGATGAATGTCGGTCAGCCGAATCGGTGCCATATCGATATGACTGGCAATATTGATCAGCCGGTAACAACGAATGAGCATGGTTGGGCTTGTTTCAGATGTGAGGCAAGTTCTGTTTCGATGTGGGTGCCGCAGCAATGAATCTTCTAAACCCAGAGTGGCAAGAAGCTCCAAACAGCAAAGCTCTGGGCGGACGTGACAGTAAATTTACGAGCGTCTGCGGAAAAGATACAGTTTCATCGCACGTTCATGTTTTCAACTTCTTCTTCAGTGCAAAGGATCGGTTGGACGCTGTTGACAATCCTAAAGATAGTACACATGATCGTTCCGAAAATCTTCCTTTTTGGGACTTTTGATGTATTGCCGACTATAAAGTAGAAAACGCAGGTATGCTCTACCTTTTCAGCGTCGTAGCATGTCTTACAAGTGGTGTCTTCTACGAGTTTTGAGACAATCCAAACGTTCCAAAAACGAAGTATTTGGAACGTTTGGATTGACACTACTTAGCAATCGGGGCTACGGAGATTATTATTTGAGCCTGTATGCTCCAAAACATAGTGGAGGGCTTGGGTGATGGTGCTGTGCCAATTAGCTGATACATCGAAGAATGGAAGCTCATACTGAAGGCATTCTTCCTCAGTTTTCTGACTCAGTGCAATCCCTTTCGTCATAGCTCCGAGAAGTTCTATATCCTTCATCCCATGGGACCAGCAAAAAGGATCACTCGAAGCAGCGGCGCGTACTTGAGCGAGCTTCTGATGTGGCGTCGTGTTTGGATACCCCAGAAACAAGACAGTAGGCCGGAGAGTAAGGAGCCGACGAGCTACTAAACCAGGCGATATCGCTGAAGAGTCATAGACGCGAAGATACTCAAACTCCTTTCCCATATTGCGGATAGTTTTAACAACTACAGTGTCACAGTAACGTTGTAGCGCTGCTTCGCATAGTTTCTCTTTGAGCGGATGATTAGCCCGGACAGCATTTGAGAAGGCATCCAAATGAACGACGGTGCATTGTACGTTTTGAAACACTAGATTCGCTAATCTAGACTTTCCCGCTCGGTAAGCACCTCCGATGATGACAGTTTTCATGACGCAAACACAGGTAGAACAGATAGTGCAGCAAGTGACCGAGTGGGCAAGGAGTCATCAGCATATTCTTGCGGTGGCTTTAGTCGGTTCTCAGGCACGCGGTACGGCCCACGCTGAGTCAGACATCGATCTGATGCTGTTGTCTGAGCAGCCGCTACTGTTTAAAGCAAGTACGGACTGGTTGAGTGAAATAGACTGGGGCACTCTTCGAATCAGAAAGTGGGAAGACATAACGTATGGCGCTGTGTGGTCACGCCATGTCTATCTAAATGTAGACCTAAATGTAGACGACGCCGGATGTGTAGAGGTCGAACTTAGCTTTGGCCAACCAAGTTGGGCTTCTATCGCTCCAATAGACCCAGGTACTCAACACGTGGTGCGCGGCGGTTGCCGCGTCCTTTACGATGCTGATGCACACCTTACTCAGCTAGTGCAATTTGTTTCGGCACAGGGTTAGTCATCGCTGATGAACGCATGCGCTCTAAAGAATGAGGGTCAAAGATACATCCTATAAGCTGTCTAAACTTATTCGATCGCTTCATCTGACTGCTGTAATACTGGCATGTCAATCAGATTGAGCGTCTTTTCCTGTGTTTCGTTGAATCCTATATCCGAAGGCCATGCATCTGGATTGGCATAGAGCAACTCTAAGTTAGCAGCAATCCTTGTAGCTGGCCAGTTCCACCACGCTATGTCTAGTAACCGCCTTATGGTCTGTGCCTGAAATCGATAGCGACCTATCGTCGCCACTTCGATGAACCCTACGGATTTATCGGATTGAATCAAGCTGTGATAGAGCTAGCCGTAGCGGCAACTGACTTTGTGGTAAGTGCGATATACCGAGCGCGGTTCCCAATTGAATTTATCTTTACGGGACGCAAAGCAGCACACTAATCTCACGGACTGCCAAGCAAGAGAGGCACAGAAGCTCGGTGTTCTAGCCTCCTAATTCTGTCCGGAGCATTGATCAAGAAACATGCCGCTTCGACTCACTATCCGATGTCACATGAGAAGTGTTGTTGACAGGTGTCCTAGTGGCTTGAGTTTTCACAGGTTGCTGTTCAACAATTGGAATAGAGAGGCGGTGGTGCGATCGCACATGAGGAATGAGAGAATGGGGCTTTTCTAGTCCATGAGCTTCCATGAGCGGCTGATTGCCCATAATCGTCATAGGGTCGCCGTCGGCAATAATCTGGCCGTTGTCTATAAGGAGGACACGATCGCACACATCTAGAATAAATTCCAAATCGTGGGAAGACACTAGAATCGTCTGGGTAGACCGTTGTAAAAAGCTAATGAGTCGCCGTCGGGTACGCATGTCTAGGCTAGCGGTGGGCTCATCGTAGAGAACAACTTCAGGTTGCATCGCAAGGAGGGATGCGATCGCCACCATCTGCTTTTCCCCTCCCGACAAATGATGAGGCGTGCGCTCCGCGAGGAAAGCTGTGCCGGTTGCAGACAGCGCTTCATCTACACGCTGCGAAACGACTTCGGCAGGAAAGCCCATATTTTCCGGGCCAAAGGCGATATCTTCTCTGACGGTAGGCGAAAAGAGCTGGTCGTCTGGATCTTGGAAAAGCATTCCAATTTCGGGGCGAAACTGTCCAGGTTCAATGAGTTTGTTTAAAAGAGAAATAGTGCCTGAATTGGGTGCGAGAACACCACAGAGAAGCATGAAGAGTGTCGTTTTGCCGCAGCCGTTATGACCGATGACACCCACACGCTGACCGACTTGGAGCGAGAGCGAGAGCTGATTGAGGACGGGTTCGCAGTCTGGATATTGAAAGGTAAGGTCTTGGATGGCGATCGCAATATCCGCGCTTGAAGCGTCAGCTTGATCGGATAAGTGAGTCAGCGCTGAGATCATAGGGACTGTGGGTGTAATTTTGCCTAATAGTTATCTATAAAGTTGTTGGTTAAAGCCGCTATTTGATTAGATTAAACCATTCACTAGGTCAGAAGCTCTGTTGTAAAGAAAGCGATCGCAATAGAAATCACTGTCGCTGTTAACAGCAAACTGCCTGCACCGGCTTTGGACTGAGCAGGAGGCTGCTTGAGCCGTCCATAGCCCCGCAGACGCATTGCGGTGTATATTCTTTCAGCTCTTTCGTAGCTGCGGATAAGCAATGTCCCCATCAGACCGGCAAGGCGCTGTAAGTCTTTTTTATGTAGGCTGAACCAGCGCCGCCGGGTATGGCCAAAACCGCGCAGCCGCATGGAGCGCTGCATCGTGCTAAGCATGTCGGCAGTTTCAAACAGGTAGCGATAGGTGAGTAGGGTCATGTCGGCGAGCAGAGAGGGTAGCCCCAAAGAACGAAGCGATCGCAATAGCGTCACAAACGGCGTAGTGCCCAGTAGCACAAACCCAAGCGTCAGAATACACACAAAGCGACTGACCACTAGCGACATTGACATGAGTCCTTCTTGCCGCAGTGCCACTGCTCCCCACTGCCAAAGCACCGTATCACCAGAGGTAAGCGGCAACACTAGCACCACCATGAAAATGAACAACCCCGGATAGCGTAAGCGCTGTAGTAAAAAAGAGAGCGGCAATCCAGAGAGTGCATAAATGCTTGCAGTCACCCCCAACATAGGCAACACGAGAGGCAGCTGACGAATGGCAGCAAAGGCAAACATCAGCAGGCCCAAGCTGACCAGTTTGAGGCGGGGTGTCCAGTTGTGGAGAGGCGATCGCCCTACTACATAAGTTTCAATCTTTGCTAGGCTCATGAGCTTCCCTCCAGCAATTCGGGCCTGACTCGCTGTAAAAACAGAACCAGCATAGCGGTGAATACGCCCTCTAAAATAGCTAAAGGAAGATGACTGATTGTTAGCGTCGCGATCGCAGCCTGTTCTGCTTGAGCATTAAATTCGGCAGGCACCGTAGCAATTACAACAGCAGTAAAGATTAATGCCGCGAACGCCAGTCCTAAAGCACCGCCAAGAAAGGCGAACAGGCTGATGATAAACGGTTCATTCGATCGGCTATTTAGCAGGCGTCTGAGGCGAAAAATGTGGTAGGCCAACAGAGCCGGAAGCCCCATCATCGTTGCATTTACGCCAAGCGTTGTCAGGCCCCCATGCCCGACAATTAACGCCTGAAAAAATAGACCAATGAGGATAGCAGGGAAAGCAAAGTAGCCCAGCACAACCCCCAGCAACCCATTCAATAATAAATGAATGCTGCTGGGCGGAATAGGAATGTAAATAGAAGAGGCAACAAAGAAAGCAGCGGTGAGCAAGGCGGCTTTGGGCACGTTCGCGCTGGGATCGCCTTGCTTATCAATTTGACGCAGGGAGTACCAAGTCAGCAGACCGGTGAGGCCATAGCCAGCCACGCATACCTGAGCAGGAACAATGCCATCTGGAATATGCACTAACGATAATCCTCAGCGGTGGCCTTTCCATCATTGCCCAGTCCAGCCGCCACCGTTACTTGATTATCTACTGTCCGAGCAGAGTCTAAAGCCGGTTCTACAGCCGGCTCTAAAGTGGGCTTGCCAGTGCTCTTTAGATGACCATTACCCTTATGAGCTTTATTAGAAAAGAACAGTGCGGTGCCAATAAACCCCCAGATAATGGCCGCCATGCTGATCCATTTCTGAACTGTTGACTGAGTTGTAGAGGCTGCGCTAGCGCGCGAAGCCTCATTCTCACCTAAAGAGAAACTTGTCGTTTGTCCATGCCCTGCCTTACGAACAGTCACCTCCCACAAGCCACCGGCTACGCCAGTATCAGGCGTAAACGAAAAGCGCCCCTCACTGTCGGTTTGTCCGGTTCGCCAAGGTGTCTCAGGCGTGTCCGGTGCGTACACCGCTACCTGCGCATTATCCATCGGCTCCCCGGTATCAAACGTGGCGATAATCTCAACCGCCTGCGGCAACACCTCAATCTTCGCGCCGTGCGCCTGCGTCGGTGTTGCACTATGAACCCACAGCGCAGCGGTTAAACCTACCACCAGCCGCTTGACCGGCAGGTTTAATTTAAGAGCGTTTCTTCGCAATGGCCTTCTCCTACATGACCCAGACTGGGCAAGAGTGTTTGCAACGTTTCGTAATCTTCTTTGTTAAGATTTTGTTCTAAATCGTCACTGGTCAAAGAGACTTCTCCATTCTCAGCCAAAGCCGCAATGGGTTCAAAGCCTAACGCACCTGTATTGATCTCGTCATCTGCGGGCGCGTCCCCATCTCCGAAAAGATGGTCAAAGTGGAAGGTCGCCTCAACATCAGCGGTTTGCCCGTCACTTAAGATTCCTTTACGAGTATCGCCAATAAAGTCTCCACAAACAAACCCAAGATTCTCATCCATCTGAATCTGAAAATCAACAGACTCTCCGTCTTTCATGGCGGTGCCCACTAGCATCAACGGATAGCCAGCAGCGGGGCCCTCTGCCGGTGGCACCATTGTCCAGCTCAGCGCGTTATAGCGTCCGCCAGGGGCCTCGTCTATCTCTGCTACCACAATGGGCTCGGCATCTTCATCACCTGACGCTAAGTCTACTGTGATGGGCGAGGAAACTTCTACAATTTGCTGTGCCGTTGGCTGCGCTTGTTTCTCTGGCTCAAACGGCGGCTCACTTTGGTACGCCTTTATCTCTGCCAGCGTCACGTACACACTGTCAAAGTCAATTTGCCAGCCGTCTTTGCTGACAAAACCCTGACGCACAAAGTCTTCTCCATTGGCCGTAATGACCAGTGTGCCGGGCGGGGACTCTACCTGAGCAGACTCCACTGTATTTTCTTGGCTACAGGCGAAAAGCGCTAGTGCGATGGGCGCTGCCTGGAAAACCCTTCTCAAACTCATACCCTTACGTTGTTGAGGTGTTGGATTAATAGGATGGTTTGTTTTAGTGAGGTTTTAATGGCTTTTTTAATTACTAGAATGAAATCATCGGGTATGAGCCACTTTTTTTCAATGCCCTAGGGGGGGATAGGACGTAAAGCGTTGTTGAGAGAACCCTTATTTCTACAGGCGGTTTCGCTATCCTGTTAGGCACTTAAATTGTTTTCGGATGTTTACTTTGGTTAACGTTTCGCCAGCTAGCTCATCGAATGTTCCTTTGTCAAAGATGCCATTTACATCTTCTACTTCAGACGCTGCCACTGCTCATTCTGGGCCAGCAAACCACGTACATAGTGAAGAATCTTTGCAGCAGATTTTGAACAGGTTATCTCGGCTAGAAGGACACATTCGTGGGGTGAAGGCAATGGTACAAGAGCATAGGCCCTGTCCAGATGTGCTCATTCAGGTCGCGGCAGTCAGAGGTGGTTTAGACAAGGTGGCACGGATAATTTTAGATGAGCATTTGAGTGCATGTATTACGCGAGCAGTCGATGAAGGCAATATTGAAGAAGAAGTTGAAGCCCTGAAAAAGGCACTAGATCGATTTATTGCTTAGCGCTTCTTGCTGTGTGGTCTGGTCTGTGTAGTCTGGCCTGTGTATGGAGTTGAACAAAAGCGAAACAAGTGTGGGAAAGCCCGGAGATTCGTTAATCGGCCATTCAAGCTGCTTGAGCAGAGAGTTCTGGATACCATCGCGCAGAGGTTTTCGGACCAGCGGGGGAAGGGAGTGGTAACGCTCCCGACCTACCCGACTCCCCGCTGGCCCGATTGGGCTCGCTATTTTTTAGACAATTTGTAGCAGTGACCGGGTAAAAATGCCAGCCCCGATGACAACAATTCCGCAGGCGCTAGCCGTTGGCAGCCATTCTATGATCGCCCTTTTAGGCGCTGGTAGCTGCTTAAACATTTGCTTTGCGTAAACCAGTATTAGCCCTAACGCGGTTAAGACCACCGACAGCCCCAGACTAAAAACCAACACCAACACTAGACCAGAAAAAGGATTACCGATTGCGATCGCGCCTAGCAACAGCACCAGCGCCGCCGGACAAGGCACTAACCCCGCCGACAGTCCCAGCAGCCATAGGCGCCGCCAGGTCACTTCTTCTCCCACTGCGGCAGGTAAATGAGAGTGTGTATGGTTGCCGTGAGAGTGCCCATCATGCGAGTGGTGATGGCCGTGATTGTGGTGATGGCCGTGGTCGTGATCGTGATGATGGTCATGATGGTGATGACTACTCATTACACTTGCTTTAGCCAGCTGCTGCGCTCCGCCCTTAGAGGAGCGTTGCCATCGCTTCCACCGCTGCCACAACAAGTTCAACCCAATCACAACCACCATGCTTCCCGATACCAAGCTCAGCCAGGGATAAAGCTGTTCGGGCAATATATATCGGGCCGCAAACAGCGTCACGAATCCCAATGCAAATACGCCTAACGTATGGGTAATTGTTGTTGTCATTGCCAGAAACACGGCGTGGAGTGGCGTTGCCCGCTCGCCGATCAAATAGGCACCGACCAGCGTCTTCCCATGCCCTGGAGACATTGAATGCAACGCCCCCCACAAAAAGGCACCCGCCAGCGACAGCAGCCATTTCCCTGAGATGCCCGCTGCGCTTTTCGTTATGCCCTCTGGCGTTAGGGCTACGGTTGTTTTTCTAGGCGTAAACACATGATTGGAAAGCTGCCCCGCATGAGAAATAGTCGCTACACAGCTAGCATCGTTTGTGCCAGGCACAAACAGGTGATAATCAATCGTCAGGTTCTGAAACGGCTCAAGCCAGGCATAGTTTAACAGCAGGCTTGTATGAGTTTTAGGCGCTATTTTTCCAGTGACGGTGCCATTGGCAGCCAGACTCTCTCTATGGGACTGCACAGTCAAAACGCCTGTCTGATCGCGGTCATTTTTCAAGAAGATATGATCTTGAAAAAAGTTTTGAAGTGCCTCTCTATTGCGGGCGATCTCTGCGTCTGACAGTCTGCCGTCGCCATCGTCATCGGCAAATGCAGTGAGCTCGCCAGGATAAATGAGGGAAATTTGAGCGCTGGTCGCTTGCACTGTAATTTTGGCTGTTGTCAGATCGTCCCAATGAGCGGCGCTAGGCATCGCTGTCAATAGCCAAACAGACAGCAAACTTACACTAAATAGTAAGCTCATCAGCCCAAACTGACCGTGTTTTTGAGGGAGCCGTAACCTTCCTTTGGACAAGCTTTGGGCTAATCTTTGCAAAAATCTGCGAAATGGAGTTTGAGTCATGGCGGCGAATCTCAAGGTATGGGACAAGTCTCCTCTTCTCTGATAAGTCTAAACTCTCAACCGGACTTCCGTGAGTTCACAGCTAATCTTGACCCAGCGGGGAGAAAGGCGCGTTACCACTTCCTTCTTCCCGCTGGCTCCCGTAGCTTTATCCATTCAAAAGAGAAGGTGCCTTAGCTCTGTAGCTTAGCGATCTAACGTTGCGCAGTGAGAACGGAGCGGACACTATCTGCATCGCGATTCTATAGTCGTACGCAATAGTAAAGCTTCCCTTCCAGCAGTTGGAGCTAGATCGATCGATGCCACCCAATCACTTACTCAACCACTTATTTGATGACGACTGATGCCTATGATGACGACTGATGCCAGTGTCCATGAGACGCAGTGCGTTAACAACATTCATCATCACCCCTTAGCACTACAAACGTAGTGGTGATAGGTATAAGAGCCTTTGTTACCCGCAATCGGAGCCTCGCAACCGGCCTCAGCAAGATCAGGCGCAAAGCCCGTAAGTAGCCATAGGTCGTAGTTAGTAGATAGCTTTGAGAGTGCTTGCTTTAGCTGACTCACTGACTCTACACCCGTCGCTGGATTTGTCTCCGCCATCACAAATCTAGGCGGTGCAACCCAACGCTGACCAGCCGGTTGAGTATCCTTAGCTGGGTTGAATCGGCGCTGAATTTCCCAGCCCACAGAGAGAATTTCTATCCCAACTACAATCGGCTGCTCGGTAATAAACGTGCTGGCACCAATCACCGCTGGCTGAGCAGACTCTGCCTGAATTAAGTCGATCAGCCGATCGGCCTTGTAAAACTTCAGATACGTAAAGTTGTTAACGATAACCTGAGAGCCTAAAAAACCAACACACAAAACCGTGGCGATAAAAGCTTTTCCGCTGATCGAACGGTTCAAAAAAGGAATACTTACGGCCCTAAGTTCTAGACTCTCTTCAGAGAGTTTTTCATTGACTGGAGAAGGCAGAAAAGCGGCAATACCTGCACCCACAAGAATGAGAATACTTGGGAAAAAGACAAAGCTGTAGCGGTGCCCACGAGTGATATCGAACCCCGCACCGTAGCAAATGAGCAAGAACAACAAATTAGCAACAATAAAGAAGCCACCAATGGCCTGAAGCCCTGGGCGTAAAGCGGGCTGACGGTATTGAAACTTGAGCGATCGCACCCAATGCCACACCAACCAAGGCGTATACAATCCCAGCACCAGCACGCAGCTCACCACAATTACCGTCACCGCCTGCCAACTGTAGCCACTGGTCACTGGAGAGAGCACTGCATACAGCCAGCCTGCTAAAGACTGCACCAGCGGATTCACCCAGTACTTCCAGCTACTAACCCCCGTTTTTAAAAAAGTAGTTTGCGGAGAACCATAAAAATTCAGCAGGACAGGAAGCCACAGCGCCGCACCGACAAACGTACCCACTGCCGCAACGTACACTCTTACCCAGGCAGCGCGTCGCCACGCAGCACCGTCTTCTCGGCAGTGTTGTATCAACAGCACCAGCAAAACCAACGCCTCCGCAACAATAGTGATCCCGCAAAAGTAATGCACCGTAATGCTGAGCCCATTGAACAACACCCACAACAGCATTGTTGTCCAGCTCGGCGTTGCTTTCTTTTTTAGGGCTTGAAACGCGAGAACAAAACAGCTCAGCGACGCAATCACCATCAAAATAGCAAGAGTGTAGTGACGAGCTTCTTGCGCCAGGAACACGCCAAAGGGAGAGACAGCCATTAGGCCAGCACACAGCAGGCCAATGCGCACCGAACGGAAGCTGAACCAGGCCAGTAAATAGGTCGCTGGAACGCCCAAGGCTCCAAAAATTGCCGAGAGGGCACGCCCAGACCACAGAGACGCGTAGCCGTCTGCTAACCCGACGAAAGGGCGCAGCAGGGACATCCAAACGTGGGCTAGGGCAAAGTAGGCAGGTGGATGGTTGTTTTCCGCGAGTAAATTAGTCGCAGCATCTAGCGGCGTGGAGCTGGCCGTCACTTGCAACGGGCGCAAAAAGGCATCTAGGCTGACAACTTCGTTTAGCGGCATCATCCGTGAGGTGTTGCCCAGGCTAAACAAAATGGTGGAGACTTCATCGCCCCAGGCGGCTTTGGCCGTGAGGTTCGTAAACCGGATGAAGAGCGCGATCGCAAACAAACCCAGTAACCAAAGCGCTGGATTCGCCACAGACGCCACCGATGAAGGGATGAGCTTGCCCGTAAGCTTTTCATCAGAAGGAGCGTCGTCAGAAAAAGGAGATGCCATGAAGATCTGCGGTCGGTGTTCGATTAGCCAGCGCGCCTGAAAAAAAGAGCACCTTGGCCAAGATCAGATCCTACACGCTGTGAAGCCGCCATGAGGAAATCACTCAGTGGAAATCACTCAGTGGAAAGCGTCCAGTAGCAGGTGTCTGCCCGTTAAATAGCCCCGCCAAATAGCCCGAAAACAGCTGACCTACAGGCTTTTTTGTGGCACAGAAAACCGTTCATACAGCCAAACGATCGCAGCCCCGGCGACTTCTGCCAAAACGCTGACTAAGCGATAGCAGGCCACGCTACCCAAAATAATCGCAGGCGGTAGCTGGCCACCCAGGAGTGCGATCGCACAGGCTTCGAACACACCAATACCACCCGGCGCACCCGGCACCACCAGTCCAGCCACCCAAGCCAAGCTAAAGTCGGCCACGAGCCCTGGCAAATCTGTCACGCCCAGCGGTGCTAAGGCCATCACAGCCAAAATAAACCCCAGCGAGCGAATTAGTACAAAGCCCATTTCACCCAGCAAAGACTGCAACGGATATCGCCGGAGCTGCAAAGGAGCCTCGCCATCTGCCGCTGTTTCTGTGGCCACAGCAGACTGATGTTGCGACTGAAACTCAGCGGTTCTTGGTGCAGACTCGTTCGAGTTGCCTTCTACCAGCTCACCGTTTTTTTCACCGCTTTTTTCAGTCGGCTTTAGCTTGCCAAGCTTCATACGACCCATTTGTCGCAGGCGGGGATTCAGCAAGCGCGGGTGCAGCAACGTGAGCGCGAGGGCCCACAGCACAAAGAGTCCGAGCGTCCAAAACGGTCCATTACTCCACTGTCCAATCGACTCCAAAAACGTTAGAGGCTCTGTGCTCGTTCCACTGCTGACACTTGCGCTAGCCGCTGGCACCACCGCACCCGACAGAACATTGTTTCCATAAATCAACACGCCCGCAACAGGTTCATCAGAGCCCTCAAAAAAAGAGCCCTCAACGAAAGAGCCCCCGAAAAAAGAGAATGCGTAGGCCATGCCGCTGGTGATCGCACCTACGCCCACCGCCGCCGCCGCCATCAGCAGCGGCTCGGCCACCACGCTCACCACCGCACCGCCCAGGCTCCCGCCAATCTCCTGCACGGCCCGCACACGCCCCACGAAGTGCCACACGTTCCCAGGCAAATACTTCGTCAAATTGGTGTACAAATACACCCGCATCGTCCAGCGTCCGCTACCGGGCTGTTGCCATAGCCTCAGCAGCCAATGCCACACCCAGCCCGCCCAAAAGTGAGCCGCTAGCGTCACCAGTCCGGCCAGTAGCAGCCACCCGCCACCCGCCGCCGTTAGCCTCAGCGCCGACACAGACTGCCAGTGACGTGCGATCGCCTGACCAATAAATATCAGCGAGCACCCCAAGATAGCCCAACGTAAAAAAGTCTTCAACTTGACCCCTGTCCCTTTTGGATTTTGGTTCGCCTGACGCCTGTTAACCCTTGCCTAGCCATGGCCTTGCGGCTGATAGCTTTTGGTCACTCTGCCGTAGCAGCGGATCAGCGCGTGGTAGTTGGCACTCACCGGATGGCTAAGGTCCGTAATAGAATCCACGCCAATGCCGTTGCGGCCTTTGTCTTTTCCGGAGCTGTGAACGTAGCGCCCCTCCCCAAGATAAAGTGCCACATGGGTGGTCCGCTCTGGCGTCCCAAAAAAGATCAGGTCTCCCGGCTGCAAGTCTGAGGCCAAAACGTGGTGCGTAAAATCTTCCTGCTGATAGGAATCACGCGGCAGCTGAATGCCCGCCGCCATAAACGCCGACTGCACTAAGCCTGAACAGTCGTAGTTCGGTGCAGTTGCGCCACCCCAAAGGTATTCATTGGGCACCGCCATCGCCGCCTGGGCAAAGTCAATTACCTCGGGTAGCCGTGATTGAATTTCTTCGGCACTGAGGACAGGAGCTTCGTACGGCGTCGTTACTGGCGTGAGATCTTCAATATGCTTGGCAGAAATCCAGCCAAGATAGTCGTCTTTACAGCTGCAAACGCGGATGGCAATCTCGTCTTTAGAAATTTCTAGTACGCGCAGCAAGTGCCCTACGTCAGACTGTGTCACCAGCCCTTGGCAGGCGGGTGTGTTGTACAGGTTTATAGCGCGATCGCAGCGGTATGCATGGGTCCGTCTAAGATAAATTTCGTCTTGCAATTCTTCTAACGTCACCATAGGTCACCCTTTACACTCACCACCTAGTCAAAATCCGGTTCAATCCTAATATAGGGATATCCCGATAGGGCGAACGATAAGGTACCGCAGTCAAAGCGTCAACTAGCAAACCCTTGAGCCCACTCTCGGAGCCCATCTCTACTGCTCTGGGCAATCCCTTGGGCAATCCTCGAGGTAATCCTCTGGGCAATCCCTTGAGCAATCCTCTGGGTAATCCTCTGGGCAATCGATGAGCAATCGATGGGATAATACCCCTACACCCGCACCCTCGGTTCTATGACTACCACCCTTTCTACAAACAAACCCGCTATCGACAATAGCCATCTCAAGTCACTAGGCAAGCTCGATATCCCCGCCAGGCTCCTGCTTGGCCCAGGGCCTTCTAACGCCGACCCGGCAGTTCTTACCGCCATGGACCGTCAGCCGATTGGCCACTTGGACAAAGCCTACCTTCAGCTGATGGACGAAGTGCAAGAGCTGATGCGCTACACCTGGCAAACCGACAACCGCATGACGCTACCTGTGAGCGGTACGGGCTCGGCAGCGATGGAAGCGACCTTTGCCAACGTCATCGAACCCGGCGATAAGGTTATGGTGTGTGTGAATGGCTACTTTGGCCACCGCATGATGGACATGGCCGGTCGCTATGGCGCAGACGTCAGCCAAATCAATCGCCCTTGGGGTGAGGTGTTCACGCTAGATGACATTCGCAAAGGCCTAGAAGCCAATCGTCCTGCGATTATGTCTATCGTCCATGCAGAAACCTCTACCGGTGTGTGCCAGCCTATGGAGGGCATCGGCGACTTGTGCCGAGAGTACGACTGCCTGCTCATTTTGGACACGGTAACCAGCATGGGCGCGGTGCCACTGTTTATTGACAAGTGGGGCGTGGATTTGGCCTATAGCTGTAGCCAAAAGGGTCTGAGCTGCCCTCCCGGAAGTTCACCCTTTACGATGGGCGATCGCGCACTGGATAAAATGAACAATCGCAAAGGCAAAGTCGCCAACTGGTACCTAGACATGTCCTTGCTAGCGAACTACTGGGGCAAGGGCCGCACCTATCACCACACCGCCCCGGTCAATATGACCTACGCCATCCGCGAAGCCCTGCGCATCGTGTCCGAAGAGGGCTTAGAAGCCCGCTGGCAGCGTCATGAAGACGCGGCAGAGCGACTGTACGCTGGCCTCGCTGACATGGGCATTGAGTGCTACGTACCCCGTGAAACTCGTCTGCATACGCTCACCACTATTAGCATTCCTGAGGGTGTGGATGGCAAAGCGGTCACCACTCGCCTCATCGACGAGCACAATATGGAACTAGGCGGTGGCCTAGGTGACTTGGCAGGTAAGGTTTGGCGCTGCGGCCTAATGGGCTACAACGCAACCCCTGAGAATGTCGATAAGTTCTTGGCAGCGCTGAAGGCTGTGCTCGGGAAATAATCTAAAGAGACCGCACACGTTCGCACAAACAGCATAAAAAGAAAAACCCCTGCTGATTTTTTCAGCAGGGGTTTTCTCATTTTGTTGATAATCCAACTACAGTGTTGTTTATGACAGGGTCTATCTAACAGAATTGAAACTCACAGAGACTATCTCACAAAAGTAAAACTCACATCCTGATGAGGATTCGAGCTAGACAAATCATCAGAGGTAATCCCATTGCGAGTGCTCCCCGAGTAACTAGATTGACCTCGGTCAACTCTTATTGTTATTTCGCCACCGTCTTCCATGGTGATCAAGCCAGAATGTACTGCGGCAAAGCATACCGAAGACTGACCAGAATACACATCTGTTCCCCACACGTAATCATCGACCCAGGGGTCCATCACACAGTTAAATGTAAATTCCTGACCGAAATATCTCGGATCGTTGTAGCGGTCTTCAACATCGAAACGAATATAGATTTCCTCGGTTCTAGCCGCCCTAGCCGCAGAAGCCGCACGACTTTCCTCTACCTCTTGAGCAAACCCTTCCGTATCAAAAAAGATAAAGCTACCACTGCCATTCACATGGTCTTGACTGGTCACACCATTCACAGTGGCCCCAGGATAGACCGGTTGCCCCGGCAAAATGCTCAGCATAATGGCACCACCGCTATCGGCAGTAATTTTTCCAGCGTGGACGGCTGCGCTACACACCGAAGAGTCATCAGCATAAATTACGCTGCCTCGCACGGTGCCAATCGGACCCCCCGGAGGGCAGATAAAAGAGAACGTTTGACCGATCTGGCTGCGCAAATCGGTGACAGTAGTAGTCCAGTCGATGGTGTCAGCCGCAGTAGCAGACAGGGGACTGATAATAATCGCACCAAAAACAGACAGCGCTGTAGCCAGTCGCGCCAATAGTTGCTTGCTCATGTTGTAAATACCTTCGAGATGAATCGCAAAAGGGCTATTTTCAGTTCAAAAAGACCTGATTCAACTAGAATTCCCAGGTTGACGCCGTCAGATCAGCCACTTCAGGCATCATCCAGCCAAGCTCGTAATTGTGCGCAAATGGCCAGCTCTCACGCTACGCTAGTAGCAGCCGATTGCTGGCCCGGTTGAGATCCATGCGATTGGCCCAGCTGATGGCTAGTCCTTATGACATCCCTCGTTATGATTGCAACCCCGCATTCTCAGAAGATGACTGCTGAAGAATATTTGCAATGGGAGAAGCGACAAGAGCTTCGCTACGAATATTGTGATGGCGACATTCTTGCCATGACGGGTGGGACTAAAGGTCATAACAGATTGGCCCTCAACCTGTACAGTGCTCTTGAAAATAGAGTTGAAAAAGATGGATGTGAAATAAACGTCTCGGATGTAAAGGTTCAGGTGAATAAGAGCCGCTCTTATCGCTATCCAGATTTAATTGTGAGCTGCGATGAGCGAGATAAAGAAGAGGCGGAGTTTTACCGTTTTCCAAAGCTAATTGTAGAAGTACTCTCTCCCAGTACAGAATCAACAGATCGCGATGATAAGTTTCAAGAGTACATTCAGATTCCAACACTAGAAGAATATGTGTTGATTAGCGCTAAACGAATGCAGGTGGAATGCTTTCGCCGGGGAGAAGGCAGAATGTGGCTATACTTCCCCTACAAGACGGGCGATCGCGTTTCTATTGCGAGCATGGATATTGAGTTGCCCATTGAACAGCTTTATCGAAGTGTTCGGCTAGAGCCTACGGATACAACAACACCGGCATAGAGCCTAGGGCTAAGAGCATTTCTTTATTCGCGATCGCATTTTCATTTATCAAACCCGCAGCTTTTCTAGGTGAGCAAAATCGTTTGTATTACGCGTCACAGTGGCGTCTATCGAAACACTGGTAGCAACGTGAGTTCGACGGATAATTCTGCAAGAAAAAAGGCTGAAGCTTATATTCGGAGTATGTAGCTTCGAACAACTTC
>JBCBPY010000065.1:0-20880 GCA_039820525.1 Cyanobacteria bacterium J06634_5
TGATGTTCAAACACTATCGTCGTTTGGCCTGACACCACCGTTTCTTTCATGAAGTATTAAGCCTGAGTAGTTACGAAGTTTTTTATATTGATGGGCGCAGTCGCCATTGCGGTATGTTGCCTATCTCTCATTTTTCATCGCTTGCCATCACAGCCCGTATTTTCCCAAGCTGTACCCGCTTCCACCACCAGCACGCCCTTCACCAAAAAGCAGCGCGGCGTCTCTTGGACCGCTGGCCGCGACATTGAGGCTCAGCGCAACCTTACGCCCCTCACTACTAACAGTGTCAATTGGATCGTCTAAACTCCCTTTTGCTGGCAAGAAGACTATGACACCCCCCAGCTATCCCTGTTCTGTCACATTCGAGGCTATATCTCAACCTTGCGAAAGCAGGGCATCTCTGTCCTCTATGCCCTGAGGCGTACTTTTAGAGGAAGTGCCGTTCTTCCCGCATGGCAGCCTGAGTAGTTACGTGTCACATTAAGTTGACAGTGCCGTCGAGAGCTTTTTTGATCCTTTTCAGTACGGCTTCTTCCCTTGAAGAGATCAGTCGATTATCTAGGATGTTAGGAATGGCAGTACGGGCAACGCGATCGCTACAATAGTAAACCAGTTCCTTATACTCACGTAGTTCTTTCGGCGTTGCTTTCTCAGTTAAAACTGAAATTGCCTGACTAATTTCCGTGGTAGCTTTCGTTAGGAGCTTGTCTAAAGTGTTGTAGCTATCGCTATCATCATTCAGCGCTAGCCTACGTTTAGTGGGATGGCCAAACAATGCGTGAATAACAGAATTGTCAGGATATTTGTTCATAGCACCCGCTAGTGCCTGTCTCAAAGCAACAGATTCTAATTGGTCAGAAATAAATCCCGTCTCGGCCCTGGATACAGCAGTAGCGCTTAAGGTAACAGCAGCAGATAGTGCAATTAGTTCCTCAACTTCGTAACCAGCAGTATAGTCAATGTCGTAAAATGCACCAGCATGTGCATTAAATACATCATCCTTAATCCAGCTCAGCGTTGTTCCTACGTTATAAGCAGGCGTAGGCAGTAAGCTTAAGTACATCATTCTACGAATGGTCTGTCCTGCGGTTCCCGAAATTTCGTAGCGGTCAAATACATTTGCAACCGCTGTCCCTATCCCTAGTTTCATCACGGTCCCTCTTAAACTAACATTGGCAGAGGGTAAAGAATCCTTCTGCTTGGCTTTGGCTAGCAACGCCGCCGCGATCGCCCCACCTTGTTGATAGGCGACCTGAGCTATTGCTGGCAATGGCTTAGCATAGCCCTCTTCAGATCCAATGACGGCACAGTCTCCAGCCGCAAAAACTTCTGGATAGGCCAATAGCTGAAGCGTGGGCTTCACCAAAAGCTGACCACGTTTTGTCCGATGACTCCTTGGAACAGAAATCGCTTCAACGAGCGGGTGAACCTTGGTGCCAGCAGCCCAAACAGTCGTGGCTGCTGGTAGGATCTCTGTTTGATCGTTGTGCGAAAATTCGATAGAATTCGGATATACAGCGGTCACGGAAGCACCCGGAATTACCTCCGGTTGGACAGCGCGATCTTCCATTGCCGACATTGCAGAATCTCGTAGAAGACTATTGACATCGCCTTTGAGAATGTCGCTACGATTTAGCAGCACAATGCGAATGTCTTCTAAGCTGCTGGATGTTTTACTGCTGGCCGCATTCTTGGCATCGTGATACCACTGCGGTAATAAATCTCCTAATGTTAAAGCTAGCTCGACACCGACTGGGCCACCGCCTACGATGGCCACTGTCAGCAGCGATCGCCGCACTTCTGACGATGGGTGCTGTACCGCTTCTTTACACCGAGCCATAAGATGCGCTTTCAATGCATCAGCATCGGCTTTACTGTGAAAAGTAAAGGCATGTTCAGAGGCACCGTCTGCGAAGAATGAAGGAACACATCCTGGTGCTATGACCAAGTTCTCATATGCTTGTGTGCGCCCATCTGATAGACGAACTTGGCGAGCTTCTAAGTCAACTAACTCAACTGTTCCTTGGACGAATGAAATAGAACGGCCCTGAAGCAGCTCAACGTACACAGGGTTCGTTTGATAGGATCTCATCTCACCGCTTATGTAGTCGTATAGCAGTGGCTTAAAACAGAAGCGTTCGTTTCGATCAATCAGAACAATTGGGTGGCGATAACCTTGGTTAGTGAGGTGCAGGGCCGTAAACAAACCTGAAAATCCTGCGCCGATAATGACAGTCGTTGGGTGATCCGCCATGAGTTCCTAAAGAGTGATGTATCCACTGAGCCATTCGCCACTTATAGATCACAGAAAATCATTTTCCTAGGACAATATGCGATCAGATCGGACATATCACGACAGATTAGGAGGCTAACTGGCCTGACATTTTGCTCCAAATCAAATTATTTTGGAAGAACAAGACAAATTATTATCAAAATCTCTATTTTTGAGCTTTAATGGGTTATGACTACTTACAACAACGATGATGCAAACAAATCGGACGTACCAAGACACGTCTCAGAGATATAGAATGCTGACCAGCATCGTTGCTAACACATTCAACTATGCAGTGGGCCGTGGCTTAAATGCAGAGACAATCAGCGCTGCCACCGGTCTACAGCGAACAGATTTAATTAATCCAGAAACTCGTTTGCCTGAAGAGGCAGCTGCGACTATATGGAATTTGTTGAGCGAGACGTATCCGGGAGAGACGCTTGCCCTTCATGCAGCTAGTGCAGCACCTTTATCAACATTTGGACAGCTGGCACTAGCTGCTCAATATGCGCCAGATGTCCGCTCAGCGCTAGAAGCCATTGTGCAGTATCGCACTGTCCTCTCTGATCGTCTCAGTATAGAACTGTTTGAATCCGGTACTGAGGTCGCGCTAAAAGAAAGCCATCCAGTTGATGACATGGATGGTGGCTATGGTGCTGAGGCAGGGTTAGCCATATTGGCCCGTTTAGGAGAATACTGTATCAATGGCGAAAGTCCACTGGTGCGCGTAAACTTTAGACATCAGCCGTTCGGTGACCGTCAGATTTATCGAACTTTTTTTGGAACCCCAGTCTACTTTCAACAACCAAACAACGAGCTGGTGTTCAAGAAAGAATCTCTAAGTCAGCTCACAAGAAAAGGAGACATTCATCTATTTAGATATATCAAAGGCAATTTAGATTTTCTTCAGGATCATTGGAGGCGATATACTAGCTCGCCACAGATATCTATGCTTTACGATGCGATCGCTCGCAACGCTGAGGCTTCTGAATACAGCACAGAAGCACTAGCGCAACAGATGAACATGAGTCTGCGAACACTACAGCGCTTTGCCCAGACCCATAATCTTACCCTTCGCGAGCTTCTGGACAATGCGCGTCAAGCCAAGGCTAAACAGCTGCTCAAAAATCCTGCCCTTCAAATCGAAGAAATTTCTAATCGGCTAGGCTACTCAGATGAGCGTTCATTTCGCAGGGCCTTTAAGCGCTGGACTGGACAATCACCTACGGTGTTTAGGAGAAAGTAGATGAAGAGAAACAGAGCAACACAGCGAATAGAACATATTTTCTCTTCTGGTAAAGCATTTAATCAGATGAGGTAATAGATAAATTTAATAAACAGGGACTCCCCCAACCATCGTATTGAACCCATCCATTTACGAACGAGGAACCACGCTGTCTCCTATTGACAGTTGAGGGTGTGTACCTTTTTTCTCACCAAAATCATTTACAAGACTCAGCGCCTCGCTACTTGACTCACCGCTGTTGCCATCAAGATAAAGACAGCTCCAATTGCACCATTGAGCGTCAAACCTTCGCCTAATAGTAGAACAGAAAAAAGTGTAGCAAAGACAGGCTCTAATGTGTAGAGCAACGCTGCTTCATGGGCAGGAATCCATCTTTGGCCGATGGCTTGCCCCCATAGCGGGCCAATGGTGACAACAAGCCCTAAATATAACAACGAAGGAAGGTGCTCGCCAATACCTACACCCTGACGAATCACCTCTGGTAGCGCCCAGAGTCCGCTCAGCAAAAACACAAACCACACTTGTGTAGCCGCTAAAGGTAATGATTCATGACGCGGAGCAATCGTCTCTAGCAATACAATGTATATCGCAATACCGATAGCCGAAGCCATCGTCAGCACATCACCCATACTAAGCCCGCCGCCGTCCCAAGACATCGCACTCATACCAACTATCGCTAGACCTGCTGCAACGAGAACTCGTCCGGGCAGCTGTTTACCCATGAGCGTACCTAGAAACGGCACTACAATCACGTTTAGGCCAACAATAAAAGCCGAGCGGCTAGCAGAAATCGTTTCCAACCCTCTTAGGGCACACGTCGTTTCAAAGAATAAAATAGAGCCCAGCAGCATACCATCTCGCAAGAGTGGGTAGTTCATCCGCCGTAGCCAGGGTAAGAGCGCCATCGCCGCAATACTGTATCGAACAGCGATCAGCACGGTCGGATGAACACTGCTGAGTGTGTCTTTTAGAACGGGGAACGAAGTACCCCAAATGATGGTTACCAGCAGAAGTAGAAATATGCCTTTTCGATGGGTCTTGATAGAAGTCACTGCCGCCATGCTAAAGCCTTGAGTCATGATGGCTTACTGTAAATGACAAGCAGGCAGGCGAACTAAGCAGTGAGCCAAACGCTTCTATCAGCCAATTCGATAGAAAGATTGTATCTCCTGTCATAAAGTTGGCAACGGTTCAAACAATCTAAGCAGAAAGGCTTATACAAGGCGTTCCCCAAGAACATCTCAGAAACAATAGAGGACTTACCAATGGGATTGAGCTTCCCGAATTATTCAAAGTTGTCATACCTGCACACGCTCATCGTGGTGGCTGATGCTGGCAGTTTCAGCGAAGCGGCCCTGCGACTTCAGCTGTCTCAATCTTCTGTTAGCTACGCGATCGCTGCCCTAGAAGAGGAGTTAGGCGTAGTGTTACTCTCAAGGGGGCGGCAGGGCGCTTATCTCACGCCAGTAGGAGAACAGATTGTGAATCGTGCCAGGCGTATCACTCACCTATTAGACGATGTCGTAAAACAAGCTAATCTGGCGAAAGGATTAGAAGGCGGCTATGTTCGCATCTCTTCTTTTCGCAGTACCGCTTCTCGTCTATTACCAGAGGTGATTGCTGAGTTTTGCAAACGCTATCCTGCTATTGCTATTCGTATTGCCGAGCATGACGATTGCCCAGAAGCTGAAGAAGACTTACGCAGCGGTCGAGTGGATTTAGCGATCACCTATCTACCACCCAGCGATGATCTTGAAACGTGGGAGATTGTGAGAGACGACTTTGTGGTGCTTTTTCCACCTGACTTCCAGCCTCAAGGCGACACCATTAATTGGGCTGACTTGACTACCTATCCTCTGGTTATGGCACCTGAGGGTGACTGGTGTGACGCGCTAGTTTACAAGCACTGCGCTCAGTATGGCGTCACGCTGGAGCCCAAGTACCATGTACGCTCTGACGCCACTATCGTTAGTATGGTAGCCAAGGGACTAGGAGCGACGATTAGCCCCCGACTGGCCGTAACGCCTGCGCCAGAAGGTATTCATATCTATGGCTTACCGATACCTTTATTCCGCAATATTCGCGTAGCGATCCTGAAAGAGTCGCTGCTGACGCCTGCGGGTTTCGCACTGCTAGACCTAATAAAAGAGATGTGTCCTCAGCTAGAGATTTAGCCTGAGCTGCAAGACATGAGAAGCTGCAAAGTGTCGGCGATGTCATCAAAAGTCTTATAGACTCGTAGAGGAAAGTGGAGAACGCTATGAGTATTGAATTTGAAGCCGCCGAAGCACTGCGTCGTATCGCCCTGGATGAATCACTTAAAGCTTACGTACTTCAGCATCCGCCACTGTATCAAGTTGGCCTACAAGCAGCAATGCGATTTATTGGTGGCGAGACTTTAGGTGAGTGCATACAGAGTGCCAAAGCAATTAATCAACAAGGTCATGCGGTCACCATTGACTTTATGGGTGAAAGCACTCGCGATGAAGCAATGGCAAAGCAGGCAACTCAGGAGTTTCTTGAAGTTGTTCGGGCGATCTCACAACAGAAACTAAAAGCCTCAGTCTCTCTAGACCTATCTCATATTGGCATGGTCATTGACCCAGAGCTTGCTTACAACAATGCTGCTGTCCTTGCTCAAAGCGCAGAGGCAGCGGGATTAGAAATGATGATCAGTATGGAAGGTACTGATAGAACCACACTCATTTTAGGTATTCATCAAAGATTGTGTGAGCAGTTCTCTAACGTCGGTATCACGCTACAAGCTTACTTGCATAGAACACCAACAGATCTACCTGTTGTCTTAAAGAGACCTGGCAAAATTCGTTTGGTCAAAGGCGCTTATGACGTTGATAAAAATCTGGCTTATTCCAGAGGCGCTGAACTCGATGCTGCCTATCGTCAGATGATGGAATCACTGATAGAAAGCGATCGCCCTTGTTCGATTGCGACTCATGACGCTGATATGTTGAACCATGCGCATCAATTCATCCAAGCGCGGCAGCTACCTGTTCGCAATGTAGAATTTGAGATGCTAAAAGGAGTCACAGCAGAACGGTTAGACGAAATGCGTCAGCGTGGTTATAGCACTCGCGTTTATCTACCCTATGGAAAGGAGTGGCATTTGTATCTGTGCAACCGGTTGGCTGAGCATCCGCCTAATCTTCATCGTGCGATGGCGAAGCCCTTCCTTAGGAAGATCGCTGACTTTGCCGCGAAAGGGACAGGCAACACTCCTGAATAACCCTTTTCCCCTACGCTTTATCTGTGTTGTGGCGAATAGGAATAGTGATGAGAAACTCAGTGCCCTGCTCTGGAGATGATTTGCACTCCAGTTTGCCGTGATGTTTTTCTACAATAATTTGATAGCTAATCGATAGACCTAATCCAGTCCCTTTACCAATAGGTTTCGTAGTGAAAAAAGCATCAAACAGTTTAGCTTGAAAATCTGCTGGAATACCCGGCCCATTGTCAGAGATACGAACGCAGACATACTGGTCATCCAAGGCTTCTGTCCTGATCAAAATTTGGGGTTTGGATAGCTTGCCCTGAAGGGCAATCTCTTCGAGAGCATCAGCGGCGTTATTGATAATATTCATAAAGACCTGATTCAGCTGACTGGCGTAGCACTCAACTGGAGGCAGCCGCCCATAGTCCTTGACAATCTCGATAGCTGGATAATCTGAGCTAGTTTTAAAGCGATGACCCAAAATCAGCAGAGTACTATCAATACCCTCATGAATATCCACTGGTTTAATTTCTGACCCATCCAACCGAGAAAAATTTCTCAGAGACAACACTATTTCGCGAATGCGCTGTGTTCCTAGCTTCATTGAACCCAGTAGCTTGGTCAAGTCCTGCTGAAGAAACTCCAGGTCGATTTCCTCAATTCGGTCTTGAACCGCAGGCTTTAGCTCGGTGTATTCCTGCTGAAATAGAGACACCAGATCCATTAACTCTTGAATGTACTCAGATGCCGGTTTCAAATTCCCATGAATGAAGTTGACAGGGTTATTAATTTCATGGGCTACACCGGCTACTAGCTGTCCAAGAGAGGACATCTTTTCGCTTTGAACCAGCTGAGTTTGAGCTTGCTTTAATTCTTCTATCGCCTGGGAAAGTTCTTGGGTACGCGTCTCTACTTGCGATTCTAAGTTTTGGTTTAAGTCCGTAAGAGAAGCTTCAGCAGACTGGCGCATGTCCACTTCTTTCTGAAGTTCCAGATTCTGCCGAGCCAAAGTTTGAGTTAGGCTGTGCAGTCTTAAGTGTAGTTTGACGCGTGCAAGCACCTCATCCTGCTGGAAAGGCTTAGTGATGTAGTCAACAGCGCCTAAAGAAAGGCCTTCAACCTTGTGCTCGCTGTCTGACAAAGCGGTCATAAAAATAACTGGAACCTCTTTGGTTTCCTGGGCAACCTTAAGCCGTCGGCAGGTTTCAAAGCCATCGATGCCTGGCATCATCACATCCAACAAAATGAGCGCAGGCAGCGCATACTTGACCTTTTGCAGTGCGCTTTCACCATCACGAGCCACGAGAACTTCAAAGCCCACATCCCATAAAAAGTCAGATAAAACACCCAAATTATTAGGGTTGTCATCGACAACTAAAATAGTCGGTACTTTAGCTGTTGTTTCACTCACAGTAGTCATACAGATGTTTCCTCACGATATTTAGTAATTAGTGCAATCAATTCTCTTTCTTGGAAGCCGATAGCGAGTTGCTTCACCTGCTCCGAAAAAAGAGTCAGCTGAGGATTTTCCTGTTGAAGAGTAGTTGTTTGACTGACCAGGGCACGCAGATTACCTCTAAGCGCTAAACCATGCAGTTCGGCTAAGACATCAGGCATAGGCAACGTCAATTCCGCTGAGTTAGGAGCACTACTCTCTCCGATAGGCGATCGCGCTGTAGCCGTCTTGCTGGCCATGGCTTGGTCAAAGAGCCAGTTCAGCTGCAATAACTTTTTGATCTGGTTGAATAATTCTGTCGCATCTACAGGCTTAGCCAAAAAGTAATTTGCACCTGCGTTCAGGCAAAGATGCTGATCGCTTTCAAATACGCTAGCTGACGATACGATAACAGCCGTTGATTGAAAATCGGGTGATTGTCTCAATCGGCGAATAAGGGCTAACCCGTCTAAAACAGGCATATTAACATCGACAATTAACAGATCAGGCACATGGCTCAGGGCTTTATCGAGCGCATCTTGACCGTCTTCAGCAACGATAAGTTGGAAGTCCAAGGGCTCCAGCAAAGTCTCTAAAACGGACCGATTTTCCCATTTATCGTCTGCGATTAAGATTGTTTTACGCTCGCCTTGGTACCCAGTAATTGTGCCCTGGTGAGTTACTCTTGTCAGATTTGACCACTCAGCGCTCTCAGGCAACACCGCATCAAACCAAAAAATACTGCCCACTCCGCTCTGGCTCTGGACCTGTAGCTGACTGTCCATCTTTTCGACGATTCGATGACTAATCGACAAGCCCAACCCAGTACCCTCAGAACGCTTAGAGGCACTACCCGTTTGCTCAAAAGGTAAGAATATTTTCTCTACCTGATCTGGGCTCATACCAACCCCTGTATCTTTTACCTGAAAACGAACTTTATAAAAAGTGCATTCCGGTTCAGCAATACACGCGTCTTCATGGTCTTGCGCCTGAATTGTTTCCGCACTAATCAAAGGTGGGGGTAGGGTCAGTTTTTCAACGACGCTCACAGTAAAGGTCACCTGCCCTTCATCTGTAAATTTGATGGCATTTCCTAACAGATTTATCAACACTTGCCGTAGACGCTTTTCATCAACTGAGACACCTTCTGGCAAGCTTTGGGCAACGTCATAATTAAAGCCAATCCCTTTTTGGTCAGCCCGCACTCGACAAATTTCGGCCACACCTTGAAGCAGTGCAGGCAAATAGACCTGCTTAGGATGCAGCTCCATTTTCTGAGCTTCAATTTTAGAGAGATCCAAAATGTCGTTAATTAGCGTCAGCAAGTGAGAACCGCACTGATGAATAATATCGACGGCGTGGTCTTCTTTCTCGCCGAGTGTTTTTGAACGCTTCAGGGTTTGGGCATAACCCAAAATGCCATTCAGCGGCGTGCGAAGTTCATGACTCATATTGGCCAAAAACTCGCTCTTGGACTGGTTGGCCGCATCAGCAGCATTTTTAGCCGCTTCCATGGCATCTTTAGCCTGCGTTATCTCGACGGTACGCTCTGCCTCTTCTTGAAGTAGCGTTTGGACACGACGAATGAGTTGATTAAGAGACTGAGTGAGGAGCCCAACTTCGTTTTGAGCCGTCACTGGAGCCTGTAAGTCGAAGTTAGAATCCTCAGTAACCCGCTGGGCAATATTCGTCACAATCTCTAATGGGCGGGCGATCGCACGGCTAGTTCGCAGCGCGAGGATTGCAGCAATTGCCGCCGACACCAGCATCCCGCCTACAATTATCCGAAGACGCAGCACTTCAGCCTGAGCTAGCTCTTGCTGAGCCTCCACTCGAGCAACATCGCTGAGCTGGTCAAATTGTGACAGAGCTTCCAGCAGATTATCAAACTCAATCTGAAATCTCTTTGCCTCTAGCCCAGAAAGTAGTGTGGCTAATTGCTGAGGAGAACTAGCCGCTGCCGACAACTCATCAGGATCAACGCTCAGCCAAAGGGTATTCACAAACATGGAATAGTCAGCAATCGTCTCTCTCGTCGATTGCAGCTGGTCGAGAATGGCTTGATGATTGTCGATGTAGCGCTGAGTCTGAGGCTGTTGTAAAAAGGTTTCTAAATCCGTTAGCGACGCCTCCAGCACCGCTAGATCGTTAGTGAACTTGTTGGTCTCGTATCGAAACCATATAGACTCTCCGATAACAGATAGCAATCTTTGGGAGTGAGATTGCAGAATTAGCACTTGATTGAACCAATCTTTTAGCAGCACTTGCTCTGCGCTACTGATCTCCAATTTTTCCTGAGCTACAGACTGTGCATAGTCTCCGACCAATAAACCTACTCCTGTTCCCAAAACAGCAACGCCAACGGCAACTGTGTAGCCTTGCCCGATTTCTCGTGCAAGGCCGACCTGACCTGAGAACCAATGCTTCATTGACTTTAGAAACTTCATTAATAACCCAAGACACTCAAGTCTATTTAGAGTCTATTTAGACCAATGCTTGCTCTACTGGATGTCTGCTTTGACTACGATGAGTGAATAGTAAGTAGTCGGGTCGGGTGAGCACGACTAAGGGAATAGCTTCTGCGTCGAGTTAATTGAGCTAGTTAATGAGGCTAGTCAACTGAGCTAAAGGAACCCGAGAGACTTGGAGCTATTGGAGAAAATCGCCCTGACCGATAGCCTGATAAACCTGGCGAATGACGTCGTAATTCGCATCGTTTGCTGGCAACAGCTTAGATCCTTTAAATCTGAAGCTGAGGCTATCGACTGAGCCAATCGCAGCCATCAGCTGCTCTTCACCAGCCAGAATTTTCGCCTGGAGATCCGCTCTTCTGGCTTCTTCTAAATAGCTGCTGGCAATCAAGATATCGCCAGGAAGCTGCTGCCCTTGAGCAATAATCGGATAGTCTTCTTCAGCAGCCACCGCATCCACCAATGCATTTTTGTATCGATAGGGGGCTCGGGTCATGGCATCTGCCTCGCCAGTCTCGAGGGGGGTAAGGCTATATTCCCCCGACATGATCAGATTAACGTCAGCATTTGGATCTAATCCTGCATCGAGCAAAAGCTTGATTGCACCTAGATGGCTCGCCGTAGATCCATCTTTTCGCACATCGATCGTTTTACCCTTGAGATCACTAAGAGACCTAATTCCACTGTCGGCACGGGTCCAAGCAACGGTGTAATATTCTGGGCGCGGTAGCTCAACTAAAGGAACAGCTGTTGTCCTTGCCTTAATAACAACGTATTCAGAAGGACCCGCCCATACTAGGTCAACCGAATCTGACTGTAGGGCTGCTGCCGCTGCAAAATAGTCATCAACTGGGAAAAACTTGACCGGCAGCGCCAAAACATCCTCTAATGCAGCGCGAAACGGCTCATAGTCACGGTCTAGATCTTCTGTACCTTTAGCATCCGTTACAGCAAATCTCAGTTGCTCTAAGGGCTTCAGACTTTTCGAATCTGCCTGATTAGTTGGGTTTCCCCTTGATGCTGAACACCCTCCAGCAAAGAGTAGGGAATATATCAAGAAATTGCGCCGTTTCACTGTAAAACTCCTATGAGCTAGCCGAACAAATAGCCTATTCAAGCGAATTGCCTACTCGATGGACACGCTATCTTGAGCATATTTCGCTATTAGCTTTCCCGGCAGCATATGGTGATCAACGAAAGCAAAAAAGTTTGGTCAATAGAGGAATTCAGTGACGGCTTACGGTGAAACTATGCGGCATGATTTGAAGATAATCAATGGAAAATACGCAATTCACATGTTTTAAAATACACAGCGTTGCCCTGGCGGAACAAATTTTATTTCAGCATGCAAAGAAGCTTGTATGACCATCGGCAAAGTCCTCCTGATGTAAGTGTTGCTTGCTGAACCCTAGCTCTGTCAAGTACTTTTTCATGGCTGTTTTAAGTCCGGTAGGCCCACATAGATAAACCTCTGTGGGAACTTGATTGTTCACGTAAGGTGCGATCGCCGCCTTACTCAAACGCCGCTGACCACTAATAAAATCTACGGCTGTAAAGCGGTCATCCTCGCAACTGAGCGCTTCAATTTCATCAGCAAAGATGGCACTCTCTTCGCTCTTATTGGCATAAAGCAAACTCACTTTGCTATCCTTCTCCTTCGCCAAAATTGAGCGAATCATGGAGTAAAGAGGCGTAATGCCGCTACCGCCTGCAACCATCAGGTATTGCTTAGGCTGGCTTGGATTTAACCACAGATTAAACTGCCCAGAGGGGTAAAGCGCCTGAACTTCGTCGCCCACGTTTGCTTCGTTGCGTAGATAATTGGTAACGATACTGTGCTGCTTAACCGTAATGCGTAGGAAATCATCTGCAACTGGAGAACTACTAAGAGAGAAAATGCGATCGTAGACTCTTCCATTTACTTTAATGCGGAGGTTGAGATGCTGTCCGGGCAGATAGCTGTAGAAGTTTTTGTCTTTTGGGTGAAAGTAGATTGAAGTGGTATCAGGCGTTTCTGGAACAATTTTAGAAATCTTTAATGGCCTATAGGTTGAATTATCGATGCTCCTCACGGGTGCTTTTCGATTTTTCACCTGACTGACAACCTGATCGTAATCGTCAAATTCTGTCCCAAAAAGCTGATCCCAAATCCTAAGCGACAGGCCGTAATTACCGTTGTATCTGGTATGGTGCTGGTTGTGATGCACGCTGTTGACAAGCTGATTGAGCAACGGCGTGCTGTCGAAAAACTTTGGATAGAATTCGTATCCTAAGTGAGACTTGATGTTGTTGAGCAGGCCCAGGATTTGAACAATGGCGATCGCCGATACGCTCACTGGAAACAACAGCAGACAAAGATAAATACCACCCGTTATAATAACCGGCTCCAGATAGTGAAAAGAGAGCGCGGTATACGGTGTAGTATCTAGGCTTTCGTGGTGAATCGCGTGAATGTATCGGTAGATTTTAGGATGATGAAGCAGCCGATGCGAGGCGTAGAACCAAATGTCGTTAACAACCCAAAGAACCACCGTACTCAGAACGAGATAGCCCCACCCATACTTCAAAGGGTCTGCATAGAGTTCGATGTAGCCCGCATTTTGCAACATCAGCAGCATCGGAGAGGTTACCAATCCAAACAAAATGACAATAATGCTGTTCTTAATTTCTGCCTTAATCTGCGTCGCCCCGGCCCGCTTAACCGGCTGAATTCTGAAGCGCCTGAACTTATGCGAAAACAGCTTCCAAACGAGCAAGTAAACAACCGTCGTAGCGATTATCTGCGGGATAAAAAATTGGACCAATCCTTGCACAGTAGACACAACAAACTGGTACACCTGTTGAAAGTCCATAAAAACTACCTGCTTTTGTGTTTTTCGTTGAGTGATTGAAGCATGGGAATAAAGTCTGCTGGGCAATCGGCCCCATAAAAGGCTTTGTCCGCCTTCGCCAACACAGCCGCTATTTCTATAGAGACGGCAATGCCTGCCTCCGTTACCGTTACCTGCTTTGCTCTTGAATCAGAGGCCGACGTCTGACGTGTCACCCACTGTTTTTTCTCTAATTTCCTCAGAATTTTCGAGGTATTCATAATCGAGCCACCCGTCGCATTCGCGACGTCCACCTGAGTGACTTCGCTATGTGTTTGCGCCAGCCGCAAAATTGCGATGAGGTGAAAAGATTCGCTTTGAGTAATGTTGAACGGACTGAGCGTTTGATTAATGTATTTTTCCCACTTATTAGAAAGCTGCCAAATCAGAAAGCCAGCATAGCCTTCTGGCCCAGGCGTATTTTTAGGGAGGTCTTTTACATCCACATTTACTAAACTAGGTTACTATAAATTAGTTTAGTAAATTAAAATAGAAGCGTCAAGACTCGCATGACTTATCTGTCAGCCCTGAGTAGCCAAAGGCGGTGAGGCGGGAGGCCCTTCGAGAGGCTGCATAATTTCCCAGATAATGTTCTTCGCTTGAGCAAAGCAAACCTTAATAGAGAATTCGGCAGGCTTCCCCATGTAAGTTTGTTCGGTAACGGTTTCTGGACTGAAGGTATAGACGCGCCAGGGGCCGATACCCATCTGGACTAGGCCTGACATTGTTCGTCTATAGTCGCGCGTAACGATACAAATTTCGATTGCATCACCCAAAAAGCTGTTGGAAAGTGTAGACTCACTGAGAACTTTTAAGTCTTGGATAGACTGAGGTATTTGATTGGGTTCCATCTATGTTG
Source organism: Cyanobacteria bacterium J06634_5 (assembly GCA_039820525.1). Taxonomy (GTDB): domain Bacteria; phylum Cyanobacteriota; class Cyanobacteriia; order Phormidesmidales; family Phormidesmidaceae; genus Phormidesmis. Next base: position 14,383 of record JBCBPY010000065.1, read on the forward strand.
TCTCCGATATTTTTACATCCCCTTGTTGACATGAGCAATAATTTTTGAGCATTTTTTCTATTTTGTTCCAGAGGCGCGCTTATTTTTGGCAGCGAGCTGTGCTGTTTTTGTAATGCGTTTTGCACGAGTTTCTGGCTTTTTGGCCAGCTTGATCCATCTTAAGATATCGCGCTTGGCTGACGCTGGAAAAGTCTCGTAGTTTTCTAAAGCAGGCGGATGCGCTTCTAATGCCTTGGTCAAGTCATCAGGCTTGATCAGGGCATCTACATCATTCAAAAAATCCCACTGCCCATTCTCTTTAGAGATTGAGATCGCCTTCAATCCGGCCTCATGCATCCGCCCTGTTTTCTCTAGCTCAGCGACTCTATCTTTATAGGTTTTAGACCAGTGCTGGGTTTTACGCGGCGACAGTAGCTGCATCGTACGTTCATCATCTAGCTTCATCCGTCGCCCATCCATCCACCCAAAGCACAATACTTCATCCAGCACCTGCTTGATAGAAACATACTTGTCTGGAACACTTTTCTTATAGGTGACCAGCCAAATACTTTCCGGCTGAGCATAATGTTCTTCAAACCACTGGCGAAGCTCTTGGGTGGATTTTATTTCAACCTTTTCAAGCGCTTCTAAATTAGCCATGCTTGCTTTGCTCCATGAGACACATAACCAATTTAATACGCTAGGTCGCACAAGTGCCTTAGGCAAGCGTACTTCCATTGACTACTTGCTAAGCTCTTCGCCACCGCGTCCTGAGTTTCAGGCTCAGTAGTCCTACACCAGCTAATGCTAGGGCAGTACCTTGGCCTGGTTCTGGGACAGCTGTTGTCTCTGATAGTTCAAACTCAAAAACTTCACCCGGTAGTGGTGGCGTATTATCAGGAGACTGGCCTACCAATGTCGCTTGTTCAAAGGCGTAAGCCAGGGCTAAAAGCTCAGGTTCACTGTAGGCTGGCGCAAAGAAAGAGAGCCCTATAGGAAGGCCCGCTTCTGTAAACCCAGCAGGGACAGTGATGTCTGGAAAGCCCGTTAAGTTGGCTAAGTAGCCCACTCGGTAGGGGTCACCTTCAATAGCATCGAAATTACAGGAGAACGTGGGATCTTCAATTTCGCTACCATCATCTGTTGTAATAGGAGAAGGCGGACAGCCCACCGTAGGATAGATCAAAGCATCGAGATTACTAGACGCGAACGTGCTAGAGATACTGTCTCTGAGTCCTGGCAGCTGCGCGATTGTTTCTATATACTCTGGATTAGAAAGACCTCCCGTTTCGAGAGAATCTTGATATACGGCAATTCGATTGGGGTTAACTGGCGTTTCAGAATTCACTAGCTCTGGATCTAAACTCGCTTCAATGAGCGCTTCTAGCGTCTTAGGATAGTCATCGTCCAGCGTTTGCAAATAGGTTTCTATCTGCGGGAAAAACTCCGATTGCACAATCGAGTTGAGCAGTGGACTGTAGTTAGCAGCCGCTAAAACATCAGGAGAGAATTCTGCATCTACCACTGTTGAGCCTAAGCCTTGGATCGTGGTCAGAGCATTTTCAAAGATTTGATCAACCTCTGAATTCCCGCCTAGAAAGTCTCGAACAATCCCAATGCGAGCACCGCCCAGAGCCTCTACCTCTAGAAACTGCGTGTAGTCATCAAAGGTTTTGCCCTCACTTTCTAGCGTCGCTGGATCGCTTGGATCAATGCCTGCCATCACGCCCAGCCCGATGGCTGCATCAGTGACCGTTTTTGCGATGGGTCCACCGACATCGACTGACAACGCCAAGGGAATAATCCCATCGCGGCTGGTTAGACCCAGCGTGGGTTTGATGCCGACTAAGCCGTTGAAAGAGGCTGGGCCGCGAATAGAGCCAGCGGTGTCGGACCCTGTACTGAGGACGGCAAAGTTGGCAGCGATCGCAGCCGCCGACCCACTACTCGACCCCGAAGCATCTCGGTTCAGGTTATACGGATTGAGCGTCAGTCCACCGAGGGAGCTATACCCCAACCGCCCAGAAGAGAGCGCAAACTCACTCATGTTTGCTTTGCCTAAAATAATCGCGCCGGCTTCTTTGAGCTGCTTTACGGTGAACGCATCGTCAGGAGGAAGTGAACCTGCCAGAACATCGGAACCGCCTGTAGTTGGCAAATCAGCGGTGTCAAAGTTGTCTTTGAGAATAACGGGAATACCGTAGAGTGGGCCAGGATTTTCGGGTCTAGATTGATCTAGCGAACGGGCGATCACTAATGCATTGGGATTAATACTAATCAGAGAATTTATCGCTGGGCCTTGTTTGTCGTAGGCTTCAATGCGGTTTAGATAGAGCTGAACCAGCTGCTCAGAAGTTAAGGCTTCGGCCTCGAATGCCTGATTAATATCAGCAATGGTGGCTGTTTCGAGATTGAATGTGACCGCTTTGGCGGTAGGTACCACGGCCAGCAATGCTGCCTGGATTGCGACAAAACTCAGCGACTTTGTGAGCAGTCTTCTCGTGGGCTGTCTATTAGTGACTCTTTTGATGCTGAACTGCTTTATACCGGCTTTACCACTGGCAACTTTTCTGGCAGCTTTCGAGTTCTGCATAAGTGACTTCTACAATTTTGGGAGGGGCGATTGCTAGAAATTACAGCAATAGCTAAAAGTGATCAGTCATAGAGACTACCGAATATCACAGTTGCATGTCATAAAGAAGGGAATGAATTGCAGGCGTCGGCAAAGGCGCTGTCTATCTTCACAACGGCGATGGAGCGAGCCGCAGAAACGTTAGAGTAGTTGTATTTCTTGAGAGAATTCATGCGATCGCCTCAATCTGTAAAGACACTAGAAACTTTCGGACGAGTTCGTCTTTCTAAGTCTTTTTTCATGAGAGATTTCCTCTACTCGGAAATTTCTCAAATCGAAGGTATTCCAAATATCCCAGACAATCCAAATCTTGCTATCGAAGTCGGAAAAGCGCTGTGTGAGCAGGTACTTGAACCTAACTGCATCAGGATATCAATCACCACACCATATTGATCGACGGCTCGCCGTACAGCCAGACACAGTAGCTGATAATTTCTGCTGTGGAACGATGGCCACGGTAAGTGGCTAACCTCTATCCTCAACCGAGCCTGTCCTAATAAAATAGGTCTAGTACTCAACAAATTGTCCTTAAAATAGCTGTTTAATCAATCTGAGTAGGAGAGACCACATTAAACTTGAAAGGCTCTGTCGGAAACTGACTTAGATAAACCTGACTTAAAAACACTTCAGCTTCTGGCCAGTTCCGCAAGTGCTGGTCAAAAAACGACAGACTCAGCGCCTTCATTTGAGGATGGGCCTGTTGCTGTTTAGGTCCGAGTGTGCTTTGTGGAATTGGCAAAACACCGGAGCCTGACCCGTCTAACAGAGAAAAGTGAGTGCCTTGCTCTATTAAAACGAGCGTTTTTTCTTCTGTTGTCAGCCAGTTGAAAGGTTCGATTTGCTCAGGGACAGCAGGCGTAAAAGCATCGTTCTCTCCGGCTACTATCATGACCGGAATATCTATCTGTTCAAGACCAGCTCTTCCAAGAACATGGCTAGCAACCGGGTTAAGGGCAACAACAGCTTTAATCCGTGAATCTGCCGCAACAGAGACAGCTTCATTCGGCAAGCTTGATATCTCGCACTGAATCAACATAGAAGGGTTAATAGGTATCCAGTTCGATAGTTCTGTGCAGGATTCAGAAAGTGGATTTTGATTAAGCGGTGCGCCACCAACGCTCAATGCTGTATAACCTCCCAGAGAGTGACCTAAAATACCAACAGAGGCTAAATCCCAACGCGCTAGGTCGCGATCGCGCTGCTGCTCAGCTTCTAACGCATCTAAAACTGCCGTGATGTCCTGAGGCCGGAGAATGAATTCCTCTGGATTTGGGGAGCCTTCCCATCCACTTAGAAAGCGTCTGAACTTATCGGTGTCTGTACCTATATGCTCAGGTACAACGACACCGTAGCCATGCGAAGCAAAGTGCTTTGCTAAGTAAGAAAGGGTGTCTCTATTTGACGCGACACCATGCGAGATGGCGATAACGGGAATGTCCTCTGACGGTGTTTCCAACGCTACTGGGTAGTAGATGTCTGCTAGGGAGCTAGCCGCTCGATTTGGGGTTTGAAAGCGGATAGTTTTAACCTGCCAATCGTATTGGCCCGTGTGCTGCGGATCGATATCTATTGTTGGCTCTATCCCCCCAATAGATCGACTATCTGACATTCGTTTAACTTCAGAGATAATGGACTCTCGATAGTCAAATGTTTTTTCGCTTTCTGCCAGAAGAGTTTGTAATTGAGAAATATCTATCTGAATTGTTTCTAAGGGATAGCTCTGAATGATTTGCATGACGGTCGCCGCCCCTTCGTAGTCTGCTGCTGCGAATATAAGAGCCGCACGAATGGCTTTGCTTCCACTGAGAAAATTCTCTGTTTGAATAATCTCTCCTAGCGAGTTCAAGAGTCTTTCGCCAAGCGTAGAGTATGCAAATTGTGAAATAGAGACTTCATCAATACTGTATTGAGCATTCAAAAATGATCTCACTCTCTCTTTTTGCTCACTGTCTAAGCGGCTAGCTAAAACCTCAAGGCTCTCTGCAACTTCTCCTGTTTCAGCAAAAGTTACGAGATCGTCAACGTAAAGGGTAGGTTCAAACGGGCCGTAGAAGAACTGGATTCTCTCTGCGCTTTTCGTAGGCAGGGCAGTTGATGCGATCGCTACCACGCTTAAGAGTAGAGATTGAGAAGCTGTCTTGAGGGCACTCAAATAGGATTTCTGAAACAAGAGAGACATTGCTTTAAAGAGGCCGCTAGACCGATAGATTAGTGAGTAGTTTTGCTTGAGTCAAAGTAGATAGAAGAACTAGATGTGCTGAAGATCCAACGCAGAAATAAAGGCGCAACCAGCGTTGTAACAATCACCATCAGAACAATAGCAACAGTCAAAGATTGGGATAAGATGCCAAGTTCGGTGCCAATACCGGCAAACACCAAACCGACCTCTCCACGAGGAACCATACCGACACCTACAGCTAAACGGTTGAGCGCAGGCGCTGACGGCAGTAGATAGCCTGTTACAGCTTTGCCTAAAATGGCAACCAAAATTAGAAAAGCTGCAATGGTCAGACCTGTCAGACTTTCTGAATTATTGGGGTTAAGTGCGCTCAAATCTGTCTTTGCGCCAATGACAACAAAGAAAATAGGCGCAATCACATTTACCAACGGCTGAAATTGCTCGGTTAGCTCGTGCTTGATGTCGGTATCACTTAGAATAATTCCAGCAGCAAACGCACCCAAAATAGCTTCTAAATGAATAGCATTAGCCACAGCAGCACACCCCAGCGCAAAAACAATTCCGCTGACCAGCAGGGCGCTTTCTGTTTTCAACAGGCGGGTGAACCGTACGAACGCTGACCCTAGCTGCTGGCGTAGTAAAACCACACCGCCGACAAAAGCAGCTGTGCTTAATATCAAAAATGCCAGGTTCACTAGGCTAACACTGCCACCTTTAACAACACTGACAACAACCGACAGAATAACAATGCCTAGCAAGTCATCTAAAACGGCTGCGCCGATAATGATTTGCCCTGTTCGAGATTGAAGCTGTCCTAAGTCTTTTAAGACCTTAGCTGTAATGCCAATGCTGGTAGCCGTAAGCGCTGCACCCGCGAACACTGCGGGCAACGTTGCCATATCGAAGAAATAAATCAACCCCAGCGTACCGCCTACAAATGGCAAAACAACGCCTGAAAGAGCAACAATAGCGGCCTGTGGCCCGACCTGCACTAGCTCATCAAAGTCTGATTCTAAGCCAATCAAAAACAACAGCGCAATCACACCCAAGTTGGCAGCACCTTCGGAGATGGCCGTTAGCTGATTAGAATAGGCCGCTGAAACCATGGTGGCATCAGCTGAAGTGGCCCACTGGAGAACATTGAGAATGTGGGTACTAACCGCGTGATCAGCATCCTCAGAAAATACCAGAACATGCAGGGCAGATACGCCCAAAATAACGCCGCCAAGAAGCTGGCCAACGACGCCGGGAAGGTTGAACCTAACGAAAATTTCTTCAGATAGCTTACCTGCTAGAAAAACAACAATAGCGGAAAGCAGGAGTGCACTGAAGATCGTCGATTCGTCAGGCTTGACAGTCAGAAGAACAGTTGGGATCATTAGCAGCTTTGGAATGAGAATTAAGTTCAACATGGTGGTTCGGTAGAGAGTAACTGTCGGTCTTTTTATTCAATTATTCGCAAATAAGTCAATCGATTGACTTATTTGCGAATTCAGCAACGAACTTGTCTTGTCAACGCAAGAAAGTCTTCACTAGGTCTTGGTTGTGTAGAACACGGTGTTGAAGCCTGCTAACGAGGACTAACAAACTTCATTGCTAGAATCGTCTGTCTTAACTCTTGATTTGTGTGCGTAGAGCGTCGTCTACTTGTTGGTGAATGACGTTGCGAACTAGCTCAAGGCGATCGCCATCAAAGGTGTCCCAATTC
>JBCBPY010000066.1:0-20832 GCA_039820525.1 Cyanobacteria bacterium J06634_5
CGGGCCATCATCTTGTTACTAACCGCGAGCAGAGTGCGGTTGAGGAAATAACTGGTGAGAAAATAACGGTATGAGTTGGTATTTCGTTGCCAATAAACAATAGGGGTTTTGACTGATGTCCCAAAACAATGAAACAGTTGAAGTGTTTTCAGGCATATTGCTGATAGCAGGGATACATCTCATCCTCATGATCGTTGCTTTCTTTTTGTTTGGGCCAGCGATGAGAGTATTTCCCTCTATTGCCAGATCCTATGGAATTCCTTATTTTATAGCGGTGTTCGGCGGCCTTAGCTTTTATCAGCTGTTGTATGTGATTCCGCTCAACATATATTTTCGACGTCGGAGAAAAGAGAGTATTGCCAAGGGCGTTACGATTGCGGCTGTGATGACCGCTTTGCTCTGTGGCGGCTGTTTTTTAGCTGTTTTTTAGGTGCACGATAGGTTGTTATTGAAAAGGTTGAAATGGCGAATTCTCGGCAGGCTACAGGAATTGCTTTTGGAATAGCGGCAGTCTTTGCCCTGCACGTTGTTTGGGTCTTGATAGCGACGCCGATTGTGACACATCTATTTGAGCCTAACGATCCGAGGAACTATCTTCGAGGGATTAATTCGTTGATATACACGATGATGTCACTGGGCGTTTCTCAGCTGTTGTATGTTGTTCCCTTGGGCCTGTGGCTGAAGCGAAAAAGGCGAATGGCGATGGTGAAGGGCGTGATTATTGGCGCTGTGATGACGATGTTGTTGACGGGTTTGTGCTTTATAACAGCGTTTTAGCCGTAAGAGAATATATCGTTACTGTCAGGTTAGAGCAGGGTCTGGCTTAAAAATCGTTCGATAAAGTGTAGAGCGAGCTGGTTGCTAACCCCGTTGAATATTTTGTCGAAAGCGTGTTCTGCCCAAGGAATGTTGATCCATACAGACTGATTTTGACTTTGGGTAATGGCGTTGTGTAGGGCTTTGCCAAACCTAGCTTCTACGACATGGTCGCGCCCGCCATAAATGAGCAGTATCGGCGGTAGCGTGTCGGGCTCAGCAGCTGTGACATAGGTGATGGGCGAAGCTTGCTGATAGGCACTGGGGCGTTCGATGGGCGTGCCGCCCATGAACGTGCGAAGGACTTGCTGAACGCCAATAGGATCGGGTGTGGGTAGGTCAGTGTAGCCCTCGGTGAGATCGACCGGGCCGTAGTAGTTGATGATGCTACGGATGGGGACTGTTGATTGAAAGCCTGCCAGCATGGCAAGGTGTGCGCCCGCTGACCAGCCGACGAGGCTAATGCGGTTGGGGTCTATTTCGTAGGCTTGGGCGCGATCTCGCACGACTGCGATCGCCCTTTGCACATCCTCTAACTGCGCCGGAAAGCGATACGTGGGAGCGTGGCGATAGTCTATCGCTGTTACCACATAGCCCCTAGCAGCCAGAAATCGGCTGAACTGAGCATTGGCCTGTGGGCTACCCGAGGACCAGCCGCCACCATAGATGGTAATGACACCAGGATACTGACCAGCTTCAGCAGGCTGATACAAATCTAGTGTCAGGGAGACACCTGTGGGCTCACCGAAGGGGATATCCGTTTGAACGCGAACGTCGGGTGAGGAAAATCCTTTGAAAAAATTGACGAGGCTAAAAGGTGGTGTAGTGCTCGGCTGCTCTTGCTTTGGAAAAACTGCTCTCAGGGAGGCTTCCGCACGAGCAATGGCGCTTGGCTGCTGTAGTAAGGGTGAGCTGCTTAACACCAAAGTACTCAGCAGTAGTGCAGTGAGAGGCCGTGGCAATTTGGGATATATCCACAGTGCTAGGAGGAGGGTGAGCCCGCTCAACACGGCCAGCAGCGGGCTCACTTCAGGTGCGCCTACAGCCAGGCGTAGAAAAAACAAATTAGGTGCTGGCAGCACAATCCATAGGCTGAGAAAGCATAAGCTGCTAGCAACTAACCAAAGAATTGTTTGTCCCATAAGTGCACCAAATTGGGCCGTGACTACTGAGTTTAGCCTTATGGGTGCGTTTATTTAATCAGCTCTCAAATAAGCTCTCAAAAGAACTCTTGTACTACAATCGTACAAGTTTACAGAGGCCTGTCACTTTGATGTGTGTCTGATACCCATTGGGTAATTAGTGTGAACGAAATTTATGACTAATGAGCGAAAGCCGAACTATTTGTTTATTGGGATGATGAGCGTTTTTGCTGGGCATGTCATTCTTGTTTCTTGTGCGTATGCATTGGCTTTTTTCCTTAGATAGGGTTTCTGCGGACCCATATATTTTTCTCCTTCCGTTGATGGTGCTCATTACCCTTGGCATTACTCAGCTTTTGTATGTCATTCCGTTAGTCCTATGGCTGAATCGAAAAAGGCGATTTGCCACGATGAAAGGTGTGATTATTGGTGCGGTTTTTACAGCGCTTTTGAATGGAGCTTGTTACTTGTTTGTAGAGATTGGAGCAGGCAATTTTTTATGACGCCAGAAGCTATCGTCAACAGAATTTGTGGTCAGTTTATAGGTGTTGTTCCCAAAGCTAGCTGGGGAGAAACCTCACTGTTTTATAACCCTGGCAGTGTGCTGCCTAATGGCGTTTACTTTTGTACGCTTAAGGAAAAAGACGGTGAAAACGATAAGGCCTCTCAGCTTGATCGTGAGGGTGTATTTCGGTTAGCCATTGGCGTGCCAAAGAAAAGCTACGTTAGCTTATTTGGACAGAGGCCACCACGACCGGCTAAGGGCGGCACTGTAGAGACTGGCCACGACTTTACGAGGGTCAATGAGCTGATGCCTCATCCGATTTATGCCTGGATGGGCTGGGTTCAGGTGCTTTCTCCTACGGCAGAAACGTTGGAGAATATACTGCCTTTGCTCACGGAGGCTTATGCGGCATCCGTCAAGAAGTTTGATCAGCGAGTCGCTGCTCAGTAGGTACTGAAATTTTGAGATAAGCTGTTGAAAAGGTAGCGCAGTTTGAGCAGTATGGCTAAGGTTCTTAAGGTTGCAGAAATTGGTAATCCGGTGTTGCGATCGCCCAACACACCCATCGAAAATATTCAGGATCCTGCTCTACAAAAGCTCATTGACAACCTGCTAAAGACGATTAAAAAGACCAACGGCGTTGGCATTGCGGCCCCGCAAGTGTCCGAAAGCTTGCAGCTGTTCATCGTGGCATCGCGCCCTAATTTGCGCTATCTCAACGCGCCAACCATGGAGCCTACGCCTATGATTAACCCACAAATTTTGTCTTATTCTGATGAGACAGAGAAGGGCTGGGAAGGGTGCTTGAGTGTGCCGGGTTTGAGGGGGTTGGTCACGCGATCGCGCGAAATAGAGGTTCAGTACACTGACCGCCACGGCCAGCAAAACACACAAATTTTCACTGACTTTGTTGCTCGCATTATCCAACACGAATACGATCACATTACAGGCAAGCTCTTTATCGATAGAGTGGAAAGCACCTTAGATCTTATGAGTGACGCTGAATATCACTCGCAAATTGTTTGCGGTTAGGCTCGTGTTCCAAAGCAACTCCGAATGTGTCCTAGATGTGTGCTTTAGATGTGTATTTTGTAGGGGTAGTTAGTTTCAAATAGGTGTGAGTATGACAGCTCCAGATAGGCCAGTAAACATATTTATTGGTGTGATGAGTGTGTTTGTAGGACATGTACTCATCACCCTACTGATGTGGATAGCCGCTTTAGCCTTGCTACCTCTTTACGATTTTGGCATAGCATTTCTTCTGGCATTTTTTGGTATTGGCATTGCTCAACTGCTGTATGTAATTCCGTTGGCTTTATGGCTAAAACGCCGAGGCCGTGTGGACACTATGAAGGGTGTGATTTTAGGTGCGACAATCACGGTGTTGTTGAATGGTAGCTGCTTTGTGATAATGACACAGCTTTAGGATATGAGCCAGCTGTAGACTTCTGCGAGGTCATTGACCTGATAGTGCGCATTGAGCCCACTGGGATTTGGAAGTGCCCAAATCTGTGTGTTTTCCCAGTCAGGCTGAGGTCCGATTTTTGCCTTAGGTTGAGAAAAGGCGATGCGATAGGCGGTGATGCCCAAGAAGGCCAAGCACATTGGTTTGTACTGGTGAAGCTTGGTAGCGAGGAGCTTTTGCCCTGCTTTAATCTCTGCTTTGCTGAGTTCGTCTGCACGAGCTGTTGCCCGAGAAGCCATGTTGGTAACGCCATAGCCTAAGTCCAACAGTGAGGCATCTTCGCTGGGGTGGTATAGGCGCGGGGTAAATCCGGCCTTGTGCAGTGCCTTCCAAAAGCGGTTGCCGGGTCTGCCGAAGTGGTGGCCAACGACGACGCTATACAGGCTGGGATTGATACCGCAAAAGAGAACTTTGAGATTTGGCCCAATGATGTCGGGCATGGTTTGGCCGTGGGCGGCGGCGAGCTGATCTTTGGTGGGGCCTTTGGGCATAGGTGAAGGTGGGGCATGGGGGATGCCTTGATTATTACAGGCGATCTGTATAACGGTGTGGCATAAAAGTGTGGCTGTGCGGTGGGTGGGCCTCTATTATTGTTAGGTCTAGTTTGTGACTACTTTTGGGCTAAGGGCCGCCAGATCGCATTATGAAATCCACGCTAAATGAACTAAAGAATCGTGTGCAGGCTGCGTTGGTAGCGGCGTTTGGCGATGAGTATCGGGAGACCGATCCGATTTTGGTGGGGACAAATAATCCAAAGTTTGGTGATTTTCAGGCGAATGTGGCGATGTCGCTAGCCAAGCCACTGAAGCATAATCCGAGGGCGATCGCAACCAAAATTGCAGAAAACCTAGACGTTGCCGACTTTTGCGAGCCCCCCTCTATTGCCGGCCCTGGCTTTATTAACTTCAAGCTCAAAACGGACTACTTAGAGGGCTTGCTCAAAGCCGTCTATGCGAGCGAGCGCCTTGGCATTGCCAAAGTAGACCCACCCCAAAAAATCATTGTGGACTACCCGAGTCCCAACATTGCCAAAGAAATGCACGTAGGCCATCTGCGCCCAGCGGTGATTGGTGAGTGCTTTGCCAGAGTGCTGGAGTTTCAAGGACATGATGTGCTCAAACTGAGCCATGTGGGTGACTGGGGCACACCTTTTGGCATGTTGATTGCGTACTTGCAGGAGGCATACCCCGACCCAGAAGATGCCGCTAAAGCCTCGACCTCTGGCGAGCTGGCGACCTTTTACCGGCAGGCGAAAAAGCGCTTTGATGAAGACGAAGCTTTCAAGGAGAACGCGCGGCAGGCGGTGGTAAAGCTGCAAGCTGGTGACGAGGCTGTGCTGGAAGCTTGGCAGCGAGTGTGCCAGCTCTCCAAACGCTCGTACCGTAAAATTTACGATCTGTTGAATATTTCACAAGACATTGTGGATAGAGGAGAGTCTTTTTATAATCCCTACTTACCGGATGTGATAACAGAACTGAATAAGCTCGGCATGCTGGTAGAAGACGACGGGGCGCAATGTGTCTTTTTAGAAGGATTTACTAATAAAGACGGCGATCCGCTACCGATGATTGTGCAAAAGTCTAACGGTGGCTACAACTATTCCACAACAGATTTGGCAGCGATTCGCTATCGCATCAACGAAGACAAGGTGGACCGGATTGTGTACACCACCGATGCAGGCCAGTCTAACCACTTTGCGCAAATCTTTCAGGTGGCGCGGCGGGCCGGTTGGGTGCCAGAAGATGTGGAGCTGAGCTATGCACCCTTTGGTTTGGTACAGGGTGAAGATGGTAAGCGCTTGAAGTCTCGTTCGGGAGAGGCGGTGCCGCTGCAAGAGCTGTTGGATGAAGCGATCGCACGCACCCGTAGCGATATCGAAAGCCGCTTGGAATCAGAAGAGAGAACAGAATCTGACGAGTTCATTCAAAACGTGGCTGAAAAGGTAGGCATCGGCGCGGTGAAATATGCAGATCTTAGCCAAAACCGCATTAGCAACTACACTTTTAGCTACAAAAAAATGCTGGCCTTGCAGGGCAACACCGCGCCCTACATGATGTATGCCTATGTGCGTGTACAGGGCATTAGCCGCAAGGGTGATGTTGATTTATCTCAGCTGGAAGCGTCCTTACAGCTGTCGGAAGAGAGTGAATTTACCTTGGCAAAGCATATTTTGCAGCTGGATGAGGTGCTTGCTGAAGTAGAAACTGAGTTACTGCCTAATCGACTGTGCCAGTATTTATTCGAGCTGAGCCAAAAGTTCAATCAGTTTTACGATAAGTGCTCGGTTTTACAAGCCGAAGAACCCCAGCGGACCTCTCGTTTGGTGCTGTGTGATTTGACCGCGCGAACGCTGAAGCTAGGGATGTCGCTGCTAGGCATTGATGTATTGGAAAGAATGTAAGGGTGGTGTTTCTAATCTTTAACGGGTGACTCAAAAGCTATGGCAATAGATGCTCACAAGCAATCGTACTGAAGGGGGGAAAGGGCAATGGCCGATTTGTTTCAAACAGGGTTATTTCAGGCGAGCGATCGCGCTAAGGATACTCAGTATCCGTATCGTGAAATGCAGCAAACGACAGTCGAATACGATGAGACTGCTGCCGATGTGTCACTGGTAGAAGTCTTTTCTGCTTTGATTATTCCTGTTATTTTGCTGGGAGGGTTGGTGTGGCTTGTGAAACGGGCGACAAGGCAAACAAAAGATGCTGTGCAAGCTGCTGCTGAAAATACGGCAGTCATCCTGCGCAATAACGAACTACTACAAGAAAACATCGCTTTGCAAAAAGAGATCCTTGTAGAGATGAGAAAACGTGCCGACTAACTACATCTTTGGTAGTGCCATGGGCAGTTCTACCGTGAATTGGCTTCCCTGATCCTTTTCACTCTTCACAGAAAGTGTGCCGCCATGACAGCAGACGATTTTGTGTGCAATGGAGAGCCCCAGCCCAAACCCTGCCGACTGATAGGAACGCGCCGTTTCAGCTTGCCAAAATCTATCGAATACGTGGGCTATTTGTTCTTGGCTGAGTCCGATACCTGAATCTTGAATATGAATGATGGTTGTTGGCTGATTCAAGGTGTTGGAAGCTAGCGCCTGAATTTTGACTGCTCCGCCCGTGGGCGTGTAGCGTAGGGCGTTGTCAATGAGGTTTTTAAACAGTTGAATCAGCTGCTTTTCCTGACCTCTGACTATCAGCTCCTGAGGGCAATCTAACCATAGGGAAATCGATTTTGCTTGTGCCTGATGTTCGTAACTGCTCACCAATTGCTGTAGCATCGGTTGCAGCGCGATGAGAGACATCTGTGGTGACGTCTGCGTTCGATCCAGGCGGGCTAAGGCGAGAAGATCGGTTGTGAGGTGGGTCATTTGGTTAGCAGCACTGGTGATCGCATTAAACTTTTCCAAATCGGTTGGTCGCATCCTATCAGCATATTTCAGTGCGACCGAGGCATTGGTTTTAATGGCTGTTATCGGGCTTCTTAGCTCATGAGAAGCATCTGCCGTAAACTGCTGCAATCTGTGAAAACTCTCTTCTACGGGTTTCAGTGATTGGCGGGTGAGCCATTGTCCACCTATCCAGCTAAATCCAAGCGCCAGCACCATGGCTGTGCATAGACCCCAGTCCAGTCTTGTGAGATTAAACCGTAAGTCGGCTAGTGAATCGCTGACCCGAACATAGCCTAAGAGATCCTCGCCGGTGGGTGCAGGAATGCTTATCGTCAGTCCCTTGCGAGCCTCAGGCTGCTGCTGCACTTGAAAAGGCTGAGTGACGCTTTGCTGGGTTATGGCCAATGGTAGAGTTAGTACTGCGCTGCCTTGTGTGGCCAGCAGCTGGCCTTTGTTGTCGAACCATTCAATCGACTGCGTTCCGATTACTAACTCCTCATTGTCTACTTCTAGCTGCGCAGCTTCAACAGAGGAGGCCTCGAGGATACTTTCTTCGAACGTTTTTTCTCCGAGCGTTTTTTCTTCAGCTACGTCTTCTTCACTATCATCATCTTCAATTGAGTCTTCTTCAATTAAATCATCTTCAATTGAATCTTCCTCACTATCATCATCTGCAATTTCTAGCTCCAAGGCCGCAGCTTTAGCCAAAATTTCTAGTTTGTCTTCAAACTGAGCGTGGAGACTGTGTGTAAAGGTAACGCGGACGGCCACCGCAAAAACCACCAGTACGAATATCAGAACCCCTAAGTATGAGCGCAACAGGCGATGTTGCAGTTGATCAAACATGGCCCATGCTTTCCTCTTTACAAACTTGTCTGTGCAAATTTGTCTGTACTAACGGTTTGTACCCACTGTCTGTGCAAACGGTCTGTGCAAATGTTTGAGAGTTTGAGTGAGGCGGTTGATGTTGGGCCTAGGCAATCTCTGGGTTGAGCCGATAACCCACACCATAAACCGTTTCGATGAGCTTAGGATGGCCGCCAATAGTTTTGAGTTTGGTGCGTAAGTTACCGATATGTACCCTGACGGTGCCTTCGCCAGCTGAGCAGTCTAGCTCCCACAGCTTATCGAGTAGCATGGCGCGGGTAAACACCTGTTGAGGATGTCGCAACAAATGTTCCAGCAGCAGATATTCCTTGGGGGTTAAACAAAGGGGTTTTTGACCGTAACAGGCTTTGTGCTGTGCAGGATCTAAAGAGAGATTTCCGCAGGATAGCTGGGCGGGGTACAGCTGCGAAGGACGCCTTGCGATCGCACGAATTCTCGCGGCGAGTTCTGCCAGTTCAAACGGTTTTACCAGATAGTCGTCAGCGCCAGCATCGAGCCCGAGTACTTTATCGTTGAGCGTATCTTTGGCGGTCAGCATCAAAATAAAGCCGCAGTACTGGTGGGCTCTCAGCTTTTTGCATAGGGCAATGCCATCGAGCTTAGGCAGCATTAAATCCAGCAAAATTAAGTCGTAGTCAGCGGCTTGGGCATAGTGCCATCCGGCTTCACCATCACTGGCGATTTCTGTGATGTGGCGCTGATGTCGTAAGTCTTCAGCTAATGGCTTAGCAATCCGATCGTCATCTTCTACGATGAGTATTCGCATGCGATCGCCTCCTTTTTTAGCCCACTTATTCGTACCGTACCTTTTATGAGAACTCCTGAGCAACCATCGCTTTTGGCGACTGTGATGAGGCAGATATTAACCGTCCTGACGGGAGATATCGTCGCCAAATATCGGCATAGATAACCCGATCGCTCTCCCAAGGTTTGTGATGGCCACCGCTCCAATGAATCACGCTCATGTTAGAAACAGGCTGCCTCAGCAAAGTGGAAAACCAGTGCATTTGTCCATACCCGCAGCAGTTCCACTGTTTTGCGAGTGGGAGATAGCTGCGTTTGAACATGAGATTAAAGATAGTTTCATCCCCCAAGTGAAACAGGCGATAGTGGTGAGCAGCATCTAGGGCGAGGTAGTGTTTGAGTAAAGCGAGCGTTTGCTCGCCCCAGTGGCGCAAGTCCATTAGCAGCACGCCGCTGTTGAAGGTGCTTTTGAACTGGCGCAGGTCGGCCCATACCTTAAACGGATTGCTGAAATACAAAAAGGCCGGGAAACAGTGAGGTACCGCAGCTAAATAATGCGACTCACTGAGCTGGTGACCTTCTGCAAAGAGCGATCGCACATCGGCTAACACCACCACATCCGCATCAAAGTAAATCACTCGCTCAATGTCAGGAAAAATATCTTTTAGCAGCAGCCGTGCGTACTGCATGTAGCGAGAAAGCTGTCGTTCTTTTGCTTTTTCCTGGAACTTGTTGTCTAAGTACTGCTTTAAAAACGTCGGGGGAATAAAGTCTTGAGTGCGGAAAATAACGTTTTGGTAGTCGGCTGCGAAAGTTTGTTGTAGTAAACGGGTGAAAAATGCCGTCTCGCCTGGGGGTACGACGATATTGAACCGCAACGGTGCTAAGCCCTGATCGTTCGAAAGCGTTGTATTGCGCAAAATAGAATTGATAACAACCAGCAGCGGCGTTTGCAACGTTCGATTGAGCGATAGGGCAATGTCAAGATACATAGCGGGGCTTTCTCCAGGGTGAGGGCGGACGGTTCCTGGCGTTGACGGTACGGGAAAAATGTTAAGAACTCGGCAAGCACCCTCGCAAAACAACCCAGATAAAAATTAGGCCATGCTGTGTGAATTCTCATTTAGGTAAGTTACGTTTGGAGGGAAATCTGCTGCGAGTACTATGAGCATTACGAAGTTAAGGGTTCAGCCTGTGATGGCCATTTGGCAGCAGTCCCTGACGAAGCTGTTAGATTTTTATGCGGAAAAACGGGGGCGGATGGTCTCGTTTTTTCCCAAGCTTTTTATTGCATTTGTGCTGCTCAATATGGGCTGCTACTGGCTGGCGATTTTGACGACGCATCCTGAGGAGTTCGCAGGGCCAGAGCGACTGGAATACCTGCTGATGCAGTTTCCAGTGGGCTTGCTGGGCGCAGTGTTCGACAGCCTGTCGTTTTTTATTACGGTATGGATTGCGCGCAGGGCACTGAAGGCCACGTCGCTGCCAAGCTACGTAGCGCATCTGAGCGTGGATCTGCTGATTGCGATCGCAGCGACAGGCTGGGTGCTGATGGTGTTTACGGTATCCGGCTGGCTAGTGAACCAAGTACTCAACCAAATCGCTCAATCCTCAGAGGTGATTACGCTGGTGCAAAGCTCGGCCAAGTACGAAAACCGCGCGGCTGAAGCACTGCGCGACCCGCTGGGCCGAGACAATATTAGAAACATCTACTTTGGGGTGATCATGGGTTTTAGCGCCATGATTCCGACCCTAACGCATCTGTATCTATCGGCTAGGGCCGTGTGTGTGTATGCGTTAAAGGTGTCTAGGAAGGGGCGATCGCAGCGATAAGGACACTCAGTAGAGCAATGTAATCGCGAGAAAGATAAGGCTGAAGCCAGAGAGGTAGATCAGCCCGACGTTAGCGAGCCGAGAGAGCCACTTCTCTGGTTGAGCTGCGTCCTCTAGGGTGCGAACGCTGCGCATATTTAGCCATGCGTAAAAGGGTGCAGCAATAAAAGCAAGGATGGTAATGGTATTGATCAGCGGCTCGAAGCCTGCGGTAAACACCGTGAGCAGAAGACCTGCTAGCGCAATCAGCGTGAGGGCCATCGCCTGACGAATTGGAAACTCGATGGCTTTAGTCTCTGGAAATAGCTCGTAGAGTCCGGCTTCTAGGGTGCGGGGAAAGGCATCCACCACAGTGAAGGTGGTAGAGAAAATAGCCGCGATCGCACACAGTCCAATCACCGGCTGTGCCCAAGCCCCAATGTAGTGGGTGTACATGCCCACCAGCTGCCCAGCAAATTTTGCCGGTTCTGCGGCCAGCCCCTGCTCCGGGAGCGTTAGCGTCCCGAGAATCAAAAACAAGCAGGCCAAGACGACGGTCAGCAGATAGCCAAAATTAAAGTCAAAGCTCGCCTCGGCCATGGAAGCTTGCTCACCGCTGTCTTTGGCGTCTGCCTGTACCCACAGCGATTGCCATACCGAAAGCTCTAGTCCACCTGGCATCCAGCCCATAAAGGCGACGATAAAAGGCACTGCCGACCAGGAAAAAATAGGGGGTCTTGACAGATTAGTTGTAGATGCAACGAATGCTTGGCTAGAGGGCTCGCTCAGCAATGTCTGCTGTGAAACTTCTCCCGAAACTTCCACAGTGCTGGAAGTGTGTGATGCGATCGCCGGTGATGAAAACAGCGGCCATACCGTCGTCGCTACGGCCATCACAACAGCAGCGATGGTCGCTACGGACAGGAAAATGACACACCATTTCGTGATTTGCTCAAACAGTCGGTAGCGCCCTACCGCAATCAGTCCCCAGCAAAATAGCAGTACGCCAACGGCCAGCACCGTTGCTGAAACGTTAGGAAATAGCAGGTATTGCAGCAGCATCGCTGCGACAAAGGCATCAACTGCAAAGCTGCCCACTGCGCTAATGGCGCTAATGAGCAAAAAAGGAATGAAAAAGCGCTTACCCTGCTGGCGGTAGGCCTGAATAAGATTTTGCCCAGAGGCCGCCGCATACCGATGCCCGTATTCGTAAAACGGATACTTCATCAGATTGGCCAGCAGGACAAAAATGAGTGCACCCCAGCCATACATCGCCCCAGCCCTCGTGCTTTGCACAAGGTGAGAAACCCCAATCGCGGCACCGGCCATCAGCAAACCCGGCCCTAGCTGTGCTAAGGAAACGCTGAGCGTCGTTTTTTTAGCGGTGGTTGTCATGGGCGGTTACAAGGCAAATCTTTCTCACCCTATCAGGCGAAACTAACTGGGTGAACCCAACGCGGGGCGCTCATGTGCCCATCGATACTGAGTGAATAGTACTATTAAGGAATATAACGCCTTACCGAAATCCTCAGTTTATGAATCTGTTCCTCTCGCTGCTTTTGATTTTGCCTGCTGTTGGCGTTGTGGCTTATCTGCTGACCCCTCGTCGCTACGACTCGTCGGACTCCGTAGCACAGTCCTACGATGAGTGGACCCAAGATGGCATTTTAGAATTTTATTGGGGCGAGCATATTCACCTGGGTCACTATGGCTCGCCGCCCAGGCAAAAGGATTTTCGGCAGGCAAAGTTTGACTTTGTGCACGAAATGGTGAAATGGGGCGGCATAGACAAATGCCCGCCAGGGACAACCTTACTGGATGTTGGGTGTGGCATTGGTGGCAGTAGCCGAGTGCTGGCTAAGGACTATGGCTTTGATGTGACAGCGGTGACCATTAGCCCTGGTCAGGTGGCTCGGGCAACGCAGCTGACGCCTGAAGGCGTGAGTGCGAAGTTTTTGGTGGATGACGCGATGGCACTGTCTTTTCCTGATGAAAGCTTTGACGTGGTGTGGTCGCTAGAGGCCGGGCCGCATATGCCCGATAAGGCTGTATTTGCTCGGGAACTGCTGCGCGTGCTGAAGCCGGGCGGGCGACTGGTCGTGGGTGATTGGAACCAGCGAGATGACCGTCAGCAGCCGCTGAACTTTTGGGAAAAGCCCGTGATGAAGCAGCTGCTCGATCAGTGGTCGCATCCTGAGTTTTCTAGCATTGAAGGGTTTTCTGAGCTGCTTGAAGCAACCGGTATGGTGCAAGGCGCGATGGAAACAGCGGACTGGTCAAAAGAGACACTACCGTCTTGGATCGATTCTATTTGGCAGGGGATTATTCGTCCGAAGGGGCTGATTAAGTTTGGCGTTTCGGGCTTTGTGAAGTCTGTTAGAGAAGTGCCTACGTTGTTGCTGATGCGGCTAGCGTTTGGCAATGGGCTCTGTCGTTTTGGTATGTTTCGAGGCACTAGGGCCAGGGTTGGTGCCGCACCTCTTCAGAGCGATCGCACGGCAAACTCTAGTTTTTAATGGGCTTTGAATTAAGATTACAAACGACTACAAGGACCATTATGATGCAGCCTACTGAGTCTGAACTCTGCGTGTTTGTTGGTCAGCGGGCAGATTACTATCTCAAAACGTGGTTTCCTGAAGATCGCCTATCGCAGCCGATTAGTGGTGAGTTCAATCCAGCGGCCTTTTGGTTTTCTGGGGTGTGGTTTGCCTATCGGAAAATGTACGGCAAAGCGACTATTTTTGTCGCTGCTTTCCTGTTGGCACAGCTGTCGATTGTGATGTTGTTGTTGCTTATTACCCTCGCAGCACCCGGTTCTATTGCTTCTGTTTATCTCTTTTGGGCAGCCGTTGTCGGTATTCCAAGTGTGGTGTTACTGGCGCTGGCGTTTTGTTGTGGAACCTATGGAAACTTGTGGTACCAGGACTTTTCCTGCAAGGCGATCGCACAACTACAACAACAATCTGCGATCTCTTCAGCGAAGAGTTTGCCTACTCTGAGCGTGCAGGGCGGTACCAGCTGGCTGGGGGCATTAGGCTTTATGCTTTTGCTTGTCAGTGCGCAGAGTCTATTCATTGTAGCTGTACTTCAGGTGTTCAACACAGTCGCGAGGTCTGTGTCCCTACTTTAAGGGCCCCTGTTGTGATGACCCCTATTGTGATAGCCGCTATTGTGATGACTTTGTTTATGAGGGTTGTGTGAAGTGCGCAAAGTAACATGTAGCCCACGGAAGCGCTGGCGTTAGGTTGGCTCTATACTCGAAATCAAATATTTTCATTACAAAATATTCAACCCCCAATACATTTCATTCAATTGATCATGGCCCGCATTTCCCTATTAAAAGAGAGTATAGAACGTTGGAATCAATGGCGTTGGGAGCATCCTAACAAGCCCTGTAGCTTAGAAGGGCAGGATTTGAGTAGGGGCTACTTTTTTGAAGGTGACTTTAGCGGTGCTAACTTGCGCGGGGCCAAGCTCAGCGGGGCGTGCCTGATTGGCGCAGATTTGCGCTGGGCAGATCTGACAGGGGCGGACCTCAGGGGTGCCTACCTCGGCGAGGCTAACTTATACGGTGCAAGCCTTGCGGATGCTAACTTTACGGGCGCTAATTTGGAGCGGGCGAACTTGAATAGGGCGCGGGGTGTGAGTTCCCAGCTGGTAAAGGCTTACAATGCTCAACAGCTGGCACAATCGCCAGCATAATTTGGGATGTTGTAAGGCTAGCTGTGGCTTGATGGTGCAAGGACAACGAGTAGACAGAAGACTGCTGAGGTTTGACAAGCAGGCTGAGGTGGTGCGGGCAGATTTGAGTGCGATCGCCCACACGCCAGAGGGACACTTATGGATTGGCTCTGATGAACTTACTACGATCGATCGCCTTTCGCCTACGCTGTGTAATGGCGCCAGTCACGAATACGGTGATCATCAGCAGTACAACGTCGGCGACTACGTCAATTTGGCAGATAGCCATTCTGAAATTGATATTGAAGGGCTAGATGTTTCAGAGGGCTACTTGTGGTTAGTTGGATCTCACAGCTACAAACGTAAAAAGCCCAAGGGCAAAAATGCGGCTAAGGATATTGAAAGGCTGATGAAGATTGATACCGATGTGAATCGGTACATGCTTGCCCGCATTCCGCTGGTGAACGGCGAGCCAGTCGCAGAAGATAAGGCGACGGGGCGCTCAGCTGCTTGCTTAGAAAAGCGTAAGGGGCAAAGTGCACTTTTAGAGGTGCTTGCAGACGATCCGCACATCGGGCTGTTTTTGCAGTTGGGTCTGCCGTCTAAGGAGAATGGACTGGATATTGAGGCGATCGCGGCTAAAGGCAATCGGCTGTTTTTAGGCTTGCGCGGCCCGGTGCTGCGCGGCATGGCCATCATTTTAGAAATTGCTGTAGAAGCTACATCGTCTGGAGGGCTAACGCTTAAAAAACTAAAAGATAAGCAACGCTATTACAAGCACTTTGTAGATCTCAACGGTTTAGGCGTGAGAGATTTGTGTTTTCAAAATGAAGATTTGTTGATTTTAGCGGGACCCACGATGTCTATACAGGGTCAATCCCAGCTTTTTCGACTCAAGCATCCTTTGCAATATCAGCGCGATACGCTGTTTACTCAACCCTGCGAGTCGTTAGCACCGTTGTTCTCTTTACCACAATCGCCTGAAAATGCTGAAGGAATAACCCTCTTTCCCCCTACTGATAACGGTAGTGCTAACGGTGAAACAACAGACACTCTGCTAGTTGTTTACGACTCGCCAAAGGCTGAGAGACTTAAGGGAAAACAGGCTATTTGGGCTGATATGTTTCTGTTGTAGGGAGATCTTATCGTGATATTTTGCCTGAGGCGTTTTGGGTGATGGTTGTTGTGGCAATCTGTTTTCCCGTATGACCCTTGCTCCGCTCAATCGTTGGTCTCGCTGTCAGCCAGTGTTGTTCGGTGCTTTGCCATAGCTTGGTTGAGCTGGCAAATCATCGTGACTTTGGTCTGTATTTTTTGAGTGAAGGTATGCTGTGCTCCGAAGGCATTTCTAAAGATGTCCAAAGCTTCCTTAAAGAGAGACTCTGCTTCTTTGAATCGAAATTGATTGTCGTAAAGTGCGGCAAGGTTGTACAAGCTAACTCCAACATCCGGATGACTGTTGCCCAATAGAGATTGCCGAATGCAAAGGGAGGCTTGTAACAGGGGTTCGGCTTCTTCGTACAGCCCCTCATTTACATACAAGGTTGCCCAAAGAGACAGTAGCCCTGCACCCACAGCATGCAGGGTGGTGTGAGCAATTTCCCGTTGCCCTGATGTTGTTGGAAACGGCAGAGACTGCGATGCGGTCATAGGGACGAGGTCCTTTGCGGTGCTGGCGGCTGATCCTGCCAATGTATACTCAGCGGAGTGTTGTTTATCAGCCGCTATGTTTCGCCTGAATTTAGCTCTACGAATCGCGTAGTTCATGCGTCTGACTAACCAGTTGCCGAGGTCTGTGTGACCCAGTTTAGCGAGCTTATCTGGTGAGATAGTATCCGATTTGGTGACATAGTCTTGCGCGCCTTCTTGGAGGGCGGCGGCAGCGACGGTTTCGTCTTGTAAACCTGTAAACACAACGATAGGCGTGTCAGGGGCCTGTTGTTTTAACTGTGTAATCAGGCCGATGCCTTCTCCATCGGGTAAATGTAAATCAAGCAGCACCAGGTCATAGGTCTGCTGTGACAGCATGGTGAGCGCGTCTGTAAAGCGTCCTGTATGCGTGAGCTTTGGCTGTTCTAAGCTAGAGGAGCTAACAATTGCGGCGACAATTTGAGCATCTGAAGTACTATCTTCAACCAACAACACTTCAAGGCGTGCGTTCATGTTTTCTTTTTGAGATGGTGACTAATGGTAACTAGAGTTTTCCCAAATTCATAAAGAAAAATTGATTGGTTGGCCAATTCTATAGTCGAAGTTGGCCCTTTTAGGGGTTGCCAGGTTTTGACGGTTGTGTTGCAATCTGCGAATTACACCTCGCCCCATCCTGTGTGCAGGCGTTTCATAATTGGGTTATAGACTTTGAAGTAGGCAATCGATCCTACCTGACGGAGCCACGACTTTTTGGGGGTATCTGCGCCCATGCATCGCTTGCATACTGGGTGCTGCACCTGGAATTTGTCGAAGCCTTCTCGCAGGCCGCAGGCGGGCCGCTGCTCATACAAAATGCTGCTGAGTGTGCTGGTGTTTAAGTTGCCTAACGGGATTTGGCCATCGTAATCTTTGCAGCAGGGGACCACGGTGCCGTCGTATAAGATGCCAGCTTGATCGGTTGTGCCATTGCAATAGCCAAAGCTTGCCGGGATGACGGTGGTACTCTCTACATTGCCCCAGCTGTCTAAGGGGAAGGTTTCAAGGGCTAGTTTTGGGGTGAGTTCTATTACTTGCCAGCGGCCTGGTTTGTGGCTGGCCAGCTTTTTCTTTAGGGTAGCTTGTGATGGGCGATGGGGGTGGTCTTTTGGAAGACTCGCCAGAAGGCGATCGCACCATTCTTTCAGCTGTTGCTGCATTTGTTCTTTGCCTTCTACCACGTGCATGGTTTTGTGTGGCACCAGAAACGGATGGGGCGTAGTGTCTAAAAATTTTAGATGGACCCGAGTGTTGGATCGGTCGTCGGCTAGGTTCGCCTGCACGTATTGAGTAATGCCGTCAAAGTATTGTTCGGGTGCGAGCTTAGGAGGAGCGCCTCGGATAATGAACGTCTCTGGGTCGGGGGTTTGGAGCGAAATGGTCACTTTTGGAATGCCAGAGGCGACGAGCTGGGGGATGTGCTCGGGGCGGATGTGGAAGGTGCTGCCGTTGGTGGTGAGGTGGAGATTTAAGTGGCGATCGCAGGCGGCTGCGATCGCCTCAAAAATGTGCGGATAAATCAACGGCTCACCCATGAGGTGAAAGGCCACAATCTTCGCTAGCTTGTGCTGTGCAATCTCATCGAGCGCTTTTTCCAACAGGTCAAACGCCATATGCCCCCGCTTGCGTTCCATAATCGCATCTGGGCAAAACTCACATTTGAAGTTACACACATTGGTCACTTCCAAATGAATGCGCTCTAGCTGATGAAGCTGGCTAGCGAGCCCTCGGTCGGGAGTGTGCCGGTGAGTGGCAGTCGCTGAAACGTCTGTACGGTAGGCCGTGGACATAGCATTTCCTAAAAAGGCAGGATGTGAGCAGTTCGCTTCCAAAGAGCACAGCCCCAACTGTATCAAGACCGTTTGAAGGATACCTGAGAATGTGCTGAAAACTTTAGGGTTCACCTTAAGGCGTAAGCTTAAGGGATGAGCGCGATTCGGTTCAAGGCTATCATCACCATGACCTCAACTCTTCTTTCCTCAGCGGTGGCCTATCTTCAGACAGGCCAAGGTCCTGCGCCAGAGCCTGCTGAGGTGGTGACGGCGCTGTTATCCGCTGAGAAGCAAAGCAAACGAGAAAAGCAACACTATCAATACGAACAGCTGCTAGGCACGTGGCGATTGGGCTTTGTGTCAGGGACCCAAATGAAGCGATCGCGGCCAAATGCCAAACCTATCAAAACGGTCGGGAAAGGGCGCTTCTTACCTCGACTGCTGACCATTTCAATTGCCTACACAGCGAACTCAGAACCTGCCGGGATGAGTGAACCTGCCTCAGCGTTTGGAGTAGAGTCTGGTGCAGCGTTTGGATCAGTGACTAATTCAGTCACCTTGGGCGGGTTGAACCTTCGGCTACAAGGCCCTACCCGCTTTTGGCCGAACACCAATAGCCTCGGATTTGACTTTACCCAAATTCAAGCAAGCCTAGGACCGTTGAAACTTTACGATGGCGCTATGCGCGGCGGGACCTCGAAGAACGAAGCTTTTAAGACACAGACGCTGAAAGACCAGGCGTTTTTCACCTATTTTTTAGTGCAGGCTGAGTGTATTGCTGCGCGGGGGAAAGGCGGTGGCTTAGCGCTATGGGTGCGCCAGTAGTGCAGATTAGGTTGTTGCGCCCGTACTATGTTCAGCAGCTGTTTTCTAGTTCGCTGTTCTAGTCCGCTGCGGGCTAAAGTGGCTTAGGGTAGCTAATGCCATAGCCTTGGGCATAGTCAATGCCAATGTCTTGCACTTTGGCCAAAATGTCGTCATCTTCCACATACTCAGCAATAGTTTCTAAGCCCATCACATGACCCACCTGATTAATGGCTGTGAGCATGGCGCAAATAACATTGTCTGTAGGGGCTTCCTTAACAAAATTGCCATCAATTTTTAAATAGTCAACGGGTAAATTTTTGAGGTAAGTAAAAGAAGACATGCCGCTACCGAAGTCGTCTAGAGCGAACTTACAGCCCAGCTGTTTGATATCTAAAATAAAATCAGCCGCCTTCTGTAAGTTAGAAATAGCCACCGTTTCAGTAATCTCAAAACAGATTTGGGTAGGGTCAATGGGATGCTTTTCAATCTGTTCCTTTAAAAAATCAACAAAGTCTTCATCGTTAATGCTAGAGCCCGAAAGATTAATGGTGTAGAGCATCTTTATGGGGGAAGGATGCTCAGCCAGGTAAGTTAAAAAGTGTTCAATGACCCAGCGATCTATTTTGGGCATGAGGTTGTAGCGTTCAGCTGGGGGGATAAAGGACATGGGCAGCATGACCTCGCTCGAATCATTTTGTTTTAGCCGCAGCAAAATCTCACAGAACGGCATGTCGTCTGCTTGGGTAACAGCTTTGGTGATGATTTGCTGATATAGGCAAAATTGGTCTTTGTCTAAGGCTTCGGTAATGCGTGAAAACCACTGACTATCCGAAGACTGCTGGGCAATATCGTCGTCATTGGGATAGTACACTTGCACTCGATTCCGACCCTTGTTTTTGGCACTGTAGCAGGCGCTATCGGCTAGTTTGAGCACCTCTTGGGTATCTGTGGTTTGCCCGCTAATGGGCACGACGCCCACACTCACGCCCAAGCGAAAAGTATGCCCCTGATAGTGAAAGCGAAAGGTGCGAATGCTATTGCAAAACCCTTCTGCGATGGTGATGGCCCTGTCCATATCGCAGCCGTATAGGAGCAGTCCAAATTCGTCTCCACCTAAGCGAGCCAAACTATCTGACGAGCGAATTTGGTTGCGCCACAGGTTGGAAATTTGTATCAGTAGTTCGTCGCCTGCTGCGTGCCCGCAGGTATCGTTCACTGCCTTAAAGTGGTCAAGATCCATACAGCACAGGACATGATGAACCTGTCCTAGCTTCGCTTCTTCAATCGCTGAATCAACCGATTGAAGAAACCGCTGGCGGTTGAAGAGGTGGGTGAGTGGGTCGTGGGTGGCCTGCCATGCGAGCTGTTTGGCGCGGCCTCGTTCTTCGGTGACATCGTGAAACACCATGACGGTGCCAATAATATCGCCGTTGGTGGCGCGAATCGGTGCGGCAGAATCGCCGATGGCGAACTCTTCACCTGATTTAGAAATGAGCGTAGGATGGCTGCTGAGGGTAACGGACTGGCCTTCTTGGATGGCTTTAATCGCTGGATTGTGCAAGGGTTTGCGAGTATTGCCATCAATCAGGTTGCACACCTGAGAGACGGGCAGTCGCTTGGCTTCACGAGCTTTCCAGCCTGTGAGGCGTTCGGCCACAGGATTAAAGTCTTTAATGCGGCCTTGAGAATCGGTTGTGATGACCGCGTCGCCGATGGACTGAAGAGTGATTTGAGCGAGTTCTTTTTCTTGATAGAGTGCATTTTCGAGCGACTTACGATCGGTGATATCGGTTTGCGATCCGGCAATGCGATAAGCCACGTTGTCTTCATCCCACAAAGCCATGCCACGGGTGAGCATCCATCGATACTCGCCGTTGGCATGCTGCATGCGGTATTCGCATTTAAACTGCTTGTGATGATGGCTAAGGTGGGCACGTAGACCCTGTTGAAATTTGCTGCGATCGTCAGGATGGATGCGGTCTAACCATTCTTGGGGGGTGTCAGTCAGGTCGCTGCAAATCAGTGTGGTGTTCGGGGGTGTGGTGTTCGAGGGGGGTGTGTTCAGGGGGGTGTTGCCGGGTGCCGGATTGCTGGCTCTTTGGCGGTTGCTGTCACAGAGGGTGAGG
>JBCBPY010000067.1:0-19668 GCA_039820525.1 Cyanobacteria bacterium J06634_5
CCACAGTAGAAGGAAACCACTTCAGCTCGCCATCACCTTTGCGCGCGGCATCTTCGAGCATGTCAGTCAAAATGGTGTGGGCATCGCGAGGTAAAAAGCACGATACGCTCACCCAGCAGCCGCCAGAGTTCAGCTCACCATAAAAAGACTCAATTCGACGACGCAGCTCCTTATACCCTTCTGCATAGAAAAGGAGCGCTCTTTGCCGCTTAGCCTCATCCAAGGCAGACGTGCCTTGGGACGAAATTTGGCCCCCGACCCAGTCGGTCAGCTCTGTCATGCACACCGTTCGTCCAGCTAACAAACTTTCGTAAGCCGTCGCGGTTCCAGACAGGCCCCCGCCCACAATTAACACCTCACAGTCTACGCGTTCATCTGGCGTAGGCACCTGCGCAGTTTGAGCACTGGCTGCCGAAGGCTTCAACAGGCCAACCGGAAAAGACAACGCGCAGAGCAGAGCACTCAAGGTACCTGCTGTGTATCGACGTACCAGGTGTTGGCGAGAGAAGAAAGGAATCATAACTAGCTAACTTGTAAGCAAAGAACTTGTAAGCAAAGGTTGGTGAGCAGGGCGTTGTGAACGGGGCGCTGTGAATAAAGATTGGAGCAGGGGAGCCGCAGCAAACGGACAAAACAATTGACCCTAAAGTTACGCATCTATCTTGTGATTGGCAAGCCCCTTTGTATCAATTATCAAAGCGAGGGAAAGGGCAGCGCCTCATCAGCGGTGTACGATAGATTCTACTTTGGAGATAGCAAAAGTAACCCCTTTGCGTGTCGTTAGTCCTTCATGTTCCGTGGCCGAGCGCCCGATCCCTCGATGGCTCAAAAACTCCTCTACATCAGCAATGGTCATGGTGAAGACAACCATTCCTCGCATATTATTCGCACCCTGCGGGCCATTCGCCCCGAGCTAGATATTGCCGCACTCCCGATCGTTGGCGAAGGCAACGCCTACAAAAAAATTGGGATCCCAATTGTTGGGCCAACCTACACGCTACCCTCCGGCGGATTTACCTATATGAATCGGCTACGGCTGATTGATGATATTAAAGCTGGACTGTTGACCATGACCTGGAAACAGTACAAAGCGATGAAGGCCTACGTGCCGCAGGTAGATTTTGTAGCGGCTACGGGCGATACGATTGGTCAGGCGTTTGCGCTACTCAGCGGTAAACCGTTTGTGTCTTTTATATCGCCGCTTTCGGCGATGTACGAAGGCAGGCTGAATATGGATCTGATTTTATGGCAGATTCTGAAATCGCAGCGGTGTCAGGCAGTGGCCACTCGCGATGCCTATACCGCTGAAGATTTGAAAAAACAGGGGCTGGCAAAAGTCACCTTTGGCGGCATCCCGTCATTGGATAGGCTGAAGCCTGCGGGCAAGAATATTCAGCTGGCAGAGGGTGAAAAAATGGTGGCGCTGCTGCCAGGGTCACGAACCGCTGAAGCCGTGAGAAATTTTAAGCTAGAGATGCAGCTCGCTAGAGACGCTGCGCAGCTCAATAGAGAGGTGAAGTTTCGAGCAGCGCTGGTCCCTAGCGTCATGGCAGAAGTCGAAAACATCGCCCGCACTGAAGGCTGGCAACATGAACAACACCACAGAGAGGAAGGCACTCCCTGGGTAAGGTTAAGCCGTGCTGCTAGCGATGGCTATGCTCAGGCAGTTGAGATTATTTGCTACAGCGATGCTTTTAGCGACATTGCCTGCCGGACGACGCTTGTCGTTGGGATGGCCGGACTCGCGGTGGATCAGGCTATGGCCATTGGTAAGCCCATTGTACAAATTGCCGGGGAAGGCCCGCAGTTTACCTATGCTTTTGCAGAAGCTCAGGACAGACTACTGGGGCTTTCCGTTCAGACCATTGGGAAACAAGCGGCGACGCCTGCCATCTTAAAAGAGGCCGCAGCCTGTGTGGTCAGAACCCTTGACGATGAAGCGTACTTAGCAAAATGCGTAGAGAATGGGCTGGCAAGATTTGGGCCCTTTGGCGCATCGGCTAGGATTGCCAACTTGATTTTGAAAAATATGGATGAGGCGATCGCACAAAAGCAAACCGCTTCGACAGCCACGAGCCCAAGCTAATACGTCATCTGATGTGGCGAAAATCGGCTCTCAGTGACTCCCTACATCAGCCATCAAAACGCTAGAAGCCAAATTTCTGACGTGACCCGCCATACCTGGAACCGCCCGTGAAAAGCTCCGCACAACCCAACGCTGGCTATCGCTATCTCTGGCCCTTTTTACAGGCAGAGTGGCTGCTGTTTATAAAAACAGCTCTGTGCGTACTGGGCTATGTGGCCACCGTTTTGATTTTGCCAAGATTAGTGGGCAATGTGACCGAGTACATTGGCGCAGGCGATGTAAAACAAACGGCCTACTGGCTCGGACTGGCCGCGATAGACTTCACCGTCCAAAACATCTTTTTGTACGGTGAAAAAGTCAATGCGATTGGCGCAGCGCAAAACGTTGTGCTGGAGCTGAGAAAGCGCGTGTATGCAAATTTGCACAAGCTGGATATTGACTACTTTGCCAACGCCCAAACGGGCGACTTGGCCTATCGCATCACCGAAGATATCGACAAGGTGGGAGAAGTCATCACCAAAATGTCTCAACAGTTCATTTCCTGCGTCTTGCAGATTGTTGGACTGGCTATCTATATCTTTTTCCTGAACTGGAAACTCTCCTTAACCGGTGTGATTGTGGCACCGCTGATGGCTTTACTGATTAGCTACTTCGGTCAGCGTCAGCTCTCACTTTCTCGCCGTAATCAAACCGAAATTGCCAATCTCTCTTCTTTGTTGACCGAAGTCTTCGGCAGTATTCGTATCGTTCAGGCGTTTGCCGCACAAGACTATGAAGTCAAACGATTTGCGACTGAGGCTAAGAACAACCGAGACGCTAAATACCGCACGGAACATCTAACGGCTATTCAATATCCTGTGCTGGGATTTTTTGAAGCCTTGTGCATTATGCTGCTGTTTTTAGTCGGCGCTTGGCAAATTTCAGTAGGGGATTTGACTGGTGCAGGCTTTATCAAATTCATTACCGCTGTCGTCCTGTTGATTTCTCCGATTGACCTAGCCACGCAGCATTACAACCTATACAAGCAAACGGAAGCTTCTGCTGAAAGAGTCTTTGAACTGATGACGCTTCAGCCGACGTTAGTTGAACGGCCAGATGCGATCGCCCTACCAGCCATCACCGGCAAAGTGGACTATCGCAACGTCAACTTTGGCTATGGCAACAGTGACTATAGAAACAGTGACGCCGCAGCCGAACCATCCGCTGACAGCAACGCTAGTAGCACAACGATTCTTAGCAACCTCAATCTACAAGTTAGCCCCGGTGAAGTCGTTGCCTTAGTAGGCCCTTCGGGAGCAGGCAAAACCACAATCGTGAATCTGCTGACCCGCTTTTATGATCCACAGATGGGCGAGATTTTGGTCGATGGGATAGATATTAAAACTGTAACCATTGCCAGCCTACGACATCAAATTGGAACGGTCCCCCAAGAGACCACGTTGTTCTCAGGCACCATTGCCCAAAATATTGCCTACGGTCAAACAGAGCTGAATTATGATGCTATTGAGGCAGCCGCCAAAATCGCCAACGCCCATGAGTTTATTAGCCGGTTTTCACAGGGGTATCACACCTGGGTCGGCGAACGAGGAACTAATTTTTCGGGCGGACAGCGGCAGCGAATTGCGATCGCCCGTGCGATTCTCCTCAACCCGCGCATTCTGATCCTGGATGAAGCCACCAGCGCCCTAGACCCAGAATCTGAAGCACTGGTGCAAGAAGCCCTAGAGCGAGCCATGCAAAACCGCACCGTGTTTATCATCGCGCACCGGCTAAGTACCGTCCGCAAAGCCAATAGAATTCTGTTTTTAGAACAGGGCAAAATTTTGGAAGAAGGCACTCATCCTGAACTGCTTGCAAAGGGTGGACGGTACGCCCAGTTCTACAACCAGCAGTTTGATAAGCCAACTGTCTAGAATACTGACTGTTTAGAACACTGACTGCCTTAGAAATTCTCCAGCTAAGACGAGACCTGAATCAGAGAAAAACAGGCAATTACCAAGTCAATTAGAAACAGAGCAATCCAGGCCGTGACTACCGCAGAAGTTGCCGACTGACCCACCCCCCGGCCATTGCAAACAGCTGTTAAACCACGACTACAGCTTGCGATCGCAATCACGCCACCAAACAAGGCCGCCTTTATCATCACCAACAGCACATCCGCCACGCTTAAGTAGGTACGCACGCCCCCCAAAAACGTATCCATAGAAAGCTCATAAACATGGGTTGTAATCAGGCCACCGCTAAGAACACCAATAAAAAGCGCTAGTACTGTTAGCACCGGCAGCATGATGGCACAGGCAAGCACCCGAGGCATGACTAAATAGTCAATGGGGTCTGTGCGCAGCATCTTGAGCGCATCGATTTGCTGCGTGAGTTTCATAGAGGCAATTTCAGCGGCAAAAGCAGAACCCACCTGGCACGCCAGCACGCCTGCGGTTAAAAGTGGAGCCAGCTCCCGACAGTACGCTGCGGCAAAAGCACCCCCCAGCGAGCTAATAGCTCCAAAGCGAGCAATTTCCCGCGCCGTTTGCACCGCAAAAATGATGCCTGCACAAATATTGGTCACCACCACTGGCCCCAAGCATCGGGGTCCTGCACACATCAGGTGATCCATAATTTGCCGCTGCCCATAGCGCCCCCGCAAAAGGCGATGCATCACTTGCCCTGCCAGCAACAGTGCCATGGCAGAGTGGTACAACACATTATCAGCCTCAAAGTCAGGCCGTTTGGCCCCTTTCCGATGAAGCATGGGCTGTGGCGGCTGTTGGTCCCATAGCTGAGACAGTCGCCTTGAGATTGGCCCGTCAGCTTTTACCATTGCATTAGACTCTCACCATCAGTGGATGCGCAGACCCAACCATGGTACGCACTACCGCTCTAGATTGCCCCAGAGGATTCTGAATAAAACCCAAAAAGTTAATGAGCATCACACTCAGCAATAGTGCCTGTACTACCCACACAAATAGTACATATGGATCACCTCACCACCTAAACCGTGAAATGCTTACAGGCATTAGTTCTAAAGATTATCTCCCTACCTGGGTATAAACAGATAAAAGCTATAAAGTAGTACACTCATCTTGCCTATTTTTACAGCAAAATCTCGATTAATTTAAAGCCTTTTTTAGGTCCATTCTCAAATCACCAAGAAGGCTCAATCCCTGAATAGCCAGCTAATTCAGCCCGACAAAGCAATAGAAAACAGCCGCTCTCTTGAGCTTAAAAATACACAGCTTAAAAACTTTTCTTCAGTGAGCTATTGTCTTTTTAGAGATTAATATAGTACACTTGTACCAACACCAAGTGGAGGCGCTCCTAAAGTCGTTTTGTGCCCTGCTTGCGTCTTGGGATATGAAGAAAACTGATATGGAACTCCAGGCTATTCGAGAAAAACTTCAGATGCTCAAAGCTGAGCCGCCCGCTTCAGAGACGCTGGCGCTGCCTTGGTCAGCACCTCAGGCCACAGCAGAGTGGGGAACCAGCGAGCCTACGTTTGTAGGTCGCTATCCTGACGAGGAGATCGCAGATACGCCAGCCTCACACACTGCCATATCCCATCCGTCCGAAGCGTCGCAAAGTCCCCAGGCAATCGCCATCGAAACGCTGCGGCAGCGCTCGACGAATCCATCTACTCACCCGTCAGATAGTACAGGTGATACTACCCCCGGCTCACGGGCTGATAACTTAGTCGCACAAGAGCTGTATCGACTAGAAGTGCAGGCACACAACATCAATGCGCGATCGCAACAGCAGGCTGATGAAATCATGTCTTTGAAGCGTTCGGCCCAACAGGCCGCCGTTGCCCTCAAGCGTCATGGCATTCACACCCACCCACAGCTAGAAGCGATCACTCAGTTCTTAGAGGGCTATCAGTCTGCCGTCGTTCCCCATATTGAAAAAGACGATGCGGGCCGCTTCGCACTCACCTACGACACTATTGATTTTTGCCGGGCTCAACAAGAGGCTATTTCAACAGCACAAGCACTCCGTGCTCGGGCCATGGGCAGCGACACTCACGCCGCCCTCTTTTCACAGCCGATTGTTAACAGCACATACGCAAGCAAGGGCAATCCCCTCTCCCATCAACCCCTCTCCCATCAAAAAGAGTCTGATACAGCATCTGATGTGGGCAATCATTCCCGAGCAAAAACAACCAGTAACCGAGAGCCTAATAGTCAATTAGCCCAAACTGGCATACGGCGAATGAGTAGAGCCTTAGGTCATGTCAGTACTCAGCTCAGCACTCAAATCAGTGGCCTTCGCAAAAGGAAACCCCGCAGGCAGGCATTCTCCGGCATCAATACAGACCTAAATTTAACGTTTAAGACCTCTGACGACAATGCTTTCAGCCCAACCTCTAAAGAACTTGTCGAGAGCGACTTAGAGTCAGAAGAGTATTTTGAGGGGGCTCACTTCGGCTCGGGGTTCTCTTGGTTGGACGGTGCTATTTGGTTTAGCGTTTCTGCGATCGCTCGCATCGGCATTGAATTTGGGCTTATTCAATATCCCTTTCTCAGTATGCCGCTACTGATTGGGCTCGTTGGCACGATTGCCTTTGTCATCTACCGCATCATTGTCTCTAAGTCGGCAGATCTCACCCCAGCTTTTCGACTGTTGATTGTCATGTTGGGTTTGTTCTCGGGTGGACTCTTCTACTAAGGCTCTCCTTATAACGGGCCCCTCCTCTGAATCCGTCGAAAGGAACCACTCTCCCTAACGCACTACAGCCCAATGAGGGACAGTTTTGGGCTTAGCTAATTTAGTTTTCTGTTTCCCCTGAGCTAATGGGCTAAGCCATTTTCTCTTTTTGCGGTTTTGTCTGTATAGATGCGATCGCTGATCACCTTGACCCATCTTTCACCTTTTCCAAACCTTCCAGGAGCTTTCATCCCATGCCTAAATCATCTCGACACCACCATCTCAAACCCCTTATTGCTGGTGGCCTCATGTTTTCACTCATTGGTCTTCTGCTAGATGTCAATGGGATTAAAACACTGTTGAGCGACCCAGTGGCCTTCGCCAGTACCTCTGTTCAAAGCAAATCTCTTTCTAGCCTTGCTAAAGATTGCTCAACAGACATCACAGAAACCGCTCGTCTCTCGCGCGAACAGCTGCTTAAGCTACTTTCCATACCAGAGCGAGATAACAAAAGCCGGGTTCGCCAAGTGGTTCAAGAACCTTACTGCCAGCTTTCTAGCCTAGAGATTCGTGCCGGTGTCAATGCAGAACGAGAAGCGTATCCTTTGGCCTTTGACCCCAATACAACGCTAGTCATTCTCTATGAGAATGAAGAATATGCAGGCTATCGCTTTAAGCACTGATGGTGCTATCAGCCTAAATGCCAAAGGCACAAAGTTCCCGTCATCATTTTTCCTACTACCGTCAGCAACGACCATGTCACCTGTCACTGCATTCCAAGCGCGTTATCGACCTAAGCTCGGCGCTCGGATAAAAAATCGCTGGACCCTCTCTTCAGCGATCCAAACCGTCGCTGTTATGTTCAGCAGCTTTTATTTGATTGGATGCAGCGCTCAATCCGCACCTCAACCGCGCACTATTACCCTGCAACAACAGTGGGCACTCAACCCAGGTGATGACATTGCAGGCAACATTGTGTCAGGTAGCTTAGGGGACATCTCCATTCACCTCAAGCAGGGGCGCATTAACGCCCCCTTTCCTGGCGTCCTAGAGCCTAGTGAAATGGAGCACTGCGCCCTGTACTCAACGCCCGAAATTCCCGCTTATCTCTTTCGGTTTTGTGGACTTAAAAACTTTGCATACGGTGATATTAAAACAGGCAAACGACTGGGAAAAGGCAGCTATCTTAGCTTTGCAACCCTTCGCAGACAGCCCGATGGGACTTGGATTATTGTTGAACCTGCCAGAGGTGTCCTAGAAAAAGCACTGGCTAAAAACACTGGCTAAAACGGAATTCTCCTGACTTTATATTTTTACTCTTCAACAATTTTTGAGGCTACTGCTGCGACCATGCTTTTGCGAACCGTTTTGCGAATTATGTTGAAATCACCGCTGCTTTTTTCTATCGGCGTCTTAGTAAGCTTGCTGAGCTGGACAGGGATTGCAGCTGCCTCAGAAGACAACCTGGGCCTGAGCTTTGAGCTTCCCCCTGTAACAGCAGTCCAACAAACTCCGGTCACATTGGAAGACTCAATCTTAGAAGGATCAAAGCAAATCACCCAGCCTGCGGATAAAGCCACAGAAGCACCCGCACCCAAGCCAACAAAAACAGCGCCATCCGTAACAGAGCCAACGATGATTGGGCCCACCTTGATTGCACTAGAGCGCTATCAGGAAGCACTCCCGCCTATCGCTGAGAAGCCAGTCGTGATAGCACCTAACGACCTTGCCCTAGCAGCTCATAAAGAGGCCGCAAACAGGACGGCCATCGGAAGAGATCCGGCCCAGATCGCTGAAGAAGTGTCAGGAAACACGCCTATTTCGTTTGGTGACTTAGAAGCCAGCTTGGAAAAACCGGCCTTAGAAACAGCAAACCCTGCACTGCAAAA
This sequence comes from Cyanobacteria bacterium J06634_5, assembly GCA_039820525.1. Lineage (GTDB taxonomy): Bacteria > Cyanobacteriota > Cyanobacteriia > Phormidesmidales > Phormidesmidaceae > Phormidesmis. The sequence continues at coordinate 8,614 of JBCBPY010000067.1, forward strand.
CAACATAGATAGCATTGGTGTCAGCTTTGCGGCCACTGCGCTAGTTCTCCCTCAGCCGAAAGAGACCCAGCAGGCTGGTCTCTTCTTTGGACAGGCCGAAGATCTTGAAACGGCCATACAAGCAGCTAGCGCCACATACGATGATGGATTTGGGCTACTGGGCAAAGACCCCGAACAAGCAGAGGCTCTAGCAGAAAATGTCCCTTCTGAGGAGACTCTCGCTTACGGTGACATTGGCCTAGACGATTGGATTTTTGATGGTGGTTCCAGCTCCCTGGTTGCCCATACAGTCGGTAGCGCGGAAGGCACCCGTCACTGGAGTGGCAAACGCACCAACGCCTACTATGGTCATGAAGATCCCGGTAACGGCGTTTGGAACCTAGGAACCTTCTCGTATCAGCACGTTGCCAAAACCCCTGAAGAAGCCGATGAGAAACAGTTAAAACGTTTAAAGCGACAGGGTATAGAGCTAGAGCAGCAAGCCTCTCAGCTGGGTATCACGCTGACCTTAGAAGAAAAGCTCAATGGACTGGACTTAGCAAACCAAGCACCGCTGGCAGCCCTAGGCAAAGGTGGCTACATCGAGCGGCTGGACCAGGCTTATCGGATGAGCATGGAAGGGGCTGAAGCGATCGCATGGGCGCGAACCCGTTCTTACATAGATCCAGACACCAAAGGATGGAATGCACCAGGGCTTGGCAACAACCTCTACAGCATTAGTCAGGATCAAGAGCGGCGGATGGCTGCTATCAACAAAGCATTGGGCGCCTACGACAGAAACACCAGCACCCGCATTGCGCTGGCCCAGCTGGATAAGATTCACGTAGCAGGCCTTGATACGAAAGCAAACACCTGGCGGACAGATAACGCTGTCACACCATCAGGACAGATATCAGAGCGCAACAGTTTCTTAGAAACAGAGGCTCCTTCAGCGGTTAAAGCCCCTGCAATTGAAGGTATTGACTTTGTGCTGCCTCCCAAACAGGCCGCCGCGATCCATCCTGTAACCCCTGACAGTCCTACCCTCGACAGTCCTGATAGTGTAGAGACAACAGCTGACGTCACTACTCACGCGGCAACTACCCACGCAGCAACTACACACACAGCATTGGTGGAGGCCCTCACAGCCCAACCAGCGATCAGCGAAGCAGCCAATCTTTCCAGCGCTTCAGACCAAGACACTGACAAACAAGACGCTTACACACTGGACTTTGCCACAACGGCTTCTCTCATTACCCATGAAGGCGCGGCCTCTGTTGCCGATGCACCTTCAATGCCAAATGAGGCAATACCAGATGAGGACGCTGCTACTGTCACGCATCATGTACTAGCCAGCCAGCCAGCTTCAGACCTCACTGAATCAGACTTCACTGAAGTTGAGGCAGAACCTTCGGGGCGCTCAACGGAGAATTTGGTAACACGTGAGACAATCTCACCCCTTCAACCTATCTCTACGCCACGGGTCTCTATAAAGAAACCTGAACTCACTGAAACACCCAGCGCAGACACTGTGACCAATGCCCCTAAGCATCCTACACTCCAGCGCCTTCTAGCCACTCTCCCCAAGGCCCAGAACATAGAAGAAACATCTCCAGAAAAATCAACCGCCTTGCAGCCGCCAGCCAATCAACAAAAGCACTCTACAGAGATGAAATAAGCCTTCAGTCACTAAATTCAGTTGCGCTAGCGTCAGTACTGCTGCACCGCGTTTGAATCAGTTGCATAGCTCAGGAAGGAGGCATGCTTCCTGGGTCTGAATTGAGCGTTTGGTCCGTAGTGACGCAAGGCAATATAGGGGCCTATCGCTACGGTCTCACGGTTTCAGCCCATGCAAGTGTCTTGGAGCAAATTGCCATAAGTTGCAAAAGGTATACAACGATAGTTCTGCAGTACTTTTTGAGAGCTCGCTTTTTTCCAAAAGGTAGTGAACCGTATCCTATGTAACTGAGCAAAATAGGCAGCTCGCCTACTGTCTGTAAGGCTAGGCGAAATAGACAATTCCTTGAAATTCAAGCTAAAGTGAATTGACTGTGGTTTAGATTCCTTCGCACGCTTTTTCTCAGATGCCATGCAACCATTAGCAAACACGACTCCTCCTATCGACTCATTAGACGGGGCGATTGAGCGGTGTCAGGCGTTAGGAATGCGGCTGAGCCGTCAACGACGCTATATTTTAGAGCTGCTATGGCAGGACAAAGAGCATCTATCCGCCCGTGAAATTTACGATAGGCTCAGTCAATCAGGCCGAGAGATTGGGCATACATCGGTTTATCAAAACTTAGAAGCTCTCTCAGAGCAAGGCATTATTGAGTGCGTTGAGCGCTCTGATGGCCGCCTTTATGGTCATAGTAGCTCCTCTCATAGCCATGTGAACTGCCTGGATACTCAAAAAATTATCGATATCAAAATCGAATTACCTGAGGAAATCCTAAAGCAAGTTGAAGCACAAACCGGAATTAAAGTCTCTGACTATCGCATCGAATTTTTTGGTACTGTATCGACCTAAATTAATGACTCTCCGTCAGAACAAGCTGATAATCACTTCGCTAACAACAGCTTGTAGATCATTTTCTGGCCTGTTTTGCACCGAAGTCCTTGTCACTGTTTTCTAAGCTGCTAATTTCTAAGCTGTTAAGGTACGGCCTGCTCTTACTTCTAGAGATATTTGGCTTACCGAACAGCGCTCCAAAAAGTGCCCCATGCAACAAATTCGCCACTGTCGAGGGAAGCTATGCATGGGGCCACTCACAATATTGAAACGCTTACAAAAAAGCTTTTGAAAGCAGTGCTTAACTGTTGAGGACTTCTTTACTAAAAACCACCAACACAGCACCAAACATCAACGCAGCTAAAGCTAAGTCCATAGTCGTAATTCTCTATTTAGGGATGAACAAAAAGTTGAGCACGGCAGCTACTTCAATCGGCGGCCTCTCTACTAACAAAGTACCCTGATTGCTCTGTGGACCCTTCACAGTTGAACTGTATTAATCAATATTTTTTGTTTTTTGGCGGGGGCTTCACATTTAATTTAGTTCTTAGCTCCAATGCTGAATTTACTTTCTTCAGCATCGTACTGACAGTCGCTAGTGCTTAACTGCGAATTTGAACCGGCATCACAAGATACGTAATTTGCGTTCCGCCTAAAGGGGTCAGCACAGAAGGGCTGGTTGCTGTATTGCACTGAATTTGAATTTCTGAAGAAGGGAGTGCTTTGAGCCCTTCTAGCAAGTAGCGAACGTTAAAGGCGATATCTAGATCTTCGCCTGTAATTTGTGCTGGAAGCGTTTCTAAACCGCTTCCAACTTCCTGAGCTTCTACAGACAAAGCTAAAGACTGGGTTTCATTCGTAACTGATAGCTTGACGATGTTATTGCGCTGGTCAGCCATCACGGCAATGCGCTCTAGGGAAGACATCAGCTGCTTGCGGTCGACCGTAAGCTGTCGCTCAAACTGCTTAGGAATGAGCTGTCGATAGTTCGGATACTGCCCTTCTAGCAAGCGCGTAGTAATGCGCTGCTGACCCAGGTCGAACACAACCTGCGTTTGGTCTAGCTGGAAGGCTACCGGCTCATTACTGGGATAAATTTGTAGAATCCGCTCTAGCTCTCGCAAGGCTTTGCCAGGAATGGTGACGTTCATCGCAAGTGTCGAGGCGGGTGCACCGGTTTCATCGACGGTTTTGACGACAGCAAGACGGTGACCATCCGTAGCCGCAAACTCTAGGCTTTCATCATCGGCAGTGAGATGCACACCGGTGAGCACCTGCTTAGTTTCATCGGAACTGGTGGCAAACAGGGCCCCACGTAGGCCTTCAATCAAAGCATCTGCGGAAACCTTTACGGGCTCTGGGCTATCTACTTCAGGAAGTTTAGGATAGTCCTCGGCGCTCAGGCCCCGAACCTCGTAGCGTCCGGCGGAGCAAGATAGCGATACGACGGGCTCATCATCATCTTCGCTGATGTCAATGTCTTCATTGGGCAGTCGGGACACAATATCGCCTAGCAGCTTGGCTGGCAACGTGAGCGAGCCGCTTTCATTCACTTGCGCTGCAAATGTGGTCTGAATACCGAGGGTTTCATCGAATCCGACCAGCGTCACTTGCTGCGTATCGGTGCTTGCTCTGACCAGTACATTGCCTAAGACAGGCTTGCTAGGTCGGGAGGGAACCGCCCGGCTCACTAAAGAAAATTGCGTATTGAATTCGGTTTGGGGGCAGCTAAATTTCATCGCGATCGCATTCGAAGATGCCCAATACTATCACCCTACTTGCCCGGTTCAATAGCGCTTCAAAAACCAAAATTTGCCTAAAACACAAGAGACTTCTAGTTACTCTTTCTTTTTAAAAGACTTATTTAAAGTAGTAGTAGTAGGGCTTGTGGAAACTGTGGAAAACGCTACAGACATCTCAATGGACATGGTCTCTAGCGGATATAGCATTGTGGAAAAGCTGTGGAAAACTAGGGGGCTTTTCCACAGGCCCTGAAAACGCGGATGTTTTCTCCACAGTCGTTATCAAGTTATCCCAGGACTCTCCACAGGTTTTCCACAGGAAATGGGTGGTTTTCCACAGGAAAATCCTGTGCCTGAGTTAATGCTTCTTAATACTTGGAAATGCATTTAAAGCTTTTGTAGCCTAGGTTGTAGGGGTTTGCGATCGCAATAGGTCAGTATTTGTTTACTAAAGTGCGATCGCGTTTTCCACAAGTTATCCCCATGCTTTTGATCGCGATTGCTTGTCGCTACGAATAAGGCTAGCTATGAAAAAAGCCCTTACGCTAATGACTGCGTAAGGGCCTTCGTTATGAGAAGTCTGAGCCTCAGAGGATAATCCCCTCAGGACATCGCTAGCGGCTGCTCAGCGGTTAGCGGCCAGCGTAATGCGATCGCTCACTTCCCGAATCTTTTGAGCAAGGTTTAGGTCACGTTTGATCAGCTGAGCTACCTTATCGCAGCTGTACATCACGGTTGTGTGGTCTTTGCCCCCAAACTGATCGCCTACTTTTGGCAAGCTAAGGTCTGTGTGCTGACGCATCAGATACATCGCGACCTGACGGGCCTGACTGATCTCACGGCGACGAGAGTTGCTTTTGAGGTCCTCAATCGAAATTTTGAACGCATCTGAAACCGCCTTAATCACCGTTTTAGGCGAAGATTCTACGCGTTCAGCCGGTGGGTCTAGCACGGCTACTAGATTATCGACCGTCATGGGTAAGCCCGAAATCGAGGTGTAGGCGATGGCCCGAGTGAGCGCGCCTTCTAGCTCTCGAATGTTAGTGGTGTAGGAAGAGGCGATGTATTCGGTCACATCGCGTGAGATGGCTACCTGCTCATACTCTGCCTTCTTTTGAAGAATAGCCATGCGCGTTTCAAAGTCTGGTGATTGAATATCGGCAATCAGACCCATCGAGAAGCGCGAGCATAAGCGCTCCTGCAAACGCGGAATTTTATTGGGGGGGCGATCCGACGCCAGCACAATTTGCTTGCCAGCCTCATGCAGCGTGTTGAAGGTGTGAAAAAATTCTTCTTGAGTGTACTCTTTGCCTTCAATGAACTGGATGTCGTCTACTAAAATGACATCCACCTCACGGTATTGCTCGCGAAAGCGCTGCATACTGTCGCGGCGAATAGACGCGATTAAATCGTTGGTGAACGTCTCTGTCGAGACATAAGCCACCCGAGCGCTTTTGTCGCTTTCCATGCGGTAATGACCAATCGCCTGCATCAGGTGAGTTTTGCCGAGCCCTACGCCCCCACACAAAAATAGGGGATTGAACTCGCGACCGGGTGATTCTGCTACTGCTAGCGCTGCCGCATGGGCCATCCGGTTATTTGCACCGACGACAAAGCGCGAAAAAATAGCCTTGGGATTGAGGTCGGAGGAGTCTGAACTATTGTTTTTCTCAGGGCTCCCAGTTGCGATCGCAGCTGGAAGGGCTGAATAGGGCTCTGATACCTCAGTGCTGGGGACGGCATCACTGGGCGTGGTCGTAGGCGTTTGCGCCGTCGTGACCGTAATAGACACATCGATACTGTGGCCGATGACCTCTGCGGCAACCTCTGAAATGGTGTTGAGATAATGCTTTTGTAACCAGTTGCGTGCGAATGGATTATCCGTCAGCAGGATCAGCTGCTGCTCCGATAGCGTTTGGATACGGGTGGGTTTGATCCAAGTTTCGAAGGTCGGACCGCTCAGCTGGGTTTCTAATTTTGTTAAAACCTTATTCCAAAGCTCTTCTTTTAACTGAGCCACAGATCCACCTCTATAGTTTGCTTATGGTTTGCTTGGGGGTGTTAGATGCGTTTTAAGACAGCTTGGTAGGAAACATCACCTGAACTTGTACGCTCAGCTGATGTTCTAAATTTCAGCAAGCTATTGAGGCAGGCCCTCACGCGAGAGGAGGTTTGCACTGCCTTGAAATCATCAATATGAGGAAGCTGTGGATGATGGTTTTGGGATGATGTTTTCGAATAGAGGGTTGAAAGGACATGTCAAGGAGAATTCTCTTGATAAACGTCCTTAACCTCTTGAGACATTTATTCTGATAGTCTCCGTGGAACCCGCCTCAGTGAAATCTCAGAGGGTCCTATAGAATACTAGATATAGCGTCTTAAAAAAAGAGAAATCCATACATGTAGTGAATTTGGCAAAGGTGTTGCTCACAAGATAGTCGTTATTGATTGAATAGGAGTAGCGCCTGATACAAAAATGAGCGCAGCGACTTGCGAACGTATGCGGACAGGGAGCGGTCTCAAACGCTTTATCTAAAAGCTTTTCATCCTCATTTAAATAATTAACTTTCGCGTGTATCAGAAATTATAAAGTGAAATTTGCAAGCTAGAAGGTGTTTGTAGAGACTTTTAAAGATTGCGATCGCACGGGTCAAAAGACATCATTTTTAGCCTGCGATCGCACTGTTGTGTGTCGGCAAATCAGCGTCTAAAAAGATAGCGTTTCCCAAAGCGATTGAGTACGAGAAAAAGTGCGATCGCATCAAAAGAGAGAGGTGCGATCGCACCCACGAACATCCATGTTGAAATGGAAGACTTTTGAAGCAGTACTGCTGTGATACCGACTTCAAGAACAGCAGTACTGCTTTAAGAGAGAAGTCTTTGACAGTAGGGCCATCCGATAGAACTGGCACTGGTCACGCTCACGAATCATGGCAGCGTCTGCTACAAGAAAAAATAAGCGCTCTATCAGACTCAACCAGTCAAATTACGACCAGTCAAATTACGACCAGCCAAACTACAACCAGCGGACACTTTCAGTCATGAAGCCCTCAGAACATAAAGAACAGCCCATCGTTCCTGTCGATAGTTTTCCAGTAGACGGTTCTAATCAAGGTGGTTTGTACAGACGCTGGATTCGAGGTGGACGATTTAGTCACAGCTTGCGCGTTTCCTGTCAGCGTTCCTTGAGCTTTGCACTGATGTTGGCGGCCAGTGCTGGGACTGCGGCGTATGTTTCTACACGTACTGAGGTCCAGAGTGCTGTGCCTCAGTACGGTTACGAAGCCGTGCAGTACCGTGCGGATATTTTAGACCAGGCCGTCTCTAGCGAGGAAACCTCAGCGCTATCGGCAACGGCCCCTGTAGAGGAAACGCTGCTAGCCCAAGCCACAGGTACCGAACGCCTTGTTCAGGGCAGTAACTTTATTGCTGAAGCGGTAGAGCGAGTCGGCCCTGGTGTGGTGCGGATCAACTCTGCCCGTACGGTGGTGGCCCGTCAGCAGCGGCCCAGCATTTTTAATGACCCGCTTTTCCGCGAGTTTTTTGGTGATATGGGGGTGGTCCCTCAGCAGCCCGCTCAGCGTGTAGAGCGAGGCACCGGATCGGGCTTTATTTTGAATGCCAATGGCACCATTGTGACGAATGCCCACGTGGTAGAAGGGGCCGATGCAGTAACAGTGACCCTTAAAGATGGCCGAGAGCTACGTGGCGAAGTGGTGGGTGAAGACCCGCTAACTGATGTGGCTGTGATTAAGGTGGATGCGACCGATTTGCCGACGGTGCCCCTGGGTAATTCTGATTCGCTGCGTCCTGGTGAGTGGGCGATCGCAATTGGTAATCCCCTAGGCTTAGACAATACTGTGACCGCTGGTATCATCAGTGCCACCGGTCGTAGCAGCGCTCAAATTCGCGTGTCTGACAAGCGCGTGCAGTTTATTCAAACAGATGCAGCGATTAATCCGGGTAACTCTGGCGGCCCCTTGCTGAACGAGCTGGGCGAGGTGATTGGTGTAAATACCGCGATTATCGGTAATGCTCAGGGATTAGGGTTTGCGATTCCGATTAATCGGGCCCAAGCGATCGCACAGGAGCTAGTGGCGAAGGGCCGTGTAGACCATGCCTACCTGGGGATTGAGATGAGAACGCTGACGCCTGAGCTAAAAGCTGAGGTGAACGCAGACCCTAGAGCTGAGTTGAGCTTACAGGCTAACTCAGGCGTTGTGATTGTGCGGATTACGCGTAATTCTCCGGCGGATCAGTCTGGGCTGCGGCCGGGGGATGTGATTATGGCGATGAATGGTCAGGCGATTACCGAGGCTGACCAGGTGCAGCGACTGGTTGAGGCGACCACGGTTGGCGACACCATTGCCATGACCCTCAATCGTAATGGTCAAACCGTTGAGCTACCAGTGAAGCCTGGGGCGTATCCTATACAAGCAAACCGTTAGAGCCAACCATTAGAGCAGGCCGCTAGGAAGAACGCCGTTGACCTTTCCTGTTTATTTTGAGCTGGGCCCGCTGCGACTGCATCCTCACCTCGTGATGGAAGCTCTCGCCTATGCGGTGGGATTGTATGTCAGCTTGTTTCGGCGTTTGAAAAAGAAAGATGTGGTTTCGCCCGCTCAGCGCTCCTCTATTTCGGTGGGTGCGCTGGTGGGCGCGCTCATGGGTGCCAAGCTGCTGGTGATGCTGCAACATGCCAACCTGCTAATGACAGACTGGCGGCAGTTTGCGCTGCTGGCTCTGCAAGGCAAAACTATTGTGGGTGCTTTGCTCGGTGGACTCGCAGGCGTGGAGATCACGAAAAAGCTCATTGGTGTATGCCGCTCAACGGGCGATAGCTTTGTGTATTCGGTGCTGTGGGGCATGGCGATTGGTCGGGTGGGCTGCTTTTTGACCGGATTAAGCGATCGCACCTATGGCATTGCAACCTCACTGCCTTGGGGCGTGGACTTTGGCGATGGGATTGCTCGTCATCCTACTCAGCTGTATGAGATTGGCTTTTTAGTGCTTGTATTTTTTGTTTTGCGCCGATGCCAGCTGCTGAGCCTGCGCGAAGGCGACTTATTTAAGATTTATATGATTGCCTACTTGGGCTTTCGCTTTTTTATAGACTTTATCAAACCTGAATTTCGACCGTTACTTGGCCTTAGCGCTATTCAGATAGCCTGCGCGCTTGGGCTAGGTTACTACTGGAAAGATGCCGTGCGGCTTTGTAGAACAGTCTGGAAACCAACCGGATGAAATCTACTGAATGGTCTGCGGTCTCTCATTGCATTGGATATCAGTGCGATTGGGAAGCGTTGTCTTTTTAACTGTTTGCTCACTGTGGATTGCCTTTATGCCTACTCGTCCATATCTGTTCTATGCGCTGACTAATAGCGTTTGTTCTACCTGCCTCAATAAGGTGGAGGCCAAAATCATTTTTCGGGATGAGAAAGTGTATTTGGTTAAGCACTGCTTGATTCATGGACGTGAGGAGGTGCTGATTGCGGATGATGTGGAGTATTACAAAAAGTGCAATGGCTTTATTAAGCCGGCAGATATGCCGCTGAAGTTCAACACGCCGATTAAGTATGGTTGTCCTTACGACTGCGGCTTGTGCCCGGATCATGAACAGCACAGCTGCCTCACCTTGATTGAGGTCACCGACCAGTGCAACCTGGCCTGCCCGATTTGCTATGCCGATTCGGGTGCGGCGGATGAAGCGGGCCATGCGCCCCGTAAGCATCGCTCACTCACGAAAATTGCCGAGATGATGGATGTGATTGTCGCGAATGAGGGCTCGCCGCAGGTGGTGCAAATTAGCGGCGGTGAGCCAACGGTGCACCCTGAGTTTTTTGAGATTTTGGAGCTGGCGAAGGAACGACCGATTCAGCATTTGATGATTAACACCAATGGGGTGAAGATTGCCACTGACCGCGCTTTCTGTGAGCGCTTAGCGGGCTACATGCCCGGAATTGAGGTGTATTTGCAGTTCGATAGCTTTGAAGCTGAGGCGCTGAAAGAATTGCGCGGGGCGGATTTGCGGCAGGTGCGGCAGCAAGCCCTCGCCAATCTCAATGAGTTTAATATTTCGACCAACCTTGTGGTCACTGTGAAAAAGGGGCTCAACGATGGTGAAATTGGCAAAATTCTCGACCATGCCTTGGCCCAAAAGTGCGTGAGGGGCGTTACGTTTCAGCCGATTCAGGCCGCAGGACGATTGGAAGACTTTGAGGCTAGGCGCGATCGCTACACGCTTACTGAAGTTCGCCGGTCTATTCTCGAACAAAGTGACTACTTCCAACCCGAAGACATTTTGCCTGTGCCCTGTCATCCAGACTGCTTGGCCATGGCGTATGCCCTAAAAGCAAAAGGTCAGGTCATCCCACTGACTAGCTTAATTTCCCCTGAAGCTTACGTTGAAGCTGTGCCAAACAGCATTTTGTACGAGCAAAGCGAAGGGTTAAAGAAGAAGATATTCGATCTCTTTTCTACAAGGCATTCTCCGGCGTCGGCAACTACTTCCCTAAAGCAGTTACTGTGTTGTTTACCGCTGTTGCCGACGCCAGCAGGTATCACCTACGAGAATGTGTTTCGCATTACAATTGTGCAATTCTTGGATGCGTATAACTTTGACGTGCGCTCGGTAAAGCGCTCCTGCATTCATATTGTTCATCCCGACGGACGCATTATTCCTTTCGATACCTACAACATGTTCTATCGCGAGGGCAGTGCGGGCTATCATCTTGTTACTAACCGAGAGCAGAGTGCGGTTGAGGAAAGGACTGGTGAGGAAATAACTGGTGAGAAAATAACGGTATGAGTTGGTATTTCGTTGCC
>JBCBPY010000068.1:0-18319 GCA_039820525.1 Cyanobacteria bacterium J06634_5
GCACTCAAACAACAACTCGATGAATCCTAGTATCTGCTGCTTTCGATGCTGGTCAGCCTATTGCATACGATTCGAGACGTACGCATAGAGACACTTTCCGAGGCGCTGCCGTTCCCAATCTTATTTGAGAGTCGGCGAAAAAAGTCCAACGGTTCCTTACGCTGGGTGTGCTTCAGCTAAAGAGCCTATGGTTTGGGATCCTCCGAGTATTTCTCAATGAGCAGTTGGCCCCAGGAGAGAGTGTTTATGTAGCGATTGACCGCACGACTTGGCGAGATATCAATTTGCTGATGGCGAGTGTGGTCTGGAAAGGGCGATCGATTCCGCTCTACTGGCAGTGTTTGGGGACACTCGGCAACAGTCACTATAACGAGCAGACGGCTTTTTTAGCGGTCGCCTTGCCGCAACTGGCTGACTATCGGGTTGTGGTACTCGGTGACCGAGAGTTTTGCTCAGTCGATTTGGCCCGTTGGCTAGGGAAACAAGGTCACTATTTCTGTCTACGGCAGAAGAAATCGACCTACGTTTTGATTGAGGATAAGCCGTGGCTGAGACTGTCTGAACTCGGCCTCGTCCCCGGCACTAAATGCTTCTACAACGCCGTGACGATGACTAAAAGTAAAGGCTTCGGCTCAGCGCATCTGGCAGGTAAGTGGAAGCGTCGGCGTGGTGCAAAATCAGCGGTTTTAAGGTCACACTCGCAGCCCCAAATAGACCATCTTTGACCCAGCTATTCAGTCAATGTTTAAGCTCTCTGGAAGCGGCTAAAGCCCAATAACTCTAGCCAGTGTGGATGAGGTTGCCCCATCAGCAATTCTTGGGGACTTTTCCCCACTCTTTCAGGTACCCGAGACCGTATAAAACAACGATGGATTAAGGAAGAACTGGAGAAGGCTCAGATAGGAGCTACCCAAACGACGACGTAGAAAGAAGTAGTTCCGCGTTGGTAGATGAATTTCCGACTGACCTGATGAGTGTCTAACAGGTTTTGAGTGGGAGAGCACCTGGATAGCGATATCCTTTCGGAGCTTGGGCGATAGCCGGGCAGCAACGGAGGCAGTTGGACTCATGCTTGAAGATCACACTGAAAAAATACCGACGAATATTTAGCCTACGATGTTAACAGGTAGGCTAAATATTCGGGAAATCGCTCCAATAGTGTGACCTCGATTTTAACCACGTCGCATTGGGAAAGGTGCCGGTGGAATGGTTTGGAATGCTATTGGAGTAGATGTAGCGATAGCTTCCCCGCTCTTCTATGCTAGCCTGATTGACGATGCTGCTTACATGAAGGAGACCGGCCAACATCGCCAATGGCCCAATCAACTTCCAGTTGAGAATTCCCGTCATTTTAGCTGTCATGTTGAAGGTATGTTGGTAGTTGTTTCCTTGAATCATGCCACCAGCTGAATGCTGACAAGGTAGGATGCCCTGTCAGCAGAACACAAATATCAACAGGTTATCTCGAAAAAGAGAGAAACTTTTCGGCGACTAGCGTTCTATACTCTGAAAGATGAGTTTTCCATTGAGACAAGGCATCAGAAAGTTCCTGCTTGCGTATCTGAGCATCTTCTGAAGAAAATTCGTAGTGGAAGTTTCCAGAAAAGAGGAGTCCTGGGACGCGTACGTCATCTGGCAAACGTAGCTCGGTTGGGGCCAAATCAAGCTGCAAGTTGCACTTTTCAAACTGGTAAAACAGCTTTAGAGAAGCTCGCATGGGCTGGGTTCCTATCTCTTGCCAAGCACCGGGCTGAAGCAATGATTGGGTCATAAATGTCTGTACGTCTTGAGGCTTGTTGTTAAAGACTTCTACCTTTTGTGGGTTAATACCAATGGCAGTGTAGTTGGCTTGGGGCATTACTTCAACATACTTGGTGGCCAGCTCAGCAATTATCAAATCATCATCTGTTTTTGTTCCGACTGATTCAGAGAACGTCACTTTGTTGGGCTGCGCGACAAGGCTAACACCATTTTGAAAAGTGATTTTAGCTACTTGCGGGTTGACCACTGGCTTTTGTGCAAGCACCCAGTCTGCAGGGATGATTCCGCTATGGACCAAAAAGTCAGGGGTAAAAGATTCTGGGTTCAGGCCCTTCGCTACGACTACAATGGTAAGTTCTTCAATATTTGCATTCTCTGTTGCTTGCCCATCTGTTGTTTGATTAAGTGCAGACTGTTCAGAGGCTGTTTCCGGAGATTGCACTTCTTTTTCTTGAATAGCTTCTGTCATCGGTTATTTCGGATTAGTGTTTGAGTAGAAAAATTCGCCTTTGGTTCTCTCTTAGAGCATAGGAGAGCATAGGCTTCTGACTTAAGCTTGCCCAGGACAAACAATAGATGTGTCTAAAAAAGTACATCTCAAGTTATCCCGTTTACTCGCATGAGTGGCTGAAACTAGGGCCAAAAGGAGGTTGTAGGATACGTGCCTCTCAGGTTCTTGTGACCTTTTATGTACCTTATATGGCCTCTCTTTTGAATCAGCGTACTTGCGACTGACGATTCTCAGTGTTTACACAGAACCTGTTAACAGGGCTGAGCTGAGCAGTGAAAAGCCTGAGCCCCCTTGTGGAAGAGCATTTTCGAGAGCACGCTACAGATTTAGGTCAATATGCTTATGCCAAATTAAGCAGGCTTGCAAAAACATAAGTCTATGCTTTGTTCACATCATGATAAGAGCACACTCTTTTTGCCTACACCTGTGGGCTTACTAGAGCACCCCTGAATCTTCTGTATCAATTAAAAAATATCTTTTCAGTGATTGCCCTGAGTCTTGAACGGCGATCGCACCTTTCTCTTCTATCGCTCAGGCAAATCACAGCCTCAATATAAAAAGAGCAGTCTACTTTCTCAGTTCTTTTTAGTTCTTCGCCTAGCACATACCTACTCTTTTTACGAAATCTCATGAGTTCTACTGCTGAAAACAACTTGATCCAACCCGGCGCACTAGAAAATCTAGATGAGCTAACAACTTCGACTCAAGATGCATTGGGTCTGCCTTATGGGTCGAAGAAAGCTCAAGAAATGCCATTTGCGCAGTCTGCTATAGAGGGGACGCAGCCTATAGGCGGTAGGACGATTGGTGATTTTGAGACTCAAACAAATCTTGTTGTAGAAGCCTGGCAACAAGGTGAGGCTTCTTTACCACTGTTCAATAGTCGTGGAGAACAGATAGATTCATTACTCGGTTTGCCAAACTCTGAAATGGATTTGGACTATAGCTTGTCAGGCTTTTCGGCAGAGGCTGATATGCTCACGAATTTTACAAGTGCGGCATCCTCTCCTAAACAGATTGTCTTTGTCGATGGCAGTGTATCTGACAGCAATCAGCTCATTTCTGATTTGGGGTTCCCAGCAGACATTATCTACATAGACAGCACGCGAGATGGCGTTATTCAAATCAGCGAAGCTCTCTCTGCTCATGAAGATGTCGCAGCGGTTCATATCCTGACACACGGTGCGGAGGGGTCGCTTCAGCTAGGGACGACAACGTTGGATAGTGCGACGCTTGCTAGCTATCAGAGCCAGCTGCAAAGTTGGGCTGGTAGCCTCACCGAGAACGCAGATATTTTGATTTACGGCTGCGATGTGGCTAGTACGATTGGTGGTCAGGCATTTGTTGATCGTATTGGTCAGTGGACGGGGGCTGATGTAGCTGCGTCGGATGATTTGACTGGGAGTGTGGCGCTGGGCGGAGACTGGGACCTGGAATATCGTTCAGGACAGGTAGAGATTGGTGCGATCGCTAGTGGTCAGTACCAAGGCACGCTAGATTTGATCTCTCTTAATAACGGGGTATTGGACTATACAAAGGTAAGTGCTGCTCTCTTAGTTAATGAAGACCTTACGCTTTCTACCACTAATGGCTACCTGTACTTATCAGAAAATGACGCATTTTCTAATGCTAGTGACGTGCCATCAAACAGTGGAATAGAGCGGGTTGACGACAGTACTGTGAGAATTTTGCTGAGTGATATTACCTCAGGCATCAAAATTACCGGAACGCTCGGTGATGATAAAATCACCGTTTCTAATGACCTTGCACTCGGTGGCGTGATTGAGATTGATGGTGGAGAGGGTGAGGACACTATCAAGATTCAAGGCGATCTTTATACGCAGGGTCGTGACATTGATCTATCCGCAGAGAAGATTACGATTGGGGCAGGAACTGTTCTTTCAACGCGTAACACCGATGGTGGCAACTCTACAACGGCTGTTTCTACCGGAGAATCTGGAGATATCTCGCTCTTGGGTGAGCAAATTACTATCGGTGAGGCTGCGAGTGGCAGCAGGCAAACACAGCTACTTGCTGATATAGAAGGGAATGGTGATTTTTCCGCAGGGGACATCACCATTGAAACCCATGAAACAGAAATTAGCACATCGCTCTACACCGTTGGCGAAAAGAGCGAAGCTATCATCACCCTAAAAGATACGATTGTCAAAGGTGGTGACATCGATATCTCTTCCTATGCTGACTATGCAGATAGCTCCGGCGACGATAGTGTTGGTGAATGGGTGGTTGACTTTTTAGATAATTTGGCAATCAATGCGGGCATCGCGATCGCAGATGCCACGGCCAAGGTCACAATCGACAGCAGCACCAATATTGTTTCTGAAACGTTTAAGGCGACTGCCACCTCAATGACAGATGCCTCTACCGCACCGCTCATTAGCTATGTAGCAGGCGTCGCCTACGCCAGAGTTGACTCTACTGCAAAAGTCTCTATTGCAGGCCGTATTGAAACCCTAGGTGACCTCACTGTAGAAACAAATACTGACAACACCGTTAATATTAAGTCTGATACAACAAAGTGGGATACCAGTAACGCCTTGCTCAACTCTGCGGCCTCCGCAGCCATTAGTGAGCTATATACTGAGTCCACAGCAGAGATTGCGGACGGCGCGACGCTGATTTCAGGCGGTAATGTCACAATTCAGGCGGAAACTATTGATCGCAACAAAACAATCGCCAAATCGGCTGCCAGTGCAGATGGGACGGTCGCGCTGGCAGCTGCCATTTCATTAGAAGAGGGCACTACTCAGGCATTAGTCGATGGTAATGTGACTGCCACAGGGGATATCACCATTAACGCCTCTCAAGAAAATGCCAGCGTAGATGCATTCTTTCCTTGGGACCGTGGCAATAGCGTAGCGGCAAGTGCAGGGCTGAGTAACACTAACGGTGATGTTATCGACGGCGCGAAAAAAGCAGCTGCTAGCGCAATTTGGGATAAGTTAAAGTCTCTAGTCTCTTCAGATAAAATCACTGAAAAAACAAAGGGCAAAGGTCAGACGTTCCAGCTTGGGGCTGGCTTTGCCTACAAACAAGACGAGAACACAGTAATCGCCCGTATTGGCGGCATTGAAGAAGATAACAATGCCAGCGACACCACTGCCGCAGTCGTGAAGTCAACAGGCGGTGCCATTGATATTGATGCATCTGTTGAATACAGGCCGGGTGTTACAGCTTCTTCTACGCTGAAGTCTAAAACGCCGAATACTGCTGAGAGTGCTGCCAACGATGCTGCTAACAGTGCGGCAACGCCAACAGAAAACAGCAAGTTCGCAGGCTCTGCGGGCGTCGCCATCGGAGACTATATCAATACTGCCAAAGCTTATATTGGCAAAGCGGCTACTGTCGATGCCGAAGAAGATCTTTCCATTGAAAGTAAGACCAGTAATGACTATAGCCTTCAGTGGGGCGTTAATCTGGTTGAGCCCTTTCTGGCGGTTGAAGATGGGACACTGTCGGATGTTGGTGACGCCGCACTCGCATTTTCAGAGAATTTGACTGGCTATCTAAACGGCAATTTGGGCTTAGACAAGTTTGCGGTAGATAGCTGGAGTCAGGCGATCGCAGCGGCAGATACCGAATTGGCTGTCGCTGGAGCTGTCACCATTTTGGACTTGACTCAGACCAGTAAAGCCTTCATCAGCGAAAGTGCGAAGATCAACCAGGACACGAGTCTACGCTCTAATGCCAACTTGCAAACCGTTTCCGTTGAGGCCACCAATGTCAACGAGGCTGTTCATTTTGCAGGCACCATCGACCTTCCAGGCTTGGTTTGGAACAACAAGAGTTCAAACGTGAAGTTTAAGACGGGCGGCGTAGGGACAGATGGAGAGAGCAGCATCGGCGGCGCGGTGCTGATTGTAGACTACATCAACGACGTTACGGCGAGTATCCAATCAGGCGCGACTGTTTATGGTGATAGTGTTGCTGTTCAGGCAGATAGTAAAACGCTCAACGTAGACGTTGCTGCTTCTGGCGGCGAGGCGGAGAACTTTGGCTTTAACGGTGCTGGCACTTGGATATATGTCGATAACAGCACAACCGCTCAGATCGAAGATGGCGTTACACTAACCGTTGGCGATGCTTTCGTCGCTGACACCACTGATAGCTTATCTGTAAGGGCAACAGATAGAACAGATAGCCTCAATGTGCTAGGCGGTGTTGCTATCTCTGAAAGCATTGGCATTGGTGCAACGGTTGGCTTTAATACAGTGGTTCGAGATACGAGAGCCGTGATTGGCAAGCTAAATACAGATGACTCGGCCAACAATACAACAGGCAACACAACTTCGATTAACAGCCTGGGAGATATTTCTATTGAGGCGATTAATAAGGGATGGGTGGGGTCAATCGGGCTGGCCGGGGCAGTGGCTACGGGCGGATCTACAGAGGTAGATGACGCCAGTAGCGGAACCACTGGCTCCCAAAACTATGGCGTTGGTATCTCTGGCATTTCTCTGATCAACGAAGTGACTGATACTGTCGATGCTTACATGCGCAATGTTGATTTAACGCTTGGGCAGGTCGCTGCACTGGCTGTGAATGCCACAAACAAGAGCAAAATTTTGTCCTTGGGCGGGGCGATCGCAGCTGTTAAAGGCGATAGCCTCGAATCAACCGCTTCGCTGGGCTTAGCAGGGGCCTATGGCCAAAACACCGTTGAACAAACCACTCAAGCTTATTTAGAAGCGGTGAACCAGCAAAGCGCTTCTGAATCGCTAGATCAGCTAAAAGTAGAGGCCACTAATACAAGCCAGATTATGACGGTTAATCTGGGGGGTGCTGGCGCGATCGCCTCTGATGTGAACGTTGCGATCGCAGGCGCGGTCACTATCAACGAAGTCAACAACAAAACCCAAGCTTATCTAAAAGAGTCCACACTTGATGTCGCAGGGACAACAACCGTTGAGGCGCTAGATAAGTCCAAGATTCATGCCGATGCGGGCGGCGCGGCCCTAGCTGTGGGTCTCAGCGCAGATTCTAATGCTGCTGCGATTAGTGTTGGGGTCGGACTGGCCTACAACGATATTGACAATACAACGCGTACTTTTCTCGATAACACTAACCTAGATAGTCATGACGATGTATCCGTCACGGCTAAGTCTACTAGCGCTATCGAGGCCTTTGCGCTGGGGGCGGCAGCGGCAGTCAGCTCAACGGCGTCTTGGCTAGGCTTAAGTTTGGCGGGCGCAGGTGCGGGTAGCAAGAATGATATTAACAACACAATTGCCGCCTACGTTAGCAATGGCAGCACTGTTAACACCTTCAATGGTGGCACCGTCACGGTCAGCGCTAAAGACGAGAGTGACATTACTGCCGATGCGGGTGGCTATGCCTTGGCCGTCGCGCTTAGTGGGAGTGCCGCAGCGGGTTCTCTCTCTGTGGGTGTTTCCATTGCTGAAAATGAGATTAAGAACAACATTGATGCCTATGTGGAGCAGTCCACGGTAACTTCTGATGGAGCGGTTAGCATCGGCGCAACCTCTACCGCGACTGTCGATGCGCTCAGTATTGGCGGCGCTGCGGCAGTTTCTACAGGAGAGCTAACGCTCAGCCTCAGTGGGGCAGGTGCGGGTACTACCAACACGATTGACAATGCCATTACAGCGCAGGTGAGTCAGGGCGCGGTGATTACGACGACGAATGATGCAACTGTTGCGGTGACGGCAACCGATGACAGCAAGATTATTGCCGATTCGGGGGGTGTGGCGATCGCAGCCACCATTGGTTCCTCAACCGGTATTGCCGCTTCGGTCGGCGCTTCGGTTGCGGTCAATCAAATTGGTAAAGGCCGTGGACATTCTGTTCAAGCATTAGTAGATGGTGCCACTATCAACAGCGCGGGTGATGTGACGATAGCGGCAAGCTCGGACGCCACCATTGACGGGCTCTCTTTTGCCGGGGCGGTTGCGGCGGCTGGATCAGCTAACGGACTGAGCGTGGCACTGGCAGGCTCTGGAACAGCGATTAAGAACAAGATTAAGATGACCATCGGCGCGGCGATTCAAAATGGCGGCGATGTTCAAACGGATGCTGACGTCAGCGTGAGCGCGACGGATGACAGCAAGATTAAGGCAGATGCGGGCGCGGTAAGTTTGTCGATCAGTGCAAGCAGCGGAGTGGCTGGCGCTGGGTCTATAGGGGTTGCGATCGCAGATAACGACATCCGCAACAGCGTCACAGCCACCGTCGATAACGGCATAGTGGATGCTAACGCACTCACCATGAGCGCCACCTCCACCACAAAAATTGACACCTTTGGCCTAACCGGCACGGTTTCTGTCGCTGTGGGCGCCGGTGGTGCGGTCAGCGGTGCGGCCGCAGGCACAGAAGTCACTAACACGATTGAAAACACGATTCAAGCCTACATCCAAAACGATAGCGACATCGATACCAATCAGGACATCTCCCTGCTAGCCACCGATCACAGCACGATTGAAACGTTTGCTATCGGCGGCAGCATTGCCATATCGGGCGGCAGCGGCAGCGGTAGTGCGGCGATTGGCACTGTCATTTTAGACAATGACATTAACAACACAGTGCAGGCGTTTGTGGGTGACACCAGCGCTGATAGCACCCGTGTCAAGGCAGGCGATGATCTGTTGTTAACGGCTGAATCCACACTCATCTTGCAAGAAAATACCGCTGTTGCTGCATCCTTGGCAGTGAGCAAAGCACCCGCAGGCGTAAGCCTCAGCGGTGCGGGCGCGAGTATTGATATAACAACGACCAATACGGTTGAAGCCTTTATTCGCAATGTGGATGATGTGAAAGCCACAGACGATATTTATCTCACCGCTACTGATAACCCGACGGTGCATGGCACGGTCGGAACTGGCGCTCTTGCTGCGGGTGTAGCGGGCGCGTCTGTTGGCGTTTCTACCACAGATATCACTATCGACAACACCGTTCGCACTTACATTGATGACGCCACTGTTAACAGCGACGACCTCACGCTGAGTGCAACCTCCACACCTGATATTGAAGCGCTGGCAGTGGCTACCTCGGTCGCGGTTAGCATTGGCGGGGCTGGGGCCGGTGCTGAAGCCACGGCAACGGTCAAGTCTGATGTGGAAGCTCGCATCGGTAGCGGCGGCGATATCACGGCGACGACTGTGTCCCTTGCGGCAAACAGCACGGATGATGTAAAAGCTGAGTCCTACGGTGTGAGCGCCGGGATGGTGTCGATTGGCGCGGCGGTGGCCAATGTGGAAACTCGCAGTACCACTCAGGCTCACGTAACTGACGCGATAGTGGATGCCACGGATCTCTCTATCGATGCGGCGGGAGATGGCAAAGTAAATGCGGCGGTAACTTCAATCGCGGGCGGACTCGGGGCCGCAGGCAATGGCAATAGCGCGAATGCAACGTTTGATTCTACGGTGCAGGCGTTTGTTGGAGATAATGCAGATATTGACCTTGACGATCAGCTGCAAATCACGGCGACGGCCACGCCCGATGCGAATGCGAATGCCTTGGGTGTCAGTGGTGCGGTGGGCGCACAGGTGGGGTATTCGGAGGCGATCGCAACCGTCAAACCCCAAACCGATGCCTACATTGGCAAAAACAGCGAGATTGATGCCAAGAGCCTCACGATCAAAGCAGAACAACAGTTACCTAATGGTGAAGACGCCGCCCATGCTGAAGCCACTGGCTCTGGTGGCGCGCTCTATGGCTCTGTGAATGCGGCCTACAGTGAGGCCACGAATACAGGTGAGGTTACGGCATCTGTGGGTGATAACAGCCAGCTGACGATTACGAACGACGCGTCGATTACGGCCAGCGGCATCAGTCAGCAAGATGCGAAAGCCGATGGCTACAACGGTGGCATTTTAGCGGCGGGGGCAAACATTGCCCATGCTGAGTCTGACCTGGAGACTGAGGCTTACCTGGGTACAGGTGTGAATATCAGCGCCCAGAATTTGACGATTCAGGCGGTGGGCCATGACAACAACTTTGCAGAGAGCGTCTCTGGTGGTGGCGGTGTGGTGTCTGGCCGCGCGGCGGACAGTACCACGAAGAGTAATAGCAGTGCCCAGGTGCGTATTGAAGATGGTGATGCCACCAGTGGCAATGTGGAAATTGATATTGCGGGTCAGCTGACGATTAAGGCTGACCAAACGAGTGACTTTAATGGCAAAGCCGATAGTGTCAATGCGTCGGTGGTTGGTGGCAGCGGTGCCTCTGTCACCCATAAGGTGAATAGTGAGGCCACGGTTGAAATTGGTGTCGATACTGACAATACCGAAAATAATTTGGTGATTGAGGCGGGCAGTGTTGATATTGATGCGACGCAAACGATTCTCAAGGCTGAGCTAAGCGATGCGGCGGCTGAGGCGGCCTCGGGTGGCGTGGCCGATGGTTCAGCGGTGGCGGGTGAAACAACGATTGAAAACACCACGCTGGTGAGTCTTGGAGATAGCTCTACAAGCAATGGCTTTGGCACCCGCATTAACACCACGGGTGATATTGACCTGCATGCCTTCAATGACGTGAGTGCTTGGGACAAGTCCAATCTAAACAGCGGGGGACTCATTTCTGTTGCTGTGGCCACTTCTAAGATTAAGCATGAGCGAAATGAAGCGATTGTTCAAATTCAGGATGCTGACCTCAACAGCGACGGTGATATCACACTGTCGGCACTGGCAGATGTAAACCTGGAGAACAAAGCCAATGCCTCTAGCTATGGCTTGGCAGGTGTGCCCTCAGCCCGTTCTAGCGCGACGACAGATACTGAAAACCTGATCCAGCTCAATGATGGTGCTTACTTGCGTACTGAGGGGGATGTCAATTTGTTCGCAGGGCAAGACGCCCAAGGTAACGAGAATCAGATTGAGCTGAATTCACGCTCAAACATCTGGAACTACACAGCGGTTCCGATTGATGGCCCAGGCTCATCCAAAGCTTCTGTCACGTTGGCAAACGCGATTGATATTACATCGGGTGCCACGGTAGAAAGTGTGCAGGATGTGAATTTGCTCACGGCTGAAGGCAGTGTGTCTTCTTTGGGTGTGCTGAAGAGTCAAGATGCCTATGAAGCGCTTGCTTCTGCGATTACGGGGGCTTCGACAGTCAGTGTGAAGAATGACCGGGACGATATTACGAGCACCTCGGGTGTGACGGTGGATGGCACGGTCAATGTCAGCGTTGAGAATAAGGAGTTTTTGACCATTGAGCAATTGGTGGTAAATGACAGCAACAAAATTACCGTAGATGGCCAAGAAATTTATGACGTGACGGTTTCTCAGTCTGACGGGGTGGGTGCGATCGCGCTCAGTGCCGAAAGCCTCTCGAACAATATCAGCACCTACATTCTTCAGCTTCAGGAACTGAAAACAACCTACGCAGGCGATGCCAGTGCTGAGGCAGGCTATCAGGCGCAAATTGACTACTGGACAGCTCAGTTGGATGAGGTGGGTGATGCTAGCGAGGTGGCCTACATTGAGGTGCCCGATATCTCAGTCAAGGTGGGTGATATCCGTGTCATGGGTGATTATCTCCAAGGGAGTGGCGAGCTGAATTCTCCTGGCGATGCTGAAATCAAGATTACGAACAACAGTCCCTACTACCTGCGGGTGAACAACCTGAATGTGCCGGAAGTAGAAGGCGGGCGAATTCTGTTCAACAGTGCTTCGGTAACTAGCAATAGCGACATCACTAACCGAAACCATGGACAGACTGCGAACTTTAGCCAGGTGACTACCGCAGGCAACAGCGATGAGCCGCTCATTGAAGTCAACAATACCTTTGACCCCACCTTTGAAGCCGAGTCAGGCTTCACCGACGCGCCCGATATGGAGATTTTGGGATCGGTGACAAACATCAAGGGCACGGTGCGGCTGACCAATGACGAAGGCAGCATTGTAGTCGATGGCAATCTCAATGCCAAAACCATTGATATCCAATCTGGCAGCGACTTTATTCTCAATGACCAGGGGACGGTCTCAACGTTCAGTAGCAGCAGTGTGGATACAACAAATAATGAGATTGCGATCGCAAATCATGGATTTACGACAGGCGATCGCATCTTTTACGAAGCAGGAGATGGCGATACCATTGGCGGTCTTTCCAACGGTACCAGCTACTTTGCAATTGTTCTAAATAGCAACACTATTAAGCTCGCAGACTCTGAGGCAGATGCCCTAGCATATAAGGAGGTTAGATCCTCTAATACTTCTGGCCTCTTAGGTGGAATTTTTTCTGCCATCTCAGATGCAGCGACCTCTCTCTCTGACCTTGCTATTATTGACTTCACCAGCACCGGCAGTGGCAGCAACCACCGCTTTAGCCTGACCGATGACCTCGGCTTCTTCCATGCTGGGGGCGACCCACGCAGCCACCTAGCTGACACAGCAGAGAAATTTGAGTCAAAAGGGCAAGCAAGCGCAGAGGAGTATGAAGCTGCAGGCTCTACACCCCAGTCATGGTCTGCTGTAAGAGGCGAGCAGATCACTGGCACAGGCGGCGGCACAATCGCCAGCAACGATGTCTTTATCAATGCCCGTTACCTCAACATCAACGGCCTGATTCAAAGCGGTCAAGATCAGCGAACCCTCACACTGAGCAGCAGCCTTGATAGTCAGATCGCCACATTCCAGACCAACTACAACAACGGCAACACATCCAGCCACTACCTAACCCTCTCTGATGACACAGATGGAACCGGCATTGATGCGAAATACAACGCTCAAACGGGCCGGATTGAAGTCGATGGTGTCACCGTAGAAGGCGGTTACATGCAGTTGACGGGCCATATCCTCAGTACGGGCAACGGTGAACTGCGCGTGATGGATGGCTTTGGCAAAATCGACATTGATAACCAGACTAACTACGAGATGGTGATCAACAATATCGACGCAGGTGGCGGCGGTAATGAAACTGGCGTCGAGGGGCGATTGCAGATTATCGATACTGCCCAAACAGACAGCAATGGTGATGCGCTCAGCACAACCTATACCCGCATTGGCGAGCACATTAGGAAAACAATCTCTTCTTCTTCTAGAAGCAGCATTGAGATATATACTCGGTCTACTACATACGATCCGCTGGCGGGCCAAGCCTATAACTGGGTGACAGGTCAAGGCACAGCCACCGAAACCATTAAAACCTACAAGAGTACGCAGGCCTTTGGCGTCGAAGTGTCGGAAGAAGACGAGACTTCGAGCACCACACGCTACCTGGACGAAACGCCCCTTCTAGAAGGTGCATTTGTTAGCACTGGTTACACCACTGCCGATGACCAATACGAATACAATTTCGATACCCTTACCACTGACGAAAGCTCGCTAGTGAGTAAGGAAACCTGGAAGAAAACCAAAAAGTTCCTGGGCGTTACCACCTCAACAAAATACTACCGCCGAGATACGTATTCGTCAGGCACTAAGTACGTCAATACTCACAGCTACAGCGCCTCTGAGTCGATTGATATTAACTTTATCGGTCAGGATACGGGCGAGGTTTCCATCGACTCTGATAAGACCGTTCATCTAGAGGGGGCCATCAACAATATTGGTGGAACAACAACGCTTAATAGCGACGGTGCGCTGATTGCCAACAGTATAGGTAACCTGGTTTCCAGCGATAGTCTCTCTGTGACAACAGGCGGCCAAACCACGCTGTATACCGATGTTGACCAGCTTGCGTTCACCAGCAGTGGCGATGTCTCCATTCAAGATTTTCAAGGAGATGTCACCCTGTCTGGCGAAAGCACCAGCACTGGTGGCATTGCAATCACTACGGAAGGCTCACTTCTCAGCAGCGGCGCAGGTGCCAATGACCTCTCAGCTCACCAAATCGACCTGACTTCCGAGAACGGCTCAATCGGTTCCGCTAGCCAATCGTTGCGGATAGACTCTTGGGTTCAGAACGATTCCTCTACCGTTCAGCTCGAAGCTGCTGGCGATATTCACCTGACAGAGACCACAGGTGATCTTTATCTCACGAGTGCTAAGGCTGGCGGCGATGTTAACCTCAGCGTCGCGGGTGGACTGCTCGACAATAATGAGAATGAGACCACTGATCCATACTCTCAAGAACAACTGGAAAGTCTGTGGAGTGAGATGGGCCTGACCACAGACCGTAGCGCCGAGGCGATCGCCAGCTTCAAGCAGCAGGCCGTTCAGCTTTATAACACCTACTGGAGCTATCGCAACCTTAGAGAAGCTGAAATAGACACGTCCGAGGTAGAGGCCTATAGCACTACTATCACCAGCGATGTGGCTCCGACGGATCTTATCTATCCTAAGTCCACCGCCGTGGCAACGGATGTGTCCTCTGACTTTATTACATTAACCGGCACTGCTAGCATCATCATTGCAAGCGATGGGGCTCTGACGAATTTTTCAAACTCTGGGAGTACCGCCGTGGCAGAGGATGATCTCTCTGTAACGAGTACCTCAACCAGCACTGCTAGTAACAGCAACAGTGCTTCTGGTTTCTACACCGCAGACGACTACGACCCCAACTTCAGCTACAGCTACAGCGCTACGGCCCAAGCGCAACTCCATGCTCAGGGCTACAGCGACCAGGAAATCAGCACCCTCGCTGCGGATAAAACAGCTGAGTACCATGCTCTCCATACGCTCTTTAGCGGTGGCAGCACCCAGCTCTCCGGCGATGATGCTCAGATGGTCACTCCAATGGCTACCATCATTAATGACCTGTTCCTCGATAGCGACTTTAGCGGCCAAGACCTGACCGAGCTGGGCAGCTATAATCCCAACTGGATTGAAACGAGCTACGACGTCAGCAGCGGGCAGCAAGCACAGCTCACACAGGGCAGTCAGTGGACTGAGGATCAGCTCACCAACACCATCCGCAGCAGCGTATTTGGCTCCGTGACGGATACTCAGTCCACCATGGAAGAAGCTAATATCACCGCTGACGGCAATGTCACGATCAATGCCACCGGTGGCCTGGGTCATACCGCTGGCAGCATTACCATCAGCGACTGGGGCAGCAATGGCTGGAGCAACCTGAGCCCAGCAGAGAAAACAGCCTTCAGCTACGCTGAGCGCGATGACATTACCTACTACGATGCCTTGGGGAATGTGTTGGATAATCCAAGTTTGACGGATGATGCAATTTCGAAAATCGTCATCAGCCTCAAGCAAGATGTGGATATTGACGCCAAAGGTGAACTCAACATTACCGCTGGCGCGCAAGTCTTCCTCGGGTCAGAGCAAGATATCAACATCAACCAGGTCAGCGCAGGTGATTTGGTGCGGATTAAATCTGCTGATGGCGTTTACAACGTCGCGACTAGCAGTAGCACAACCAACATCACAGGTTCTGACCTTGTCTTAGAAGCAGGCACCGAGAGCATTGGCACCAGCAGCGCTTCCATTAGCGTTGCCCTTGCCCACGGCCAGCACCATAACTACTACAACGGTAAGCTTTATGTGCTGAGCAATGCAGGCAACTGGGAAGCGGCACAGGCCGAAGCCGAAAGTCTGGGCGGCAACCTCGTCACCATTAACGATGCCGCCGAAGAGCAATGGCTCAAGAACACATTCGACAACCAACAGCTCTGGATCGGTCTGACCGATACTGCGACTGAAGGACAGTTCGATTGGGTAAGTGGCGAGGCCGTAACTTATACCAACTGGGCAGTGAACCAGCCCGATAACTACAAAGACAGCGAGCACTATGCAGAAATGAGCTGGGGTGGGACATCACAGTGGAATGATGTGAGCTTGAGTCGCATTCAGCGCGGCGTGATTGAGTTAGATGCAAAAGAATATAACGGCAGCCTCTATCTCACAACACCCACAAACACTTGGGAAAATTCGCAAACCATTGCCGAGAGTTTAGGCGGCAACTTGGTGACCATCAACGACGCAGCTGAGGAAAAGTGGATTAAGAGTCAGTACAACAGCCAGCGAATGTGGATTGGCCTCACCGATAAGGTTACTGAGGGTCAGTACGAGTGGATTAGCGGTGAAGCCTCAACCTATCGCAACTGGGCACCGGGTGAACCCAACAACTCTGGCAACGAAGACTATATTGAGATGAACTTCAGCAACTCTCACCAGTGGAATGACAACAAGGCAACGATGCAGTTGCAGGGGTTGGTTGAACTAGGAAACAATGCGGATTTGGTTGCACGGGCACAGGAGGGCGTCTACATTTCGAGCCAAGCAGATCTCAAGGTAGATACTATCTATGGTGGCGACGTGGTTGAGTTGACCAGTGCGAACGCAATCATCGACAACAACGGCGACGAAACCAACATCAAGACCAGTTATCTCACGCTTAACGTCAACCACCTCACGCAAGATGCCAATACCTTGGTTGACAACCTAGACATTACCCTTATCGGTGAAGATACAGTCGTCGAGGTTACCAACAGTGATGAAACAGACATTAAAGCATCAGGCAATGTAGCGATTGATCTTGCAGGTCGCACCAAACCAGTGCGCATAGAAGGCAGTGATGGTGATGACACCATCACACTGTTTAGCAGCGATGAAACTCTCAACGGTTCTGCGGATATTGTTATAGAAGGTAGCGATGGTAACGATACCGTTGTGATCCGTCCCACCGAGGCCTTTGACGAAAACGCTGTCGTGCAAAGTGCGAATGGGTCAACGCTGACCGGAACAGGGCTTGGTAACATTCAGCTAAGCAATGTTGAAGAGGTGCAGGTCAATGCGATCGCCACTGATGACACCATCAATACAACAGAATCTGCAACACAAACCATTGACCTCCTCAACAACGATATGGGGGCAAACACCCTTTCACAAACCACCATCACAGCAATTACGGGTGAAAGTATCGCTATCGGGCAAGTCGTTACGACTGATTCTGGCGCACAAGTCACGCTGAATACAGACAACACTGTAACCTACGATCCTAACGGTCAATTTGAATGGCTGACTACGGATGAAACGACTCAAGACAGCTTTACTTACACACTGACGAATGAGGATGGCTCTACAGAAACTGCAACAGTCAACGTAACCATCACTGGCGAAAATGACGGGCCTCAAGCGGTTGATGATTTCTACCGCATTGACGCATCTACGTCTACGCTCACGCTGAAAGTTCAAGATAATGACACTGATCCAGAGGGAGATAGCTTTGATCTCGTCAAGCTCAACGGCCAATCTGCTCAAATAACCGGAACTTCCTCAAACGGCTTTGGCTCTTTCAGCCTAACAGTACCGCGAGTTATCACCCTAGAGTCTGGTGCTCAGGTTACCTACTCATCCAACGGCACTTTTAGCTACAACAGCAGAGGTCGCTTTAATGACTTAATCGTGGGACAGAGCGTCACAGAGGGTTTCACTTACACCATAAAAGATGCATTAGGAAACCAGTCAACGGCCTCTGTCTATATCACAGCAGTTGGCGAGAATAAGGCTCCCGATGCTCAGGGAGATGCTGCCACGACTACTGAGAGCGCCACCACCACTATCGATGTGTTGAGTAATGACTCAGACGCGAATGCAGAAGATAACATCAGCATCACTCAAATTGAGGGGCAATCAGTTACAACAGGGGAACCTGTTGTGCTTGACTCTGGCGCACTGGTGACCTGGAACGCCGATAACAGCTTTGTCTACGATCCAAACGGTCAGTTCGATACGCTTAAGCAAGGTGAAACCAGCAACGATAGCTTCACGTACACAATTACTGACAGCTACGGGGCTCAGTCAACTGCTACCGTCAACGTCACAGTCGAAGGAGAACTCACTTTGGAGCAGGTGCAGGGTGAGAACTTGAGCCCAAATGCTGTGCTCAATCTAGACGGTGTTAACGACTATGTCGCAGTTGACGCTACGTCTCAGCTGGATCTGAGTACAACCAGCACGTTTACCCTTGAAAGCCAAGTGTATTCAACCTCTACTGATAACAACTTCCACGGCATCATGGGATATCACCCAGGGTCACTGGAGGATCGCTATCCTGGCATGTGGATCATCAACAAAACAGGTATCCACTTTGGGTTTGGAGATGGCACTAACTGGTATCACAAGACAGTCAACAACGTTCTCACAGAGGGCGCATGGAATCATGTGG
>JBCBPY010000069.1:0-18243 GCA_039820525.1 Cyanobacteria bacterium J06634_5
ATATGGCCCAAGCTCAACGCAAAGCTGGACAGGGCCTCGACTTGCTCAAATCTCTCTTTAGAATGAAATAGCCCTGGGTACAAATAGCGCTTAGCTCTACGTTGTGCTTGCTGATTTGTGTTAGATAAGCCTCTAAGACTTCAACGGCAGAGACTTTGTGGTCTCTGATCATCTGAGCCAACTGAGAGGCAGATGCGAACAGTAGGCTAGTCATGGGCCTTGGCCACTTAAGATAAGTTCATTCTGTCTGACTCACAAGCGCGAGTCAATTAGGTGCCGCACAGTTTTAAGCCTCATTAAGCCTTGAGGATAAAAACGGTCTTCATGGCTCGGTACGTTTTAATGATTTAGCGCGTCAGCTGGGCGACGTTAGCAAAAAAATGGTGACGCAGCGCCTCTGTTTCGCGCTGGCATTGATGCTCAAGTTGACTGATGAGCGTCATTCTAATTTTTAGCAGTTGGCTAATTTGGCTGCTGGTTTTGAACCCTCCCGCTAAGTGGGCTTCTTTGCGTAGAGACTCTGTACCACTGTTCGCGTAATCATGCTCGCGATGCTTGCGGCCTGAGCATTTACTGAGCTGAGTGAAGTGCCCGTCACGCTATGGCAGCGAGTGTGGCTGGGCTGTGGGTAAAAGGGTGGAATGGACGAGACAAATCCGGTTGCCAAAATCACACAGTCTGGACGGAGGTGAGTGCCATCTGAGAGTAAAACGGTGGGCGTTGTCTGTGCTGGCAAGAATTCGCCTGCGATTAGTTTTAGGCGCTTTGCTTTCAGCGCGGCTAGCATGAGCTCTGCGCAGGGTCGGGACTGTGTGGCAAATAGCGGCTTTACCTGATGGATAAGCTGCAATACGCCCGTTTGTTCAATGGCGGGCAACAGATCTTTTACCTGAGCGTAAAATGACATGACCGGACGAACCAGATGGGCAAAGGGGTGGTTTGGAGACTGTTTTGTGGTTTGTAGATACTGTTCTAAAAAGTTGGGATAGTCTTTGATTTGTAACAGTGCGTCCCAGCCTGGATAGGGCAGATTGCAAGCCTGATAACAGGCGGCTAGCTCCTTACGCAGGAGCGCTTCAGCATTTTTTGCCGTGGGTTGACGTCGCATGTTTTCGCGGGTGAACCACTGACACTGGTAGGGTTCTGTGGGCTCTGCCTGGGGCAGCCGAGACTGCCCCAGGCGGCTGATTAGCGTAACCTGTTTTACGTGTAAATTGTGCAGAGCATGCAGGGCGACTTCTATCCCAGCAGGGCCAGCGCCGACGACCGCGATCTGGTCTGGTAAGTTTTGACCATAGCCATCACAGGGATAAGCCCTAAACACACGCCCAGCCCATTCAGGGCGTAGCTGGGCAAAACGGTGCCCGGTGGCTTTTATGAGGTAATCAACACGCCACTGCTGGGTGTTGGTTTTAAGGGCGATTGTTTGTTTTGTTTGAGTGCAGGACTGAAGCGCTTCGGAGATAATTTTTAGCTGTATGTGCGTTGGTAAATGGGCCTGAAGTGCTAAAAACTGGTGATGAAGATACAGCCCGTAGGCGCCTCGAGGCGTCGTGCCTTGGATATCGTCAAGGGTGTGTGCAGGATGGCGCTGCTGGCCAGTTTCAGGTGCAAAGTCTGGATATATCGCTGCGAGCAAAGGACGGTTGGCCTGTACCCACTCAAAGTAATCGGTGCTGTCGTAGCGCTGGGCAACAAAGTTGAATCCACGGGCGGCGCTGTTGCCGTTAAAGGTAAACAGTGAGGGCTGACTGGGATGGTAAACTTGCCCGCCGCCAAATAGCTGGGTTGGATCGATGCCGATACTTTTGAGGTGGGTGAGGCGATCGCGCTGTGCCACGCTCAAATTGTTGGTTTGAATGTTTCTAGGCGGCTGTAGCCAATAGATAACAACTTTAGTAGACGGTACAGCCCGCAGATTTTCGACGAGGTGCCCCAGCGTGGCAAAGCCGCTGACGCCTGCACCTGCGATCGCGATTCTAATGTGATCAATCCTAACGTGACAATTCATAATGCATTCTCGATCACTGTATCTACGGACACTTGCTCAAACAACAAACCCCCAGCAGCGCCGGGGGATGAGCGATTATTTAAGTCCGATAACTTGGAAAATCGGTTAGTCGCATAGCTACAGCGCCAGCGTATTCGCATGAACGCCCAGCGGAAAGAGCAAATACTCATTCCAACAGCGCCATAAGTAGGCGGTGATTGCCTTCTTCCTTCCCCGCTCGCTTTCAAACTCAAAAGAGAGTTTTGACTGGCCTGGAATCATCTGTGCCAGAGAGTGATCGCAGCCGCAGCCGTGCTGAAGTAACAACCCCTGCTTCGAAGCGTGGGCCTGCACCCGCATCAGCATGGCAGTGACATTAAACCCATGCAAACAAGCATCATAGGCCCGCTTTACCCCTTGCATTTGCGGATCAAAAAACATTGGGCGCGCTTCGTAAATAGAGTCGCGCTCAATCGGACATAGCAGCATCCAGTAAAAGCTAGCGGGCAGATCATAGCCAAAGTCTTCAAAGACTGACTGAGCAAAGGCAATGACTCGCTCAGCACCGTCTTGAGCTTTGGCGGTTTGGCGCGATCGCTCGAAGTTAGGATAGGCCGTGACTAAAAAGTCATGACCGAAAAACTCCAAAGTCTCATACACCCCTTTGGCATAAAAAGACTGAAAGCCAGAGGCTTGCTGAGACTCCTGCTGGAATATCTCTGAGCTGCTATCTGTCCCTTTCGTGAAGAACAATCGGGCCAGGGCAACTAAAAAATCCGGGTCACTATGGCCAATCTCGACTTCTCCATACGCTATTTTTTGCCAAACTGGCGGTAAACAATTGAGCATGGCTGCGTCAACGCCACTCAAAATAGAGCTAGCTGAAAGCCCTAGGCTGGCTGAAGAAAGCCGAGTGTTCTCAGAATCAATGGCTGTAGCCATAAGAAAATTTCCTAATGTATAGATGCTTGCAACAGGCTAAAAAACTTATCGTGAAATAAGACTTGTTCTAACGTCTGTTCATAAGCTGATTGGCCCGAGCTTATTTACCTGTCTGCAATAAACTACAGGAGATTCACTTTTTTAGCCAGTGAGCAACCTCTTTTGCAAAATAAGTCAAAATCAGATCAGCGCCCGCTCGCTTGAGTCCTGTTAAGGTTTCTAAAACAATCTTTTTCTCATCAATCCAGCCCTGTTGGGCGGCGGCTTTGATCATGGAGTATTCGCCGCTCACGTTGTAGGCGGCAATAGGCGTCTGTGTCTGCTGCCGAATCCGATAGATAACATCCATATAGGCGAGCGCTGGTTTTACCATGACAATATCGGCACCTTCCGAAATATCGAGGGCGACTTCTTTAAGGGCTTCTTGGCCATTGGCAAAATCCATTTGGTAGGTTTTTTTGTCACCAAATTTTGGCGCGGAGTCGAGGGCATCGCGGAAGGGGCCATAGTAAGCTGAGGCATATTTGGCCGAATAAGCTAAAATGCTGACGTTAATCCAGCCTTCAGCGTCGAGCGCTGCACGAATAGCGCCCACACGACCGTCCATCATATCGGAGGGGGCGACCATATGAGCGCCGGCCTCTGCCTGACATAACGCTTGCTTGACTAGCACCGCGACCGTTTCATCATTGAGAATTTGGCCGTCTTCAACAATACCGTCGTGACCTTCGGTGCTGTAGGGATCAAGAGCGACATCGGTGATAATAATCAGGTCGGGAACGGCTTGCTTAATGGCACGAATGGCACGGGGCACTAAGCCTTCAGGATTATAGCTTTCGGTACCGGCGTTGTCTTTTTGGTCGTGGGGGATGAGCGGGAAAAGGGCGATCGCAGGTATTCCCAAAGCAGCGGCAGCGGCAACTTCGCTCAGCAGTAAATCCAAAGAATATCGATAGCATCCGGGCATAGACGCAATCTCTTCTTTTAGATTGCTGCCCTCCATGACAAAGACTGGGTAGATCAAATCGTTTACCGTCAAACCCGCTTCCTGCACCATTCGCCTGAGGCCGGCTGTGCGGCGCAGTCGCCGAGGCCGATGGGTAAGAACAGGCATAGAAGACGCTCTTGAGATCTCGGGTGAGGTCTCAGATGAGGTCTCGGATGGGGCGGTGATAACAGACGGTTTAGATGACATAAATGGCCGCTCACACTAGAATGAGAATGATAATCATTATTAGGTTATATCCCAAGATTGCGATCGCGTATAAAAAGAGGTCGCAAGGTTAAACAAGTCGTTACATGCCTTGTTGTGAGCAGGCATCTTTTGATGAAATCCGAGTCTCCTCTCAAACCGCATCTCACCCGCGCCCAAAAGCAGGTTCACAGTTTGCTAGAACAGACTGATGAGACCTTGACCGCTCAGACCATTCACCAGCGATTGCAGGCCCAGGGCCAATCGGTTGGGCTAGCAACTGTTTATCGGGCGGTGCGATCGCTACAGGTTAAAGGCGTCGTGCAGGCCAGAGCGTTACCCAGTGGTGAGTGGGCCTATGGCCTCGCCTCTAACCACAGTCACTACTTGACCTGCCTGAACTGCGGCACCTCTGTTCTGATTGAACACTGCCCTGTGCAGTCCTTAGCGGAAAAATTGAGCCAACAATCAAGCCAGTCATCTCAATTTCAGATTTTTTATCACACCTTGGAGTTTTTTGGCCTATGTGCTCCCTGTACGGGGCATTTAGACACGAAAAGCCCGTAGCAGGATTTTTCGCTGTCTAAATGCATATACTGGGTGCCTATACTGGCAAGGAAACAGCCACTAAGCAATCTTCTAACAATTGCTGAATCATGTCTTTGTCCAAGTTACGTCCAATGAATACGAGCTGGTTACCCTGGGGTCCTGACCATTCACTATCTTCCAGCTGGAATCGCTTGCCTGTGAGCTGAAAGAAATGTCTGGCAGGACTTTCTTGGAACCAAAGAATGCCTTTGGCGCGGAAGACATTTGTAGGTAGGTGATTATCGAGAAATTGTTGAAATTGTTTGAGGGCAAAGGGGCGATCATACTGAAAAGAAATGGACGTAAACCCATCATTTTCGAGATGGTCTGAATGGTTGTGCCCAGCGTGATCGTGATGGTTATGCCCGGCGTGATCGTGTCCAGTATGATCGTGATGATCGTGCCCAGCGTGCTTATGATGATTGTGCTCAGCGTGACCGTGCTCAGCGTGATCGTGATGATTGTGCTCAGCATGATCGTGATGATCGTGCCCAGCGTGATCATCATGGGCTTGGGCGGCCATCACCTCGGCGGCTTTCTCCTGATAGGCTCCGGTTTCTCCTACTTTGACATCAATAATTAGCGGTAGCGGCACGTCCCCCTGCTTGGCTCGTAAAATTCTGGCGCCGGTTTTAATGCCGTGAATGTCTTTCTCTATCGCTTCTAAGCGCTCATTACTCACCAGATCGGTTTTATTGAGGACCACAATATCGCTGTAGACTATCTGGCTGTAGGCTGCTTGTGAGCCAAACAGATCGGGCGAAAAAGACTCTGCATCTACCAGGGTCAAAATCGAGTCGAGCCGGGTCATGTCTCGCAATTCTGTGCCTAAAAAAGTGAGGGTAATGGGTAGTGGATCGGCAACGCCTGTGGTTTCAACCACCAGATAGTCAATCTGCTCGCGTCGGGCGAGTATTCGATACACCGCTTCTTGAAGATCATCATTAATACTGCAACAAATGCAGCCATTGGTCAGCTCTATCATGTCTTGCTCTAGCTGGACAATGAACTGGCTATCGATATTAATATCGCCAAATTCATTGACCAAGACCGCCACCTTAGAGTCTTCAAAAGTCTCTAAAATATGGTTGAGCAAGGTCGTTTTACCACTGCCTAAGAAACCTGTAATAATCGTAACCGGCAATCGGTTGTCATCAGCTGTTATCAGCGCTGTTTCATTTGGAGATGATTGCGCTGAAGAGGATGCGCTTGAAGGTGTAGTCATCTTATTTCTCTCGTAAAAACTTAGGTAAACGTCGCTTTGTGAGACAGTAGGCTCATAAACTCCTGACGGATTTTGGCATCGCTTTCAAAAACGCCCCGCATTGAGCTAGTGACCGTCCAAGATCCTGGCTTTTGTACGCCGCGCATGACCATACACATGTGAGAAGCCTCTACAACCACGGCTACGCCTTTAGGTTGAAGGACCTTCTCAATCGCTTTAGAGATATCCGCAGTCAGACGTTCTTGAACCTGCAAGCGGCGGCCATACATTTCGCAAATGCGAGCAATTTTAGAGAGCCCTATCACCTTGCCGTCAGGAATGTAGGCAACATGCGCTTTCCCGAGGATGGGCAATATGTGGTGCTCGCAGGAACTAAACAGGTCAATATCTTTGACCATCACCATTTCGTGCGCATCTTCGTGAAAAATGGCACCGTTGAGTAAGTCTTCTAGGGACTGATGGTAGCCAGAGGTCAAAAATTTGAGCGCGTTCACCACTCGTTTGGGCGTATCTACCAGTCCTTCTCTATCGGGGTCTTCTCCTAACCCAATGAGCAAGGTTCGTACCGCCTGCTGCATCTCTACATCCGAAACGCCAGGCTGGTGTGCAACGGGTTCGGTTTCAGGTGCCGGCGAAGGCAAATCATTTAAAGAAACAGAACTAGACGCTGTCAATGCAGTCATGGAATGGCCTACCTTAAAGGGTGTTATGTGTGCAAAAAAGTTGAAAGAAAGTCTCTGGGCTTAGCTGAAAATCAAGTGCTGAGTAGGGAGACAGATTGACCGGTCAAACAATTGCTAAGCTGCTGGTGAAGCTGTAGCGGATTGAGCTGATGGCCAATGATCACCATCTGATTTTGGGTGGGCCTGGCCTGAGTATCGGGTGAAAGGCTACATCGCTTACCTGCCAGCTGAAAAATATATCGCTTTGGTTGTCCTTCAAACCAGAGAATGCCTTTGGCCCGAAAAATATTTTCGGAAAGCTGGTGCATTAAAAAGTGTTCAAACCTGGTTAAGTCAAAGGGGCGACTGCTGCGAAAGGGCATTGAAACGAAGCGATCAGCCACTAAGTGATTAGAGAGTTCTCGTTCCGAGAGCTCATAGGTTTCAGTATCGGCTAAGCCAACATCTAAAATGGCCGATAGCGGTAAGTCGGAAGTACTTTCTAGGCTACAGCTCAAAATCCGCGCATCGGTTTTTAACAGATTAATCTCTTGATCAATATTAGAGAGTGCCTCGGCGCTGACCAAATCGGTTTTGTTCAGCACAATCACATCGCTGTACATCAGCTGATTGAGATACACCGAGTGCTTCAACACCTCAGGGCCAAACGTCTCAGCATCAACGACACCCAGCACAGAATCTAGCCGAGTCAAATCCTTTAGCGCGGTACCTACAAACGTCATCATAATTGGCAGCGGGTCTGCCAGTCCGGTGGTTTCTATCACCAGATAATCAATTTTTTCTTCTCGCTCTAGCACCTGATACACCGAATCGACCAAGCTGTCGTTAATGGTGCAGCAAATGCAGCCATTGCTCAGTTCCACCATCGTTTGATCCGCTGAGACCAAAAGCTGAGTGTCGATATTAATATCGCCAAACTCATTTACCAGCACCGCCACTTTTAGCCCTTGGGCATTGTTCAAAATATGATTGAGCAGCGTGGTTTTACCACTGCCCAAGAAACCAGTGATGATAGTGACTGGCATCCCTTGCTTGGGGAGTGCTGTCATACTCTCTGGGTTGCTGGCTGGGTTGTGGGAAATCGCCTGCTTGAACCCTGAGGCTGGCATATTTGAGGCTGGCATAAGCGAACGCCAAAAATGATAATGATTATCATTCTTATACCATATTCCTAGCCTTTAACAGCTTCTTAATTCGCTATCCCGGCAGCGTCAAAAAAATCTGCTATGCTTTTCCGTAAGCTCTGATAATGGTTATCATTTTAAATATGTTAGCGGTTCACGATTTATCTGTTAACTATCGAGGCATTGAGGCGCTAACCGAGGTTTCACTGACCCTAAATCCGGGTGAATGGGTCGGGCTTATTGGCCCCAATGGTGCTGGCAAAAGCACGTTGGTGAAAGCGATTTTGAGTCTGGTGCCTTACAAAGGACAGATTTTGCTCAATGGAACAACGCTAAAGCGACAGCGGCGGCAGGTGGCTTATGTCCCGCAGCGATCGCAAATTGACTGGGACTATCCCATCACCGCTTGGAATGTGGTGATGATGTCACAGACGGCAGTGATGGGTTGGGGCCGCTCGCCGGATGCCAAGGCTAAACGACGAGTCAGTGCAGCGCTGGACTGGGTGGAAATGCTGCCACTGCGACATCGACAAATTGGTCAGCTTTCGGGCGGTCAGCAGCAACGTATTTTCTTGGCGCGTGCGCTAGCCCAAGATCCAAACCTGTTTTTACTAGATGAGCCTTTTAGCGGCATTGATAAAAAGACCGAAGCGATTATGATGAGCATTTTTGCGGACCTGAGCGAGCGGGGTAAAACGCTGCTGGTGTGCAGTCATGAATGGGGCGAGGCGCTCAATCGCTACCATCGCCTATTGCTTCTCAATCGGCGTGTATTGGCGAATGACACCCCCCAAGCGGTGATGACGATAGACAATATTCAGCAAGCTTACGGTGCTAATATTCAGTCGGCACTAAACGGTGGCCTACCAATGCCTTTTGTTTGTTAGAGCTCAGTGTTGGCTCAGTGGTAGCTCAGGGTTGGTCCAGTGGCAGCTCAGGGTTTGTGCCGCTAACCATTGCCAGGAATAGGTGGGTTGGCTATGCTGAAAGTACACCTAACAACGGCACGCCTTATGAGCAATCAGCAGATGAACAATCAAAGAACGGTGTTAACAGCTTTGGGTTGTGCGGGTTCTTTGGCGGCGATGCTAGCGGTCAGTAGCCCGGCGAGCGCTAGTACAGTCACTGTAAGTTCAGAGCTCGCGTCTGATGATGCCCTACCGGCCTTGGTTCAAAACGACTCGAACCCCATCACAGATGCCTTGACTTGCTCCTGTGCGGTTTGTTCCGGCGGCATACAGCAACCTGTTCTTTAAACCGTTAGCATTTCAAGGACGAACTGTCTTTGCTGATACTTTTTCAAAAAGCTCCCCCAGTCACTGGGGGAGCTTTTTGTGATGGTTATTGTTGTTTCTGATTGTGGTGGCAGATTAGCGCTGCTCTGTGTGAGTGGCGTTGTGTGGGAGCGGGGCGTTGCCGTTGCGCTTTTGATTTGTTTTTTAGTTTGCTTTTTTAGTTTGTTTCTTGTAATCACGTGTCAAAATCCCCTGACTTGGACTGAACAACAACGTGAGCAAAAAGCAGGTGAATAGGGTGAGTGCGATCGCAGGCCCCGAAGGCGTATTGAAATAGTAGCTAATGTACATGCCAATCATGCAAGAGAGCACACCTAGTCCTGAGCCTACCGCCATCATCCAGTGCAGCTCTTTCGTCAGCAAATAAGCTGCTGCTGCCGGGCTTACCATCAGCGCTATCACCAAAATCACCCCGACTGTTTTGATGCTGACCACTATTGTCAGCGTAATCGCAGCCATCAGCCCAATATTAATCGCGGTAACAGGGAGTCCAACCGCTTCTGCGCCCAATTTGTCGAATGTGAAGAACAACAGCTCCTTGTAAAACACTTTAATCGCGAGTAAAACAACGACCGTAATCAGCCCGATTTCCCTCACATCAGTGGGTGTAATGCTCAAGATGTCGCCAAAGAGCAGTTCTTCAAGATCCAAACGGCTGCGCAACCCTGTGAGCAGAGCAACGCCCAAGGAGAAAAAGCTAGAGAACGTAATGGCCATGGCCGTATCGACCTTGACCTTGGATTGCGATCGAATCCAAGAGGTGACAAAGGTACTAAACATGCCGGAGATAAAGGCTCCGGTGAGCAGCGGGAAATTGAAAAAGTTGGCGACAGCTAACCCCGGCAGCACCGCATGGGCAACCACATCGCCCAGCAGTGCCATCCGCTGCACAATCAAATATGTGCCAATGACCGGACACAAAATACCGATCAGCACACCGGCCATTAGCGCATGACGCATGAACTCGTAGTTAAACGGATCTAACAGCCAATCCATATTTTTTCGTTGTCTTGCTTACGACGGGCTAATCTATTTGGCTAGCCTATTAAGACTACTCCAAAATTACGCTTGCCATAGCGCCGTCACAGGTGCCACCCAAACCATCAACGATAGTGCAAGTATTCGCTGCGAGCATACCCTGGTAACTTTCAGCGGATGTCCCTTCTTCTCCTAAGCTATCGGCATAAATCGGATCTTCTGAGACCGCAATATCTGTTTCTCTCGAAACCGCTTCAATTAGGCCCGGATTGCTGGTTGATTCTACAAAAATACTCGACACGCCGGTTTCTCTGACCACTTCTACAAGCGACCGAATGGCGGCAGCTGAAGGCCGGGCTTCGGTGCTAAAGCTATCGAGTGCAGGTTCAAGTTCGATGCCATAGGCGTCGGCATAGTAGCCCAGCGCATCGTGGGTGCTAATGAGTGTACGTCCATCAGCGGGCACAGTGTCTATCTGGGTCTGAATCCAGGTATCGAGCTGTTCTAGCTGAGCAATTAAGGCTGTCGCATTGGTTTCATACAGAGCTGCATTCTCCGGAGAGACTGCACTGAGCTGAGCCTGAATTTCCTTCACCATAGCGATGCCGTTTTCAGCATCATGCCAAACGTGAGGATCTGCCTCCATGGCTTCCTCGTCGCCGTGCTCGTCGTGATCTTCATCGCCGTGCT
This sequence comes from Cyanobacteria bacterium J06634_5, assembly GCA_039820525.1. Taxonomy (GTDB): domain Bacteria; phylum Cyanobacteriota; class Cyanobacteriia; order Phormidesmidales; family Phormidesmidaceae; genus Phormidesmis. Next base: position 10,708 of record JBCBPY010000069.1, read on the forward strand.
CGCCATGATCTTCATCGCCATGATCTTCATCGCCGTCGTGCCCTGCTTTGCTTTGCTCGTGGCCGTGCTCGTCGTGATCTTCATCGCCATGCTCGTCGTGGTCTTCATCGCCGTGCTCATCATGATCTTCATCGCCATGCTCGTCATGATCTTCATCGCCGTGATCGTCATGGCCATGATCATGATGTTCGCCCGCTAGCGGCTCTGGCACAGCGACTTCTGAGACTGCGACTTTAGGCGCGGCAGTTTCAGAAGCTTCAATCATTTGAATGATTGCAGGCTCAAAATTGTAGCCACCGTATAAGATCAAATCTGCATCTTCAATGGCGCGCCGATCCGCAGGGGTGGCGTTGTACACATGGGGATCTTCACCGGCCCCAATCAGACAGGCCACGTCTACGGTGGTTTCGGCAATTTGCTCAGTTAAATCACAAAGTACGCTGTAGGTTGCAACCACTTGAGCTTTGTTCTGAGCGGAGGTTGTTTGCGCGTGGCTGACAATACTCAACGCAAATGAGAGCGCGGAAAGCTTGATAAAAAGGCGTGAGGACGACAGGTTCATGGGCTTCAACTTTTGATAATGATTATCATTCTTTAAGATACAATACCGTATAAAGCACGCTTAGCTTGGTTAATTTTGTTTCTTTAATGTCAGTGAATACCTGTGGTAAAAAAGCGGCTTTTTTTCGTAGTTTGCCTGGTCAATCAAGCGGGCTGATGCTGTGGCTGTCTGTGGTTATGCACAGTGCGATCGCTCTTTTCCCTTTAAGGAAAGCACCAGAACTCCCCGAACAGGCCGTTTTAGAGCCACCCTCTGCGATAACGGTCACCCGCCTGCCCGAGCAGTCACCTGCCGTCGAGAGTGCTGAGTCTCAGCCTATTTTGCTACAGCCAGCTGCACCTCAACCGGCGACATCTCAGCCCGTTCTTCAGCCTATTGCTCCGGTTGAACCAGACCCTACGCCGTCACAAATGACGCTAGAGCGCCCTATTGATAGGCCAGTCGAGACCGTTCCTGCCGAGACTGTTCCTGCTGAGACTGTGCCGATTGAAAATACGCCGGTTGAAAATGCGCCGGTTGAAAATACGCCAGCGGAAACTGTGCCTGCCGAGAATGAGGGAAGCACTCAGCCATCGCCCCTTTTAACTGAGGGTGACGTGGCCGCAATGGCAGCTGTTTGGGAAGGATTTTTGGTCGGCCTGCAAAGTGGCCTAAGCGAATTTAGTCTTCAGGAAATTTTAAGTTTCTTTGGTCAGCCAGGGCAAGAAGACTTGTTTTTTGATGATAATCAGCAGCCTACAGTTTCTGTTGTGAGCTATCACCTGTTAGAGGATAAAACGCCAGAGCAAGTGTTCGAAGAAGTGGTGAATCCTGAACTTAATGCTCAACAAGGGTTTGACGTTCAAGTTTATGGTGACTTTGCCGGTGGACCTGTTTATGAGGTGATGCAGGGTGAGATTGTTCACTACTTAAATATTGTGCCGCTCAATGAGCGTAGCGGTAGCGTTTTGATTGTGGGCGATCGCCCGCCCGGTGTGTAAATAACATGTCGGAAGATACAATCTACTGTGAGATCTTCCAGCTAAATCTATGACTAACTCCTCTTATCCTCGTGATCTCATTGGCTATGGCCAGACGCCACCTGACCCTCAATGGCCGAACGACGCTCAATTAGCGCTTCAGTTTGTCATTAACTATGAGGAAGGGGGCGAAAACTGCATTCTGCATGGCGATCCGGCCTCAGAAGCTTTTTTGTCTGAATCGGTGGGTACGCCCCCTTTACTGGGTGTACGCAATCTCAATATGGAATCCATGTACGAGTACGGTAGCAGGGCTGGCTTTTGGCGGTTGCATCGCTTATTTACAGCGCGATCGCTGCCAGTCACCGTCTATGCTGTAGCCATGGCCCTCGAACGCAATCCTGAGGTGGGTAAAGCCATGGTTGCCGCTGACTGGGAAATTGCCAGTCATGGGTATCGCTGGATTGATTATCAATATGTCGGTGAAGATGTTGAGCGGGAGCATATTCGCAAGGCCATCGAAATCCAAACGCAGGTCACGGGGAGTCGCCCTTTAGGGTTTTACCAGGGTCGCTTAAGCCCCAATACCCGTCGTTTAGTGGTCGAAGAAGGTGGATTTCTTTACGATGCTGATAGCTATGCCGATGATTTACCGTACTGGGCGTGTGACTATGGCAAGCCTCATTTAGTCATCCCCTATACCCTAGATAACAACGACATGCGCTTTGCTACCTATCAGGGGTTTAATTCAGGCGATCAGTTTTTCACTTACCTTCGTGATGCGTTTGATGTGCTGTACCAGGAAGGTGGAACAGCCCCAAAAATGATGAGCATCGGCTTGCACTGTCGCTTGGTTGGCCGTCCTGGCAGAACGGCAGCATTGGCCAGATTTTTAGACTATGTCCAACAACATGATCGGGTTTGGATTTGCCGCCGCATCGATATCGCCCGGCATTGGCACCAACATCACTTTCCTAACGCGGCTGAGTATCCTAACGCGGCTAAATAGGCTAAATAACTGTTAACCCCTTTCCACATTTTCTTTTTTGTTGGTCAGAAAAGAAAAGACTACTCAACACCTGCAAAACGCCCAGGAGCCAGACCAACGGCTACCCCCGTGTACATAAAGCTCCCAGTGCAAGTGTGAACCTGTTGAGACACGATCAGAAAAACCTACAGTTCGAGATGCACCTCTGGTGGCATCGATGAGAGCGGTGCAGGGATGGTTGTGAAGATGGCTACTTTCTCCCTACTTCGCTATAACAGGGAACCCAGCGACAGTTACCGGGTAGAGATAGCAGAATTGTTGTGAGGCTATGCCTATATCACTAAGGTTTGATCAACGTCGTCTGTATCGATAAATTTTGATCGCTTGTACTGCCTCCAAAGGCTAACCAATAACCCCTCAGACGGGCTGAAGAGGAACGCTAAACAGAAAAAGCAGAAGGCAACCAGTACAATCGTTGCTCCAGATGGCGCATCCAAGTAGTAGCTCAAGTACATTCCAATCACACTGGAAAGCGCCCCAATGACCGAACCAACCCACATCATTTGGTGTAACTCTTTAACGAGCAAATAGGCGGTCACAGCCGGTGCAACGAGTAAGGCGACAACCAAAAGCGCACCCACCGTGGGTAAGCACACGACAATCGTCACAGTCATCGCAACAATCAGCGATGCATTGTACCAATGCACCGGCATACCACTGGCCTGAGCCCCTTTAGGATCAAAGGTATAAAACAACAGCTCTTTGAAAAACAATCTCACTAGGGTGATCCCGATCGCGGTAATGGCAAACGTCCACCACACTTCTTTCATGGTTACCCCAAGAATGTTCCCGAACAGGACGTGTAATAAATCAATACGATTCGCCCCTGGAATAACACTCACTAACGTGACCCCAATGGCGACAAATGACGTCAAAATTAGAGCCATTGCTGCATCTGTTTTCACGCGCGATCGCGATTCGATCACATAGAGCACTAAGGCACTAATCACCCCTGCAATCAAGGCCCCAAATGATAGGGCGACACCAACCACGTAAGCGAGCGGTAAACCGGCCATCACCGAGTGAGAAATGGCATGGGCCAACATCCCCATCTGTTGCACAATCATGTAGCTCCCGACGATTGCACAGAGAATACCGAGCAAAATACCCAGCATTAAAGCGCGCTGCATGAAGGTTAACGACAACGGTTCAATAATCCAATCCAACATAGAGCGTTTTTCCTCTGACGTTGATGTAGTTTGAGTTGATAGGGTTTAAGCAAAGACGCGAGTAAGACCTCGACCGTAAGCCCGTTCTAAATTTTCGGAGGTGACAACTTCGTGGCGCGTCCCTTGGGCGATCAAACGCTTGTTGAGAAGTAGCAATTGATCGTAAATAGCGAGTGAATCACCTAAATCATGGTTGATGACCAGCAACGTTTTACCCGCAGTCCGTAGCTCCTGAAAGATATCAAAAATAATGTCTTCGGTTTTACGATCAATCGCTGTAAAGGGCTCATCAAAAATTAAGAGCTCAGCTTCTTTGGCTAACGCTCGGGCTAGAAAGACACGCTGTTGTTGCCCTCCCGATAGCTTCCCAATGGGGCGATGGCGCAACTCATACATGCCAACACGTTCAAGGGCCGTTTGCGCCTGATACCGTGCCTGACGGCTAAACCTGCGAAAGAGTCCTGTCTGAATGGTTTGAGCCATCATCACGACATTCCAGACTGTCACTGGATAATCCCAATCAATGCAAGAGCGTTGAGGTACATAGGCGGTTTTGAGGAGTTGGCGCTTCAAGGATATCCCCTTAAAACGAATCACCCCCTGGGTCACTGGCACCAAATTCAAAATGGCTTCGACTAGGGTACTTTTGCCAGCGCCATTGGGACCAATAATGCCTACCAGTTGCCCCGAAGGTACAAAAAAACTGACATTGTGGAGCGCACGGGTTCCGCGATAGTCGATCGACAAATTCTGAATTTCTAGCATCGGCGTGAATCTATGGCAGGGGCAAAAATTAAGGCACTCTCCTAATCAGCCTGCCTATAGAAGCATGCTTAGCGAGGGGGATAAATCGCGACAACCTTGCTAAAGGTCAACCGCACAAAGATACGAACATTGCGGTGCGAATGCTGCCGTCGGACCCTAATGCAATATCATTTCTTCAGTAGAATTGATAAGCCAACTTAAAGGTTGACATCAGTGTATAGGTTAGTTATATAAATGTCTAGGTAATCTTTTCAGTTTGTTGCTGCGTTCTAAATAGCGCTGTCTCAACGCAAAAGGACTCTAGTGCAATATCAGGGGTCTCAACGTATAAAAGCTCACCAAAAAGGCAAAGTGAATATTAAAGTTCATCAACCTTTTCAAGCGAGTTCTATCAATCATTGAGTTGACTTGGCGAGTTGACTTGGCGAGTTGTCAGTAATGGGTATTCGTTTATGCCCAATGCTTCCAACAGGTCTTTGTAGGAAATCAATTGCAGAGGAACCGCAAATGCAGCGATATTTTTCACAACATCATCATGGCCTCTTAGCAAGCGCGACCATAATCCTGATTGGTCTTGCAGGTTGTACCAGTCCAACATCCAACAGTTCAGACAGCAGTCAACCTGAGGCCGCAACAATCTCCGAAACAGTAGCAAGTGATACAGCCGATGAGTCGCTCGTCGATGTTGTTGCGTCCTATAGCGTTATTTGCGATATAACGTCTCAAATTGTTGGGGATACTGCGCAGCTGAACTGTTTAATCCCCCCCGATCAGGATCCCCATACCTATCAGGCAAAACCCTCTGACCGTGAGGCGATTGACACGGCTGATTTGGTCTTTTATGCGGGGCTCAACTTTGAACCTGCGATTATTAGCATGGCCACAGCGTCTGATTCAGAAGCTCCTAAAGTCGCTTTGCACGATGAAGCAGTTCTGCAAGTGATTGAGGTGGAAGAAGAGGGTGAAGTTAGTCCTGATCCTCATATTTGGCATGACATTGAGAACGGATTAGAAATGGTCACCTTGATTCGGGATAACCTGGTCACCGTTGATCCTAACAATGCCGATGTGTACACCCAAAATGCAGAACAACTGACGGCTGAGTTACAGGCTCTAGATACCTGGATTCCAGAACAAATTGCCACCATTCCAGAGCCTCAACGCCGCTTAATTACCACCCATGATGCGATGGGATACTACGCTCAGGCCTATGGCTTGACTGTCGAGGGCACATTGCTGGGCCTTTCAACTGAAGAGCAACCGACTGCTGCCCAGGTTGGCTCTCTGGCCAAATCGATTCGAGACGAAGCCCTGCCTACGATTTTTGCAGAACTCACGGCTGACGATCGCGTATTAAAGACCGTAGCGGACGAAGCCGGTGTGTCCATCTCCGAAAAAGTTTTGCTAGCGGATGGTTTAGGGCCAGAAGATACTCCCGGAGGGAGTTATACCGGAATGTTGATTTACAACACCTGCGCCATCGTGGACGGTTTAGGGGGGAAATGCGCATCCGCTCCCTAGAACAAAGCAACAACACAAAAAAAATGCTAAAGTCAACCTTAACATTCTTGTAAATGTTAAGGTTGACTCCCCATGGCTCATAATAAAAACCATGAAAAGCAGCAATTAACCATTAAAGAGCTGACTGAAACTGTTGGTGGCAAAGTGACGCCACGTATGGTGCGTCACTATCATCAGTTAGGATTATTGCCCAAGCCCAAGCGATCTCGCGGCAATTATCGCCTCTACGATGATGCCGATGTGAAACGCTTGCGGCGCATTGTGGCGCTCAAACAGCAAGGGTTCCAGCTTAGTCATATTCAGCATTTGCTTGCCACCGACGGTGAATCGTCATCCAATACAATGGCGGTCATAGAACAGCTGCAACAGCATTATCAAACCTTGATGCACCAGCTCGTGCAACTGCGCCAAACCGCCATTGCCGTGGAGGGTATCTTAGGGCGCGATCAGGGTTGCCAAACCGTGCAAGCTAAGGCATTAGCACAGCTACGCATTTTAGAAGTTGAAGCCAACGAGCTATCAACCCATCGGGTTTGGGATGAGTTCGATTGTGCAGCTCACAATCATCCCGAAAACTTTCAGCAAGCCCTGGAGTACTTGTTGCCCGATCTGTCGGAGCGATCGGAAATTGAGGTCGATTTGCTTACCCAAATGGTTTTAGCCTGTGGTGATGTTAGTTTGGTGCCCTTTGTGCGTTTAAGCTGTGATGCGCTGAAGGCTGCCCGTGACAACTTAAAGCAGGGCTGCACTGTGGTAGGCGATATCCCAGCTGTGGTTGCAGCTCTCGACCAAACCCGGTTGGCCCATTTAGGTTGTTCTATCAAAACACTGATCGAGAATCCTCACATTAACAGCGCTGCCGAAGCAGAGCAAACCTTTTGGCAGCAAGACCAATGGCGCTCCAGGCTACATGATTTACCAGAAGAGTGTGTCTTGGTGATTGGGTATGCCCCCTCTGTTTTGATGGCTGTCTGTGATGCTATTCAAACGCAACAAGTAAAGCCAGCTCTTGTAATTGGCCTGCCAATTGGATTCAGCCATGCCCCTGCAGCTAAGCGGCGTTTACAGCACAGTGGCGTACCGTTTATCACCACTGAAGGCACTCAAGGGGGAGGCTTATTAGCAGCCGTAGCGCTTAATTCATTGATAGCAACATTAATTGAGAAGCCCGATTGTCATTGCTATCTCAAAGGTCTTCGCTCTTACGCTTCTTTGAAACAACAGCCGGCTATTAAACAAGCAATTAATTAACGTCAGTTCGGGATAAGCAAAATTCTAAAGCCCTAATCTAATAAGGGCTTTAGAAATATAATGTCGAATACAGTGGGCATCCTTGAAAGCCTTTATTAGCAGCTGCTAACCTGACGCGATCCTAATGCCGAAGAATGTCCTAATGTCTCAGGATAGTTGCTTTACACTGGCTTCTGAATTATTTGCTCTAGCTGCCGCTGTTTTACCTTGGGGTCAATGCTCAACAGTCGCACATAGTCACCTGTATGAGCGGCCAAGAAC
>JBCBPY010000070.1:0-17410 GCA_039820525.1 Cyanobacteria bacterium J06634_5
AAAAGACTGAGAATACAGCAGTTTCTCCGTGAATGAGTAATTTCTTGAGTAGCAAAAGAGCCTTTCTATTCTCTCAAGAAGAAAGTATGAAGGCGGGATCTAAAAAATTAATAGTTCCTGAAAAAAGCTACGCCAAAAGATAGAGTGTGCTGCAAAAAATGTTGGTGAGATCTTTTATTAGGGTATGCGATTAAAACCAAAAACAATCGCTTAGAACTCGTAAAGAGGAGGCTGTCTTTTTCTTTTTTTCCGGATAGATTAAAATGCAAGAGGATATTGGTCGTCAAGGCCACAGATTTCTCGCCTTTACACGTACCTCTGCACCGTTAAAAATGATCGTAAAAAATGATCGTAAAAATCATCAAAAGCACCTGAGTAGCAATGTCTCAAGTGCTTTTGATGATTGTGCCTTTGATGATTGTGGCAAGCGGCCCTTTCTACAATATTTTTCACCAGCTGGGTGCACCGATGGCACTAACAGTGGCGCCAGGCCTAAAACAGTAAGTCTAAGAACCTAACAATACCTGTAAATGGATTGAGAAACGGCGTCACCGTATCAAGCGCTTGGGTAGCACCCGAGCGGCTGACAACGATGGTGTCGTTGTCACGTAGGGCCGGATTGGCCTCAGTATCCACGTTTTCAGCAAAATCCACCTCAATGTCTTGCTTGAGAACAGTGCCATTGGGATTGAGCCGAATCAGCTCTACATTGCCAGTCGCGGCTCGATTGTTAAATCCGCCTGCGGCCAATAGGGCTTGGTTCAGCGGGGTATTGGGCTGCACTTCTACCGCACCAGGCACTTCGACTTCACCAACCACATTGACAGTTATTTCCTCAGGAGAGAAGCTGGCTTCTGCGATCGCAGTCACCTCACGACTATCTAAAGCACTCGCCACTGGAATCAGCAGAGTGTCGCCATCACGCAGTGAAATATCTTGCGAAATATCACCAGCGGTCAGCAGTTCCCACAAATCCACATCAATCGCGGCACTGCCTCCGGCTAATCCTGGCTGCTGCCGGTAAACCTGAACATTGCGCACGTCAGCCAGCTGCGTAATCCCTCCAGCTAGCTGAATTGCTTCAGTCACGTTGGGAATCCCTTCTTCATCGGTCTCGGTAACGGTGTAGGTCCCCGGACGGTTAATTTCACCGGTAATGGCAATCCGAATAGGACGCTCTGAAATCAAGTCCACACTAATGACAGGGTTGCGCATGTAGCGGCGATATCGACTGGTAATCGCTTCTGTGGCCTGCTGTATGGTGAGCCCGCCCACTGGCACCGAACCAATCAGCGCTAGGTTCACAGTCCCATCAGAAAGAACCTGATACTCACCGCTGTACTCTTCGACTAGGGCAACTGAAAGCGCGATGCGATCGCCCGCCCCCAAAAAATAACTTGTCGGCGCAGCCACCGAAGAATACGCTGGCAGCTGAGGCGCAGCCACGTTAGCACCCGGCAGGGGTTGACCAGCCGGCTGCACCGTAGAAGCCTCAACAGCACTCGGCTCTTCCGCTGGATAGGTGGATAAACTGGGCAGTGACTGAGGCTCTGTCGTCGCGGTTTGAGCTTGTCCAGGCAAAGCAGAAACAGTGCACAAAACAACGGGCAACAGCAGCCGTAGGGATGAAAGTTTTAGCATTATCAAAGAGGGAAAAACGCTCGCGTATAGAAAGTAGAAGGCCCTTAATTTTCGCCGCCCCCCTTAAATCCCCATGGTTTGGGGAAAGCCGGACTCAGCGCCCTGAAACTTGAGGGCGGAGGGCAGCTAACCTGAAATAAGCTGGTTAGAATTCACGACGTTATAGTTTTGGCAAATCACTGGGCAAATTACTGGGCAAATCACTGAGTTAGAGACTGAAAACTGACAGCGAGAAACTGACAGACTGACGCTAGAAATATCTTCTACTTTTCAGTCAATACAGATTGCGCTCCGGAAAAAGCGCTGGTTCTAAGGTCCTAAAATCCAATGTCTCAGTCTTCACGGCCTTATAGGTCACCCGCGCTCAGGTGCTCGACTAAAAGATTACCCGGCATATAAAAAAATGGACACCTTCTTATAGACACCTTCTTTCGGAGATGCACATACCTATAAAAATCGATATCAGCCAATAGCGGGCAAGCGATAGGTCCAGTCAGCAGGGTGTCTACCAACACCATTGAATAAATACGCCTACGGTGTTGAGGCACTATGTCACCGCACTATATTGGCAAGCTCGTTCTTTCTAAAGGCAGAAATCACGCTACAGATAGTATCTATATCCAGGAGCATGTCAAAAAATAATCTACGATAGTTCGAGCAAACTCCAAACACATTGGCAAAGGATACTTGTGAGCTATCAGCCTATTGCAGACTACGGCCTCATTGGCAATATGCGGACTACCGCGCTCGTTGGACTCAATGGATCAATAGACTGGTTTTGCCATCCGCGCCACGACTCACCCAGTATTTTCGGCGCGATTTTAGACAGTGAAAAGGGCGGTCATTTCAGAATCGTTTCCCTACTAGAAGGTGACAACCACAAGCAGTTTTACTACCCCGAAACCAATATCCTCATCACCCGGTTTATGTGTGAAGAGGGCGTCGGCGAAGTCGTAGACTTCATGCCGCTGGGCAATTCTCACATGCGCAACTGGATTATTCGTCAGGTTCGCACCGTCCGCCAAAAAATCACCTTCAGAGCAGAGTGCTACCCCGCTTTTGACTATGGTCGCTCGGGTCACAGCACCTTCCCCTCACCCACCGGGGTCATGTTCTCTAGTGACGACAATCCCTGCACCATTCCTGACCCGGATAGCCCCAACAGTGACACCGAGCATCAGTGCCAGTTTTTTGAGCTGATTACCAAAGTCCCGCTAGAAATTAACCAGCGAGGTACCTATGCAGAATTTGTGCTCAAAGAAGGGGAAACAGCGACCTTCATTTTTAAGCCTGTCGGCGAACCCACCGTTGAATCAGAAGGCGAACCCACCAAGACGCCATCAACCTCATCCCATCAAAAGCCCAACGATACTATCTCTACCCGATTTGGTAAGCGGTCCCCAGCAACTGAGGGCCAATCTTTATCCAATGTCCTGACCGATCAGCAGTTTGATGAGCTAGAGAGAACCGCCGCAGATTTTTTCGATGAAACGACTCACTACTGGCGCAAGTGGCTGTCTCAATGCGTCTATACCGGTCGCTGGCGGCGCAAGGTAGAACGCTCAGCGCTGGCACTCAAGCTGATGACCTATGAACCCACCGGCGCCATTATTGCCGCGCCGACCACCAGCCTGCCTGAAGCCATTGGCGGCAAACGCAACTGGGACTACCGCTACACCTGGATTCGAGATGCGGCCTTCACGGTGTATGCCCTGATGCGCATCGGTTTTACAGACGAGGCCAAAGGGTTTATGCACTGGCTGGAAGCCCGCTGCCAGGAGCTAGGGGCAGGCGGCAGTTTGGATGTGATGTATCGAATTGATGGCCGTCAGGACTTAGAAGAAGAACAGCTCGACCATTGGGAAGGGTATAAAGGCTCCTCGCCCGTGCGCATTGGCAACGGCGCATTTGATCAAATTCAGCTGGATATTTGCGGCGAGCTGATGGATTCGGCCTATCTATTTAATAAGTATGGGGATTTAATTTCCCATGATTTTTGGACGCACCTGCGGTATCTAACCAACTGGGTGTGCGACAACTGGCACAGAACAGATCAGGGCGTGTGGGAATCTAGGGGCGGCGGCAAGCATCATGTATATTCCAAGCTGATGTGCTGGGTCGCGGTGGATAGAGCACTGCGGATTGCTGACCACCGATCGTTTCCAGCTGAGCGATCGCGCTGGATTACGGTTCGCGACAAAATGTATGAAGAGATTTTAGAAAAAGGCTGGAACGACGAGCGCGGCGCCTTTGTACAAGCCTATGGAGAAAAAGACATTGATGCCGGCTGCCTGATTATGCCGCTGGTATTTTTCATGGCGCCTAACGACCCTAAAATGCTCAAAACCATTGCCGCAGTGAGACAACCGCCTCAAGCAGGCGGCTTAACCGCTAACAGCCTGGTTTATCGTTACAACACAACAAATGCTAGCGGAGACTCCAGCGACGGACTTGAGGGTGAAGAAGGCACCTTTAACTTGTGTACTTTTTGGCTGGTCGAAGCCCTGACCCGAGCAGGCTCCGCCGATAGCAAGCTACTCAACGAAGCCCGACGCGTTTTTGAAGAAATGCTCACCTACGGCAACCATTTGGGACTCTACTCAGAAGAAACCGGCGTCAGTGGTGAGGCCTTGGGTAACTTTCCTCAAGCCTTTACCCACATTGCGCTGATTAGCGCCGCCTGGAATTTGAGTGAGGCACTCAACGAATAGACAGCGGCAAGTCCAAAAAAGAACGGCGCAGCTCCATCCAGCATCCATCAAGCACCAGACAACAGGAAAAGTTAATATTCTCGGCTTTCACTGATTAGGCAGCGCGCAATGTTGGCAGCGGCCTCACTCGTCGGATGGTATTCACCGTCATCTAGCACGGTGAAGTCGGGCGTAAATACCCAGCAGCGATAGCCCAGCGCTGTGCGGCCAATGGCAATCGCCCAGCCAGGGTAGGTCAAAATATCGACGAGTTCACAGTCTTGCATGGCGTATGAATGAAAAAGGGTTAATGAGACGGCTTTCAGCGGGGGATTGAACAGACGACAGACAGGCTGATATATTTAGAGGTGTTGATTTAGTTCAAGTGTACTAAACTATAGTATAACGAAATTCAACCGTATAACTTCTGCACTCGCTGCAACCCTTGAGGAAACCTCTTGGCTGTGTAAAGAGTGCCAAAACCGCTAAACCAACCGCAACATTCTCGGAAATACCTATGGCTGCCAACGCCTCCTCTGACAAGCAAAAAGCGCTCACCTCCGTGCTCACTCAAATTGAGCGCAACTTTGGTAAAGGCTCGATCATGCGGTTAGGTGAAGCCAACCGTATGCAGGTAGAAACCATTCCCACCGGGGCGCTGACTTTAGATATGGCCCTGGGTGGCGGTCTGCCAAAGGGGCGCGTGATTGAAATTTATGGCCCAGAAAGCTCGGGTAAAACGACCCTGGCCCTGCATGCGATCGCAGAAATCCAGCGTCAGGGTGGCGTCGCCGCCTTCATTGATGCAGAACACGCCCTAGACCCTTACTACGCCGCCAACCTAGGCGTCAACACAGAAGACCTCCTCATTTCCCAGCCCGACACCGGTGAAATGGGCCTCGAAATTTGCGATCAGCTCGTGCGCTCTTCCGCCGTAGATCTAATCGTGATTGACTCGGTCGCAGCCCTTACCCCCCGCGCCGAGATTGAAGGCGAAATGGGGGACTCACACATGGGCCTCCAAGCCCGCCTGATGAGTCAGGCCCTGCGAAAAATTACCGGCAACATTGGTAAATCTCAATGTACGGTAATTTTCCTCAACCAGCTCCGACTCAAAATTGGCGTCACCTACGGTAACCCCGAAACCACTACCGGCGGTAACGCCCTTAAGTTCTATGCCTCTGTCCGATTGGACATTCGCCGGATTCAAACCCTGAAAAAAGGCAACGACCAGTTCGGCATCCGCGTAAAGGTCAAAGTCGCCAAAAACAAAGTTGCGCCCCCCTTCCGCATTGCCGAATTCGACATCATCTTTGGCGAGGGCATCTCAATTTTGGGCTGTTTGCTAGATATTGCCGAAGAATACGACATTGTTGTGCGTAAAGGAGCCTGGTACAGCTTTGAAGGATCCAACGTGGCGCAAGGTCGCGATAACACCATCATTCGCATGAAGGAAGATCCTGACTTTGCCGCGAAGGTGAAAAAGCTGGTGATGGAAAAGCTCAATCCTGAAGCTATTCCCATTGAGCCCGGAGAAGAGCCGCTAACGCCGCCAGTAGAGGTAGATGTAGACACTAAAGAAGCGGCTGCAGAAGTAGTTGCCCAAGCCGAGACAAAAACAACAAAAACAAGAGGCCGTAAAAGCAAAGCAAAGTAAATAGCTTTAGGTCAGTTTAAGTCAGAGCGCTTATACACTGTCGTGATCGCTGCTGTACAACGATGAAGGTGTACAGCAGCGATTGTTGTGTAGTTGTGTATTTGACGGTAGCTCAGATAGTTTCTGGCTTTGCTGAAAGCGAATATTAGGGCAGCAGAGCAGTTGTTGTTGAAAGGCAAGTTTATGTTTTTTGAGCGCTCAAAGAGGGCGCTTTGCTATCAGACTAAAGATCGCAAACGTGCTCCATAGGAACAGATCCAGTCAACAACAGTCCGCACAAGTTAGACTGCTATACTGACGGAGCATTAGGCAAATCAAGTGCTATGGACTTTTTTTCTCGGCGATCTTCCTGCGGAAGGGCTTTGCCATCGCGACGCTACGCTGCCTATCTTTGGGCCTGCTTGCTTAGCTGTGCTTTTGTGCTGGGTCCAATTTTCCCTGCCTCGGCACAAACGACAGTGACCTGGGAAGATTTGCAAACGCAGTCCAATCACCTGCGCAATCCTTACGAGCATTTGACGACCACGCAGACCTACCAGCTCTCTGGCCTATATCAGCTACGAGAATGGATCAAAGTCAATCAGCCTGCGCCTGAAAGTTTTGAAAGAAAGGAGCTTCAGCGGCTAGAAGACTTGTTTGCAGCAGAAGGCATTGACACCGATGAGCTGCTAAAGGATGCCGACGAAGCCCGCGCGTATTGGTCAGCGCAGTCTCGTGGCACGAATGCCGAGCTTACCAAAAGCCTTATTCTCATTGACGGCTACGTGTTGCCGTTGGGTATAGAGGCCAGTCAGGGGAGAGCCCAAAAGCAGCTAATAAACGAGTTTTTACTGGTGCCCTACGTTGGCGCTTGTATCCATGTGCCTGCACCACCGCCCAATCAAATGGTGTACGTCAAAACCGCTGAAGCCGTTGAAAATCCAGGTATCTTTTCAGCTGTGCAGGTAACAGGTGAGCTGCAAGCGCACGAGGGTAGCTATGAACTGTTTCAGTTAGACGGTTCTCGGACAGTGGATGTGAGCTACCAAATGAACTTAAAAGCGATCACCCCTACCGCCAACCAGCCACTCACGCCTTCGCTAACAGGAAACGGCGGTGGTTCTCTTCTCACCCTCCAGGGTTGGAAGCAGCTCCCCGGGGCAATTTCCAGCACGTTAACCACCGCACTCAACCGAATACAAAATCAAAAGTCTCCCCAAGCGATGATTTTTGCGCTGTTATTGTCCTTTAGCTACGGCGTTTTGCACACGCTAGGGCCAGGTCACGGTAAGGCGGTGATTGTCTCTTACTTTGTAGGGCAGGGGGGCAGCTTGCAGCGAGGGCTGCTAATGGGCGGACAAATCGCCATTTTCCATGTGCTCTCAGCAACTTTGCTGGTGATTGCGACCGATACGGTTGTGCGCCAGATAGGCGGCACAACAGAGACTAATTATCGAGTGGTTCAGCTCATCAGCTATGGCGCGATCGCCCTCTTAGGCGGCTGGATGCTAAGGCAGACCTTAACCCAAAAGACCCTAGCCCAAAAAACAAAACATCAAATCGCGACCCCGGTCGCCGCACTATCGTCAGACAAAGCTCTAAGCGACTTACTCTATCCCAGCTTGAGCCAGCAGATCCGAGCATCGACTCAACCCGAGAATCGTCAATCCACAAATCGTCAAGTCACCCCTCAAAAAGATGACCGAAACGGATGGATAAGCTGTAGCTGCTCAGCCTGTGGGGAAGCCAACAGCATGAGCGGCTGGCTGGCGCTGGCGGTGGGGGCCGTTCCCTGTAGTGGCGCATTGTTAGTCTTACTGTACGGACTAGCCAACGACATGCTGTGGCAAAGCGTCGCTATGGTGCTGGCCATTTCAACCGGAATGGCCATGACGCTCGCCTGGATTGGCATTATGGCGATTTTGACTCATCGGTGGGGCGCTCAGATGATGCAGCAACGACTTGAGAAGCAACAGCGACTTGGCAACAAAAAAGGCATAACGCTGCCCATTCCCCTCGCACAACTGGGGCGAATCATTGGCGCGAGCTGCGTGTGTCTGTTGGGAATTTCGCTCTTTGCAGCTACCTGGATGACCGGTGCCTAACTGGCTTTAGCCAATACTCGCTTTAGTGAGGGCTGGCACCATGCGATGCTCCATGGGAGCGGCTCCGCCATCGCACGCCAGCCTTGCCACAAACAAGTTTCTCGTCACGCTAACCAACCCAACTAACCAATCCTCGCTTCCAACGCCGCAATCTCCTCATTCTGCCGATAATATCCAACCATCTCCCCTTCTCCAAACAACCCAACATACTCCGGCGGCTCCCACCCATCCCACTGCGGCACATGCGGCTCATAGGGCCGCTCCGTCCGCGTCACCAATGCCTTCGCCTCATCAAGTTTTATCCGAGCCTGTGCCTGATCCGCCAGCACCAGCGCTAAACGACAACGCTCCAAAGCAGCCTCAATTTGAAAAATAAGCATATTGCCCCGCCCCGCAATCTGTTCCATCTCAGTCAGATCGCGATTGGCTTTTTCCAGGTAGTCTTCTTTGGTCAATGGTGACTGATCAACTATCAATTGCGAACTCACCCGAGCCAGTGCCGCCCGAGCCAAAAGACCGCGAGGCAAGTAATCCTGTTGTCCAGCCTGACGCAGCAGCGAAACACTCTGGTCAATATGTTGCTGGGCCTGCTGCATGAGAGTAATCAGCCCCTCTGCGGTGACAGTTTCAACCGGATTACCCTGTCTGAGAGTTGCTTCTAGGAGCCAAGTCTTTCCAATTATCAGATGGTCTAAGGCAAAGTTAAGAACACCCCAGTCTGGTCTATCAATAAACCAATTCAGTACAGTCTCAGCTCGCTGACGCACTTCACCACAGCGCACCCACCAGGATGACACCCCATCGCTGTCCGCCTCAGCTACTGCCACTGACTGCCTGATAGAGCCCGCGCCCCCTGACTCCAGCAGCCCCTGCTCCAGCAACAAATCACAGTAATAGAACCCCGCTATCGAGTAGAGCAGCGGATGCTCGGGCTGTCGCTCTGCCTGGAGCACCTCCGCCTCGCGGAAGGCCAACAGGGAGCCCTGAAAACGCCCCGCCTGGTGCAGGGCATCCGCCACTCTTGTCCGACTAGCCATTTGCCAAAAGGAATCGCCGCTGCGATCGCTCAGCTCCACCGCCTGCTCCCCCACCCGCACCGCCGCCGCCACATCCCCCAGCGTTAGGTACAGCTCACTGAGGTTGGAGGCTTGAACTGCGGAATTTTTCCAGTTTTCGAGGACGGCCATTAGTTCTAACGTCGTTTGCATTGGCTGGGTTGCCTCAGCAAGTCGTCCTAAGGCTCGCAAACGAAAACCAGTATTGCCGAGAATAGTGGCTTGCTCCTCTTCTGTCAGAACTGGATTAGGAAGAGAGAATGGCATTTCGAAAAAGGCTGCTAATGCTGCTAGATCAGTTCCCATTGCTCCCAATTTTCTAAGACTAAAAAATTCATTGTTGCGCTGAATGCGAGCTTGAAAGATATTTTCCCAAGCATCTTGCCACAGCCCCGCTTTCCCACCATGGGCGACCGCATGATACAGCGGCATCATCTCTTGCAATGTCTCAGGCAAATCCGGAGCCACCTGCTTCAGATGCTCATAAAGACGCTGATGGGCCTCCCGCGTAGCCTCTGGATATTCACCCGTCAGCTGAGTGGCAAAATATTCCCGAATCAGGGGGTGAGCGTCTAACGAATTGAGAATTGCAAACTGCGAACCCGCCACCCCAGAGAGAGGGTTGCCACCATCCGCAACAGAATCAGGACTCAGCAAACCACAGTCCACCAAGTTTGAAACCGCCCATTGGCAATCATCCACCGTCACATCCACCAGTGCATCCGTCAGCCCCGGAATCACCGGAGCTGCACACACGGCCGCCAAACAGTCCACCTCCGCTGGCCGATCAAATAGCCCCAACAACCGCAAAATCGACAGTTCTATCCCATCCCCCAGCCAGCGCTCATATTTCTCCACCAGCTTAAAGGCATGGCCTCCCAACCGCTTATCCACTCGCGATAGATCCACCTCTCCAATCCGCCGCACATCCCCCCGACAAACTTTTGTGAGGTAAGTCCCCAACAACCGCAATGCCAACCCATGGCCCTTTACCTGTCGCGCTGCCGCCTCTAACTCCTGCTGCGGCCCCTTCACTCCCAATGCCTGCAACAACGCCGCTCCCGCCTGATCCGACAGCGCCGCCAAATCAATCTTCGCCGCCGCCGGAATATCCGCCACCGCCTGCCGCGTTGTAATCACACACAGCCCCGCATTATCGGCCGCCAGCTCTCGCACCAGCGCTGTCAGCCCCTGGTCCTTAATCTTGCCAACCTCCACCGAGGCCGCCCCCCACTGCAGCGGCTCCAGCCCATCCAAAATCAACAGCGTCTTTGTTTGCCGCATTAGCCGCGCCAGCCGTTCCCCCTTATCCCAAGCAGACCCCTGCTCAGGGTTCGGATCACCCAAAAACTGCAACGCCTCATCAATAAACCCCTCCGCCGATACCTGGGCATCGTCCCGTGAGCCCTGGCTATAAAACGAGTGACCCAGCACATATTGGGCACCGCGCCAGTTGTCATCGGCTAGTGTTCGCAGCCATTCGGCCACCAGGGCACTTTTGCCCACCCCACCAAAGGCCACCAGACTGATCACTCGGGTTTTCGGATCTTCCCAGGCCGCATCCAGCTGTTCTAGTTCCTGATCCCGCCCGACAAAATACTGCACCGATGGTGGCAAATGGGACGTAGAAATCTTGAGCGGTCGAGGGGTGGTCGTAGGCGCTAGGGTAGTCTGGCCCGTCGTGCTAAGCGCAGTTAATGACGATGGGCCAGCTAAAGGGTGGTTGGACGTAGCTCTTAATGCTTGTACCAACCGCTGAATCCCTGGCGACCAATTTGGCGGCGGAAATAGCTCCACACTTTGCAACCGGTTCAGCGTGCGGGTGGCATCAATCTCAATCAGCGGCAGCTCACAGCTCGATAACTTCACAGGAAACAGAAAACTACTCCCTGGCGCGTATTCCCTATACGCCTCGATGGCATCATACAGTTCTGGATAAATGCCCGAGGTATATCGCTCGCTAGTTTCAACCGACAAACAAACTACGACGGCATAGGCATCTCGCATCGCCTGCCGAATAGCCATTTTCCAATCCTGCCCCGGCAGAATATTCTGATCCCACCACACTGTTTCCCCCGCTGCGCTCAGCTCACTGTAGAAACGACGCACCTCATCAGCATTGTCCCGACAGTAGGAGAGGAAAACATGTTTTTTGGCCATCGACATCCAGGGGCAAATTTTGGCAGATTCCGTAGATTCTCCCAGTTTGAGCAGGGATGCTCGGACTGTCAAGATACGTAGTTGCTTTGATACTTGACGTGAGTTCGGGATAAGGAAACCTATAAAACACTAAGCCTGAAGTAGATCTCCTCTGGAGCGGTAGGACCCTGCGTCGCCTCGCGGCGCTAGCGGTAGGAACCCGCGTCGCCTCGCGGCGCTAGGGAACGCCTACCAAGACAAGGAATGCCTGCCAAGACAGGAATGGCCGGAGCGCAGCGTAGGTCGAGGTGGGTTCAGCCGCTAACGCTACACACCAACCCACCCCGGCCTGCGGCCACCCCTCCCAAAAGGGGATTTGCTTCGGGCTTTGACTATTAAAGTGCTGCTAAGGACTACCAATAAATAACAGTCGTATTTCATCACCACCTGAGGCCCTCGTCCTAAATCCTTTAAAGACACAATTTAGTGACACCTTGGTTGCATAGTGCGTTTTCCCGACGGGAGAAGGACTTTGAATCCGATTCCCTCTCCCTAAGGAAAACCCCATAAAAAGCCAAGGGATACGTAAACTGTGTCTTGAAAATGCTGGGGTGAGGGCTTTCGAGAGCTGGAAATTAGCTCAGTTATTTAATGATCATTCCTAAGTGACCGTTTGGCATCATTGTCTTATCCCAAACTGACGTTAGTTACCGGCGTTACTACTACCGAGTGGTTCGACCAGCTGCAGATAGGTTATCAGATGCTCGCTTTGGTAAGCGCTGGGACAATGCGATCGCACGCCATCTTCGCTCCAAATAGGTTCCTAGCTACGGGCCCTACCCGCAGCGCACTCCAAGGCCCCATCAAAAACAAATTACAGCCCGGCCAGCGCAGATATTTATCCAGCACGGGCAGTCCATTAACAATCTCTATGGGATATTGCGCCAAAATCTCTCCTAAAAGCGGGTGCGTTGCAATATCAATCTGCGTACCCGTCGCGAGCCAAATTCGGTCAATGTGCTGATGCTCAAAACAATCATGTTCTACCAAATGATTGGCCGAATTGTTACATCGCACCTGCCAGTGAGTCTGTTGCCATGTGGCACTGGTCACCTCGCACCGCTCATAAAGAACAACCCGATCTTCGTGGGAGAGTTTTCGTAATTTTGTAAGCGCCTCTGGGGTCATTGACCCGCCATCACGGGCCTGTTGGATCATCTGCCAGCGCTGGTGCCAGTCAGGTTCTGCCTCAAACCCCTTTAGATATTTTGGTCCTAGCCAACCGGGCGCTGCATCGAAAATCTTCTCTTTAAACGTGCGTCGTCCTAACAGCAGCACTTTTGCGCCGCGCTTGATGGCACCGAGGGCTAGGTGTGCACTGGTGAGTCCGCCGCCTACGATTAACACCGTCTCTCCAGCTAGCGTAGGCAGCGCTGGTAAATGAACCGATTGAGCATGACACAGGCGCTCAGGTGGGTAATTAGAGGGACCATGACTGAGCTGGTTTGCCCAGTCTGGCAGCTTAGGCTTTGCCGAACCGGTTGCGACAATCACTCGCCGGGCAATCGCCGTTCGCCCATCATCCAAAGTCAGGCGAAAGCGTCCCCTGTGAGGGGTTAATCCAACAACCTGAGCTTTCACGACCTGATCTCGCAAGTGCCACCGATCAATGACGGTTTCACAAAATTCTTGAAACAGGGCAGTCCCTGGTCGATTGTACGGATTGTACAGTTCATCCCATCTTTTTTCAGCGAAAGAGAGCAGAGTATGAGGGTTGCAGTCCGGATGGTGAACAGCAGGAGAGCGCAGATGAGGAATTTCCTGGGCGGCAAATTGTCGGTGCCATTGAGCGAGCCAGGTGCCGCTGGGATCGAATACCTGAAAGCCGGGAGAATGGCCAGCGTTTAGGCGATCGCGCATCTTCTTTTTCTTTTGCAGTAGGTGAGTCACCAGCGTCAGCGCCTGGGGCCCCGCGCCAATCACCGCAATATCCATCACCGCAATATCAGGTTGAAACATACTTACATCTGGCCCCCATCAGGGGTGAAAAATAAAAAAATGCTTATCTGCACTAGCAAATCTTGATTCGTATCATATGATAATGATTATCATTTTCGTGTGTCCTAATTCACAAATTTCGCAACAGTTTGCCTATGTTAACCGTCGTAGCAGGATCTTTAGGCGCGGGGAAAACCCGCTGGATTTGGGAGCAAATGACCACCTCCAATAGCCCACAGTCACTGGTGTACATCAATCCGCTGACCACCGGGATTGATGCCCACCGGCTGCTGCTCGACGTGCCCAGGCTGAAAATTGAAACCGATATCGCTAAAGCACTACAGGCCTCTGAGGAACAGACCATCTATCTAGAGCTGGGTAGCCTGCTCAGCCTGGATTTACCTTGGCTAGCTGGCGTATCTCACCATCGAGTGGCCGTTGTGAATCCCCATTGCCCTACCCGCCCAGACTGGGAAGCGTGGGCAGATGAGGTGGTCATGAGTACGGTGCTGGGTCCCAAGACTGGCCCAGACGCTAATCCAGAGATTGGCCCCAAAACCCGCCTAGACAACGCAGAGACACAAACCGATATCTGGCAAGCTAAGCTGCAAGGCCAAGTGCTGGATCCGGCGAGCTTGCACACGTTTTGGCAAGAGCTGGTGCAGGGGGCCTATGGTCAAATGATTCGGACGAAGGCGGTTTTAGAGCTAGCTGACGGGCAGTCGATTTATATCGATCATTTGCCGCAGCAGGAAACAACCTATCAGGATTTGCCTGGGCCAAAATGGCTTGACGGTCGCCCGCAGCGGTTTAGCGGGATTGAAGTGATGGGCAGAGGGCTGGATAAAGATGCGATCGCAGCCACCCTAAAAGACTGTTGTTTAACCGATGCTACGCTGAAGGCTCATCAGGCCGCACTCAAAGAATCTCAAGCATACTTCTCTCAGGAGGCCGCATGAAAATAGCCGTTATCTCTTGTATTCACGGTAACTTAGCCGCGCTAGAAGCCGTCCTCGCCGATATTGACCAGCAGGGCGCCGATCAGACCTTTTGCCTGGGTGACTTGGTGGGCTATGGCCCCTACCCAAATGAAGTGGTGCAGGTGGTGCGCGATCGCAACATTCCCTCCTGCCAAGGCTGCTGGGATGAAGACATTATCGACGGCCTCAACGCCTGCGAATGTAGCTATCCCTCGTTACTCGCCGAAAAACGCGGCCACCTCGCCCACCAATGGACCGATGCAGAAGTCACTGCCGAAACCCGTGAATATCTTGCCCAAATGCCTCTGGCCCTGCGCCACGAAAATCTCTGCTTTGTCCATGGCAGCCCCCAAAGTCAGCACGAATATCTTCTCCCCGAAACCAGCGCCTTTATGGCCCTAGAGAGAGTGCTTTCAACTGGGGCCGACGTGCTGTTTTGCGGGCACACCCACGTGCCCTACGTCCGCACACTGAGCGACGGACAGCTCCAAATTCGGGTGGTTCAAGGCGATGAACCGGCTGCAAACGGCTCTTCTAAACCTGCCACAAAGCGTACCTTAAAGCGTCTCGACAGCGACACACCCAGCCAAACCCTCACCACACCGCTCAAGCGCATTATCAACGCTGGGTCGGTCGGCGAACCCAGGCATGGCAAGCCTCAGGCCACCTACGTGATTTACGACACGCTCAGCCAGCAAACGACTTTTCGTGAAGTAGACTACGACTACGCCAAAACCTGCGAGGCCATCGTGGAAAAAGGACTGCCACCCATTTTTGCTTGGCGACTGTCTCAGGGGCTTGAGTTTGCGGAAAAAGCGGACGATCCAACCCACATTTGCGAGCGTTGAAGTCGGCGTTTGTGTTTGTTGATCTTTATTATTACGACGACTATGGTGTGGGCAATTCTGAGCGGTGTTGAAGGCAATTTGGCAGCTTACAAAGCCGTGCTTAAAGATATTCAAAAGCAGCCTTTTAAGGTTGATGAGCTGTACATTTTAGGTGATCTGATTGGCCCTCGGCCAGAGTCAGAAGAACTGGTGCAGTACATTCGCCAAGGCCTTTCAGAAGGTAGATCACTCGCCCCTCAAGTGTGTATAGGCTGGTGGGAAGAACAACTCTTTAACCTCCATGGCTCAGGGACTGATCCAGATGGCGTAGCGCTTAGGGAGCGTTATGGCGCTGATGCTATCGAAAAACTGTGGAAAGCAGTCTCTCGGGATACCGCAAGATGGCTACGCGGGTTAGACTTTGGTTTTTTTGAGCTAGACTGCCTGCTCATTCACGGCAGCACCTCGGGAGTAGACGATGAACTCACGCCCAAAACCAACCCGCTCACGCTGTTAGATCGGCTGCTGCGCTCAGAGGCGAATTCTCTCTTTTGCGGGCGTTCAGGGTTGGCCTTTCAGTACCAGCTACCCTCCGCCCAAATTACGTCCACAGTTGAAACCCTAGGCACCTCTGAGAGCCCTAGCCTGCCGCAGGAAATCACGCTAAATTCAAGGCAAATTATCGGCGTGGGCAACGTTGGTCGTTTGGCAGGCCATGCCAGCTACACGCTGTATAATCCGGGCGCAAACACGGTTCAGTTTCAGCAGGTGAATTACACTAAAGTGCTCCACACTGTTTCCAGCTCTCGTGGGAAAGGCTTTTCGTAGTGGCTCTATCTATCTTTTCGTAGTGGCTCTATCTATATAATGGGTAGAGCCGCTACGAATTTCTGCAAGGTATTATGAAAAAACTTAGGTTACTAGGTTGCGCACTGCTCCTTACCATTCTCACGAGCTGTGGACTACTTTCACAAGTACCGCCCGATATCACTGTTTTTCATGCGATTGTTCAACAGCAAATCGACATGCAAGCGGCTGTTGCAAAAGGGTTAAATATATCTTCTAAAACAACTGGTATTGCTGACTTTAAAGTAGGCCAGGTCTCTATTGAAAGTCGAGAAAAGCTATCGGATCCAGCGATTAGGCAGCAGGCAGCCTCTCATGGTGCTTACATCAAAGATCTGTATAAAGTTACAGGCACCTATGATGCGACTTTGACCAAGGGCGAGGAAACCATTGAGCAAAACAGTCCCTTTGAAATTTATCTAGGAAATCGGCCTAAGAGTATGCGTAGTACAGTCTCTGCGGCTGAGGCGGCTGAGCTATGGTACTTGCTTGCACCTGATTCAGCAAAGCCGCTTTAGGACCCCGCTATGATGAATGCCAGTTGTTGTTTCCACCGCTCTAACACTTTAAAAGTGAACACAAAATAAAAGAGAGAAAGACCACGCAACCTCCCATAAGCATGGCACGATATCGCAACCTATCCCACGTTTTATTGAGGCACAACCAGCCCTTCTATTCAAGGTTTTAGCCGATTCATTCACATACTATATCGCTAGCCCAGCTGGTTTCCTTGGCCAATGCTCTCTTATCAATCCATTTCATCGGCAGGCTCATCTAGATGCTCGGCGGCCTCGCGATAGAGCGTCAGAATATGATGATCTTTCAAACCATAGAAGACATTTCGCCCTTGCTTGCGATAGCGCACCAGCCGAGAAGTGCGCAGGGTCCGAAGTTGATGAGAAACCGCTGATTCACTCATGTCAACCGCCGCTGCTAAATCTCGCACGCTCATTTCGTTAGTAGCCAGAGCCGACAAAATCCGCCAGCGATTGGGATCACCTAAAACACTAAAAAATTCTGCCATTTTCTGAGCTTTTTCGATAGAAAGCAACTGTGGCTTGGTCTCTTGGCTCATGGAAGTCTCTTGAGGCGTCAATTTGAATTTTTCAGGACGGGTAGTCAGAATCCTTAAAACAAGGATGCATGAACATATGTTCATGTGTTAACGTTAAAAGCATGAACATATGTTCAAGTAAATTTTACCTTTGAAAGGAGTTTTTATGACAACCGTAACCCAAATGAAATGTGCCTGTGAGTCGTGCCTTTGCATTGTAGAGGTGAGTAAAGCCATTCAGTCTGAAGGAAAGCACTATTGCAGCGAGGGCTGTGCTACCGGTCATGCTGACAATACAACAGGCTGTGGTCATACCGGATGTGCCTGCCACAGCGCGTAGGCCAGATTCACATGCGCAAGCCAGATTCACGTGCGCAAGCCAGATTCACAGTGCGTGAGCAGCTTAATATCTGCTCACGCAAGGCTTAGTTTCAATATA
>JBCBPY010000071.1:0-16551 GCA_039820525.1 Cyanobacteria bacterium J06634_5
GAGGGACTCATAAGCACTTCGAAAAGAACGTTGAAGCCTAGACTCTAACTCACTTTGCTGAAAATGAAATAGCCCTGCGTGAGCATGGCTTCAGCAAGCACATTCTCACGGGCTATTTGTAGTCAGCATGTCAATAACAATCAGCCTCAAGAGGCTTGCTATTTTACACGCAGTGGCAAAAGAATTCTCTCAATAGTTTTCCTAATAGTGAAAGAGGCGAAACCCTTCTCTGCATCCATCTTCTATGAGGCCAGTGCAACCTCGACCGTCTCTTGAAGATTACCGTCCTGATACATCTTAATTAAGATGTCAGAACCGCCGACAAATTCGCCATTGATGTACACCTGGGGAATGGTTGGCCAATCAGAATATTCTTTGATGCCTTGGCGAATGTCAGGATCGGCTAAAACATCAACCGTTTCAAACGGAACACCTAACGTATTCAGAATTTGCACCACGTTGTTAGAAAAGCCGCACTGAGGCATCAGCTTGTTGCCTTTCATGAACACCAAAATCTTGTTCTGCTCCACTAGAGTGTCAATTTTAGCTTTGGTTTCGGGAGACATAACTATCCTCAAAATGAATGTACTGAAATAGAAAATGCTGACTGAGAAAACTATCAAAAATATAGCTAAGTCGCTAGACTCTGATGAATTCTACAGCGAGTCGGAATGTTGCTAGCCTAATCACACAGGTTTGCTTCAGTGGCTGGCTTACTGGCTCACTTCGCTGGGCGTATTAGTTTCAAGCGACAGCGCATGAATTGCCTCAGAGGACATTGCAGACCGAACAGCCTTATACACGAGCTGATGTCGCTTCACGAGGCTGAGCCCTTCAAAAGCAGACGAAACGACAGCCACCTGATAGTGATCGCCAGTCCCTTTCATGTCTTCCGCTGCGACGTTAGCATCCGGCAAACCAGCTTTAATCAGCGCTTCTAGTTGTTCAGGGCTCATTCATGCCTCCACAAGGTACAAAAAGACAATAGCGTTATCCAAACCATTATGACGTAAGAATCTCTTTGCTCAGCATTTGCGCCTTTAAAGAGATACAGCTTAAAAAAGTTGGCAAAAATATCGGCCCTACAACCTCTGAAATTGTAGGGCCGATATTTAGAGCCGATATTACGGAGCGATCATCAGGTCATCAGCACAATCGCCAATAAACCCCTAGCCGCCTGGCGCGCTGTAAGGCACACCCACGAAGCCCAGTTCGTAGAGCTGCTGATAAGCTTTTTGACCTAAATCCCGCGTTGGCTGCTGGCTTTGGACCACTTCTACTAGCAAGGGCACTGCCAAGTCCGGTCTGTCTTGCGCACGATAAACCACAGCTAGCTGATAGCTTGCTTCGTCTCTGACTTCAGCAGACTCTAAGGCAAGTGCACGCAGCGCACTGGTCACCCGGCTATCGACACCAACAAACACTTCAGAAACGCTTCGGTAGTGGGTTGAAACATCGTTGAGCGCAGCTCTAGCAGCAACGAGCTTTTCAGAAGCGAGGGTGTAATTTTGAGAGGAGATCGCACTTTCGGCTTCACTCATAAGGGCTTGCCCGGCAGCAATCCCAATCCGACTATCCGAGGACTCCACCGCGCGCATCGCACCAGAGGCATCGGCAGGCGGTTGGGCTTCGGCAGGGAGTACTTCCACTTCTGTAGCATCGGGCTCTGCTGATTCGGACTCTGCTGACTGAGCAGTGGCTGCTAAAGGCATAGCCATCGAGCCAATTAGCGTACCGGCTGCTGCTGCCTTGAAAGCCTTAGATAAAAGCGCCTGAGATAAGGGCGTCTTAGACAACAGGCCAGAAGCATGTCCTTTAGCTCGGCCAGACAACAATCGGCCAGACAACAAAGCTTTAACGATGGGAACCATGGCTAAAAAACGGCTGATGAAAACAGCTAACTTAGGTAATTTAACCTAGATTAAGTCATAGAGGGGATCGCTGTCTTATTTCAATGTGACTCTTGACCAATTGGCCAAACCTTAAGATTCAGGACATTACTACGACGTCATGATGGCTCAGCTAAAACTAAAACCCTGCGAACTTTGCAGTCAACCTGTCAAGATTCGCTATCGCATTCAGCACACGGCAAAGGCCGACTGGGTGCTAGTGTGTCCACCCTGCTGGCACAAAGTACGGCCCGAGAATCCTCACTATCGCTACGGTGGCACCTGGAAAGCAAGACGCCGATAAAGCGATCATAAAGCGATCCTAGACAGCAGGCCCCCGCAGAGGCTAGCAGATGCCAGGCAGCAGCCCGAATCAAAAACGAGAGAAATCACCCGTCAACTCCCATCAACTTCGTTTAATCTAATCTAACCAGGGCAGATCTCACCAAGACAACAGGGCACAACCATGGCACCAGCCAGTAATACAGATCCATACGGTCAAGTGAATCAAGCAACTTCCGGGCAAAATAGCCGTGGGATACAGAGCGGAGAACAGGGCGTATTACCCAGCCAAATAGGGGTGATTTTGCAGCGTGGCGGCGAAGAATTACGCCTCAGAAAAGTTAAAAACCGCCTGACCCTGTGCCTGATGGATCTCGAAGCGCTACAGCCGCTTATTGGCCAGTTTCAGCCAAGGCAAGTGAGCAACATTACGCCTCAAGCGAACGACCAAAGTCCCCTCATTTTGGAATGGCAGCTCAAGGCCAACCGGTTAGAAGAAACCTTAGAAACCCTGCGCAAGTCTTTAGCGGTTTTGTACGCCAGCCACGTATACGAACTAGACGTGAGTCCGGGTACCTATGTATACCTGGCCAATCAACTTACTGTGCAGTTTTCACAAGGGCTCTCTATTACTCAAATTGAAGCTATTTGCCAGGGGCGAGGTCTGGCAAAGGGTCAAAATCTGGGCATCATTCGCAGCCATGCCTTGTCAGACAGTGGCGGCAGTAGTAGTAGCACCTACTGCTTTTTAGTCGGCCCTGCGGCCCGTCAAAATCCTTTAAAAATAGCCAATCAGCTCGCGGCTCATCCTCAGGTGCTGCTGGCTGAACCGAATATCATCATGGCAACCGCGCCGCTGTATCGGCCAACCGATGATCGCTATGGAGAGCAATGGTATCTCAACCACCGCAGCCGTAGCCCCGATTTAGCTCCGAACTCTCATGTCTTTGCAGAGAAAGCCTGGGATATTACCCGTGGGTCTCGTTCTGTGGTGATTGCGATTTCGGACGATAGTTTTGACCTGGCCCATCCAGACTTACAGGGCGCGGGAAAAATCGTTGGCCCTCGGGATTTAAAAAACAAAGATGGTTTGCCAACGCCTACCGCTGAATACGAAAACCATGGAACTGCAGTAGCCGGGGTTGCGATCGCAGAAGAAACCGGTAAAGGCATCGTCGGCATCGCCCCTGGCTGTAGCTTTATGCCCATTCAAACCACCGGATACTTAGACGACACCTCCATAGAAGCCATTTTCGATTGGGCCGTTGCCCAAGGTGCCGACGTCATTTCCTGTAGCTGGTCACCCGCTGCGGTTTACTTTCCGCTCTCTCGACGCATTAGCCGAGCGATCAACCGCGCAGCTACCAAAGGACGCGGCGGCAAAGGCTGCGTTGTTTTGTTCTCAGCGGGTAATGCTAATCGGCCGGTAGAAGGCAAAGTAGAAGAAGCTGGCTGGGCAAAAAACCTGTTCAAAGGTCTTACAAGTTGGCTCAGCGGGTTTGCCATTCATCCCGATGTGATTACGGTATCTGCCTGCACCAGCCTAAATGAAAAAGCTGCCTACAGTAACTGGGGCCGTCATATCTCAGTCGCTGCACCCAGTAACAATGCGCCGCCGAATATGTCACTCTCAGAAGGCACTTTTGATACGGGCCCACCGATTCGGTCGCGGCTGATAGGTCGAACGGTGCTCACGAGCGATCGCACCGGATACCAGGGCTACACTAAAGATGACTACACCGGCTTTGGCGGCACCTCCAGCGCCTGCCCTTTAGTGGCTGGCATCGTCGGACTCATGCTATCCGCCAATCCTGACCTCACAGCGCGCGAGGTAAAGCAGCTCCTACAGAGCACCACTGACAAAATCGTGGACAAAAATCCCGACCCACAGCTCAAGCAAAAGCACGGGAGCTACGATAACAACGGTCATTCCCTTTGGTTTGGCTACGGCAAGGTGAACGCTTACAAAGCAGTCAAAGCGGCCAAGGGCGGAGCCTTAAGCGATCGCACCCTGCACCAAACCCTGACCCAAAGGAATACCACCATCATCTCCATTCCCGATGACGATCCCAGAGGCATTTTTAGCCATCTAGACATTGCTGAGCCAGGCCAGCTGCAAGATATTAAAGTCTATATTCAAGCCGAACACGACTTTTTAGGAGACCTCAGCTTCACGCTACAGACACCGCTTGGACAGTCGATTCTGCTACAAAGCAGAACGCTAGGACGCCAAACACGCCTGCAAAGGACGTACTCGTTGGTCAGTACGCCTTCACTCCGTAGGCTCCTAGGAAAAGAGGTTAAAGGCCGCTGGCGACTTCAGGTCATCGACCATGTGAATGGTCATACCGGACGGCTCAATCGGTGGGAGCTGGTGCTAGGCATCTAGTTAGACGCCTCTAGTCAAACATCCCATTCAGTCTAAGGACCTACTGCTGCGCCAGCTCCCTCAAAATACTTTGAAGATCTGCGGTGAGGTTTTTCGATTGCAATTTGCACGTTCCTGATTTGTAAGCCGATACCGAAATCGGCTCACCAATACGCACCTTGGCAGAGCCTCTCCACTTGGGACAAGGGTCGCTGTAAGCCAAACTAATCGGCACCACTTTCACATCCAGGTTAGGCCGGCTTCTTTCAGCGCGCAGAGCGATTCGGGCGAGTCCTGGCTTTAAAGGATGGATGCGATCGCGGTAAATATTACCCTCTGGGTAAATCACCAGCATTTCTTTCTCTTGCAGTAGCTGAACCCCGTGCCGCAATGACTTCACAGAAGGCTTTCGCACATGCACGGGAAACCCACCCAAGCGCCGGATAAACCAGCCCTGAATGCCTAAGCATTCATCGGCAGTCACCATAAAACGCAGATAGCGCCCTGCCCGTTTCCCCAACAATCCCACTAACAAAGAGTCCCAACGGGCTTGGTGAGTCGGTGCTAGCACCACCGGCCCTGTCTTAGGAATATTTTCCTGACCGATCACTTCTATATTGCCAAAGTAAAACGGTAGAACAATTTTTTCGCCAATCCCGTACATAATTGGTGCTAGCCACGGCGACAAACGAGACTTGATAGCCGGACAGTGATGATCGGCAGGAAACGCCATATCAGCAGAAGAATTAGTAATCATGAACGGTTAGGTTAGATGCACAAAACTAAAAGCGTTTCACAAAGCAACTCAACACTTTGCAACTCAACACCTCAATCACACAAGAGTCAGAGATCTCAAAAAATCTGACAGCTCACTTCACAAGCAGGTCAAACACTTTGAATCAACATACTCGGCAAAGGACACTCACCTTTCAGCCAAACTGACAGTTTCAAGGGTGGACTGTGCGCCACCAGCATACAAACCTAAGTCAGCCATGAAGCGCTTCTATGAAATCTCTGAGTGATGACCTAGGTGATCACAGAGGTAATTGAAGAAGACGCAAAAATTAAAAAGGACTTATCTCAATCAATCACATTCGCCCAGTCATTGAGCGCAGCACGATTACGGATTCCGTAGCGCCTTACCGCCTATCGACGCTGTTGGAACCACCGCTGTAGCTGTTCACGACAAGGCGCTTCCAAAATCCCACCCACCACGCTTAGCCGATGGTTAGAACAGGGTCCATCCGGAATATTCAACACCGAACGAACCCCGCCCGCCTTCAAATCATCCGCACCATACACCAACTGACCTAAACGCGCCTGTACCAGAGCGCCCGCACACATCGCACAAGGCTCCAACGTCACATACAGCGTGCACTCATTGAGATGCCAGTTCCCCAACTGTTTCCCTGCGCGCCGCAACGCCAGCACCTCCGCATGACCGGTTGGATCACAGTCCCGCTCCTTACGGTTCATCGCCTGAGCGATCTGCTGATTATCTGGACCCACCACAATCGCGGCGACCGGCACCTCGCCAGCATCCCCGGCCATTTTTGCCAAGGCCAACGCTCGAAGCATCCAGTGCCGATGCTTGAGGTAAGTGGCACTGGTCACAGCCGGTGGCGCAATGTTTAAGTCTTTCTCCAGATCTTGCAAGGACTTAGAGTCACACATAGTCATACATGGGGGCTATCACTTCCGCTCTTTTACGGATTTCAAACGGTCGCAAATTGTATCAAGTGCCATACTATAGCTGAAGCGATAGACCTTTCGGCATCTCATCCCTCTTTCTCCTCCCCCCTCTCAAGTATGGTGACTACCGTAGATTTCCTGAATCAGCTCAATCCTGCCCAGCGTCAGGCAGTTGATCACTTTTGTGGTCCGCTGCTGGTGGTCGCTGGCGCTGGTTCAGGAAAAACCCGCGCCCTCACCGCCAGAATCGCCAACCTTATCCTCAATCAGCGCGTCGATCCTGGCAACATTTTGGCGGTAACCTTCACCAATAAAGCCGCTCGTGAAATGAAGGAGCGGATTGAACGCCTCTTCGCAGAGCAAGAGTCGCTCGCTCGACACAGCAAACCGCTGCACATGCTGCCAGAGTACGAGCAAACGCAGCTGCGCTCCTACGTCTACAAAAACTTTCTCAAAGAGTTATGGATTGGTACATTCCACTCCCTCTGCTCGCGCATTCTGCGTTTCGATATTGAAAAATACAAATCCCCTCAGGGCTACAGCTGGACGAAGACTTTTTCCATCTTCGACGAGTCAGATGCCCAAAGCCTCGTGAAAGGCATTGTGATCAATCAGCTGAACTTAGACGATCGCAAATTCAACCCACGCTCTGTTCGCTTTGCGATTAGTAACGCTAAAAACCAGGGCCTAGACCCAGATGAATACGAAGAGGCCAACCCCAACTTTAAGGGCCGCAACATTGCCGAGGTCTACCGCCTGTATCAAAAAGGGCTCTCTAGCAACAACGCCTTAGACTTTGACGATCTCATTCGGATGCCTGTGCAATTATTTAGACAGCAGCCAGAAGTGCTGAGCTACTGGCATCGCCGATTCCGTCATATTTTAGTAGATGAGTATCAAGATACCAATCGCACTCAATACGACCTCATTCAGCTGCTGGCCACTAACGGAAAAGGCAACAAAAAATTTAATGATTGGGATAACCGATCTGTTTTTGTGGTGGGCGATGCTGACCAGAGTATCTATTCTTTCAGAGCCGCTGACTTCACCATCCTCATGGGCTTTCAAAAGGAGTTTGGCGATGGGCTTTCAGATGACGACACCAACACACTGGTAAAACTAGAAGAGAACTACCGCTCTACCTCTAATATTCTCGATGTTGCCAACCATCTCATTGAAAACAACACTGAGCGCATTGACAAAGTGCTTAAGGCAACACGCGGTGAAGGCGATGCTATTTTTTGTCATCGGGCTGATAACGAGGCGATGGAAGCTGAATACGTCGTCGGTCAAATTCGCAACTTGGAGCTAAAAAATCCAGAGCTGAACTGGAAAAATTTTGCGGTGCTCTACCGCACTAACGTACAGTCTCGAGCGATGGAAGAAGTGCTCACACGATTTAGCATCCCTTACAAAGTTGTCGGTGGTCTGCGCTTTTACGATCGCCGCGAAATCAAAGACATTCTGGCCTACTTGCGCCTCGCCGTAAATCCATCCGATAGCGTTAGCCTCAAGCGCATTATCAACACGCCCAGGCGCGGTATCGGCAAAACAACGCTAGACAATTTAGACAAGGCTGCTGCTGAGCTAGGTTTACCGCTTTGGGACATTATTAAAGATGAAACATCAGTGAAAACCCTAGCGGGTCGAGCGAGTAAAAAGGCGATCGCATTCTCTAGAATGATTACCAGCTGGCAAGAGCGCATCGAAACGGCACCCGCCAGCGAAATCGTCCAAGAAGTTTTAGAAAATACAGGCTACATCGAAGAACTCAAGAAAAAAGGCACCGAAGAAGATCTCAATCGGATTGAAAATATTCAAGAACTCTACAGCGCTGTTATTCAATTTGAAGAAGAGAATGAAGAGTCAACTCTCAACGACTTTCTCTCCAGTGCGGCCCTCAATTCAGACAACGACAACGATAAGGATGAAAACAATCAAGTCACCCTCATGACACTGCACGCCTCTAAGGGCCTAGAGTTTCCTGTCGTCTTCTTAGTCGGATTGGAACAAGGACTCTTCCCCAGCTTCCGCTCCTTAGAAGATGCCGCAGCCATTGAAGAAGAACGGCGACTTTGTTACGTAGGCATCACCCGAGCCCAAGACCGGCTCTTCATCTCCCATGCGCGCGAGCGTCGTACCTATGGCGCCATGCGAGAGATCTCAACTCCCTCAATATTTCTCAGCGAGCTACCGCGA
Source organism: Cyanobacteria bacterium J06634_5 (assembly GCA_039820525.1). GTDB lineage: Bacteria > Cyanobacteriota > Cyanobacteriia > Phormidesmidales > Phormidesmidaceae > Phormidesmis. The sequence goes on from JBCBPY010000071.1 coordinate 8,431, forward strand.
GACTACATTATGACCACAGTCCCCAGCGCGCTGCCCGAACGCTGGACAACAACCACTCGCGAGGCCAAACTCAAAAATCCTCAGCACAACCTCAACGCACCTGGAACCCATGAAGATGACTGGAGTGTAGGCGCAGCGGTTAACCATAAAGCCTTTGGCGAAGGTAAAGTCACTCACATTTTTGGTGCAGGTAACAAAATCTGTTTAGCCATTCACTTTCCTGGCATCGGCAAAAAGATTATCGATCCCAGGACAACTACAATCGACAGACTAGGCTAATCACGACAGCGAGTCTAAAGGCGTTCGCTTATCGAAGCTATGCCTCTACAGCAGAAGTAGCGACTTCTTTCTCATCAAATAAGTCATCGGGCTCGTACAAATACTCAAACCAGTTGCCAAAGGGATCCCGGCCATAGAATGAAGCCGTTCCGTCTCGGTGGTCGTGAATTTTACCGACCTTAACGCCATCGGCCTTGAGCTTTTCGTAGGCGGTATCGATTTCAGCGCGATCGCTAAACACAAAGCCAAAATGTGGCCCAGCCTGATCGTAGTCAGGACTCATCAGCGCCAACCCATCGTTTCCTGCTTTTAAATAGGCCCAATCCGTATCTTGCCAAACCAGTTTCATGCCCAAGTTTTTGTAAAACTCAGCTGCTTTGGCAACATCTTCTACACAAACGGCTACATGCCCTAGTCGCTTCATTTGCATTATCGTTTTCCTTTACAGCGCGATCAAACGCTGCCTTCCTTAAAAGTGTTTCCTTAATTCTAAAGCAGCTACGATTTGCCTGAGGCGGAGAATTGTAGAAATGCCTTTCCACTTTTTTCGTTCGCTGGCGGTATTTACGAAATTAGACCGTCTTTCATCGGTAGAATAGAGCCATTAAAATAAACACATCGAAGGCGACGCTTTTGGCGGACGGCTTCTGATTTGCCTCAAACCTAGAGCATCGCAAGGACTTAATCTTATGGAAACCACTTTTGACTCTGACAAGCGTAAAATCCTATCAGTCGCTTCCCATGCCTCTATTTTCTTAAGCCAGCTAGTGCTTTCGGCAGGCATTCCACTGGCCATTTTGCTGCTTTCCGACGACTCCGTCACTAAAGAAAACGCCAAAGAAGCCCTAAATTTTCACTTCAACATGTGGCTCTATAGCGTGCTTTTAATCATTCCAGCAGCCTTAATTATTGGGCTCCCATTGGTAGCACTCCTAGGTTTGGTTCAAATTATTATGCCAATTTTTGCCATCCTTAGTAGCGTAACCGCCCCAGACACTGCCTTCCGCTACCCCTTTATTTTCCGCCCTCTCTAATCTGGCCTTGTTGAACTATAAGCTAGGCGAAATGTAGGGTCTTTGCTCTATGCCTAACAGCTCTTTACGCGAGATAGTTACATCAGCGGTGGAATCGTCAGGCCCTTAAGTGGTCTGGCGATTTCTTTTTGCATCAGTCCTTTTCCCTGAATCAGCACACCAAAGTTACCGAGCCCCATCGGGCTAATGAGCTGCTGCAACGCCTCTCGACGACGCATAATTGACTGGATATCGATAGGTTTCGCGGCTTGCTCTTTAGAGGCTGCTACGGGTTGAGCACCCGGTTGAGCAATAGTCGCGAGGCGATCGCCCAATCCCAAAGCCATCAAAAATAATCCCTGCTGGGTAAAGCCTATTTTTTCTAGGCCCAACGCGTCACCATGACGCTCCAATGCTGTGAAATTCACGTGCGCGGTAATATCTTGCTGGCCCACGTAGGCAAATAGATCGTTATGGTGATTGTGCTGGTAATAGCATTGCAAAGTGCCCTCACGGCGAGCCGGAGAATAGTAGCGCTGTGCACTGTAGCCATAGTCAATCGTCAGCACGTATCCCCGATTCAGCTTCTGAGAAATCTGCTCAAGCCAGTCCAACGCTGCTAAGTTCACCTCGGTTCGATAGCCCTCAACGTAGCCCTGATCGAAGTCAATCTCCGTGTGCTGCAAGTAGTCCTCAATTTTAGGCGTAGACAAACTCTCTAAAACAGGAACAAAACCCCTTTCAGCGTTAGCGACCCACATCTCTCGCCAAACTTGATTGTGGCGTTCTACCCAATGCACTGGAAAAGCGTCCAATAGTTCATTGGAAAACACACAGCCCACAATAGACTGATTGGCTAGGTCTTCTAGCGTTTGCCAACGAATAGAGAGACCGCGCGCTTGCCAGTGGCTCAGCCGCTGTTGCTGCTCGGCTCGTAGTGTAGGCGATCGCTCTATCACAACATAATCAAAGCACTTAGCTAAGTCAGGGTAGTGATGATGTATATGTGCGATCGCATCGCTGGCAATCAAGCCCTGCCCTGCCCCGGCTTCTACCAGCGTAAACCCTTCAGGCTGGCCCAATCCCTGCCACATATCAAAGAACTGTTCAGCCAACAGTTCTCCAAAGTCATGTCCCATATGGGGCGACGTCACAAAATCACCCTGAGGCCCTATCACCGCTTCGTTACCACTTTGCGTTTTCGTTTTATTAGCGGCATAGTAGCCAAACTCAGGCTGATAAAGTGCCAACGCCATAAACTCAGCAAACGTAATCCGGCCCTGTTCACTCTGCTCAATGCGATGAGTAATGGCCTGATTCAGGTTCTTAAAAGTATCCAAATTGGTGACTCGTAGTGTACGTTTGTTTATCGCTCAGACCTTTTCTTTAGTCAATGACCTGCTAAGGCCATATCAAATTTTGCAAAGCTCGCCACCGGGCCTCCAACCACAGTAAGAGTCGGTCTAACCACTTAAGCACTTTTTCTAAAGGGTGCTCAATGTACTCAACGGTGATTACATCAGCCTCAATGTAGTCCGTGCTGCTCCCTGGCTCCACCTCCGAGAAAAAACTTTGTAACGTGGCGCTAGCCGCAAGCAACATCGGATTAAAATCGCGTAATCTCTTTTGTGAAGAAGAAAACACACCAGTCTCTGCGCTATCAGGCCGATCAGTCTCTTCAAGGTGAATAGCCATTGCAGCATTCGGGCTCGCAACAATCTGAAAGAAGGAAGCCTCTAATTGCGCTGACAGCTCAACACTGCACTTCATAGGAGAAGCCAAGACAGGCTGCTGATACGGAATCCTTTTCCTCCACGAAGAGAACCATCGTACAGCTGCTTGGCTCACTGGCAACACTGACGTTCCAGCACTCATCATTTTCTGCCTTATATAAGAAAACAAGCTGGGTTTAACTGGCTTGACACCCATATCTCCCATAAATGCAGAAATCTGAACTTGCAGCTTCTTTTGCTGACGAGCACTAAGGCCCTTCCAAATGCGTTCATGGTTCAGGACTAAAACGAGCGATCGCGTTTCTAAATCACTAGCAACCCCAGTAATCCGCTGAGCTACTTCCAGATCATGCTGTTTCTTCACAATCGGACGATGATTTTGCCGCCTTAAGATAGGCAAGGCAGCAGCCTGTGACAAAGTTCGCTTACCCCATTGAAAAACTCGATCCAACGTAGGAAGGCGACTAGCACGTTGCAAGTCATCAGCGTTTTGAGCATCATGCTCGTGAAGTTGTTCCGCAGTAGATATTGCCATCAAAGCGTTGATTTGGCAGGGCAACAAGCAACTACCGACTGCGCATAGTGTTTGTAGCAGCGGCTTTTCATGCGAGAGGAAATCGCCTTTTGCGGTCAATGCCTCTGTCACAGTAGCGACTCCACTCTTGGACTGAGGGGTTGCGATCGCAAGCGACTCATCAAAATCAGAAAAATCAAGCAACCGAGAAGTTTCACTCGCCGTACCTAGCGACCTATTTATCACAGTCTCTTTTAACTTACGCTGCACAGTTTTAGCTGCACGAGCCACCGCATAGGCTGGAACTAAAGCTAGTGAAGCCCCCACTTCCACGCCAAGGGTTACGCTCGTACGAGCATGACGAACCGCACGACGATGACGGTCCAGACCTTCTCGGTACTGCCCTACAACAAACCGTAATACACTGCTCTGATAAGGACTCGACATCCCACTTAGCCCGATAGGCTGGTAAAACTACAATTTCGTAAAAACCTCAGACAATCCCCATACATTAATCAGCTCTTTGCTCTAAATTCTAACGGAAGTTATGACCTCTTCAGATCTGGTCCCACAATTCTCTTCGTCCTTACAGGCTAGCCTCGATCGTCTCCGCCAGCTCAATACACAAGATATTCAACCTCAGTGGCACCATCACGGCGAAGAAACGTCTCTCTGCGAACTATTTCAAACACCCATAGCCACTCAATGGGCGATCGCTCCCCTCAACAACCGTAAGCACATCGCATGGGACAAAGGCCGCCACATCCTTTGGCTGTATCAGTCCATCACAATCCCTACTGATCTACACGGTTATCCGCTCCAAGGACTCATTTTACGACTCGCCCTAACGTGGTGGGCTGATGATGCTCAAATCTACATAGACAACCAGCTTGTACAATCGGGCGATCTATTTGAATGTTTTACGCGGCTATGCCTGAGTGAAAGCGTTGTTCCAGGTCAAGTATTTCAAGTCGCTATCAGATTAGTCAGCCCTGGCCATGATAATGGTGCCTTAGTAAACTCCCAACTTATTTACGAACTCCCTGCCCAATCACCCACGCCCGAACCTAGCTTCGTTGCCGATGAACTAACCGTGCTGGCTACGCTAGAACCCGCCAGCCAAACAGCCATAGAAAGCACTTTAGAACAACTCGAGTGGAACTCACTCCAGCACACATCCAATACTCATAAACCCAATACTCAAAACAGCGCTGCCAACCTTTGGCACACGCTCTCACAACAGCAAACATCAGCAAAGACTCACAAATTTCAACAATCTCTGAGCAACCTAAGAAGAACACTACTCCCCTTTAGCGAAAAGCTTAAGCAAAGAACTATTCAATGTGTTGGCCATGCCCACCTAGACATGGCTTGGCTGTGGCCCATCGAAGACACCTGGGACGCGGCAGAACGAACCTTCCGTTCCATCCTAAACTTACAAAAAGACTTTCCCGAACTCACTTATACCCACTCTAGTCCTGCACTCTTTGAATGGTTAGAAAACAACCGTCCCGATCTTTTCTACCAAATTCAGCAGAAAGTAGAAGAGGGCAGCTGGAGTATAGACGCTGGACTATGGATAGAACCAGAGTTCAATATCATCAGCGGAGAAGCGATCGCCCGTCACATTCTATACGGACAACGCTACTGCCAAGAAAAATTTGGCCAAATCAGCAAAGTCGCATGGCTTCCCGACTCCTTCGGCTTCTGCTGGCAGCTTCCTCAGCTTTTATTGCAAGGCGGCATCGAAACATTCGCCACACTGAAGCTCTCCTGGAACGACACGACCGAGTTCCCCTACCAGCTTTTTTGGTGGCAGGCCCCTGACGGCAGCCGTATTTTGAGCATTATGTTGCCACCGATCGGCACCGATATCGACCCGATTAAAATGAGCACTCAAGCTAAAAAATGGGAAACTAGCACCGGCATTCCCCACTCTCTTTGGCTACCTGGAATGGGAGACCATGGCGGCGGACCGACTAAAGATATGTTAACTAAGGCTCGTCGCTGGAAGAAATCTCCTTTCTTCCCCACTCTAGATTTTACCAACCCACAGAATTATATTGCCGCACTTCCCTACATTGACACTACTTCGTCATTCCCCAACACGACACACTCAGACCACCCACTAGAAGATAAGCTTCCTGTTTGGAAAGACGAACTCTATCTAGAACTCCACAGAGGTTGCTACACCAGTCACGCAGACCAAAAGCAACAAAACCGTCACGCTGAAGACCTCCTCTATCAAGCAGAAGTCTTTGCAACCATAGCCCAAATAATAGCCGAACAACCCTATCCAAAAACTGACCTAGACACAGCGTGGAAAAGCCTACTCTTCAATCAATTTCACGATATTTTACCGGGCACTTCCATTCCAGAAGTTTTTGTAGAAGCAGATAAGGGATGGGAGCGCGTGCGGCAGCTAGGAGCGCGAGTGCTAGAGGCAAGTTTGAGTGCGATCGCCTCACAAGCTCAGATTCCGACTCCGCCCAACCCAAAAGCCATTCCCCTTTTAATCTTTAACTCCCTCAGTTGGAAATGCTCAGCTGTTGTCACCATTCAGCCTCCACTATCTTCCACCCCCTCACAATGGGCAATATCCGACGGACAACAACAGGTACCCCATCAGACTACAGATTTACCAACAAGCCAGTCTCAAAAACATCTTCTATTTTCAGCCAACAATATCCCCCCCATAGGTTACAGATGCTTCTGGCTCTACCCTGCTAGTCACACAAATGCAAATGCTGAGAACCCACCTCACCTACCTACTCAACAATCAGATAAACCACTAAAGAACACTCAATATGTCCTAGAGAACAAATTTCTCAAAGCGAGCATTAGCTATATCACCGGTCAAGTTGAAAGCCTTATAGAAAAAACTACTCAAGTGGAAGTATTTCAAGCACCAGGCAATCAACTCCAAGTGTTTCAAGATGAAGGAGAATACTGGGACGCGTGGAACATCGCACCCAACTATCAAGAAAAGCCTCTGCCGCCGCCACAACTACAATCAATCCAAATCATTGAAAACGGTCCAATTCGCCAAACAGTGAGGACTATTCATCATTTCAATCAGTCTACAATCACACAAAACTACACTCTAGAAATAGAGTCTCCCATCCTCAAAATCCAAAGCTCAATTGACTGGAAAGAGACGCAAACACTACTTAAAACGAACTTTCCTTTCACAGTTACTTCAGAACACGCCACCTACGAAATACCATTTGGTGCCATCCAACGTACAACCCTCCCAAAAACTCCAGCAGAAAAAGCAAAATGGGAAGTTCCAGCTTTACGTTGGGCTGACCTGAGCAATTCAAGCTTTGGAGTGAGCATCCTTACCGGTGGAAAACACGGTTTCGACGCTGGCCCCAACCATCTACGCCTTACCCTACTCAAATCTCCCACTTGGCCCGATGCTAACTCCGATACCAAAGAGCATCACTTTACCTATGCGATCTATCCTCATATCAACAGTTGGCAATCGGCTCGAACCGTCCACTATGCAAAAGAGATCAACACTGCACCACTCCCTCATCAGTGTCAGCACCCAGCACACAACACTTCTACACACAACCCACACCAGTTGAGCTTTCTCAGCATAGACAACCCTAATGTCATTCTCTCTGCTTTCAAACCTTCAGAAGAAGCACATAATAAATTCGTTTTACGCTGCTATGAAGCACATGGGGAAAAAACTAATCTTGATATTAAAAACACCCTCAATTTAGATAGTAAAAATAGCTTACAGTCAACAAACTTACTAGAAGCAGTCCAATATGATTCTAAAGCCACTTCTGAGATAGAACCCTGGCAAATTAAGACCTACTGCCTCCAAAAACACACAGAGTAGCGCTCCAACTATCGATGCATATAACAAAAAGAGGTCCAGCTACTTTTCAGCTGAACCTCTTCTACGATTGTTGTATACGGTCTTAAAGCCAATTACAGAAAATCAGCGGTTGAGGGTCAGACTTAAACACTAGCAGTCAACTCACTCTCTTCAGCTCCTTCTGGCTGTAACTCATCCATATTGCGCACAATATCTAAATCTACATCCAACACAGACATCTGGAGCCCTGCTTTAGGACTATTGTCCACTCTAGAAATAAAAGGGTTAGGCTCCATCGAACCTGTGCAGATAATCAAAGAACCCTTTTTCAAATACGGTAACTTTCTCCACGCTGCCGACTTTTCCCAAATACTCAGAGACACCGTAAAAGACTCCTCCCGGTTACGAACGCCACGCACATAAAGCGTTGCCTCTGCCACATTTGCTTTCGCACCACTCTTGAGTTCAACCGTCTTTACTTCAGCATCCGCAGCCAAGTTACCGCTCACGATCCACTTATTTAGCCCAGCACTAGCCATTATAATTACCTCGACATCAAGAAGCTTTTTGCCTCTTTAAAGAGTGCCCGCTGTCGAAATCAGCCAACTAGAGAGTTTCACTGAGAGAATTTCAACTTCTGCCCTTATCATCATCAGCTTGTGATGATAAACAAACAAGCGGCCCTGCACTCATTCAGTGCGGGGCCGCTTGTTTGCTTAAGGATAGAACCTGGCATCGAGCTATTTT
>JBCBPY010000072.1:0-14950 GCA_039820525.1 Cyanobacteria bacterium J06634_5
TTACTTTACTGCCGGAACGCTCAAAGCTGGTCGAGTCACACTGGTCAAACCAGTGGCTTACCTCAGATATTTAGTTATCTCTCAAAATCTCTTAAAGCTTGTGAGAACGCTATTTTGAGACACGGAAAAAGACATGGTTTTCTCATGGCTCAAAAGGTCTTAATTTTGATAAGGTCAAACGTACTGATGTGATTTCCAAAAGTACCAAAATACTAAAGCTCTTTTACTGCTCTTTGCCAGACCGCATGATCAGCTGCGTTAGGTTTATTACTTAATTTGGATCAGCAAAATAAAGCGGAGATGATCCATATTTGAAGTGATTTTAATCACATAAAGGTGGCAGAAGTATACGCAAATATACTGAAATAGAATAGTGACTACGTTCCTCTTAATCTAGGTCACATGCCTTCTATTCTATCTATGAGCCTATCGGTAGGTCTTAGCCTCACACTTTGCACCGCTTCCTTTGCCATTTCACCGTCCCACGCCCTAGCAAATGCTCCAGCCAACGCGCCAGCCAGTGCTCACAGCCAAGCAGTGCGATCACTCCTCACTCAAGGCATCACCGCCCAAAATGCAGGCAACTACACTGCCGCCGAAGCCGCCTATCGCCAAGCGATTCAACTTAATCCAGAGAGTGCCATTAGCTACTTCAACCTGGGCAATGTACTCGCTGAACAATCACGAATAGATGAGGCGATCGCAGCCTACCGCGACACCCTTAGCAAAGACCCCAACAGTGCGGATGCTTTCTATAACTTGGGCTACTGGCTCACAGCCCAAGGCGACAACGCCGCCGCCGAAGCCGCCTACTGGCAAGCCTCTCGGCTAAACCCATTTGATGCCAACACTTACTACAACTTAGGGCTAGTACTCAGGGCACAAAACAAACTAGACGCTGCCAACGTAGCCTTCCATCGAGCGTTGCTACTATCGCACGACAACTCAGCACTGTATGGGTCACTTCTAGCACTGCTAGAACAATAGACAGCTAGCCTTGCTAAAACAACCGATCCGAGCACTGCTAAACAAGCGCTAAATTGAGCACCTCGACTCGCTTAAAGGCGCTGTTCTAAGTCTTGAAAAGCAAGACGGATTTGCTCAATGCGGCGACGGTTTACACCCAGGTCAGACTCACCCAGCCTCGCAGCCGCACGCACCTGAATCACCTTTTCACCCTTAGGAAAGTAAAACTCACTATCATCGACAAAGCCCATTAGGCGACTTTCTGACTCCGCCAAAACGTAGTCATCGTTTTGCGTAATGATTTTGGTGCGCGGCACCACGCCCAAGATGTCTGTGAGATTTTTAAGAGCGGTGGCTCTATCTGTGGTGTAGGCAATCGGCGCGATCGCATGTTCTGCGTCCCCATCCTGACTCACCACACAGTTGGGTGAAGCCGGACAGCTCAGCAATTTGCCCTCTGTCACGCCAATATCATCTGGCCTGGTGCCCGCAGTAAACGCGCCGACACCGGGCAAAGCTGCGATCGGCAGAGGCGCCATTGTGCCAGCCTGAGCAGGCATCGAAACAGTCAAACTTGAGCCCAAACTCATCAACACCATCAAAGCAATCGTTAAAAAAGTAGACAAAACAGATCTCATGGGCGATTGCATTCTCCTTATATAGTGTTGGAACTGTTTTAAGCATAAGGCACTTCACCGATGCAAACGCCGATAATGCTCGCCTGGCCTGACGCCCTCGTCGATAGTCCACTCAACAGCCTCGCTGCGATCGCCACTCAAGTTCAGGCGATCGCAGCAACAGTCATCCGCCATCCCGTGTGGGCCATCGTCCTGTTCGTCCTAGGCATCGGCCTTTTGCAAGTCGTCGTCGATTTAATCAAGCGCCTACTCAAAGCAGGCATTACCCTACTGCTAAAGCTCCCCTTCCTGCTCAGTCAATGGATATGGAAGCGGGCTACAATAGCACCCGGCTCTCAAGCAGAGCAGGTAGAACAGCTTTTAGAACAGTTAGAGACCCTGCGACAGCAGCAAGACGACATCGTCGCACAGCTCAGAACTGTTTTGTCAGGCTCCTTACAACAAACAGCGCCATTAGAAGCCGACACAGATCCCCAGCCTGCTTCCGAAAAAGCCTAGTAGCACCCTAAAAATCGGGGCATCAGCCAGCGGCGACCCGCTGAGAGAGGGCTAAAGTCACAGGCTCACCCGGCACAGGCTCAATCACTTGGGTCCCCCCGCCTTCCGCTTCAAGACGCGATCGCAACTCTGCGGCGCCGCCAGCGGCTTTTAACGCAGACGATATCAGCCCTGTGTAAGTCACCCGACCGGCCTCTGCGGTAGGCAACATCACCTGAGGTCTTAGCAGTTGAGCAATCTTAGGGGCGACATCAGCACCTCGAATCACCGGGGCCACACCCATTAACGTGATATCCGCCAAAGGAGTAATCACCACATCCACCTGTCCAAACGCTTTGAGATTCTCTAGATCTGGGTAACCGTGGGGCTCGTAATACAGCCGAGTGGGAGCTGCCTGCGCCTCTGTCACCTCATCTATAAAGCTAAGGATATAGGCATTTTCCCGCTTGGTCGCGCCCACAACAGCACCCACAAACGTGGTAATTTCGATGCCATTTTGCACATGTGTATCACCGTGATCAAGCGTGGTGACTGACGTGTAACCAAACTTTTGGGCGACCTTTGCCCCGTCGGGAGAGGCCAGCACCGGAATGGATTTATCGAGCGCTTTTAGCGTTTCTGGATGGGCGTGATCGGGCAGGCCCTGAGAGAGCAAAATAAAATCAATATTTTGGGGAATGTCGATAGGGTCTGGCCGAGTGCCGCGCACGAGCCAGTCCAAATTTCCAAAGACCAAATCTCCTACCAACCAAGGGTCAACCAATATGCGCTGCCCCGCCATTTCCATTAGCCAAGAGTTTGCGTCGAGCCAAGTGAGCTTCATGTATGGGTCCTAGCGACTCAACAGCCGCCGAATATCAATACCCTTACTGTGACGAATCTTGAGCGAACTGACCAGTGGGCAGCAGTGCGATCGCGCTGCTGTCCACGTCATTGACACAGTTAAGTCAAAGGAATGCATAAAACCGTTCTTATTAATAGCCCTTTGAGCAGGAAAACTTGATTCATTTAAGACTGAGGAAAAGGGCCACGCCCCCTAAATCAAGCGTATTAAATACACCAGCAGCCTAATAAATTCCTGCTACAGACGGAAAAACATCCCAAAAGGCGAAAAAAGCTTCCGGAAAAACACGGTTGCAGAACCTTAAGCTTTCCTTATGCTTTTTTATGATTCAGTACAAACATTTAGAAGTGTTGCGTGTTTGGGGTCGTGATCCCCGTATAATTTCGTAAATGTAAAGAAGCGATAAGTTTGCCGGATTCATCTTTAGAGCGGTGCGTAAGCACAATGCCTTAAATTCATTCATGCGACAGAAGTCATCAGCCAGCTACACCACGGTTGCTACCCGCGCACCTCGTCGTGAACAAACCTCGACACATTACGCCACCACCCGTTTTAGCCAGCCCAGCCCACGCAGACGCAGAGAACCCACAGGGATAACCATCACGCCTGTTCGTGGCTTTTTCATGGCGCTTTTGTTCCTCGGCGTGCCCACCGTTTCCTTAGGGAGCCTTTGCTTTTCCTTGCTCCAAAACAACGTGCGCCTCAACGAGGAAAACAACGAACTCACGCAGATAGCTACAGAGGTCAAGCGAGATATTGACTCCCTCGGCGCAGAGATTGATTCTCTGCGCGAGCGCGCAGGTGTTCCGAAAGATGTAAAAGCAGGCAATGAAAGCGTCAGAGCAGTCTCTAAGGGCGAGTCTGCAAGTAGCGCTCAAAGAGGCGCCAGCAAGGGCGTCAATGGAATAACAACCGACAACGCGTCCTTGATTCCGTCAGGCATTGATAGCTTGGCCAGCAATTTCCCGCACAAAGGCGGGCCGTCGCAGGCCGCCAGTCCTCTGGATCTCCTCGAAGGCGCTAAGGCTGAGGTCCCAAAGCTCAATAAAGCGTTGGATTCAGCCATCAAGCCCGCTCTAGAAGAAACCCTCGCAGAAGAAGCCGCCCATCCAGACGGACAGCCCGTCGTGGGTAAGGTAGAAATTTCTTCAGGGTTTGGCTTACGAGGCAATCCCTTTGGGGGTGGCAACTACGAAATGCACAAAGGCATAGACTTTGTCGGAGAGCATGGCGATATCATCGCGGCCACAGGGGATGGGGTTGTGACCCTGGCGGGCTACAACGGCGGCTACGGCATTAGCGTCACTATTGAGCATGGCAACGGCTACGAGACGCTCTATGCGCATATGTCTGAAACCAAGATGAAGGTTGGCAGCACGGTTAAGCGCGGCCAAATCATTGGCTACATTGGCAGCACAGGCCGCTCTTCAGGGCCTCACCTCCACTACAGCATTTACAAAAATGACGTTGCTATTGACCCTGCCAAGCTCATGGTCTTCCCCAAAGAGGAGAAACTAGCAGACGGCCCTCGTTAAGCAGTTGCTGTAGACGGCCTGATTTTTATCAGGGTGTTCCCTCAAGTACGGTAGGATCGACTATAGCTTTTCTATCTATATCGGTTTTATGGGCAACACTTTCGGACAGTTGTTTCGCGTTACCACCTTCGGAGAATCCCACGGCGGTGGTGTAGGTGTTGTGATTGATGGCTGTCCGCCCTTGCTTGAAATTTCTGCAGAAGAAATACAGGTGGATTTGGATCGCCGCCGACCTGGACAAAGCCGTATCGTCACACCGCGTAAAGAAACAGATACCTGCGAGATTGTTTCCGGTGTCTTTGAAGGCAAAACCCTCGGCACGCCGATTTCGATTTTGGTGCGGAACAAAGACGCCCGCTCTCAAGACTACGACGAGATGGCCAAAAAGTACCGGCCTTCTCATGCCGATGCCACCTACGATGCCAAGTACGGCATTCGCAACTGGCAAGGCGGCGGACGCTCTTCAGCGCGGGAAACGATTGGTCGAGTAGCAGCTGGTGCGATCGCCAAAAAAATTCTCAAAGAAGCCTGCGGCGTAGACGTCATTGGCTACGTCAAACGCATTCAAGATATCGAAGCGCCGTTAGATCCCAACACGGTGACCTTAGAAGCCGTTGAAAGCAACATGGTGCGATGCCCCAATCAAGACGTTGCCGAACAAATGATCGAGCGCATCGATCAAATTCGCAAAGAAGGGGATTCGATTGGGGGGGTTGTTGAGTGCGTTGCTAGAAATATGCCCAAGGGCCTAGGCTCTCCGGTTTTTGATAAGCTCAGCGCCGACTTAGCCAAAGGTGCGATGTCTCTACCGGCAACCAAAGGCTTTGAGATGGGCTCTGGGTTTGCCGGCACTTACCTCACCGGCTCTCAACACAACGACGAAATGTATCGTGGGGAAGATGGCACCTTCCGCAATCGCACCAACCGAGCAGGCGGCACCCAAGGCGGCATTTCCAATGGTGAAAATATTGTCATTCGCGTTGCCTTTAAGCCCACAGCCACCATCCGCAAAGAACAAAAAACGGTTGACAACACCGGTCAAGAAACAACCCTAGCGGGCAAAGGCCGCCACGATCCGTGCGTACTCCCTCGCGCCGTGCCTATGGTAGAAGCCATGGTGGCGCTGGTGTTATGCGACCATTTACTCCGACAGCAGGCACAGTGCGGCACCTTGCCACAAACATCATGAACGCAGCCGTCACTCGCCGACCGTGGGAAGCAGGTCGCCTTTGGCACCAGCTCAGGGCGACCACCCAACATGGCCTTGCCGTCGGAGCATTGCAGTCCATAGAAACGAACACTGAGCAAATTGTTTCAGCAAACGTTAAGTTTGTTGTGCGTATTTTAGCCAACCTGTCGCGTAAGGAAAACGCCCGAAAGCAGCAGGGTAAAACAGCCCCGGCCAATCCTTTTCTGCCTTACGAAACAGATCTCTACGTCACTGACCTGTCAGAGACGCACCTCTGTTTGCTCAACAAGTTCAACGTGGTCGATCATCATTTTTTGATTGTGACACGCCAGTTTGAGCCACAGGAAAATTGGCTCACCTTAGCTGATTTTGAAGCCTTAGTGCGATGCCTACAGGAAGTTGATGGACTGGCCTTTTTTAACAGCAGCAAACAGGCCGGTGCCAGCCAACCACATAAGCATCTACAGGTTGTCCCCTATTCTGAGAGCCTACGCTGTCTCCCAATGGAACCAGTGATTACTCAAGCGATTGGCCAAGCTCAGGCCAAAACGTCGCCGCAAGCATCCGATCAGAGAACTCACGCTGATAACAAGCCTCACTTAGCCACCTTTAGCGATCAGCTGCCCTTTTGTCATGCGATCGCCTCTGTAACTGATACCTCTGTGACTGATGCCTCTGTAACTGACGCTTCTGTCACGGGTCCCCTTGCACAAACTGCACCACCCACCTTGCGTGCAACACACTATTTAAGCGGCTATCACACCTTACTTTCAGCCATAGCACCCAGCACTACCGCAAAAAGCAAAAACCATCACTGGCAAGGGAAACAATCTTTTGCATACAATCTTCTATGTACTCGACATTGGATGATGGCAGTACCACGCAGTCAAGAAAAACACGCCAATATTTCCGTAAATTCGTTAGGATTTGCCGGCTCATTGCTTGTAAAAAATGCGGAAACTTTGAAAAAGCTCAAAGACATCAGTCCCATCAAACTACTGCAACACGTCAGCTACCCACCCACAAGAAGCTAGGTATGTTCAAGTATTTGAGAGTTTTTTCTGGCTAACTTGTTATTTCTCAAGTATTTTCGCCTTTATTTTCCTCTTTGGGGTTCTCCCTTTCACTCTCTACAACGATTAGGGTCTCGACTGTTCACACTAAGTTTGAAAGCGCACATTATTTTTATCTTTTTTGGGAGATTAGACCAATTACTTGATAGTATTGTTGTTCAAGTAATTTTTTCACCCCCATAGCTCTATGAATCAAACTGTTTTGCCTCAGCTCCAGGAAATTGAGGCTGAACTGGCATCTCAAGAAGAGCAGCTCAACGCTCAGCTTGCTGAAATACAAGATAAGCTCAATGGCATCAGAGCTGTGTTACCCATGTTTTCTGACTCGTCAGAGACGCCAGCCGCCGCCACAAGCTCCAAAACAACTAAAACAACCGCAACGTCAGGCCGAAAGCCCGCCAGAAAAAAAGCGGCAACAAAGGCAAAAGCCACTAAAACAGCGGCTAAAACAACAGCAAGCAAAACCAAGAAAAGTACTCTCAAAGCGTCCACAGCATCCAAAGCCTCTAAAACAGAGAAAAAAGATGGTAGAACTGCCGACTGGCAAAAGTATGTGCGACCTGGCGTCGACCAAAAATCTATTCCCGAAGCCGTTCTGCTGATTCTACAAACTCAGCCCAATCAGTCTTTCAAAATCATCGATATGATGACGGCAATTTTTGAAGACGACATGCCAAGAGATCAGTACTTAAAAGCGAGAAACCGTATTTCTAACCTTCTCTCTGGCGGTGTCCGCGAGGGCAAATGGTATCGCGGAGAAAGAAGCACCTACCGTCTCAACAAATAGCTTTTCATAAGGCTCTTTTCATGAGGTGCTTTTC
This sequence comes from Cyanobacteria bacterium J06634_5, assembly GCA_039820525.1. Lineage (GTDB taxonomy): Bacteria > Cyanobacteriota > Cyanobacteriia > Phormidesmidales > Phormidesmidaceae > Phormidesmis. Next base: position 7,565 of record JBCBPY010000072.1, read on the forward strand.
ATAGAGGTGCTTTTCATAGAGGTACTTTTCATACAGAAGTGAGCGTTCATCCAACAATCACTCTTATTAAAATCTGACACTACCCAAAAAGCCGCTCAGAAAAAGAGCAAAATGAAACCGTTGTTACGGACAAAAGGCTCCGCCAACAACTGCGCTCCAGCGGAAAAAATTGACACTGCTCACGTTAAAAAATAAAGTAGCCACCAAAAAGGGATTGATCATTATAGTCAATCCCTTTTTGCTAGTCGTCCATAAAAAACCCTAACCCAACGCCAGTTCGGGTACGTACAGCCTGCAAAAGCTTGTTGGAATCACTTCGTGATTTAAAGAGATTATCAAAAATATGACGAGGGTGTTTAAGTAGCGCGATTTATAGAGGACTTAACCCGCTCGACCCATCCCCGAGTCTCTTCTAAAATCTCGGCGTAAGGATGCTCACCTTCCATCAAAAATTCCATCGGTAGCGGCTTGGTCAACCGAGGCAGCCAGCGTCCCAGCTTTTTCTTCAGCATCAACCGGAAGATAAACTCAAAGGCCATCCATTTGGAGCGGGGAAAGGCATAGTCCGACAGCTCTCGCAGGGCATGAACATCAGGTAGGCGCTCAGTACTAAAAGTCGGTAGGGCTTCGGCCCAATTATCGGCACAGCGGTTCAGGCATTGGTCAAAGACCTGCACATCTTGCAAAGAGGCATTGCAGCCTTGGCCCACGGAAGGAGAAACCGCATGAACAGCATCGCCGATAAGTAGACTGCGGCTTTTGACCTGCATACGATCGCACTTCACTGTCACCACCCGTGATACAGGTTTTTCAGCCAACGCCGTTGCCGTCTCCAAGCTCATCAGCTTCGCGAGTGACGGGCTCCGCCGTTGAAAGTAATTCAGCACGGCCTCACCGGTCGATAATGCCGCGAGCGGATTGTTGTTCGCTGGAAAGATAAACGTACCGTGGAGCCAGTCGCCCGGTTGCGGGGCCATCAGCATTCGTAAGCCCTGACCCACCGTCCAGGTATGAATCCGATCGTCTGCTAGCTCAATCGACTTATCTGCATTAGCCCTTGGTAAGTAAAGAGACTTATAGGCATCTGAAATGGTTTTCTGCTCGCAGTGCAGGTCACCCCTTGTGACAAAGGTTTCACGGACTTGCGATCGCACCCCGTCAGCCCCAACCAAATACTCAAACCCCGCCTCAAACCGCTCTTCTGCGGACGCCTCTACCCGTGTCTCCGCCGGCCTATCAGACTGCCTTTCAGACTGCCTTTCAGACTGCCCACCTAACTGTCGCTGCAGCATCACCCGCTGCCCGTCCAAATCCACACCCACACAAGCACAATCAAAAGTCACCGTGAGCCGACTAACTTCCTTACGCGCTAACAGCGTTTCCAGCAGCACTCGCGTCAGCTCATTGCGATCAATCAACAACAATGGCGATTTTCGATCAATTTGACGGTCCTTTTTCTGACCGTGAATCACCACCCCCTGAGACCAAACGCCCCTCGCCGCTAACGCCGGCTCCAAACCCGGCACGGCCTGAATTGCACGCAGTCCGCGCAGCTGAAGAGAAATCGGAAACGTCCGTTGACTCGAGGGCATCGCCGAACGAGGATCCGGGCGACGATCATACATCTGCACCTGATAACCGCCCCGACTCAGCAAATAATGCGCCAGCAGCAGCCCCGCTGGCCCCGCGCCAATGATGACAATGTTTTTCACAATAGTTTTTGTAGAGGCTTTTGAAGCTAAGCATAGGCAATCTCAAAAAAATTGCCAGCGCTATCATCCAGCTGCCACAAATCGTTACGCACGCAATCAGTGCCCTAATTCGCTAGCGCAAAAACAAATCCAACGGAAATGGACCATACGTTCCATTCACATCATCCAGCTCCGGCTCAGACGTGTGATAAGTCACCAAAACCCCTCTAGACTCACCACTATAACCATCCAAATACCAAGCATTTTTCAGCGTATTAAACTTCAAAAAAACAGCCCCCTCCTGCTCGCTCGGTAGGTCCACCTGGATCGGCTCACTCAGCGCGGCAACATATCCTTTTAGCGAGGTTTCCGCCGCCGCTAAGGTATCAGCACAAATGCCCAAGGTTTGATATTCACTGATCTCATTGAGCCACAAAAGCGCTTCTCGAACCGGCTGTTTTTGCGCCTCTGAAAGATCCGCTGGTGCATGCATCAAGCTAATGGTAATCAGCTGCTGACGCACGGCTTTGAGCTTAGCAGCAGGGTCTTCAATCAAAAGTGCAGCAGCCAAATCAGCAGTCATAGCAAAAAACAATAAAAGGACAATGAAAACACAAAATGAGCTCACACAAGCTTAGAACAGTTTTGGCACAGCACTCTACACATCTCAAACGCTACGCATCTCAAACGCTACACACCTAAAACGATGCGGTTTTCACTGAAATTATTAGCTGTTATTCCGGGCTCACTAAAAGGAGTACCTCACGCCTTGGCTGACATCTTCCGGTCACTTTTTTATGATTTACAGCCTGCGAGTCGCCGACATGCCTGCCACCGAAAGGCCTCGCGAGCGGCTATTAGCCCACGGCGCAAAGCGACTCTCAGCAGCTGAGCTAGTGGCCATTTTGCTAGGGACAGGGCAAGGGCCAGGAGGGCTTTCGGCAGTGGGACTCGGCCAGCACCTGCTACAGCGGTTAGGGAAAGACCAACCCAACGGAGACGGTATCCCCGTCCTGCGAGAAGTCAGCGCCGAGGAGCTGATGAAAATTTCAGGCGTTGGCCCCGCCAAAGCGGCGACTATTTTAGCGGCCTTAGAACTGGGCAAACGAGTATTGCAAAGTCAGCCGCCCCTACTCACGGTAGTAGACGATCCGTCGGTAGCCGCTGCCTTTTTGGGCCATGAGCTAATGTGGCAAGACCAGGAACGCTTTGCCGTACTGCTACTCGACGTAAAACATCGCATTATCGGCTCCAAGGTCATTAGCATTGGCACAGCCACCGAAACACTAGCCCATCCCAGAGACATTTTCCGAGAAGCAATTAAGCGCGGTGCAACCCGAGTGATTGTGGCCCACAACCATCCCTCCGGCAGCCTAGAACCCAGCGGCGAAGATATGTCCTTAACTCGTCAGCTGTTGAAGGGCGCGCACATCCTCGGCATTCCCCTGCTAGACCATTTGATTTTAGGCAATGGTGACTGGGCAAGTATTCGTCAGCGCAGTAACTTGTGGACTGAATCTATGGAATAAATTCAACCGATAAACTACCAGCAGTGACCCAGGCACGACCCTATCCATGTTAAGTTTGAACACATAAGGGCGATTAGCACAGTGGTAGCGCGCTTCCTTCACACGGAAGAGGTCACAGGTTCGAACCCCGTATCGCCCATCTTTATAGAAATGCCTAAGACCATTGATCCGCAGCCCTCAAAGGTCTTCAGCTCAGTGGTTTCAGACGTTGAAAATATTCCTTTTTTAGGAAGTAGCTTTGTAACAGTTGGTCATTTTTGGGTGACTTTGGCTTCGGTTTGACTATCATTTGACTATCAAGGATGAGTACGTTAGTTCGCTTCGATGTACCCCTTTTGAGCTATCACTATGTACAGCAAGAAATCAGGCAGAGCACCTAAAGGTTCTGTCGGTATTGAATCCTTTCGCGGCAGACTCCGGATACGGCTGCCTCGGCCTCTGTATGACGGTAAGCAGAAGTATCTTTCGACTGACCTGGCCGATAGTGCTCTTAATCGGAAAGTCGTTGAGGCCAAAGCCAAGCTCATAGAGTCGGATATCGCTCTTGAGCGCTTTGACTATACCCTGTTGAAATATGGTAAGCCCAAGCCACCTGAGCTAGCTGTGCTGGAGCCCCTATCGCTTCAGAGTGTAAAGGTCATAGAACTCTGGGAGCGATATGCTGCGGATAAGCGCTCTGGGTTAAAACCCAAGACCCAGGAAAAATTGACAATCTCACGCGTTTATATAGAAAGTTGGGGAATTTGACTATCGATGATCCTTTGATGGTCAAACACAAGCTGGAGCAGGTCACTACTATCTACCGCACGAAGGATGGGCTTATGTATTTGGCTGCGGCCTGCCGCTGGGGAAAGAAACACAGGCTGGTTTCGTCTAATCCCTTTGAAGGCATGGCCCAGGCGTTGCCCAAATACCGTTATCAGGTGGAGCCTAAGCCTAATGCCTTTACTGAGGAAGAGCGAGATCGGGTTGTTGAAGGGTTTCGAAGCGATCGCCGTAAAGGCATGAACTACAGCCACTATGCTTCATTTGTTGAGTTTTTGTTTCGGGTTGGCTGTAGGCCGAGTGAGGCGATTGGTTTGCAGTGGCAACACATTGCAGAAGACTTTGGCACGATTCACTTTGAGGGTTCGCTGGTGCAAATCGGAAATCGCCGAGTTCGTAGCAAAGGGAGCAAAAATAACAAAACTCGTTGTATTGCTGTTTCCAGGCGGGTACAGGCTTTGCTGATGTCGATCGCGCCGGAAGATTCACGCCCCACTCAACTTGTTTTTCCATCGCGGGATGGAGACTCTATAAGTTATCGGAATTTTTCTCGAAGAGCCTGGGCCAGGATTGTTAATCCTATTAAGTCTGATACGACGCCTTATTGTTGTCGAGATACCTTTATTACGATTCAGCTAATCAAGGGAGTCTCGAGTGCAGTGATCGCGAAATGGTGTGATACGTCGACTCAGATGATCGACAAAAACTACGCAGATAAACTCAAGCTTTCTCAGATTCGGCCTGAGGATTAGGGCCAACTATAGCTTCGCGCTCTACCAGTGTTCGATGAAAGAAATATGCGATGCTTGGCAGGTTGAGTTTTAGATATCCGAAGAAACAGGAGAGGGCAACGGCTTGCTCTTAGGGGGCTCGAAGACAATGGCGTACTGAACTCGGGGAGCGAGCTGGCGTAGCACTCGCAGATGGTCATCGGCATCGTTACGGCGACGAAAGCGAGTCACAATATGGTTCTGCATGTTAGGCAGGTGTTGAACAATGCACCAGGGATATAGCTGTTGTCGATAGGCGGTTGTTGTTCTATCAAGGACGTTTTGGCGTGGATTCATCTCGACTGGCTCCGAGTGGTGATGAGCTTGTAAAGGCTGAAGCCACCCTAGCGAGGAGAGAATGGTTAAAAACAGGTCATGGTGATATTGACAGTTTTGGGCTGATGTTCTAGATCTTTTGGGTATTAGGACAAAGCGTTTCTCTTAGGTCTGTTGGGATTTGCTCGTAGTGATCGAGGAGAAAATCCATCATGGCCAGATGACGAAGGTCAATGGCGTTAGGGCGGCGATAGCTGTTGCCTTTGCGAAACCATCGGCGAACGGTAGAAAGAGAGCGATCGCAGATAGCGGCCATGTCTTCTTGGCTCACGTGCCATTTGGCGTAGAAGGATTGGGGTGTCATACCGAGCTGACAATAGCTGTACTGATGGATCAGCTGTTGCGCTTGGGAGGTGAGGGGGCTAGACTTGCAAGATGAGAATCACGATTATGAGTAAGTCGCCTTAATCCACCATAAAGTCAGGTTCAATCTCAATCGGCTGGATGAGATTGACTAGAGTTGACTAGGGGTTACCGTTTGGAATAGGCACTTCGTTAGAGGGATGGGGTGTGGGTTCTGATATAACGGGATAGATGGTAAGCGACGAGCTGGACTTCTTCGGGGCTGAGTTTTGGAGCTGCGTTGGGCGTTGTTGCAACAATATTCAAAAGACAGCCCACCCCTATCGCCCCCTCCGATTGAGTGCGATGCCTCGGTTTAGTAGACATAGCTATCCGGCTTAGCCACCTGAATCATCCGATTAAGCACGAGACACTGCACCCTTAATTCATTCATCTGTCGATTCATTTTGCGAGAGGAGACCTTGCCACCAAAGGCCGTCTTGTGTCGAAACATCGTGGTCTCAGCCAGCGAACGGCGATGGTAATTGATCTCTCGCTTCCACTTAGCTCTCCCCACTAAACGAATCCTACGGAGGTTCTCATCTCTCGGATGAGGCGGTGTCTTGCGATTGCCATGAAACCAAATCTTGGCATTGCGTTGCGGGGGAATCCCAGCCACTGCATCTCGCTCATCGATGTAGTCGTAGCAAGCGGCTGTGTCGTAGGCACCATCGGCATCGACCTGAGAAATCGGGTCGTCAATCTCATCGAGTAATTCACCGAGCACTTCACTATCGTGGCAACTGTTATCGGTGACCACACTCGATAAAATCTCCCCGGTCGATTCATCTATCGCCAGATGTAGCTTCCGCCATGTTCGTCGTTTGCTGACGCCGTGTTGGCGTGTCTTCCATTCCCCTTCCCCATAGACTTTGATGCCGGTGCTAGCGGTGCGAACCCGCGTCGCTTTGCGGCGCTAGGGAACGCGCACCAAGACATCAATTACCACATGGCGTTTATCGCGCGTTGGCGTCACCGGTAACGTCACCTCCAACCGCTTCAGGCGTCTCGATATCGTCGTGTGGTCAGGTACGTCTAGCTCTACCCCCATCAGTTGAAAGACCGATTCGACAAAACCGCAGAGCGCACGACCGGCCAAGCCCATCACGCTCTTCAAGCTCACCATCGTCACGATGGCTTGATTGCTATAGGTGGGCGTTGACCCTGGTTTGCCTGTTTTTTCCTTCACTTCCCAGTTATCGAGCACCTCAGGCGATATCCAAAAGGTTAGGCTACCTCTCTGCTTCAGTCCTTTGTTATACTCTGGCCAGTTACGGATGCGGCGTTGGCTCATCGGCTTAGCTTTTTTGTGTGGTTACTTAAAACTTACCGGTACCTCGCTCCTTCCGTAACCCCTATTGGTGCAACAACGCCGCTGCGTTGTCTAAATACTTGGGTAAGCCTTTAGGATTGAGGACCCAAACGTTGCTGCTTTTGGCTTCGGGGCTGGTGCGGATAAACCACCCTGGAAAAACAACAACGGGTTTTACAGAGTGTTGATGTCCGGTGCTTTCTTTTATCAGTTCACTGAGCCAATTAGCCTGGGCCAGTGATTGGGTAATGGGGTTGCGGTCAGGGCGGTAGCCATTTGCGGTGAGTGTGGTGCCATTGAAGTCGATATGAGCCTGACCGCTTGCAGGTTTACTGAAGGTTTTGGTTTCGATGGTGAAAATGCCTTTGGGGCCGACGATGACGTGGTCGAGGTTGAAGTGGTTGCCAATGACATCGTGAAAAACACGATGTCCTGTTTCACGGAGACTTTCTAAGTATTGACCGACTGCTTTTTCGCCGTCTCTGGCAAGCCTGAGGGTTTTGATCTGTTGCTTGAAGGTATACAACCGGAAAATGCAGTAAAGGATAGTGCCGCTACAGAGGAGAGTCATTATCCAGGGGTGGTAGGGGATTTGGGCGTACCAGCGCCACCATTCGTAGCCGGTTAGGACGATGCAGAAC
>JBCBPY010000073.1:0-13164 GCA_039820525.1 Cyanobacteria bacterium J06634_5
GAGACTTTCGGTAGGGCATCCGCCTTTGAGGCGGTCACACTCATCAAGCCACCGGCTTTGCCGGAGGTGTCTGACTCGCAGTAGGCAGCGTAAAGATGCAGGCGATACGTCCATTGATGAAAATAGTACCGTTAGCACTTCTGGCGTATGCGATGCCAGCAGCGGCGAACCCTCTTTTCGCACGGCATCACTCTGCTGGTCGCGAGCAAATTGTGCTTGCTACTCAACACGAACCCATTCAATTTGTTCCTGTTACTGAAGGTGGAAAGCCAACCGCTGTACTGACAGCGAAGCCTGTTCCTGCTGGCCTCTCGCAACAAAAGTAGTTGACAGACACAAATAGAAATGGCCCTGCTAAAGCTGACCTGACTGAAAGAGCTGATTTGTTGCTTCAGCAGGGTAATGCGCAATATGCATTGAGTCAGTTTCCACAAGCCTTAGCGTCCTGGCAGTCAGCACTGGAGCTTTATCGTGAGATAGGCGATCGCGCTGGTGAGTCAAAGGCTCTGGGCAACATCGGTATCATTTACGGATTGAAAGGCAGCTATACAGAAGCTTTGGCCTACTATCAGCAGAGCCTAGGTCTTAACCGCGAATTAGACAATCGTGCAGAAGAAGCTATCACTTTAGGTAATATCGGTGCCATCTACCAATTTCAGAGCAGCTACACAGAAGCATTGGATTACTATCAGCAAAGCCTAGATCTCAAACGCGAACTGGGTGATCGTGCAGGAGAGGCTATCACTTTAGGTAATATCGGTATCATCTACAGATTGCAAGGCAGCTATACAGAAGCTTTGACCTATTATCAGCAGAGCCTAGACCTTTCCCGCGAACTGGGTAATCGTGCGGGAGAGGCTCTTACATTAGGCAACATCGGTGTCATTTATCAAGTTCAGAACAGTTATACAGAAGCTTTGGCCTACTATCAGCAGAGCCTAGGCCTTTCCCGCGAACTGGGTAATCGTGCGGGAGAGGCTCTTACATTAGGCAACATCGGTGTCATTTACCAAGTTCAGAACAGTTATACAGAAGCTTTGGCCTACTATCAGCAGAGCCTAGACCTTTCCCGCGAACTGGGCGATCGCGCGGGAGAAGCTCTTACTCTAGGCAACATTGGTCTTTTGTTCAAAGCTCAAGAACAACCAACGCTGGCGATCGCATTTCTAAAACAATCAGTCAACACCTACGAATCTATCCGAAACAGCAACCGCGAACTCTCTCAAGAACTCAAAGACAGCTACACATCAACCATTGAAGATGATTATCGTCGTCTAGCCGATCTTCTCCTTCAGCAAGACCGAATTTTAGAAGCGCAGCAAGTCCTAGACCTGCTTAAAGTACAAGAACTCGATGATTACTTAAGAGGCGTACGCGGCACAGGCACAGCGCTTTCCATCCTGCGTCCAGAGGCCGCCATTTTAGAAAAATACGATGAGCTAACGGCAAGCGCTGTTGAACTGGGCCAAGAGCTTGAGACCTTGCGAGAGATTGAAGAAGATGCGCGATCTCCCGAACAACAGCAAAGAATCCTTACGCTTGTAACCCTCAAAGAAGACATCACTCAACAGTTCCGAGACTTTGCCAACAGCACAGAAGTCAACGACCTGCTAGAACAACTCACCCCTACTCTCGCCAATGCCACCGTTCGCCTTACCTCCTTTAACGGTATCCAACGTGAACTTCCCAATCTAGACGCAGCTCTCATTTACCCGCTCATCCTAGAAGACCGATTAGAAATCGTCGTTATGCTACCCGGCGCGCCACCCCTCCGCCGTACCGTAGAAAACCTCACCAACACCGAGCTAAACAGCACCATTCTCACTCTCCGCCAAGCCTTAGATAGCCCTAACAGCAACCCGCTCCCCGCTTCTCAACAGCTCTACGACTGGCTCATTCGCCCCATCGAAGACGATCTCGCTCAAGCAGATGTCACCTCTCTCATCTACGCGCCCGACGGCCAGCTCCGCTACATTCCTCTCGCAGCCCTTCACGATGGCGAAAGCTGGCTGATAGAGCGCTATCACCTCAACAACATTACCGCCGAATCGCTCACTGAGTTTGACGATGCGCCATCGCCTAACCCTCGTGTTCTTGCCGGCGCGTTCACTGATGCGTCTATCACCCATCCTGTAGAAATTGATGGTCAAACACTCTCCTTTTCTGGTCTCCCCTTTGCCGGGACTGAGCTAGATAACTTAGAATCTACTCGGTTTGACATCAAATCTTTCCGCGATCGCAATTTCACCCTAGATGCGGTCAAAGGCATCATGTACGAATACGAAATTCTTCACTTTGCCACCCATGCTGCCTTTGTGAACAGCAACCCTGAAGACTCGTTTATTCTATTCGGCAATGGAGATCGCCCCAACTTATCAGATATCGGCAACTGGAACCTGCGCAGTGTAGATCTTGTTGTGCTCAGCGCCTGCGAAACCGGGCTAGATGGCTTTGGCAACGGGGCCGAGATTTTGGGGATGGGCTATCAGTTTCAGCTGAGTGGGGCCGGGGCAGTAATGGCCTCGCTGTGGAGTGTGAGCGATCGCGGCACACAAGACCTTATGACCCGCTTTTACGATCATCTTGGCCAAGGAAAAGCTAAAGCCAAAGCCTTACAGCAAGCCCAAATAGACTTGATTAACAGCAGCGATGAAGAAATTGCCAATGCCCTACGCGGCGGACTTGCCCCAGCGGGCACCACCCAAACTTTGCCAGAAAGCATAAAAGGCCTTCGTCATCCTTACTACTGGGCGCCCTTTATCCTCATCGGCAATGGACTATAAGCCTCAATACAGCACTGCTATAACTACAGCACCGTTATAAACCCATGAAAAATACGCTACGTTTACTAGGAATAATTGCGCCTTGGATTGTGCTGATAGGCGGTGTTCCAGCACACTCGCGCTCCTACTTTGCGCCATCTCAATTAGGAGGAAAGCAAGAGAGTCCTCAATTAGAACTCCCCCAATCCGTAAGAGGTCTCTTAACTGAAGGCGATGCAAAGTTTGAAGATGGCAGTCGCTACGACAGTCATATCATTTCTGGAAAAGCGGGGGAAATGCTCACCATCACCTTGGAAAGCAGAGACTTTGACCCTGTTTTGGTTCTGAATACCCTGTCAGGAGACTTTATAGGTAGTAACGATGATAGCGATGAAGACTCAACGGCTAAGCTCACCATTCGCCTGCCGTTTACAGGCGAATATCAAATTTTAGTCAATGCTTACAGTGCCATTGGTAGAGGACGCTATCAACTCACGTTTGCGAGGGCTAGTGAAGAAGAGATCTATCAAGCCGAGCAATTTGCAGACATGGCTCAATTAGTCGTAGAGGGCTTGGGGCTGTATCAGAATAGCCAGTTTGAAGAAGCAACTGAAGCTTACGAAAAGGCTTTAGAAATAGCACTTAACCTAGGCGATCGCAACAATGAAGCGAATATCCTCAACAATTTGGGGCTAGTTTTTCACGGGCAGAGCAATTATCAAAGAGCCTTGGACTACTACCAAAACAGCCTGTCTATTGCTAATGAAATAGACCTCCCTGAGATTGCATCATTAGCCTTGCTCAACATCGGAAACATTAATCTATCACAGGGAAACCATGCTGAAGCTTTTAATTACTATGAGCAGAGCAGGGAAATTGCGCAAGACTTAGAAGATATTCATAGAGAATCCTTTGTTGTCAGTAATATTGCAACAGCCTACCTATCACAGGGAAACTACGCCCAAGCGCTGACCTCTTTTGAACAAAACTTAGAGACTGTGCGGGGGGTAGGCGATCGTACGCTAGAGGCGCAAATACTATTAAACATTGGCACCGTGTACCTCACGCAGGGAAGCTATACAGACGCAGTAGACTACCTTAATCAAGGTTTAGAGCTTGGTAGAGAGATAGAAAGTCCGGTTGTCGAAACGTTAGCACTGACCAACCTCGGTAGCACCTACCTTGCGCAGAAAAACTACGTCCAAGGCATAAGCTACCTTGAACAAAGCTTAGAAATATCACAATCAGCGGGTGATCGCGCTAACGAGGCGATTACCCTAAGCAGCATCGGAACTGCCTACTTTCTACAAGAAAACTACTCACAGGCATTAGAGACCTTACTACTCGGCTTAAAAATTGCTCAAGAAGTGGGTAACCGCTCAATTGAAACCGTCACTCTAAATGCAATTGGTACGGCATACCGATCACAAGGTCAGTATGCTGAGGCTTTAAGTTATTATCAGCAAAGCCTCAGCAACGCTCGCGAGCTAGATGATTTGGCGAGTGAAGCTGAGGTTCTGAGTGGTTTGGGAGAGCTTTTTGAAGCCCAAGGCCAGTCCACATTATCTATTGCATTTTTCAAGCAGGCTGTCAGCACCTACGAACAAATTCGCAGCGAGAATCAAGGACTTTCTCAATCGTTAAAAGACTCTTATACCGCAGCTATCGAAGAAAGATATCGTCGCTTAGCCGACTTACTGCTTCAACAAGACCGTGTTTTGGAAGCTCAGCAGGTATTAGATCTATTGAAAATTCAGGAGTTAGACGATTATTTACGAGGCGTCCGAGGAACAGAGTCTGCACTTTCTATCCTCAGCCCTGAGCGTTCCATACTAGAGCGACACAATGAGCTAGTGACCTCAACCGTTAACTTGGGCCAGGAGCTAGCTGAATTGCAGGAGACGGACGAATCTAAGCGATCGGAGCAACAGAATCAGCGAATTGATTCAATTCTAGACTTGCAAGAAGAAATTACCCAGGAATTTTTAGACTTTTCTAGGAGTAAAGAGATTCAAGAGTTTGTAGCTGCCCTTGTTCCTGCAATTAGGAATGCGGCTATTCAGCTGGAGTCTTTTAACCTGATACAAAAGGACTTGCCCAGCTTAAATGCGGCGCTGATTTACCCGCTGATTTTGGACGATCGTTTGGAAGTGGTTGCACTGCTACCTGATACGCCTCCTTTACGCCGTACCGTGGAAGGGCTATCAAAAGCTGACCTCAACCAAACGATCTTGGACCTGCGGCAGGCCCTCGATAGCCCTCGTCAAAATCCGTTGCCAGCGGCCCAACAGCTCTACAGCTGGCTAATTGAGCCGATTGAGGCCGAGCTGGCGCAAGCCGGTATAGACTCTTTGCTGTACGCCCCCGACGGACAGCTTCGCTATATTCCCCTAGCCGCTTTGCACGATGGCGAACGTTGGCTAATTGAGCGATTTGGCATTAACAACATTACGGCCCAGTCCCTCAGTAACTACGACGATGCGCCGACAGCTCGGCCGCGTGTGCTGGCCGGCGCTTTTGCCGATACCACCACCAGTCACGCTGTGGAAGTGGATGGAGAATTGCGAAACTTCTCTGGATTGCCTTTTGCTGGTGTAGAGCTAGATAATCTTCAAAACACTCAGCCCGACATCAAAACGTTTTTGGATGAAGACTTTTCACTCCGAGCGGTGAAAAGAATTATGAATGAATACGAGGTTTTGCACTTTGCCACCCATGCTGCCTTTGTAAACAGCAAGCCCGAAGACTCTTTTATTTTGTTTGGCAATGGTGATAGCCCTAACGTGTTAGATATCGGCAGTTGGAACCTGAGCAATGTGGATCTTGTTGTGCTCAGCGCCTGTGAAACGGGGCTAGATGGCTTTGGCAACGGGGCTGAAATTTTGGGGATGGGCTACCAGTTTCAGCTCAGCGGGGCAGGGGCGGTGATGGCGTCGCTGTGGGGCGTGAGCGATCGCGGCACGCAAGATCTCATGACCCGCTTTTACGACCATCTCAGCGAAAATCAGCCTAAGGCCAAAGCACTCCAGCAAGCTCAAATAGATTTGATCAACAGCACCGATGCTGAAATAGAAAGCGCCCTGCGCGGCGGACTGGCCCCGGCAAATTCCACAACAACGCTTCCAGATGACCTAAAAGGACTTCGGCATCCCCACTACTGGGCCCCTTTTATTTTGATTGGCAACGGACTGTAGTCGGCATTACGCCTGAAAAAGTACCCCAAAGAGTACTGAAACTGTGAGTGTAAGCTAGCCTATTTTAGGGGAAAGGTATTCTTTCCGAGAGAAGTTCATGGGAGGAAAAAAGCTTACGACAACGCCATTACAAATGCTGTGAAATCCTATGAAACTCGATATATACAAGCTTTTTATTACTAGCCTAAAACTGTGCTTTCTCAGCACCCTGGTGCTCGCTGAGAGTACGACGTTTTCCCATGCGCAACAAACCACTGTGCCTAGCAGTCCATCCGGGCTGACAAACATTCGTGTTCCGCCTCTCCCCCCGCCGCCAGAAGAGCCCCCGCCCTTTGCGGATCTTCCCCATGCAAAAGCAACAGAAGCTACGATAAAACAACAGCTTTCTACCGCTAATATCATTCACCTAGCAACCCATGGATTTTATGATGAAAAAAGCCCAATGCAGGGAGCCCTCGCCCTTGCTATCGCAGACGATCAGCAAGATGGCTTGCTGACAGCAAGGGAAATATCAGCCCTTTCCCTACGGGCGGAGCTGGCTGTCCTGAGTGCTTGCGATACCGGCTTGGGCCAAATTACAGGGGATGGTGTGGTTGGACTCTCCCGCGCCTTTATTACCGCAGGCACGCCTAGCGTGATGGTTTCTCTTTGGCAGGTGTCTGATCAGGCTACGGCTGATCTCATGATTGAGTTCTATCGGCAGCGGCAACAAAACTTAGGAAATGCCCAAGCGCTTCGTCAGGCTATGCTAAAAGTAATGGCAACCCATCAAGACCCAGCTGACTGGTCTGCTTTTACGCTGACAGGAAAAATTCAATAGTCTACAAAAAATAAATCGTTTCAATTAAATAGTTCATCTACTTATAGGATTCCTATGAAACTGATTGTGACAAAAGATACCTTCTTAAAAGCGCTGCCGATTCAAACCAAGCGCATTCAAGAAAAAGACTTGCCCAACCAGCTGGTTCCGCTAAAATCTGGGACCACGCTAGATATTATTGAACACTTTCCCTACACAGGCCGTGCCGATACTGAAAACGACGATCATCTCTTTATTCAGCTGGCAGATCCCTTAGCAGACTCTAGAGGTATTCGATGGTTTGTGTATGGCCTACATGTCAAAGTAGAAGGCAACGAGCCAGATAACAACCCTAAGCAAGACGAGCCGATTAACAAGCCTAAAGTTAAAACAGACTATGGTCCCACCATCTCACTGCCGGGAATCAGTCGGCCCGTGGGTATTTACGAGCCTATTTACCACCAGCCCAAGCCTTCTAACTTCACCTGGGCAGAGCTCACCAAAGGCGGCAGCCGGATTCCGGTGAGCGTGACCATTACTCAGCGCATTGTTAAGCTCGCTAAGTATATGGACAATGTGCGCGCGTACCTCGGGAATAAGTCCATTACGGTTACCTCTGGCTATCGTGACCCTGTTTCTAATCGGAGAGTCGGCGGGGCGATGCACTCGAGGCATATGGCGGGCGATGCCATTGACTTTTATGTCGATGGTATGAGCGTTGTGGATACCTTTTACAAGCTGAAAACCTACCACAAAAAAGGCGGACTTGCGGTCGGTAATGGTTTTGTTCATTTAGATTTGCGTCCAGGCGCGCCCGCTCGATGGCTGTATCGGGGTGGCCCTAGCGTTAAGCTTTGGTAGCCCATTTTGTGATTTGTACAAGTGTTCCAAATGCTAGAGCAATGGCTTGTTAATCCGTTTGTCCAATCAGCATAAAAGCAGCCCAGTCCGAAGGGTCAGGATTCTCTTGTAGGGTCAGTAACATGGCTGCCCTTAGGGCCTGGGCTTTACTTTTCCCCTGTTGCATCTGCTCGTAAAATGTACTCATCAATGTGGCTGTTGGTGCATCTGGCACTGCCCATAATGACACCACTACGTTAGCTGCCCCTGCGCCCAGGAGCGATCGCGATAGGCCAACCACACCGTCCCCGGTGACTTGCCCGAGCCCTGTATCACAGGCACTGAGCACGACGAGTTCTGCGGTGAGTGAGAGTGTGGAAAATTCTGCGGCGGTGAGTAGACCATCGTGTTTATCATCTGGGGTGAGGGCGATCGCGCCCGGTACATCACTCACGCCCGAGTCTTCCGGATTGCCATACTCCAACAGTCCGTGGGTCGCCAAATGAACCACTCTCGCCTCAGCGAAGCGTGCCCTCACAGCTGCTTCAGTCGCCTGCTGGTTTAATAGGGGCGCATTGCCAAATAAACTGCTCACGGCTTTCGCTTCAGCCTCGGCCCCCGGTAAATTTTGCAGCTGTTGAACTCGATTGCTTCGGGGTTCCCATATCGTGGGCATATCTGGATTACCCACGATTAAAAAGTCTTCTCCTGCTAGGTTTTCCAATGCCAGGGGGGTGTTGTGAGGCTTTTTGGCCAGTTGAAGCACCTGAATAGAGGGTGCTGAGAGAAGGGTGTGTTGTTCAATTAAGTAGGTGCCGTCTGCATCGGTTAATGCGGCAAAAGGGACTAAGAACAATTCACCCTGCGGAACGAAAATCACAGGTGCTGTCGGGTCTTTGGGTAGGTAGTCTGCAATGGGGGCAATTAATACCTCGTGCAGTTGCTGGAGTTGTTCTGTGTGGCTAGTCTCGTTACTGTTCGCTGGGGCAAGCCCGCCTCGACTTCTGATGCCAATAGCCGAAAGGGATTGTTGAACGTCGCGGCTCAGGGTGATGCCTTTTTCTTTGAGATTAACTTGCTGAAAATCAACGTTGCCGGTGGGCGATACCACCCAAATGTAAAGAGCTTCTGCCTCACCTTTAGCCCTCCCCTGATGAATGAAGTCATCGTCTGGAACAAGGGCATATTCTACCAGTGTTGCGTTATTTTCCTGGGCAAACTGTCGAATGGCTGAAAGGTCGAGTTTAGACGGTGGTTGGCTATGATCTTCTGCTAATAATGTGGCAAAGGCGCGCGATCGCCCTTCTTCTGACGCGACGAGAGCGGCTTCCGGTTTTCCTTGAGCAATCAGCACCTGCTGAAGCAAGTTGTAAGTGGCGACCTGCGTATCAAATAAAGAAACCCGATCGGCATCAGCCATTAGGTTCGCTCTTGCGGTCTCTAAAATCTTGATGGACTGTCGGAGGTCACTTTCTGCCAGCTGTAACCGCTCAGGTACAGGGTTCACCTGGTTCCAGGCTATTAAAGTATGCGCACGGTTGTTCAGGGTTGTTGCCGCTGACTGGAGGGAATCAATCTCACGGAAGAGGGCTAAGCCATCCTCATAGTGGGTCAAGGCCGTTTCAAAAGACTGTAAGCCTTCGTAGGCAAAGCCCAAGCTTGAGAGCGCTTCTGCTTCCATCCAGCGATCGCCCGCTGCGCGAGCCGTTGCCAAACAGTCCTGATAGTACTCAACGGCCAGGGCATGATCTTTTTTCCAAGTATTATAAGCCGAGCCCAAGTTACAGAGTACAGAAGCTTCTGAGGTGCGATCGCCTACCTGCTTAGACAGTGCCAAACTCTCTTGGTAGTAGCCAATTGCGGCATCGTGATCGCCCTGATCGGCATAGGCCGCACCCAAGTTCGCAAGAGCAATGCTCTCACCGTCTGTATCTTGCAGTTCTCGGGCCGCATTAAGACTGCTGTGCTGGTACTCAAGGGCCTGGCGATACTGGCCAATAATGGCGTATACATTGCCCAAGTTACCTAAAACACGGCGCACCCGGTGACGGTTATTTAAAGTTTGGCTAATCGTCAGTGCCTGCTGATAATACTCAATTGCTTTGGCATAGTCGCCCATTGCCCGGTATGCCACACCGATATTTCCTAAGAGGCTACTTTCTCCTTCCGCGTTGCGACTTTCTCGATGCGCCCTCAAAGCCTGCTGCCAAACCTGAATAGCTTCTGCGGGGCGATTGCTTTGATATAGGACGATTCCCTGCTGTTGCAATTGTTCGGGTGAAGCGACCGTCTCATGTTGCTTTTGAAGGTGTTCGGCCCTAGCGAAAGCCGGTGCGAGATAAGAAACCCTCAGCGCTGCGATCGTTGTTAATACAGCAATGAGTGTTCGGTGCGTATGCGATCGCCTAACCAGGAGATTATTGCTCATCACGAGGAAGAATCTCCTTCCTCACAGCCCGCAGGAGCTACTTGAGTCACATCTAAGACGCTTCCTGAAACAAAGGCTTCACAGACCTCTCCGTCTTCATCTTCATCTTCTTCAGTGTTGTCGGTTGATTGACCGTCCTCAGAATCAGTATCTTCATTGTTTTCATCTTCGTTGTCTTCCTGCTCCTGCTCTTCGTTGTCTTCCTGCTCCTGCTCTTCTTGCTCTTGCTCCTGCTCTTCGTTGTCTTCCTGCTCTTGTTCTTCCTGCTCCTGCTCTTCTTGCTCTTGTTCCTGCTCTTCCTGCTCCTGCTGTTCTTGACGTTCTCGCTCTTCTCGTTCCTGGCGTTCTCGCTCTTCCTGTTCCTGGCGTTCTTGCTCTTCCCGTTCTTGGCGCTCCTTTTCTGCTTGCTCTTGACGTTCTTTTTCTTCTCTGAGCCGGGCTTCTTCTCTAAGCCGTGCTTCTTCAGCTAAACGGGCTTCTTCTCTGAGGCGTGCTTCTTCAGCCAAACGGGCTTCTTCGGCTAAGCGGGCCGCTTCATCGCGGTTTTTTCGAGCTGTCAAATTATCATCGTCAACGTCTATGACCTCATTGGGGCTGGTGTCAGAGCCCAGTTCTAAATTGTCCTGATAAACGACTCTATTCACACCATTGCTATTGCGCGATACAATAGCGCCGCTTGTTCCACTCTCATTGTCGTCTAAGGTCTCTGGGCTATTGACAAACCCTAGGGCTAGACTATCATTCGTATCAACAAACTTGTCCTTGTCGTCTGAAATCTCGAATTGTTCATTTAGCCTAGCTTCTACGATAAAGGCTTCACCCCCATGATCTATCGTGATTTTGCCTCCAAAGAACTGCCCAGGTAAATTAGAATCCCCTGGCGAATTAAATTGTTCTCTATCTTCACCACTTTGCCCGCCGGGTAGGTTCCCAATCGATAAAATGCTCACGGGACCTTCAGCACTTATTGGCGAAGGGATAACGTTTGTTGCTCGAAACAGCCGAAAGGCATCAATATTGATGTCTCCACCGTTAGTAGCCGCAGCAGCAATCTCTTGATCGGTTGTATTTTCATTAACCTCTAGATCAGTTGATATGCCGCCCGTAGCATTGATGTATCCAACAATAATGTTGCCATTGTTAGAAGTTAAGGTCACATCCCCACCATCTTCGGCAAGTCGCATTGTTCCAGTATCAATATTCCCTGCAACAATACTTTCCCCTGAAATAGTGATGTCTCTGCCTGGTGCCTTAATCGTTCGATTTGGGGCAGTGAGCGTTTCTCTTGTGGTTGGAGTAGCGCCATCAACCAAAAAGGAACCTTGCCGATCGTTATCGCTATCTGCGGTAAATGTAATCGAGCCACCAGGAGAGAACTCAATAGTGTCTTGATCACTGACGATGCGAATATCATTGGTCGCCTCAAGCTGAATGTTTCCAGTTTGCGATCGCAGCGTATCTATCGAGATTGTAATGGGCTGGTCTTCAAAATTCTCTTGAAGAATTTGGGGAAGACTACTTTCTACGCCTTCTGAGCTGTTGGTATTGGAAATTAAAATATTAGTCGGATCGAGGAGTAACGTACCCACACTACCGTTGGCTGCATTGACCACCACGTTGCCATCAAACGCCAAGTTTTGTTGGCCGGAGACCTCTACAAATCCTCCGTTACCTGACGTCGTGCCGCCTTCAGCGAAAATCTCACCGTTAAAAACCGTATCGCCATCGGCCCATACAATGACGCGCCCACCATCACCCGCCGTAATCGCACTCGCTTTAATAGTCGCATCACGCCCCACATAGGTTTGTTGAGCATTTTGAACACTCTCATTGCCCTGATACCCACCGCCGACACGCACTAAGCCACCACTCGCTGCACCAGAAGCCTCAAGGTTGGCATTTATCAACGCAACGCGATCGCCCAGCACATCAATACTGCCACCTGTGCCTTCTGTAGTGGACACATCCAAAGTGCCAGATGCGATCACGACTCCAGCATCCGTCGGAATCACGG
The DNA here is from genome assembly GCA_039820525.1 of Cyanobacteria bacterium J06634_5. Lineage (GTDB taxonomy): Bacteria > Cyanobacteriota > Cyanobacteriia > Phormidesmidales > Phormidesmidaceae > Phormidesmis. Next base: position 12,038 of record JBCBPY010000073.1, read on the forward strand.
TAGGTTCAGCCGTTTGTGTCAGCCGCACTACGCCGTTTTCTACAACAATACCCGCAGCACTCCCTAGCTCACCTTTGCTCAGTAGCTGTGGCAGCACCAAGGGCGTGAGCGGTGCTAAGTCACCATTCACATCAGCCTGCGTTTCTATGGGTATGCCTAAGCTTAGCAAGCTGCCCTCAGGCGTAATTGTCACGATTCCCGCTTCAGGAACGGCCTCAATGACAATCTCGCCACCCGGTGTAGAAAGGCTGCCTGTGTTGACGACAGCTCCACCTACTAGGCGAACGCTACTGCCTGTTGACGTGGCAAGCTCACCCGCATTCAAAATGCTGCCAGGACTATCCACCGTAAAGGCAAAGCCTGTGGGGCGACCTATCAAACTTGTATAGTCATTAGCGCCCAACGCGCTAAACCACTCCTCTCCTATTTGGATGCCGTTAGCTGTGGTCGCGGTAAAGTCCGCTGGAAGACTAAACTGTGCATTAGGGCCAAACACAATCCCGGCAGGGTTAATCAAAAATAGATTCGACGAGCCGCCACTCACCTGCAACAGCCCGTTAATGAGCGAGGCATCGCCGCCCACCACACGACCTAAAATATTTGAAATACCAGGATTCGATACAAAATTTGCCACTTGGCTCGCATCAAGTCCAAACTGTTCAAAGCTATGGAACAGATTCTCACCCGCCGCAGTGCCTCCCTCAATGTTGAACTGATTGGGATTGCCTTCGGGAGAGCTTATCACTGTGTCCGTATTGTCTTCAGCGGCGGTAATAGACTGGGCTGCAGTGGGCTTGGGGGCCAGCAAACAAATAAAGAGTAGAAGAAAATATAGCTTTTTTAGCGATCGCATCATCACAACAAATTCCTACAATGAATCAGTCTTTAAAATTTGAAAAGACTACAGGCGGATTATGGAAGGCGGATATAGAACAACCTAACTTGAAGTGAAAGCTCTGATAGACGAATCCTCAAGTAGATAAACCCTTAAGAGGTAAGACCTCTTCTGCAAAGCCATCTGTAACCCAACAGTTGATGGCAACTGTTGGGTTAATCACTCGTTGCTTACAGTCTTAGTTAATCTGGTTGAGATTGTTCAGCTAAGATTTTCTTTCGAAAATCTCTTG
>JBCBPY010000074.1:0-12439 GCA_039820525.1 Cyanobacteria bacterium J06634_5
ATCATAGAACGTTTGATTGAACAGATTGTTACTGAAATAATAGATGAAAATCCAGCAAGGATAATTCAACATGCTTTGCTTAAAACAACAGCCAATGACGTTGTTCAACAAACACAATTCAATCTTATCCTAGAGCCGATTGCGAACCAACTCTTAATCCATCTTGGCAGCGCCCAAGCCATCGCGATGAGGCTTACTCAGTGCCTAGACTCTTTACGTTGCCGCCCACCAGCACAATCCGGGTATGCGGGCGGCAACGTGCTTAATCTGATGCGTCAGCTACAGATTGACGTGACAAACTACGACTTTTCCAATCTCACTATTTGGCAAGCCTATCTACAGGGACTCAACCTGCATGAAGCCAATTTTTCACAGGCCACCTTTTCACAAACGACTTTTTACGACGCCTTCAGCGGAATTCATGCCGTTGCCGTCAGCTCTGATGGCGGTCTATTTGCAGCAGCCGGTACCAGCGGAGTCATCCAACTTTGGCAGATGGCCAATGGCGAAGAATATGGTTGTTGTCGAGGGCACGATGCCTGGATATGGTCGATTACGTTTAGTCCAGATGGTCAATGGCTAGTCAGCGGCAGCGCTGACCAAACCGTGAAGATTTGGGATGTTCATACCGGATGCTGCATGCAAACATTGAAGGGGCACACGAACTGGGTCCGATCTGTTGTATTTAGTCCAGATGGCAAGATAGTTGCCAGCGGCAGTTCTGATCAGACGGTCAAGCTCTGGGACTTAGAGCGTAATTGTTGTCTTAAAACGCTGAAAGGACATACGAATTATGTCCAAGCAGTATCCTTTAGCCCTGACAGTCAGTTGATAGCGTCCGCTGGTTGGGATCAAAAGATCAACATTTGGGAGAGAAAAAGCGGTAAATGCTTGCGCACCATAGACGATGCGAACAGTTTTTGGTCGATTGCCTTTAGCCCTAATGGTGAAATAATCGCCACAGGCAGTACGGATGAAATTGTTAGAATTTGGGATGTTCACACCGGGCAGTGCCTGAAAACATTCACAGGCCACACCCATGCCATTCGCTCAGTGGCCTTTAGCCCTGACGGGCAAGAACTGGTGAGTGGCGGCGGCGATCAAACGATAAAAATTTGGAATGTGCAGACGGGTCGCTGCTTAAAGACCCTATCTGGCCACGGGAATTGGATTTGGTCGATTGCCTTTAGTCCAGATGGCAGCAGGCTTGTCAGCGGCAGTGAGGATCAGACGGTCAGAATTTGGAAGATCCAAACGGGATACTGTTTGAAGTCATTGACAGGCTATGCCAACGCCATTCGAGCAATTGCCTTTAGTCCCGATGGACAAACCCTCGTCAGTGGCAGCGATGACTATACCGTTAAGATTTGGGATATAGAACAGGAACAGTGCTTACAAACATTCACCGGACACAAAAACTGGATCTTGTCTGTTGCTTTTCATCCTGATAATCACCTAATTGCGAGTAGCAGTGCAGACCAAACCGTGAAGATTTGGGACAGTCAGCGCAACCGCTGTGTGAGAACACTTCCGGGGCACACCAATACAGTGTGGTCCGTTGAGTTTAGCCCCAATCGTCAAATTCTCGCGAGCGGAGGACACGACGGCAGCATTCACCTATGGGACATTCAAGACGGTCACCGTTTGGCAGTGCTAAAGCATCCTAGTCAAGTCCGATCGGTGGCCTTTAGCTCGGATGGACAAACATTAATCAGCGGTTGTTCTGACAAACAAGTCCGGCTCTGGGATGTCAGTAGTGGTCAGTGCCTGAGGGTAATGTCAGGACATAACGGGATGGTGTGGACTGTTGCTTTTAGCTCCAAGGATTGTAATTCCAAAACGCCCATAATAGCGAGTGGTAGCTCGGATAAGACTCTACGTCTTTGGGATGCTGAGAGTGGAGACTGTCTGAGAACACTGAAAGGGCACACGAATTGGATTTGGTCAGTTGCGTTTAGCCCGCAAGATCATCTCCTGGCAAGTGGTAGCGCAGACAAAACCGTGAAGCTATGGGATGCCCATGATGGCAAATGCCTAAAAACGTTGATTGGCCATGCCAACGTGGTGCGATCGCTCGCATTTAACCCCAAAGGAGATTGTCTTGCCAGTGTCAGCGAAGATGAAACGATAAAACTGTGGAACGTTGAGACCGGCGAGTGCTTTAAAACGCTAAGGTGCGATCGCCCCTACGAAAGCATGGATATTACTGGAGCTAGCGGACTAACCGATGCTCAGAAGGCAACATTACAGGTGCTGGGCGCGATTGGAGCATGAGTACGAACACACATAAAATTCGATAACAGCGTATCAGATTCGATGAAAATTGGTGCAAGCCTTCAGAAAATTGGCATTTCTAGCTATTTCAATTATGAACAGCCGATAGCCGAATCTCGAAATATCAAGACTTTCAAGAAATGGACGTACGCCGACTCGAACGGCGGACCTCATCGATGTCAACAAGGCTCTCTAGCCTCTGAAAGCTAATCACATCAGATGATTCAGAGGTCTACTTTTTTCTTGCACCAATTCTGCACCAATCTTTAGCCACCTCATGCCTAACCGCCCCGCCTCCGCAGGCCAAGATGGAGAACTCCAATTGCCCCTCGGTCCGTTTCTAGGGAAGTCGTTGGCGTCCTCTTCCTGATGGAGCCCCTCAACCCTCAAGTTCACGAACTCGATCACCAGGCCATCTTGAAAGTCTGCAATCTCCACGATATCCCCCTCGCCTATCTGTTTTCGGGAGCCCAGTAATTTTTCACCCAAGAGAACTTCAACGCTAAAGTTGAATTAGATGGTCAGGTCTTGGAATTCAAGACGGGAGCTGCGACTGTAGCCAATGCTGCTCTTCCAACCTCAGTTATGGCATAGGGCTTGAGTGAAACTATTCCTGATGATGAGTTACTGGAGGTGACCATTCTTGTTTCAAAGACGATTTAGCAGGGCCTCAATATCTCAGCTACGCTCTTTACTTTTGCACTGGTCAGGTAAATCTTGAATTTTTGGAGAGAACCGTAACGCCAGTAAGTAAAAGAGCGCAAAGATGAGGCCTGTATAGCCTGCATTATCGGTTGTATGCTCAACAATCGATAATGACTTCTTTAGGACTCCTGGTAGAGATGTGCTGAGCGATCAAAACTTGTGTTGTGTTTAGTGAGTGCTCACTGATTTCTCTTACGGCGAGTGGGTGAGCGCAACCACATCAGCAATCCTGTAATCACCATAGTCAACAGCCCTAGCGCATTCAAGAAGGGATAAATCCATTCCAGGTTGATGCGGCCAAATTTACCTCTATGTAACTCTAATAACCAAAGAAAATCATTGGCTCTATCACTCACAGCCGCCATCTGAAATAGAGTGCCAGTGACTAAAGTGATGAGCAGCGGCACCAATAGGAAAGGAACCAAGGCACGGTGTAGCTGACGTAAACGGACTTGACTAAAATTCACGAGCGTGACCAAAACGTGGGGTTAGCGGGATCGTAGTCGATTCTTTAAGGTGATGAGCAGTAGTGGTGCAGCCACAATTAGCCCAAATAAGCCCTCATCCAAACTAACAAAACCGCGCTTTACCGCTCCCGCAGTGGTGACTGGAGCTGTAGGAAAGGTTAGGCTCTCTTTTTCTTTTGCTTCTGTGGTCGTTACTGTTTTGGATTCGGAATCTTTGGAGTTTTGGGACTCTTCAGCTATTTCTTCGACTGATTCCAGCAGCAACGGCTCCGTTGTATGTGAGTGATTGGTATGTGCCCTTATCTCGGATGCAAGAAAGGCTGATAATGCAACAACGATAAGCGCTGCGTACAAGACTGTTTTCTGAGATTGCGAGCGAGCCATTTGGGTGATTCCTTCAAGTGATTCCTTCAAGTGATTTCTACAATGCCCATCATGCCTTGATCCTCGTGGTCGAGAATGTGGCAATGGTAGACAGTGCGCCCGATAAAGTCTTCAAATTTGACTCTTAAGGTCACAGTTTCATAGCCACCAATTGCAACCGTATCTTTCCAAGCGCGAAGACTCTCCGGCTGACCATTGCGCTCTAGTACCTGGAAACGGTTGGTATGCAGGTGGAAAGGATGATCCATACTGGCTTTGTTGATGATGTGCCAGTCTTCTACCGTGTTAAGAGAAACTTGGGTATTGACCCGGTTCATCACAAATCCTTGATTGTTGATGATAAATCCTGCGGCCCTTGTGGAAGCATCGTTACCATGGTTCAGAACAAATTCGCGGGTGGTCACTGGCACAGGAAGTGGTGCCACTGGGATGAGCTGCTTAGGTAGGGGTAAGGGAGTGGTACTTTGGCGAGGTGCGTAGCGCAGGGTGGCAAGGGTTGTTGTTGTGGGTAGGGCCAGTCCTGGCATTTGTTGCGCGGCATCGTCCATGGCAGCAAGCATCTCGCCAATGCCGCGATCATAGGGCAGGCTCAAAATTGGATAGCTACCTGGCTGGTGCTGGCCTGGAATCAGCAGCTCAGCGCGTTCGCCTGGGGACAATGACAGCGTTTCTAGTTCTGTGGGTTCAGCGATCGCACCTCGATCAGTAGCTATCAAATGCCAGGGATGATCCCTCAGCTGAAGCTGATAAATCCGTGAGGCAGAAGCGTTAATCAGTCGCAGCCGCAATAAGCCCTTTTGAGGGATTTCAATAATAGGATTTTGATGTCCGTTAGCCAGTAGAATCGAACCTTCTCGTCCCCATCTTTTAGCTAAAGGAGACAAAATTTCGGGAGATTCGACTAGCGCAGCATCAAAGTCTTGCAGCACCAACAAGGCTTCTTCTGCCTGCTGAATTTCGGGAATATCATCCAGGTCACCGCGAATGATAATTGGCCCTGCTAAGCCCCCAAACACCTGCTGGGCAACGAGGCCATGGTAGTGGGGATGATACCAGCCGGTGATGGCTGGGTGGCTGAGTGGTATCTGAAATTCGTAGGTGTAGCTGCTACCCGCAGCAACTTCTCGAAAAACATTGTCGATTTCGGGTGAAATGTGCAGACCGTGGAAATGGAGGTTGGTTGAGGTGTCCAGTTCATTGAGTAGGGTCAGGCGAACGGTATCACCAGGACGTGCTTCGAGGATAGGGCCTGGGGCGTGGCCACTATAACTGAGGCCGATTGTCTGACTTTGTGATTGTGCTGTGAGAGAAGCTTCTAGCACACCATTTTGGCTGGTAAGGCGCGGTAGCGATTGGTAAGGTCGCCCGCTTTGGCTGCTGCGATGGTCTGAGCGATCGCATTGAGTCAACAGTGGGCTGAGACCCACCGCAGCTAGGCCGTGACCAAAATAGCGATTAAACTGACGGCGTTTCATCGGCATCTTATTGACAAATGTTCTGAAAAGACCACTGTTTCGCCACTATCCATAAAACCAAGCACCTCGTAGGCGTCAACACAATTCACAGGCATTATGCTAGCGAATTATGAAATAGCAATGAAACGTATGGTGTTGACACGCTGGTTCTCCAAAGGGGTTAGACTAGGCGCGGATACAGGTCATGACAGGGGATGCCGATGACCATTGCTGAGTGGTTTCATGCGTATTTTGCTAGCAGAAGACGAGCCTGATTTGGGTCAGGCGATTAAGCGAACGCTGACCCAGGAGGCTTATGTCGTAGATTGGGTGCTTTCGGGCGATGATGCATTGGTCTATCTTGAGCATGACATTTCTCTGTATACCTTGGGGGTGTTTGACTGGATGTTGCCAGGGCAATCGGGGTTAGCCCTTTGCCAGTGGTTGCGATCGCACAACTACGCCTTACCTGTTCTCATGCTCACTGCGAAAGATCGAGTAGAAGATCGCGTTGCCGGACTTGATGCAGGGGCAGATGATTACTTGGTTAAGCCCTTTAGTATGGATGAGCTGTTGGCGCGGCTAAGGGCATTACGGCGACGCCCCTCAGACTTTCAGCCTACGCAAGTGCAAAAAGGACCACTGCTGTTAGATTGCGATCGCCGCAGGGCTGTCCTGTGCCCTGGCGAGGCCACAGAACAAAGGCTTGAACTCACCCAAAAAGAATTTCAGCTTTTAGAATATTTCATGCAGCACCCCAATCAAATTTTGACCCGCGACCAAGTGCTCAACCAGCTTTGGGAGCTGGGTGCTGAGCCGAGTAGTAATGTGGTAGCCGCGCAAATGCGGCTGCTCAGGCGTAAGCTGGGCAATTATGAGCACCTGATTGAAACGGTCTATGGCATGGGATATCGCTTCAAAGTTGAGGACTAACCCGCCCACTCCTTTAATAACCAGTCCTTCAACGAATGGCAGTCAGCTTTTTGCGCAATCCCGACTGCGGTTGGCCCGGTGGTATGCCGGGGTGATGGGGGGCATTTTGGCCCTGCTGGGTGTCGGCGTTTATTATGCGATCGCCCATGCCCACAGCGTCACTGCCGACCGCGAGCTGCAATCGGTGAGCGATACCGTTCACGATGCCATGTTAGCTAGCATCTCTCGCCCCGAAGAGCTGACGGAGCTGCCCTCATCACTTTTGCCCGATCTGTGCGTAGAGCAAATGCCAGTGACGGTGACCGAGCCAGTGATCGATCCAGCCTCTTGCTTAGGGCCGGTTAATGGCCCTAGTCAGCAACCGTTGGGCACTTATCCTTCTGGTTACTACATTCGGATTGTTGCGCCGGATGGTCAGCTTTTAGCCACCGCAGGCGATCGCCCGACAGGACTGCCCATCACCCCACCGATGACTGAACCGGTGGCTGAGTGGCAGTCGATTAAAGACGCGCAGGGCCGAGTCTATCATCAGCGATCGCAACCGCTATCTGCACCCAGTCCAAACAGCCAAAATATAGACGGACAGAGGGTAGATACCCCAAACCAAGTGTGGGCCTATTTGATAGTGGGCAGCGCCTTCCGAGAGTTTCACACCTATTTAGCCGCTGTGCGTTGGAGCTTACTGGTTAGCTTTGCGCTGGCAGTCGCGCTGATTGCGGTTGCCAGCTGGTGGTTAGCGGAACTCGCTATGCGGCCTATTTACCAGTCCTATCAGCAAATTCAACAATTTACGGCTGATGCGGCCCATGAGCTGCGCACACCCTTGGCGGCTATTCAGGCCACGGTAGAGTCAGTGGTGCGATTGCCTCACTTATCTGAACAAGAGGCCCAGGAAACGCTGATGGTGGTTAGTCGCCAAAATAAACGCTTGACCTCGCTGGTGAGCGATTTACTGCTGCTATCTCGGTTCGATAGTGGGCGATTTGACAGCACTCAGCAACATAATAGACAGCAGCTCTGTTGTTTGCCTAATATGTTGAATGATATTGCTGAGGAGATGGCCGCGATCGCTCTTGCAAAAAAGATTACTCTCTTTGTTGATATTCAAACGCCTTCTAATCTGAGCATTCTGGGTAATGAAGAACAACTTTATCGGCTGTTGTTGAATTTAGTTAACAATGCGCTGACCTATACCCCTGAGGGTGGGCGCGTAACGTTGACTTTAAAGCAACAACAGAAAGAAGCCTTAATTACGGTGAGCGATACTGGAATAGGCATTGCGCCAGAGCATCAGGAAAAGATTTTTGACCGTTTTTATCGGGTGGATAGTGCGCGTGCAGGGCAGGCCGGGAATGCGGGATTGGGGTTGGCGATCGCCTCTGCCATTGCCAAAGCTCATGGTGGAAGCCTTACCGTTACTAGCCAACTGAGTGAAGGCAGCACGTTCACTATATCTCTAGCGGTTTCAACTTAACCTACTTCAGCTAGAGGTGAGTAACTATGCTTGGCTAATGAATGACTGAGGCGTGACAATAGTTATGTCTCTAAAAGGATGAAGCACAAGCGAATATACAGCACTAACAACGACGTTAGTATCAATCACGAAGCGCTCATTCTTCGTCACGCAGCAGCGCCTCCAACATTTGAGGTGTCAGCCCCTTCTCCTCAGCCTTTGCTCCAATGTCATCCATTATTTGCTGCAATGAAGCATCAGACTGGGTAAATAGCTCATGTACCCGTAAGCGCAAGAGAATCTGTATTTTTTGCTGCTCTTCTACCGACGCTTGGCTATAAGCCAGCGCTGTAGCCTCATCAACAGGAACAGGAATTATAGCGTTTGTCACTTGCTTATCTCTAATATCAGTGGGCCGCTGTCACTATTGTACGGTAGTAGAACTATACTGAACGCGCTGCTCTACGCAAGCCTTTTATTACGTCATGCCCGCATACAGTAAAGACACATTCGGAAAGATGCTAGGGATGACTATTTGAGATTTCATCCTTATTTCATAATGGCAGGTTAATTTCTCAAGATATAGCCTGTACCGGATGCATTCGGTACAGGCTAGTCATTTGGCCTGTTGCTACATAAGGCTTTTAGCCAGAAAACTGTACCTCAGCCAAATGACAAAGGCTATAGACCTGAGGATTTGCTTCTGCAAAGCCTGAGTGAGCGTCAATTTACTGTGCCAATGAGTCATCCACCTGGGCCAACCAAAATGCCTGCTCCACCTAATGCATCTCAGAGTGAGCATGAAAAATCTTCATCCAGGTTTCGTTGGAAACCACCGGACAAAGCGTTGTTAGGCATTGGCGTTTTTGCAATTCTCTCGACAGGCATTCTTTTCATTACCCATATGTTTGGCAGCATGGCCGGTCACGATATGGGCGGCCATGACATGGGCGGCCATGACATGGGCGGTATGGATCATGGTATGGATGGCCACGATATGGGTGGCATGTCTCACGATGACATGATGCGCGTAGATGGGGCCTTTAACGCAACGCCTGTCACCGTAGAGGCGGTTCAGCCCGCACCGCTGGATGTGAGTGTGAACTACACCGGGGCAATTTATCCCTACTCGGAGGTGACGGTGTACCCTCGCGTCGCGGGTCAGCTTTCTAACTATGAAATTTATCCAGGCGATCGCGTCAATGCCGGACAATTGCTCGCCAGCCTAGAAGCTACAGAACGAAACGCCCAAACCAACGAGGCCCAATCCCGCGTCACGGCGATGCTGGCCACGGTGGAAGCCAGTCAGCTAGAGATGGAAGAGTAACAGCGACAAATCGATCAGGTACAGATGCATGCCTACTCACCAATTGCGACCGTCATTTTAGGGGGATTGTTGATCTCCACCTTGTTAACGCTAGTCGTGGTTCTAGTGGTTTATCCCTTTGTGGACGATATCGCAGAATTTTTTGAGCGTAAAAAACGGCGCAACCAAAAAGGGAAAGCGGCGCGGCTAATGCAACCTTAGGCAGTTCAGCATGGCATGACAGCTCAATCAGATAGTTGTATAATCGAATAGTTGTATAAAGCAACTATATTGAGTAGCTCTCCAACACCTCAGTTTCAAGCACAGCTCATGTCCCTCGTCCGGGCATTTGGGTTGCATCGTCCTGGCCAAACGCCCTGTGGTCAGCCAGTTGCGGTTGCGGAGGCTCATGCGCTGATAGAATTGTCGGCTCAGCAAGTGCTCTCGCAGAATGAACTGGCTACTCGATTGAGGCTGGAGAAAAGTACGGTCAGTCGCTTGGTGAAGAAAATGTGCGATCGCAACTGGATTACGCCAATTCGCAGCGATGCTGATCGGCGCATCGTGGAGCTGAGCTTAACAAGCGTAGGCCAACAGGCCGCAGAAAAATTAGCGATCGCCCGTCAGCAAAAGTTTGAGCAGATTCTTTCCAACATTCCTGAAAACCGACAAGCCGATGTTTTAGATGCTCTGAAAATTCTTGTGGAGGCCATGGGTAAAAGTGACTGATTTCTCGAATAGGCGCAACCGCTCTGTCACCGTTTGGATTGGCTTGTTTATGTCAGTTCTGCTTACAGTCGGTTTTCTGGTTAAACAAAAAGTTGTTCATCTGCGCCAAGCTCATGTTGCAGCTCGCGGGGCACAAGTCATGCCCTTTAATCTAGAAGAAACAACCCATATTTTTCAGCCCTTTCCCGAGGGTGGATTGCAAACAGTGGTTGCCGATAATCCTACAGACACTCAGCAGATATCGCTGATCCAAACCCACCTCCAATCAGAGGCCAATAAATTTAGCTCAGGAGACTTTTCCGATCCGGCTGCCATACATGGAGACACAATGCCCGGATTGAGTACGCTGAGTAAAGGCTACCAAAACATTCAGATTCAGTATTCATCATTGCCGAACGGTGGAGAGATTCGATACCGCACTCAAGACTCAGCGCTCATTTCAGCACTTCATGATTGGTTTGCAGCGCAACGATCAGATCACGGGCATCACGCCCAGTAACTGCTTACTTGAACTTTTTAGTCGCGATCGCCAGTGATAAGCTGTTGTTCAATTCGCTGAGGCTGGAGCACGACCTCTTGTTCACGCAGCTTTGCAGTATCTGCCACGGTGGTAGACCATAGCAGCGCCACGCCCATCCCAATCATGATGGCATTTTCTAAAAAACTCACCACGCCCAACGGCGCTTTAGAATTGCCACCCACACAGGCACAGTTCAGCTCAAGCTTATCGATATAAACCGCCTTAAACACTGAGATTGCGCCGCTCGTACCTAACGCTAATGAACCTAATCCAGTGGCAACAGGAGCAGCCCCAGAGAGAAATCCTAATCCCAGCAACAGCTCTAAAAATGGGAAAACTTTGCCGTAGGGCTTTACCTGTTTTGTAATCAGGTCGTACTTTTCAAAGCCTTCTGTAAAAGCCTCCAAATCCATCAGCTTAAGGGAAGCCAGCATAGAAAGTGACATGCCCATAAATCCGGGAATGCCTAGAGCCGCCGACCAAGCTACCAAACCCGCCGTGGAAAAGAGCGCCACCACAGGCGTATAGGAATACTCCGCCCCTTCGGCTTCTACCTCCAGCCATGCGGCCAAGTCTGTGTAGCCACCAATACGCTCCTCCCCGAAGAAAATTTGAGGTGTTGTCGTGACCTGATGCTTGCCTTTAAAGGCATCAGTTTCAGGTTTAGACGTAAGTTTGTGATCTTCAAATTCGATGCCCTTTTCCTGAAGTAGGGCCACTGCTTTTAGGCCCCAAGGACATTCATGCTCTGACGTGGACATCCGATAGAGCCGCACTGGCTGTTGTCCGGTGGCATTATGTGTTGCGTCAGAGTTTTGAAGCGTGCTCGAAGTTTGAGTGGTAGATGTCATCGGTTCACCTCGCTTTGGGTGTTTCTGTTTCAATCTTAAAGTCTCTAGTGAGCTATAGGGTCAACCGGTCTGTAGACTTTGTAATGAAGTGTCTATGCTAAAAGGAAAACGGCTGCGTGCGTGGCTTTCATCCTCATTTCACAATGTTTTTCTAGAATGGCTATCTACAGATTAATAACAGGGCATCAGATACGGTGTGCGTAGCTAATGAGAACGCTTCAGCGAAGAGACTTTTTACGCATGGGAGTTGCTGCTACAGCAACTCTGCTCGCTAGATGTGCGAGATCGCCCTCACAGAGTTCTGGTATTGTTACCCAACCTTCTAGCGGCCCCATCCGCTTGCAAACCCATTCCAGTAAAGCCGGGCTGCTCCGCCTAGAGCTGAGTGCAAAACCTCAGACGCTCAGCATCGGCGATCGCCCCGCAAATCTACTCGCCTACAACGGCCAAGTCCCTGGCCCTCTGCTAGAAGCTATACCCGGCGATACCATTCAGCTCAATTTCACCAATCAGCTCGCTCAGCCCACCAACCTACATTTCCACGGGCTGCACATTCCGCCGACCGGCAACGGCGACGATGTGTTTTTAGAAATTCCGCCCGGTGAACAGCACACCTACGAATTTCAAATTCCGTCCGACCACCCCGCAGGCACATTTTGGTATCACCCTCACTACCACGGCCTAGTCGCAGAACAGCTATTCGGTGGATTAGCTGGGCTATTCATTGTGCGCGGCCCACTGGACGACATTCCAGAAATCAAAGCCGCGAGTGAGTCTTTTTTAGTATTGAAAGACTTGGCTTTTGATCGCCAAGGCAATATTCCGAACCCCGGACACATGGCTCAAATGACGGGACGCATTGGCGATGTGCTTACAGTTAGCGGTCAAATAAATCCATCCCTGAGCGTCGCACCTGGTGGGCTCCTACGGCTGCGGTTGCTGAATGCGTCTTCCTCGCGGTATTTTCAGCTCTCGTTAGAAGCGCATGAGCTGTATTTGATTGCAACTGATGGAGGTGCGATCGCCACGCCCATTTCTCTTAGTCAACTCATCCTTGCCCCCGGCGAACGGGCTGAAGTCTTGGTGAAAGGAGGCCAATCACCCGGCGAATACAGTCTTCTAAATCAGCCCTTTAACCCCGCACGAGGTCATGTAGGCAGCGGTATGATGGGCGATCGCATGGGCGGCATGATGGGTTCGCAATCTTCAGGCCGCACCGAAACAGTTGCCACCCTTTCCTACAGCAAGGAGGCCAAGTCTGTTCCACTACCTACACAGTTAATACCCGTTGCGGCTCTGCCTGAGGCACAAACCACGAGACAATTTACCCTCAACCATGGAATGGGCAGAGGAATGACTGGAG
>JBCBPY010000075.1:0-9794 GCA_039820525.1 Cyanobacteria bacterium J06634_5
GAGGGACTCATAAGCACTTCGAAAAGAACGTTGAAGCCTAGACTCTAACTCACTTTGCTGAAAATGAAATAGCCCTGATCCAATACCTATTCATTCTCAATGACCAGTATCCTAGGCAGCCTGAAATAAAGAAACCATTATGGCCAACTTAAAACTGATTCGCGATCGCATTAAAACAGTCAAGAACACAAGAAAAATCACAGAGGCGATGCGCCTTGTCGCCGCTGCCAAGGTTCGCCGAGCGCAGGCCCAGGTCAACGCGACTCGTCCGTTCGCCGATCGTTTAGCGCAAGTGCTCTACGGTTTGCAAAGTCGCCTCAAGTTTGAAGACACCACAGACTTGCCGCTGTTACAGCAGCGAGACGCTGAGAAAGTTGGGCTTTTGGTCGTCTCTGCCGATCGCAGTTTGTGCGGTGGCTATAACGCCAACGTCATCCGTCGCGCCGAGAACCGAGCCAAAGAGCTACAGGCTGAAGGGCTAGACTACACCTACATTTTGGTGGGTCGTAAAGCTATTCAGTACTTCGAGCGACGCAGTGCATCGATTGCAGCAAAGTACAGCGGCCTAGAGCAAATTCCGACAGCAGACGAAGCAGCCACCATCGCAGACGAACTACTGACTCAGTTTCTTTCTGAGTCAGTCGATAGAGTAGAGCTAGTCTACACTCTATTTTTGTCTTTGGTGAGCAACAAACCCGTCACTCAAACGCTACTGCCTTTAGACCTCCAGGGTCTAGAAGCTAAAGACGACGAGATCTTCCGGCTTACTAGCCGCGATGGTCGTCTAGCAGTTGAGCGCGAAGCAGCGCCTGAAGCAACAATAACCGAGTTTCCGAAGGACATGCTCTTTGAGCAAGACCCTTCTCAGATTCTCGATGCTTTACTGCCTCTGTATATCAACAACCAAATTTTGAGAGCGATGCAGGAATCTGCGGCGAGCGAACTGGCCTCTCGAATGACGGCAATGAACAGCGCCAGCGAGAATGCCAAAGACTTGATGAAGTCCCTTACGCTGTCTTACAACAAGGCGCGTCAGGCAGCTATTACTCAAGAAATTTTGGAAGTTGTCGGCGGTGCGGCAGCGCTGGACTAATACGAATTAGGGATGGTCACTTGAACGGTTGAGCCTTTCACCAGATTCAATTTCACCAATTCAAAGCTGCTCGAATTTCGCTGGCTAAGCTAAGTGGACGAAAGGGCTTGGTGAAGGTCGTGATGATGTGGTCGGCGTTAATGCCTGCCTGCGTGAGTGGCTGTACTTTAGCCGTCATTAATATCACTGGAATGGGCTGAGTGTTGGGATTCTCCTTTAACTGCTTGAGAGTTTCTCTCCCGTCCATGTCTGGCATCATCATATCTAGCAGAATTAGGTCGGCCCCTTGGGTGCGGGCTATGTCTAAAGCTTGCTGACCAGAACTCGCTTGTAATACTGTCCAGTCGGTTTTCATCTGTAGGGCAAGGAGGGCGATCGCCCGTGCATCGTCTTCATCATCGACAATCAAAACTGTTTTAGACATGGTTACGAACTCCAGAAGACTATAAAAACTATCGAACCGGCAGAAGTACGTGAAAAGTACTGCCCTCAGAAAGTTGGCTTTGTGCCCAAATCCGCCCACCGTGCTGATTCAATATTTTGCGACAGATGGCAAGCCCGAGCCCAGTGCCCCCTTTTTCCCGAGAGTCTGAAGCATCAACCTGTTGAAAACGTTCAAATATACTTTCAACTTGTTCAGGGGGAATGCCTCTGCCCTGATCTTGAACGGTGATGTGTAAGGTGGGCGTTTCATCTGCACGGTCAGACTTTTCTGGCGTTACGGCAAGGGTTACGGTGCTGCCCGGTGGAGAAAATTTGATGGCATTGCTGAGTAGGTTTGTCAGGAGTTGGAGAATGCGATCGCAATCCACATACACGGGCACCGACTGCGATCGCACCTGTAGCACAACCCCGGCCTTATCGGCCATTGCCTGCATTGCCTGTATTGCCTGGGTAAAAAGCGTTTCTATATTGCAGTGAGCACGACTCAAGCTCGTCTGGCCAGATTTAAGACGCTCTAGGTCTAGAATATCGTTGACTAAGCGGATCAAGCGCTCTGCATTGGTAGTGGCCACTGAGAGAATCTGACGTCCTTGGTCTGTGAGTACGCCCAGCTCTCCAGTGCTTAGCAAGTCGAGTGCGCCTACCAAGGAATGCATCGGCGTTCGTAGCTCATGACTTACAACAGAAATAAACTCATTCTCTACCCGTTTCCGTTCTGTAATGTCATTAATAATGTTCAAGACACAGGGCTCGCCGCCTAGCACAATCTGTTCTATAGACACCAATACGGTACGCAGGTCTCCTGAGCGAGTTTTACACTCTAGCTCTATACTTTCAGCAAGTCCGCTGGTGAAAGTCTGTAGGGTGTTATTCTGGCCGATCTGGTGCTGAGAGAGCTGGTGCTGAGAGAGCTGGGAGACAGTCTCACGATAGAGCGTTAGATCCTGCCAAAAGTCTAGCGTATCCAGGGCTTGGCCCATCACTTGGGATTGCGTGTAGCCACTTAATCGAAGGAAGCTAGGATTCACAGCGGCAAAGGTGCTGCCCTTAAGTGTCGTAATGGCAATAGGACTAGGGCTCGCTAAAAACGACTTTTCAAACGTCTCCTCGGCCTGACGGCGATCGTCAATCTCTTGTTGCAACCGTAGATTCTGGGCCTGCTGCTGTTGTTGTAAGCGGCGCAAAGTTAAGTGCGTTTTAATGCGAGCGAGAACCTCTTCTATCTGAAAGGGTTTGGTGATGAAATCCACGCCGCCTACATTAAATGCCTTTACTTTGTCGAGGACATCTCCGAGGGCACTAATAAAAATGACAGGAATGTCTTTGGTGATATCGTTGCGCTTGAGCTGTATGCACACTTCGTAGCCGTCCATTTGTGGCATGTTGATGTCGAGCAGGATTAAATCTGGCGGAGCAGCGATCGCACCTCTCACCCCCGTTGCCCCCTTCGTCACGCTCCGCACCTTATAGCCCCGCTCACTCAACATTGACGAGAGCAAGTGCAAATTTTCTGGCGTATCGTCAATCACCAAAATATCTGCCCTGACTGCCGGGTTTGAAAGAGAGGTTGCCGTATCAGAAACCAAAGAATTAGACATAGGCCCCAGTAAGGTCGATAAGTTCATCAAAACAAAACTGTTGAACAAGCTGCTGAAGGGAATGGGCAAGGACGTGGTGCTCTTGGGGAATCTGGGTGATGAGCTGCTGAAGCGCCTCAGCATCGACTTCTATCGCGGCCTGATGCAACTGCTGTAGCCAGTCAGTAGGCATCACCTTCAGATGCTCTGGGTCGATAGGCTCAGACGGCTTAGAGTCCTCTCCGGAGAAGGCTTCAGCTGCCTGAGAAATCTCGCCAGGTAGGTCATTTTTATAGAGATATTTTACGCCCAAATGCTCGGCCATTTTTTCAAAAATGAGGTGGGCATGGAACGGTTTGCGAACAAAGTCATCGCAGCCGCTAGCGAGTACAGCATCACGCTCTTTTTCAAAGGCGCTGGCCGTAATGGCGATAATCTTGACTGGCGGACTGGCGCAGTCTCGAATTCTTTTTGTTGCTTCGTAGCCGTCCATGATGGGTAGGCGAATATCCATCCAAATCAGGTGCGGATGCCAGGATTTGTAAGTGGCGATCGCACTCTCCCCATCCTTGACTGTCTGCACTTCAAACCCCACCTGAGAGAGCAGCGTCACCATCAGCTGACGGGCCGACAAAACATCTTCTACTACCAAAATTCTGTAGGCAGGTTGATTTGGCGAAATCCCGACCACCTCACCGAGTGGCATCACCGGTAGCTGATCGAGATCCGCAGGCTGCGCCTGGATACAAAACGAAAAAGTAGAGCCCTTTCCGGGGGCGCTCTCCACATGAATATCTCCACCTAAGAGCTGTACAAACCGCTGACTAATAGAAAGACCTAACCCCGTTCCTTGATAGGCTTTTCGAGTTTTCGAGGCTTGAAAAAAGGCATCGAAGAGACGAGAAACTTCATCAGGGTCAATGCCGGGGCCTGTATCTTGAATACTGAAACATAGGGAATGGCTCTCAGTGACAGTCACGTCATTACTCACATCTTCTTGGCGGCTATTTGTCTGAGATGTCTTAATCACAGATAGGGTGACGTGGCCAGCCTGCGTAAACTTGATGGCATTGCCAACTAGGTTGACCAACACCTGCCTGAGTTTAACTTCGTCGGTTTTAATAAACTGCGGAACGGTTTCCTCAACCTTGAAACGCAGTTGAATAGCCTTAGCCTCTGCCCGCATCTGAAACATCTCTTCTAGCGTTAGCAGCAGATAGCGCAAATCGAAGCATACCGGATCAAACGTCGTGCGGCCTGCCTCAATTTTTGACATGGAGAGCACGTCATTAATTAGGTTTAGCAAATGCTCACCGCTACGACTAATCGTTTTGAGATATTTGTGGTGAGGTCCATAGCTGTCACTTTCCCGCTGCATCAGCTGGGTAAAGCCCAAAATTGCGTTCAGCGGTGTCCGCAGCTCGTGGCTCATATTGGCCAAAAACTCACTTTTCGCCTGATTGGCCGCATTCGCCGTCGCGGCAGTTTGTTCGAGCTGACGGCTGTAGCGGTCAATTTGCCTACGGGAGAGACTGAGCTGACGGGCCAGCCGACTGACCCCCAGCAGCAAAATAGCCACTGACCCCAAGCCTACAATCACAATACTGGCCGCTAAGTTACGCGCTGGCGCAAAGGCTTCTACTTTTCCAATTTCAACCAGCAGTGCAATATTTTGCGCGGCTAGCCAGCGATACACCCCAATGACTGGTTTCCCTTCGTAATTGTCATAAATAGCCGATCCATTCTCTCCTCGAAAAGCGGCTTCAATGCCCTCACTTTGGGGTCCTTCGCGAGCAGAAAGGAGCGTATCTCTGCGAGCCAAAAATGCAAATTTATTGGACAGCGAGCCAACCAAATAGGTTTCTCCGGGTTCGTTAAGTCCTGTTCGTTCAGAGATAATGTCGTCGATTCGCTTAAGGTTCAAGTTAGCGATAATCATTCCCTGACGCTGGTTTTCACTATTGAATACCTTGCTCGCGTAGGTAATAGCAGGCCGGTTTGTGGCCGGAGATAAATAAAAGTTGGGCGCAAATTTCTCACCCGGCACAACACTTTTCACCTCA
Organism: Cyanobacteria bacterium J06634_5; assembly: GCA_039820525.1. Classification (GTDB taxonomy): domain Bacteria; phylum Cyanobacteriota; class Cyanobacteriia; order Phormidesmidales; family Phormidesmidaceae; genus Phormidesmis. The sequence goes on from JBCBPY010000075.1 coordinate 5,178, forward strand.
GTCAAATTGGTTGAAATCTCATACTTTCCTTCCAGTTCTGGATTGGTTGAAAAGATGATGCGATTTGCCTTATTTTGAATAGAGATTTCTGTAAACTTTGGCTTGATTTCTCGAATTTCTTCAAAGTAAGCTGAAAGACTTTCGTAAGCCTGCTGGTAGGCGGGAGTGTCGGGTTGCGCTGCTAGTAGTGTCTGAATGTTGTTTTTAACCGTTGGAAATTCTGCCATTAGCAAAAAATCCTCTTCGCAGGATTCTAACCAGCGAGTAATCTCTTTTTGCTTGAGGGTGGCTGTCATCTGTAACCGACTGCGGGCCGCGCTTTCTAAAGCATTGCGCCCCTGGATGTAGGCCACTGTGCCTACCACCGCGACCGTCAGCATTGACAGCAGTAAAAAAGAGCGGGCAATCCGGCTTGTGAAACCTGAGGCAGGGGCAGCCACAGACTTCGAGGGTGGGTTAGGCGCAGGGCTATCGTGCGGGCTACTCATAGAGAATGCTCACGGAAGATGGCTTGTATTTGAGTCGTCGCCCAGTCAGCAGCCTCTTGTGCACTCATCTCATTTATTGCCATTTTCTGAATAGCCTGTCCCCAAATGTTCTGTTCCATCACAATTCCATAGGCTGGACTGTACACATTGGGAAAGGGTTGAGTCTGCCTGTCTGTCACTGTTTTCACAACGGTTGAGACGTGTGGATCATCGGCATCTTGCCAAAAGCTATCCGCCTCGATTTGGCTCAGTGCAGGCGGCATATATCGTCCGTAGGAGGTTTTTAGAAAGTCACTTAAGACATCAGCCTGGCTCAGGTAGGTAAGGAAGGCCTTGGCCTCTTCTACATGAGGTGCATCTTCAAAAACAATCGCTTGGCGAATGCTGACCAAGTGGGGTAAAGGCTCACCGCTGGGTTTGTTCGGAAACTCAATAGTGCCTAGCTTTTCTAAATAGATGTCACTATCGTTACGGACGGCGGCTGGAATAGATAGGGTGGGGTTCGGCGTCATTACCACATTGCGATCCAGCAGATTACGGTTGTTTTCAGGATCGAGCCACTTTACAGCCTCTTTTGGAACGTAGCCATCCCGATAGAACTGTAAGTACCAGTCTAAGGCTTTGGCAATGTCAGATTTGACGGCTGGATCGTTGAGCAACAGATTGCCACGCTCATCTACCAAAGAGACATCGTAGGCAGATAAAACATGCTCAAAAATGTGATAGGTATCGAAAGCATCTTCAGAATAGGGTAAGCCGATGCTGCGTAATCCTGGGTAGGTCGGCTGAAGCGTCTCTTGAACCGTTTGCCAAAAGGTCCAGAACTCGTCCCACTCGGTGGGGATATCGGCGGGTGTATAGCCCGCTTCTTCGAGTAGGTCTTTCCAGTAATAAATGTGTGTCGTGGACTGATTTAGCGGAACAGCGTAGTAGCGACCTTTAGCCGTTTCGCTACCGTAAACTTTGGCCGATTGCAGCGCGGTTGAGGTGTAGCTATCTTCTAAGGGCGTGACGATATCGCTAACATCGGCCAGTTTCCCTTGCCAATCGGAAACCGGATAAACAGATTTTGCCGCAAACAAAATATCCGGAGAAATGCCGCCCTGACTAGCTCTTAAGGTTTTGGGCGCAATCTCTCCAGAATTATAAAAAGAGAGATCAATGGGCAAATTTCCCTGGGCATTCCAGTCGGCGACAATTTTTTCAATTGCTTCGTCTTCCTCTGTGACATAGCCTTTGTCCCAGAGCATGGTGATGGCGTCTGGATTGGCCGTGTTCTCGTTAGCAAGAGTAGTTTTCGAGCCTTCTAAAACCGTCGTAGAGTCAGCCGAGCAGGCCAGCACTGTAAACGCTATTAGGAGCGCTAATAGCCAGTATCGAATGGGTTTAAGGTGATGTTTTAAGAGTGCTAACATGGCACGTCAAATCATTTAGTAATTCTCTAAAAGTATACGGAACTGCTTATTCTCTCTACTTCCTTTGTACTTTTTCAAGTAATGCGTTTACTTTTCTTTAAAAGCTAGCCCATCAGGCTGGATATTGGGCGTAGCAGTCATAGCAGCATGTGCTTTTTGATACAGCGCCATTAACGTTGCTGCTTGCTGGGGAAAGTGAGATAAGCCTACAGCGTACTGGGCCTGAAATCGCTGGACCTGCAATCGCTGGACCTGAAGTCGCTGGGCCTGAAGCCGCTGGGATGGAGCTTGAGCGCTTAAAGCCTGTTTGCTCTCGGTATCTGAACTTGTGGCGGGGGTAAAAATGAGCTGGCGGAAGGTTTTGAGCAGCGGCGCGATCGCCTCTTCAGCTTCTACGACAGTCAACCCTGGCAGCCCTAAAACAAACTCACCATTGCCCCAGTAGCTGGCGATCGCACCCGGCATCCGTCTGTCTTTCAGCTGTCTTTCGTTCAGATGAATTGTGATGCGATCGCCCCAACTTCTCAACATCTGATAGCCCATACTATGGCCATGCACCAAATTCACCTCCGCCAAATTCACCAGCTTCAGCAAAACAAACGTATACGCCTGCTGGGCACTCATCCACTGCTGCAATTCCTGCTGAGACTGTGCCTGGTTGGCCAGGCCCGTTTGCGCATCGCGGCTAGAGAGCGTTTTCAATAGGCGAGTTCTCTCCAAGCGATTGCTAATCCGCGTGATCAGCTCAGGGCCCACAACTGGCTTTACCACATAATCATCCGCACCTGCTGAAAACACGTCGCCTGCTGCATTTTCTCTGGCCGTCAAAAACAAAATTGGCAAACTCTGCCAGCGGCCCTGATCACGGTCATCACTGCGAATCGCCTGACAGAGTTCAATCCCGTTTAGCACCGGCATTTCAATATCTAGAATAAGCAAATCAGGATTAGTGGCCGTCAGCGTTTCCCAGAACTTTTGAGGATCTGAAAGCAACGTAACAGACATTCCCCAGGGCGCTAGCAAAGGGGGTAGCGTACTCAGAAACACCGGATCATCATCCACGGCTAGTAACGTCACTGTGGCATTCGGTGCGATCGCACGAGACTCACGAGCGCTCCCTAAGTCTTCCTCTGCGGCTGCTAAAACACCCTCTAGCTGGGCGATCATCACAGAGATTGTTTTGAAGTCGTCTGCTGGTTGCTTTTCCGTGAGCATCCCTTCCAAGCGCCTAGCTATCTGCGTGCCCTCCTCTTGACCAAACATGCCTAAAACACCCGCTAGCTTGTGTGAGGCTTGAGCAGCAGCCATGCGCAGGTCTTCGCTCAGCGTATTTTGATTGAGCGCAGCTTGGGCCTGTTTCAAGTAATCCATTCTCTCAGCCATCGCGCCACGGTGCTGCTGCCACAGCCCTGCCATCGCCTGCTGAAATTCCTGCTCTACGGAGTTTTGTTCTGTAGAAGAGACTGACGTTGACTGCTTTTGAGCCAAAGGCTGAGGTTCCTCAGTTGAAGACTGTTGTTTCGCGATCGCCTCATAGTCAATCTTGGGACTCAGCTTATAGCCCATGCCATACACATTCTCAATCCAGCCCTCTGCACCCGCTTTTTTCAGCCGTCGCCGTAGCCCTTTGATATGCGCCTTGACGCTATCTTCTAGCGGCGGATCATCAAAGGTCCAAAGATGCTCAATAATGTGTCCTCGGCTAAAAACACGAGTAGGATTACGAAGAAATAGCTCTAACAAGCTGTACTCCTTCGGCGTTAGCTTCAGTGGCTGATCAGCATAAGAAACGTCGCAGCTAACCGGATCTAACCGCAGCTGGCCTATCTCTAAAACCGTCGTCGGAGACACCTCCCCTCGGCGCAGTAGCGCTCGCAGCCTGGCTTGCAGCTCCCCGATATCTAAAGGCTTCGTAAGGTAATCATCAGCCCCAGCATCTAGCCCTCGAATCTTCTCATCGGGCGCATCTTTGGCCGTCATCAGCAAAATAGGTGTTTTATTGCCCTCATTTCGCAGCTGCTGACAAAGACTAATGCCATCTAAACGGGGTAGCCCTACATCAATCAGCAGCAGGTCATAGCTCCCGCTCTGCGCATATTCTAGTCCAAAGCGGCCATCGTCCACCGTATCCACACTGTAGCGCTGCTGCTGGAGCGCGCTAACCAATACACTCGTCAAAATTTCATCATCTTCAATCAGGAGAATTCTCAAGGGGTGCCTCCGATGTATTCCTGGCTCACCATCACTGTGTTTTCCATACTATTTCAGCTTTTGCATAAAAGAAAATGTATTCCCGATTTCTTCTCGCTTGGTTTCTATATTCAAAGTGTGGAAAGCGAGCAATGCTTTTCAACAACCCCTAACACAACTATTCCGAGGTCATTTCATGAACTATTCCACGAAAAAAGTAGTCCTTTCTGGCTTTTCTATACTACTGGCCACACTTTCGCTTTCTCCGGTAGCTCAAGCTGCTGAAGGCGTTAGCAAGGATTACAACAGCATTCACCAGCAGCGCCTTGCCGAGTTTGACGGTCGTAACAAAAACTTCGATCTCAAAGAGGGCTTTAACGTCCACCAGCGACGGCTTAGCGAGTTCGACAGTCGAAATAAAGCAGGCAACAGCCTATCTACCGTTTCTCGTAACTACTCAGGCTTAATACTTCATGAAAGAAACGGTGGTGTCAGGCCAAACGACGATAGTGTTTGAACATCAC
>JBCBPY010000076.1:0-9786 GCA_039820525.1 Cyanobacteria bacterium J06634_5
CGGCTGTATTTTCAACGCGGGTTTATGGCTTTATCTCTTATGAAGCAGGTGATGTAGCCCTGTTGTCACCCGGTAAGTAAAAGCGCTTACAAATAGGGTGTAAAAGTGCCTGTTTTATAATTTTGAACATCGCCCCAAATTTTAGGTAGCCATTAAGGAGGGCAGTGGAGTTTTGCCTGTAGAGTTTTGCTATTTCCTGGTGTTCTCTCATAGCCTGATTCGAATATTCTCATTTTTAAGGTCTAAATTTAGAGATAGTTCTTGCCTATTTTATGAAACTACTTAGCCTGTGCGACCCCACTCAATATCGCCATCCGCCGCTGGATGTGCCGAGCTTTTATCAGCAGTTAGCAAAAGATCCTCGGGTCACTTTCTACCATGTGCCGTCGCCTTGGGCGATCGCTGATTCCACCCACTGTTTGGAGAATCGCTTACCGAACGTAAAAGCTATTCTCGTTTCAGGGGCTAACACCAGACACTTAAGCTACGAAAATTTTGTTGCCTTGGGTGAAGAGACCGCCCAGGACATTCACTTAGCGGCGATAGATCTGGTCTTTTGCCGCACGCTAAAACCGTTTCACCCTGATTATTTGAAGCGTTTGACTGGCTGGGAAAGGTTTACTCGCTTCGTCAATAGCCCAATGAGTAAGCAAGCTCAAATTCAGTCAGCGTTTGTCTTGAACATTGCTCAAGACTATATGCCTGAGGCGATCGCAACCCATCAGGTTTCTGAAGCCCTGGCCTTTTTTGAACAGTTTCAAACCGTAGTGGCCAAACAGCCCAACAGTACCGGGGGGCGTGGCGTGTTCAAGATTCGTTATGCCAACGGCAAATATCACGTCGATAATGTGCTCACAGGCGAAGGCACCTTTGCAACGTTTCGGCAGGCGATGGCCTACTTGCAGGCAGGCACCGCTGAGCCCATTCAGTTTTGCCGGTATCTGGCTAACACAACCGCTGGCGATAAGCGGGTAGTAGTTGTTGATGGTGAAATTTACGGCAGCTATGTGCGCCGATCTAAAAGTGGGCACTGGGTGAACAACGTCAGTGCTGACGGAGAATGCACGCTGGCCGAGATTACAGCCGCAGAAACAGAGGCGATCGCAAATACGGTAGGCCACTATCAAGCCATGGGGCTGCATACCCTGGGCTATGATTTTTTGATGGATGATGATGGCAGCTGGCGAATTAGCGAAATTAATGCCGGTAATATTGGCGGCTTTGCTCGATTGGAACTGCTGACGGGAAAGCCGGTGATGACTCGCTTCATTGATTGGCTCATCGACTTTTCTCAGCGACCTCATGTCGTGCCAGCCGCAGCACCTACGATGAAAAGGGAGCTGGTGGTGTAATGCCTTTAGCCGTAGGCGAGCACAAGCCCTCTCCCCATCCGTCTCTCCATATTCGACCAGCTATTCAACAGGACTATGGCGCGATCGCCTCTATTTATAATGAAGCGATCGCACAGGGTGGCATCACGATGGATACCCAACTGTCTACGGCCAAGCGTATTCAGGCGATCGCCAGCAAAATGACCGATCGAGAAATCCTGTTAGTGGGCGAACTTGTGCCTAGTGCATCGGTGCCAGACCCGGTAGTGGGCTGGGGCGTTATCAAACGTTACAGCGATCGCGTCGGCTATGACGTTTGCTGTGAAACCTCTATTTATCTGTCTTTTTCAGCGAGGGGCAAAGGGTATGGACCTCTTCTTCAGTCAGCCCTCATGACACAAGTAAAGGCCTATGGTTATCGCCATATTGTCGCCAAAATTTTAGCGGATAATCAGGGTAGCATTCGCTTTCACCAGCGGTTTGGCTTTGACATCGTCGGCACGCAAAACAAAATTGGATTTATCAACAACACCTGGCACGATGTGGTCATTATGCAGTGCCTCATTTCCTAATTCATACTTCCTGAAATGCTTGATTCGACTCCCTTTGTGCCCGCGCGCTCAACCGTCTTTTTCCAGCCGCGACGCGCGCTTATTCTCGGCTGTGTGGCGATAGTTTTAAGTGTGTGGATGATACTAGGCATACCGACTGCTGGATGGGCCCAAACGGCCAGCTCCCCCAGACCCACGGCCAAGGTGGTGATCGATGGCCGCGTGCTATTTCGATTGGGAAGCATCAGCGGCTTTACCGCAGAACGGCGCGCCGAGAGTGCCAATCAGGATTTGCAAGTGGCGATTCAAACCACCCCACTCGATCAGCTCATTCGTATCCATGTTGTAGAGCGCGATCAGCTCACAACCATCCGGCTCAATAACCGTCATTTACTCACCGTCACAGAGAGTGATTTTTTGATGGGCGTAACCCATCAAGAACAAGCAGAAGACTGGGCCAAAATCTTGCGCGAAGCCCTGAGAAAAGCGCAGCAAGAACGACTCCCCAGCCATCGCCAAACCGTTTTTTGGAAAAGCGTTGTCGCGCTGCTAGGTGCGATCGCACTCAACACCCTCCTTTTTCGCTTACGCAAGCAGCTTAGGCGGCGTGGGTCCAAACGGCCTAACCGCCCTGGCCAACGCACTATCCCCAAAAGATGGATACAGCCTACGTTGCTGGGCTTGCAGGGGGCGATCGCAGTGGCGTTTTTTATGTATGTTTGTGAACTGTTGCCCCGAGCGCGCATTGTACGCTACAGCCTCTTTCAGTTTTTAGAAAACGCCTTTAGCAGTCCTTTACTCACCGCTGGCGAACAAAGCTACTCGCTGCTAGATATTACTCGGCTGATTGTGCTTGTGTTGGTGCTTTGGCTAGCTGTGCGAGGGCTAACGGCCCTTGTAAAGGCTCGCTTTTTGCAGGTGGCCATTCCCGATCGAGGCGTGCAAGATGCGATCGCTACGCTCATGCAGTTTACGCTGATGACCCTAGGCATGTTCATTTTGCTACAAGCGTCAGGCATTGACTTAAGCGCTCTCGCCATTTTTGCCAGCGTACTGGGTGTTGGGCTTGGCTTTGGCTTGCAAAATATTGCCAACAACTTTATCAGCGGTTGGATTTTACTGATTGAGCGTCCGGTCCAGGTAGGCGACCTGATTAATTTGGGTGATGTGTTTGGCAATGTAGAACGCATTGGCGCGCGCAGCACCGAAATTAAAACGGTCGATGGGGTTGCGATTATTATCCCGAACAGTGAGCTGGTGCAAAACAGAGTCACAAACTGGAGCCATGGCCATCCGGTTTCACGGGTTCATCTGCCCCTCTCTGCGGCCTACGACTCTGAGATTGATCGGGTGCACACCGCTGCCATAGAAGCCGCCTATGCTCACCCCGAAGTGCTGCGCTATCCACAGCCACAGCTGCGATTTTCCGAATTTGGGGACAGTGCGCTTCACTTTGATCTGTTGCTGTGGATTCGAGATCCTCGCCATCAGTTTGATATCAAAAGTGACGTGTACTATCTTTTAGAAGCTAATTTTAAGCGTTATCAAATCCAGATTCCGTTCCCTCAGCGCGATTTGCATCTTCGAACGCCTGAGTCACAAGAGCTGTTAAAACAAAAACTCAACGCGGCATCGTTGAGCAATCTGCCCATAAATACTATGCCCATGAGTACTATGCAGACTGGGGCCTCCACAGCGCCCTCTCCGGCCACCTCTCCGGATTCTTCCCCTCAGGGGTTCTCTCCTCAAGACTTAATTAAAGACTCTCAGCCGCCTTCTGTACCCCCGTCTGTAACGCCCTCGCCAAAACTAGGCGCGTTCCCTGCCAGCTTGCTGGCCGATGTCATGAAATATTCGGCCATTTTAAAAACGCCGAAGAATGTAGCGACCACTGAAGTTGACCGGCTAGTGGAACAAATGCTAGGGCCAGATGGCTTAGAGATTCGCGATCGCAAGTTTCGCCTAACCACGTATGCAACCTGTTTTATCGGTAGTGAGGCTGTAACCTGGATGGTTAAAAGCCAAAAGGCCACGCGAGCAGAAGCGGTCCGCTTAGGGCAGTTGCTGGTTGAGCGCGGCATTATTCATCATGTGATTGATGAACACAACTTTAAAGATGAGTATTTGTTTTATCGCTTTTATAGCGATGAGATACAACAGCGATCGCATTGAGGGCAATGACTTGAGAGCAATGACTTGAGGGCACTGACTTGAGGGCAATCCCAGTACCGCTACCGACAGCCTGAAACAGAAGCTGTGTAAGTGTTACCTTCTGAGTTGAAACCGCCTACCCGTAGGTTGACCTGGTAAGGATCGCTACTCACACGGGGCTCTGCGCGAATTGCAATCGCCTCACCTTCAGGCACACTACGCTCTCTAACACCGTAGGAAGCATCGACAGACTCATCTGGGTACTTGAGGAAAACATCAATGTTGTAAGTACTGCCGCTATCAGACATAAAATCAACAATGTAGTAGCGGTAAGGCCTACCAACAACAAAGTCCGTGTTCCAATTACTGTTGAAAAACAATAGGTTGGGCAAGGAGACTGTCTTGGTTACTTCATTGCCCTCACCACCAATAACGTCGAGCCTTTCACAGGCTTGGGCTGCCGCAGGCTGACAAAAACCGAGGAGGCTAATTAGCGATAGTGCAGCCGCCACTGCGGGTGTTGAAAACAGCGATTTTAGAGTCATAAGAGTTTCATAGTTGCAGGCTTTAAGAAAATCTTTTGGCGTGCTAAAAATATCGAGTGCAAAAAAGAGTTTCATCAAGCACCAGGACAAAAGCCATAGTAACAACTTTCTAAGCTTAAGCCTTAAGGCTTGATGAGATCTCCCAACACCCGTGCAACCGGCCTCAGCTACCGCTGGTCGCCTTAATATTCAAAATTTGTTGAACAAATGATTCTAAGTTTTCAGTCCCTTCATGACGAATGCCAATGAAAAAAGTGGGCGTACTCGCAACCCCATACTGAATACCGCTCTCTACATCGTTTTGAATGTGTGGAGCATGTACATGATCAGCCAACTCTTGTAAGAACTGTGGAATATCAAGCCCTAGCTCGTCAGCGTATTCGACAAGCGAGGCGTCGTCTAGCGCCTGCTGGTTATCAAAAAGTTTGTTGTGCATTTCCCAAAATTTGCCCTGGTTGCCAGCAGCTTCAGCCGTTTCAGCAGTGAGCTGAGACTGGGGGTAACTGTGGAGGGTCGGAAAGTGACGAAAAATAAAACAAAGTTTGTCGCCTAATGACTCCCGCAGATGTTTCACTGATTGATGAGCTTTGCCCGTGTGCGGACAGGGGTAGTTGCCATAAGTCATAATCAGTAGCGAGGCAGATAGCGGACCTAGGGTATGGTCACCTTCGTTGAGTGTGGGCATGGCTTCTGCAAATGACATATGGGTTAAGGGGGAGACTCCAAAGGAAATAAAACTTCAACGTCATCTTGCCGATATTGGAAGTTTACTTGCCAAAATACAACTATCGATGATACAGGACTATCGATAGTATTGGAGAGTTTCCTGATGAGTCGTTGGGGATGAGGGGTTGAGAATGCATTGTTGGGAATGCGTCGCTGGGAATGCGTCGCTGGGAATGCGTCGCTGGGGATGGGACCTATCCGAATCGGACAGGTCGCGTTTAAAGATTGCTGTGAACAGCAAACGATGAGAAACCAGCATAGTGAGGAATAAACAGGGTTCCACGTGCATTTTCACAGCTGTTGTGGTAGCGGCAGTCCCTAACCACATCAGCGCGTTAGGGGTTTTATCTTATGGGTAAGTGCAGGGCATAAACATTAATGCGAGCTGATAATCTGACTAAGATTTGAGGAAGATAGGAGAAATTAATAAAAAATGCGATCATCTGCCGGTAACAGGCGATAAACTTAGGAGCTAAGTGACCTGACGCGCGGCTAACGGGTGTGGAGAAAGCAAACGACTTTACAGCGGCCTTTCAGCAGCAAGGGCCAGATCCAAATGTGCCAACTCCAAACGCGCCAGATCCAAATGCACCAGATCTAGATATGCCAGATCCCAGCAAACTAGAGCTGAGCGCGTTACATCGGCAAGAAAGCTTGGCAGCCTTAGAGAAATATCACCGGGAGCTCAGCCAGCGAGATGCCCTGTTAAATGGTGTCAACGCAGCCGCGCAGTGCTTATTAACCCATGACAATTTAGCGGATGCGATCCCTGAAGCATTGCGAATTTTGAGTGAGAAAACACAGCAAGACCGAATTTTTATTCTGGAGAATGTGCCGGTTGAAGAAACCCAAAGCGCCCCGACGGAGGGTAGCTGGTACGTTCCCTACGAGTGGAATGCGCCTGGGCAACCAGATTCTTCGGTATTGGCGGGCAATATTCCGATTCCGATGCAGGCTTTTCCCACAGCCGTTGTTGAACAAATATCCTTGGGAAAACCCATTCAGCTGCTGACTCGAAACGTGACAGGCATTGCCTTAGAAGTTAATCAGGCCAGATTCGCGAAGTCATTGGTTGCCGTACCTATTTTTGTGGCGGGTCAGTGGTGGGGGGTGATGGGATTTGACGACTGTACCACCGAGCGCATTTGGAGTGAGGCCGAAATTGCGGTGTTAGAAACTGCGGCGACCTGTCTGGGCAGCGCCATTGAGCGCGAAAAGCTCCGCCATGCCAAGCGCCGCACCCGCCAAGAAAAGGAAGCAACAGCCCGCGTTCGTGCAGCTGAGCTAGAAACCTACAACCAACAGCTGAGGGCTCGCGATGGCTTGCTCAACTGCGTGAATGCAGCGGCACAGTGCCTGGTCGCAACCGACGATCTTTCCCAGGCGCTGCCCACCATGCTTAAAATTTTGGGAGAAGGGACCCATCAATGTCGCGCTTACATCTTAAACAACACTCAAGATAGTGAAACCGGCGGGTTTATTTTCAACCTGATGCTGGAGTGGGATGCGGAGCAGATTCCCAGCAAGATGGAGGCCGGGGCCAAATTTCCGGTGCCGGTAGACAGCTTTCCCGACCACCTCACCGCGCCTTTGAAAGCAGGGCAGGCAATGCAGTTTTTTGCCCGTGAGCTAGATAACATTGGCCCTGAGGAACGAGCAGTGGGCCATGCGCGATCGCTGCTCAGCGTCCCGGTTTTAGTCTCTGGTCAGTGGTGGGGACTGCTGGGGATAGATGATTGCTTGGAAGAACGGGTTTGGAGTGAGGCCGAAATTGCGGTGCTAGAAACCGCAGCGACGGCCCTAGGCAATGCCATTGAGCGTGATCTGGCCCGTAAGGCCCGCGAGCATGCCGAACGAGCGGCTCTTTTGGCTCAAGAAAGGGCAACCCGTGCCGCCGAATTAGAAGCGGCCAACGCCGTTTTACGAACGCGCGATCGCTGGTTGGAGACCACGGCAACCGCTGCTAGCAAACTGCTCTCGGCGCTGCCACCCGCAGTGAGTGTCAAAGCGGCGCTCAAAACCATTGGGGAAAACCTCGAGAGCGATCGCATTGGCATTATGCAGTATTTACCTGAGCCCGACAGCTTAGGACGCTTTCACGAACTCTACACGTGGAATTCTCCCTCCTTAGAACGTCGCATGGCCGAAGATGACCTGACTGATTTACCCGCCAGTGACTTCGCCGACTGGACGGCGCAGCTGATGGCTGGGGAGTCGGTGGGTGGTCCGGTTGCGGCTCTGAGCGAACCCTTTCGCAGCAAACTACAGCAGTTCAATACGCTCTACACCTACGCAGTGCCCATTTTTATCGGTATAGACGGGGGCGCGGCCTTTTGGGGCCTGATGTATATGGACTATTGCCAGGAATCGCGACACCTGAGTCCGGCAGAGCTGGCGGTGTTTAATACCGCAGCAACCTGCGTTGGCAGCGCTATTTACCGCGAGCACATTCAAAGTGAGCGTCAGCAGGCTGAGCGAATTGCCCTATTAGAAAAAGCGCGGGAACAGGCCGCCCAGGCACGGGCGAGCCAGCTGCAACAAAGTAACGAGATTTTGTCTGTTCGAGAGCGCTGGCTTGATATCACCGCAGCGGCGGCCAACAAGCTGTTGTCCGCAGATGACTTAGAAAGTGCGATCGCCCCGACGATGGAGATTTTAGGCAAAGGCATCAATGCTGATCGGGTTGGGATTATGAAGGCTGACGTCAGCGACGGCAACCTGTTGTACAGCAGGTATGCCGAGTGGGCCTCTGAAGAACAGCTCGACCAAACGCAAGTAAATAAACGCCCGGATTTTCCGGCTAAGGTCCTGAGCGATCGCCTCAATCAGCGCCTAGGAGATGGGCATTGGGTGGGGGGCGATGTTGAAGATACGGCAATCTTTCCAGCTGCGCTGCGCGAGGATCTCAAGGCCCTGGGTATTCAAACATCTTATTCTGTTCCTATTTTTGTCAGCGGTGAATTTTGGGGGGTGATCGGGATCGACCATTGCCACACGCAAACGCTACTGAGTGAAACTGAAATTGCTGTTTTTCAAACCATCGCCAGCTGCGTTGGAAATGCTATTCAGCGAGAACAGATTCTTCAGGCCAGAGAACAGGCTGAAAAAGCCATTTTAGAAGAGCGTGAACAGGCCGCCCGCGATCGCGCCGCCGAGCTGGCCAAAATCAATGAAGCTATTGGTAAAACCCTCACCAGTTTGGCCGCCTCCCCTGAGCTGGATCAGTTTCTTGGCAACATCATCGCAGCGATGGCTCAGCAGGTAGCGGCGTGCAAAGTGCATTTGTTTTTGTACGATGAGTCCACCCGCATGCTGACTCAACGAGTAGCCGTTGAAGACGCTCAAATTTACATCGGGAATGCACCGAGCGATCCTGACTTTTTTCGGACGCCTATTCCTGCCGATAAAACCCCCGGCTGGAGTCCCCTGATTGGCCATAAACGCCCCCTTACCTACGACGAGGCCCTACCCTATGGTGAGCAGTGGTGCCCCGAAACCGCAGACTGGCATAAGCGTCAAGCCCACAAGGCCGTCACCTACATCCCCATGAAAGCAGGAGCGCAACCCATCGGCTATGTAGTGTTCTCTTTTTCGCACCAGACTGTTTTGACCGATGAACAACTTGAGTTTATGCAAGCTTTGACCAATCAGGCCATTGTGGCCATTCAGCTAACGCGGCTGGCCGAACAAAGCCAGGACGCCGCCCTAGCTGCCGCGCTAACAGACGAGCGCAACCGCCTCGCGAGAGAGATTCACGATACCCTGGCTCAGTCCTTTACAGGGATCTCTCTTCAGCTCGAAGCCGTCCGTAGCAGCCTGGGGAAACTGACCGGCGGTGAACGTTCTGCTGGCCTAGACGCCGCTCAATCCTATGTTCTTCGGGCCCGAGATCTAGCCCGTAAGGGCCTTTCAGAAGCCCGCCGTTCCGTCCGGGCCCTGCGCTCTGCCGCGTTAGAAACCGATGCCCTTCCCGAAGCGCTTCGCAAAGCCCTTGAGCAAATCACTCAGGATACCGGTCTGACGACTCACCTGTATCTGGAAGGGACGCCCTTCCTGCTTCCTGATGATGTCCAGCTTAATCTGCTGCGAATTTCCCAAGAGGCGATTACCAACGCCCTGCGCCACGCCGCCGCCACCCAGCTGGATCTGACCCTGAGTTTTAGCAACACATTGGTGGGTGATACATTAGCGGGTGATACATTGACGGGGGCTAATCCCGAAGGGCATCAGGTCCAAATTCTCATTGTGGATAATGGTATCGGCTTTGACACCACTCATCTGATTGACAACAGCGGATTTGGACTAATTGGTATTCGGGAGCGCACGGCGCGCTTCCATGGCACCTTTGAGCTGCTGAGCAAACCGGGGATTGGGACCACCTTAGACATTGTTATTCCAATCGCTGAGGTAACTACTCAGGCTTAATACTTCATGAAAGAAACGGTGGTGTCAGGCCAAACGACGATAGTGTTTGAACATCAC
>JBCBPY010000077.1:0-9669 GCA_039820525.1 Cyanobacteria bacterium J06634_5
GCATTAAAATTATGGCTAGAATTCAAAGCGAAGAACCCCGAGCGATAGAATATCAGCAGCGCCTAATGAGGAGTATGGAAATGAAGCCATTGCTCATTAGCCTGGCGATTATGCGCTTCAGCATTGGCCTGTTTTTTGTTGTCTGGGCTGCTGAAAAAATTACTGCACCTGAAATCACGCAGGAAATATTTTCAACGTTTTATCGAATTCCACTCTCAAACTCGCTGGCGTTTGCGATTGGTCTTTTTCAACTTTTTGTGATTTTGGCCTTTATGCTGGGCCTGTTTAAAACCTGGTCCTGCGGTTTGCTGCTAGGCATGCATCTGGTTTCTACGCTCTCTGTATACAAGCAGTTATTGAATCCTTACGAACCGCCTAACTATCTGCTTTGGGCGGCTGTACCATTACTAGGCTCATTGATCGCGTTGTTTATTTTGCGCGATCGCGATCAGCTATTTACCCTGCCTTCGCTAGTGACCCGGCGCGGCCAGTAACCTGACTCAACCTTCCTTGATCCATTACGTAAGAACCCCACTCATCCAAAACAGGCTCTGATTGCGGATCAGAGCCGGCGCTTTTTCACTCAGCGAGCTATAACATAACCCAACTTTTAGATCGGCCTCCCCATCTACATACGTAACAGCTTGTGATGCAAACTTCTTCCAAACAAGTCGTCGCCAATAATCAACAGCTTTCTCGTCATGTGAACCCCAAACACCTCATCATTATCTCTGGTGAGATTCATAGAACTGAGACGCTACAGCTCGAACTCACCCAGGCAAATTATCGGGTGAGTGTTGTACATGACGGACTACGTGGCATACTAGCTGCGCAAAGATTTATGCCTGACTTAGTGATTGCTGATTGGTCTTCTCCAAGGCTCTCGGGTGTAGAAATTTGCGCTCGATTGAGAGCCAACTGGAACTTAGTGCCGATTATCTTGTTAACGCAGGAGCACGGGGTAAAAGCCCGTATTGCAGGGCTTCGTGCTGGCGCAAGTGACTGCCTATCGTGGCCCTTGGTCACAGAAGAACTGCTCGCACGGATTCACGCTAATTTACCTCAGCCTATTAAGAGATCAGAGAATCTTTCCAGGCTGCGCTGCGCGGATCTTGTGCTCAACTTTAAAACTCGTGAAGTATTTCGAGGGGTGGGTAGTGCTCCTGAGAAGCCAGCTCGTTTGGTTCAGCTTACGGCTAAGGAGTTCGACTTTTTGGCCTACATGATGACTCACTATTATCAGGTGTTGACGCGATCGCAAATTTTAGAAAATGTTTGGGGCTACGATTTCTCAGGTAGCTCCAATATCATCGAAGTCTACGTTCGTTACCTACGAAGAAAGCTAGAAGCGCTGAAAGAAGATCGTTTGATTTATACAATGCGAGGGGTCGGGTATATTTTACGAGAGCCTTTACCGTGTGAAGACCTCAACCTAACAAGGATCAAGCGTCATTCTAGAAGCTGTTAAAATGAGTGGTTTTAAGCAACGCTTTCTCAAAAGTAGCAAGGCCATTATTGCCGAGAAGGTGCTATTCCTTTTGACGTTTATTTGCCTCAGCATCCGGATACAGCAACGGATAATAGTCCTATGCTTGTCTTTTCCCACGGCATTGCCTCTAGTCGATCTGAAGCATCAATTTTCAAGCGATTTTCTACGAAAGAAACTTTGTTTTTAAAGTCAATGGGATTGACTGACGAGTTGCCCTGGCTACTTTCGCTCGAGGATTTGGTTGGTCAGGGGGCGCTGAAGGAAAATCTGAAGGTGATCGGCCTACAAATTATTGAATTTTTCCAAGAGAATTTGCCCAAAATTATTATGCTGATGTCTAAAGGGATATTCGCATCTGCCGATATGATGGGCTCTGAGAATGCCCCGCCCGTCCGAAACCTAAAGGCATTAACTATTTTTTTTGAAACAGAGATGAAACTAGGCCGCATGAAATCAAGGGAGCCTCGAGCTGTTGCAATGCAGTTCATGGGTAGTTTTATGAACTATGTCATGCTCAGCCAAATGTCTGCACCACTGCCAAAGTCTGAGGACTATGTGGAGAGTGTTATCGAAAGCTTTTGGCAAGGTGTCAAGCCTTAGAAGAACAGGCCTACTCATTAGGCCAATAGCGTGCATCACCCAAAGAGAATGACAATTAATTAGGATTTGCAGGGGACCAAAGGATTTCAGAACGATCATACGTACTAAGTGGCTCAGTAGCAGTATCCACTCGGTTTTTTCACGGATGGCAGATATGGCAACATTCCTGATGTAGAAGAGAGGAATTAGAAGTCTTCTAAGTGCTCGCATAGATAAAGCTGATAGAGCAAGCACCGAGTTTCCACGTCGTTACCTCGAAATCTTATTAAGCCCAAACTATTGAGTTGGAAGCCTAGTTCTGATTTGATACGAGTGGGTCCTGAAGCTTGAAGTATAGTTTTCATTGCTGTTGCCATTTCTGGATTCTCTTGTAGATGTATCAGCAAGTTTCTCAGATGTTGAGCATAAGGGCCTGCTTCTGTAGGGGAGATCGCCAAAAGATTCTCAATGCTCATCTCACGATTGGAGCGCAGTTGTTCTAAGGCTTGTTGAAAAAGATAGGGGTGCCCGCCTAGTAACGCCGCCAGCGCTTCTACTTGCTTGGGCGAGTTCTGAAGAACACCTTGCTTCTGGGCAAGCTGTAAGAGCTGTAGCTGGCTGAATTCTGTGAGTTCTATGGCCAAGCCTACGTTGAAAGGGGAACGATTAATATTCAACGTTGGGTAGATATCTGTTGAATGAGAGATAATCAGCCTGAGCTGCTGCCACTCAGGTAAAATACGCGCGTCCTCATACCAAGCTCTCATTAGGCTGAAAAAGTTAGCTGCTACCGCTTCATAGGGAAAAAGGCGATCTACGTTATCGAGCGCTAAAACAATCGGCTTGTCAGTGTTTTGCAGAATATAAGATTCAAAGTACTCTGTGCAGCTAGTGTTGCTGCCGAGTTCTTCATCCCAATAGTCGCTCAGCTGATTGTCCATACCGAGCTGCCGTGTGACACGGGTGCAAAAATATTTAAGAAATCGTTCAAGATCGCTAGTGACCGTAGATTCTATTCTGAGCAAGTTGATAGGAACAATGGCATAGTCTTGCTGCTCAGCATATTGGAGCAATCGGTCTACGAGCCAAGTTTTTCCCATTTTTTGGGGCGCTTTAATCCGAATGAGGGCACCCGGCTTCGTAATCGCTTCAAAGCAGCGCAACTCCGTAGGTGGACGATCAATGTAGTATGACTGATCAATGTAGTATGACTGCGTTGAAGAAGCGCTCGTAGAATCAGTCGGAGCGGTCGTTTGCACAGGCGGTAGAGAATTGGGTTCCTGAGAGGAACGAGCGAGCCACTGACGCTCTAGCGCACCTCGAAAGCTACGCTTCGTCAGCTTTTCAGCAGTCGCTTTTGAAAGCTTTGTCCATAGGCCGTAGCCAACGTCACTGTTGATATATTCCAGCGTGTAGCCGAGTTCTTCTGCGATCGCACCATAGCTCTTCCCCTCCCAAGAGCCCTGCAATACTTGGCTTTCAATATCGCTCAAGTGCTTACCCGTTGATTCAAACAAAAGTTGATCTGCCAACTGTTTGGCATTGGGCCAAGTTAATTCTGAATCTGAATCCATCGAAAATCTAGCAGAGCGGTAAACGTATCGGCTCTACTATAGCTGTTATGATGTCGGTCATTTCAGGTGAAGATTCAGATGGCTCAATTTTGCTGTGCAGCTGAATCAGAAAGCCGAATCCGATTCAGTACGTCCAAGCGTTCTTCTTTGGTGGACGTAGACACTTCGACCATGCATGCCCTTGACGTCAGCGGGTTGGTACCAAGCGCTGAGCGATGGGAATTCAGCGATTCGTGTTGTTGTTGCAATGCTTTGGTCACCGGGGCAGACAGATTGAGCTATCGGCTGGTCTATCAGCCGCGCTTTCGCCGCAGAAACTGGGATGAAAGCCGATAGGGCGATCGCGCTTTCAATAGAAAAGGCGCTGAGCAGTAAGTTACGAGAGATTGGACGACAACGCATGGTTAGCAGACCTCCAAAAAGTGGTTACAGTTGCATGGGATGACTTCATCCTGCCTGCTAGAAGCGAACTTCACCATCGGGTTAAATGGGAGCTTGTTACCTATTTAAATGGGAAAAGATGGGCTGAAGTCTTAGCCGATTGCAAACCGCTAGTCACAGGTCGCGCTCATGCGATCGTCTAAATATTCCTGGTCAAAGTAAGGTTGCAAACGGCTACAGGCTTTTTCTAGTAGCGTATCTAAGCGATCTATTGACCACAGTTTGAGCTGAGTCACAGGCAGATTAGGATGCAGATCGGGGCGCTGATCTAGCGTTATGATATTTTGCCAGTCGGCATCTATAGCGGGTAAGGCAACGCTGTTGTATTGTGCGATCGCTCTACCTCGACTGTCCCAAAGCATGGCTCGCGCCTCCTGCTGGCTGTAAGTCAATATTTGGTTACCGTCTGGACTGAACCGCACAGTGTCAACAACAGCTTCATGACCCACAAAGCTGGCCAAAAGCTCGCCGCCTAAGCTCCAAAGCTGAAGTTCACCGTTGAACTTGCTAATGACAACACCCTCTCCACCGGGATGAAAAGCCCAGCTTGCTCCGCGTTCGTATTGCAGCGCGGTTGCCGTATATTCGTAGTCATTTTCAGGCTGTGCCAGCGGCTGAGAATAAAGGGTTGCACCGAGTTCTACGTGGTCGCTAATCGCAAAAATGGTTTGGTTTGGCTCGTCGTACCATGCTTCCAGCACCTGTGCATTCATGCCCAGCGGATACATGTTCGCAATCGGCTCTCGCTGCGCTGCATCCCATAGTGTTAGCCCAGGCCCCTGCCTCACCCAAAAGTAAAGCGCGTCGCCTGATTGAAAAGAGAGCAAACGGCCATTTGTTTGATAGGTCTGAGTGCGGCCTTGTTCTAATGACGTGAGACGTAACTCACTATCATTCCAAGTCGCTATATGCTGACCATCCGGTGTCCAGCGAATTTGGTTGCCTAAAACATCTATTTGATTGACGATGTGTCCTTCTGCATTCCAAACGTTACCGATACACCCACCTGTCTCTGCTAATTTGCACTCTAATGTAGTCACGTGGTTACCCAGGGGCTGAAAGAACAGCTTGATTGAGGCATCCTCAACGGTATGTTCATGAATGACATTTCCTGCAAATGTCAGCAGTTGAAAGGTTGATTCTCGCGTTTTAGCATTCTGTTGCACTGCAGCGAATCGGTTGCGCTTTTGCATGAGACCAAATGTTTGTGAATCATAAGAACTGTCACCAGTCAGCAATGACCAAGCGAGCCGAGAACTCTCTTGGCCAGGGAGATCTACCAAATCGATATCATTGATGTTGATAGCAGGCATAAAACTAAGCGTGGAAAGGTCAGTGCCGTTGTCGAAGATGCGATCGCCGCTTAAATGGAGATAAGAAGGCAAAGGGGCATCGCGATCAAAGCTATAGACATCTAGCTCAATTAGGTTCCCCAGCGGTTGGCCATCATCATTCCAATACTGTAGGTAAGTACGTCGGAAGCCGTCGTAGCTAAGCCTTGTGGCATAGAAGCTAGCATCTTCGCTGAACCAAACATCCGCAACCTCTTCTAGCGATATGTCTTGACCATAAGAGAGAATAGCCTGTTTAGGCATTTGGGTAAGCAGCGTTTGCAAAGCTAAGATAGGCCCTGTTGCAGGGTAGGTAAGAACAGAGCGACCATCTAATAAAAAAGGCTGTAGGGCATTGCCCAAGTCAACGGCTTCTACCAAATCGTCTAAGTTTAAGTTTGTTGATTGCCTGACAAGCGCTAGGGCAGAGCGCTCTAAGCGGGTTCCAGTAGATAGCTCGTTTCTTTCTGTTTGTGCGATCTCGATGGCTTGATTCGCCTGGGCTAAATCAACTTGTGCCTGCCTAACCTCTCGTTCGGCTTGCTGTCGCTGCGCTGTGGCCTCAGCGGTTTCTGCTCTTGCTCTTTGAGTATCTTGTCTGGCAACGGTAGCTGCACGTTGAGCCTGCTGCGCAATTTTCTCAGCGGCAACGGCTTCCTCTAGTGCTGCTTGTGTGTCCTCAAGTGCTTGTTGCGCCTCGGCCTTCGCCAGCTGAGCGGTTTCATTTGCCGCTTTAGTTTCACGATTTGCTGTGCTGACGGCTTGCCTTGCCTGCCGCGCATTCTCTCTTTCTTTTTCAGCAATGGATTGGCTCTCTCGGGCTGCTGCGCGAGATTGCTGCGCTGACTCTTTAGCATCTGCGGCTTCTACGCGAGCAGACTGAACTGTCTGCGCCGAAAACAATAAAGAGCCTGCTAACAGTGCCGCTGCTAGTCCTAGAACGCCAACGCCTTGTTTGATTCGGCGGTTGGCTTTGCGGTTTGCCTCAGCGAGTACCGCTTTCGCCTGCGCTTCTACAGCAAGCGCCGTCTCTACTCTGTCTTGCTCCGCCTCCTGACACGCTGCAAGATAGGCATAATCTTGATCGCTCAGGCTTTTGCCAGAGGCCCAGGCTTTAGCGGCCTCTAGCTCAATACCGGTTAGTAGAGAAACGGACTCTGTTTTGTCTGACGTTATCCAGCGATCGAAAGATTGTGCATAGGGCCGAATATTCGCCAGCGATTGGCTCACCCAGTCAGCGTCGAAGACACTGGCATAGATAGGATTGAAGACCTGAAGCTGATTGTCTCGTTTAATAATTGCGCCTGTCAGCCTGAGTTCTCGCTGTTCTAGACTATCATCGCTTCTAATACCCTCCTTTTTTAATATTTGTTGATATAGACCCAGTAATCGATTTGTTCTTTCTGGGTGGGCATAGAAGCGATCTCGAATGGTTCTTAAATGCTCAGGCTCATCTTGACTCTCCCAGTTTGTCAGAATGTGAGCGGTTGCGATCGCTTCGACAGACACACTCGGCGCTGCGGCTGACTCTGACCAGTGCGTAGCCACTAGCTGACAGAGCTTTTGAGTTAAGAACGGCTGTCCACCTGTCCATGCTAATATTTCGCGCAAAACGTCTTCTGGATTAGGGATGTTAGCTTGGGCCAAGCCTGGTTGAAGTGAGCTTTTTGCTTGATTAAACTCAAAACCGTTGAGTGCGATCGCCTGACCTATGTTAAACGGCGTTCGCTGCTTGTCTGCAATCAAACCTGAGGGCGTCGCTACGCCCAGTAAGCAAAAGGTCAAACGTCGATATGCAACATTGTCGGCTCGGTTGTTGTAACAAGCGCGAATCCAGCTAAAGAAATCATCTGTAGAAAAGCCTAAGCTTAAGACGCTATCAATCTCATCAATGAAGATGACAACGTCATCTGTAATTGCTGGAAGCAAGCACTCCTCAATCAATGTGCCAAACTGCTGAACAGGCGAAAGAAAATCATGGGCTTTCCACCACCCTCGCCAGTCAATAGCGCTACCATCAGGCATCCTAACAGTTCGAAAGTTACGCATAATCCGATAAGCTAACCCTTTGTACCAGGCGCTTTGCGTACTCTCAGTCCCCATTGCCGATAGATCGACTACGCCACAGGTAATGCCCTCCACCTGTAGCCGCTGCATAGTTCTAACCCTCAGACTCGACTTTCCCATCTGCCGAGAATTCAGCACGTAGCAGAACTCTCCCTTCTGTAGCGCCTCAAAAAGCTGTTGATCGCCTTTTCTTATGACATAAGTTTGATCTTCCAGGGGCAAAGAGCCGCCTAAATGACGATAGGGAAAAGGCGTTGACGAAGTCATAGTACTAATGAGCTTTAGCGAGTAAGTGACGAAACTATGCCTGCATCATAACGATGCTTTTCACTGAAGCCAAGCACTATCCAATATTTTCAAATTTTCACTCATGCATTAAAAGAAATAGGTTTCAACCATCCCATTTAACCCAATGAAATCATATGGGCAAACCGATTTCAGATTGCGATGATAAGCACATCGAGGTTGAAGCACAAACCGCTAAACCAAATAGCAGCAACGTCATGAATAAGACATAACGATGCTGCTATCGACCTCAAAATTAAACAAGACAACCACCGGTAAACATAATGAAAAAGAATATTGCACGAAAAGTCCTCAGCGCTAGCTTCCTTCTATCCACTGTTTTGATGCCTGTTTTAGGTGCTGCATCTCCGGCTGAAGCCGCGACTAGGCATTGCCGAAACGTCACTATCAAAGTGGAAAATGAATCGGGAGAGGAAATAAAAATTACTGACATCGACTACTACGATCCAGATGCTTTAGGCGACTGGCGTTCTGAACCTATCGCGAATAGTAAAGTTAGCAACGGCGATACCTGGGAGAAAACTCGTCGGCTTGAAAAGGTGAAAGGTCAGGAGACTAGAATTCGATTGGACTACAAGCTACGCGATGATAATGGATGGGGCTACACACGTCATATAGAATCCGACACATCTGTTTGCAACCACGGTGATACCTACACAGTGACCGTAGCTGCACACTAACGGTACGGTACAGCTACTGTTTGAGCAAGCATGTCTCTACAGCTGCCCGAGAGTGAGAAGCTACTCTCAGGCAGCTGTAGAGACGTGGTTTAAATGAACATTTCTGCAGGTTGACTGGCGAGTGTTACCTGAAATCGGCCTTTTTTGAACCACGTCCTCATGAAAGAACTGCCCCTAGAGGGTACTGTCACCTAAGTTTTCACTTGCCTAGTATTGACCTGTTCATTTGAAAAGAAAAAATTACAATGAAACAAATATATCGTTACTGGCTAGTTGCAGCAATAATTTTCGCAACGGTATTAGGGATAGCTTTTGCGCATAGTGTACAGGCTGCAACATACGCGCGGCCCACTCAAACATCGGTTATTCCACCTGATTGGGTTGGAACTTGGGATTGTAATTTAGATGGAAGGGAGGCAGTGATCAGATTAGGCATTGATAGCCGTCGAGGATGTGATGGAGATTTTTGTACGACGACTCCAGGCGCTGGTCCTATTGCTGGAAATGTCAGCGATGGTGGAGGAAATTGGGTACCCATTCGAGAGCGTTCTAGAAATAGTAATGATTTAGATACTTCAAGAAACGACCATACTTTACCCTTGCGCTACAACGGCACAGATGACTGGATGTTGATAATGCACACGTGGAATCGAGACTTCGCCAGTGGCTATACGACTTGGAGAGGAATTCCTTTTGGTTTGCAATGCAGTAAGCGCTAAAGCCCTAATGTACTACGCCTATAGGCTGTATCTTCTGACATTCCAGCCTGTTTCAAGCGCCTGCAATTACCCTTAAGGGTACCGTGTAGCAAAACTATCTTCTTTACCCTTTGGGGTAATGGCGTTGAGACTGCTCAAACGAGGTTCCTATGACGACAAAAATACGCCCTCAATCCGTCTCTCCTGGCCCTAAAGGTCAGTTTCTACTGGGGTCTCTTCCCGAGTACAGCTGTGATCTGCTATGTTTTATGACTCGGTGTGCTGGAGACTATGGTGATGCTGTTTCTCTAAAGGGGTTGGTTCCAAGCTACTTATTTCACCATCCTGATTCAATTAAGCAAATGCTGGTAAGCCAGCATGACCATTTGCATAAAAGCGAATTTGTAAAAATCATTAGACCGCTATTGGGCAACGGCAACGGCATCAATCTCAAAAAGAACACCGGGTGCATAAAGCGCGGGCACGGGGATTAACGTACTGGCT
>JBCBPY010000078.1:0-8995 GCA_039820525.1 Cyanobacteria bacterium J06634_5
ATAGCTCGATGCCAGGTTCTATCCTTAAGCAAACAAGCGGCCCCGCACTGAATGAGTGCAGGGCCGCTTGTTTGCTTCTCATCACAAGCTGATGATGATGAGAGCCCTAACTCTTTACAGCCGGATTACTGCTTTTATAATTGCTGCTGATTTTTTGCCTCCCATGCAGCACGAACAAGGGTAATCTCTTGATAATCATAGGTTTCACCTGTAATTTCTCGAATGTTGCGCAGTGAGTTAGGGCCTGCTTCGGTGATGGCCTGGTGGATTACAGCTTGCCTTTCTCTAGAGACGAGTCTGTCCAAGTCAATATCGTAGCCAGCTTCGATAAGTTTTGCTATGTGACCATTAATCGTATTGAGTCGGACGTCACGCTTGAGGGCAATGTCTGAGAGAGAATGTCCTGCTTGATAGAGTTGGTAAGTAGTCAGCTGCGTGGTTGTAATTTCTGAGCCCTTTGAAACAGGCTCAGATGTCGTTTCGATGGTTGTATTGGCTGTTATGGTGTTTAGTCCGTTTTTACTACAGAAATTATGGATAGCTTGGGTAAAAGTTGCGCCGTATTGGGCTAGCTTGCGCGCCCCGACGCCTGAAATATTTGAAAATGCGGCTGAGTTTTGAGGCTTGTTTTGCGCCATCTGTCGAAGGCTAGCATCGGAAAAAACAATATACGGGGGAACAGATTGCTCGTCGGCTAGCTTCTTTCGAAGCAATCTAAGCTCGCTCATAAGTGAACTTTCTTCTTTGCTGAGTTCTTTATCGACTCCATTTTTGGGTGATGCGGGTGCCTTTTCTATCTTGGTGGCTACAGGGATTTCGACTGACGTCAGCTTTTTTAAGACTCGATTGCTGTTGACATTGAGCTTAAGCACTGAATAGCCGTCAGTTGTTTCATCTAGAAAACCTTGATGGATGAGCGCTCGACACAACATACGCCACTCGTCGACACTTCGATCAGTGCCGATGTTGTGGGTTGATAGCTGATCGTGCCTAAGTTCGAGAATGCGTTTCTTACGAGAACCTCTCAGGACATCGATAATATGATTCATTCCAAAACGCTGATCACAGCGATAGACACAGGACAGAAATTTTTGTGCTTCAATTGTCCAGTCTTCTATGGGGGATGGGTTGATGCAGTTGTCGCAATTATCACAAGGGGCTTCGAAGGGTTCACCAAAGTAGCCGAGCTGTATTTTACGCCGGCAGACTGAACTCTCAGCGTAGTTGATTATTTGGTTGAGCTGCTGCTGAGCAATGCGCTGTTCGTTAGGGTCGGCTTTTTGTCCGATGAGGTACTTGACGGTGTGAACGTCGCCCCAGCCAAAAAGGATAGTGCATTTTGCGTCCTCTCCATCACGACCGGCTCTGCCTGCTTCTTGGTAGTAGCTTTCGAGGTTACGGGGCAAGTCGTAGTGAATGACGAACCTGACGTCGGGTTTGTTAATGCCCATGCCGAAGGCAATGGTCGCGACGATGATTTGGACGTCGTCGCGGATGAATTTTGTTTGGTTTCTTGTCCGTTCATCGGCATTGAGTCCAGCATGGTACGGAAGTGCTGAGATGCCGTCTTGTTTTAGCTTTGATGCAACTTCGTTAACGTGCTTACGGCTGAGGCAATAGATGATGCCTGAACCTTGCTCTTGGCCTTGATACGCGTTGATTGTACTCAGGAGCTGGTGGTACGCTTGTTTGGATTTTGGTTTGACTTCGTAGTAGAGATTTTGGCGGTTGAAGCTGGAGACGTAAATATCTGGATCTGAGAGTCTTAGCTGCTGGACAATGTCTGTACGAACCCTTTTTGTGGCTGTTGCGGTGAGGGCGATGATAGGAATCTGAGGATAGCGCTTTTTGAGCTGGAAGAGTTGGCGGTATTCTGGGCGAAAGTCATGTCCCCATTCTGATACGCAGTGGGCTTCGTCAATGGCAAAGGTGCTAATGCCGACTTGTTGTCCAAGCTGATCGAGGAGATCTTGAAACTGATTCGTGAAGAGACGTTCGGGCGCAACGTAGAGAAGCTTGGTGTCTCCTGCGAGTAGGGCTTGCTCTCGCGATCGCACTTCTTCGAACGAAAGCGTACTGTTTAAAAATGCCGCCCTAATTCCATTATCTTGAAGGGCCCTCACCTGATCTTGCATTAGCGCAATCAGTGGCGATATAACAATCGTAACGCCCGCTCTTAAAAGGGCAGGCAATTGATAGCAGAGCGATTTTCCGCCACCTGTCGGCATGATTACCAGCACATCTTGATTCTTTAAAACCTGCTCAATAATTTGTCGCTGATCGAAGCGAAACTGATCGTAACCAAAGTGGTGCTTGAGTGCGCTCTCCAGTGAAGTGTTTTGAGAAGAGGTTGGGAGTGCTGATTCAGCTGAAATGCTCATGCGAGAAAAAAATTAGATGCCTAGAGTTTACCCCCAGAGCGTATTGCCTCATACAGCATAGTCACAAGATGAGGTTGATGATAGCGTTTGCAAACAACGTTCAAGATCAACACAGTACAGACCCACTCTGTCCTATTTTGGCGTCAACATCGCCATGGAAAATCTTACTTCTCCAATAAGTCGTCGTTAGCCTAACGACTTTTTACGAATCGCACCCTTGTTAATTTGTGTAAACGTTTTGACGTCAAGCTGGCATGCCGGCTTGACAGCATAATTACTTGTCGCTACCTTTATATACATATCTGGGGTTCACACTATTAAAATCCGATATGCCAACCGCAAAGCAAAAAGTAACTTTATATCTTCCAGATGACCTGCATCGGCAGTTCAAGATTCGTTCTGCTGTCGATGGTGAAACCATGTCGCTTATGGCTCAGCGTGCGATTGAGTTTTATTTGGAGCATGCTGATGTCGTTGAGGATTTGAGTATAGCTTACGGTCAGGCCCATCGGATTCATTCGTGTCCAAAATGTGCTGCCCCTGTTGCACTACATGGAGATGGCCTATCTCTAGTGAGTGATCATGCCAAGCAGCCGCTTCAGGTTTTGGAAAATCTAGAGCCTATTCCGGAACTGAGTTCTGAATCTAAGCGTCTTGGTGGAGAAGAACTGGTGAAGTGTTAGTCCGTAGGTATTGAGCCCGTAGGTATTGAGATATATGTGCTCTAATTTGTAAGGGTTTTGTTGGCTCTGCTACGGAATTGTTGTTGTTTCTCAATTAGTTTTGTTGTTGTCTGAATCTAGTCCGATGCTGATAGCTAGTTAAGTCGTCTTAACTGAGGACCTTTGCCATGAGAGAAGAGCTAAGCGTATTAATTCAAGCTCAGTATCCGCTGATCTATCTAGTAACGTTTGAGGAGGAAAGGGCGGAGCGAACGATTGCGGCGCTTTCGCAGCGACAGCATCCTCAACAGAGGCTTTACACCTGGACGATGACTCATGGCATGATCGAATATGGTCAGGGGCGAGGGACCGGGCAACAAAACAACACGGTTTCTCCCCAGGCAGCTATTAACTGGGCAACTCGACAGAAAGACCCTAGCATTTTTGTATTCAAAGATTTGCATCCCTTCAAGGATAGTCCTGAGGTGACTCGCAGCCTGCGGGATGCTGTAGAGGCCTTTCGGGGTACGCAGAAGACAATCATATTAATGTCTCCAGTTCAGGAGGTTCCCATTGAATTGGAGAAGGAAGTTGTCGTTTTAGACTTTACGCTTCCAAGTATGTCTGAGCTAAATCAGGTGCTTTCGGCAGAGTTAGAAAAATCCCCCACGGCGAGTATTGCTACAGAGGGTAGGGAAAAGTTGTTGAAGGCAGCATTGGGCCTAACCCGTGATGAGGCTGAGAAGGTTTTTCGTAAGTCTCGGGTGATGGCCGGCAAGCTGACAGAGAGTGAGGTTGATATTGTTCTTTCTGAGAAAAAGCAGCTAATTCGTCGTAACGGCATTTTAGATTATATCGAGGAAGATGAAACGATTGACTCGGTAGGTGGTTTGGAGGAGCTTAAGCACTGGCTGAAACAGCGTTCCAATGCATTTACAGAGCGGGCCCGTGAGTATGGCTTGCCCCAGCCAAAGGGGATGCTAATTTTAGGGGTGCCTGGTTGTGGTAAGTCATTGATTGCTAAAACAACTGCCCGGTTATGGGGGTTGCCTCTACTGCGGTTAGATATGGGCCGTGTGTACGATGGCTCTATGGTGGGTCGGTCTGAGGCGAATCTGCGGAATGCCTTGAGAACGGCAGAATCGATTTCGCCGGCTGTGTTGTTTATTGATGAAATCGATAAGGCTTTTGCCGGAAGCGCTGGGTCTGCTGATTCTGACGGAGGTACGTCTAGCCGAATTTTTGGTAGCTTTTTGACCTGGATGCAGGAGAAGACATCACCTGTGTTTGTCATTGCGACAGCGAACAGAGTAGAGCGCTTGCCAAGTGAATTTTTACGCAAGGGCCGATTTGACGAGATCTTTTTTGTAGATCTGCCGACCGAAGAAGAAAGAAAAGAGATCTTTAGAATTCATTTAGGCAAACGACGTTCGGATATAGAACGGTTTGACTTTGAACAGCTCAGTAAGGTCTGTGAAGGCTTTTCGGGCGCTGAAATTGAGCAAGGATTGGTCTCTGCGATGTACGAGGCGTTTGCTCAGGGACGAGAGTTTACTCAGCTTGATATTATCGCGGCAATTCGCTCTACAATGCCGCTGTCGAAGACGATGAGTGAACAGGTCACAGCTTTACGTGATTGGGCTCGCCAACGTGCTCGTCCAGCGGCTTCATCGGTGGCTGAATATCAGCGGATGGAGTATTAAAAGCTTGCTTCCTGCTCCCACAGGAAGAAGGGTTAGCGACATTTGATATGTGCTAACGATTTAACAAAAAGGTCAGGTTCTATCCCATTTGATAGCTGATTGTTTCGATTTCTAACCTCGTTGTCTCTCAATTTCTCTTCAGGAGGAAACTCACATGTCTCACTTTAGTACTTTGCGCACTAAAATCACCGATGCTGAAATCCTAAAGTCTTCTCTCAGTGACCTAGGCGTTACTGTGAAGTCTGAAGCTAACATCCGTGGCTATAATGGTCAAAACGTTCGTGCTGACATTGTAGCTGTGCTAGAAGGCGATTATGATATCGGCTGGTCTCGCAATGGTGATGGTTCTTTTGACTTGATTGCCGATCTCTGGGGCGTAGCGAAAAAGCACAACCAGACCGAGCTAATCAACTCGATCAATCAGAAGTATGCCGTTAACAAAACCCTAGCTGAAGTCAAGCGCCCCGGTTTGCAAAATGCGAACGTCCGACTTGTCGTTCAGTAGTTCGAACGGTTGTTTTTGTAACGCCATCTCTATAGTTGCAATGGGCTAGCCTGCAGGCTAGCCCATTTTTTATTGTGTAGAAAAAAGAGTGTAGAAAAAAGGGTATAGAAAAAAGAGTCCAAGTTTGACAAGCTCAAACTTGGACTCTTAGGGGTTTTAGTAAGAGATAGGTTTCAATCTCTTGTTGGCGGTTTTTCTTTGTTTTAGTGAGTGCTTTTTACCCAGGAGAATTGGCAATGGTTTGGTTAAGGAGTTCGGCGATCGCGCGATGCTCAATCGGAGGTTCTGCAACGACTGCCTGGCGTGTATCGGTAATTAGCCAGTCTAGGGCAGCTGCCTGAACATCAATGGAAGCCCCGGTTTTGTCCACGCAATATCGACCAAACACGAGCTTGTCGACGAGCCGTACGCCCGCGCCAATTCGAGAATATTCAAAGACGACGCTTTTATCGATGATGGTTCCGCTAGAGATAAGGCAGTTTGAGCCGATCATGCTCGGGCCTACAATTTTTGCCCCGTCCTCAATTTCTGTCATGCCGCCGATGTAGACGGGCCCTTCGATATCTACTTTATCCCAGTTCGCTTTGACGTTGAGACCTGCAAAGACACCCGGTTTTACCTCATTGCCCGGAACCTTAACGCCTTTCACCTGGCCGGTAAGGACATCCTGAATAGCTTGCCAGTAGTCAGGGACCTTGCCGATATCAACCCATTCGAAATCCATTCGGATACCATGAAAGGCTGCATTGTTCTCTACGAGTTTAGGGAAGAGGTCGCCGCCGATATCAAATTCTTGACCTGAAGGAATGTAGTCAAAGATTTCAGGCTCAAAAATATAGATACCCGTATTGATATCTGTGCTAAGCGCTTCTTCAACAGCGGGTTTCTCCTGAAAAGACTTGATGCGACCGTTTTCGTCGGTGACGACTACACCGTAGCTAGGCACCTGCTTGAGCGGTACCTGCTTCATGACGATAGTCGCAATTGACTTTTTCTCGCGGTGTTGGCGAACCGCTTCTGTCAGATCTAGATCAATTAACGCGTCGCCACAGAGCACAATGAAAGTGTCATCAAAGAACGGCGAGAAATCTTGAATTTTGCGCATGCCGCCGGCTGAGCCAATCGCTTCGCCGACGAGTTCGCCGTCGGTGATGCGGCCTTCAAAGGAGTAGGCTAGCTCTACGCCAAAGCGTTGACCATCTCGGAAGTAACCTTCAATTTCGTTGGCGAGGTGGCTGACATTCGCCATGATTTGGGTAAATCCATGCTGACGCAATAGCTCGAGCAAAAACTCCATAACGGGTTTTTGCATAATTGGAATCATGGGTTTGGGGATCGTGTAGGTAATGGGGCGTACCCTTGTGCCTTTCCCTGCGGCCAAAATCATGGCTTTCATCGTTGGCGATTCCTCTATATATAGACTTGTAGATGTGTCGACTGATTCGTCGACGGTGGAGCAAAACGACTGAGTACCTAGCAAAGTATCTGGAAGCAGCGCGCTACAAATTATGAACGGTTACTTTACAGGCTTCATGTTTATGCTATCAAGGCCAGTATCAATATACCCTGATAGAATTCGAGACTTCATTACTCCCTTACAGGTTTCTAAATAGCGCTTCAGAATTGTTCTCGATTTTGGATTGTGCGGTAATTGTGGCGTCGTCTATGGCTAAAAAATATAAAACAGCCCAGAGCTGTAGAGTAAGCTCTGGGCTGCTGAAACCTAGAAAGAGGAGACTACTTAGTAGAGCTCTTCCTCTTGGTGAGTCATGACGGTGCAGTCAGAGGTTGGGTATGCAACACAAGTGAGTACGTAGCCAGCCTCGATTTGGTCGTCATCTAGGAAGGACTGGTCAGACTGGTCAACCGTACCTGCTGTGATTTTGCCAGCGCAAGTGGAGCAAGCGCCTGCTCGACAAGAGTAGGGCAAGTCGATGCCTTGCTCTTCTGCTGCATCCAAAATGTACTCGTCTTCCGCCACTTCAATAGTGGTGTTTAGATTTTCGGCTTCGTTTACCAACGTTACCTTGTAGCTAGCCATGCGAATATCCTCTTGATTGATTCAAAAATGCCTGCTCTCAGTGTTGCCGTCTCTTGTCAGCATGGCTAACAAAATAGGCTTCAACGAAAGCATGTTTTGATACTACGAGAAAACCATTGAGCTGTAACTATCTTTAGAAGCCTTGTTGAATGGTATTCGTAATCTAAATTTGAGAAAAGCCTCTATTTTACTTATGGTTAGCGCCTTTCTAGAGGGCTTTGATTTTTCTGAAAGTTATATGTTTCAGGAGATGTAGGGATTTTTGCTCGATAAATGAATAAATGCTGACAGCCTTTATTTTATCAGTAATTCTCTTTCTGATAAGTGAGGCTTATGTATAAATAAAGGCAAACATAGTGATAGAAATCTATCGTTAATGCGAACTTTTTCTAACTAAAGATAGAAGCCTTTAATACGATTCTAAAAGGTTTATCTTTGATGCCTAAAGTGGCTCAGTTATCGATATGTTTGACTATCGATATATTTGGTCGCAAGATAACGGACGCTCCTATAGATATTCTGAATGGTTGTGATTGAAAAGGGCATTTCTTAAGATGGTCGTTAGGGTGGGGATAGTGGGGACGGGATATGCGGCTAAGGTGAGGGCTAGGGCCTTTTCTGAGGACAGGCGGTCTTGTGTGAAGGCCGTTGCTGGACGGGATTTTGCTCGGACTCGAGCCTTTGCTGAGACACAGGGGGTACAGGCGCGAGCGGACTGGCAGCAACTGATTGCCGATCCAGAGATTGATCTAGTTGTGATCGCGACGGTGAGTTCGCTGCATGGTGACGTTGCTGAAGCGGCGCTGCATGCGGGTAAGCCTGTGGTGGTGGAATACCCGCTGTCTTTGGATTTGGCGCAGGCGAAGCGGTTGGTGGCGCTATCTGTAGAGAAGGGCTTGTTGCTGCATGTGGAGCATATTGAGCTGCTGGGTGGATTGCACCTTGCGATGCGATCGCACCTGACTTCAATCGGCGACGTACATTATCTGAACTATCGGACGCTCAATCCGCAGATGCCTGCACCGATGAAATGGACCTATCAGCCTGAGCTATTCGGCTTTCCCTTCTGCGGAGCGCTCTCACGGGTGCATCGATTGACTCACTTGTTTGGCAAGGTGTCACAAGTGGATTGCTGCATGCAGATGGTGCCTCATCCTGATGAGCCCGGTTATGTAAAAAGCCTATTGAGTTCAGGGCGCTTAGTTTTTAGCTGTGGGCTGATTGCAGAGCTGACCTATGGGAAAGGCGAACGACTATGGATACGTCGGCGCGAGGTCGAAATGCAGGGTAGCTTAGGGGCGTTGACGTTTGTCGGCAACGAGGGGACGTTAACGACGGCTGAAGGTTCAAGAGCGATTGTGGTCGCGCCTCGTAAGGGGCTGTTTGTCCAAGATACTAAGAGAGTGCTTGACTACTTAACAGCCGGTAACCCGTTGTACGTGAGTGCTGCTGAGAGCTTGTACGCACTGACCGTAGGCGACGCTCTAAAGCGAGCATCGCAGCGTGGCCAGACGATTACGCTTGAGTGACAGCCACACTGTGCAGACCTGTGCAGACAGCCGTCGGTAGGCATACTGCTTAACGGGCTCTGCTGAGTAGTGCTGAGTTAGGGTGCTGTTTGGCGCGCTAACTAAATATCTGAGGTAAGCCACTGGTTTGACCAGTGTGACTCGACCAGCTTTGAGCGTTCCGGCAGTAAAGTA
>JBCBPY010000079.1:0-8794 GCA_039820525.1 Cyanobacteria bacterium J06634_5
CAATGTCCTAAAACCTCGGAATAAACATGCTCAGTTATTATCGCATCCCGTCGGTATGTTTTTTCACAGAAACTGCCCTGGCGCTGACTTCAACCTTGCATGTGTGCGTTGAAGAGATTCGTGAAATGTCTAAGCCGGTGATTGCGGCGATTAATGGCCCGGCGGCAGGCGCAGGACTCTTTTTGGCCCTGGCCTGTGATCTGCGGGTGATGTCACAAAGTGCTTATCTCAAACAGTCTAATACGTCTTATGGGCTCTCGATGCCTGCGGGGGGCACCTTTATGCTGCCTCGCTTGGTCGGAATGGGGCGAGCTTTAGAAATCGCGATGTTAGACGAGCCAATTCAAGCGCGTGAATCGCTTGAACTGGGTTTGGTGAATCGTGTTGTGCCTGACAATCGCCTCCTGATAGAAACTGAGCTATTGGCAATGCGGGTTGCCCAAATGCCGATTGAGACGTTAGGGCGCGTGAAGCGACTGTTGAATGATTCTTTTGACAGCACGCTTTCTGAGCAGCTGGCTGCTGAAAGGCACTCGATTGCGCTCAGTGCCAACTCTCCTGAAGGCCGAGAAGGCGTCACAGCCTTTCTCCAAAAACGTCAGCCCAGCTATATTTAGGTGACAGCATGAGATTTCAACAGATTAAAGCTGAGCATCGGCTGGATGAACTGACCCTTGAGATCTTGCATGAGGGAGACTATAGTTTTGCGGTCAAACAACTCCAGCATCGGCTGACCCGTTTGGGGCATTATCATGCAGAGATAACGGGGCAGTTTGATACGCCTACCAGAATAGCGTTGGAGACCTTTCAAAAAGAGTATAGACTCTCTGAAGTGGGGTTCTTTGGTCCTGCCTCTTGGTATGCGCTCACCTTCTGGAGCCAAGAAACGAGACTGGCTTCTCCTGTTCTTTCGAGGCTGTTGGAGAAAGCAATGACAGTTGCCATCGCACAAGTGAACAAACTACACAGGAAAACTGTGAAATGAATGAGGCTTACGATTCAATCGCACCCAGTGCTTTAAGGGTTGATTTTTGAGCGTCTGTAAGCCCTGTGATTCCGGTAATGTTCATGGCTTCATAGGGGCGATCGCACTTCAAAGTGTGCAGGCATTCTCCATCCCTCATCTGCCAAACTCGAATAGTCTCATCGGGGCTACTGCTAGCGAGAAACTCTCCTTCAGGACTCCAAGAAACGTCCCAAACGCGGCTACGGTGAGCCGCTAGAGTGCGACAACAAGATTGAGCTTTCACGTCCCAAAGCTTGATAGTTCCATCGTCACTACCGCTGGCCAAAAAGCGTCCCTCTGGACTCCAGCCTATCGCCCACACTACTGACTGATGCCCGCTGAATTCTTGTTCGCAAGTGCCGGTTTGTAGGTTCCAGAGCCTTACGGTGCAATCTGTACTGCTCGTTGCGAGCCTTTGACTATCTGGACTCCAGGCGATCGCAACCCCCAGTAAGCGGTCGTCATGCAACGTCTGCACACACTCGCCCGTTTGCCCGTCCCAGAGTTTAATGGTTTGGTCATCACCTGCTGTGGCCAGCAGCCTACCATCAGGGCTCCACTTCACCCACCAAATCCAGCTGTTATGCCCCGTCAACACGTTTAGGCATTCTCCGGTTTGAACATCCCAAATCCTCGCCGTCAAATCGTTGGTACTGCTGCCACTGGCTATTTTTTCACCACTAGGATGCCAGGCTACAGACCAAACCCAACTCCGATGGCCCAAGAATGTTTTCAGGCATTTTCCCGTCTGGGCATCCCATAGCCTGATAGTGGTATCCATCCCACTACTGGCAACAATCGACTGAGTGGGATGCCAGGCCACCCCAAATACCCAGCCCTGATGCCCGGTTAAGGTGTTTGCACAGTCTCCACTTTCTCTATCCCAAATTCTGAGCGTATTATCGCTACTGGCACTGACCAGGGTTTTACCATCAGGGCTCCAGTCTACATTTCTAATAGAGTTGGTGTAGCCCTGCACCGTGCGGCGGCACTGCCCTGTTTGGGCATTCCAAAGTCGTAAGGTTTGGTCATGACTACCACTAACCAGGTTTTTGCTATCGGTGCTCCAATCGAGTCCCCAAATGGGTTGCCGATGCCCTTGGAGGGTTTGCAAACACTCGCCTGTGAGCGGGTTCCAGATCTTGAGGGTACGATCGCTGCTACCACTGGCCAATCTCTGACCGTTTGGGCTCCAGGCCAGAGAATCAATCGAAACGGCATGTCCGCTCAGCGTTCTCTTGAGGGTGCCGGTTTGTGTATTCCATAGCTGAATTCGCTGTTCAGAAATGCTGCTGGCAAGCGTGTTTCCATCTGGGCTCCAGGCCACTTGGCGCACCCATTTTCCTCCTGTTGAAATTGTTTGGAGACACTCTCTTGTTTGCAAGTCCCACAGACGAAGGGTGCCATCTTCACTACCGCTAGCGAAGGTTTTACCATCGGCGCTTAAGTCCAAACTCCGAATCAGATTCTGATGTCCTTCTAGGGTTGTTATGCAGGCTCCCGTTTCGGCATCCCACAGTTTTATGGTGCGATCGCCACTGCCACTGATGAGGATGTCACCTTTTAGGCTCCAACAAACAGACCAAACTGGCTTTTGATGCCCCCGCAAGGTCGCTAAACACTCGCCTGTTTGAGCATTCCACAGCTTGAGGGTGTGGTCATCGCTGCTGCTGGCAAGAATATGCCCTTGTGGGTGCCAGGCGACGCTCATAATCCAACTGGTATGGCCTCTGAGGGTGAGTAGCGGTTGCCCTAAAGTCTCTCTTTCGCTGCTTTTAGGACGATCTAAAAGACTATTATCTGAAAAACTTTCCCACACTTTAACCATGCCATTACTGTCGCCGATGGCTAATCTTTGGTGCTGGGAACTTAAGGCTAGGGCAAAAATGCCGCCGAAGGTTTGGGTAAAGAGACAATCCTTTATTACGCAGTCGCTTAGATTAAGCCCAGTGAGCTGTTTCCCTTGAAAGTTGACCTGGCGAATTTTGCAGTGGGAAAAGTCATAGCCAGTCAGGTCGAGTTGCAGCTGTAGGGCCAAATTGATGAGATTGCCGACACCGTAGGAAAAGAAGGGGGCGGGGCGATCGCGCAGCTGTTGCAGCACACTCTGAAAATGCTGTTGTAGCGCTTGGGCACTGTGAAACGAGGCTTGGATATTCTTTGCAATCGGAGAAACTACTAGGCGACGTTGGCTCTCGCCAATGTAATTGAGAACGGTGGTTTTGAGGAGTGCATACTGCCTAAATAGAACAATCTCCAGGCTTAACAGCTCAGTGGTGAGCTGTTTAACCAGCCGGTCGGTAACGTATTCCATCAGCACGGGTTGAAGCGTGTACTGCCCGCGCTGCTGTTCGATTAACGCTCGCCAGATGAGAGACTCTAAACTTTCTAATAGCGTTACTCGCGTGAGGGTGGGGACAATATCGGTCACTAAGGTGCTGACGCTGGTCCACTCTCGATTAATCGCTAACCAGTACAGGATATTTTGTTCTGGCTCGCTTAATCGAGAAAATTGCTGGTCGAGTAATTTTTTCAACCCATTGAAGACCATCGTATCTTCAGCTAAGAAGGCGGCAATACTCCCATCGAACAAACTTTGAATGGACGCCGAAACAATCTTTAGAACCAGCGGGCTGCAATCATAAAATTCACACAAGTGGCGCTTTTCTGTGTCTGAACCTATCAGGTTTTGAGTGGTCAGCAGACTCATCGTCGTTTCTAAAGAGCCGCCGAGTTGGTAGGATCTGACCTTGCCTGTTTGGGTCTCGAAGGTGCTAAGTTCTGTGGGCTTTTCCCGGCTGGTGAGCAACACACAGCTTTGATGATTGGTTTCACCCAGTAACCGTAACAAGTCCCCGTAGTTTTCATATCCCGGTTGATACATTCCTGCTCGATGTCCGGGTTGTAGAAGTGTTTCTAGGTTGTCAAAAATGAGCAGACAACGATGGGTTCTCAGCCAGTGTAGCAACCGTTTTGGGGTGGGTTGGGTATCTTGCTGGCGAGATAGAAATGGGACAATATCTTCTAACAGTTCTTTGAGCGAAGGTGCGTTGCGTAGCGATCGCCAAATGACAAACTCAAATTGGGACTGAATGCGTTCGGCGAGTTTAACGGAGAGTGCCGTTTTGCCCATACCGCCCATGCCGAGAATGCCAATCAGTCGGCAGCAATCTTGCACGGCCCATTGTTCTAGTACCGTGAGTTCCTCCGTTCGTCCATGAAAAATGGACACATCAACCGCTTCGCCCCAGTCTTGCTGGTTGGCCGAAGCGGTTGTGGCGGGAACTAAATGCGATGGTTCTGGCTGAGTGGGTTCTGGCTGAGTGGGTTCTGGCTGGGCGGGTTCTGGCTGGGCAGGGTTTGCGTCGGGAGAGGTGTAGTCCGTGGGTGCCAGGGTGAGGCCAAAGGTGGCAAAGTAAATTTCTAGGGTTTGGCGATCGATGGGGGTTTTGCGCGATCGCAATCGTCCGAGCGTATTCGTGCTGAGACCGGTTAAATTAACTAACTGTTCTACAGTGTAAGGATTGCTGCCATTTTGGGCAGATTCGGATTCAGACTGAGCAGCCCGTACCCGTTGCCATCCCGCTGGGGAGACAACCACACCACGGCGACGTCTAGAACGCTTGCGAGAACTTAGCTTATCGACCATGAGGGCTTAAAGAACTCACTGGACAACATTAGCTAGGCCATCATATGTGTTTAGCCCAAAGCCAATTTTAAACTTAACTGGGATGCTGTGCAATTTGCGATCGATTTCAAATAGCGAAAGGCCTTTTAATCGAGGCCTTAGCACGCTGAACCCTTGCAGCTTATCCGGTCACGACAGCAGCGATTAAGACGCGGGATGAGTTGCTTCGTCAGGCGGTCTCAGTGCTGGCGGAATCGTCATTTTCAGCCGCTCCAAGGCAGAATGCAACACAATGGTGTTGCCAAGGCCATCCGTATGATATGTCCAGCTACTTCGAGTATCCGTTGCAGTCGCTTCCCAACCCAAAATTCCAATTTGTGCACATATTTCGTCTTCTGCCGCAACGCCCAGGCAGCTGTCCCATACCTGAGGCTCAGCGGAAACAATAGACAGTTCAGTGCCTTCTGCTATGGCTCTCGCACGTAAGGTTTGCAGGATGCGATCGCCCACAGAAGGTGGCAAATTGTTCTCCAGTGTCGATAGGCGAACAGAGTCACCTGTGAGATCAGTTCGATAGAAGCGGCTATTTCCACCTGTGGCGTCAGCTGCTTCTACCTGCCATCCCTCTGTTAGAGAAAACAAACAAGCCTCGGCTGGCTGCCCAAGCCCAAAACAGCTATCGGGCCAAGTCTCGCGGCTAAAGCGTAGAATAGTGACTTGACGCTCGGCGACTGGCTGTTCGTTGGGCTGCTCGTTTGCATAGGCTTGTTTCACCTGAGTTTCAATATCGGGTGGCAGCGGTATTTCGATGACATCTGGCAGGGGTAGGCTCACCGGGTTAGGTAAGCTATCGGTCGGCGGGTTTGCCAATGGAGGGCTAACGCAAGAGACGAGCAAAATGGCGCTTAGCGCTGGAGCAAATGCTTTTAGCATGGGTAAAATCCTCGCTGAATATAGTAATTGACGACAAATGCAGATAAGCAGACACACAAAAGGACCTGCATAGCGCAGTTGTCTATGGGCTTACCCTATTCACTAATCGGGAAGAACAAGAGAGGCTGACATGGAGCCTTAGTCGGCGTCTTAACTGGGGCCTTAACTGGGGTCTTAACTGGGGGCTTAACTGGTGATCTTCAGTGGTAATACGGCGAGAGTTATTGCACATTGAGACTCAGCAGCCAGGTCACCCTTAAAGATTTTGGCTGAGTACTGCGTTCTATAAGAGTGTGATGACAGATCAAACCTTTGAAAAAGTCACCTTCTATCTCGGACTCGCTTGTATCGTTTTAGCGGTGATACTAGCCAGTAGCCAATAGCTACCTAACTATCTGA
Source organism: Cyanobacteria bacterium J06634_5 (assembly GCA_039820525.1). Taxonomy (GTDB): domain Bacteria; phylum Cyanobacteriota; class Cyanobacteriia; order Phormidesmidales; family Phormidesmidaceae; genus Phormidesmis. Next base: position 5,967 of record JBCBPY010000079.1, read on the forward strand.
GATAAGCGAAAGACGATGCTTGGAGATATCCGAGAGCTTCTAGAATTCTCTATCTCATTTTCGTTTTTTGTCTGAGACGCAGACGCAAATTTTTCATTAGTTCTTGAAAAGTTTCAAACAGCTTTCAGTAGAAAGGAGGATTCCCCATGGCTGATATTATGCGCGATCGCATCAGCGATACAGGTAGTGACCATGATTTTATCCAGTCGCAGAAAGGCTTGGATACGATTGCCACGACGTCCAACGACGATAGGGTTGATTGCATTGATGACGATATTCTCACCAATGTCACCCCGACCAAAAACCTGATTTGTCTAATGATCGGGATTTCAACAACGTAACAGAGAGAAGATAGAGAGAATTTTTCAAAGCCTCTTTGTTTATTCTCGATAAAATCCCCATTGCGTTTTAGCTTTGATCTTGCGATCAGAAAAAGAGAGATAGAACATTTTTCTGATCGCTTTCCCAACAATCAACATTTCCAACAAAAAGGAGAATTCCAATGGCCAATATCACACGTGGTGACGCCAACGATCTTATTCGTGGCACCAACAATGACGACATCATCAACGCAGGCGGCGGCAACGACAATATCAGTGCCCGTGACGGTAACGATATTATCAATGCGGGCGATGGTGATGACTTTATTCAGCCTCAGCAGGGCTTTGACACAGTCATAGCCGGACGGGGTAACGATACGATTCAGTTTATAGGCGATGACATACTCATCGGCGTCGATCCTAAGAATGGCACAGGCCGTGGTGAGATTGACACCTTCAAAGAAAATGGCACGTCGGTTCGCTTCGGGCTGCGTCAGCGAGCTGGCAGCAGCGAAACGTTTGTTCTTGGCAATGGGAGCACTGCCTTTTACGTAGGTGAAGGTAACAATGATTTTGCCCGCGTCGAGAACTTCGATCCGGAGCTTGACCGTATTCGGCTACATGGCCTTGCCGAACAGTATCAAATTCGCCGTCTGAGTGGCGTTGGCTTTAGTGGTGCGGGGCTTTTCTTTGAAGACGATTTGATTGCAGGCTTGAAAGACATTCGCAGCAATGATCTTTCTTTAGATTCTAATACGTTCACTTTTCTGGAGAACGGTTCTAGTAATGAGATTCCAGACATCGGTGACGAGCCAGACAACGGAAACAATGACGGCATCATTCAAGAGCTGGAAAACAACAACACATTGCAGAACGCGCAAGATTTTGGTGCAATAGACGAAACGCCCATTACCGTTGTTGGCAATCTGCAATCAGAATTTCGCATTCGTCCAGACGAAGATCGTGTTGACATCTTCAAAGTGGAAATCACAGAGCCCAGTCAGTTTAATGTGCGGCTAACCTCTAATGATGAAAGAGCGGCAAGTGTCACCCTATCCCGAGACTTTAACAACGACGGTCGCAGTAACTTTGACGACCGGATAAGACCGTCTGCAAGCACTGGTCCAGATCAGCATTCTTTCGATCGGCTCGAGCCAGGCACTTACTTTATCGCAGTCGGTGCGAGTTCAGGATCTGTGATTGACTATGAGCTAGAATTCAATGCCCCGCCGATTGAAACAGCTCGGTTGAACCTTAACTTAAATGCATTGATCCCACTAGATCTTGACCGTAACGATCCAAATCCGATTCGGTTTGAAGCTGAAATTGGCGATCAGGTATTTGAGCAACGCTTTGAAGAGACCTTTGAAAGAACCACGCTGACGGCTGATGTCAATGTCAATCAGCGAGAGATTCCGATCAAGGTTCGAGCCTTTCGTCTGAATGCAGACGGTAGCGCAACCCAGTTCGATATTGGCCTAGGCCAAGAAAGAGGCGATTTACAATTTGATGCGACCTACGATACGCTAACCCGCCAGCTGTTCCAAGTCGGTGAGTTTAGGAGCGTGAATGAAGGGCAAACTCTTCGTCAAATTGCTCGTAGAGATGGTGCAGATGGCAGATTTGCGCTCAACGTTACTTTCGATACCTTTTCTGAAGGGCAACGGGTACCCGCGCTGCCGAATATTCAATCGGCGACAACAGGCACTCAGCAAGCAGACACTTTGACTGGAGGTTTGGGCAACGATGTCCTCATGGGTGGCCTTGGCGACGATTTGCTCACTGGCGGGGAAGGCGACGATATCTATCGGGGTAACGATGGTAGCGATATTTTTGCGATCGCGCCAGGAGAAGGCCGCGATACTATTCGAGACTTTGAGGATGGGATAGACTTCATGGGCCTGTCAAACGGTCTTCTCTTTGAAGATCTCGACAGTGTCCAACGGGGTACTAGAACTATCCTCAGTCTGGCTGATGAACAATTGGCCGTTGTCCGAGGCGTTAGCGCTCGTCAGCTGACGCGTGAGGACTTTGTCACCCTGGGCAGTACAGCCTTTCAAGGAACCATGATTCTAGTTCCGCTGGGCGTCGTTGATGTCGAGCAGCCAGTCATTTAATGAGACCGATCGCGTTAAATTTGTGACGATGCTACAAGACTTTACCTGGGACGATACCCTGGATGAGATGCGCAGACATTTCCGCAACGGCTTCTCATTTCCCCCTCATCCCACCGCTCAAATCAAACCGATTCACGTCAATGACGTGGCTGCCGAACTCATCTCCATACCCTCAGCCCCTTCAGAACAGGTGATCCTTGTTTCCAGCTCTTTGCACCTGTGTTAGCAGAAGGACGGTTTGCAATCAATGAAGTGGGCGCATTTTTGAACCATCATTTTAAGTCATAGGCGTCTGTTTCCCTATAATCCAATACCCAGGGCTATTTCATTCTAAAGATGAGCTTGAGAGTGTCTAGCCCAAACTGGCAGAACCGCTGAGCTTGCGCCATGT
>JBCBPY010000080.1:0-8779 GCA_039820525.1 Cyanobacteria bacterium J06634_5
TTTGAGACCTTCTACACAAAGAACATTCTGTTGAACGAAGGTATTCGTGCCTGGTTGAGTCCACAGGACCAGCCACACGAGCAATTTGTATTCCCTGAAGAGGTACTCCCCCGTGGTAACGCTCTCTAATAACTTTGTTGGGGGCGGTCGCGACCAAGAATCTACAGGTTATGCCTGGTGGTCTGGTAACGCTCGTCTCATCAACCTTTCAGGTAAGCTGCTGGGCGCACACGTTGCACACGCCGGCCTGATCGTAATGTGGACTGGTGCAATGACCCTCTTTGAGGTCTCCCACTATGTCCCCGAAAAGCCCATGTATGAACAGGGTGCCATCCTTATTCCTCACCTAGCCACTTTGGGCTGGGGTGTAGGTGCCGGTGGCGAAGTGATTAACCTCTTCCCTTACTTTGTGGTTGGCGTTCTTCACCTCGTTTCTTCAGCTGTATTGGGTTTGGGCGGCGTATACCACGCTGTTCGCGGTCCTGAAACACTCGAAGAGTACTCCAGCTTCTTTAGCCAAGACTGGAAAGACAAAAACCAGATGACTAACATCATCGGTTATCACCTCATCCTCTTGGGTTTAGGTGCTTTCCTACTGGTGATTAAAGCTTGTTTCCTCGGTGGCGTTTACGACACCTGGGCCCCCGGTGGCGGTGATGTTCGTCTAATCACGAACCCCACCCTCAACCCTGCGGTTATCTTTGGCTATCTCACCACGTCTCCGTTTGGCGGCGAAGGTTGGATTGTCGGTGTTAACAACATGGAAGACATCATCGGTGGTCACGTGTGGATTGGTTTAATCTGCATCTCTGGTGGCGTATTCCACATTTTGACGAAGCCCTTCGGCTGGGCACGCCGCGCCCTGATTTGGAACGGTGAGGCTTACCTCTCCTACTCCATCGGTGCTGTGTCCCTGATGGCCTTCATCTGTGCTTGTTACGTTTGGTTTAATAACACCGCTTACCCCAGTGAGTTCTTTGGCCCAACCAACGCCGAAGCTTCTCAGGCTCAGGCCATGACCTTCTTGGTTCGTGACCAACGCCTGGGTGCCAACATTGGTTCTGCCCAAGGTCCTACTGGCTTAGGTAAGTACCTCATGCGCTCTCCTACCGGTGAGATCATCTTCGGTGGTGAGACCATGCGTTTCTGGGACTTCGACGGTCCTTGGCTAGCGCCCCTTCGTGGCACTAACGGCCTCGACCTCGACAAGCTCAAGAACGACATTCAGCCATGGCAAGTACGACGCGCAGCTGAGTACATGACTCACGCGCCCAACGCTTCCATTAACTCTGTAGGCGGTATCATCACCGAAGTTAACTCCGTTAACTTCGTGAACCCCCGTCAGTGGTTGGCTTCCTTCCACTTCGTAATGGCCTTCTTCTTCCTCGTTGGTCACCTCTGGCATGCGGGCCGTGCTCGCGCCGCTGAAGGTGGTTTCGAGAAAGGTCTAGACCGCGAATCAGAGCCAGTATTGGCAATGCCTGACCTCGACTAATCAGTTTAGTTACCTCCGAGTAACTAGATAAATCGTAAAGGTTAGCAAGAGCCCCTCCGTCTTCATGATGGAGGGGCTCTTTTGTGGCTGCATACACATGCTATAGAAACCTTGTGGTTCTGCCAGTTTCTAAACGATAACTGCTGTTGAGCGTCGCGCCGCGCGACGGTCTTACCGACCGGGTGCCTGGTGCAATCAAGACAACTACACACCAATATGCCCTTTCGAGGGGTGTGGGGAGGTCAGGTCCCCACGTTATGGAGGGGCGCGGGGAGGAAATCCCCGAATCTTGACGACTTGCTTCTTGCTTCTTGCTTTTTGCCTCTACCCTCCCTCGTTTAAGATCAAACAGCCCCCCAAAATCAGCGAGGAACCAGATGCTCAACACCCCCTACTACCTCCTCCGCTCAAAATCCAGCGGTCAATACCTCGTCGCCCGCCCACCCGTCGAAGGCGGCCACCCCGAACAACCCACCGACCCCTTCTTGCTGCTGTTCATCGCCGACTTCGACGCACTCAGCTACCTCAATGCCCACGCTGGAGAACTCGCCCCCCAGTTTTCCGTAGAGTATTGCGATCGCGACCAAATCAAAACCATCGCCGACCGCTGGAGCTACAAAGGCATCGGCATCGTCAACGATCCGCTAGTCCCCCGCGTAGAATTCATGAGCCTCTAGGGGTAAAAATACACAATAAAGCTGCACTGTGCAGACATTACTTGTAAATATTGCTGCGATGCCCAACCTTGCGAATGGTAATTGTCTTTTCTTCGAGGTCAAGTGAATAGATAACCCGGTAATCACCCACCCTGAGTTTGAATAGTCCCGCGAAGTTAGCACGCAAAGGCTCGTGACTCAAAGAATCACCATTATTTGCCAGCCATTTTATTTTTTCAATATTCGCTTTGTAATTTCCGATGTGAGCGCCGCTAATTCGTCGCCTGAATCGTCTAAGAATTCAACGCCATAGGACATTTTTGATAACTAAAACGTATCGATTAAATCAATTTATCATAAAGTGAATAAGCTTGACTTATGTTGAAGCAAGTGATTAATCGGTCTTGTCGTTTGACCATTTACAGTCATTACAACGAGTCCCAGTCGAGCCCTAGTTTTTCTGCGACAACAGCAGCAGGCTCTCCTCGTTCCCCTTGGCGTGTGTGCTCTAACGATTTACGTAGTTGAGCTTCTATTTCTGGCCTTATCTGCATTCCAAGGTCTGGATCTCCTAAATCGTTAGATATTAAAAGCGTCTGAAAAGCTTCCGAGACGGTTTCTTTTATCAATGACCTCAGCTCTTCAACGGTTAGCTCAGAGATTGGCATAGCGCTTTTAGCTTGCATAATGCTTTTGCCTGGTATGCATAGGATATGCCCATATTATAGATGCCCCACTTCCTGAAAACAGAGTCCTGAAAACAGTTCTCCCTGTGTTTAGGACGCGTACTTGTGGTGTCACAGCATATCTAAAGACTTTGCTTATAGAGCCAACGTTTCAATCCAATCCCCAATCCCGTTGAGAATCAACTGCACCCCAATCGCCATCACAAAAAGCCCCAGCAATCGACTCAGTGCGTGAATGCCCCCTGCCCCTAACCACTTAAGCAGCAGGGTAGAAGAGCGCAAAGCGATGTAGATAATGAGGCCGATGATGCCAATAGCCACCGCGATCGCCAACAAATTCTGCGCCGTTTCCAACCCCTTAACCCCACGACTGGCCTCCGCCGCCAAGCCCAACGCCACCGCGATCGCACCCGGCCCTGCTAACAGCGGAATCGTCATCGGCATAAACGAAATATCCTCATGCTGACCTGCCCGGTGGGCCGCATCCTCATTTTCCAAGTCGCTCAGCCTAGACTCCGCATTCATCGTATTCCAAGCCGCATGGAACACCACAATCCCGCCCGCAATGCGGACAACTTCTAGGGAAATACCAAAAAATCGTAGAATGCCGCCACCCACCAAAAGGAACCCAATTAGCAGCAACACGACGTTAATCGCAATTCGCTTAGCATAGCGATCGCGCAACGCCTTAGGCACACCCGCCGTCAGTACCAAAAAGATGGGCACCCCTCCAATCGGGTCAATCACGGGAAACAATGCGGCCAGTCCGCCTAAAGCAAAGTCAATAAAAGCTTGAAGAGACATCACTAGCTACATAAAGGGTCAAACCCTATTCACGATAGAGGCTTTTTGAGCGTAAGGCCCTGACCCTTTGGCCGAATTAGTCCGACTCAACCACTTTGACGAGCTAGTAGCGACGGCCTTCGCGGTACACGTACATATTGATAGCTGCGATCGCAAAGCAAATCATAAAAATCATCAGCCGAATGCCATAAATCGGCTCATTAATCAGCTTGCCATTCGCAAACAACGGCGTTAAGGATGGCTCCAGCTTCGCCAGCGCAAACCCCAACAAAAACGAAGAAATCGTCGAAGCCGCCTGACTAAATTTTTTAATATCTTGACTGGTGCTTGGCGAGACCAAAAAGCCCACCAGCCAACCTAAAGCCCAGCCTGCCGTGCCAATCAGCACCGTTTGCGCAAAGCCGACATCCCCCAGCTCTTGATGCACTGTGCGCGCAATCCACAGCACAATGCCAAATACGATAAATCCAATCAGCAGGCTAGCAAAAGACCGCGCTTGATTCATGGGTAACCTCTGCTCCTAACCTCCTGCCTTCGATATTCCTGCCTTCGATACTCCTGCTTTCGATTGAATCCGCTGCTAGCTAATCCGAGAGAGCTTAATGCGCGGATCGACAAACGAAAGCGTGATATCGGCCAGCAAATTACCCAAAATCAGCATTACCGCACCCAACACCAAGCTTGCCATAATCAAATACAAATCCTGATTACGAACAGCCTCTAGTGTGAGCGTTCCTAGCCCGGGCCAAGCAAAATAGTTTTCTACGATAAACGAGCCGCTCAACAGTGACGAAAACTCAAAGCCCAAAATGGTGATGAGTGGATTAATCGCATTGCGCAACGCATGGACATAAATCACTCGGCTTTCTGAGAGTCCCTTTGCCCTTGCCGTTTGAATATAGTCCTGCCGGAGGACATCGAGCAGCTGGCCGCGCATCAGACGCTGCAAGCCTGCAAAGCTGGTAATACTCAGCGCCAGCGTCGGCAAAATCAAATGCCACGCCACATCCAAAATCTGGCCTATCCAGTTGAGATCGTCGTGGTAAAGGCTCGTGCGTCCGCCCACCGGAAATAGCGGCGTGGTCATTTGGGCGAAAAACAGCAGCAGCAGGCCCGTAATGATGGTAGGAAAGCCCTGGGCAAAATAGCTGAGGAAGCGCAAGATACGGTCCACCCAGCGATTTTGGTTGACTGCGCTAACGATGCCTAACGGAATTGCGATCGCCCAAGTGACAAAAATAGACGCCGCTGAGAGCAAAATTGTATTCGGCACCCGCTCCCATAAAATTTCAAGCGCGGGCCGCTGGTAAGCAAAGCTAATACCAAAGTTAAAATGCCGCACTACCTGCCACAGCCACAGTCCATACTGCTTCCAAATCGGCTGATCTAGCCCGTACTGGGCTTCCAAGGCATCCAGCGTGGCCTGAGACATCTCAGGATTTTGCTTAAATGGCGTCAAAAAATTACCCGGTGCCAGCTGCACCACCAAAAAGCTAAACATCGTCGCTAATAACAATGTGATCAGCGCGATTAGCAAACGCTTGATGATGTACCGAGTCGTTTCACCGGTGACCACGTCCTTGAAGAACAGGCCACTTCTGGCAAAGGGAGACAGCTGCTGGGTGGATGACGACATAACGCTAGGTTAAGAGAAAAAAGAGAGTCGCGAAGGGTTTGAAACGTAGCCGAAAGCGTTTAGTACTGCACTAGGCTGATAACCGGGATGTTGCTGGGTAATTTATCACGGCCTGCCAAATCATTGAGTTCAATCACAAAGCCGAAGCCTGCAACAGTGGCCCCTGCTTTTTCAATCAGCTCAGCGGCAGCAGCAGCGGTTCCGCCAGTTGCCAATAGATCATCAACTACAAAAACCCGGCTACCGGCTTCAAAAGCATCTTGATGAACTTCCAAACGATCTTCACCGTACTCTAGCGTGTACTCTACCCCATGGACGGCGCGAGGCAGCTTGCCAGCCTTGCGAACCGGAATGAATCCCTTTTGCATTTGATGGGCAACGGGCACGCCAAAAATAAATCCGCGTGATTCAATCCCAGCAATATAGCCAGGATTGAGCGCGCTCCCTTGCTCGCTCAGTTGCTCTATGGTGTAGCTGAGTCCGGCTGGCTCTTGGAGTAATGTCGTGATATCTCGAAAAACAATGCCTGCTTGGGGAAAGTCAGGAATGTTTTTAATGAGTGCTTTAAGATCCATCGTGGGCATTCCTTATATCGACATGAGGCATATAGGACATGAGGCTGTAGACGTGAGGCAGGCCAGTCAAAAGGCCAATTAAAAGTCAGTCAAAAGGTATCTTATCAGGACCATGGCGTGCTGGCTGCTTGGGGCTTTTTAGGATGTACCAAAGGAGTGCGTTAAAAAGAGGTGTCCTGATTATTTAGGTGCTTTAACCGCTGTATTTTCAAACCAGCCCTGCCGCCAAAAATAGTAAGAGAGCGACAGGCCAATCGCAATCATGACCGCCCAACAAATGGGGTAGCCCCAGTAGGCGCTGAGCTCAGGCATATTCAAAGGAGAGGCTTCGGGGTTGAAGTTCATGCCGTACACACCAACGATGAAGGTGAGTGGGATAAAAATAGAGGAAATCACCGTGAGCGTTTTCATCACTTCGTTCATCCGATTGCTGACAGAAGAGAGATACACGTCCATTAGGTTAGCGGTGAGTTCGCGATAGGTTTCTACAATATCGAGGACTTGCACCACGTGGTCGTAGCAGTCTTGCAGGTAAACGCGGACTTCGGGGCTGATGAGATCGTTACTGCCACTGCGGACTAGCTGACTGAGGGCGTTTCGCTGCGGCCAAATGGAGCGGCGGAGTGACATCAGCTCACGGCGGACACGGTAGATTTTTTGCACCGTTTGCCGGGTGGGGTTGAAGATAACTTCGTCTTCTAAGGATTCAATGTATTCGCCATAGTCTTCTAAGACAGGAAAATAAGCATCAATTACCGCATCTAACAGGGCGTAGGCTAGGTAATCTGCGCCTTCGTGCCGAATTTGGCCGACTTTTTGGCGAATGCGGTTGCGAACCGGATCGAGGCAGTCTTGATTGAGTTCTTCTTGGACGGTGAGTAGGTAGTTTTTGCCAAGGACAAAGCTGAGCTGCTCGCTGTTGAAGTGAGGATCTTCGCCATCAGCTTCGGGGGCCATCATTACCATGTGCGTGATGATTAGAACCTGGTCGGGATAGTTGTCTACCTTGGGGCGCTGCGGTACGTTGACGACATCTTCTAACACCAGCGGGTGAAGATGGAACACATCGCCCAGGCGATTGAGCACATCTTCGTTACCTAAGCCTTGGAGGTCTATCCAGGAGATGGAGTCGGTGTAGAGATGCTGGGCGGCGTCTTCGGGCGATCGCAATTTTCTACGGATGGCTGACTTTTCGCTATAGTCAATCAGCGTCAGCTCTGTGGGCGAGGCGTCATCATCAATCACCAGCGTGCCTGGGGCCACGCCAATTTCATCGTAGTGATAGTCCCAGTGTCGTCGCTCGTCTTCTTCTGGCGGGAGCACAACATTTTTTAGTTCTGAGGCTAGGCTAGGCAGCGGGGTCGATTCTTTCGGCAATTGAGTGTTCCTCCCAGATAAGTTTGCAGCGCGGGTGATTATCGGATAGGCATTGGAGAAGGCTCGCTGAGCAAAATATATCAGCCTGCGTTTAGGCTTGGGCGACATTTCGCAAGTTTGAGCTATTATGTTTTCGCCAGCGACTGCTGGCAACGCCTTTTGGGATGGTTTCGTACTGGGTGAGTATTTTCGGGTTGTTTGGTATGGCGGTTGTGTACTAACGTGGCTTCTCAATCTTCTTCAGCGTCTTCTCGGCGGACCGCTTCACGGCGAACGACTCAAAAATCTTCTAAGGATCAGTCTAATCATCAGCCGGTGACTAACCCACCAGCGAACGCTTCTGATATTAAGCGACCTTGCCGGGTTACGGTGACAGCGCCAGGGTGGCAGGGCGCGCGGACCGCAGCGCTCGCAGCCGGATGCAGCAGCGTGTCCGACATGCTCGAAAAACTCGGCAGCGGCGAACTCTCTATTATTGCCAGCGATGCGATTTCACTAGAGTCTCAAACACCGCTATCGCTGCCCTCTCCCAGCTCAGCTCAATCGGCTCCTGCTTCAGCGACACCCCAGCATATTCATATCCATCCCCCCGCCAAGTTCTTTTCAGACGATGACGAAGAGCTGTTTGTATCCGGCACTTCCTTACCCAAGCTGGTCATCACGGGGCTATGCGCTGCGGTGATTGTGGGCTCGCTGCTGTATGTTGCTGATCGCATCATTACCATTACCTCGGGGGCCTTTACAGATCAAGATCATGTAGAAGATATTGTGACTCCGCGCACTGGAGAGGTGGTTGCCGGCTATGAAGTGAGCGACGAGTACGGCATCAGAGCGTTTCATCCGGTGACGGGTGAGCCCAATGTGCCCCATAACGGGGTGGACTTGGCGATGGATATTGGCACGCCTATTCATGCGGTTGGGAAAGTGGGCGATCGCGTTAACGTGACGTGTTGGTGGGACGATGGCGGCGGTGGTTGGGTGGTGAATCAAACGGCTCAGTCCTACCCTGGCTACACCTTTCAGTCGTTACATATGTCTGAAAATGGCTGTAAGGAGGGTGAGTCTAAAGCAGGGGATGCGATCGCCTACTCTGGCAATAGTGGCCTTGGTACAGGCGCCCACTACGACTTCCGCATAAAAATAGACGGTGACTATGTCCCGCCTGCCACCAAGTATTTAAAGTCTGCGGTAACCGGTGAACCACCCAAAGAGTAGAAGACCCCTGAGTCCTGGCTGCTTGAGGGTTGTTTTATTGTCCCAGCAGAAAAATGAGGATGGCTTGAACAACCTAAAAAACGTTCAGGCCATGGCCCTCATTACTCAATTAAAAGAAAATGTCAGCTCTGGGTCGCCAAATAAAGCTAAAACGTCATCACAGCGATCACCTGCATCTTTGTTTGCAATTAAGCAGCCTCGAATAAGACTTCCATTCTTCAACGCCTTTCACAAATCGCTGTCTGCGATTCTCTGAAAGAGCCCTTAACTCAGCCCACCATCCTGAGTGATTTTCGAAAGAAACCTAATGAGCACGTATGCTGAAGTCGTGTTCT
>JBCBPY010000081.1:0-7409 GCA_039820525.1 Cyanobacteria bacterium J06634_5
AAGGTTTTTAGCAATGCGGCTTCGTTCATGTAGGCGTGCATCAGCACCTCGCCAGTTGCCGCATCTGTCGTGACAACGGGGATGAGCCCATGGGCGTCAAACTTAGGAGCCAAGAGCATTCCTTCTTCAACGGCTTCAACCGAGGTGCGGGCAGCAAATGGAGATGACATAGCGCGAAAAAATGATAATGATAATCATTATTACACGCCGAGTCGCAGATCTTAAGCCTGTGAGGTGCCAAAGACCATCTACCAAAAACCATCTATAAGTTTGGCGACTTCCTTTGCAGACGCTCGGACCGTATTAGCAAAAAAAGAGGGAGCGCCTCCCGATAGAAATAGCGTGTGCTCAAAGCAATTCATCGACTAACTTCACCAACACTTCATCTTCGTCTCCGTACTTTCTTATAAATTGAGAATGATAATCATTTTCAATCTGTGGAATTACTTATGGCTAGTAACAGTAGGGCTTATTGTTCAAATAGTCGCGCGAATGGTTGCTCAAATGAAGGGCTACGTGTTGATGGTCATTCAGTACGGAAAACTGCCCAATGGTGTAGCTCTCGGTGGTGTACTTCTCGGTGGTGTACTTCTCGGTGGGTTCCTCAGTGGGTTCCTCGCTGCGTTTCTTTGGGTGTGGGAGTCGCTTTGAGCCTAGGGTTAGCTCAGTCAGCATCGGCAGTTACCTTTAAAACCGATTGGACTGGGCAGATTTCAGGGTACAGAGCGGAGGGTGCTTTTAGCTACGACGAAGGCCAGGCCTACACAGACGGCATTGTGCGGCGAGATGACCTGACCGATTTTGATATTTCTTTTTACGACCCAACGGGCAGTCTTCTCAAGACATTTGAAGACAATCACCTCACCTACGACGGTTTTAACTTCAACTTCGACACCCGCACCCAAGAGATTTTGCAAGACGGCTATTTTGACGAACCCAACGGAATTGACATTGGCGAATACATTTCTCTATCAGGCGATCCTGGTAAGTCTTTGGAAGCAACGGGGCTGAATTTTTGGTCGGCAGCACCTGCCCCTGACGGTGAGCCGATTCCACACGTGCATCTAACAGACTTTGGCACTGAATTTCCAGATCCGCCGGTAGAGTTTGGTCCTCATCTAGATGTGGCTTTTTTCACCCGCACCCGAGCACAGCTACTAGATGACCCTAGCGCGGGCGATCAGTTTGGAGAAAAAATGAGCGCAACTAAGGTGCCAGAGCCGGGGTTGTTGTTGGGGATGGGTGCGATCTTCCTTTGGAAGGGCTTTGCCAACGCGCTGCTGCTCACTCGATTACGCCGTGCCCACTTGATTCCACAAGAGTCTTGATCAACGCCGTCTCGAAAACAGAATAAGCGTCTTCATCCATCAACACTGTAATTAAAAACTGTGATTAAAACAGTCATCATGATTAGAACAGTTCTGCGTATGAGCGGTAGCGCCATCGCCCTCAGCGTTCCAATGCTCCTTCAGGCACTGCCTGCCGACGCCTTTGTCCCTCGTCGCTATCAGGTTACAGACCTTGGGACCCTGGGCGGACCTTCATCTTTGGCCTATGGACTCAATGAAGCCGGTGATGTTGTTGGCGTTGCGGAAGATGGTGAAGGTATCAACCGCGCTTTTGTCTGGTCTGATGGAAGCATGAGGGCGCTGCCGGATCTGGGCTTTGGGGGTGTTGCCTACGATATCAACAGTAGTGGCGATGTCACCGGAGCCGTCGATACAGGCGTAGACTATGCTCGCCCTTGGGATGGTCGTAGCAGCCGCGTTGATAATGTTGCATTCTGGCAATCAGATCAGGGGCAATCAGATCAGCTCGTCAATCTAGGAAATCTGGGTGGGGTTCCTAGAGGTGAGGGCAGAAGCCTCTCCGATGATGGTTGGATTGTTGGTACGGCTAGCGCACCTCTGCCATCGGTTCCTGAAGAAGACATTTGGCAGCGCGCCTTTGTTGCTTTACCCGGCAATTCTGCCTTGCGCGATGCCGAAACATTTCCGGATGACATTCGTAGTTTTATCTTCGACTTGAATAGTGCAAAACAGGCACCCGGCTTTAGCGTCAGCGACAATCGTGGCGGCCCAGAAGCCACCCAGGCTGGACTGTGGCAGTTTGCTGCGGACGGCTCAGTGCAGTCGATTATGCCGCTTGAGCCGCTTGCACCTGATCAAACCAGCGTCGCTTTGGGCATTAACGAAGCGGGTGAAGTTGTGGGCCGCAGTGCCACTGATGAAGGGCAGAACGTAACGGTGTATTGGGGCGCAGATCAAACCGCTCCTGAGCTGTTGCCAGTTTTATCTGAAAATCCAGGTAGCTATGTGCGCGCTTGGCAGATTAACGATAGTTCCTTGGTCGTGGGTGAGCTTCGTGATGCCACTGGAGAGGAGCAGTTTGCAACGCTTTGGGCGCAAGACGCTGATGGCTGGGTCAATGTTGACCTACAAACGTTGATTCCAAATGGCAGTGGTTGGGATCTCTCTGGTGCGTTGTCCATTAACAACGCAGAGCAGATTGTTGGCTACGGCACTTTTGACGGCGAACAGCGGGGTTTTCTGCTAACGCCTGTGAGTGTGCCTGAACCAGGTTTGTTGTTTGGAATGGGTGCGATTTTCCTGTGGAAGGGCCATGCCATCGCGTTGCTAGCCGCTCGCTTGAAAGGTCGGGAAAAAGGAAATTAGGTCACATACGCTCACCATCAGGAAAAATTTTCAGCTTGATAATGGGACGGATATCCTTTAACTTCCTTCCGTTCCGGTGACCGATAAGTCAGTTGTTTGCTGGTGGTTTTGCCCAGGCTCACCAAGGACTCTGCCATTTTGACGGCGGCGGCGACAGCATCAATCACGGGCACCCCCAAACGGTTTTCCAATTCTTGTTCTAAGCCGCTCATGCCAGCGCAACCCAAACAAATAGCCTCAGCACCATCTTCCTGAATCGCTAGCTGACTCGCTTCAGTCAATATATTCAGGGTGTTTTCTCGGTCTTTCTCTGTCTCAAGCACGGATAGTTTTGTTGTTCTCACAGAGGCGCAACGTTCTGTGAGACCTGTTTTGACGATTGTTTTTTCTACCATGTCTCGTACGCGGTGAAGCGTTGTCACGACACTCCACTTGGCGGCCAACATATTGGCGACATACAGGCTGGCCTCGGAGATGCCAATCACGGGTTTAGTCGTAATCTCTCGGGCTGCTTCAATGCCTGGATCGCCCCAGCAGGCCACAATAAAGGCATCAGCGTCACGGTCTAGAATAATCTGTTCCAAAATGCCGGGAATTGCCAAATATTCATCATAAAAACTTTCAACGGATTCAGGGCCACGTTGGGGCTGCACGGTCACAATCTCAGTACCCGGAAATTTAACGCTCTGTGCCGAGGCATTGATATTGGCCGTCATGGCTTGGCATGTATTGCTATTGATGATTTTGATACGACAGGTCGGTAGAGACATAGCAAGGTGGGGCAAAACATCTTTTTGCGATCGCGCTCGGTGTGAGCTGACTGTTCAGCACCGTCGTTGAACGCTTGCCTTAACATAAGCCAGAATGGGTGCCAGAATATATGCCAGAATACGTGGCTGAGCCATAGCTGAGCCATAGTGCTTTTGCCTTTTAGGAGGCTACTGCGAGCTGCTCCTTTAGTATCGACTAAGGGTAGTATCGACTAAGGGAACGTGGCATATATCGTTAAACTTTGTGAGCGTTATACCTGTGGAAAAAGACGTGGAAGTGGTTGCTATTCGCCTTAATCCTGGAGAGGAGCTCAAGCAATCTTTGTTGAAATACTGTGTTGATCAAAAAATAGATGCCGCGTACATACTGAGTTGCGTCGGTAGTTTGCGTCAGGCTGCACTCCGATTTGCCAATAGACCAGAAGCAGCCGTGTTTGAACAAGCGTTAGAGATAATTTCGCTAGAAGGCACACTCTCTCAGCATGGTGCTCATTTGCACATTGCCGTATCAGATAGTGACGGGAAGATTATGGGTGGTCATTTAATGGATGGCTCAAACATTTACACGACAGCAGAGATAGTCATTGGGATCGTGCCTAACACCATTTTTAAGCGGGAGATTGATCCACTTACCGGATATAGAGAACTGATGATTGCTAGCTAGGACGTTAAAGATGAGTGCGATCGCTCTGGGCATGCATTAGTTTTCTTCGGTGCGTTGGCATAGCCTCTCGCAGAGAATCGCTAGTCAGAGTTGGCTTGATAGCGCACCCATCCAATTCGTCATATTTTCCATATAACCTAAGTGCTTTATCAACTAAGGAGGCTTCCTCGCGAGCTATAACCAGCGTCCTCCCCAGGCCAACAGCATTGAGAACGTAGTTGCAGCGATCGCCTGCCGAGCCATCAGCCCCACTGCAAACCGCAGCGACTGTTCGCGGGCAATGGTGAGTGCGGTAACCAAGCAGGGCAGCAACACTCCGGCCAGGTACACACCCGTCAAGATTTGTAGGGGTGTGAGTACGGTCAGGGTGTCCGGTTCGGCAAAAAGCAGTAGTCCGTCTTTGCGAATTGAGGCCAAAATAACGGGTAGAGCGGCTTCTGGGGGCAACCCAAACAATCCCATCAGAGGATTAATCCATCCGGCAAGCAAGTTAATCAAACCGACCCCGTCCAGTACTGAAGCGATCGCTGTAATGACCAAAAAGATGGGAATCGCATTGGAAAAAAACTGGTGGAGAGTCCCGCGAATTTCGCGCCAGATGGCGGACCAGCGGGGCATTTCCAAAAACGTGCGCTGTTCAATCAGCAGGGCATTGTGAGGGGAACGAGCCGCTTTAGGCGCAATCAGGCGGGTGTAAACCAGGGTAGTCAGCGTTAGGTAGCCCAGATAGGGCAACACCAAACCGGGCAAATGTGCGGCGCTGAAGACCCCCAGGGTGGCTCCAAACTGGTAGGAACAGGCAGAGCCAAAGGCGATCGCACTCACACAGGTCTGCCGGGAACAACTAGAACAGGCGCGGGTACTGATCACGGCGGGCACATTGCAGCCAAACCCCATAATCACGCGCACCAAATCTCGCCCGGATAGGCCAAACGGTCTCAGGAGTGGGTGAAGCACCACAGTAATGCGTTCCACAAGTCCGCTAGCCTTGTATGCGCCTAAAAATAGAGCGTACAAAATCACCGTCGGGATGGCCCAAACAAACAACAACGGCCCCATGGTGACTAAGCCATAGCGGCCAATCAAAATCTCTCTTAGCAGTAATGGCGTCTGAGACAAAATCGTGACCAGAGGGTCTAAGCCAGCTTGGACAAGGGGATCTAGTACACCTGCCACCCCATTAGCAATACCAACGGCAAGGACGGCAGGCAACAGCAACAATAAAATAGCCAGCAGCCAGCCCCAGCGAGGGTGCTCCAGCCAGGTGGGCGCAGGCTCGATTCGCCAGCCCGCCGAAATTGGCTGCCATTTCTGGGGAAATTCAGTTGAGGTCTGGAGTGCCGCTAAAATCTGCTGACGTTGCCCTGAGCTTAGATGGCGAGCATCCACGGGGATAAACCTCACCTGAGCGGATTGTTCCCAATGGTCCATGACCTGCTGGGCGAACTCAGAGGCTATGACCTTATCCCAGAAAGTAACAACAACAACCCCTCGCTTCCCGGCCACTAGCGGTAGCAAATCCGCCAGGTCATCATCCATGTGGGTCGCCTTCACAACCAACAAAATCCTGTCGTGGGCCTGGAGCTGTTCCAGGGCTTTGCGAGTAGTGGCAGTATCAGCGCGAAAGAGAATGCCTGGGGTATCGATAAAGGCATCGTCTCGGGTCTGATAGGTTTCGCAGGCGATCGTCGAGCCCTGAATATTAGTACTGGTGGGCGATCGCCCTGTGAGGGCTGCGGCCAGTTCAGATTTGCCAGTGCTCTCTTTGCCGACGATTACAGTAATGCGTTGGGTGAGTAGTGTGGTAGACATCTAACAAATACAGTCATTGCTGCAACAAGAGAGATCGTCGAGAAAGAGTCCGGCCTCGCGATAGGCTTCGAGGGGGGTGGGGTCGATATCGAGGCGTTGGGCGATCGCATTAGCAATAACGGCAAACCGCTGACGGAATTTATAAATAAAGCAAAAAATCAGGTTGCCATGACGCACAGACGGGCCGCTTACAAAGAGACCTGGGGTGAGGGTAGATTCGTCATTTTCTGTGAGCGCGGCGTAGCCCTTAGACCAGTCGAACAGGGGTGAAATCTGTTTCAAACTGGTGTTAAAACCGGTGCAGAGAATCGGGGGATGGGCCGTCATCCACTTGTGGTATTCGCTGTAGACCTCGTAGCCATTGGGCGTGCGTTTAACTTCTTCAATGTCAGCGTTACCCACCATATCCAGGCGATTTGTTCGATAGACAAACTCCAATCGCTGCGAAGTGTAGGGTGACAGGGATACGCTGGGGTCCGTGTCAGGCTCTGCCCAGGCTCCAGAGCGATCAATCACGCCTACTTTCTTCCCTAAGGCCACTAAATTAGCCGCCGCATCCATACCGCTTTCGTAGCCGCCGATAATGATGAACTCATCGCCCTCTAAATCGGTCCATGACTGAACCTGACTGTTGTGGATACAGTGCTCGGCCCCTGGAAAGGGATTGAGACGGGGATATTGATATTCTCCAGCGGCCCAAATGACAAACTGGGTAGAGAGTTCACCGCTACTGGTGTGCAGGGTAAAGCCGCCCTGGGGCAAGGGGTCAACGGTTTTTACGTCTATTTCTGTTTGGATTGGCAACTCAAAGTGATCGGCAGCGGTTTGCAGGTACAGCGCATACTGTTTGCCGCTGATGTGCTCTCGGCGGAAGGCGATCGCAGGTGAGGTTTTCAAGGTCACTGCATTCAGGTCTAGCAGTCCAAATCCATGACTGGGAAATGACGGGGTAATGAAGCTCATCTCTTCAGGCCAGCGACTAAAGGAAGCTCCAACCTGATGCCGGTCTAAAATCGTAAAGCGCTCTAGCCCCAGCTCTTTGAGCACGACGCCACAGCCGATGCCAGCTGCCCCCGCGCCGACAATCACAACGTCATAGGACGAATCCGTTTGGGAGTGGCTCACACTGGTTCACCTGAATGACAAGAATATGAGAATGATAATCATTATCAATTTATTTGTCTAGTGGCTGTCGGGTCGGGCAGACTAATAGCGTCAGCCCTCTCTAGCCAGGGCACTCAGCGCGCGTCTATGTCCTGGGGATATGGACCCGACGTTAGTAGAGGAAGCTGTGGGTGTGGCTCAAATAGATGTAACAGTTAACACCCTGTATTCCTGGAGTTATATATGTCAAAAGTTGCCTGTAAGTTCCGTAGATGAGGATGTTATTACTTAAATGTGACGGATAATACCTGGAGACGATATGGCTCTTATTCGTCAGGGCTGACACTGAATATATAGTTAGGCGAACAAGCTATCCCTTACTAA
>JBCBPY010000082.1:0-7268 GCA_039820525.1 Cyanobacteria bacterium J06634_5
GTCCTAAAACCTCGGAATAAACATGCTCAGTTATTATCGCATCCCGTCGGTATGTTTTTTCACAGAAACTGCCTTACGAATCCTCCTATCAATTAACGGCATTTCCGAAATCATACTCTCCGTCAATTTTAGCCGGTCAGCAAACAGACCTTTGCACTTAATCAATATGTAAGTGCTAGTCCCAGCCATCGTCCTCTTCTTCCTGCTTTTTCTCTAGCTGGGTAATGGCTAGCTTAAAGACGGGCTGAATGGAGTCGTCAGATGCTTGAGCTAAGGCCGCTTGCAGGGGGGCGATCACTCATCTTTTATGCTTAGCTGTGGAGCCCGGCTGTTGAGCGCTACTTTCATTTACTCCAGTCTTCTATGGCTAACCCTGGGACTTTGCTAAAGTCACCTGCATTTCGAGTCAGTAAAATCAAATTATGAGATAGGGCAATAGAGGCGATCCTTAAGTCCATTGTGGACACGCGTACTTTTTGTTGTTTCAATTTGAGAAAAATTGCCAGGGCTTCGTCCTCGAAAGTGATAACGGGCGCTGCTGAAAATCCTTTGAGAATCTCGGATAGCAAGGTATATCCTCGAAGCATGGACCTGTTGTTTGGTGCTCGATTGATGAGTGTGTGAGCGCCCAATACCTGCTCGTGGAAGCTAATGACCGACAAGGCAAAATCTGTCATGGGATATTGGGCTATTCGAGTTGACAGCTGTATAAACTCATGGCCAGAACGGCGTTGTAGAAAACTAATGTGATCGGTATCTAGTAAATATTTCACGCTGATGGAATGGCGTCATCTGTCGGCTTGTCAGCTTGCCGAAACGCTCGTCCGTGTTCTAAAGCCTGAAGCAGTGTCGATTCATCAGATATGGAGCCCGAGAGTGCGGTCAACCAGTTTTCTGATGCTGGTCTTTGTTCAAATCTTTGCTGAAGTTGCACGACAGTTTGCTCAAGCATGGTTAACCGCTTCTCAAGCATTTTTTCATCTAGCATTGGCTTAATCCACTTTGCTTTACGCTACTTACTGCTTATTTTAACTGAGTTACTCAGCCCGCCTTAATCCCAGCCATCGTCCTCTTCTGCCTGCTTTTTCTCTAGCTGGGTAATGGCTAGCTTAAAGACGGGCTGAATGGAGTTGTCAGATGCTTGAGCTAAGGCCGCTTGCAGGGGGGCGATCGCACTCCCATCCCCAATTTTCATCATCGCCATGGCCGCCGTCTTTCGAACATCGACATCCTCGTCATTGAGTACCGCTACCAGCTGAGGTACAACCGCCGCATTACTCAGCTTCCCGAGTGCTGCGGCTGCTTCTGAGCGCACCATTGCCGACTCGTCATTGAGCGCATTCAGGATGCTGTTGAGCGCTTTTTCATCGTTTTCTTCCTGCACTAGGCTGGTGAGTGCGCCCACCACAGCGCTACGGACTTCAGCCTGCTCGGCATCAATGGCCGCATACAAATGCTCTGCCCCTGCTGCGCCAATAAAGGCCAGCCCCCAAGTCGCGAGCCCCTTAGAACTATCTGGATACTCGGGAGAGGCCACCACTTCTAGCAGTACTTGGGCCGCTTCTTCACCCATCACCGCCATTGCGCCGACTGAAGAATGCTGTACCACCCTGTCTTCATCGTGGAGCAGGGCATGGACCAAGGTTGGAATGGTTGAAGGATCGGCAATCAGCGTCATGGTCTTCGCTGCCGCGCGCCGTACCGCTGGATTTTCATGCTTCATTAAGCCATCTGTGAGCGCTGGTAGGGCAGGCTTGCCCACTTCACCCAAAATTTCGGCAAAGGCCAGTCGCTTCATGCCGCGCTTGTCGTTAAAGCCTTCGACCAGTTGCACCATTAGCCGCTCGTCGGTGGTATCGAAGGTGCCTGCGGCCAGCTGCTTTTGCACGTCTATAATCAGCGCATCAGCGTCTGACTCAGAAAGGGCAGTGGGCGGGCTACCGGCGGGGCTGTTCATATCCTAGCGTTATGCAACTTTTCTAAATTCTCTCAGATTGCGCCCAATTTTAGGACCCTCGGGAAAGCGACCTGCTTTTGCATTTTTGGATTTTCGCTCTCCTAATGCGATCCTAATGAGAGACCTTTTGATTCAGCCGTTTTACGTTGCAGCTCATGGACAATCGTTTTTCAAGTCTGTTTAATCTCACGGAAGAGCAGGCCATTGAAATATTGGATGGACCTGCGGCTGATTCGGATGAAGCCTCTAGCCGTTACATTGCGGCCTCGCATTTGGTGAATTTTGACACGGACGCTGCGATCGCTGCGCTGCTGCGGGCCGTGAATAACGCCGATGCTGATTTGGATAATCGGATTGTGCGGCGTAAGGCGGTGGAGAGTTTAGGGCGATTGAAGGTCAAAGCGGCCTTGCCGATACTGAGCGCTTGCCTGGACGATGAAGATGCATACTTGGTGGAAAACACGGCCTGGGCCTTGGGCGAAATTGGCACAGACGATGTGGAGACGCTAGAAAAGCTTTCTGCTCAGCTCGAACGGCCCGATCAAAGCTATCGCACGATTATTCATACCCTGGCGAACTTAGGCTATAAGCCGGCGGGCGATCGCATTGCAAGCTTCACCACCAGTGACAAAGCCCCCATCGCCAGTGCGGCCCTTTCGGCGATGTACCGGCTAAACGGTGACGAATCGGCCATTCCAAAAGTCATGGGGTATTTGCAGAGTACGAATGTCAACGCTCGCCGGGGCAGCATTCAAGATTTGATTGATGCTAGCTACTATCGGGCGATTCCGCACATTGCGCGCTGTCCGGTCTCTAGCGTCTTTCGCCTGCGGGGCATTCGACTGCTGGCAAAAGTGGGCATCGATGAGGGTAAGCTCACCTTTGCCCAAGTGCAGCCCATTTTAGAAAAAGTCATTCGCGACCACCCCAACGATGTGGCTCTGGTGCATACCTATGATCAGGTGCCTGCCGTTGAAAAACCCACCGTCGAAAATATGGTGCAGGAGCTATACGGTACCGACTTTGGCCGCTGCTATTTGGCCAGTAAGTCCCTGATAGAAACCTATCGAGAGGAAGCGCCTGCCGCCTTATTTAAGAGCTACGAAGCGGAGGGCTACAACGACTATGGCGCGCACTATCACATCATGCGGCTGTTTGGCTGGCTAAAGGTGAGCATGGCTTACGACCTGCTGGTGAGCGCGCTCAATAACAAAGCCCCTCAGTTTCAAAAATCTCGAATTGCAGCGGCGATCGCACTGGGAGAACTCGGAGATGCTCGTGCCATTAGCGAACTCAAAACAGCGCTAGCGGTTCCCATTTGGGATCTGCAATATGCCGCCTTGATGGCCTTAGCGGCGTTAGGCGAAGCGTCAGACCTTGCGGTTGAGCCCAAAGACTGGCTCGTGCAAGAAAAGCTCAACGCTGTGCTGAATGCTAGGTAAGCTATTTACGTAAACCTACCGTTCGTAACTTCTTATCAGGTTGGCTATCGGGTGCCTAGTTAGCGATCGCCTGATGAGCCGGCAGTTGCCCTTTAAAACACCGTTATTGCCTTTAGTAGGCACCCCCTTACGACAATTCTCGATCAGGACACGTTTTCATCTATGTCAGCCCTTTCCATTTTTCATCAGTTTTTTGATAGCTGTGTGGGTAGCTGGGACTCAGAGCGCACCTACCATTATCTCAGTCGCGCTTCGATTGAGCGATCGCACACTCACTTTGGCGTCTCTCCCCTCACCGCCGAGCAAAAAGCCAAAGTCCTCACTGACAATAGCTACACCGCAGATATCAAAAACCTAGAAATTTCCCCTGGCTTTCACCTCGTTTTTCACACCGTTTCAGAAAAAGGCGACGTGGTTGATCAGTCTGTGAACCTAGCGTTTGTGCCCAGCAGTCCGACCGGATCTGGGCCCGCCGAGCATGACTATTTGCTAGAAGGCGACTACCTCAGAGACCGTGCCTACGAAGAGGACCGCCCTATTATTTCGCACTTCCAGTTCGACAGCCGCAAGCGCGAACTGCTCATGACCACTCGCTACACCCAGATCGTCTCTGTCGATTCCATCACCCTCATTAACCCCAAAATGCGAATCAGACGCATCTTTAACTACATGCGCCCACCTGAAGGCATGCCGCTCACTGAACTATCTCTGGTGGGTTTTGGTGTAGAGCAAAAAATCTAGAAAACTAAAAAATCTGGAAAACCAAAAAATCTGGAAAACGGTAGCCCGCTAATCCCTCCCTTGGTGTGCAATAATTAAAAACTGCGTTGACATAACTCACAAAAGATCATGGCTAAAGGCGTCCGTCTTGTAATTACGCTCGAGTGCACCGAGTGCCGGAGTAATCCCGATAAGCGCTCCAATGGGGTTTCTCGCTACACCACTCAAAAGAATCGTCGCAACACGACGGGTCGCTTGGAGCTGAAAAAGTTTTGCACACACTGCAATAAGCACACCATCCACAAAGAGATTAAGTAAAACCCTGGCCACGCTTAATGGCTGACAGGCTTACACAGCAGGCTCACACAAAGGTTTCCTCTAGAAAAGGTTTCATCTAGACAGGGAAAGTCCATAGGCGGCGTCAAGCCAGCTTGTCTGTTAGTAGCCGCTCGCGTTGATGTGACGCATCACGCTTAGCATTGTTCTACTAATACACTTCCTGCCTTATCCTTTGCGTTTTTAGCGCCTTTTAGAACCTTAGTTTGCCTCCGGGCTCACGGTTTTTACTCACTGTTTACCTTCAAAACATCAGAACTATGGCTTACTTTCGTCGTCGGGTGTCCCCGATTTCACCCAAAGAAAAAATTGACTACAAAGACGTAGACTTGCTTCGCAAGTTCGTCACCGAGCGCGGCAAAATTTTGCCACGTCGTATCAGCGGTCTCACCGCTCAGCAGCAGCGTGATTTGACCAAGGCCATCAAGCGCGCTCGCATCGTTGCCTTGTTGCCTTACGTCAACGAAGACGGCTAAACGCTTCTCACTAGCCATGAACGGCGGCTGTCGCACAAATGGCTGCTCGTTTTAAGAACATCATCAGCTATCGACGCTCGACAAAAGGGTCTGCCTTTTTGTCTGTTACTTTTACAAAGTGAGCATCGGTAGCTTTTTTAAGGACAAAAGAACGGTGGAAAAGGGACGGCTGATTGAATTTAAGCTTAAGGGCGGTGCTGCACACCTCGCGGTGGCCGATAGGCCCGAAGGCAAAAAGAACTGGGTCCTTGTCGATCAGCGCGGTCAGGCTCACACCATTCATCCTCGCCAAGTGATTTACGAAATTCCGCAGGCGACTTATGAAGCGGGCGAAATTGAAGGCTTCTTAAGCGAAGTAGAAAGCTATATTGACCCGGATAATTTGGAAGTGGCTTGGGAGCTGCTGAGTGAGCTAGAAGAGACGGCAACCCCTGAGTCCTTGGCGCAGCTATTGTTTTCAGACACGAGCCCGCCGCCGTGCTACGCAGCCCATCGTATGCTGAGCGATGACAAGCTTTACTTTAAGCAAAAAGGCGATCGCTACGAACCTCGCCCGGCCTCGCAAATAGAAGACCTGAAGCTGAAAATGTCTCGCGAGGCCGAGCGTGCGCAGGAATGGGAAGGCTTTTTGGCACGGGCCAAAGCTAAGCTGGCCGGAGAAGAGGCTGCGTGGGAAAAGAGCGATCGCCCTCGCCTAGAAGTGGTAGAACGCTACGCGCTGCAAGGTGATGAGTCCAGCCAAAAAGCCGCTGCCCAAGAAATTTTGCTCGCCCTTGATCAGGACAAATATCCTGACACCGCCTTTAAAACGCTCGTGGCGTTGGGCATTTGGGATGAGCATGAAAACCTGCCTTTGCGGAAGCGCAACATTCCCACGCAGTTCCCAGACGAAATTACAGCAGCAGTTGAGGCTGTTTCAGCCACGCCGCCTGCGGACCCCGATGCCTCCCATCGCGTGGATCTCACGCATCTGAAGCTGTACACCGTTGACGATGAAAGTACGCGCGAAATTGACGATGGGCTCAGCTGTGAAACCCTGGCGGATGGTCGTAAAAAGCTGTGGATTCACATTGCTGATCCTACCCGTTGGATTACGAAGGGCGATGTGCTTGAAACCGAGGCCAGAAAGCGCTGCACGACAGTGTACTTGCCCACCGGGACGATTCCGATGTTTCCGTTTGAGCTGGCCGCTGGTCCGATGAGCTTGGTGCAGGGGAAAACGTGTGATGCGCTGAGCTTTGGTGTGGTTTTAGATGCAGAGGGTGGGGTAGAAGACTTTAGCATTCAGCCGAGTACGGTGAAGCCTACTTACCGGCTTACCTACGAAGATGCTGATGAAATGATTGAGCTAGGCATTGAGGCTGAAGGGGAGCTGTTAGCGATCGCCGCCGCTGCAAAATCGCGCCTTTCCTGGCGAAAGTCCCAAGGTGCCATCAGTATCCAGCTGCCCGAGTCCTCCATTAAAGTTAATGACGACACCATCACTATTGACCTGATTGAATCGTCTACCTCACGCGACATGGTGGCTGAAATGATGATTCTCACAGGAGAAATCGCCGCTCGCTACGGTGAAGACAATGGCATTCCCATGCCTTTTCGCGGTCAGCCCCAGCCCGAACTCCCGCCTGAGGAAGAACTCATGCAGCTAGAAGGTGGCTGGGTTCGTGACTCTGCGATTCGTCGCTGCATGACCCGCAGTGAAATGGGCATTAACCCCGTTCGCCATGCCACCCTCGGCTTAGATCGCTACTGCCAGGTCACCTCGCCCATCCGCCGCTACACCGACTTGATGGGGCATTTTCAGCTGAAGGCGCACCTGCGTGGTGATGAGCTGCCGTTTACCCCAACGGATATGCCCGAAATTATTATGAGCGTGGGCAACGCCGCGTACGAAGCGGTGCAGGTAGAGCGGCAAACCAAGCGGTACTGGGCCACTGAATATCTGCGTCGGGCCGATGAGGCCGATCGGGGGCAGTCCTGGGAGGCGGTGATGGTGCGCTGGCTGAGGGAGCACGAGCGATTAGGGTTGATTATTTTGGAAGATACGGGGTTGGAGTTTGCGATGCGGTTTGACCGGGCGGTTCCGTTGGGCGATCGCATCACCGTACAAGTCAGCTTCGCCGACCCCCGCCAAGAAATCATCCGCTTCAAAGAAATCCGCCCTGTGGACCAAGAGCCCGAAGGCTCAGAACCAGAATCTGCTGAATCAGAACCAACGGAGCAAGAAGAAGCTGTAGAGGGCTAAACGTATTTGTTAAAGAATCCTAATAAGCAGAGCTTATGAAATGTTTGATGTAAGCTACTTTCTCAGCGGTGACGTGTAAAAAAAATTCGATT
>JBCBPY010000083.1:0-6559 GCA_039820525.1 Cyanobacteria bacterium J06634_5
CGATCTCGTTTCCTATCGCGGTAGATCTGCCTCAGCTTACCGATTTTTCGCTACTTTCTGAGTTCGCCAACAGTGTCCTAGACCTTTCTATACCCTCGAAAACTGTGTCTCAATTCATGGCTCGTTATGAGAATCTCATAACGTCCTAGACATAATGGGACATTTGAGAGGCGATTATGGAGATCATTAAATCTGCGCTGATTCCTATCGTTTCCGTAACTACTAGATGTGCCCGATGACCAAAGCCTGAATTTTAACAGCCAATCTCCGACGGTCAAAATTTGGGTTTTGTGAATGAAGACTACTCCCAATTACTGCCAACGCTCATATTAGCGGCCTCGGTGATATAACCTGGTTTGCTTTGGCGCGGTAGTTGCCCCGACCGTACGAGGTGAGCCATCGCGTCGCAGATAACCCGAGTCGCCATCAGCGCAGTCATGTCACTCACATCGTACGGCGGTGAGACTTCGACAACCTCTAATCCACAGACCGGTACTTTTTCTACAATCTTTCCTAATAAATAGAGCGCTTCACGCGGCAATAGCCCACCGGGTTCGGGCCAGCCCGTCCCTGGTACAAAACCAGCGTCAATACAGTCGATATCAAAACTAATCCACACACAGTCAGTGCCATCGGTAGCACGTTCTACAGCAAAGTCTACGGCTGCATCCATGCCCATATCCATGATGTCAGTCACCGTCAAAATGTTCGTCGCTCGCTCCCGACAAACCTTGACGCCTGGGCGAGGCACTTGCCAGCCACCAATACCTAGCTGGACTAGTTTTTCAGCAGGCGCATTTGCCATGTTCGTGGCATGAAACCACGGGCAGGTGTGCATTCGCTCATCTAGGTCTGTCTCCTGGGTATCAACATGGCGATCGAAGTGAATGATGCCTACTTTTTTATCGCCTAAATGGCGACAGATACCTCGAACAGTAGGAAAGCCAATAGAATGATCTCCACCTAAAAGAATAGGAAGAGCACCGGACTGGAAAACGTGAGCTACCCTTTTAGAGATTTGATCGAATGATTTTTCGTTGTTGCCAGGAATGGTGAAAATATCACCCACATCACAGAGTTTAATTTGTTCTCGAAGATCAACACCAAGCTCAAAATTGTAAGGCGTGTAGAGCGCTGAGATTTTACGAATACCTTGAGGCCCAAAGCGTGTGCCGGGACGATAAGTGGTACCAGAGTCGTGAGGCACGCCCACAATCGCAACGTCATAGTTGCTAACTAAGCGAACATCCTCAATGTACGGTGCTTTCATAAAGGTGTTGATGCCTGCGTAGTGGGGGAGTTCTCCTCTAGAGAAAGTGGATATGGTGCGATCTCGAATGCTTTCCGCAGCCTCCAATCCATAGGTTAAACCTTGATCCACTTCTTGCTGCCATCCAGTTAAAGGAAGATGAGTCTCTAGTTCCATTGCTCGCTCTGCTTCAGATATTCCATCTGGGTTCTGAAATGCAGGGTTGTTAGAAGAGTCAGTTGTCATGAAACAAGCCTTGAATACCGCTAAGAGAAATTAGGTTTGATTAAATCAATAAATATTAAACTGCTATCGAAAGTGTCAATACTCACGATAAAAGCCCGAAAGAAACTAGAAGTGAAAGCCACTCCTAAAATTTCTCCCGGGCTTTTATCCCGCCGTGTAGGTCAGCTATCACAGCTAACCCGACCTCTCTCGACCCAGACATCGCGCAGAAAAGCCGACCGGAACCCTAGAAGTCTTATGTTGTAATTGGCTTAACTATAGAATAAAGACTCCTGATTGCTCAAGAAGTCTTCACCAACGTCTCATTGATTATGACGTTATCTTGACAAACCTTAGCAACAATTCTGAATTCGTATCAGATAGCACTTTTACACTTCAAATCTGCTGTTATATTCACTTCAAATAGCAATAACAAACAACAAGACTACTACTTTGATAAAAGTAGAAATAGCATTAAGACCCTTTAGGGACTTAACGTTGAGAAGTGTTTGTTGCCTTACTTAATTAGCATACTTGCTTCTAGGGTTCCGATCTCGTCTATGAGGTGTCTGGTCCAAGAGAAGCAGCCAGCGAACGTGAAAATGGAGCTGGTCCACGGAGGGATAAAAGCCCGGGAGAAACCGATTGACCTATGTTTAGGTCTCAGGTTTTTCTCGGGCTTTGTTGTTAATGCTGTTCAAGTTTTGATCTTTATTCTTTATCTAGCGGAGATAGATTAATGGAACATACCCCTTTCTCCTGGGGAATTATTACTTTTCTCCTGGGAACCTTAGGTATCGGCGTTTGGGCTTCCAAGCAAATTAAGGGCGACAGTGTCAATTTTTTGGTAGCAGGCCGGGGCCTGACTTTGCCACTCGCGGCTGCCACGCTAATGGCCCAATCGGTAGACTCTAACGCAACCTTAGGAAACACTGATTTAGCCGCAGAATTTGGCTTTTGGGCAGGGGCCGCCTTGCCCATTGGATTATCGCTGTGCTTATTCTTGACCGGAACTTTTTTGGCCAAACCCATGAATCGCATGGGACTTATTACCATTCCAGATTTTTATCGGGTGAAGTATGGTCGCACGGTAGAACTGATCGCCGCCTGCATTATGTCGGTCAGCTTCTCGTTTCTGTTGGCAGGTAACCTCGTTGCTGGAGGCTTCATGTTTCAGACGTTTTTAGGCACCAGCTATATTGGCGGCATTACATTGCTAGCCACTCTCGTGTTTGCCTACACCGTCTCAGGCGGACTCTTTGCGGTCGCTTACACCGATGCCATCCAAATCATCATTGCCCTGGTAGGTTCATTAGGACTGCTCGCCTACTTGCTTGCTAACTTTGGCCTAAACATTGCTCCTAACATGGGGCCTTTGGCTCTAGATCAGCTAACACTCGTAAGTTCAGGTGCTGCCATTAACTGGGCCAGCATTTTGGCGCTGGGACTAGGTAATATGGTAGCGATTGATTTCATGGCTCGAATTTTTTCGGCAGAAAGTCCTGAGACGGCCCAAAAAGCCTGTTATGTAGCTTCTGCTGGTACGTTGATTGTGGGTATTCCCTTTTCGGTGATTGCCCTTTCGGCCAATAGCATTCTGGAACAAGCTGGTGTGGTTGCCGACGGGCCAATACTCTTTGCTCTGTTGCAAAATGTAGTTCCGCCTGTGTTAGGTCTGTTTGTTCTAGCCGCTATTTTGTCTGCCTCTCTTTCCACCGCCGATGGTGCCATTTTAGGAACCTCTTCAGTATTAGCTCACAATGTGTTTGGTATTCGCCACCATGTTTCTCATGGGGGAGGAGATCGGCTGCTGCTAGTGACTCGTTTGCTGGCTATTGTGATTACCCTTCTAGGCGTATTTGTAGGTCTGCGAGTACCTCAGACGGGTGTGCTGCTGCTGTTGGGGTTTGACCTTGGATTTGCCGGGTTAGTGGTACCTCTGATAGGCGGATTGTTTTGGCCTCGGGCCACTCGTCAGGGGGCTTTAGCCTGTATTATTGCAGGCTCAATTACCCGGCTGTTCTTCTTTGTCCTGATGCCCACAATGTTTGGCATTGATAATACGCTGTTGTATATTCCCAATGGTCTTTTCACTGCTGATTTTGATGGCTTTCCTACCCTAATCAGCCCAATTGTAGGTCTAATTGCTTTTGCAGTAATTTCTAAAAAGACTTACATCCCTGTGAGGATTGAGCAGGCACAGGTGCGCGAGAAAGTGCATGCGCGATAAACGAAACAAGACCACACGAAATTGCCATTACGAACTCAAAAACTCTAAGTTCGTATTAGCGAACGCTTTTTAGGCTTTACACTTGGCTCTACACCTTTGAGGCTTGGCAAAAGCCCCAAAGCATCAAAGTCTCTTTTGATTTAAGGCTGCGCTGCACCTCAAATCAAAAGAGACTTTACAATGCCTAGATGAAAGTCCCTATCAACACTCTTCCATCAGCTTTGATAGCCGTATGGCAGCACAAGCAAGGACTGTGTAGCTTCAACCTTAAGAACCACAGTGTCGAAAAGAGAGAAACTAGCCAGACAATGAAAAGGATACCTATGTATGGCGTAGTGGGCGCATCAGGATGGTAATGTGCGCTGTAAGCTAGCCAAAACATTGGATATGCCAAGAGAAAAAGAATCAAACAGATGAGCCTGTTTGGAGGAATAAAGATATCGCTTTTGTCTTTCTGTTTCATCGAATTATGAGAAACTACTTCAGTGAGATGGTCTTTAATAACTTCTTGCGCCACAGCCGAAAGAGCCGCCTACAGAGCGCTGAGATAGGCACGGACCAAGTGCGGATAGTCCCTGCTCCTGTCTGAGGCTCTAGGCATGTCGTCCACAATTTGATGAATCGATTGCAGCCCAGCGTAAGCCGCTTCATCATCACTGAGATTGCCAAATGCCACGGTAATATACCGAATATTCTGGAATTGTTGCTGATAAGTCTGTGTGGCAAATAGCTGTAGGGATTCCTGCGCAAGCCTAACGGCTGTTTCGCCATCGCCTTGATTCGAGGCGGCTTGAGAAAGTTTCGCAAAACCGTCTACTTGCTTGTGCTCAGATAAAATCGTGTTGGCCAATCTCTCCAGTGTCTGAAACCGCTCACTATCGGTATCTAACGCCGTCAGCTCTGGATAGGTTTGCATAATGCGTCTGAAGACATCCTGGTTGTAACTATCTAGCGACGCTTGCGAAGCCGAGACCAGTGAGGGCAAATCACGCGACGCGACGCGTTCAATAATACCGAGCAAACCGTCTGCGTTTTCTCTCAGTAATTGCTGCTGCGTATCTATGTCATCCACCCTTGCGTAGGCGTCTGATAACTCCTCTAGCATGAGGTAGGCTGCGCGTTGCTGATTGATCTTGTCCGAACTCTCGAAGATGTTTTGCCAAGCGCTGGAGGCATTCGCAAGCGCGTTTTGAGCCTCTTCTATATCGCCATTTTGGTAATAGGCTTTGGCTACGTTGCCATAGTTTCTCAGCACAGAGTATGGATTTTCATTATCTATAGCCACCACTTCGGCCACTGCGATCAGACGTTGCGATCGCGCTGTATCACCCAGCTGTGTAGATTCATGCGCGATCGCCAACAGTCGACGTAAGTTCTTGCTGGTGCCACCGGTATAGGGCAAATACGCTTCGGGCACTGTTTGATTTAGCGCTAACGCCAAGGCCAAGCTCTCCTCGGCAGTGGCGAACTCACCCTGCTGCCGATAAGCCGCTGAGAGCCCAGTGAGCAACTCAACATAGTGCGTCAGCGAAGCGTTGATCAAACTGTCTGTTTTTGTAGGATCTGCCAGGTCTTCAGCAGGTGCGGACTCTACCACATCTTCAGTCAGCTGCCCTGACTGAATGATTGCGATATGGTCTGCGCTTAGTTGAGAGAGATCGTTGAGCCCAAGCCTCGCCCGCTCAGCCGTTTGCATCTGCCCGTAAACTTCCGCCACTGCCCTCAAAAAATATGCGTAGGTACGGGAAGGCACAGCACCGTCAGGCAGGCTTTCTAAAATTTTCGACAGCCCTTGAGCGACCGTCTCTTCATCATCCAAGCTTACATAAGCAGACAGTATCGTCCTCAAAGAGCTAATCTGCTGGTCAGGCTCTTCCTCTCTATCGACCCAAGTCATCGCCTGTTGAAGCAAGTCTTTAGCCTTATCAAGATCGCCAATGCCTGCATACATTTCTGCAATCTGAGCGGTACGATAGACCTCTCCCATGGCCGCAGGCTCTAGCATCTCTAGTAAGTCGCGGCTAGTATTCACATCTCCAAGCGCCACGGCAGCTTCTGCCACATCCACAAGATAAAAGACTCGCTGGCTCTCGGGCTCTACCTGATTAGCGGCCCTAAGCGCCGCTGCCAGTAACTGCTGCTGCGTGAGCGTCATTGTTTGAGGCTCACCTGCGCGGATCAAAGAGGCAGTCCCGCTGGCAATTTGTACAATTGCGGATGCCTCTAAAGTCGCAGAGGTATCATCATGAGCTGTTTGTAGCGCGGCTGTTGCGGCCAGTGGAACAGCCAGTGGAGCAAGGATCAGTCCTGTTAAAAAAACTGAGATGGGCGCTGACACAGAAAAACGAGATTGGATTGAAAAGGGCATTGATTGCAACAAGAAGGGGACTGTCTCAAGACGCACCATACGAAAGGTATCAGATAACCTCAATGACGTCGTAAATCGAGCGTAAAACGCGACGCGCCGTTTCAATCACCTGGTTTCAAAAATGGCAACCGATTCCACAAACTCGGATAAACCCTTCTTGTCGTAATCAGCATTGGACAAATCACTAAGAGATATCTGGCAGTACAACAACTTTCTTGACCGAGCGCGGTATGGTTTCGAGCCGAGGGAACTATAGCGGTTCGCCTATCTGATACAAGCTGCGTTTGATAGAGGCCCTCAACTAAACTGACTTCAAATACGTAATTAAAAGACGGCTATGACTCTCTTGTAGTGAAAGGTTTGTGTCGAGAGTAAGCGGTTTTGTGTTCATCTTGAATTGATGGATGTCCCAGGGCTATTTCATTCTCATATAGATAGAGGTAAAGTTAGTGGTCCTTTACTCTACAAGCATCGATGTCCCAGTCAA
>JBCBPY010000084.1:0-5943 GCA_039820525.1 Cyanobacteria bacterium J06634_5
GAGACTTTCGGTAGGGCATCCGCCTTTGAGGCGGTCACACTCATCAAGCCACCGGCTTTGCCGGAGGTGTCTGACTTATGAGAGTTCTTTGGCGAGTGTTAAGACACGCTGATAGAGCTGAGGACTAATACGAAAGCCAGCTTGCTCACTCAGGGCATCCATAACAGGTTGGACTTGGGGAATCAAGCTTCTTTGCTTAGCGATGAGAAGAACGCCTAGGATGCCGATGATTGACAGCCCTAGCCGAACTGCTTCTTGCCGTCCTAGTCTTTCATCGATGAGTAGGTCGTCAGCTTGCAGCTCAAGCGCCAGTGCGATCGCATTTGCTTCTCCGGCGTCAAGCCCACGATTTTGTTGCAGTTGATTAGCCAGTTGAGATTGAGAAACTGGTCTTGTTTGAACCCAGTCCAGTTTGAGGATAGCGGGAATAGATGGGTTGCTAGCTGCCGCAAGTTCGCTAGCAACCACGTCAGGAATGATGACGGTTTGGTAGATAGCTTCTAGCAGCCAGAGATGCTCGACCACAGCCAAATTGGAGAGGGCGGAAGTATCGCTGACAATAATCACAGCCAGTCCCGGTCGCGCAGGTGCTGAACATCCTGCTCAAAGTCTTCCACATCGTAGTGAACACAGATACCGCGCTCTGCCAGCAGCTTCTGAAAGTCCATCAGTTCGATTCCGGCAATCTTGCTAGCACGGCTCAGAGAAACTCGCTCTTGTTGAAACAGGGCAAAGGCGATTTCCCTTAGCCAGTCGCTTTGGCTAAAGTTCTCGGTCTGACTCAAACTGTCTGGGAGGTTCAGGGTAATTTGCATTGAATTGCCCGCTCGTATCTACCTTTCATTGTAGAGTTCTACCAGATGAAACGGTTCGCTTTTTAGTAGGCGCTTATGAAGCCGTATTCAGGGCGACAAGACGATAGTAGCTGGCGCGGCTGATGCCAACTCGCTCACAGATGATATCGGTGATGCTTAGCTTACCCTCGTCGGCAAGTCGCTTTGCTTCTAGCATCTGCCCTTCAGTGATAGTCTTCTTTCTACCGCCCTTTCGTCCTCTAGCCCTCGCTGCTGCCAGCCCTGCTAGCGTGCGCTCGCAGAAAATGCGATCGCAACCTTTCCTTCTTCAACGCATACATCTGCAAATCTAGGTCTTGCTCAAAAGTAGAGACCCGTGCGTAGCCAACCTTCATATCTTCGTGTCACAACTGGTTCATCTAGTCTAGTAATGACCCACAGGGAATAAAACAAATTATAAGACATCTAAAACTCAATAGACTCGTTGTATGTTTTATTCCCTGTAAGGTGTCTCGCAAACAGTCGTTTGCGGACAGTAGTACATCGTGAGATCGCACTGTCCAGATCTCACGGATTAGAGAGACAAATCAAAAGGTGTTTAGTAAGCTTTGATTCTCAGACAAGTTTCTTTGCTCTAATGAGAGAGCAAGTCACCACAAGGAGCTACACAGAAGATCTGACGCTGAATCAATAGTTATGCTGTGCTTCTTTTGCTCCCTATCATGCTACTGTTCCTTACCATGATACAGCGAACAAATTCGATAGGATAAATACACTACTAAATCAACTAACTCAATATGGAAGTTGGGATTATAGGCGCTCGTGGTCGTCTAGGAACGGCCATCATGGACACGCTGAATCGCATAGGAGGAATCCAAGCCGTTGCGATTGAAGTGCCCAACGCTGAGTTAGATGCGGTTATCAACGCTGCGCCTTTGCCGGATGTGTGCTTGCATCGTCAGGCTTTGAGTCTTGGGTGTCATGTTGTAGATGTCACGATTAACCCCGATCTGATCCGGCAGATGCTGACTTTAGATGAGTTGGCCCAGCAGCGTAATCTTTGCCTAATTACTATGGCGGGGCTTGCGCCCGGTCTGACCGGACTATTAGCTAAAGAGATGCTTCAGCTATGTCCCGAGACAAACTGCGTTCAAGTGAGTCTGCTCCAGAGTACATCGGGCACATCAGGCAAGCAGGGCACCTTGGAGATGCTCGACTTGCTAACCAGTCCTAGCTGTCAGTTCGCTCAACGCCCGTACCCACAATTCAACAAAACTCAAGCTTTCAAAAAGAGTTTGTTTGGCTTTGCCAATCCAGAGCTGATATTCCTACCGGAAGCAGACAAATTAAGGCTCGTAACCGGATTCGACAGCGACAATTTGAATCGCATGATTCTTGCCCTGGGTTGGATACGGAAGATTTTTCCAGTCGGCTACTACTTCCTCAGAGGAATTGTCACTCAAAGTAAAGCAAAGGCTAATCAGGCAGCAGATGAGTCCATTGAAATCGGTGCTGTTACCCTGGATCATGCTGGTAACGTCCTAGATGGACGCTACCTGAAACTCGATTCTGATTACGGTGTTACGGCGGCAATTGCCAGTGCGACCACTATGCTCGCCATTCAAGGACTTCCCACCAGTGGAGCAGGGCATCTCAGTCAGTTCATTACCCTCGCCACTTTGCTAAACCACCCTGTAGTCAAATCCCATTGGCTGAATGGATAGTCGCAGCGTTACAGTTTCAGGGTGGGTGACTGCCCTGCTGAGTTTAACTCAAAAACTAATCAAAGGCCGGATAGAGAGACTACATTTACCAAGAAGAGAAAGACAAATGCGGCTTCCCTATCCCTAGATAAGCGAGAGATTATCTGTTTCTCACTCCGTCTATTGACATCTAAGATGAAATTAGCATTCTCAAACAGCACTCAGCTCAGCTTGATACACCTGACGCACAGCGCGGTCACTAGGTTGTAGAAAGTCCATGCTAGGTCCTACTGGAACGATACCACTGGGATTAAGTTCTAGGAGGCCAGCGTAGTAGATACGCTTCACGTGGTCAATGCTACAGACTGCGCTCACTCCTGGCTGCTGATACAAGCTACGGCAATAATCCCAGATGTTAGGATAGCTTGTCAGTTGTTTGAGATTGCACTTGAATAAACCGTAGTAGGCCAAGTCAAAACGGAACAACGTTGTGAATAAGGCCCAGTCTGCCAAAGTGATGAAGTTGCCACAGAGATATCGAGATTGTCCTAGTACGTTCTCCCAATAGTCCAACGCTCCAAAAAGCGCGAAGATTGCTTCTTCGTATGCTTTCTGACTACTCGCAAAGCCTGCCTTATAAACGCCATTATTAATCGGTTCGTAGATAGCATCCAGAGTTTGGTCAATCAGGTTGCGTAGGTGCTCTGGGTAGAAATCAGCATCAGGGTAGACGGCCCAAGCGTTGAACTCACTATTGAGCATCTGAATGATTTGGCGCGACTCGTTGTTGACGATTGTCTTCGTTTTCTTATCCCATAGTACAGGTACGGTTACTCGCCCACTGTAGTTAGGGTCAGCTTTAACATACAGCTGCCAGAGGTAGTCTAGGTCGTAGTTTGAGTCGGGGATGCACCCAGGATAGTTAGAAAATCTCCAACCCTGCTCACTGATAACTGGATCTACAATCGAAAGACCAATGACTTGTTGAAATCCTTTAAGCTGCCAAACTATTGCCGTTCGATGTGCCCAGGGGCAGCCCAAGGAAATGTAGAGATGATAACGGTCAGGCTCGGCCATAAAAGGAGTAGCACTGTCCGCTTTCACCCAGTTGCGAAAGTGAGTTGCCATTCGCTGAAACTGTCCATTTTCATCTCGCTCTGTCCAGCCATTGCTCCATTCACCGTCAACTAATTGTCCAAGTGCCATTAAGTCTCCTTGTTTGATTCTAAATTGTTCTAAGTTTGTTTTTGTTGGGGTAGCTGTCTATTTATCCCTTTCCTCCAAAGCTAAAAGACGCCATACTAAAAACGCCATAGGTATAACTGCGATGAAGTAGTTTGCCAGCGCCCTCATTTCCAGCGCCCATCGCAATGAAGAGTGGCAGCAAATGTTCTGGCGTAGGGTGATTTTCCTGCGCGTAGGGTGCTTGCTTGTAGTTCAGTAGCTGTGATGTGTCGCTCCGTTCAATAGCGGATATTAACCACTGTTCAAACGCTTCTACCCATTCTGGTGCAGCTGCATCTAGGGCGTGGCCACCGAAAGCCCATAAATTATGTGTAGCACTACCACTAGAGAGAATCAGTATGTGCTCGTTTCTCAGAGGCGCAAGCACTCTACCCAACTTCAGCAGTTGTGACGGTTGCCAGTGCGCAGGTAGCGATAGCTGAGTCACAGGGATTTGGGCGTTGGGGTACATTAGCAGGAGCGGCACCCAAGCGCCGTGGTCTAGTCCTCGGCTAGGATCTACAGCTATCGGAAGCTGCGCGTCCTTAAAGCAATTTAAGATCGCTTGGTGCAAATCGGCAGACAATCCCGTTGCATCGTACCGAAGTTGAGAGAGCGTTGCTGAGAACCCTCCGAAATCGTGAATAGCGCTCATCTTTAGCGCAGTACTAAGTGTTGGAACGCTTGTCATCCAGTGCGGAGAAATTACGAGGATAGCTTTGGGCCGTGGAAGCTGTTGTCCTAACTTTGAGAGAAATGCACGGGCTAGGCAGTCAGACAAAGGCAAGTCCGGTGCCCCATGCGAGATAAACAAACTGGGGATAGAGGTTGTTGTTACCATGACCTAAATACTCCGATTAGGTTCTTATCGGCGCTGTTTTCGGCGAGTGCTGAGCGCATAAGCACCATCCCCCAGCAGAAATTGCACGACCGTAGCAGCAGCAAAGAAGGCTGGAAATTCCCAGCCGCCGTTTTCGTTAGTAAACAGCCAGCCGCTCTCGAAATGAACTTTGAAGGTAGCGACTAGAAGGATAGGAAAGAGCGCGATCGCTATCCAACGACTGTAAAATCCAACTAACAGACCTATACCACCCACAATTTCTAGTAGCGTGACAGGATAAGCCATGAGTCCGGGTAGGCCAACGCTGCTGAAAAACTGAGCGGTGCCCGGTAGCGTAAAAACAAAAATCTTCAGCAGTCCGTGGGCTAGAAACAAACTGCCAAGACTCACTCGCAGGAGTAGAACAGCATACGGCGCTGTGTTGAGATCGATCGTCGGCTTTGCCAGATGGATAGCTGACTCAGAGCGCAGGCCCGAAGCGTTAGCAGAAGGAATGTCGCGAACAGTAACTTTCATGAGAATATCTCCGATGGATATATTGTTTGTGAGCAGATTGTTTTAATTCAAACTATTTAGCTAAAAAAAGCTCGTTAGAACCGTGGTTCACTGTCTGAGCGCTGCGCTCGCCTCGCCCATGACTTGTCCACCATTGAAGCAAGGTGCTGGTGCGATGACCCCGCAGTAGCACTATGTGAACGACCAACCAGATAGCCCAAGCGCTGAAGCCAGTTAGCTCCAAAGGCCCTATTTGAACAACAGCGGCGTAACGGCTCAAAATTGCCATATTGCCTCGATGTTGATATCGAAAAGGTAGCGGTGATTGACCTCTTGATTGGCGCAGTAGGTTAAGTGATACAGCTTTACCTTGCTGAATAGCTGCCGCTGCTAGCTGAGGCCAAGTTTGCTCTGGTTGTAAGTGACCGATGCTGTCGCCAGCGATGTACACATTGCAGTGGTTGGCTAATTGGAGCGTTGGTAGCACCGACAGTTCAGATGTTGACAACGAGGTTTTTATCTTTGGGCGATCGCTCTTGACACCAGTTGTCCAAATAACTGTTCTCGAAGCAATCGAGCTACCGTCTGAGAGCGTTATTCCGTTAACTGAAACTTCGCTAACGCGGCTCAAGAGTCTTACCTCAACACCTAATTTCTGTAGATGACGCTTCGTGTAGGTCTGTAACCGGGAACTAAAGCCAGGTAGCAACCGATCTCCAGACTGGAGCAGCACGACTCGAATATCCTGACAGCTCAAGGCGGAATAGTCTTTCACCAGCGATCGCGCTATCCAGTCTTGCAGCGCTCCTGCTAACTAAATATCTGAGGTAAGCCACTGGTTTGACCAGTGTGACTCGACCAGCTTTGAGCGTTCCGGCAGTAAAGT
>JBCBPY010000085.1:0-5708 GCA_039820525.1 Cyanobacteria bacterium J06634_5
GGACGGCGGAGTCGCAATAGGCTGGCCGACGGTGGTGCTAGCAACACGGAGTCATTTGAATCTTTTACGGTTGCGCTCGAAGGCAACGACATCAGCCAGTTACCGGGTTTCACATACAAGCTCGCCTACATACACGAGGCAGCGGGCGAGGGTGACGTGGCCGATGAAAACGGTTTTTTGGTCGCGGCCATGCAATCGTTTCAGCTGGGTGATGGACAATCGCTGACTTTGATTGGTGAAGTTGCCCCTTTATGGAACTTTGAAGGAAGCGCCGACAATATCGTCTATACGAGTGCAGGGTTAGTTTACCGAGCTGACCCTTGGACCGCGATACTTTCCGGGACCAGTAGATGGAGAGAGCTGGCGACCGGCGGCACCTTTAACGATTACGCTGTGCAAACATCGGTTGAATACGATCTCGGACGTGGTACTTCAATTGCATTGGCACACGAATTCACTCAAGATCAGAACTTGGACAACCAGCGGATCGGCTTCCGATTCAGCCAGGTGTTGGGTCTAGATTGAAACTAGGACAATACGATGCTCGTGTTATGGTCAGTCATTTGCCACAATAGAGAGGCTTACGTGATCGCCAACTGAGCAGAGAATAATGAACTCTCGAAAACACCTGCAGCTACTCGCCTACAGCTTCATTACTTGGTTTACGTTCTACCTAATCGGGCTTCCCAATTACTACCAGCAGTGGTATCTCTGGGCAAAAGTGCTGATTTGCACTGGTGTCACAATCGCCTACTTTCCCATCACTGAATATACGCTGCGGACATACTTCTCCGATGGAAAACATTTGACCAATTCATGCTGGCTAGCACTATACCTAACCCTGCCACTTTTTGTTTATGACTATCTCCTGCTTGGCATGTATAAAGAGCTAGGAATCGGTTTTGTCTTACCTTATTGGTATCTGACCTTCTTCTATTTCTCCTTTTGGCTTCAGTTTCCTTTTATCGCTTGGCGGATGCAGAGAAACAATATGTCGAATTCTTCAATAGCACTGGGTAGCAACTCTCAATAATTATCTCTGTCGAAATTTGCTAGGAGTCTCCCCAGTCCAGCGCTTAAAGGCTCTGCGAAAGGATCGCTCATCTGAGTAGCCGAGCCGATTAGAGATCTCTCCGATTTTGAGTGTGGTATCCGTCAGTAATTGTTTTGCCTTGGCTTGACGGGTGTCGTCAAGCAGCCCGCGAATGGTAAGACCATGCTCTTGGGCCAGCCGTTGCAGCGATCGCATGCTCATGTTCATCTGTTGTGCTAGGGCATCAGCGCTGTATTCAAGAGACTCAGCATTACGCGCGATCGCATCATAAAGTTTAGAGATCTGAGACGAATTATTGTGCAACCGCCAGTGGTCTTGCAGCAGATCCAAGTTTCCCTGGATATATTGAAACAGATGAATATCTCCTTTCTGGGTGGGTTGATCTAACGTCTCCCGATGAAACACCAGGGCATTATGAGGTTGTTGAAAGAAAACGGGTACGTCAAAAAAAGTCTCGTAAACATCAAGGGCTCCAAAAGGCGAATGTTTAAAATTCACACGGATGAGTGGGCTCTCTCCACCGATGATTTCTTTCCCGAAGCGGGTGAGTATAGCCATTCCGGCTTCAGCACCGTAGCCACCATCCATATCATCTATTGGATGATGCAAGTGTAAACTGGCTTCAGCTTCAACTTCAATTAATTCGATACTGAGGCGATCAGAAAGTATCCCTCGATACCGCACTAACGCTTCTAAAGCTGAACGAGCATCTTTAGCATATTCCATAGCCGGAGCCAGCTGCCCTAAAGAAGAGAAAGGCGCTACACCTGCCGCATGGAGAGCGAGTGACTGCTCAGGATAGGTTTCACCTAATAGCTTCCAGATGGTTGGGGCGAGTTCTTCCGGTAAGCGAGTTTCTGGATTCACTAAATCAGTTCGCTGTAGCCCTGTGGCGGCCGCAATGTTTTCTATACTCAACCCTCGGCCCACGGCATAGTTAAATATGTTGGCAACAATGCTGGTTAGCATTTGATGTCTTTGTGACCTGTCGTAAAATGTCCGGTTTGGTTCGCTCATTGCCCTCGTAAAACAGTGGCCTATGACCTATAAGGATAAAGGAACCTGTCTTTTTTAACTTTAAAGACGCTGCGTAGTGAATCTCAAGAGGTAGCAGGATTGTATAGCCAGCGTGCGGATGCATATCGCCAAAGCGAGGCTACGCCAACGCTATGTCTACAGCTCGCGCCCCAAACCCCAGTTGTGAAAAAGGCATACCCCCCGCTATGAAGAATCAAACGCTTGCATTTTCATCTATTGTTCTTCTATTTTTTATGCTTTGGGCACCGCTCGGACAATACGAGTTTCTGATTGAACACTGGATGAAGATCGGCACCTACGCAGTCCCCTTCATCCTGCTTATGTTCTTTTCCTCTAGAGCTAAGCAAACGGATTCTGTTTTTTTGGACACTGTTTTCTCGGACACTAAGTTGATGGCGGTATCGCTGCTAGTCGCTTATATTATCCATCAGTTTGAAGAGCATTGGATTGACCTTTTGGGCCATCAATATGCATTTTATGGTGACGTTAACCAACTGTTGTTAACCGTGTTGGGTGCTCCCAGTGAAGCCATCAGACCCTTGACGCCCGAGGCGATTTTTGTGATTAATACGTCCCTGGTTTGGCTAGTGGGTGCCATTGCCATTTGGCGGAGTCCTAAGCATGTTTTTTCAACCCTGGCGATGGCTGGCATCACCCTTGTCAATGGCATGAGCCATATTGTCATGGGCATAGCTCAACAGTCGTATAATCCTGGGCTGCTCACGGCGGTTGTTCTCTTTCTGCCGTTGGCGATCTCCTTCTACAGAAATGTGCTGACGACAAAGTCTGCATCCAAAAGGCAAGTCATCGCGAGTATTGCTTGGTCGATTTTGGCACACATCATTATGGTGTTCGGATTGCTCGCGGCTAACTGGTTTGAGCTAATGCCTGAAACTGCTTATTTTGCAATGTTGATTGCTTGGTCAGTGATTCCAGCCGTTCTCTTTACTGTCCCGAGTAATGTCCCTCAAGCTATAGGTACGACCCATGGAAACTGAGCTAATGGGCTACATGAAATTGCGACGATTACTACAAACCACTGTCATTAGCTTTTTATCGTGCATGGCAGCGGCCTTACCTGCTCGTTCAGCCGACAATATTTATCTCGACTATGGCCCCTTTGGACGAGTTTTACCCATCACCTCATTAGAATCCTTTGCCGAAAACGGTACGATTGATGATGAGCTAGCGCCTTACTTAAAACGCTTACCCCTCGAACAACAACAGAAATTTCAACAAGTTTTAGGAACACCCATCCCCGAGCTAGGCCCAGAGATTCCTGAGCAAATAGGCAATCCCTTTGCGCTTTCCCAATGGCTGTACTCTCCGATTGGAGAATTTGTGTTGGCCCGATTGGGTAACCTGATTCAAACCCAGGGTCGCCGCAACGGAGAGCAAGCCATTCGAGCGGCTTTGATTTTAACAGCTGCCGAACCAGATGGGGGATCGCTCATTGAGCTAATACGCAACTATCCGACAGGGGGAATTCGGTTAAATCTGCCAGAGATCCTGGCTTTGTATAGGGCTATTAATACTAATGTTGAGGTGACACAGCGACTGGGTCAGGCGGTCACGCAAGCTTCTGAAGCCGCCGCTGCTGCTGAACCCACTTTGAACTACGGTGCCTTACCTTTATTAGCAGAAACGGGTGAGTTTAGCGTAGCGCAGCGATCATTACTGCTGCAAGATAATCAGCGATCGCGCACTTTCCCAGTAGACCTATACCTGCCGCAAAGCTTAAGTGCTCTCCCAGGCTCCGTGCCCGTGATTGTGATGTCTCACGGCTACGGGGACACTCGCACCAATGCAGAAGCCAGTGCCGCTGCCCGTAAGCTGGCCTCGAATGGATTTGTAGTGGCGATACCAGAACATGTGGACAGTAACAAAATCTACCAAACTGACCTAAGTCGCGGCTTGAACCAGGAGTCTTTTGACGTGATGGAATTTGTCAATCGCCCCCTAGATATTCGCTTTTTACTCGATACGCTAGAACAGCTCAACGACGCCGAGTTTCAAGGACGCCTTCAATTAGAGAGCGTGGGTCTTATGGGCCACTCGTTTGGCGGCTATACCGCTCTCGCCACAGCAGGCGCAACCGTTGACATTGATTTTCTAGAACAACAATGTGATATCGAAAATCCATCTCCAGACAAAGTAAATGTTGCGCTTTTGTTGCAGTGCAGGCTATTAGAATTAACCGCTTCTCCCAAAAGTAATACGGAGGGTAGTCTAGAGGCGATCCAACAGTTAACAGATGGCAGCCTAGCTGATGAAAGAGTTGGGGTTGTGTTTGCTTTAGCGCCTGTGAGTAGTTTGTTCGGACAAACTGGCATGGGGAAAATTCAGAGCCCGACGATCATTATGGGTGGAACCTCTGACATAGCAACACCCATTGCGTTAGAGCAGGTAATTGCTTTCCAAGGCCTG
The DNA here is from genome assembly GCA_039820525.1 of Cyanobacteria bacterium J06634_5. Taxonomy (GTDB): domain Bacteria; phylum Cyanobacteriota; class Cyanobacteriia; order Phormidesmidales; family Phormidesmidaceae; genus Phormidesmis. Next base: position 4,520 of record JBCBPY010000085.1, read on the forward strand.
ACGACGCCTGAGAAATATCTATATTTAGGCGATAACCTGTCTCATTCACCTGCGCTGACCCGGTTGGCACTCAATACGCTTAATCCAAATAGTGATATTGCTGAGGACTTTGATGCTGCTGAAGAACTCTTTTCGAGTTTGATTGTGTCTGTTGCGATCGCACAGGCCCAAGTCCACTTACAAGGCGACGAGTCCTACCGCCGTTACCTAACCTCTTCCTACGTTGAGTCAGTCAGTGTAGAGCCAGTCAAGCTTCACCTCGTCCGGTCTTTCTCCGATGATTTTTAACGTGAAGCAACAGGTGAACGAGTTGAAGGTGCAGTGTCTGGTGCTCAATCAGTTCAAGCGTCTCTTGAGCAAGGAGTTGGGATTTCTTATGCAGCTGCTCTGATTGAGAAAGAAGCAAATCAATTTAAGTGCCCTAAGAATGTGGCTCCTCAACTCTGGCAAATTCAGTAAATTGGCTAATTGACAGTCATAGCAAAGCGCAGATGTACTTGTGTCTTACATCGATGAGGTCACCCTTATCGAGTCCTCAGCCTCGTGGAGGAAGATTTCCCGTAAAAGTCTTGTTCCTTATGACTTTTAGGCCTTCTCACGCACCGATTTCATAGATATGAACATGCATCAGATTCGATAATAGAGCATCAGATTCGATAAAAACTGGTGCAAGCTTTTAGGAAAATCGACATTTTGAGCCAACCAATGTACGAGCCGCGAATGGAAAAACTCCTGAAAAGCAAGGGTTTGGAAAAATGGACGTACGCCGACTCGAACGGCGGACCTCATCGATGTCAACAATGTCCTCTAGGTTCTGAAACCTTTTAACGTCAATAAATTCAGAGGCTGATACTTTTATTGCACCAATTTTGCACCAATCTACGTCAGAACTAGGCCTCGTCGCTAAAAGCTGGCGCTTAGTTGAGTGACTCATGGCCTCAAAGGAAAAATACTGAACTTACGCTTTTCTTTGATACGGTACGTCTCAAAGTCGTTGTGGTCGATTGTGCAGATTATAGACAATAACTCCCCATCTGATAGGTGAACTATAGTAACGCAATGTGCAACTAATTGAAGGCAGAAAAATCTCATCGGATAATGCAGAGACACCACCAAGTGACTCAAGCCCGATGAGATTATGTTTGATATTGAAGAGTTTATCATCGCTGTCTATGTTCAGATTGACGCC
>JBCBPY010000086.1:0-4931 GCA_039820525.1 Cyanobacteria bacterium J06634_5
AACCTTTGCTGGAAGCACTGACAAATGCCTTCATCGCAAAGCCTACGTTTCCGCTACTTCAGGCTGAGTAGTTACTAGCGTTTACGCTTTCATCGTGTGAGTACTCTTATGGGTAGGGTTCTTTTTTTGAATTCCTCATCAAAATTTATTGATCTGTTATTGATATTGATCTGTTGAAGAATGCTCTGCTTTAAAAGCGATTATAAATCCAAGGCATCAATGCCCTGTTTCCCATAGTGAATGCGCAGTTTTATCCCTAGGGTAATCTGCTTCATAATCCAGTAGAGCACGGTCAAAATGATGAAGGTCACAAAGATGACCGCTGCTGGGCGCTTGGTGGTGAGAGTGTTAAGCGCGATCGCAGCCACGCTGGTGGGATCGGTCGCCAAATCCCAACTATTGAGCCGAATAAACCGGCCCAGATAAATGCCGATGGCGCTCAAGGCATGGAGTAACAGCTCCGTGGGCAAAATGAAGCGCTCATTCCCTTTTTTCTTGAGATAGTAAGCCTGATTGAGCAAGGAGAGCACGTAGGCTTCAAAGCTAAATAAAATAGCCACGCTATGGAGTGGAATAAAAATTAGGGCCACGACCCATATGCGAATGTTGCCTAGGCTAGTGGCCCTAATTAAATGAATAATATCGGTGAGGACGTAGGGCGCGTTCGGTAAAAACGCAATAAAAGCGATCAAGGAGAGCCACCACAGCACCGTGCGCCGACTTTTCTCACGCTCAAACAAAAATTTGCTCATCACCAGCGAAATTAGCGCTAGCGCAACCCACCACACCACTTTCATTTGAGCAGTAGCATCCCCGACGGCCAGCGCATCCATCAGCTGCATTTGCGCCTTCATAATTCTAGGGATTCTGGGCCACAGCCCCACAACGCCAATGGTGCTAATTAGCACCAGATAAAACCAAATTTTTGCTTTGGAAAGCGCCTCCCGCCGAAACAGCAAAAAGCTTAAAAAAAGTGGCACAAACGCTAAGAACCAATTCCATAGAATCCAACCACTGTAGACATTGGCGAAGGCGGTAGAAACATCTGCGAAGAGTGAGCGCAAAAATGACATAGATTCAAAAAGTAGCAAGATTCAAAAATTAGCAAGCATCTTGGATATTGAGCTTTTGTAGGGTAACTCACCCTGCTTAGGGTGAATCACTTTGGGTGTAGCACTTTCCGCTGCGATCGCGCTTAAATTCCCGCTCCAAATTCCAACCGCTATACTCTCAATTAATACGCTCACCCCTACAATGGCGTCGCAGTACAGCCAGCTCACCCTTAGCAGGTACGATGAAACTCCAAGACAACGTTAGCTTGATTACAGGGGCCGGCTCGGGTATTGGCCGGGCCACAGCCTTACGATTTGCGGCTGAAGGGGCCGTGGTGGTTGCCGTTGATCTCGATGAAGCCGCAGCGCTCGAAACTCAACGTATGATTGAATCGCAGGGGCAAAAGGCGTTGGGCCTGCGGGTGGATGTAAGCCAGGAAACACAGGTGAAAAGTGCGATCGCGACCACCCTTTCCACCTATGGCCGTCTGGATATCCTCTTCAACAACGCAGGTCTCTCCATTCTTAAGTCTATTCCCGACACCACCGAAGCCGAGCTCGATAAGCTACTGGCGGTCAATTTCAAAGGTCTCTTTTTTGGCTGTAAGCACGCCATGCCTATCATGGCCACACAAGGCAGCGGCGTCATTATCAATACTGCTTCCGAACTTGCTTTAGTAGGCCAGCCCCTCTACGGCGCGTACTGTGCTACCAAGGGCGCTATTCTTTCTTTTACGCGCACCCTGGCTCTAGAGTGCGCCGCCCAGGGTATTCGGGCGAATGTGATTTGTCCCGGACCTGTCGCCACCCCACTTTTACAAGTAGAATTCGACCTAGCTGACGATCCGGCAGCTGAAGCGGCTGCCGCTGCCAGCGATATCCCAGCGGGTCGGCTGGGCACGCCAGAAGATATTGCAAATTTAGTGACTTTTCTGGCTAGCGACGAAGCCAGCTTCATCCACGGTGCGGCCCTCACCGCTGACGGTGGCCGCACCATTCTGTGAGCGTGTTTAAGCACAACAAACCGGCCTTAAACAACAAACCAGATTTAAACAACAAATCGGCCTGCACTTCATTGTTCGCCATTGATACGGGACTGTTTCCGATCGACTGTTTCCGATCATTGTTATTTTGTTTGGCACCCTCTCCTAGGCTATGTCGGGCCGCGCAGATTGGACGGGTTTAGAAGGCGTTGCTGGCGGGCACTTGTTTGTCCCTATGCCGATATATGAAATCATTTGAGAATGAATCAGCTCAAGTTTTCCCTGGGTCCCTTTGAATTATTTGCCGCTATTATCGGCGGAATTCCTTTGCTGCTTGCGGCTTTTTTGCTCTATCAGCCAGTCGATGGGTTGCAAGATCTTATGCCGGTTATTAAAGGCTCGGCGTCGTGGGCGATCGCACCCCCTGTCCTATTTGCCAGCTACGTTTTGGGCGGCACTTTCCAAGGCATCACCTGGCGTTATTTCACCCTCCTCTGTAAGCTTTTCAATCAAAACTACCTGTACTATGGCGATATGTTTGAGGCTAAAAGCAAGCAGCTGCCGTTAGAGCTGCCCTCTCTGTCACCTGGCCTCAGCTTTGAAGATCGCCTCGTGCTGCTCGTCCGTGAAAAAATTGGCATTCCAGCCCAGCTTTCGTGGCTAGACACTCGGCTCACTGCTTATTTGCAAGAGTATGAAAAGCAGACGATTTTGAGCAACGCCGAGCGACATCTTGCCACCCACATCATGTATCGCACGTGGTCATTTGGCTTTTGTTGGCTCAGCGTCGTGCTGACGTTAAATCTGTTTCGCAGTACGGCGACAACCCTTGAGCTGTGGCTGTTGCCTGTGGGCGCTTTATTGTTTGCCTACCTTACATTTTTCCAATCGCTACAGTTTAAGCGCTGGAATAATCGCACTCTCCTCCTTGGGTTCTATTTCGCCGCTTCTGAGCAGGGTGTAAAATCAAAAATGAAGTAGCATTGTACGTGTAATCACTGGAAATGCCCTCTAAATTCTGCTGTATGCTTCCTACGGCAGTAAGTAGGTTTGATACCTGCGCCTGCCACACGGCGTAACGCTGCACTGCCAGCTGACTGATCGTCGGCGTGCTGCTGCTAGCTAAATAGATACTGGCTGATTTGCTGCCCGCTGGTGGGCAGCCCGCTGACTGGCCCACTGACTGACTGAGAACTCAAAGAAAGCTGCACTTATGTCTAGTCTCTATCAAAAATTCAATGATCTTTCTAAGGGGAAGCTTGCGCAGCAGGTCGATAGCACGCCGGGAGGTGCGCTCAGTCGTGGGTCACAATCTGGGGCTATCCAAAACAGTTCCAAGGCTGCTTTGAGAACTCAGGCGTCGTCAGGCGGTGCGATCAGTGCCGCGCAGCGCGATCCGCTCTCTAAGCCGTTGCTGCACATTTTGGACTACGGCGAAAAGCCTGGTGACTTGGCGATTAGCTCTCGTCATACGGGACTCAATGGTCAGACGGATGTGTACATTACCCGGGCGGAAATGGAGCTAAAAAAGGCCATGCAGTCGCTGGCTTTTATGACCAATTCGGAAATTAATTCGGTCACCACTATGACCGCGATGTCGCTGCCTAAAGCCGTGACGCCGCTGTTTTGGACCATTCGTGCCCTGCTCCAGGAAAAGTACCAAAAACCAAACGACAGAAACCGCATCCATCACCGCAACCAAGATGCGCGTCTACTGTTTCAGCAACTGGCTCGCCTTAACTTACGTCATTGGTCTAATCATTTGGTTGGCTACATTCATGCCGATGAAATGCCCGATAACTTAATGTTTCCGCTAGGCCACCCCGTTCGGGGCAAAACCTATCGTCGTCACCCTTTCAAGACGCGATGGAATAGCTATTTTCCGGTGACAGACTACTTTTCGCTACTGTACGAAGAGCGTGAGCGAGCGCTACTGGCGTTGTTGGGTGACTTGGGCGCGACCAAAATCACCATGACCGCTATTCCCAGCACGTCAGAGATTGACTGTCAGGCTGCGATGGCTGCCCAGCTCCGTCAAAAAGTATTTTCTTATCCTAAGTCCGATCGCCCCCTGCCCACCTCTATCGATCTTCAGCGGCATCCCTGGCTTGCCGGAGAATCTGCCTGGCAAGAGATGGTCCGTGAGCGCCTAGAGCGCAGAGCTCTCTCGGCTCAGTTCGAATTCGACAGCGATGTGATGGGGATGCTTAAGGCTCAGCTAAAAATGATCGGACAGCTGGTGCCGGGCTTGAGTTCGATGCAGCTGCCGGATAACTATGAGGATCAGATGCGATCGCAAGTCCTCAAAACCCGCCAGGTCAAAGTAGAATTTTGCGAAGCGCCTTTTGCGTCTCCTCTACCTCAATAGCGGCTGCTATTCGTAGGAGTCCTCTAGAAGGCCTCCTATATTTCCTCCGGATTAATCCCCAGCGATCTTAGCTTGGCCGCCATTTTTTCAGCCCGCTGCGCTTCCTCATTGGCGCGCTGCGCTTCCTCATTGGCGCGCTGCGTTTCTACCTCAGCGCGCTCAGCCCCAGTCAGGAGCAAGTCTCCTTGGTTGTCCCACCATCTCAGCCATGGCAATGTTTGATTAACATACGACCCCTGCCAAATCCCTAGCTCCACACCCATGGGTTCAATGGGGTAGTGTCCGCGCTCATTGGGCTCACATTTTTGGTAGCCACTACCGTTCTTTTTGTAGACCTCAACGGCTGATTTTTCGACTTCATAAATGGCATAAAACGGAATCCGAATGGCCTGCTCATAAACCCAAAACTTCCCGGCCTTTGCTCCTTTGTGCTTACTTTTGTTCTCCGTTGGAGCCCTTAACTCAGCCCACCATCCTGAGTGATTTTCGAAAGAAACCTAATGAGCACGTATGCTGAAGTCGTGTTCT
>JBCBPY010000087.1:0-4638 GCA_039820525.1 Cyanobacteria bacterium J06634_5
GAACGGCATCCCACCTTGCCAAAGTGGGATATTTTCATTCACCCTGCTTAGCGGGACTTTCTTTGACAGAAACTACCCAGAAAAGAATCGCCAGGGGTCTCTGGATTCACCTGATGGGCGAACTTAAGATCGCCCCCAGCACAAAAAGCGCGGCCCGCTCCGGTCAAAACAATTGCCCTGATAGCTGGATTTTTAGCAGCTGCTAAGAGACTTTTTAGAAACTGTTCAGCCATTTCCAAATCAATCGCATTCAACACCTTTGGGCGGTTGAGCGTAATGGTGAGAATGTTTTGCTGGCAGTCAGCAACCAGACATGAAAGTCGAAGTTGTTCGACGGGTTTAATAGTAGTGTTTTCAAGCTTATTCATGGTTTCCTTCCCGATATATTGTTCGGAAGACTTCAGTTATCTTCAGTGATAAGAATAGCCATACATCGAGAACATATCGGGAATAGTTCCTTGCCCCTCAACCTTCCCTAGTTGTTCTCCATGTTGAGTCATCCTTTTGGCAAATAATGAGTGCGGAGCCGATGCCTTGGTGAATGCGATCGCCGCGAACATAAGCAGATGCCACATGTCCATCCTCACCAATCCCTGAAAATCCTAAAATTCCGCTGTCATCGAACGCAACAAAGGTGTTGACATCGAATATTAATGGCCGAAAGTGTTTGGTATCTGAGGCAAAAGAAGCCCACATTTTTGTTTGCGCGGGTGTGTAGTGCTCAGGTGCATTGCTGAGTACCGTCTGCCGAAAAAGTGCTGCCAGTTTTGGCAAGTCAGATTCGTGGGCAAGTCGAATATTCATACAAGACTTTCGCAACGTTCTTTCAGAGCTTGATTGTAATCCAGATAGCCTTGATGGCTCACCACATAAACCCCTCGCCAGGCCAAATAAGGAATCAGTAGGCCAGAATTTTCATGAACTTGGACAAATCGTGTTTGGCGGTTACTGAGCGCTTCAAATTTAAAGGCGTGACGAACACTAAAAAGGAAAGGGGCGGCAAAATGCCCCTGCCAGACAAAGGCTTTGTGCGGTTCAATAGAAAGGAACTGAGCTTCAAGCCAATGCTGGCCAAACTGTTTTAGATCTTCTAAAAAGCGGATTGTTTTTCCTACTTCAAACTCGGCATGGGCTTCCAGAACAAAAGGATTCCAATCAGAGTAGGCGGCAAAATTAGCCACCTGCTCCCATACCACCTGCAGAGGAGTGTCAATGAGTACTTCAACGCGCCATCCTTTCATCAAAGACATCTTCTGCGGGAAATTGGCCTGTGTATAGTTGACCATTTCTATCAGACCTCTACAATGTTGTGTTTCGCGACCATTTTCCCAGCGAATGCGAATTAGCTCGCTTTGACGTCTGCATACTGCCAAACGATGTCAAATTCGCTTTGGCTTTGCTGAGCTGCATCCGTTTTACCCTGCATATTTAGGGCTTGAGTCAATCCGTAGAGCGACCAGCCATTGTTCGGGTAAATCTCCAAGTCGGCTCGAAAGGTAGCTTCTGCCTCGCCAGGGCGATTGGCTTGCAGCAGCACAGCACCCAGCCGCTGGCGAACGGGGCTGTACCAAGGAGAAGGTTCGTCGTAGTTAAGCGCATCTTCTAGGGCTACACCCTGCTGAAGTTTAGCGATCGCACCCTCCACATCACCTTCTTGAACCGCAATCTCTCCTGATAAAACAGCCCTTGCAATCTGCATCAAATCGCTCGTATCGTTGATATCCCAAATAGTGACACCATCCAGCGCAGAAGAATCAACAATCTCTTCTAGTGACGATAGTTCTTCCTGGGCTTTCTCGATCTGTTGCTTTCCAGCGAATGCCATTCCCCTAGCATAGTGCCAAACCGCTGTAGGATAGGCCAAGCCCGCATCAGGAGCGGTCTGCGCTAGAATTTCATCCCATTTCTTGAATTTAACGAGCGTATAGAGCGGAATAGACACGTAGTGCTGCAAGGTGCCGTATCCAGGCTCTCTTATCAGCGTTTCATCCGCCATCATCGCGGTGTGATGCGCTGCGTCTATTGCAATGTCGCTTTGACCAGCCATAACGGCTGAGAACCATAGGAAGTGATGGTTGTGAGGCATATAGCCGACGGGGTATAGTCCTTGAGCATGACACTGTGTTGCGTAGCTCTCATCAGCTGAGATCGCCTTTAGATTAGCCACAACCGCATCGTGATAGCGCCCAACGCGAATATAAATGTGAGAAGGCATATGTACCAAGTGTCCTGCTTCTGGCACTAAATCGCGCAGACGATCGGCGACGTCAACAGCCAGTTCAGGATGTTCTTTTTCAACAGCGTGAATATATAGGTGGAGCGCGGCAGGATGATCAGGCTCACGCTCAATCACCGATTTCAAAGTGTTTAGAACAATATTGGTTTTAGGATTGGCGCTACCGTCTTTGCGCCAATAGTCCCAGGGCATTGTATCCATCAGTGCTTCAGCGTAGAGCGTAGCCGCATCAGCATCATCGGGATATTGGCGTGAAAGTTCAGCCATCGCGTCAGCATAGGCCAAGTCAAGTGAGGATCGATCTTCAACAGGTTCGGCGCTGTAGCGTTGAGCGAGGGCATCAATGTAGGCTTGTTCTCTTTGAGTGGCATGTTTTTTGAGTGCGATCGCCTGCTGAATTTCTGCATAAGCGGTTGGCACATCGCCTGCTTCCATCGCTGCATTGATATTGGGGCCTAGTACATAGGCCATTCCCCAATGGCACATTGCGCAGTTAGGGTCGAGTTCTGCGGCGGCTTTGAGCGAGCGAAACGCCTCAGCGTGATTGAATCCGTAGGCGAGAATGATGCCTTGATTGAAATAGCGCTGTGCTTGTTTGTCATGAGTAGTGATAGGAAATGTGTAGCTGCCCAAGTTACTTAAAACAGGCGCTTGCAGCGCAGTATCAGCAGGCCTCTTAGTCTGATTTAGACTGGAAAAACCTGGATTAGAAAACAGTCTTGGCACGATTAGTACAAATAGTAATACCAACCCTGCCGTGGCAATCCATCTGAACTTGCGATTGAATGTCATCGTGAAGGCCTCCTTTCTTCAGAGCGATGTTTCGGAGTGATGTCACTACCGTATTCACCAATCGAGAAGAACGAGAGAAGATAAACACCTCTATGAAAGCCTCTAACCGTCTCCAGCGCCGCCCCGATCGCCTCCATCACTCTGTAAAATTTTCCTGAGAGCTGATGAGGCAAGCGAGTCCAATCCGTCCAATAAGCATTAGACGTTGTCTGCTTTCGATACAGCAGGAAAACATCTCGCATAAGTTCCTAAAGGCATTGCAAAGTGGTCAGCAATCTGTGCCCTCACGCACGCTTAGCGGTGGCTCTGCGAGTTTCAGCACATCATGAGACAGCCACCGTGAGAGGGTTTTGATATCGGTAGACAAGGAAATAAGTGCCTGCTCTTTGCATTTGGCATGCATCAGCCGGACGGTCAGCCGCCGCGTCATGCGATGGGCTAACTGAGCCCTAACGCGCTGTTGTTCCAGCTCAAGACAACGTGCGATTCTTCGTAGAAGAGGCTATGCCAACGCGGCTCGGGCTCTTTTATCGAGACGATTGGAAACTTGTTTGAACTAACGGCTGAATATGGAAGATATCCCCGTGGCAGGGCGTTTTAGGCATCACCGCTTTCTGAGCTAGCCGTAAAGCAGCAGCGACAGATAGGCAAGAACTGAAATTCCTATGAAAGTCGGGATTTGCAAAAGACTTTGCTGCGATCGCAATAGCGTAATTACCTTGTGAGCGCTCCTTCTTCAGACAGCCAATGCCCCAACTTTTGAGCTTTCACGGACAAGTAACGAGCATTATGAGTTGTTGTCCCAGTAACCAACGGGATACGATCGATAACATTGAGGCCAAATTCAGCTAGCCCTGCAATTTTACGGGAATTATTGGCGATCAATCAGAGATTGCAAACACCATTTTCCCTCCACGGCTAGTCCCAATGGGCCTTTTGCCCAGTGCGTTATCAAGGCAACAACTTTGGGTGTCACCAGCTGAGCAGCACACATCATATAGCCTTGGGTGTCCCCAGATCCATCGTCTAAGACAATAATGGGGTGTCCAAAGCGAAGTGCTTTTAGCGCTGATTCAACACTGTCAATATCAGGGTGGTTGGTTGTAGCCCATGTGCCTGTGGGGCGTAAACAGTTAGTGGCCATGGAGAGAATCCTAATCAAAAGGCTAATAGGTTTTCACGTAGGGTTGAGCCCGTATATTCAGTACGGTATCTGCCACGACGCTGCAATTCCGGCACAACCATGTCAACAAACTCCTCATAACAACCCGGCGTGTAAGAGGCAATGAGCATAAAACCATCAGCACCCCCCTCATCTACGAAGTATTCAATTTTGTCTGCAATATCGGCAGCGGTTCCATACAAAATAGGCATCCCCATTCCCATGGCGTAATACAGGGCGGCTTCTTTCACCGTAATCGGATCTCCCCCTTTGGCATAAATAATGCTCTCAAAAAGTCCCTGGATACCAGGAATTTCAATATTCTGTACATACTCGTCTAGGTCGTAGGTCGAAAAATCAGGACCGAAATGGCCCGAAATCCAAGCCAAGGCACCTTCTAAGGGAATGTTACTCAGAATCTCTTCGTACTTTTCCTTGGCGTGCTCAG
>JBCBPY010000088.1:0-4610 GCA_039820525.1 Cyanobacteria bacterium J06634_5
TTTGTCGGTGAGCTGAATCAGGGTGCCTCTGCGATCGCACTCATCGGGAATTCGTTCTACCCAGCCCGCTTTTTCGAGTCGGTCTACCCGATTGGTCATTGTGCCAGAAGAAACCATCATGGACTTGAACAATGCCGTTGGCGAGAGTTGGTAAGGGGCTCCCGACCGACGAAGGGTCGCCAACACATCGAACTCGCCTGGCTGTAGGCCATACTCTGCAAAGGTTTTGCCAATTGCCTTCCGCAAGTGACTCGCAAGCCGCGTGGTGCGTCCAATCAGGCCCATAGGAGATACATCCAAATCCGGGCGCTCCTGATGCCACTGCGCCAAAATTTTATCAACCGGGTCTTTATCAGCAGGATTAAAAGCCATTGAAAGCAGTCATTTAAACGCTAAGTAGCCTTTAGCTACTTAGCTAGAGGTTAAGTAGCGATGATCTTAGCACTCAGGCAGAAGGCTTAACGCTGACTTGTCGTTGCGTGTTCTATCCCTTTGGCAAATCATATCTAAGCAAAAAGGCTCACTAAAATGAATTAGTGAGCCTTTTTCTCAAACCTGTTCAAGATCTTATCGGACCAAAGGCACTCAAACAAAGGCAACCCGCCTTAAAAAGTTGCATAGCCAAAGGTGACATCAAACTGACGGCACCAAATTACGGCTGATTGAATGCTCTCTAAATTTGCTTCTGCGGGGATGGCATAGCGCTGCTTTCCGGCAACTCGCTGAACCTGACCCAAGTTAATGTAGTTTTCAGAGCTATAGCTTGTGGGCACGGCCTCTTTGTGTAGCAGCACCACTAAGTCAGGCCCGGCATCCGTACGAAACGCTGCATCAAACTCTAAGTAGCGCTCCCCTTCTATTTCAACAAGTTGAGCACTGCCGGTGGTGGGATGATCCTCACCGACAAAAGCAGCCCCTGCGGACACGTTTTGTGCCAGGGCTTGAGGAGGTAAGCTGCTCAATGGGGTGACATTGGCCTGTGTCGCTGGCTGATAGCTAAGCATCGCTATCACAAGCATCAATCCAGGAAATTTTAGTTTGTTGATAAGCTGTCTTTTCACGGTTGTTCTCCTCTGTTTTTCTTTTGCTTCGGGTTGCGTAGCGTTGTCGAAGTAGCGTTGTCAAAATAGCATTGTCAAAAGTGATGGCTTCAGAGCCGTCAAAAACTTAAGTATGAGCGTCACAACAATTCGATAAATGATAATTTCATAAGCATTTCATGAATAGTAAGGCGTAAAACCTTAATGGCTCTGATACGAGCTGAGCACATGAGTTGAGGCCGTGAGTTGAGGCCATGAGTTGAGGCTGGCGCATAGTTCTCTTTAGAAAATGATTTTTGCTGGCATCACCCTTCTTTCTCTCAGAATTCTTTCAGTAGGGTCTCATTCATCTTCTAAAAATTCCTGCAATAGTATCTCCAAGGTTGTTCTAACCTGGCACAGATGCACAAGAAAGATCCGCCAACATTGATCAAGCAGGATATTTTTATCATGTCAAAAAAATCTTTCATTCAAGCTGGATTCGCGGCAGCAGCCCTGAGCACAGCAGCTATTTTAAATAGCGCAACAGCAGCAACAGCCGTGGAAGTCACGGTCACTATTGATAATCTTTCACCTGAGCAAGGACTGGTTCTAACGCCATTTTGGGTAGGGTTTCATGCAGGTGACTACGATCTTTATGAGTTTGGAGAGGCTGCATCTCCAGAACTAGAGCGTATTGCAGAAGATGGTGATCCGATGCCATTGCGAGAAGCCTTTATGAGTGGCAGCGCAGCCCGCCTAGATGGCGTCGTAACCGGAGAGGGGATTAGTCCTGAGTCGCCTCCACTGATTCCACCGAATACCTCAGCCACTATGACTTTTGAGCTAGATGAGACTCACCAGTTCTTTAGCTATGCCTCTATGATCTTACCGAGTAATGACGGGTTTATTGGCAATGAAAGTGGCATCAGCTACCGGCTGTTCGATGCGAATGGCGAGTTTATTGGGACTGATTTTGTTGTTATTGGCAGCCAAATTTTGGATGCAGGTACTGAAACAAATGATGAAGCCGCTGAGAATGTCCCTTTACTCGGTCAAACAGAGCCTGATACAGGGATGACCGAGGGCGGCACTATCGCCAAACATCCTGGCGTTGCAGCCGGTGGCGATGTGCTGATGGCCTTTCCCAATGCTGACTTTACCCAGGGACTTTATCCCTTGGCGCGTATCCGCGTAGAACTCGCAGAGTAAAGAAGAGCGTTCTAGCAACAAAGCGGTAACGCCACTTTGTTGCTAGAACATTATGACTAGAACACTATGACTAGAACGTTATGACTAGAACCATAACCTGAGAACGCTTTTCTGTTAAAACACTTTCCCCATCAATCGGAGAATACGCCCGTAGTGGGTCAATCTCGCACAATACCTACTCCCCCAACGCCACACTCAAGTTCCAAGCAGCACTAATCAGCGCGATATGCGTAAAAGCCTGTGGAAAGTTACCTAGCGCCTCACCACTGCTCCCAGTTTCTTCCGCATACAGCCCGACATGATTTGCATAGGTGAGCATCTCTTCAAAAATACGTCGTGCTTCATCTAGCAGTTGGCTATTCGCCGACCCTGCGCGGGTCAGCGCTTCTACTAGCCAAAAAGAACAAAGGTTAAACGTGCCTTCTTCTCCTCGCAGACCATCGCTGGATTCGCCATCTTCGCCAATGGTGTTGTACCGATAGACCAAACTATTGGACGTTAGTCCTCCTTGATCAGGGGTTTTCAGCACAGTCTCAATTGTTTGCAACATTTTAGGATCGCTCGGTGCAATGAAAAACACCAGCGGCATAATCAGGCAAGCTGCATCGATGTCTTTGCTGCCATAGGCTTGCACAAACGCCTGACGATCCTTATCCCAGCCTTTTTCCAAAATCTCTTCGTAAATTTCGTCACGGACGGCTAACCAGCGCGATCGCTCTGCCGGAAACGACCGATGATCTGCAATCCGAAGCGCCCGGTCTACCGCGACCCAGCACATCAGCTTAGAGTACACATGGTGCTTATCGCCCCCGCGAGACTCCCATATTCCCTGATCTTTCATTTGCCAGTTATCACAGACCCAGTTCGTCAGATAGCGCAAGTGAATCCAAAAATCGTAAGAAATCAGATCGCCATACTTATCAAACAAATATACCGAGTCCATCAGCTCCCCACATATATCAAGCTGAAGCTGGTCAAAAGCACCATTGCCAATACGCGCAGGTTTGGAGCCCTTGTACCCTTCAAAGTGATCGAGGGTTTCTTCTTCGATATCCAACCGGCCATCGATGCGGTACATCACCTGTAGGCTACCGCCCTCGCCCAGCTCCTGACACCGGGCTTCCAACCAGCCCATAAAACCCTTTGCTTCCTCGGTAAAGCCGACCCGAATCAGGGCATACACCGTAAAGGCCGCATCTCGAATCCAGGTGTAGCGATAGTCCCAGTTGCGAATCCCGCCAATTTCTTCTGGTAGGCTTGTGGTGGGCGCCGCGACAATGGCACCCGTAGGTTCGTAAGTCATTAGCTTAAGTGCCAGGGCAGAACGCTCCACCTGCCGCCGCCAGCGACCGGTGTAAATGCATTGCGAAAGCCACTGACGCCAGTAGGTAGTGGTTTCTTGAAAAAAGGTTTCTGCGGTTTGGTGAAGGTGAACAAACTGATCTTTAGAAAGGGTATTGAAAAAGTGGGTTGAAGAACCGCCCTGTGGTTCAGACAGTAAGCCACCATCTTCAGCCGATTTAGAAGCCACTGGTTTAAACATGAAGGTGGCTGTTTCACCTTCTTTGAGTAAAAACTCTCCACAGGCTCCCCGCTCGTTAATATCTAGGGGAACTTTGGTCACCAGCTCAAAAAACTGGCACTGGCTTTCTGGATAACTCGCTGCGCTGTTAGGATCTGGCACAGGGCAGGGATTGCTATTAGCCGAAAATATAACGCCAGCGGATGAGGCCACTGTTGTGTGACCTTCACGCCCATAATCAAAGGCGGGATAACATTCCACTCTAAACGTAATCTCTTTGCGCACGGTGCGCACCTGACGGATAATCCAATTACGCACGTTTGAAGGGTCGGATGAATTCCCTAAGGGCATAAAATCAACAATTTCGCCCACGCCGTTTTCGCACAGAAAACGGGTGATGAGGATATTGGTTTCTGGGTAGTAAAACTGCTTGTGCTGGTCACCCTCTTGCAACGAAACAATGCTGAAGTGGCCACCCTTTTCGCTGTCTAACACAGCGCCAAAAATACTGGGTGAGTCGTGGCGAGGATGGCAAAACCAATCAATCGAGCCATTGAGCCCAACAAGTGCGGTAGTTCGCATGTTGCCAATGAGGCCGTAGTCTTCAATAGGCTGATAGTTCATCAAGGTCGCTCATGGGATGTTTGTTGCTTGGGCCTATCCTAAAGTGAGTGTTTAACTTTGGGGTGCGACGAAAGAGAGAATTAATCAGTTGCTTCTCACTTATTCATGCCACACTCAGATATCACCCGGATATCCAGTGGATTTTGTTAAAAGCGCCTTAGCGGGTGACAAGGAACTTCCATGTCATATGTAGCAAGGATTTGAGAAAATAAAAGGGCAAAAAAATAGGAAGG
>JBCBPY010000089.1:0-3562 GCA_039820525.1 Cyanobacteria bacterium J06634_5
AAATATCCTCATCCATCAGGGTTTGAATGGTTTCGTCCCAGGCTTGGCCTGGGTTACGGAGGGGGTTGTCTTTGAGGGGCGATTTTTTGAGGGGGCGGCGTTTCCGAAGTTTAGAGTGGCTGGGACGAAGCATGACTAAGCCTAATAATTAGGCTTAGGGTTCCCGGCGAAGAGAAGTAGGAGTGATGAATGATGTAGGGCCTTGCCCTTCTCCTTGAGTACGATGAATGAGGGAAGAAAGAGGGGATGACTGAAAGGGCTTAGGGATCTTGCCGTTTTAACCTCATCGTTCCGACTTCTGATTTCATCCTTCTCTTCGTTTCCGTCCCCTTTCGGGGTAATGGAATTTGAACTATTTGCGACATCATTTCTAATGGTCAAAACGTCCGCACGTTTCCGTCCCCTTTCGGGGTAATGGAATTTGAACTTTTTGAAATTGACGTTTACTTTGAAAACCATAATCAGTTTCCGTCCCCTTTCGGGGTAATGGAATTTGAACCGCTTGGGCATACGTCCCCAACGAACAGTTGGATGAGTTTCCGTCCCCTTTCGGGGTAATGGAATTTGAACCACTGATGAAATCTGGCATTCGTTCATTCTTCACACTAAGTTTCCGTCCCCTTTCGGGGTAATGGAATTTGAACAGGTCTTGTGGCAGTTCCTAACCCCCTCTATAATAGTTTCCGTCCCCTTTCGGGGTAATGGAATTTGAACACTTTCTAAGATTAGGGAGGAAACGGCTCAATACCAAAGTTTCCGTCCCCTTTCGGGGTAATGGAATTTGAACATCTCCTTCCGTTCTCCTTCCGTCACCTTGCTCTACCAGGTTTCCGTCCCCTTTCGGGGTAATGGAATTTGAACAAGGCCTTGTTTTCATTTCTGCTTGTACTTGGAGTGTTTCCGTCCCCTTTCGGGGTAATGGAATTTGAACCTCAACAGGGATTGATCCTAGTCTTCGAACGCCAGAGTTTCCGTCCCCTTTCGGGGTAATGGAATTTGAACTTGATTCGTTCTTCTAGTTTCCGCTTTTTCTACCGTTTCCGTCCCCTTTCGGGGTAATGGAATTTGAACCAGTCACTATCCTCACGGAAGATCAAAACCGCATTGGTTTCCGTCCCCTTTCGGGGTAATGGAATTTGAACTTTCATATGGGCGTTGGCAACATTGTTCATAATCCTGAGATTCGCGTGGGTTTCCGTCCCCTTTCGGGGTAATGGAATTTGAACACGAAATCATGGACCCATACGATACCTACGCTATTGAGTTTCCGTCCCCTTTCGGGGTAATGGAATTTGAACCTTTCCTCGCGGGCCCTCCCACTACGATGTAGAAGAAGTTTCCGTCCCCTTTCGGGGTAATGGAATTTGAACATCAAGGCTACCGTGTGTGTACCATTCTTTACGAGTGTTTCCGTCCCCTTTCGGGGTAATGGAATTTGAACTTGGAGATTTTCATGTCTGCATTCTGTGAAAAGAGTTTCCGTCCCCTTTCGGGGTAATGGAATTTGAACATTGAAGGTGGTTCTTGCAAAGTCTTACTTTGCAATGTTTCCGTCCCCTTTCGGGGTAATGGAATTTGAACCAAAACAAGGCTCGTCCTGTTTTGGAAGGCTACATGTTTCCGTCCCCTTTCGGGGTAATGGAATTTGAACTTAAATGACGAGCTTGTCGAGTCAATAGAGTTTGATAAGTTTCCGTCCCCTTTCGGGGTAATGGAATTTGAACCAATGACCTTCGGGTCATGACACCGGGCGGCCAAGCCAAGTTTCCGTCCCCTTTCGGGGTAATGGAATTTGAACGAGCGAGTATCTTGTCACTGAAGAAGCGGCTGGTATTGTTTCCGTCCCCTTTCGGGGTAATGGAATTTGAACGTTCGCATCAAGTAAATGTCGAATATGACCCGGAAAGTTTCCGTCCCCTTTCGGGGTAATGGAATTTGAACGAGTCTCATGCTTCGAGCTTTTCAACTTCTTATCCCAATGTTTCCGTCCCCTTTCGGGGTAATGGATTTTGAACCCACGGATCGTTCGAGCGTAAATTCATCGGCGCGGTTTCCGTCCCCTTTCGGGGTAATGGAATTTGAACGATTTAATTTGCGATTTAAAGCTGGCTTCTATTTGTTTCCGTCCCCTTTCGGGGTAATGGAATTTGAACCTCTCGCAATCTCATGGTCGACGAGGTAGGTGATTGGAGTTTCCGTCCCCTTTCGGGGTAATGGAATTTGAACCACAACTGCAGGTTGCCAATACTCCCCTGCTGGAGGTTTCCGTCCCCTTTCGGGGTAATGGAATTTGAACACGAAGTAATGGCTGTGCTTGCAACGCTTGCAGAGCTTCCGTCCCCTTTCGGGGTAATGGAATTTGAACTAGAGGTCCGCCTAGTGGGGGGAGCTAGCTGCAAGTCCGTTTCCGTCCCCTTTCGGGGTAATGGAATTTGAACACTGGGCATGAATGAAGGGCAACTACTGTTGTATCCCTCGTGTTTCCGTCCCCTTTCGGGGTAATGGAATTTGAACGGGAATGATAATCCTGGATTGCTCCAGGATTATCGATGGTTTCCGTCCCCTTTCGGGGTAATGGAATTTGAACGGATCGAAAGCTAGATACCCAGTCTGGCGATCTCGACAGTTTCCGTCCCCTTTCGGGGTAATGGAATTTGAACTAGCTGCGCGCCAGATAGCACGCGAGAACAAAGCCGTTTCCGTCCCCTTTCGGGGTAATGGAATTTGAACGACGTAAAAAGCCCCTCCTTTTTTCGCTCCTCTCTCAGTTTCCGTCCCCTTTCGGGGTAATGGAATTTGAACCCGTGGCTCGTTACCCTGTACTTCAAGCTGCACGAGAGTCAGCTTAAAGTTTCCGTCCCCTTTCGGGGTAATGGAATTTGAACTAAAAGTCTCTTGCCTGCCTAAACAGCGGCACAAGGTTTCCGTCCCCTTTCGGGGTAATGGAATTTGAACTTGCTTATTAAGGTTGAAAACGTCACAACACAGGGTTTCCGTCCCCTTTCGGGGTAATGGAATTTGAACAGCTCAACTTGGGCGGCACAGAACTCGTTACCATTGAAACGTTTCCGTCCCCTTTCGGGGTAATGGAATTTGAACTATCTTTACGTGGTCGTTGTTGTTCCACGATAAAGGTTTCCGTCCCCTTTCGGGGTAATGGAATTTGAACGGCCTGATAACATTTATTGGGTACGCTAAATTCCGAGTTTCCGTCCCCTTTCGGGGTAATGGAATTTGAACGTGATTGATTCCGTCCACTGCCCGAATGGGTATGTTTCCGTCCCCTTTCGGGGTAATGGAATTTGAACCTGAGATTTTGGGTTTCTCTACAAAGGTCGTTTGGGTTGTAGGGTTTCCGTCCCCTTTCGGGGTAATGGAATTTGAACTATGCACGCCACAAAACATCTTGCAACATTTTGGTTTCCGTCCCCTTTCGGGGTAATGGAATTTGAACCGACTACTCACAGAACCTGGGCGTAACGTTTGATCTTGGTTTCCGTCCCCTTTCGGGGTAATGGAATTTGAACCCTTGGTTTCTGAAAGCCTTACGGAAGGCAGCTTC
>JBCBPY010000090.1:0-3453 GCA_039820525.1 Cyanobacteria bacterium J06634_5
AGCAGTTTTTTGAACAGTTTGCGCCTCGTACCCCACCCCGAAAATACGTCAGCGGCGAAACCCACCTGTATCTGGGCCGACAATATCGCCTAAAAATTCACAGTGCCGACCATAGCTGCGTCAAACTTCTGGGCCGCTACATACATATCCACACCCCAACGCCCAAAGACTCCAGCATCGTTAAAAAACGCCTGGACGACTGGTATCTAAACCATGCCAAAGTGAAATTCCAAGAGCGTCTGGATCACTGCTTCCAACCCTTTGCGCATCTTGGCCAATCCCAACCCAACCTAAAGCTTCGTATTTTACAAAAGCGCTGGGGAAGCCTCACCCCAACCGGCAATCTCCTACTTAACCGAGAGCTCATTCGTGCACCACGTCAGTGCATCGACTACGTTGTCATTCACGAGCTGTGCCATCTCAAGTACCCGGACCATAGCCCGCAGTTTTACAATTTCCTAAGTCTTATGCTGCCAAATTGGGAAAAGAAGAAGCTTCAGCTAGAGAAAATTCTGGTTTAAGCGGTAATAAATTCAACGTGCTCAAAGACGTTCAAGATAAAATCGAACCAAAGCAACCTTTCGTTTGCCAATGAACTATCAAGATATCATCACTGTAGAACCTGGAAAGCGTAGCGGCAAAGCTTGCATTCGAGGCATGCGAATAACTGTCTACGATGTACTCTCATACCTCGCAGCAGGTATGACCCAGGCCGAAATTTTGTCCGATTTTCCCTATCTTACTCAGCAAGATATCCTAGCGTGCCTGAGCTACGCGGCTGATCGCGAACAAAAGATGATCACAGTTGCCGCGTGAAGTTGCTGTTTGACCATAACCTTTCTCCTCAGCTTGTCACCCGATTCGCCGATCTATATCCAAATTCTCAGCACGTTTTCCTGCTGGGTATAGGCGAAACAAAAGACAGTGATATCTGGGATTATGCGAGGCAGCATGGTTACATCCCACATTCCGCCCTTTGGATTGTCACATTGAGAATAATGCCAGAGGATGATAGTGAAGGCCTGCGGAGGGAATAGCGATCGCGAAAACCACCGATACGTTAGTCGTCAAAAACCTAGACCATCTGGGCCTCATAGCGGGCATAGTCGATGACCTAGGGGTCGTCGAGATTGTCAATGAGCTACTCGGCGAAGATCCTCGTGAGCAGGTCAGTGCGGGTGTAGCCGTCAAGGCGATGATCTTGAATGGTCTGGGCTTTGCCTCCGCGCCGCTGTATCTGTTCGAGCAATTTTTTAGAGGGAAAGCCACCGAGCATTTGTTGGGTTCTGGCGTGGCTCCGGAACACTTAAATGATGACCGCTTAGGCCGAGTGCTGGATGAGCTTTACCTATCGGGTATCACTTCAGTTTTCCTAGCGCTGAGTCTATCAGCGGTGGAGCGCTATGGCCTCAGTTGTGAGCGCGCCCACTTAGATGCAACCTCAATGAGTGTGACCGGTGCCTACCTCAATTCTGGAGAGGGTGTACCCGTCGCTGGCACCCTGCCGATTGAGATTTGCCATGGTTATTCCCGCGATCATCGACCAGACTTAAAGCAGTTCGTGATGAATCTGGTTTGCTGGGGGGATGGTGATATCCCCGCATTCCTAGAACTGGCCGATGGCAACCAATCCGATAAAGCTCGCTTTGCTGGAGTGATAGAACAATTTCAGCAGCAGTGGGACTTTGAGGGGTTGTATGTCGCTGATGGTGCACTCTACAGTGCCGATAACTTGAAACAATTGAATACACTGAGATGGATTTCGCGAGTGCCCATGACACTGAGTGCGGCCAGCTCATTGATAGAAGACATCCATGAGAGCGCCTTTGAAGCCAGTGACATCCCAGGATATCGCATGGCTGAAGTATGCAGCACCTATGGCGATATCCGTCAGCGTTGGCTAGTGGTCGAATCAAGCCAACGCCAAGCGTCCGACTTGAAGGCCTTAGAGAAACGACTCTCCAAGTCCACTGGGCGCATTCAAGCACAACTTAAGAAACTGAGCCGTCAGCCGTTTGCCTGTGAAGTGGATGCCCAGCAAGCCATAGAGCAGTTCGAGAAAGGGTTGAAACAACATTGCATCACACTGGTGAGCATCCTTGAAAAACCTCACTACGACAGCCCTGGACGCCCCGCTAAAACAGCCACACCGACGACTCTCCACTACCATATTCAAGCGACCCTGACCCTTGACCTCGAAGCCATTGAGCGGCAAAAGCGCCGAGCTGGACGATTTATTCTGGCCACCAATGTATTGGCCTCGCCATCGCTGAAGGCCGACGTCGATGACGCCGATGACGTCATCCTGAGTGCTGACGATATACTCAGCGAGTACAAAGCGCAACAAGGCGTTGAACGTGGGTTTCGCTTCCTCAAAGACCCTTTGTTCTTTGCCGCCAGTGTCTTTCTCAAATCACCTGAGCGCATCATGGCCCTCGCCATGATTATGGCCCTGTGTTTATTGGTCTACAACCTCGGCCAACGGCAACTCCGACAAGCCTTGAGTGCGTCCCATGAGAGCATTCCCAACCAACTCGGAAAGCCGACTCAAACACCCACACTACGCTGGGTATTCCAATCCTTTATGGCTATTCACTTGGTTGCTCTCAATGGCCAACAGCAGGTGCTTAACCTTGATGAAAATCATCGAAAAATACTGCGTTTTATGGGTTCTGCGGCTCAAAACTATTACTTGCTATGTTGAGTCTGAATTTATTCTGACTGTGACACTTGAAAGGGCGGAATGTCGGTTACATCATTGTCACTCGTGACATGGAATCTTAACGCTTCTCTAAAGCGCCTCTGTACTAGCCAGTCCGCTACTCTGAGCCTTTATTTTCTCAGCGCAAGCCTTTGCCCGTTCCCTGGCTTCGTCAGTCGTGTCACCTAACGCCAGCGCCACACCCATCCGCCGATTTTTATAGGCCTTGGGCTTACCAAACAGCCGTAGCTGACTGGTCGGTACCTCCAGCGCCTTCTCCATCCCACTAAACTGCGGATTGTCCGTCGCCTCCGTCGCCAAAATCACTGCTGAGGCCCCAGGGCGAATCAGCTCAATCTCACCAATCGGCAGGCCCAAAATCGCCCGAGCGTGTAAAGCAAATTCAGACTGATTTTGGCTCACCATCGTGACCATGCCCGTATCGTGAGGGCGCGGGCTCACCTCGCTAAAGTAAACCGTCTGCGCCTCATCCGGTGAACCAGAAATGAATAGCTCCACACCGAAAAGGCCATAGCCGCCTAGCGATTCTGTGACCTTCGCGGCCATTTCTTCACAGGCTTTCAGTGTCTCTGGATGCAGGGCGCAGGGCTGCCAAGATTCGCGATAGTCACCGCTGATTTGCACATGTCCAATCGGTGGGCAAAAGTGCGTGCCTGACACAGAGCGAACGGTGAGCAGCGTAATTTCTGTTTCAAAGGCAATAAAGCCTTCTACAATCACGCGAGCTTCTG
>JBCBPY010000091.1:0-3229 GCA_039820525.1 Cyanobacteria bacterium J06634_5
CTTCTCAAGACCGCACTGTTTCGTGAGGAAATTGGAAGCCTCGCAGCAGGAAGAACTCGGCGACATCTCGATAACTGAGCTTGTAGCGCACACAACAGAGTAACACCTGGAATGTGATGTCGGTGGGGACTTCGATGAAGTTGAACGGTGTTTCAGTGCGCTCATTGAAGGTGCGACGACAGCGCTTACACCGAAACATTTCGTAGCCTAAGGGCTTGTAAATTAATAAGTTCATGCAAAGTGATTCTTTGTTAGTCGAGGCTGAATGACATAATTCCACTGCGAGCAAATTTTTCGCCGAGTGAGGTTGATAGTCGCCATCTGTTGATCAGAAACCTTCACTTTGGTTGGGTAATGTCCCCTCAGCAGGGTGGCTTTAACCTTGAGTCCAGTCTCCGTCGAGGTGCCTCGAATGAGAGCTGTCATCGCCCTCAAGGAGCGTAAGGGCTTCCCCGCCCAATTACTTGAAATCATGCTGAACAGCCGATGTTCAATGGGATTCCATTTGGACGCTCCGGTGGGATAATGACACACCATCACCTCAATGTTGTAGTCATCGGCAAACCGTTGTAATTGAAATTTCCAGTTACGCACTCGATAGCCATTGCTGCCGCCAGCATCACAGAGAATCAGCAGTTTGCTCTCATCCGTAAAGTGTTGCCGGTCGGCGCGAGTATACCAACGCTCAATCGCCGCGACGGCAAAGTCCGGCGTATCGCCACTGTTGCCAACGTAGACATACCCGTTGTTGTGAACTACGTCATAGATGCCGTAGGGGACTGCTTTTGCGACTGCCTGTTGTGGAAAGTCATGGTCATTGACTAGCTCAGCGGACTGACACCAGGTTTGCCCCGCATTTTTGAAGTTGCCAATCAGTTCTTTCTTCTTGGTATCAACGCTAATCACGGGATGGTTTGCCCGCATGAAACAACGCTTGACACGTCTGAGATAGCGAAATTGTTGGTCACGCAGTGGATGCTGAGTCGAGGCCACCGATTGGCGATTTGCCTTAAGCGAATACTTTTGCTTTTTCAGCAATCGTCGAACGCTCATGTGACTGACCAAAACACCAATGCCCAATAGCGTTGCCGACAGACGTCGCAGGCTTTGACGCACCCACTTCTGAGGACCACAGGGGTCACCGGCTGTATCTTCCTCTATGATTGATTGAATCGTCTGCTCGATATCGACTACTTTTTTTCCAGGCGCTTGCGACCACCACCGATTGCTCTGATGCGACCGACTGGGACCTCCATGAGACCACCGGCCAACTCCTGACGCCCACGACGAATCGTATTAATATCTAGCCCAGTAATCGTTCGCAGCTTCTCGGTGCCACCACGACCGACTCGATTCGCTTCCATGGCTGCCAGCCAGCGACGCTGCTGTTCATTGAGACGGCTCATCAATAGATTGAGTTGTTGATGATAGCCTTGTATCGCTGCATTCCCCCTTTGGCAGTCCTCGCAGTGACATTCGTGGATTGTCCTCAAGTTCATAGGCTGAAGCTGCACAGATATTAGGTGTTTTTAGATTAGCTCATATCCATGAGGTTATTTATTTGCAGACCCTAAGTTGGTTTTACGCTGGAGTGACGAGACGCGGGACAAATTACAGTGAGGGCAATCCATGAAATCGGTAGGATAAACTGATCGAACCTAGCCTACCAGCCGATGGCTGAACCGATCTTTGGCTGCTCAATTCTGACACTTTCCCAGCGATAGCAACCCCTAATTTACTCGTCGCTGATAATGCTTGACACAAGCAATCCTGCACCTATACCTGTCAAAGCGGGGAGAACTAAAGGCCCGAATGTCGAAGACACTCTTGGAGTGGATAGGACTGTGGCCGTCTTAACCCATGCTGGAACATCTGAGTCTAGGATGCTAGCAACTTCTTGCTTACGAAGTTCAGCAGCGTGATTTATCTTGGAGTGAATGAAATCAATAATCTTAAGGGAAGAAGCCACAATCCCGAGGAAAGATGCAGTAATACCTAACGCGAGCACGACAAATTCCATATCACCTGCCATATTTTGATGGCTCAATAGCTGTTTCTGGGAGGTTGCACAGTTGAATCGTGCGCGTTAGCGTGAAATCAATAGCATCCCACCCATCGCCTCCAATGCTAACGCTTTCGAGACTCATAGACGAGCACAAATGCTACGAGACAGTTCGCCAACTGCGGTGGCCCAACGGCGTTTGTTGCGTTGAATGTGAGTCTGCATCGGTAACAAAGCGAGGCAAACATGAGACGCACCCGGCTCGGCAGCGATACGTCTGCGGCGACTGTGGACGTCAGTTTGACGACTTGACGGGCAGCATTTTTGCTGGACGCCATCAGCCCTTGCAAACCTGGATGGCCTGTCTGTATCTGATGGGGCTCAATCTTTCGAATCGCCAGATTGCTCAAGAGTTGAGCCTGCACAAAGATGACGTCCACCAGATGACGAGTGAACTGCGCCAAGCAGTGGCGGATAAACGGCAAGAAGTACAGCTATCAGGCACAGTAGAGTTCGATGAAGTCTACGTCACCGCAGGTTACAAAGGCCAACCTGAGCAAGTTAAAAAAAAGGCCGCAAAGGGCGGCGGCGTAAGCTCAAAGGGTTTCGGGGACGCGGTACGCTCGAAAAAGAGAAGCCGCCGATCTTCGGCATGATTGAACGCGGTGGAGAAGTGGTGATTAAAATGCTTGCGAATGTTCAACAGAAGACCATCAAACCGATTATTCAGGCAACGGTGAGTGCTGGTACACTCATCTACACCGATGAATACGACATCTATGCCAGGCTTGAGGCTTGGGGCTACACTCATAAGAGCGTTTGTCACAGTGCTGGAGAATATGCCCGTGATGAAGACGGCGACGGCTTTTGCGAAGTCCATGTCAACACGATGGAAGGATTCTGGTCACTGCTGCGCTCTTGGCTCAGACCCCATCGCGGCATCTCTCAAGAGAAGCTGCCGATCTATTTAGGATTCTTCGAGTTCGTTCACAATGCTAGAAAAAGGGGCAAAGCCTTGCTTGATAGTCTGTTGGGCACCTTGCTTAGCTAGCTCCTTGAAACCCCTATTGAGCCAAAGAGTTATCTGAGGTCATCGGTCAGCTCCAAAACCTAGAATCGCTCGATCTCAGTAGCAATGAGCTAAAAGAGTTGGCTCAATAGCTGTTTCTGGGAGGTTGCACAGTTGAATCGTGCGCGTTAGCGTGAAATCAATAGCATCCCACCCAT
>JBCBPY010000092.1:0-3129 GCA_039820525.1 Cyanobacteria bacterium J06634_5
CGTGCTCATGACTAGAAAGACCTTAATCAGCGACTCTCATTAGGTTTCCCTAAGTTGCCTAGAATGAAATAGCCCTGTATTTGTACCCTAGATGAAGAGCATGCCCGTAGCAGAGCAGCCGCAGCAGATGAAGCGCTCAGTAAAGGAGAATGGTGGGGCGATCTACACGGTGTTCCTATCACAGTAAAAGATATCTTTGAGACGTCAGGTTTACGGACAACAGCAGGCTACACACCTCTCAGAGAGTACGTTCCGAAGCGAGATGCGGTAGTCGTTTCCAGGTTAAAATCTGCGGGTGCAATTGTTATTGGAAAAACCAATCCGGCTGAGTTAGCAAGTGACTGGCAAGGTCTCAACAGTCTCTTCCCTCGGGTCAATAACCCTTGGAACTTAAAGTACACGCCAGGCGGAAGTTCGAGCG
Source organism: Cyanobacteria bacterium J06634_5 (assembly GCA_039820525.1). Lineage (GTDB taxonomy): Bacteria > Cyanobacteriota > Cyanobacteriia > Phormidesmidales > Phormidesmidaceae > Phormidesmis. Next base: position 422 of record JBCBPY010000092.1, read on the forward strand.
GTAGTGCAGCTGCGATCGCCGCTGGACTCTCACCGTTAGACATTGGCGATGACTTTGGTGGCTCAGTGCGCCAGCCTGCGCACTTTTGCGGTATCTACAGTCTCAAGCCAACAGACCGTCGCGTTCCGACGACAGGTCACATACCCGAGATGCCGGGAACTGCTACGAGGTCTATTCGGCAAATGCTTACCATTGGGCCGCTGGCTCGTTCGGTGGAAGATTTGAAGTTGTGCCTACGGCTGATAGCGGGCCCTGACAGTAGCCAGCCTAGTATCCCACCTGTTCCGTTAGACATTCCTGAAAAGCGATCGCTGAACAAGCTACGAATTGCCTGGACAGATGAGATTTCTCCCTTCTTTGTCGATACGCAAACCAGAGCAGCGATGCAGGCAGTGGCCAGGGCTTTAGAAGCCTCTGGATGCGTTGTAGAAGACTGGCAACCGAACTTTGATTTTGTAGCGGCCTGGCAGATAGGGTTTGAGGTTAGCGTTTACAACACCATCCATGCCTATCCGGTGGCCGCAGAGGGGGCAACGAAGAAAATGGCGTTTATGTGGAGAGAGGCGACTCAAGGGGAAGCAGGGCTACGACAGTTAGGAAATATTCCAAAGATGGCGGTTCCTATTTTCCTAAAGTCTAGTCTGAAAGGTTATTTTACGGCGCTAACGCAAAGAGACGAACTCATCACACAGATGGATGGTGCCATCGAACCTTGGGATGTTTGTCTGTTACCGGTTGCAATGACATCAGCCTTTCCTCATTGCCCTATGGGTCAGTCAGTGTTGGTCAATGAGCGCAAGGTTCCATACATGATGGCCAATGGTGCCTACACAGGATTCTTTTCAACAAGTGGTCATCCTGTCGTCGTTATCCCAATCGGTAGGACAATTGAAGGGTTGCCAATTGGCATGCAAATTGTGGGTAAACGGTGGCGAGAGATAGAACTGCTGGAGATCTCCCAAGCGATTGATGAATGTGTTGGAGATTTTCAGCATCCATCCGGCTACTGACCCGGCCATCGCACTAGCTGATGCCAGTGAGTAGAATGGCACTCTACATCCAGTGAGTAGAATGGCACTCTACATACTGTTTAAGACACTCTTTTCGAACAGCCTCGAAACCTACACCTTTCTGGACACGAGAAAATCATATCTTTTTTCCATGTCTCATAATGTCTTTCTCGTAATACCTTAGACGTTGCGTGACGGATAGTTACACTCCTGCGAATAAAAGCTGATGCAGTTATTGATTGAAATAGCCTAGTATAGATAGTCTGTACACAAACTGTTTTGGGTGTGACTGTTTATGCCTCGTACCAAAGCGAAAAAAGCAACTGAAAAACCGGCGTTTCTCCCAACAATGCGAGAGCTAGCTCGAACGTATCAGGCATTCTCTAGCTACTCAGATAGTCACGTTCGGGCTATGGGCCTGACCTCCCCTCAATTCGATGTGTTAGCAACGCTAGGCGGCACAGACGGTATGAGCATGAAAGATTTAGCTGCTGCAACGCTAGTGACCAAAGGCACGCTAACCGGCATTGTTGACCGACTAGAAAAAAAAGAACTTCTCCGCAGGGAGATTCCGCCAGAGAACAGACGGAGCTTTACTATCGTGCTGACTGACGCAGGCGAAGCGCTTTTTGAAAAGGTGTTTCCAGAGCATATCGCTCATTTACAGCAGCGGTTTGAGAAGCTGACAACGGAGGAACTCCAGCAGTTACAAGGGCTGCTTAAGAAGCTTAGATCTCAGTTCTGATAAGCGTTCCAGTCAATTTTCATAGGCGGCCTCAATACTGTTCGCATTCAAACAATCTTGTGCTATGCTTTAATTGTTCGACTTCAAACAGTATTGAGGCAAACATTATGAATCAGCCTTCCCCTCGCACCGCAAGCGTTACGCTGCCTGCGGGTACTCACTGGCTTTGTAGCTGCGGTCAGTCGAAAAACTTTCCTAGCTGTGATGGCGCTCATCAAGGCACTAGCCAGCAACCCGTAACGCTAGAGCTAGAGAAACCTAAATCCGTTGAAGTATCGGTATAATCTTTACCTCACTGACTGGTGAGCTTTTTCTATGGCCTATCGTAGAATGCGATCTCAGCTAGATACCTATAACAAAGGCCCTGTCCTTTCAACATCACGACGTGCGAGCGTCGTCATTGTTGGAGCAGGCTTTGCCGGACTCGCAATAGCACAGCGATTGGCAAACACCGGCTTCGATGTCGTCTTGCTAGACAGAAATAATTACCACACTTTTCAACCCTTGCTCCATCAGGTTGCAACAGCTGAGCTGACACCCAACCAGATAGCCTGTCCTGTTCGCAGGCTGCTGCGGAAAGCTCAGAACGTTCGTTTCCAGATGGCAGAAGTCGTTGGGATTGATCCTATAGGTCAAGTTGTTATTACTCAGCAAGTTCAGTACCGATATGGCTTTCTGGTAATCGCCACTGGCAGTCGCGTACCATTAGAGCGCTTTTCAGGCGCTAAGGAGTTTGGATGGCCAATTAAGACTATTCCTCATGCGGTGGCGTTAAGGAATCAGGTCATTCGTAGCTTCGAGCAAGCTGCTGCACTACCTGAAGTACCCTCGGGACTACTGACTTTCATCATCGTCGGTGGAGGCGCAACAGGTGTGGAGTCAGACACCTCCGGCAAAGCCGGTGGCTTGATGAGTGTGACCGCCTCAAAGGCGGATGCCCTACCGAAAGTCTC
>JBCBPY010000093.1:0-2847 GCA_039820525.1 Cyanobacteria bacterium J06634_5
TGCGTTTGTTGAAGTATAAGGGCTTAAAAAAAAGCGGGTGACGCGATTCGAACGCGCGACAGTCTGCTTGGGAAGCAAACGGTCTTTTCATGTGTGGCAATAGATTTGAGGTTTTTTTATTTCATGCACCCCAATCATACCCCAATAGTTAGTCCAAAAAAGTCCATCCTTTTTGGACTCATCTACCGACTTCAGCTCGCCTTACCCAATTTTTATACAAGTAGAACTAATTCATATTGCTCTGTTCTACAAAGCTTAATACTTTCTAAGGAATAGGAATAGCTCTGACTCTCTGGCTATTCGTAGCAGCAATTCCAAATTCCAACATACGGACATCAAAAAAGGAGGGAATCGTAAAGGCTAGTCACTCCTGAGCCTAGTATTGACGAGTGTTAGGAAGTGTTTCTCATCGACTTCCTCCGTTTCTTCGCTTTCTTCGGTGTCGCGTCGGCGAGCATGAAATCGAGCAGTGCGTTCCAACTCTCAAACCACAGGTACTTTGTTAAGGCCAAAATATCTTGAAAGAAGCCTTTACGGGTGCCCCGAATTTTTCGAATGCTTTGATAGCGCTCATCGGCTAACGCTAACACCGTATGAAACAGGAATGCCAGTAGGTTGAGGGTTAGCAGGATGGCCGATAAATGCTGTTTGCCATGGCCAAAGTTGTGTTCTAGATGGTAGCCCTTGGTCTTCAACACATTGTGGTTTTCATTTTCTGTTTTCCAGCGACAGCGACCTGCCGCTGCGACCTCAATCACTCGTTGAGGTGTCAAGGGGTGATGGGTCACCCAACTGTTGAGATAGAGGCGCTGCCCATCGCTTTTGCGCGTCACGGTGAGTTCACACCAATTGACCGATAAGCTGGGCTCTTCTGCTCGTAAAGGAACGTCATTGAGATAGCGATAAGTCCAAATCTCATGGGTCTTCCCCTGACTGGCTGTGCGCTGTATCGTCTTCACCTTGCCATTGTCATCGTTGAAAGCAATCCAGTCATAGAGGGCAGGATGTGACTCAGGTAAGCAAACAAAAATGTAGTTGAACCCGTTATCGGTGGCCTCCTCACACATCGGTTGACGACTAAAGAGGTCATCCCCAAGTAAGGTCACTGACTGGGCACTTACTAGCGATTGATGGGACCGTATCCAGCGTTTTGCCGCAGCTTGTTCACAATCCTGCTTGGCGTGCCCATCTTGAGGGGTAATAAAGGCAGGGGACAAGGAAATTACTGATGATTGCCCTGGGACAACAATCACGGGCAATAGGGCTTTATGGCTGTAAGTCACTTGCCCCTTTCGAGAGGTGCGCGTTGAACAGCAGGGGCAGCTAATGCTTTGGGAGCTGTAGTATTCAGTCCCGTCTAGGGCCACGAGTAGATTTGAGCCCAGGGTCTCGAAGCTTTTCAAATAGCCCTGCTCCCCAAGCGCCTGATACACCCTGTCAAATACCCCAAACAGTCCCGTCGCAGCTATCTGGTCGAGGATGTTGCGGATCTGCTCGATGCTGGGTATCTGCTCTAACCCAAACAGACTCTCTGCATTATTGCGGCCTTCGCGACTCTCCAAGTGGCGTTGATGCTCTAAAAACGAGGCACTCTGCATATAAAAGGCGCTAAAAGCGCCCAACATCGCATCGCTGAGGCTATACAGTCTGCCATTGCTAGGTTTTCGCGGGTCTGAGAGGCTCTCTATGCTCTCATCGAGCGTGCCTAGCAATCCATCGAAGCTCAGGGTAGACGCTGTCATTGGCAAGCACCTTGACGATTACAGAATATGCCGACTATACCCGGTTTTTAGCGAGATTCGTTGACCCGATTTTGAATTTGGAATTGCTGCTGGTATACGATAACCGTCCCGACAAATAACCCCATACCAACGCCAATAGAAAAGATAAATCCAATAGGAGTCGCCTCCGACCAATAGCTTTTCTCTAGATCGATGAACCCCTGTCGAGTCATGACCTTTACGTTGTTGCCTAGTTTAGCCTGCAAGCTAGCTTGAACAACGTCAGGGTCAACGTCAGGATGAAGAGAGACAACACCCAAATCAACCTCATCTAAGTGTCGGTTGGTCAACAGACGCATGAAATTAAGATCGCTAGTAATCAACGTGCCGTCTGCGGCAAAAGACGTCCCAATGGTAAACAACCCCCCAACTTTAACCTGACGATCCGCGACCTCTCTGACCACGGATTGCCCCTGCTCAATTAGGTCAGGAACAGGCCCAAATTCAGGTCGAGAGGCACGATCAAACAGTACCGTGTCCGTCTGTTGAATTTCAGAAGTATGCTGAGTTACTTCTGGCAAATTAAAAACAGGTTTTGCCGGATCAAACCCAAACACATAAATGGCATACTTTTGCTGAGTCTCTGAGTCTTTCCAATAGGCAAAGTCAACATACAGCGGATGAACACTGATTACCCCTGTGACAGCCCGAGCTTGATGTAAATGTGCTCGTGGGATATTTTGAATTGTCACCAGCCCCCGTGTTTGAGGGCTCATCAACACCAGCTCTCCGTCGAGACTTTGATGGGGGCGAGTGTTACTCTCGTAAAGAGAGTCTTCAAACCCATACTGCATAAAGATGAGGACAACCGCAAAGCTAATGCCGGACAGTGCCACAAACAGGCGAATCTTCTCCCGTCTGAGTTGAAGCCATGCTAAGGGAAGTTTGCGTCGCATAAAGCACCTCACTACACCTTACTTACTGCTGAATGGTGACATCGACCTGGATATTCGTTAACCCGGCGATTGCTTGGCTATCATCAGGATCGAGCCGAATCTTCACTTCCACCACACGCCCATCGGTATCCGCCAAGGGATCGGTGCCGAGGACATCGCGCTTAAAAATT
>JBCBPY010000094.1:0-2464 GCA_039820525.1 Cyanobacteria bacterium J06634_5
GGGTGATCTGGTGATTCGGATGCTGGAGAATGTCCAACAGACTACGATAGAGCCGATTATCAAGGCAACGGTCGTCACTGGGACATTAATCTTCACCGACGAATACAACATCTACAGTCGGCTTGAATCCTGGGGCTTTGAGCACAAAACCGTGTGTCACAGCGCAGGCGAATATGCTCGTGACGAGGATGGTGACGGCTTTTGCGAAGTCCATGTCAACACTATCGAAGGCGTGTGGTCGCTCTTACGCTCCTGGCTCAGACCCCATCGCGGCATCTCCCAGGAGAAGTTACCTATCTACCTCGGATTCTTCGAATTCATGCACAATGCTAGGAAACGAGGTAAAGCACTGCTTGGAAGTCTTCTGAAGACTGTGCTTGCCTAGCTCCTTGAAACACCGATTGAGCCTAGACTTTTTGAATCAAGTGAGTCAGCAACTAACGGGTAGTACGGTGTTGCTCTTTGCGGTGTTAATGGAGGTCGCGATCGCGATGATTCTTCTGTCTCGTGTTTTAGCCAGGGCTATTTCATTCTAAAAATGCGCTTGAGCGTGTTTAGTCCAAATTGGCAAAACCGCTGCAATTGCTACAAAATCGTTGGGAGGCCAAATTATCTCATTGTATGAGAATATGTCCGCGCTAACTGGTAGCCAGGTTGTTAGCTTTCTGGCGGATGATGTCCGGGAGAAACGGGATAGAGTGATCTCGTTTCAATCGTGAAGTTAAATAGTGCCAGAAGGAAATACTGAGCTTACGGCAGGTTTTCTTGAGGCCCATAAAAGTATCGCGAGCCCGTCGTCCGGAGTCACTGCGTGTGGACCCACTAATTTTACGTCGGATCACCCCCTCTCGGATATCCGATTCAGCATCATTGGTATGTAGAGGGACATCGGGGGTATCTAAGACTCTCAGAAGTTCTTGCTTATGGTCACAAAAGGTTTGAAGGACCGCATTTAATGCATCATTACCTGGAAACGTCTGAGTGAAAATCGCATCAAAACACCGACTGAAGGTTTGCTTATCGGCCTCTGAGGGAGATTGCCGATACAGCTTAAGGGCCTGATAGTACGCCCACAATTGATAGCGTAGACGACTAATCTCTTGAGCCTGTTGCGACGTTTCCCCAACCAAGCGACGGAGACTCCTCTCCATGTGAATCCAACAGAGGGCATGGACAAATAAGACGAACTGGGGAGCACCATCACTGAGAACAATTAATTCAGGGGAGATGCCATGCTCGATGGCACTACCGATTAATGCCGCTTCTGTGGTTAATCTGACGGCTTGGGGGGCGGTAATTTTCAAGCTCTCTAAATACCCTTGCCACGCCCTCTCTCCCTGACAAATTACCTGATTGGAGAAGGTTAACGTCTCTAGATGAGATTGAGCAAATTGATGGGCCTCTAGATATGCGCGCGAATACTCATTAAGCACATAGTCATCAAAGGGATGACGCAACATTTGCAGGAAATTGCGTCTCGACTTACTATCACTGCTTCTAAAGTAAGCAAACAGGTCATTGCCCAAGACCGTACAATAACCATTTTGTCCTTGATGACGAGCACCTGTGTCATCGGTATGGACATAGGTTGCCGTCTCTAGACCGGCTCGTAAGACGGCCTCTTGTTCGGCGCTGAACCCAACGGTGTCCTCCACTAACAGGCGATTGAGTTGAGCATTGGATAGCTCGATATTCCATTCACACAACTGTTCATGGATCAGATGTTGCGGGACTCGACACTGATGATGTTGATACAGAATAAAGGCTTTCAAGATCGGTCCATAATGACCCTGATAACCATCCGGTAGTTTACCAACGATGCTTTTCCCCTCTCTATCGATATATTCCGCTAATTTGAAGCGAATCAGACGTCCCTCAATCGAGAGTTCCTGCACATCATAGTCACGATACCCATTGAAGGTCGCATCAGACGGGACCTCAGGGGGCTCAATGACGCGCTCTTGGGTAACCTGAAGACGTTGCTTTTTACTGCCTTTCCGACCACCTGAGCTGTTCCCTCCACCCTGCTTATTACGATTCTTCGACTCCAGATTGCTTTCCTTGAGTTTGGGTTTCCCCGGCAGTTTCTTCGCCTTTTTTAGCTCCGTTTCCAACACGCTGACTTGTGTTTCTAGGGCCTCTACCTTGGATTCCAGTTTCTCAATGGTGGCACGTTGTTCAGCAATGACGTTTAACAACCAATTCACCAGAGGTGTCCGGTCCTCTTCTGAAATATCGTGCGGGAGGTGCGTGTGTTCCATTCTTCCCTTAGAACAGTTTTTTCGCCCTTTGACAACCCCTGCGTTACATTCCTACATATACTCTCTTGCCAATACTTTTTAAGTAGTTGCCACCAGTGCTACGAGCTCCGTGTGACTGAACGGCGACGGCTTCCCCGCGGCTGGCAGCACCAGGGGCAAGCTGTTATCGATCTAGATATCAACCGGCAGATCTACGAGAGGCA
>JBCBPY010000095.1:0-2422 GCA_039820525.1 Cyanobacteria bacterium J06634_5
TAGGCCCGGACTGCCTTGCGGTACGCACTCACGTAGCTGGTGCGGGTGCTGGCTTTGTCATACTCAGATGTCAGCCATGCAATTTCAGCTTCACAGAGACGCTTTACCTTAGCCGGATCATCAGTTTGGATTAAGCGAAAGAGTAGCTCGATGATGCGATCCTGTATCTTGCTGTTGCTCTTTCCCAATGCAGCGTAGGGACGGAAGGTTGCACGGGTGATAGTAGTAGCCATGACAGGAGACTCTGATTATCTTGTTCCTAGAATAACTATCTTGTTCCCTATTGTCAACACACGGGAACAGGATAGAGATAGAAAGAGGGCAACCGAAACACATTATTAGGACAGCAGGCGCTGATAGCTGTAAACGGGATTGTCAAGTTGCTGCCGACTGGAATATTTTAAGACGGTATGATTGAACGAGCACCATCGGCACGGTCTATGCGATCGCACTCACCCCCGTCAGCGATCGCCAAATTTCGATCCGTTGGCGCATCGTTTCTCTGTATTCTGAAGCAGCTTGTGTGTGTTGATGAGGATGGAAATGACCGCGTATCGGTTCCAAGGCTGACAGGAAGCGTTGTGCATGGCCTACAGATTTGAATCGACCCATTCGTCTCTCCCTAACTTGGGTCGCGCTGGGTGAGTTCTCCGCCCGATTGTTCAACCCCTTATGCTGTCTGTGTTCAATCCCTTTCAAGATGTCCTTCTTCGCAGCTCCATAACTCTTGAGTTTGTCGGTGATGATGACTCTGGGGGCAAAGCCGGGTGATTTGAGTAGTTTGCGAAAGAATCTGTACGCAGCCGCTGTGTTGCGTCGGCGCTGCATGAGGATGTCGAGCACTATGCCATGTTGGTCAACGGCTCGCCACAAGTAGAATTGCTCGCCCTTAATTTTGATCACCACTTCCTCTAGATGCCACTTATCACCCGGCTTTGGCCGCTGTTTACGAATCTGATTGGCATAGCCCTGGGCAAACTTTAGACACCACCCTCTGATCGCTTCATAGGTGACCGTGATGCCTCGATAGAGCATCATTTTCTCAATGTCACGGAAGCTTAACGGGAAGGTGTAATACAGCCAAACGCAGTAGCTGATGATCTCGGCGGGGAAGCGGTGGCCACGGTAAGGATTATTCATGAGCGTAGCTTCCCAAAGTCAGCGTCTCACAGTCAAATCTAGTCAACTTGACGATGCCCTTCGACTTCCGGTACATGCATGCTGTAGAGCTTGTTAGAATCACTTCTTTGTTGGTGTTCAATTCGTTTTGCTCTGTTCAACAACACTTCCATTTCTGCATCTAGTTGCGGTAGCTTTCGCTCAATGTCGCGAATCACTCGCCCCAAATAAGTCCGTAGCTTTCGAGTGTACTTTCTGGCTCGTTTGAGTTGTCTGGCAACGCGGTAACGACTTTGCTTAAAGAAGGCGTACTTCCCAGCTCTCACATAGCTTTGACGTAATTTGACCCCTCGCTTTCTAACGGCACGAACCAGCATTATTCTGGCATGGTGATAAAGTCTTGCATCGGTCGGAAAGGCCACTGCTTTTTCTTGGACAGTGGTGTCTACATTCACTCTCGCAATCTCTTTTGGTTTCAGCATAGACGTGCCCATTGCCGTCTGGATAATCTGGCCTAGCAATTGTTCAAAACCGTCTGTGCCAATCTGTTTTCGCCACTTCACAAGACTCATCGGATGACAGGGAAATTTATGCTGAAACACCTGCTCTCCACAAAAATGCTGCCAGTACGGATTTTTCACCCATTTGGACACTACTGACTCATCGCTTTCGTCGTACAACGCTTTCAGGTAGTGCAGCCCCACCATCAACCGCGTCGGTAGCGCTGGCCGTCCACCGCTCGCTTTGGCAACCCGACCGAATGTTTCCTCGAACGATTGCCAGTCTGCGGTAGGACCCCGCGTCGCTTTGCGGCGCTAGGGAATGCCTACCAAGACATTGTTTCAGACAGTTGAACAAGCGGATGACTCAGGTTCAACTGACGCGCCAGGGCTGATAGCGGCGGTTCGGTGTTTGAAGACGATGAGGATGGCTTCATTTTGCAACCTTTTTATGGCAGTAGTGGCTTATCTGGCAATTCTGTCGTGCCATTTACTGACTGAAGGCGCTATCTGCTCTAGCTTTGAGTAGTTTTTCAGGAGCGACTAATTAGCGGTATCGCTAGCCAGACAGTCATCACAGCTTTGTTATTCTTTCTAGACTTTGACCAGGACAGCTGCTGCCGGTGGCCAACAGCACCATCAGAATTGGCACAACTAAAGCAGATTTACATATAACCTAATAACGCGATGTGCAACTAATCCTAATCCAGAATGATGCCGTCGAAGTGTAGAGGCGATCGCTGATGAGCGCGATTGAGAAAGACCATCAAGGTATGGGCTAAGAGCTTACGAGCGAGGCGACT
>JBCBPY010000096.1:0-2193 GCA_039820525.1 Cyanobacteria bacterium J06634_5
GGCAGCAACGGAGGCAGTGGGACTCATGCTTGGATCACACTAAAAAGATATCGACGAACATTTAGCCTACCTGTTAGCGTAGTAAGTTAAATGTTCAGGAAATCGCTCTAATAGTGTGACCTCGATTCTAACCACGTCCTACTCAGCTACTCTACATGCTCAATGCGTTTGCTGTCATAATGTAAAGGTAGATTTGGTTTAGAGGTGATGGCGCAGACGATTACCCTACAGCTCCCCGAGCAATTACATCAACGCTTGGTAAACACTGCTCAGGCGACTGGACGGCCTTTAGAGGCTGTGATTTTACATGCGATCGCAGTGGGTAGCCCACCAAATTGTAATGACGTACCAGAGGAGTATCAATCAGAACTCGCCATGCTAGATAGACTGGAAGACTCAGTCCTCTGGCAGATTGCGCGCTCTCAAAAATCGCCAGCAGACATGGAACGCTATGATCAGCTGCTAGACCAGAATCGGGAAGGTCAGCTATCGGCGTCTGAACAGCTAGAACTTCTTCGGCTGCGACAAGAATCTGAACAATTTATGTTGCGTAAGGCTCACGCCGCTTCTATTTTGAAATGGCGAGGACATCAGGTATCTGCTGCTTAGATATCTGACGTTGGAGAGTATGTCCGCTTACATTTCGGCCAGTGTAAAAGAGCAAGTAAGACAAGCTGACAACAACCGATGCTGTTACTGTCAGACGCAAGAAGCTAATAGTGGTATTCCGCTATCCTTCGATCATATTTTGCCTAAATCCAAGGGTGGCGATGCAACTTTCAAGAATATCTGCCTTGCCTGTCGTGCTTGCAACGAGTTTAAGTCTGACGCAACAGAAGGCATAGACCTACTGACAGATGAGAGCGTAGCTCTGTTTAACCCACGCGCCCAAAAATGGGCTGAACATTTTAGGTGGAGTGAGGATGGTTCAAGGGTTGAGGGCGTTACTGCTGTAGGTACAGCGACCGTCGTAACCTTGCGAATGAATCATACCGCTATTGTCATTGCACGAAGACGCTGGGTGTTTAGCGGTTGGCATCCCCCATCGCTTTAGTGCCCGCTCTATCGTTTGAAATGGAACCGCTAGAATAAAAGGCAAGCGTTCGGCTAGTTTTCTTATGGTTCAATCTATCAGCCTTGGTATCCCAGATAGCATTGTCCAGCTGACTCAGCAGCTGGCTAGCCAGAACCAGCAACGCCTTGAAGACATCCTTTTGGAGTGGCTCACCCATAGCTTTACCGAACACCCTGTAGAAACTCTGCCCGACAGTCAGATCCTCGCCCTTTTGTAATATGCAGCTCGACGAGCCACAGCAAGAAGCTCTCGATACCTTGCTTGAGAAGCAGCGCGAAGACGAACTCACTCAAGCAGATAAGCAAGAACTTCAATTCCTAATGAAGCTTTACCGCCTTGGGTTGCGTCGTAAAGCCAAAGCCCTCAAAGTAGGCGTTAAGCGTGGTCTCGTTTCACCACTCAGCGCTGCATAATTTCTTTGCAGACTTTTCTTATGTCATTCCAACGTCAGCGCAAGACCGTTGGCTCTATTCTGAAAAAATATCCTGCAAATTACGGTATCCACTGACTACACGCAAAATATTGACTTCGTTGTCAGAGACGCTATAAAAAACGATGTAACCCATGAGCACAAGCCCCCTTAAACCCGGCCTTACTTGGTCGTAGGGCTTGCCGATGAAAGGAAATCGCGAAATGTGCTGGCATTTCTGGCTGAAGGCTTGTACGAAGCGAGTCTCAAGGAGAGGCTACGCCAACGCCCGCATCTACACTTTTTTTCAAAAAATAGTCAGAAATTTCTTCCAGGTCTTGGCTCGCTGGAACTGTAATACGCAAAGCCCTCATGCTGAGGCAGATCTGGCAGCTTCCACCTTATTGCGTAACCGACTCAGGACATCATCTGCTTCTAAAACGGCTCCCTGCTCTGCGGCGCTTATCCCTTCATCAATCTTCAATCGTGCTTGTTCGACCCAAGCTAAATAATCTGGGGTTTCTGCTGACGCTGGCTGTACTATCTCGTCAGCAAGCAAAACAAGGGCTGTGTCGATGGCATCTTCTAAGGACGCGTATCCGCCCTGCTGCGAGAGCGATTCAAGGACTTTGCTTTGCTGTGAACTAAGGGTAATTTGCATAGTTGTCTAGGCGAAAAGCAGGCTAGAAGTTTCAGGGCTGACAGTCAC
>JBCBPY010000097.1:0-1887 GCA_039820525.1 Cyanobacteria bacterium J06634_5
GGGGCGACTGATCACCTCGGTGAGCGGTTGCCATTGCTGTGTGCTTTGCGCTTTAGCCCAGGGCGAGAATGAAAAGAAGAGTGTGGTGGTTGCGATCGCGAAGCTGCCTTTGAGGGCGATCACGGCGCTTCTTTTCTCAGTGCTTTTCTGCTGCTGGGTTCTGTTGAAAAAGCGCATGTGGGGTTCCTGTGGGGCAATCTCTGGAGAACAGTTTAGCCACTAAAGGCTAAGTTGCGATGCTAAAAAAAGCACAGGGGAGAGGGCCTAATGTTGTGGTAAAAAAGTATGCGATCGCTCAGGATATTGACTTACCCTACGAGACAGCGAAGACGCATTCCAAGCTAGCGCGACGGGCAATGAAGAAAAGGATGAATGATGAATGAGGGAAGCAAGAAGGGATGACTGAAAGGGCTTAGGGATCTTGCCGTTTTAAACTCATCGTTCCGACTTCTGACTTCATCCTTCTCTTCGTTTCCGTCCCCTTTCGGGGTAATGGAATTTGAACCCTCCGCCACCCGCGGTAGCGGCATTGGTGGGGCAATGTTTCCGTCCCCTTTCGGGGTAATGGAATTTGAACCCGCTCAAGCGCAGCAGCTTATTTCACAAGTTGCACAACAAGTTTCCGTCCCCTTTCGGGGTAATGGAATTTGAACAAAACCGTTCGTCGGGTAGGAAATGGTCTGACGATGGTTTCCGTCCCCTTTCGGGGTAATGGAATTTGAACGGGAACTATTGCAGTTGCACAGAGAGTGCGATCAAAGTTTCCGTCCCCTTTCGGGGTAATGGAATTTGAACTGGCGAATAGCGCCATCCTGGCAAAGGCGGCGCTAGTTTCCGTCCCCTTTCGGGGTAATGGAATTTGAACGCTACGCCTTGCACTTACTGGCGAAGATGCTGCAGAGCGTTTCCGTCCCCTTTCGGGGTAATGGAATTTGAACCGAGCCAGATGAAACGCCCGATCCAGCACCGCAGCCTAGTTTCCGTCCCCTTTCGGGGTAATGGAATTTGAACTTTGACCAATGACCACGTTGGCGACTATGTGACAGGTTTCCGTCCCCTTTCGGGGTAATGGAATTTGAACCATCGTTCGTCCTGCATGGCTGAACGCTGCTTAATGTTTCCGTCCCCTTTCGGGGTAATGGAATTTGAACAAGAGTACCTCGAAGAAGGAGGTGCCGACACCGGTCTGGTTTCCGTCCCCTTTCGGGGTAATGGAATTTGAACACAAGTTGTAGATGGGCGCGTAGTAGTTACCTTAGGGTTTCCGTCCCCTTTCGGGGTAATGGAATTTGAACAAAGCCCCCAACTTTTTAGGTTAGGGGTTTTTTTGTTTCCGTCCCCTTTCGGGGTAATGGAATTTGAACGAATTGATCAGCCTTCCCCCCTAGTTCAGAGTCTTAGTTTCCGTCCCCTTTCGGGGTAATGGAATTTGAACGAAGGTTTTTGATAACCTTGCTGGTCGAGGTATCCTAATAGAGTTTCCGTCCCCTTTCGGGGTAATGGAATTTGAACAGTTACTGTTTTCGACTGTTCTTGCTGCACCTCCAGTTTCCGTCCCCTTTCGGGGTAATGGAATTTGAACCAGAAGAACAACATCTTGCGGTCGCCCGCGGATGTATGTTTCCGTCCCCTTTCGGGGTAATGGAATTTGAACCTGACATTTTGTTGATGGCCCTTGCCAACGACCGGTACTTGTTTCCGTCCCCTTTCGGGGTAATGGAATTTGAACTTATACCCTGGACCCTGTTGCTGATTACAGCCAGGCGTTTCCGTCCCCTTTCGGGGTAATGGAATTTGAACCGTTTTGCCCTTTTTGTTTCCGTCCCCTTTCGGGGTAATGGAATTTGAACGAATTGATCAGCCTTCCCCCCTAGTTCAGAGTCTTAG
>JBCBPY010000098.1:0-1607 GCA_039820525.1 Cyanobacteria bacterium J06634_5
GAGCCCTTAACTCAGCCCACCATCCTGAGTGATTTTCGAAAGAAACCTAATGAGCACGTATGCTGAAGTCGTGTTCTGACCGTCAAGACCGCAGCCTCAATAGTGCTTAAACGCCTGGGAAGGAGCCTGGTTCTAGGACGTGTGGTGATGACCCTGGCGAAGGCGTTAGCCTATCCCGATTAGAAGATTTTCCGCATCCCCGTCCCCGGTCAGGGCACTTTGGTTATTTCTCGGAGGCAAAATGACTAAAGCTCCCATAGAAGCTGAAATCTGTAGCATTCATCCCAATGCAGCGGGTATTGATATTGGCGCAGAGTCTCACTGGGTTAGTGTCCCACCCGAACGAGATATCGAACCAGTGCGAGAGTTTAGCTGCTTCACAGGTAAACTCCACGCCATGGCGACATGGCTCAAACAGTGCGGCATCACCACTGTGGCGATGGAATCGACCGGTGTGTATTGGATACCCGTGTTTCAGATTCTTGAGACCAGTGGATTGGAAGTCTATCTGGTCAATGCTCGCCGGGTGAAAATGGTACCGGGTCGCAAAAGCGATGTACTCGATTGCCAATGGTTACGGCAGTTGCACAGCTATGGTTTGTTATCAGCCTCCTTTCGCCCCAAAGATGAGATCTGTGCGTTGCGCAGCTATATTCGTCACCGGGAGCGGTTGACTCAGAACGCTAGCACCCATATTCAACGGATGCAGAAGGCCCTCACCGAAATGAATCTGCACCTGAAGCGAGTGCTCAGTGATGTGACGGGCGTGACGGGCATGGCTATCATTCGAGCGATTGTTGCAGGAGAGCGAGACCCAAAACAGCTAGCCGCCTTAAAAGACCCCAGGGCAAAACGCTCAAAGACAGAAATTGCCGCTGCTTTAGTGGGTGATTATCGTGCTGAGCAGTTGTTTATTTTGACTCAGGAACTTCAGCTCTACGATACTTACCGTCAACAAATTCAACTGTGCGACCAACAGATTGAAAACGCGCTGAGCGATCTAGATTCAGATGATAGAGCCGAGCCACCGTTGCCACCGAGACCTAAAGGTCGTAAACCTAGTCGTCATGCTCCTGACTTTGACTTGCGGGCTCATCTCTATCGCATTAGTGGTGTCGATTTTACTCAAATTGATGGCCTCGAATCACTTACAGTACAGACGATTCTCTCTGAAGTTGGCCTCGATCCGACCCGTTTCCCAACCGTCAAACATTTTGCCTCCTGGCTAGGGCTCTCTCCAGGTAGCCGTATCAGTGGTGGTAAAGTCCTCAGCGCCAAGACACGAAAGGTGATCAACCGAGCCGCCAAGGCTTTTCGAATGGCCGCTCAATCCTTAACGAACAGTAAAACGGCACTGGGCGCTTTTTATCGTCGTCTGCGCAGTCGCATTGGCCCACCCAAAGCTATCACGGCTACCGCTCACAAATTAGCACGGCTTTTTTACCGCTTATGGACAACCGGGGATGCCTATGTTGATATGGGGGTCGATGCCTATGAACAGAAATATCAACAACGCACACTCAAAAATCTGAAGCGAAAAGCTCGGCTGATGGGCTTTGCACTGGTTCCTCAGCCAGATACTGTCTAGTTGAGTTTCTTAGAAGAGG
>JBCBPY010000099.1:0-1285 GCA_039820525.1 Cyanobacteria bacterium J06634_5
CGAAAGACTGTTTTGATGACAGTTTATATAGCAAGCTGTCTGCTTGGTTTCCGTCCCCTTGCGGGGAATTGGGATCGAAAGTGTCTTTTTCGTTCTGCATTTCTGCAATCATCCGTGGTAGTTTCCGTCCCCTTGCGGGGAATTGGGATCGAAAGTTTTGGTTTGCTTGTCCTGAGCACCCTAGCAGCCTGTTTAGTTTCCGTCCCCTTGCGGGGAATTGGGATCGAAAGCTGCAAGGTTTGCTGCAAAATGGGAAAGTTGACGCTGATAGTTTCCGTCCCCTTGCGGGGAATTGGGATCGAAAGCGAGGTCGTTAATGACCTGCGTGGTTTCTTCGATCAGAAGTTTCCGTCCCCTTGCGGGGAATTGGGATCGAAAGATGAGGCTGCCATGTTACAAGACTACCTCAGGGAAAGTTTCCGTCCCCTTGCGGGGAATTGGGATCGAAAGCAGTTCGATGCTAATCTTAGGCAACGCGAAGAAGCTTTGTTTCCGTCCCCTTGCGGGGAATTGGGATCGAAAGTCTGCGTCAAGACCTGAAGCGTATGGAGTTGCTGCATGCGGTTTCCGTCCCCTTGCGGGGAATTGGGATCGAAAGGCTTTTTTACCGATCTATGCACAAGCACATGAGGCTAAAAAGTTTCCGTCCCCTTGCGGGGAATTGGGATCGAAAGGGTGGAATTATTGCGACGCTTCATGCGCTCAAGGATTTGTTTCCGTCCCCTTGCGGGGAATTGGGATCGAAAGAACTGCGAGAAGCTAGGTTCGGGGATCGTACGCTTCGACGGTTTCCGTCCCCTTGCGGGGAATTGGGATCGAAAGCGATCTCGGTTCGTATCAGCGGAGGTGAGCGAGACAATGAGGTTTCCGTCCCCTTGCGGGGAATTGGGATCGAAAGGGTCTGGTGGAATGATGTGTCTGCGTGGGTCTACACTGACGTTTCCGTCCCCTTGCGGGGAATTGGGATCGAAAGGGTAGTGGTAATAGCGGTAACGAGCTCTATTTACATTTAAGTTTCCGTCCCCTTGCGGGGAATTGGGATCGAAAGGAGTTTTACTTCACGCCCGACCCTGATGCGGTCGAAGGGGTTGTTTCCGTCCCCTTGCGGGGAATTGGGATCGAAAGCCCCGTCGAGATCAACGGGTGGGTTAAAATGAAAAAGTTGACGGAAGGTTTCCGTCCCCTTGCGGGGAATTGGGATCGAAAGCTGCAAAACAGTTAGTTTCAGTTTGTGGTACTAAAGTTTCCGTCCCCTTGCGGGGAATTGGGATCGAAAGACCTCAGG
>JBCBPY010000100.1:0-1272 GCA_039820525.1 Cyanobacteria bacterium J06634_5
TCAAATTCCATTACCCCGCAAGGGGACGGAAACGCGATAGCCTCCTGCGGGGATTTGTACTGCTACTGTAACGTTCAAATTCCATTACCCCGCAAGGGGACGGAAACTCTTGATCTTCACCCTCCTCTGTGCTGTCTTCTTCTGTTCAAATTCCATTACCCCGCAAGGGGACGGAAACTCGCCAAGGCAACTTATTCTTTAAAACAAGTTTCGTTGGTTCAAATTCCATTACCCCGCAAGGGGACGGAAACCAGTACCCTTTCATTAGCTTCATTGCCTTGCCCCGTGTTCAAATTCCATTACCCCGCAAGGGGACGGAAACTTTTGCTGCATATGCAGCGTGAAGCTCTCGTAGCCAGGGTTCAAATTCCATTACCCCGCAAGGGGACGGAAACCATCAAGCCCAAACGTGTAGTTCACAACCTCGATCGTTCAAATTCCATTACCCCGCAAGGGGACGGAAACGAGCGAATGATGGGCTTAGGCAAGTTTGCCTTAATGGTTCAAATTCCATTACCCCGCAAGGGGACGGAAACTCTACCTGAGGAGGACAAGGGGGCTCTGCCTCCTCCTCGTTCAAATTCCATTACCCCGCAAGGGGACGGAAACCCTCCTGTGGCTTTTAAACCAACGCTGAATATACGAAAAAGTTCAAATTCCATTACCCCGCAAGGGGACGGAAACTTGTTCAGGAGGAATGCTAGACTTGACCATCCTAAAGTTCAAATTCCATTACCCCGCAAGGGGACGGAAACTTTGTAATTCCAAAGTTAGCTGGATACTGATCTGTGGGTTCAAATTCCATTACCCCGCAAGGGGACGGAAACCGGACTACGGGCAAAACATTCGCCCTCAGCCATTTCCCGTTCAAATTCCATTACCCCGCAAGGGGACGGAAACAAGACACATGCTATCGTAAGCAAGGCCTTGGTTTGGTTCAAATTCCATTACCCCGCAAGGGGACGGAAACCCTCGACTGACGCGAGCTTTTAAGCCCCGTTCTTGTTCAAATTCCATTACCCCGCAAGGGGACGGAAACATGTTACAGCCTCATCCCGATCAGTATCGGCAAGTTCAAATTCCATTACCCCGCAAGGGGACGGAAACGAGAATGTTTCGAGGCAACCCAATAACCTCGTACGGGTTCAAATTCCATTACCCCGCAAGGGGACGGAAACAGAGCTAGGACGTTAAACAACTCAACAAGTTAGAAGCCGTTCAAATTCCATTACCCCGCAAGGGGACGGAAACTTAGGCAGCACTACATATGAT
>JBCBPY010000101.1:0-1231 GCA_039820525.1 Cyanobacteria bacterium J06634_5
CAGGGCTATTTCATTCTCATATAGATAGAGGTAAAGTTAGTGGTCCTTTACTCTACAAGCATCGATGTCCCAGTCAACACCGTCATCGGCTTCGAGCACTGAAGTCTTACCTGTACCTGAGCCGCTAGAAATCGTGACAGCCTTTTCAGGTATTCCTGACCAGCGCAACAGCTCTGGCAAGCGCCATCAGATAGCGCTGTGCCTAGCGTTGTTTACTTTGGCAATCGTTGCGGGGAACCAAGGCTTTCTGGCTATCGGAGACTGGCTCAAAAGCTACGAGCGCGAGCTGATAGAGCTGTTTAATCCACCTAAGCACAGACTCCCGTCATACAGCACGATTCGTCGGGTGCTGTTGACGCTGGACTATGAAGAGTACTCAGCAGCGCTGGCCCGCTTCTTCGAGATTGAAGCGTTGCCAGGAGAAACGCTAGCGATGGATGGCAAGCAGTTGCGAGGTTCCTATCAGATAGAAACCAACAATCCTGACTCGCCACCGCATCCAGCAATTATGCTAGTGAGCGCCTACTTAGTCGAGCGCGGACTCATTCTTGAACCGTACGAAGTTGACAGCAAAACCAACGAGATTACCGCTCTGCCTGCCTTCATCGAACAGCTTGCACTCAAAGGTGTCAGTGGCGTAGTGTTTGCTTTCGATGCTATCAGCACCCAAAAAAACTTGTCAGTTGATAGTCGATAGTGGCAATCACTACCTAGGTGCACTCAAAGGCAATCAAGGCAGACTACTTCAGGATGTAGAGACGCACTTTGTCGCCCAACAGTGCTCTACACAGATAAACCAGGGGCATGGTCGCTGGGAGAAGCGAACGGTCAGTCTCTCTAATGAACTAGAAAACATAAAGTCTTGGCCGGGACTTAGAACGCTCATTCGGGTTGAAAGCGAGCGTCGTTTCAAAGTCGGTGGGCATGAGCGCTACTCAAGCGAAACGCGCTACTATGTCGCATCTTTCAGTGAATCAGCGACAGACATAGCACAGCGAGTACGAGGCTACTGGGGTGTAGAGAACAAGGTTCACTATGTTCGAGATGTGACACAAGGCGAAGATGCCTCTCGTGTTCGGATGCGGCAGTTGCCGCATCTTTTCGCCGTTGCCCGTAATTTCGCTCTGAACCTATACCGCGACAACAACTTCACCAATATGGCTCAGGCTAAGCGCCGTTGTCAGGCTGGCCTCGACACTCTCAAGCCTCTCTTTAGAATGAAATAGCCCTG
>JBCBPY010000102.1:0-1120 GCA_039820525.1 Cyanobacteria bacterium J06634_5
ATCGAGATATCGGCTTCTTCATTCATCCAACCTTGATTGTCGATGAGATTTCAGGGCTACCGCTAGGGCTCAGCAATAGACTTAATCGGAAATTAGGAAATTCGTTAGAATAATCAGGATGTCGAAGCTGTCAAAAGTTGGGCTATGAAAATGCAGTACGCCGCCTTGAAGAATAAGCCCCGAACGCTTCGTAGTTTAACAGGCTTCAATCCACAAGAGTTCGAGGCGCTACTGCCGAGCTTTGGGGCTGCATGGGCTAGCTTCGTGACAGAGCAGGCAGAGCGTCCAAGCCGCAAACGAGCGTATGGGGCAGGTCGAACTGCCCACCTAAAGATATTAGAAGACAAACTGCTGTTCATCTTATTTTACTATCGCCAGTATCCCACGCAAGAAGCACAAGGGTTCTTCTTTGGGATGAGTCAAGCGCAGGCGAATGAATGGATTCATCGACTCAGTGGCCTACTTAATCAAGCGCTAGGCTACGAGATGCAACTACCGGAGCGCCGCGCTGCTAATCTAGAAACCGTGCTATCAGCCTGCCCCAGTCTAGAATTCATCATCGACGGGACAGAGCGTCCGATTAACCGACCCAAAGACAAAGACAAGCAGAAAAGCCACTACAGTGGAAAGAAGAAGGCCCACACAGTGAAGAACAACCTGATTACAGAACGTGGCGGCAAAGTGGTGTATTTAGGTGGAACCTGCGAAGGGAAGCGCCACGATAAGAAACTGGCCGACGATGAAGACTACCGGTTTCCATCCGGTAGCAAGTTATTGCAAGACACTGGCTTTCAGGGCTATGCGCCAGACGGAGTGACGGTGATACAACCCAAGAAGAAACCACGAGGTGGCGAACTAACACCGGAAGAGAAAATCATCAATCGTGCGATATCGAGCTTAAGAGTAGAAGTGGAGCATCAGATTGGCGGCGTCAAACGCTGCCAGATTCTAGTGCAAAAGTTTCGCAATCGGATGGACAACTTTGTCGATGAAGTGATGGAAACAGCTTGTGGACTACACAACTTCCGACTAGCTCACCGTCGATAGCCAATCGATACTGAAACAACTAAGGAAAAAGGTCAATAGTTCGATGATTCACCACTATTTCCGATAATGTCTA
>JBCBPY010000103.1:0-1109 GCA_039820525.1 Cyanobacteria bacterium J06634_5
AAGTCTTTCACAAATCAGATGACCAAGCGCACGCTCTTCTAGGTTTCCGTCCCCTTGCGGGGTCATGGATTGAAAGTAGTGTCCAATAACTTATTAGATCTAGTACCGTCTAGTTTCCGTCCCCTTGCGGGGTAATGGATTGAAAGCACTGGGGGCAGCGGCCAGACGATCTGACACCAGCGTTGTTTCCGTCCCCTTGCGGGGTAATGGATTGAAAGCTCTTTTGTGTTACCATTGCACAATATCGGTTGGGGAGTTTCCGTCCCCTTGCGGGGTAATGGATTGAAAGGAAAACTGCCTATGGCCTAAGATCTTCAACCACATTAAGTTTCCGTCCCCTTGCGGGATAATGGATTGAAAGATTGTGATTCCGTTGAACTAGTAGGCGACAATTGGGGCGATGGTTTCCGTCCCCTTGCGGGGTAATGGATTGAAAGCTAGAGACAGATAAAGATTCTGTGGCAGCTGAAATTGTTTCCGTCCCCTTGCGGGGTAATGGATTGAAAGACTAGATACTTGCGCTGTTGCAGCTTAACGACCTGTAGGTTTCCGTCCCCTTGCGGGGTAATGGATTGAAAGTGGGACGCGACGTCTGTTAATCCCGGAGATTTGTGTTTCCGTCCCCTTGCGGGGTAATGGATTGAAAGTCAATGGTGAGCTGTTTGATCATCCGCTGACCTTCGAAACGTTTCCGTCCCCTTGCGGGGTAATGGATTGAAAGCCTTGACCTGCCCACACTCACTCCAGGACTTAGCTAGAGGTTTCCGTCCCCTTGCGGGGTAATGGATTGAAAGCCAAGTTAGACACTAATACATACACATGGCGTGCGATCACGTTTCCGTCCCCTTGCGGGGTAATGGATTGAAAGAGCGGACGAACTCCCGGTCCACGCCGTCGAGTCGAGTGAGTTTCCGTCCCCTTGCGGGGTAATGGATTGAAAGACCCTAACTTCAGGGCACAGGAAGAGTTTGCAGAAGCGCCGGTTTCCGTCCCCTTGCGGGGTAATGGATTGAAAGCATAGCGATGTCAGCAGTGCTGGCTCCGGCCAGATCATGTTTCCGTCCCCTTGCGGGGTAATGGATTGAAAGGAGAAAGGTGGAACAGATTGT
>JBCBPY010000104.1:0-1082 GCA_039820525.1 Cyanobacteria bacterium J06634_5
CGTCCCCTTGCGGGGTAATGGATTTGAAAGTAATTGGTATGTTAGTTTCTGTAGCAATGACGCTTATGTTTCCGTCCCCTTGCGGGGTAATGGATTTGAAAGATTGATGTACTGAAAGATACGTTCATGGCGCAGCTTCCATCGTTTCCGTCCCCTTGCGGGGTAATGGATTTGAAAGACAGAAAAACAATCAGCCTGGCAAAAAATGCAATAAATGGTTTCCGTCCCCTTGCGGGGTAATGGATTTGAAAGTTTTACAAAGGTTCTAAAGTGTTCTGTGTTGTACATGGAAAGTTTCCGTCCCCTTGCGGGGTAATGGATTTGAAAGACGCACTGCGATACAGAAAGGTTGCAAAGTGATCACCCTGTTTCCGTCCCCTTGCGGGGTAATGGATTTGAAAGTTGGCACCGTTCAGACGTTTGGGTTCGGGATGATACGAGAAGTTTCCGTCCCCTTGCGGGGTAATGGATTTGAAAGAGTACATAGATAATCTGGGTGTTGAAATCCAGAAAGGAGGTTTCCGTCCCCTTGCGGGGTAATGGATTTGAAAGTGGTGAAGAAATGGATCCCATGTGGGATCGCTTCAACGTTTCCGTCCCCTTGCGGGGTAATGGATTTGAAAGCTTGCTGATCCTCACTTGTTGAGCGCTGATGCTGAAGGTTTCCGTCCCCTTGCGGGGTAATGGATTTGAAAGTTGTAATCCTGGTCCACCATGCGGATACTGTCGTGTTTCCGTCCCCTTGCGGGGTAATGGATTTGAAAGTCTGTTTATGTTGCTTTAGCTGGAAAAACTGTTTTGGGCAGTTTCCGTCCCCTTGCGGGGTAATGGATTTGAAAGAGCTACAGAAACTTGTATGGGGTGATTATTTTAGGCGATGTTTCCGTCCCCTTGCGGGGTAATGGATTTGAAAGTACGGCGCCACTCAGTTGGCACCTCAAAAGTGTTTAGATGTTTCCGTCCCCTTGCGGGGTAATGGATTTGAAAGTAGCGCAGATGACAAAGGCCTTCGTTTTGAGAAGGTTAGGTTTCCGTCCCCTTGCGGGGTAATGGATTTGAAAGTAGCGCAGATGACAAAGGCC
>JBCBPY010000105.1:0-1001 GCA_039820525.1 Cyanobacteria bacterium J06634_5
ATTGCAATGGGACAAGCGCCCGCCGGTCGGGGACGGTTTGACGTCCTCGACGACTGGCTAAAGCGCGACCGTTTCGTATTTGTAGGTTGGTCCGGTTTGCTTCTATTCCCCTGCGCCTTCATGGCGATAGGTGGATGGATGACCGGTACAACCTTTGTGACGTCGTGGTACACCCACGGCCTCGCCAGTTCCTACCTAGAAGGCTGCAACTTCCTAACCGTTGCCGTCTCCACCCCCGCAGACAGCATGGGCCACTCCCTGCTGCTGTTGTGGGGCCCAGAAGCCCAAGGCGACTTCGTTCGCTGGTGCCAGATTGGCGGCCTGTGGGCATTCGTTGCCCTCCACGGCGCGTTTGGCCTGATTGGCTTCATGCTTCGCCAGTTCGAGATTGCTCGCCTGGTGGGGATTCGCCCTTACAACGCAATTGCCTTCAGTGGTCCAATTGCGGTGTTCGTCTCCGTGTTTTTGATGTACCCGTTGGGTCAGTCATCCTGGTTCTTCGCGCCAAGCTTCGGTGTGGCAGCGATTTTCCGATTCCTGCTGTTCCTACAGGGCTTCCACAACTGGACGTTGAACCCGTTCCACATGATGGGCGTAGCCGGTATCCTTGGCGGCGCGCTGCTGTGTGCGATTCACGGTGCGACGGTTGAGAACACGCTGTTCCAAGACAACGAGAACGCGAACACGTTTAAGGCGTTTGAGCCAACTCAGTCAGAAGAGACCTACTCGATGGTCACCGCGAACCGATTCTGGTCACAGATTTTCGGGATTGCGTTTTCGAACAAGCGCTGGCTTCACTTCTTCATGCTGTTCGTCCCAGTGACGGGCCTATGGATGAGTTCGGTTGGTATTGTGGGCCTTGCATTGAACTTGCGAGCCTATGACTTTGTGTCTCAGGAAATCCGCGCAGCGGAAGACCCTGAGTTTGAGACCTTCTACACAAAGAACATTCTGTTGAACGAAGGTATTCGTGCCTGGTTGAGTCCACAGGACCAGCCACA
>JBCBPY010000106.1:0-966 GCA_039820525.1 Cyanobacteria bacterium J06634_5
AAGCAGGCACAGTTAAACCCTTTGACCTGCAATTACTCACAGGTTTCCGTCCCCTTGCGGGGTAATGGATCTGAAAGTCTACGCGGATATCTCTGGTAACCGCAACCTTGATGACCGTGTTTCCGTCCCCTTGCGGGGTAATGGATCTGAAAGAGGATGAGTTTGAACAGCTTATTGAGCTAGCTCACAAGTGTTTCCGTCCCCTTGCGGGGTAATGGATCTGAAAGTGGTGGTACCCCCGCCCCGGAATCTCCAGAGCCAGCTCCAAGTTTCCGTCCCCTTGCGGGGTAATGGATCTGAAAGGCTTCAATTCTAACTGGACTTTTTCTTACAGCATACATGTTTCCGTCCCCTTGCGGGGTAATGGATCTGAAAGCGATATCGAAACGACTACGACCGGTGTGCGCGTAACGGTTTCCGTCCCCTTGCGGGGTAATGGATCTGAAAGTGCCCCAACACTAACCATCTGTAACAGCCTTACCAAAAGTTTCCGTCCCCTTGCGGGGTAATGGATCTGAAAGATGACGAAATGCTTCTTCTGCGGGCAGACTTTAAGGAGTTTCCGTCCCCTTGCGGGGTAATGGATCTGAAAGCCCTTGGCTAAGACACTGCAACGAGCTCCAACAGGAGGTGTTTCCGTCCCCTTGCGGGGTAATGGATCTGAAAGACTCTTGAAGCAAGCTGCAATGGGTAAGACAGTTTACGGGTTTCCGTCCCCTTGCGGGGTAATGGATCTGAAAGTTACCAAAGGTACATACAACGGCTGCTATGCAGTTACAAGTGTTTCCGTCCCCTTGCGGGGTAATGGATCTGAAAGCAGAGGATATATCTGTTACGTGTGCCAATGATAATGGTTTCCGTCCCCTTGCGGGGTAATGGATCTGAAAGGGCACTTTTTTGAAGCCTTATCTGATAAGGCCTTCAGCCCGCGATTGCGCACTTCAACCATATCTGAAAAATAGGCTC
>JBCBPY010000107.1:0-911 GCA_039820525.1 Cyanobacteria bacterium J06634_5
GGGGGTTTTCGTCCCCTTGCGGGGAATTGGGATCGAAAGGATGACCGGAAAAGGTTTTTGGGACGGTTAGGGTGGAGGTTTCCGTCCCCTTGCGGGGAATTGGGATCGAAAGTAGTGATATCAACTGGACAGAGGTTGATGTCGTCGAGTTTCCGTCCCCTTGCGGGGAATTGGGATCGAAAGAACTGCAAAACGGTCGGCAAAAGGTGGCTTTTATCGAGTTTCCGTCCCCTTGCGGGGAATTGGGATCGAAAGAAACTTTCAAGACTGATATGGTCGGTGAAGGTGATACTGTTGTTTCCGTCCCCTTGCGGGGAATTGGGATCGAAAGCTGGGTTATGGAGAATGACGCCATTCGGCTGACTCCTGAAAGTTTCCGTCCCCTTGCGGGGAATTGGGATCGAAAGAACCCCCTCAACAGTCAGGGGGATGTTACAGTGGTACTACAAGGTTTCCGTCCCCTTGCGGGGAATTGGGATCGAAAGACGAAAAAGCGGATGAAGTCATTGCAGCGCTAAAAAATTGTTTCCGTCCCCTTGCGGGGAATTGGGATCGAAAGAATGAATATTACTCTTGCTGTAGCATGGTTATGGTTTGCAGTTTCCGTCCCCTTGCGGGGAATTGGGATCGAAAGCTCAAGAAGATTGATGTGAGGGGGACGAAGTACATCTGCGTTTCCGTCCCCTTGCGGGGAATTGGGATCGAAAGTTTTTGGGTCCCGAAAAACCACCTCTCAAACTCCGCAGCCTAGTAGTTTCCGTCCCCTTGCGGGGAATTGGGATCGAAAGAACAACCCAACACAGCCTATCGCTGGCTGGACAACCAGACGGTTTCCGTCCCCTTGCGGGGAATTGGGATCGAAAGAACTCCAACTTGACGGTCAGAGTGACCGTTGTTGGAGTTCTTTCGAT
>JBCBPY010000108.1:0-890 GCA_039820525.1 Cyanobacteria bacterium J06634_5
TTGCCGACTATACTGGCGGGATTAAATCGACCTCCGCAGGAGTCATTTTGGCTTGCAGTACACCAGAGCGGCAGCTGCAATATACTAGCGGTCGTTATGATGCGGAAGGTAATTTACAAGGGTCAGAAGTCATGCAAGTAAAGCTGTCCTATCAGTTAAAACTGGTGCGAGATTGAGATAAGTATGATTGGCAACATCGCTTATTTGCGGAGCGCAACGCTGAAGGAAGCTGAACTGTTGTCAGGGTATCCCGACAAACAGCCATACTTTGTCAAAAAAGATGAAGAAGTCGCATTATCCATCGAAATCCATCGATATTAATACTAATATTAAAGATATCTTCTGAATCTACAGGGGTCTGTCGAACCTTGAAAACCTGATTCTTTCGTTAACCCTAGAAGATCGGTTGCTGCCTAAGGCTTTCAGCCTCTTTTCGAGGCTGCTTAAAGGGACTGATTCTCATTTGCAAAGGCGTCTTGCAGACCCTAGCAGATTTGGGGTTTTGGAAGCTAGATTCCGTAAGACTTTCAGAAACCAAGGGTTCAAATTCCATTACCCCGAAAGGGGACGGAAACCGATGTTTCGGACACATGGCCTTAGTCCCGCGCCCGGTTCAAATTCCATTACCCCGAAAGGGGACGGAAACTCTCATCTTCGACCAGAAGATGAGAGTCCACATGCACTTGTTCAAATTCCATTACCCCGAAAGGGGACGGAAACCCTTCTTTACACTTGTTGCATGTATCTCCAGGCGTTCAAATTCCATTACCCCGAAAGGGGACGGAAACCGTAAGCTCTCGGATCTGGGCAAGTAAAAGCCTCTCTTGTTCAAATTCCATTACCCCGAAAGGGGACGGAAACTAGCAAGGTCATGTTGGAACCACTGCGAG
>JBCBPY010000109.1:0-842 GCA_039820525.1 Cyanobacteria bacterium J06634_5
TACCCCGCAAGGGGACGGAAACCTGTGAGTAATTGCAGGTCAAAGGGTTTAACTGTGCCTGCTTTCAGATCCATTACCCCGCAAGGGGACGGAAACTTGGAGTTTCTGAGTTACTAACTACTGAATCATTAGTGGTCTTTCAGATCCATTACCCCGCAAGGGGACGGAAACCAGCAACCGATATAGGATAGCGAACCTCATCAAGCGATCTTTCAGATCCATTACCCCGCAAGGGGACGGAAACTTAAGAAGAGAACTAATAAAACGGAAACTAGAGCGAAACCCTTTCAGATCCATTACCCCGCAAGGGGACGGAAACGCAGAAATAGTTCAGCTGCGAATGTATATGCAATATCTCTTTCAGATCCATTACCCCGCAAGGGGACGGAAACTACCGTAAAGGCGCGAATCTGAGCATCTTCTAGGCTGAAAACTTTCAGATCCATTACCCCGCAAGGGAACGGAAACTTGCTCAATGCGCTACCTGCCACCAGGCCAGAAAATGTAGATTTTCAGATCCATTACCCCGCAAGGGGACGGAAACATATCGGCGATCATCTGCTCTTTACTTTTCCCAGCGCCTTTCAGATCCATTACCCCGCAAGGGGACGGAAACTCAACATACACGTTGCCTTGGATTTCACATACCACGGGTCTTTCAGATCCATTACCCCGCAAGGGGACGGAAACCGGGTAGGGCTACAGAACCGCCGACGAGCAATACAGAAAGCTTTCAGATCCATTACCCCGCAAGGGGACGGAAACCAAAGCCATTCTAAAAAGCTCCTAAATTCAAAAACTTTCAGATCCATTACCCCGCAAGGGGACGGAAACGCTTTACC
>JBCBPY010000110.1:0-801 GCA_039820525.1 Cyanobacteria bacterium J06634_5
CCATTACCCCGCAAGGGGACGGAAACCAGTGTAGTACTGGTGGCAGCCCAATGGACAAGTGGTTCAAATTCCATTGGGCTGCCACCAGTACTACACTGGTTTCCGTCCCCTTGCGGGGTAATGGAATTTGAACTCGTATCGGCGGCAACACCTTTGAAGAGCTAGGTATTGGTTTCCGTCCCCTTGCGGGGTAATGGAATTTGAACCGGTTGTCCCTTCATTTCAACAGCCACACCCTGGCGTGAGGGTTTCCGTCCCCTTGCGGGGTAATGGAATTTGAACTGAGGCGGCGTTGTATGCCAAGAATGCCGATGAATTGTTTCCGTCCCCTTGCGGGGTAATGGAATTTGAACTCTGCTGGCTTCCAGACCTGCAACGGATGCCCTACTCGTTTCCGTCCCCTTGCGGGGTAATGGAATTTGAACCATTGATCCAGTAGGTCACGATACCCTTTTCATGGATGGTTTCCGTCCCCTTGCGGGGTAATGGAATTTGAACGCTCATCGTGGGGGGCGACTCTCACACCCGCAAGTTTCCGTCCCCTTGCGGGGTAATGGAATTTGAACCGGCCCGGTCGATATGGCCAACCCCGCTATTGCCTTTGGTTTCCGTCCCCTTGCGGGGTAATGGAATTTGAACTGCGTTTTTCGCGCTGCGGTTTCTGGTAAATACCAAGTTTCCGTCCCCTTGCGGGGTAATGGAATTTGAACAATATCGATGGACATATGTTCCAAGTTCCAACAGGGTTTCCGTCCCCTTGCGGGGTAATGGAATTTGAACCTGCTACGGCAAGTTTTCAAC
>JBCBPY010000111.1:0-787 GCA_039820525.1 Cyanobacteria bacterium J06634_5
CCCTAAAGGAGACGCTCTATGGCCAGTTTAATTGTCCGCAACATTGATGAGGCCATTGTCAAAGCCCTCAAACAAAGGGCCAGTTATCACGGTGTCAGTGCAGAAGCAGAACACCGCAAAATTCTCGCACAAGCTTTACTACAACCTGCCAAAAGATCCTTTGCCGAAGCGCTCAGCCTAATTCCTAACGTCGGCAAGGACTCAGATTTTGAACGCGTGCAGGATGACACAGCTCACGATGTATTTAATTGATACCAACGTCATCAGTGAGCTGCGCAAACAAGACAAAGCAAATACCGGTGTTCAACAGTTCTTTCAAAGCGCGATTGAGCAAGACGCCGGTCTCTACATTAGTGCGGTCACCCTCGGCGAGCTGCGCCGAGGCGTTGAACTCATTCGCTATCGTGGCGATCAGCAACAAGCTGATCTTTTAGACCCTTGGTTGCAAACTATTCTGGATGACTATGCTGACCATCTTCTAGATTTCACCGTCACTGAAGCTCAGGTATGGGGGCACCTACGTGTACCCCACCCTCAAAACGCGCTCGACAAACAGCTAGCCGCTACGGCTTTAACACGTAATCTAACCCTAGTAACTCGCAACACCAAGGACTTTGCTGGAACAGGCGTAACCCTGCTCAACCCATTTGAGGGACCTTAGCGGGTGGCCTCATTCACGGTTCTAAATCTGTTAGGAAGTTAGGAATATCTAGAATATGCCAATAAACTAAGGCAGCAACAACAACGGTGTAGAGCGTTGCGCTACCAAAACCAATCCACATATCCC
>JBCBPY010000112.1:0-744 GCA_039820525.1 Cyanobacteria bacterium J06634_5
AGCAGGCAAGTCGTACCCGAGCATCCGTAAGCTGAGAACAGCGCTGCACAATCAGCGTGACCAGCTGTTGGCCTTTGCGGGTGTGCTTGACCAGAAGCTGGCTGATATCGCTCAGTGCTTTGAATTGCCATTGCAGGCAGTGCGGGACGTCTGTCTGTTGCATCGTAAATCTAACACTTCCAATGCCTACTGGGAAAGGTGGAACCTGTTGCATTGTCAGCTTTCTGGCAAGTTTTATGAAGTCATGCAGTCAGTAGATAAAGCGCTCGAAGAAACACCCAGAGCCAGCTCGATGGTCGAGAATCTGAACTCTCGTTTACGCAATTACTTCTTTCTGCGACGGAGTCTCGGCGATGACTATCTTAACCTCTTGCAGTTTTTTCTCAATCACCGACAGTTTATGCGCTCGCTAAAGCCAGAACTGGTTGGCAAAAGCCCAAAGCAACTGCTGACTGGTGAAGCCCATCCTCATTGGCTGGAACTCCTCGGATTTAAGAGATTCCAGAGAGCGTAAAGACTGATTCAATCAGTGCGCTAGGCCGTCCAGATGACGGTCTATTTTGGGCTGAAAGTGTTACCTAAAATTGGCTAAAAATGAACCATGCCTCAAACTGACCACCACGTTGATGCGCTCCAGAAGTCTGCGCCATCTTGCCCAGTATTCGCCGTGCTTCCGCGACCAAGACCGGATCGCCCGAGTCCATCCAGTCCTGTAGCTGAGCCTTATATTCAGCCTGAGACAGC
>JBCBPY010000113.1:0-730 GCA_039820525.1 Cyanobacteria bacterium J06634_5
ACAAATGTGCTATTAGCTCACTCAGATTGTCCGTTGGTTAGTACTTTTTGGGAGGTTAAACCTTTGGCGGCTATGTGACTGGGGTACTGCAGTTAGCTAGGCCCTTTGGGTTACGCACTTGGTTTGATAAGCCGTGTCAAGCTTTCGCAGTGTATTGAATATGTAAAAATAAGCGCAATGATTTTGGAAGTGTCGAATGAGAAGCTCGTTCGCAGAGGATATTATTGCTCAGGCAGCCAAGGAGAAACTAAAAAAGCTTCATCTGTCACGAAGAGAGCTAAGCCACGGGATGGTTGAGGAGTTGCCAGAGTCGATTGGCAACTTAACCAATCTGACTACCCTCATCCTCAGCAGTGATATTGCTCA
Organism: Cyanobacteria bacterium J06634_5; assembly: GCA_039820525.1. Classification (GTDB taxonomy): domain Bacteria; phylum Cyanobacteriota; class Cyanobacteriia; order Phormidesmidales; family Phormidesmidaceae; genus Phormidesmis. Next base: position 367 of record JBCBPY010000113.1, read on the forward strand.
TCATAGCTGGTTAAGAACGTTGCCAGAGTCGATTGGCAACTTAACTAATCTGACTACCCTCATTCTCAGCAATAATAGAGAACTAAGAACGTTGCCAGAGTCGATTGGCAACTTAACCAATCTGACTACCCTCATTCTCAGTAATAACAGTCTAACAGAGCTGCCAGAGTCGATTGGCAACTTAACTAATCTCACCTCTCTTGACTTGAGTGATGCCAACCTAACGGAGTTGCCAGAGTGGATTAGTGACTTAACTAATCTTACCAGCCTCATTCTCAGCAGTAACAGCCTAACAGAGTTGCCAGAGTCGATTGGCAACCTAACCAATCTGACTACCCTCAATCTTGCAGAGAACTCTCTCAGT
>JBCBPY010000114.1:0-703 GCA_039820525.1 Cyanobacteria bacterium J06634_5
GGGAAAGTAAAAGTTTCCGTCCCCTTGCGGGGAATTGGGATCGAAAGGCGCTAAGCTTTTTAGCACCTTCATTGCCTAAGCAGAATGTTTCCGTCCCCTTGCGGGGAATTGGGATCGAAAGGCGTTGAAGACGTATTGATTGACGGCGGGTGTACTTTCAGTTTCCGTCCCCTTGCGGGGAATTGGGATCGAAAGCTGCTCAAAAAGCAGTTGCAACGTAACGAATTCAAAAAAGTTTCCGTCCCCTTGCGGGGAATTGGGATCGAAAGTGCTACCCCTAACCTGACTGCTGAAAATCTGTTCGTTTCGTTTCCGTCCCCTTGCGGGGAATTGGGATCGAAAGAATGATTAACAACACCTTCTACGCAAATTTCGATAAGGGTTTCCGTCCCCTTGCGGGGAATTGGGATCGAAAGAAGAGCGATGAATTCGCTATCTTGGTGTTACGCACTAAGGTTTCCGTCCCCTTGCGGGGAATTGGGATCGAAAGGATCGGGTGATAGCTCGACTGTGCGTGCGTACGTACCCGAAGTTTCCGTCCCCTTGCGGGGAATTGGGATCGAAAGTTGGAGCGAATACGGTCCTAACCAAACATACTATGAAGTTTCCGTCCCCTTGCGGGGAATTGGGATCGAAAGAGTCCTGAGAATCATGGCTAATGAGCTAATGAGTCAATGGGGGTTTTCGTCCCCTTGCGGGGAAT
>JBCBPY010000115.1:0-690 GCA_039820525.1 Cyanobacteria bacterium J06634_5
GTTCAAATTCCATTACCCCGCAAGGGGACGGAAACCCCTGTAGGCCTCCTCCAAGTCGGCATGCTTATTAGAGTTCAAATTCCATTACCCCGCAAGGGGACGGAAACAGAGGTGACAGATCAAATCGTGTTTGAGGCCGCTAAAGTTCAAATTCCATTACCCCGCAAGGGGACGGAAACCTTTCAGCATGGTACGGGCACGCTTGGTAGCTATCTTGGTTCAAATTCCATTACCCCGCAAGGGGACGGAAACGATAGCTCATCACCACCTACCTTGCGCCAATGTAACTGAGTTCAAATTCCATTACCCCGCAAGGGGACGGAAACACGATGATCTACTTAAAGCACTTAATCGACGCAACGAGTTCAAATTCCATTACCCCGCAAGGGGACGGAAACAATTACTCTTGGTACAGGCACTCCGTCCCTTCTCCAGAGTTCAAATTCCATTACCCCGCAAGGGGACGGAAACCTGTCTAACTGTTAAACCAGCCCCTGTTTTATGTTCAAATTCCATTACCCCGCAAGGGGACGGAAACCCCTCTTACTCGGCTTTTTACAGCTGATTTTTCCCGTTCAAATTCCATTACCCCGCAAGGGGACGGAAACTAAACCCTCCAACAAGCAAGCTGCCATGTCCTTACCGGGTTCAAATTCCATTACCCCGCAAGGGGACGGAAATTTCCGTCCC
>JBCBPY010000116.1:0-685 GCA_039820525.1 Cyanobacteria bacterium J06634_5
ATCTTCACTTCGCAATACTAGCGTAGTGAAGATTCTGCGACTGCATTCCATACGGGATAAGGCTCCTCAGCGGAGGGCTTGCATTCCAATTACCCCGAAAGGGGACGGAAACACATCAAAGTACATGCCTTTGAGAGCATCAAATTCAGGACGCTTGCATTCCAATTACCCCGAAAGGGGACGGAAACAAAAAGTCCCAAACCTAGCAAAAGCGCTATTAGAATCAAACTTGCATTCCAATTACCCCGAAAGGGGACGGAAACTCAAATTTAAGGTGTGAACTTGGGTATTGGGATTATAGACTTGCATTCCAATTACCCCGAAAGGGGACGGAAACAGATCAGCAATTGCCGTTTGACCATCAGGAAAATGACTTACTTGCATTCCAATTACCCCGAAAGGGGACGGAAACATCCAACGCGGTATATGTGACATTGTTGTTTTCAACTTGTGCTTGCATTCCAATTACCCCGAAAGGGGACGGAAACAATGCCTTGGTCTGCGCTAGCAGGCAGGCTATCAGAAGAGCTTGCATTCCAATTACCCCGAAAGGGGACGGAAACTGACTTCGATTGAAGTTGCGCCGTATGAGAATGCTTTACCACTTGCATTCCAATTACCCCGAAAGGGGACGGAAACTAGCTTTTACAAAGTATGTACCGACAATCTCCCCTTCTTCTTGCAT
>JBCBPY010000117.1:0-675 GCA_039820525.1 Cyanobacteria bacterium J06634_5
TGTAGAGGCGATCGCTGATGAGCGCGATTGAGAAAGACCATCAAGGTATGGGCTAAGAGCTTACGAGCGAGGCGACTGGTCAAGTGCCAAAGGTCTCTAGCGCGAACGCGCTCAATGTCAAACCAGTGACATAGGTGTCCAATGACAGTTTCGACGAGCTGACGGCATCGGCACAGTCGCTGGCTCTGTTGTGCCGTGAGCTGCTGCTTCATGTTTCGTTTCGTGGGCGTCAATAGCTGTAATCCTTGTTTCGCTAGCTCCAGCGTTAGCGCCGGTCGCAAGTAGCCTTTGTCCCCGAGCAATAAGCCTTCGAGTCCCGTGACCAACTCAGGAACGAGGTCTCGTTCATCGACATTTGCTGCTGCAATACCGAGGCCCATGATGAGGCCATCAGCATTAATTAACAAGTGCCCCTTGAAACCATAAAACGTGCCGAGCTTAGTTGCCGATTTGCCAAAACTGGCGTCCCCCTTAAACACTTGGCATTGCGGCGCTCGTTTGAAGCCACAAACCGGTATCGGAAAGCCGTCTACCCGAAATAAATCAGCGTCCTCAGCCCTCAAGTCCTTCAACAGCTGTTGGTGCAGTTGCTGTTTGTAAGCCCATAGATTGGCGGCTTGTCGGACAAAGGTGCTGCGGTGACCTAGGGATGGAAACCAGCTCGCCCAGTGACGA
>JBCBPY010000118.1:0-674 GCA_039820525.1 Cyanobacteria bacterium J06634_5
TGTCGCCATCCACACTGAAGCTCAGCACCAAAGCGGGACCCTCTACTTCACTAACGTCGGCAGGCGTGACCTCGAAGCTAACGACAGGGGCGCCACCTTCAGCACCTTCGCCGCCCTCAGCACCTTCGCCACCTTCAGAAGTAGGCTCTTCAGGAGTAGGCTCTTCAGGAGTAGGCTCTTCAGGAGTAGGTTCTTCAGGAGTAGGTTCTTCAGCACCTTCGCCACCTTCAGAAGTAGGCTCTTCGGGCTCAGTCTCAGGTTCTGGCTCAGGTTCTGGCTCGGGGGCAGGTGTGTTGCTATCTAACAAAGTTAAGGTGACAGAATTGTTGCCCACGGTGTAGCCGTCGCCGGGTTCAAGGGTAAAGGTCGTCTGTTCTTCACCGATGTCATCATTACGAAGTGGCCCGTCAGGATCGGTTTGGGCACCATTTTCAGTCCGATCCGGATCATCAAAAATAGGTAATGAAATAGTCGCCGTTGGAGCCGTAATTGCAAATCTAAAACCGCTGTTATCCGCATTACCGGCAACAAGCTGACCACCGGTTGCAGAGGCTTGTGGCGGTGGAGGGAAAACATCAAAATCCCCTAGTGCAAACGCTTTACCTGTGTTCACTGTCACAACAACAGGCGCAGTCGGTGTCTCACTCAAGCTGAAGGTTAAGATAACTTCCGTA
>JBCBPY010000119.1:0-673 GCA_039820525.1 Cyanobacteria bacterium J06634_5
GTCAACACTAAAAAAAGTTTCCGTCCCCTTTCGGGGTAATGGAATTGGAACCTTTCTCTAATGGTGAATGGCGATTGGGGAATCGGACGTTTCCGTCCCCTTTCGGGGTAATGGAATTGGAACGTTTCAGACAACGCTACCAGATGGAACGGAGGCATGGTTCGTTTCCGTCCCCTTTCGGGGTAATGGAATTTGAACCTCATCGAGCTTGGTGTTGACATCTCGATCGTCGATGCGTTTCCGTCCCCTTTCGGGGTAATGGAATTTGAACGGGGGAAATCGACTACACCGTAAACCCAGAGAAGGGTTTCCGTCCCCTTGCGGGGTAATGGAATTTGAACCGGAAGCTTTCCAAGCGCCATTCCGAAAGAAATAAAAGTTTCCGTCCCCTTGCGGGGTAATGGAATTTGAACTCAACCAAGCAGACTGTTAGTAATTTCTGTCCTGGTTTCCGTCCCCTTGCGGGGTAATGGAATTTGAACTATTGTCAATTACAGGCATCTCAGCTTGACCAAAGTATGGTTTCCGTCCCCTTGCGGGGTAATGGAATTTGAACCCTGGACGGTTAGAAATAATCGTTGAACCGGCTTGTTTCCGTCCCCTTGCGGGGTAATGGAATTTGAACCCAGTGGCTCTCATCCGGATCTGCGTGGATCTGGATGGTTTCCGTCCC
>JBCBPY010000120.1:0-649 GCA_039820525.1 Cyanobacteria bacterium J06634_5
CTTACGCAATTACTTTTTCCTCCGACGAAGTCTCGGGGATTCTTACTTGAGCTTGCTCCAATTCTTCTGTAACCACCGCTGTTTCAGACGCTCTCGGGTGCCGGAACGAGTGGGGAAAAGCCCCAAGCAATTGCTGACTGGCCAGCCTCATCCTCACTGGCTAGAACTCCTCGGTTTTAAGCGCTTCCAGCAAGCTTAGACTCTGACGCAATCAGACAAACAGGCCATCACCGATGATGGTCTATTTTGTGATGAAAGTGTTACCTCAAACTGGCCAAAAATGAACCACCCCGGCCAGGGCACTGAATTTTCTATCCAATTACCGCTTGGGTGGGAGTGACACAGTTATGTTATGACCACGCCTAAAAGTTTTTCACCAAAAGACCTGCTTTACGCAGCAAGAAATTGAAGATCGTTTCTTCTCTTGAGATAATAGTAACGAGTCCTTCTTGCCCTGGTTGCAGTGTACAGACGGTTCGGCGTGTTGACGAGGCCAGCGACGATACTTGCGCATCAATCGTAACGCTATAGAACGCTTTCTTTGCTGATGCCTCTTTCTGGCTACCTTCACTAGCCGCTTGTGTTACGGTATCAGGCGAAACAGCAACGACCTTTCCCTTGAGCGTGCCAAACTCAGAGAACGGGCAGG
>JBCBPY010000121.1:0-648 GCA_039820525.1 Cyanobacteria bacterium J06634_5
AGTCAGACACCTCCGGCAAAGCCGGTGGCTTGATGAGTGTGACCGCCTCAAAGGCGGATGCCCTACCGAAAGTCTCTGACTGGGAATCATAACGTGACTGCGCTACCTAAAATCGACCGCTTCTATCACTCGTATCTTGTTCTCGGACGTAGCGCTTCACTACCTCCAGCTCCAAACCCACTGTCGATACCGCATAGCCTCTAGCCCAAAATGACTCGCCGCTAAAATTCCGCTGCTTGCCCTTAAACTGTCTAGCTATCGCTATCGCACTCTTTCCTTTCAGAAAGCCAATCACAGACGACACCGCATGCTTTGGCGGTATCTCGATGCACATGTGTACGTGGTCTGGCATCAAATGTCCCTCCACAATTCGACATTCTTTCTGGCGGGCCAATTCGTGAAACACTGGCCCCAGAAATTTTCGGACATCTCCAAACATCGCCTTTCGACGGTACTTTGGAACAAACACAACATGGTAAGTACAGTCCCACTTTGAGTGAGACAGGCTTTGGTACAATTTCGACATTAACTTTCTCTCCTACGGATCGGCTTCATCTAGCCACCGTGGGAGTTACTTTACTGCCGGAACGCTCAAAGCTGGTCGAGTCACACTGGTCAAACCAGTGGCTTACCTCAGATATTTAGTTA
>JBCBPY010000122.1:0-644 GCA_039820525.1 Cyanobacteria bacterium J06634_5
GAGCATAAGGTCAGCACAAATTTGCATGAGGGGATTGAAAGTACCTTACTGATTCTAAAATATCGGCTAAAAGCAAATGACTATCGTCCGGCTATTCAGGTGATTAAAAGTTATGGATCGCTGCCTGCGGTGAACTGTTTCCCAGGGCAACTCAATCAGGTTTTGATGAATATTCTCGCTAATTCAATCGATGCTTTTGATGAGGCTGCTCAGCAGTCCTCTTTTGCCGAGTTAGCACAGACAGATCAGAGTATTACCATTCAGACCATCACCTGCGATGAAGACAATACTGTGGAAATTCGCATTCGTGACAATGGTAAGGGCATGCCAGAAGCGGTGAAAAATAGAATATTCGATAATCTGTTTACGACTAAGGCTGTTGGAAAAGGAACCGGGTTGGGTTTAGCGATCGCCCAGCAAATTGTTGTTGAAGCGCACAGCGGTACGATCACCGTATGGTCTGAACCCGATGAAGGTACTGAGTTCTGTATTCGACTGCCGATTTAGCTCCAGGCTTTTTGATTTTGCCCACTTCCGTAAACTCACTTCGTGAAGCTCCATTTAACTCAGGGCTATTTCATTCTCATATAGATAGAGGTAAAGTTAGTGGTCCTTTACTCTACAAGCATCGATGTCCCAGTCAA
>JBCBPY010000123.1:0-637 GCA_039820525.1 Cyanobacteria bacterium J06634_5
AGCGAAATCAACATGGTTTACGGCGGAGCTGGTAAGGGTTTCCGTCCCCTTGCGGGGAATTGGGATCGAAAGACGATGCTCTTTCTCTAAAAGAAGGTCGCCTAGTACTTTGTTTCCGTCCCCTTGCGGGGAATTGGGATCGAAAGTTGAACATAAACGAGGATAGCTATATCCTCGAATGGATGTTTCCGTCCCCTTGCGGGGAATTGGGATCGAAAGCGCTGACGTCTATAGCGGTGTAATCGCTAATGTCGCGTTCAGTTTCCGTCCCCTTGCGGGGAATTGGGATCGAAAGTTCTACACGCAAGCTGGGGTCATCGCCTACGCCGGCAACGTTTCCGTCCCCTTGCGGGGAATTGGGATCGAAAGCCCAGAATGGTTTACCGAACGACTGTCAGCTTTGGTACGGTTTCCGTCCCCTTGCGGGGAATTGGGATCGAAAGCGTGATTTCACGGGTATACCCGTCAAGCTGAACTCTAAGGTTTCCGTCCCCTTGCGGGGAATTGGGATCGAAAGGATTAATATTCTCAGCAGCATCGCCCAACGCGGTGAAAGTTGTTTCCGTCCCCTTGCGGGGAATTGGGATCGAAAGCGTTCTTCATCGCTCCGACGATCCTACTGTCCAAACGTACTTGG
>JBCBPY010000124.1:0-633 GCA_039820525.1 Cyanobacteria bacterium J06634_5
GAAACGTTCCCTTTGCGGTTTCCGTCCCCTTGCGGGGTAATGGAATTTGAACATTCCTTTGCACGCTGTGCATTGGATGGTGAAGGCCCTGCCGTTTCCGTCCCCTTGCGGGGTAATGGAATTTGAACTCTTTGATGGTGTATTCTGGTTATGGAAACGTAACTGTTTCCGTCCCCTTGCGGGGTTCTTTAATTTGAACCTTGTACTCCAGACTTTCTGTCACACAGCAGCATAGTTTCCGTCCCCTTGCGGGGTAATGGAATTTGAACTCTGCAATATCGACACGATGTTACTGGAAAACAAAAGGTTTCCGTCCCCTTGCGGGGTAATGGAATTTGAACATGACTCCACTCTGGAGCTAATGCGTGCATCGTACCAACTGTTTCCGTCCCCTTGCGGGGTAATGGAATTTGAACAGGTTGGCGGAGACCGCATGTGGTACTCTGCCCCCACGGTTTCCGTCCCCTTGCGGGGTAATGGAATTTGAACGGATTAAGCTTTAAAAAGGGAGGTGATAGCGTATGCTAGGGTTTCCGTCCCCTTGCGGGGTAATGGAATTTGAACTGTTCATGTAAATGGTGCATCATATGTAGTGCTGCCTAAGTTTCCGTCCCCTTGCGGGGTAATGGAATT
>JBCBPY010000125.1:0-603 GCA_039820525.1 Cyanobacteria bacterium J06634_5
GCCGGTCAATAATCCCAGTAGGTAGCTAATGCGGCCAGGCTTAAAGCCTTTCCCTTTGGGCGCAATTATCCAGGTAAAGAAGGCCGCCGTTACCAGCTTCGTGGCCATATCTCGCCAGTCAAATTGGCTCCAATCCCATCGGATAAAGCCCGAGTTGCTAACGGCCTTTTCCGCATTCAAATAGCCTGCGCCGTAGTAGTTTCGAGGATCATCTTTGACAGGTCGGGCAGCGGTTTTGAGAATTTCCCAAACCTGAGCGGGCGATCGCCGCCGACCCTGAGACTTGATGAGTGCTGCCACACCAGCCACATGCGGTGCGGCCATACTGGTGCCCTGAAAATACTTAAACTGAAACTCACCTGCCACCCGTGGATTAATCGTCTCTTGAAGAATGCCGTTTTCTTCACCCCTGCGAGTCGCACCACCAGGCGCGGCAATATCTACGCCCGTGCCGTAGTTGGAGTAAGTTGTTTTCTGCCCATCTGGGCCAATGGCCGATACGCCAATCACCTTTTCATACAGCGCCGGATAAGACGCACTGCTCAAGCCAGAATTACCCGCTGCCGCCACGACAACAACGCCTTTACCGTAGGCATAGTCAAT
>JBCBPY010000126.1:0-601 GCA_039820525.1 Cyanobacteria bacterium J06634_5
CCTTTAATTTCTTTGGGAATTTCTTTATATCTTTTTTTTTCATATAAATAGTTATTATATTTTTCATTATCTTCTTGCGAATTTCTTTATTGATTGATTGAAAGATAGGAAGAAAGGATTGCGATCTATGCGCTTCTTCTTCTTCTTCTTCTTCTATCCGACGCCTCATTCCCCCGGGAATTCCCTCATGGGGGGTGGCCGCGGCATAACCTCCTCCACCTGTCCCTGTCTCTGCACAATTCTCTCCCTGCATTCAGACCTCGTACGTTCCTTTCTTTCTTGTATTCCTCCACTCTACTAAAACATTTCACTGGTGGCCTTCCTCTCACACCCGGACCACTCACCTCACTTTCGTACACCTTTTTGCATATTCCTCCTTCCATCCTCTCCACATGACCAAACCACCTCAGCGTATTCCTTTTAACCCACTCCACAGTTCACTCCTACACCCTTCTCAGACATGCCAAATCGGGCATAGATATCTTCATTTCTCTCTCTGTCCACTCTGCTCACTCCACAAGCTCTCCTCAAATAATTCATCTCCACAGCTCTTACCTTACTCTGCTGCTCCGTATTCTAAGGTGAGAGCTGTGGAGCTGTA
>JBCBPY010000127.1:0-596 GCA_039820525.1 Cyanobacteria bacterium J06634_5
CCCTTGCGGGGTAATGGAATTTGAACTCGGGTACTAAAAATGACAAAACAATCGATTGTTTTGGTTTCCGTCCCCTTGCGGGGTAATGGAATTTGAACCGTATCCTATATGCCACGTTTATAACTACTAAGCTAGTTTCCGTCCCCTTGCGGGGTAATGGAATTTGAACTTGCCGAGTGCAAGATCGGTGATGAGCCAACAGTGTTTCCGTCCCCTTGCGGGGTAATGGAATTTGAACAAGATTAGCTGAAGATGAAGATTAAGTAAGCTAATTTGTTTCCGTCCCCTTGCGGGGTAATGGAATTTGAACTGCTTGGGACGATCATGACGGAGGGGGGGATAACCAAGACGTTTCCGTCCCCTTGCGGGGTAATGGAATTTGAACCCTTAGCTTTTACAATGCTTGCCTAGACAGGCTTTCAAAAGCCGGATCTTCTAGGGTCTAAAACACACCCTCATTACTGAAAGTGAGTCTCATTAGAGCCCTTGCTAAAACGGCTAAAAGCCTTACATAGCAACCGATCTTCTAGGGTCAACGAAAGAATCAGGTTTTCAAGGTTCCGAAAACCCCCACAGATTTGGAAGCTTTAGCTAAC
>JBCBPY010000128.1:0-578 GCA_039820525.1 Cyanobacteria bacterium J06634_5
TGGTTCTGGTCCTGGTTCTGGTTCTGGTCCTGGTTCTGGTTCAGGTTCAGGTTCTGGTTCAGGTTCTGGTTCTGGTTCAGGTTCTGGTTCTGGTTCTGGTTCAGGTCTCTGGTTCTGGTTATGGTTCAGGTTCAGGTTCTGGTTCTGGTTCTGGTTCTGGTTCAGGTCTCTGGTTCTGGTTCTGGTTCTGGTTCAGGTCTCTGGTTCTGGTTCAGGTTCTGGTTCTGGTTCAGGTTCTTGTTCTGGTTCTGGTTCAGGTCTCTGGTTCTGGTTCAGGTTCTGGTTCTGGTTCTGGTCCTGGTTCTGGTTCAGGTCTCTGGCTCTGGTTCTGGTTCTGGTCCTGGTTCTGGTTCAGGTCTCTGGTTCTGGTTCTGGTTCTGGTCCTGGTTCTGGTTCTGGTTCTGGTTCAGGTTCAGGTCTCTGGTTCTGGTTCTGGTTCTGGTTCTGGTTCAGGTCTCTGGTTCTGGTTCAGGTTCAGGTTCTGGTTCTGGTTCTGGTTCAGGTCTCTGGTTTTGGTTATGGTTCAGGTTCAGGTTCTGGTTCTGGTTCTGGTTCTGGTTCAGGTCTCTGGTTCTGGT
>JBCBPY010000129.1:0-177 GCA_039820525.1 Cyanobacteria bacterium J06634_5
GAGCATGCTCAGACAGCCTTACACACTGAGCATGCTCAGACAGCCTTACACACTGAGCATGCTCAGACAGCCTTACAGACTGAGCATGCTCAGTCAGCTTTACACACTGAGCATGCTCAGACAGCCTTACAGACTGAGCATGCTCAGACAGCCTTACAGACTGAGCATGCTCAGACA
>JBCBPY010000129.1:273-446 GCA_039820525.1 Cyanobacteria bacterium J06634_5
GTCAGCCTTACAGACTGAGCATGCTCAGACAGCTTTACACACTGAGCATGCTCAGACAGCCTTACAGACTGAGCATGCTCAGACAGCCTTACAGACTGAGCATGCTCAGACAGCCTTACACACTGAGCATGCTCAGACAGCCTTACAGACTGAGCATGCTCAGACAGCCTTAC
>JBCBPY010000130.1:0-550 GCA_039820525.1 Cyanobacteria bacterium J06634_5
GGGGCAGACGTGCCTTGTGGGGTATGTGACTCTTGCCGCATTCGCGACGAGGCCCTCATTCGGGCTGGCCGAGAGGACTTAGCGACGGCTGTCGGACGAGCCTCTACTGTCATCTAGCTACTGTCATCTAGCTACTGTCATCTAGCTACTGTCCGCAAGTCCTAATGAAAGCCGATGGCCGGATTCGAACCGGCGACCTAATCATTACGAATGATTTGCTCTACCCCTGAGCCACATCGGCAGATTGCTCAATCTAGGCTGATGCGTCTAGAGTTGGCTAACCTTAATACGGCTATGAATTATAGCAGTCAGTGTATACAGTGATAAGAGCTACCTATTAGGAATTCAAAAAAATCGACATGGCAAAGGGCAAGTCGGCAAAAAGCAAATCGGCAAAAAGAAACGCTCAAAAAAGCACCAAAAACGTGCCGAATAAGCGGCCACCCAGCGGCATGAGCCAAGAGCGCTACGACCGACTGGTCGCAGAATCTAAAGCGCCCTATAAGGGCCTTCGCAAGTTTTTGTACGCCTCTTTTGGAGCCTCTGGGGC
>JBCBPY010000131.1:0-548 GCA_039820525.1 Cyanobacteria bacterium J06634_5
GTTTCCGTCCCCTTGCGGGGTAATGGAATTTGAACCTTTGAAGCGTATCGCACGCTCAAGAAGCAGATTGGTGTTTCCGTCCCCTTGCGGGGTAATGGAATTTGAACTTTTGGGTCTCCCCGGAAGCAACCTCTAGATACAGTGTTTCCGTCCCCTTGCGGGGTAATGGAATTTGAACCAACTCTACAGCCACCTGTAGTGTTCCTGTTGTTAAGTTTCCGTCCCCTTGCGGGGTAATGGAATTTGAACTGAAGTTTGACGCCCCTGAGGCGCTCGGCTTCGCGTTTCCGTCCCCTTGCGGGGTAATGGAATTTGAACTCGCTTCCTAGCGATTGCGTTGGCATCAATTCTCGTTTCCGTCCCCTTGCGGGGTAATGGAATTTGAACTTCTACTAAAGGAATCAACTTTTAAGATCCGAGGAGAGTTTCCGTCCCCTTGCGGGGTAATGGAATTTGAACCTATGGGGTTGTTTCCACAGCTACCAATACCCTGAACGTTTCCGTCCCCTTGCGGGGTAATGGAATTTGAACGCCCATGACCCGCGACG
>JBCBPY010000132.1:0-539 GCA_039820525.1 Cyanobacteria bacterium J06634_5
AAGGGGACGGAAACGCTCTGTTTCCTGTGCAGACTTGACCACGTTTTCCTTCAATCTTTCAGATCCATTACCCCGCAAGGGGACGGAAACTTCATTACCAAATTGCATCAGACCTAGCCTATCACAACTTTCAGATCCATTACCCCGCAAGGGGACGGAAACAAGATAGTTCCAGTGAAACAGTTGCTAGACCAGAACTTTCAGATCCATTACCCCGCAAGGGGACGGAAACTCATTTTCATGACCTTTACCAAGCACTGCTCCTTGCGAGCAAGCTCTAGTAAGTTTTCACCTTCTTTCAGATCCATTACCCCGCAAGGGGACGGAAACACAAACTTGTTTTCTTTCGGCGCTATTGCGTTTAACTTTCAGATCCATTACCCCGCAAGGGGACGGAAACAAAGCTTGGGAGAGCTTTGATTTGGCAGCTTTAACTTCTTTCTTTCAAATCCATTACCCCGCAAGGGGACGGAAACGCTCTGTTTCCTGTGCAGACTTGACCACGTTTTCCTTCAATCTTTCAGATCCATTACCCCGCA
>JBCBPY010000133.1:0-537 GCA_039820525.1 Cyanobacteria bacterium J06634_5
TGCACAGCACTCTTCGGGAGTGAAGCCTTTTGGCAAAGGCTGTTGGGGCTATGTCCCTTTAGCAAGGACTGTTTTGTATACATCATAGGGGTGAAAGTGTATTTGAGAAGGATCGGTTGGTGCCCCACGGTGCCGACCCACCCCACCCTATCGGAGCTCCTGTGTACACACAACCATGAGAACTTCCGAGCTGGCTGAAACCCTTTTCATGCCTGCCGATGTCTGGTTCCCCTTAGAAAGGGGAACCGCACGGAGGGGTCTCGGTGTGTGGTGTACTTATCGAAAACCCCTTCCTTACGGTTCCCCCATAGCCCAAGGGGCATGGCTTCGCTAGGGTAAGGGGAACCCGCCTCCAACCCTCACACCCAATCCGACCCCTAACCCACTCACATAATTACCTGCCGAGGACTCCGCGCCTGCGACCCATCTCCCCGCCGCGCGATCGCCAACAACTGTTCCCCACGCCCCACCAACAGCGTAAACATCACATCCACTGAATAATTCTCCTCCGTCCCCTGCTCCGCCGGTAATTCTGTT
>JBCBPY010000134.1:0-535 GCA_039820525.1 Cyanobacteria bacterium J06634_5
CTCTTAAATAGTTGAATGTTGTAAGAGCCTGGAAAAACGGAAGGAGGGAGACTATTCCAGGCTCTAGCAGTTAATGGGATAAATGAGTTATTGAAAACATCAATACGCGCATTCTCCAGTCGCACACAAAAATTGTGAGCAACCGAAGCCTGACGCATATTGCGGGGACGGGGAAGGGGAGGGGGCATGACAGACTTGATCTCCTCTGAACAGTTCCCATGGAAATACTTGTAAAATATAGTTAGCGAGGACACCTTGATCCTCTTTCTTTAAGGCGCAAAGTGTCCTCGCTAACTATATTTTACAAGTATTTCCATGGGAACTGTTCAGAGGAGATCAAGTCTATCATGCCCCCTCCCCTTCCCCGTCCCCGCAATACGCGTCAGGCTTCGGTTGCTCACAATTTTTGTGTGCGACTGGAGAATGCGCGTATTGATGTTTTCAATAACTCATTTATCCCATTAACTGCTAGAGCCTGGAATAGTCTCCCTCCTTCCGTTTTTCCAGGCTCTTACAACACTCAACTATTTAAGAG
>JBCBPY010000135.1:0-531 GCA_039820525.1 Cyanobacteria bacterium J06634_5
GGAGGGGTTGAGGGGTTGAGGGGTTGAGGGGTTGAGAGGTTCAGGGGTGGATGGGGTGAGGGGTTGAGGGGTGGATGGGTTGAGGGGTTGAGGGGTTGAAGGGTTGAGGGGCACCACCACCATCACCATCACCATCACCATCACCATCACCATCTCCATCTCCATCACCATCACCATCACCATCACCATCACCATCACCATCACCACCACCACCACCACCATCACCAGTGTCACATGTTAGCTTCGCCGTCACCATCACCATCACCATCACCATCACCGTCACCATCACCATCACCATCACCAGTGTCACCTGTTAGCTTCGCCATCACCATCACCATCACCATCACCATCACCATCACCAGTGTCACCTGTTAGCTTCGCCATCACCATCACCATCACCATCACCATCACCATCACCATCACCATCACCATCACCATCACCATCACCACCACCACCACCATCATCACCACCACCACCACCACCACCATCACCACCACCACCACCATCACCACCACCACCACCACCACCAC
>JBCBPY010000136.1:0-527 GCA_039820525.1 Cyanobacteria bacterium J06634_5
CTCGAAAACTCATTTTCTAAAGGAAGCTTCATTTTAGCACAAACAATTTACCTGCAAAAATTTATCAAAATCGGTTGGGAACTTTTTGAGTTATTGCGTGCACAAGGACACAATTATCTGAACCCAGCAGAGTTTTTGGTCTAGAAAGCTCATTAGCAATCCGAAGCGTCGTTTTGGCACAAGCAATTTACCTGCCAAAATTTATCAAAATCGGTTCAGAACTTTTTGAGTTATAGCGCGGACAAGGATTTGGCGGAAAAAAGTAGGAAAAAAAAAAAAAAAAAGTTCGCACAAAACCATAAGCACCATTTTTCAAATGGGCGCTAATAATGGCATCTTTATAAAATAGAATTCAATATTGTTGTTGAAATTTGCAAGATTTTCAGCGTTTCCAAAATGTATTAAACTGGCATGATTTTCACACTATAAGAAAACGTATTTTTCTATGAATTCTTTAGAATACCAAATTTGATATTGTCATTGGAATATATTTGTTTCCATTTGCTTTCTCAAGATTTCAACGTTAA
>JBCBPY010000137.1:0-523 GCA_039820525.1 Cyanobacteria bacterium J06634_5
GTTACAGGCTCCTAGCGGCAACGGACTCAATGGCCATCAGGTGCTAGAAGCCATTCGCCACGATGACGAGCTTCAGCTGACGCCTTTTATCTTGATGACGAATGACGATGGGCGATCGCACACCCGCAGAGCCATGGAACTCGGTGCAGATGACTGCCTGATACGACCTATATCACCGGCTGAAGTCTCCAACACCATCGAAGCGAGAATCAAAAGGCTTACCGATACCAGCGAGCTGTATGTCAATACCCTGCGTAACACCGCCGAGCAGCTCAACCGCCTTTCCCATTACGACAGCCTGACAGACCTGCCTAACTATCGACTGCTGCACCAGCGCTTGAGTCAGGCAATTACAGCCGCTCATAACAGTCAGCAAACCCTGGCATTTATGTCTATTAGCCTGGACCGACTGCGGCTGGTGAACACCGTGATGGGCTATCCGGCTGGCGACGAGCTGCTCAAGGCCGCATCGATGCGATTGCAGGCCTGCTTGCCACCAGGTGCAACACTAGCCCGGCTTACC
>JBCBPY010000138.1:0-523 GCA_039820525.1 Cyanobacteria bacterium J06634_5
TAGACTGGCCGCTGGCTTCGGCCGTGTGGCCGGGAAGACGCCCAAACTTGGTCGTCTAGAGGAAGTAAAAGTCGTAACAAGGTTTCCGTAGGTGAACCTGCGGAAGGATCATTCTCAATGCAATATTTTATATATTGTGTTGTTAATATCATTCGCGCGGCGAAGCACATGCCGTCGCGCGAAGAAAACCCGGGTGTCAATACTGTCACTGCCTTTTTATTAAGAGCATACGTGTATTGACTCCTCGACACCGTTTCGACGGCGTTGGAAAATGTGTCGAGGAGTCAATACACGTATGCTCTTAATAAAAAGGCAGTGACAGTATTGACACCCTGGTTTTCTTCGCGCGACGGCATGTGCTTCGCCGCGCGAATGATATTAACAACACAATACATAAATATTGCATTGAGAATGATCCTTCCGCAGGTTCACCTACGGAAACCTTGTTACGACTTTTACTTCCTCTAGACGACCAAGTTTGGGCGTCTTCCCGGCCACACGGCCGAAGCCAGCGGCCAGTCTA
>JBCBPY010000139.1:0-522 GCA_039820525.1 Cyanobacteria bacterium J06634_5
TCGTTCTTCAAACCACCCGGGCGGACAATCGTATAGGGCACGCCGCTCTGCTTCAGATACTCCTCTGCCTGACGCTTCCAGTAAAGAATGCCCCAGAATAAATTCAGCGGATGAAATAGCTTGGATACGCACAGGGAAGACACCATCACAAACTGTTCTACCTGCGCAGCTTTAGCCACGTCTACGAGGTTCTTATTACCTTCGTAATCGATTTTATAGGGGCCAGTGGGATCGAGGCTAGGGGCTGCGCCTGTGGCACTGAGCAATACCTGGCAATCTGCGGTCGCAGCCGCTAAGCTTGCCGAATCAAGTACGTCACCCACCACCAGCTCAACGGTATCGGGCAACAAAGACTGAGCTTTTTCGCGATCGCGTACCAGCGCCCGTACGCTCACACCCTCTTTGGCCATCAACTGCGCCACAATGCGCCGCCCTGTTTCCCCCGTAGCGCCAGCAACCACTGCTCTCATCAATCTAATTCCTTCAATTTATT
Source organism: Cyanobacteria bacterium J06634_5 (assembly GCA_039820525.1). Taxonomy (GTDB): domain Bacteria; phylum Cyanobacteriota; class Cyanobacteriia; order Phormidesmidales; family Phormidesmidaceae; genus Phormidesmis. The sequence continues at coordinate 494 of JBCBPY010000139.1, forward strand.
TATACACAACAGCAAAGTATAGATGCCCA
>JBCBPY010000140.1:0-517 GCA_039820525.1 Cyanobacteria bacterium J06634_5
ACTGAGGGCGCTCACCGCCCGTTCAAATTCCATTACCCCGAAAGGGGACGGAAACGCTTCGTAGTCACCGGGCCATGCGGGTGCAGACTGACCGTTCAAATTCCATTACCCCGAAAGGGGACGGAAACTCGCTTCTGTCTCTGCGTCTGTCTCCGTTCGAATAGTTCAAATTCCATTACCCCGAAAGGGGACGGAAACGATACACAATGGCTCTTCTACCAGGTCAAGAATTAAGTTCAAATTCCATTACCCCGAAAGGGGACGGAAACCGTTCATTAACCCTGTAAGCGCCGCTTTTAAGACCGTGTTCAAATTCCATTACCCCGAAAGGGGACGGAAACCCAATAGGGCCATATGGATGCATGACACACACCATAGGTTCAAATTCCATTACCCCGAAAGGGGACGGAAACTCTCAGATTCGTTTCCAAGCTTTTCCTCTACTGCGTTCAAATTCCATTACCCCGAAAGGGGACGGAAACCCGCTTGGGCGCGCAAGCAAATCGTCAATCTGCTC
>JBCBPY010000141.1:0-514 GCA_039820525.1 Cyanobacteria bacterium J06634_5
AGCCTGAACAATGGGTCTAGGGCCCACCATACTCATTTCACCGCGCAGCACATTCCACAGCTGCGGCATTTCATCTAAGCTCGTCTGCCGCAAAAATCTGCCTACCCGAGTAATTCGGGGATCTGATTTGAGTTTTTGATCTTTTTCCCAATCAATCCTTAGCTGCGGGTAGCGTTCAAAATACTGCTCTAATGCCTGATCGGCGTTCATCACCATAGAGCGAAACTTCACCACCTTAAACGGCTTGCCCCCTCGGCCAATACGGGTCTGCCGATAAAACACCGGCCCCGGAGAGTCGATGAACACCAGCAAACTAATCAGCACAATCAGCGGCAAGCAAGCAAGCCCCACCAGCAAAACCAAGGCTTTATCTAGCAGCGATTTCAGCAGCTTTGGCCAGGGCAAAAATAGCTGCTGGCGCACCTCTAGCCCCAGTACACCACCCAGATCTTTGGCCGCCACCCAGAGGCTCGCCATGCCAAACAGATCTGGAATAATCATCAAATGGGGAAAC
>JBCBPY010000142.1:0-513 GCA_039820525.1 Cyanobacteria bacterium J06634_5
CCACTTTCCTGAGAATCCACCGAGCAACATAGCCCTTCTGCTCGGCCTGCCAGCACACCTTCAGAAAAAACAGGAAAATGGAAGACAAAGATAGAATAGTGAGCTTAAGTGTACCCTTAAGCAGGGATAGGGGTACTCAACCCAGGTCAATGGAAGGCCATGGTACAGAGGCTATGGCAATGACCAAAAGAAGAGACCAGGTTAAGTATTAGAGTAACCGTCTCCTAGGAAGGCTGCCTACCAAGGCTATGGAGTCCTTCCTACCCCTTGACAGTAGGCAGCCTTCCTAGGAGACGGTTACTCTAATACTTAACCTGGTCTCTTCTTTCGGTCATTGCCATAGCCTTGTACCATGGCCTTCCATTGACCTGGGTTGAGTACCCCTATCCCTGCTTAAGGGTACACTTAAGCTCACTATTCTATCTTTGTCTTCCATTTTCCTGTTTTTTCTGAAGGTGTGCTGGCAGGCCGAGCTGAAGGGCTACGTTGCTCGGTGGATTCTCAGGAAAGTGG
>JBCBPY010000143.1:0-508 GCA_039820525.1 Cyanobacteria bacterium J06634_5
ATTTAAGATTGTATTTTTGTTTTGTACCGCTGGCCGACTTTGGCTCACTGTAGTTAGCCGTTGCAGTCAGCCAGCTCTGTATATATCCTGCTGCCTCAGTGGCTTAAATACACATTTTTCAACTGACCTTCCTGGTGTGTTATTCTGCCCTTCCTGCTTGAGACCTCACATTGGTGACCCCGGTTCCAGTTACACCCTGCCTTCAAGATGTCTTCCGAAGATGCCGTTGCCGCTCCCGCCTCTGTCACCCTGCCAGCATTCTCTCCTGCCGACGCCCTTGCCTGGTTCCAGAGAGCGGAGATTATATTCCGCACTAAACACGTCTCTTCCTCCCCTAGAAAGGCTGACTATGTCCTAGCGGCTCTGCCAGAGGATTTTTTTCCTCAATTGTCTAGCTGGCTCCTATCCAAAGGGGAGGAACACCTCACTTATGAGGAAACAAAGACTAAAGTTCTCCAACTTTTCACGCCCACTCCAGAAGAAAGGGCTGAAAAACTCATGCAGCTGT
>JBCBPY010000144.1:0-507 GCA_039820525.1 Cyanobacteria bacterium J06634_5
GCAAGGGGACGGAAACAAGAACACTACTTATCGAAAAAAAAGCTAATGGTGAACTTTCAATCCATTACCCCGCAAGGGGACGGAAACGGCTGTAAAGCCTTTTTACTGTCCTTGTGTAGTAGCTTTCAATCCATTACCCCGCAAGGGGACGGAAACCATCGCCTCATCCGCTCCAATGGTTGAAACAGCTAACCTTTCAATCCATTACCCCGCAAGGGGACGGAAACCTAGAAGAGCGTGCGCTTGGTCATCTGATTTGTGAAAGACTTTCAATCCATTACCCCGCAAGGGGACGGAAACCTCAAAGTTGATGCGCGGCGGCGGGCTAGAGAAGCGATACAGCTTTCAATCCATTACCCCGCAAGGGGACGGAAACCTGAGTTCGCTAGGATGGGGGAAGACTCTCGTCTGTCTTTCAATCCATTACCCCGCAAGGGGACGGAAACAAGAACACTACTTATCGAAAAAAAAGCTAATGGTGAACTTTCAATCCATTACCCCGCAAGG
>JBCBPY010000145.1:0-506 GCA_039820525.1 Cyanobacteria bacterium J06634_5
CGGTATTTTGTTGGTTCCATGGCCCAGGGCCCTAACTTATTGGCTGAAGGGATTATTGTGCGCTTCGCCTTTCATAGGGTGTGGTAGTCTTTGCTGGTCTTGCCCTTAAATTAGGTCTATGGTAAGGGAAAAGGGATTTAGTGCAAATAAATTTGATGCGATTTAGCCAAACCTCTTGGCCAAACATCTTATAAGTGTTGCAGTGATCCGCTTTTTGCTATTGATGACATCTCTTTATAGAAGTGCTTTTTTAAGCTGTCTGCCCGAAAAGGGCATCCTTCGGTTTGATGACTATAATTGTCAGCACTCGAATTGTCAGCACTTCTGAGGTTGCTGGCTTAGTCTATAGGGAGACGTGCGCTATCGGGATGCTGTGGCCGCCCATTCTTTTGATACTCTGCCTCCCTGCCTGTTTGCTTGGCTTATTTGCTTGGCTCATTTGTTTGGCTCATTTGCTTGGCCTATTCTTTAAAGCCGTCTTTCTATTGGATCTCACATGATGAGAT